>JAXGMN010000078.1:0-45511 GCA_040768665.1 Thermoguttaceae bacterium
CGCCGGACCATTCGATCGTGACCGGCACGTTGATCGCACGGTTGCCGAACGCGGAATACGCCAGACGCAGCTCGTATTTCCCGGCTTCAGGGATCGTCAGCACAAAGCGGAGCGACTTCGTCCCTTTGGCGGCGTTCAAGTCGTGCAGATAACCGTCGCCGACGTACGGGTGGGTGTGGTCCGAGTTGGCCCACGCCCCAATCGTCTCTGCCCGCGAGCTGTCGACGACGATGCCCCGCAGCTTG
The DNA here is from genome assembly GCA_040768665.1 of Thermoguttaceae bacterium. Classification (GTDB taxonomy): domain Bacteria; phylum Planctomycetota; class Planctomycetia; order Pirellulales; family Thermoguttaceae; genus JABWBD01. The sequence goes on from JAXGMN010000078.1 coordinate 246, forward strand.
CGGGGATCGAGGCCCGTGACCCAGACCGCCGAGTCGTCCCACGGCAGGCCGGGATCGCCGTCGGGAAGATTCATGGCGTGGGCGCGCCGCCGGGCGGTCTCGACAACCGCTTGCGGCTCGTCGTAGACCCGGATCTCGCAAATGCCCGGCTCTTCCTTACCTGCCTCGAGAAGAACCACGCGCAGCGCAGTCGCCGTGGCGCGATCCAATCCCAGCACGTGGCGGCGGTGGCGATTCTCGGAGACTTCGACCAGTCGCTCCCACTGGTCGTCCCGGCGGGCTTCGACCGCAAACCGCCGCGGCGATCGCTCATTCGTCTGGAATGTGACGTGAACGACATTGAATTGCTGCAGCGCCGGCCACGCAAGCTCAACCCACTGCGGCAAGGCTTCCGCCGATGCCGGCGACCACGCGTTGGTGTTGCCGTCGGCCGCGCGGGCGTAGCCGTTAATGACATTGGCTGCCGACATCGCTTCGCCGCCGGGCAACGGCTTCCCGCTCGACGCGAATACACGCGCGGAACGAGCCAGATCGCGGGGATCCTCGTTTGGCAGGGCGATAATGTGTGCCCCGTCCTTCAGAAGCTGCTGCTGGAGCTCGCCAAGATGCTTGTAGCAGACGCCCCGCGGCGAAACCTCGTGTTCGACGCACATCGCCGCAGTCGTGCCGGTCGCCTGCCCCATCACCGCGCAAGTGAGCATCACGCGCGTGGCCGACATGGCGACGTGGCTGGCAGAAATGTTGCGACCGGCCATGAGCAGGTTGTCGATGTTTTTCGAGTACAGCGATCGCAGGGGGATGGAGTGCAGGACACCTTTGTAGTCGTGCTGGGCCGGCTCCCCCTCGTGGAAGAAACCGCCGGGCCAGTGGTCGTCGACGCCCCAGCCGCCATAGGCCACGCGGTCGGGAAACACCGTCTGGTCGGCGATGTCGTTCTGGTTGAGCACGTAGTCGCCGATCAGCCGCATGCTCTCGCGCTTGCCCGCGATGTGCTCCACCCATGCCAGCCGGTGACATTCGGCTTTCTCGCCGAGCTGGTCGCAGTGATTCTTCACGTGGTCCCACATGCCATAGACGAGCCTGAACAGTTCGTCGCGGATCTCCTCGGCATCGCGATAGGTGTCCTGCGTTCCGCCGAGCTCGATCTTCCACTGCCATTCGATATTGGCCGAGAGTCTCGGGTGGCGGCCGGGTGGGAAGCTGTCGCAAGTGGGAAACTGCATCGCCCAGGCCGGCGGCTCGAAAGGCTGCGGCGACTCTTCTGGCACCGAGGCGTACTTGAGCGAGTTGCCCATCGTCTTCTTGTCGCCGCTCTCCGGAGCCATCGACTCGTTGTACATCGACCGCGGCTCGCGGCCGTGACGATACTCGGCTCCCGCGGCCACCCCGACGACGCCATCGCCCGTACAGTCCACGAACACCTTTCCACCGAACCGCATCCGCTGACCGCTGGTGGTGTCGACCGCAAGCACCGAGGCGATCACGCCGGGCGACTTCATCTCGACGCCCGTTGCGTGCGTGTTCAGGCATAACCGCAGCTTCGGCTCCGCCGTGACCATTCGCATGAGCCGGCCGGAGTAGAGTTTGGCTTCCTCGAGCGTCTGGACTCCCTTGCCGCGGAATTCTTCAACGATACCGCTTTCCTTTGGATCCAGCGGATCCTGCTCGCCGTACGGCCAGACGCCGACCGGCGGTACGAGGACCTCGATGCTCGCGTTGCCGCCCAGGACCGGGCGGTTCTGGATCAACACGGTCTCGGCGCCCAGACGGGCCGCGGCCACCGCAGCCACGCATCCGGCCAGGCCACCGCCGATCACGGCGACGTCGCACTCGCCCATGTCCTTGATCTGCCGGCTCACCGCGCCGTGCTCTTCGCGGAGGGCGGCGATCGCCGCGTGATCCGCGGGCGGCGCCCAATCGAGATCGCCGGTGAGCACAATCACGTCGCAGCGTCCGTAGTAGCCGGTCAGATCGTGGAGCCGAACTTGAACCCGATCGCCCAACTCATGAACGCCTCCGTCCTCCCATTGCCATCCGGACTTGCCCGACTGGCCGAACGTACGCTCGACCGGATCGCCGTTGAGCAAAACCTGGAATCGGCCGGGATGGTGTTCGGAAACCCAGTCGCGAGTGCGGGCCCACAGCCGGTACTTGCCCGGCGACGGTATGCTGGCCGTCGTCGTAGCGTCGTCGACAGGCATGCCCAGGCCGACGGCCAGCAGGTAGGGCGAGCCCATCTGGTCGATGAATTGGCTATCGTTTGCCCAGCCGCCGAGGTCAGTGAATTGCTCGGTCTCAAGCCAGACGACACCTGCGGCGTCTGCCACCGAAGACGTGAGGACAGCCACCGCTGCAATTACCTGAACTAGCCGGTTTCTCATTCTGATGCCTCCGTTAAGCTCGCCTGATCCGGAGTCTCCATGATAGCAGAAGCCCCCTCAGAGGCGCAGCCCCTGCGTTTCCACGGCACATGACAGGCAGGAGCGGACCAGCTCTCCCGGTGTGCACTGCTGCAAGGCCCTAACAAAACGGGGACTGGCTCCGAGCCAATATTTGCAGAACACGGAGAATCGGCGTCTTCGCGAGGTGCCTGTCCCCGTTTTGTTAGGGCCTCTGCGGCTCGCGCCTCCCCCACTCGGTAGGGAACATCGCCCAGTGTCAAACTTTGTCGATTATTCCGCCTGTGCCAGCTCCCGGGAAACCAATTGCCTGAAAAGCTTACCCCCTCGGATCCTTGAGCCTGATCCGTGAATTCGGCTGATCCGATAGAACCAGTAGCCTCGGCAAGGATTGCCGAACCGTTATGCCTGCCCCATGCTGACCGGGCAACCGACCGGCCGTCACCTTCTGCGGCGGTTTGGGCACCATCGGTTCGGGGACCTCGAAAGACCAAGGCGCCTTTCCGTGCCGGATTTCGCGATGCGCAGTTTCGTCTTGATGATCCTCTTCACGCAGGTGATGGCGCTGCCGGCATCCGCACAGGTCGGGCCGCCCGAGCCCCGAGCGGAATGTCATGGATACTCGTTGGGTGCCGGAATTCACAATGTCCACAGCTTGTGGACGCCCTGTGACTATGAAGTAGATCGAAATCGGATTTACATCGAAGGATCGTACGCGTTTACCGACAGCGTGGAAGCGTTTGCACGCGTCGGTGGTTCCGATTTCGTGATCAACGACATCGAGACCTACGATCCGGGCCTCGCCAAAGACGTGCACGACGACGGCTATCCGGTCTTCCTGTCCGGAGGTCTTCGTGGCAAGGCCTGGCACTTCGGCAGATGGTCCTTGGGAGCTTCGCTCGAGGCTGCCTGGTATCCCGGCTTCAAACAGACGATCCGCTGGGATTACGACGTCTACCAGGAACTGTTCTTCGACTCGACGACCGAGATCAGCGCCGGTCTGTCGCTCGGCTGCACTCTCGGCAGAAGCATTTTCTACGGCGGACCGCTGCTCCACTTCGCCTATACGCGCGCCGACGTCCGCACCCACGAATTCGGTCCCGACTGGGACATCGAAGACAGCATCGACGACCAGACGGTCCGTGACAAAGCGGGCTGGGGCGGCTTTCTCGGCTGGCGCAGGCCGGTGGGAGAAATCGGCTGGCACGTGCAGTTCGAAGGCGCTGCCCTCCGCGACGGGTTCGGCGGCTCGCTCGGGCTGTTCCGAAGCTGGTGACGAAGTGCGACCGTTGCCGATGCCGTCGCTCGTCCCGCGACCTTGTGGCAAGCTTGATTGCGTTGCTCGAAGGTCGATTCCTCTTCCGTCTGGTCCATGTACTCCGACATTTCATTCTGGTGCAACCAGATCGGATCGGCGTTTCTCAGAATGAACTCGTCCACATCCATTCCATCGATGGTCGGAGGACGTTTGACTCGCTTCTGCTTTCCGTTCATGAAGACGGTCATGTACTCGCGTCTCCTGCGTCTCTTCTCCACCACCAACCTACGTTTATGTACCCAATTTAGCCATTACATCGGCTTCGGAGCCATGACAAAGGGCTCTTGGGTGGTAAGGAATATACTCATGCGGTAGGTTCGATTTTTTCATGGCTTTCTGTTGACAGGGCGGGAGCTATTTGGCATAGATTGCATGGGCATACTCTTTGATTTTCGGGGGCGGCTATGGCCATGGCCAATCCGCAGCGGGTTTGGGGGGGTGTTTGGCAGAATCGACAACGACAAACCAAGCGAGGACGACGTCGTTCGACCGGCGGATGGAGCCGACGAAAACCTCTTGGCCGCTTCGAACAACTCGAGCTGAGGACGATGCTCGCCGGCGGCATCATCGAACTGGGGCCCTCGGACAACGTGGCCTTGGATCAGCCCCGCGTCGCGATCGAGTTGATCAAGGATACCGGCGCCACAGCGCATCACTACGACTTCGGCACAAACAATTCCCCGGTGGAATCCGGGTTCGTGCGCAGGTCCACGGGGACCTTTAATGGATCGCATGGATGGCAGCCGGGGGCGACCCTGGGAAGCGTGGATCGCGCTGTCGGGTCGGACCTGAATCGCGACTTCGTCTCCGTCTCTGTCGCCCAAGCCACCTTCAGCCGCACACTTCCCAACGGCACATACCAGGTGCAAGTCCATCTGGGCGATCTCGTGGACCCGCACGACGAGATGGCCGTGTGGTTCGAGGGCGAGACCTCTTCGGCGCACCCCTGGATCGACACGGCAGCCGGTCAGGTCATTGTGAAAAGCTACACCGTCGCGGTCACGGATGGCCGACTGGACGTCCACTTCCAGGACATGGGCGGATCCGATGATCAGCTAGCTCTTATTGCGCTGGAGATGATCGATCTTGGGCATGGCAGCGGCACGGGCTGGGCCAGCGTGGGACCGGGTGTCTTCAACACCTTCCTGCTCGACACCGGCGCCAACAGTGTGTTGGCGATGGCATCCGCCGTCGGCGACATGGAGCAGCCGCCGGTCGCCTACCAAACTCAGGGCACCTTCCGAGAGGTAGGCGTGGCCGGCTACCACGACATGGACATCTCGGTCGACTACCGCTTCGACTTCGCCGGCACCAGCGGAATCCGCCACACCCTCTTCGACACCCGCATCCAGTCCGACGCCAACAACGACTTCAGCATCTTCGGCCCCTGGGGCCTCGCCGGCATGCCGGCCATGGCCGGCCGCGTGACCACGCTCGACATGACCGGCTGGTCCGGCGGCGAGGTTGCGTTGGAAGACATCTACATGAAGACCGACTTCAGCGAGGACATGGCGGAAGCGGACCTCAATTTCGGCGGGAGCAACGAGCACCGCTACGCGCTAGCGGTCGACAACCGGCTCGCCTTCGACCCCATGGACTACATGGTGGACCCGGTGAACGATGAACCGCCCGTCTGGGCCGACATCCCGTTCCTCACCGCCATTCCCACGCAGAACGGGGTGGGCCGGGAAGGGAATTTCTTGTTGGACACCGGCGCCCAGATCAGCGTGATCTCCGAGCAGTTAGCACTGCAGCTCGGGCTGGACAGCAACGGCAACGGCTTGCTCGATGAGGGCGACGACAACTACGTAACGACCGAGTCGGTGGGCGGCGTTGGCGGAACCGTTCCCGCCCCGGTGTTCACGATTGACGAGGTGCACGTGCCTGTCAAGAAGGTCCTGCCAAATGGGGAACTGGGCGAAGAGGTCGAACTGGTCTGGACCAACTTGCAGTGGCTGGTGTTGGACATCGAAACCGACGAAGCGACGACGCTCGACGGCGTCTTCGGCTCGGATCTCTTGACCAGCGGCTGGTTTTACTCCTTTTTCTATGGGCTGGAAGACGGCTATTTCGACCGGGTGCACTTCGATTTCCAGGATTGGGGCCTCTACAACGGCACGCCGGAGCCGCGCCAAGGCACGGTCTATTTCGACCTCAATCCGCTCAAGGATCAGCCTGTCGACCCCGGGCCCGGGATACGAGTTCGGCACTCGGGCGGATCGACGCAGGTCGCCGAGAACGGTGGGACGGATACGTATACGGTGGTATTGACCGGTGAACCTGCGGCCGATGTCACCGTGCAGCTTGCCAATACGGACGGGCAGGTCCGAGCGGAAAACCAGGCTAACGGGAACAACACGCTCGTGTTCACGCCGTCGAACTGGGACGTCGCGCAGACGGTTCTCGTTACGGGAGAAGACGATTCGCTGGCGGAGGGCCCTCACACGGGGACGATCACCCATACGGTCACGAGCAGCGACCCAGCCTACGACGGTCTGGCTGTCCCCGACATGGAAGTCAGCATCGCCGACGACGACGTAAGCGTGGTTACCATCACGAGCGACCAGGCGGGGAATAATGTCATTGAATCGCTCAACGTCAGCGAGGGCGGCGGAACAGTCACGTATTGGCTGAGGCTCAGCAGTCCACCCGCAGAGGACAGCGTGGTCATCATCGAAGATATTGCCGGCGGAAGTCAGGTGCACATCTCCAATCCGGACAGTTGGGGCATTGACAACTGGTGGGTATTCCTTGCTGGCGAATGGGATCACCCCCAGCCGGTAGAAGTCACTGCTCTAAACGATTCTTACGCAGAGGGGCCGCACCAGGTCCAGCTTGTCCACACCTTGATTGACGGGCTCACCACGGTTGGGCAAACAGTGCTGCCGGTCAACATCACCGACGACGACCTCGGCCACGTGACGATCACCGAGACGAACCAGAGCACACTCGTCGTGGAAGGCGCGGATACCGACACGTACCAGATCGCCTTGGATCTTGCGCCGGTCGGCGGCCCGGTCGAGATCACCGTCACCGCCGGTTCCCAACTCGAGCTCAGCGCCGACGGCGGCACGACCTATGGTTCCTCGCTCGTTCTCTCCTTCACCGACCTGACTCCGCAGACGGTCACCGTCCGTGCCTTTGACGACTCGCTGGAGGAAGGCTCCCACACAGGCAGAATCACGCATGCGATCACGGGCACGGTTTTCGATCCCAGATATCCGACGGCGCTGCCGATCCAGAGCGTCAGCGCAACGATTCTCGACAACGATGCGGCCGGCATCATCATTTCGGAGGATGCGGCGGGCGAGAACGTGGTCACGTCGATCGCTGCGGTCGAGGGAGCCGACGTGAATTACTGGGTGGCGCTGAATAGCCAGCCGAGCGACAATGTGACCGTCTATCTGGAAAGCAGCAGCGAGCAGGTGACGATCGTCGACGCTGCGAATCCGACACATGCCTATTTGGAGTTCACGCCGCAGAACGCGACCACGCCGCAAGCGATCCGCGTGAGCACAATCGACGACGGCATCCCCGAGGAGGCCGAGACCGCGCAGATCACGTTCAGCGCGTTCAGCGCCGACCCGCAGTACCAGGGGAGCACGGTTTCGACGATGACGGTCAGCGACCCGGTGGTGGCGCAGGCCAGTGTTGTCGGGCGCCATATCTTCTACGACAACTCCTACTGGGACGGCTATGTCGCGGGTCGCAATGATGTTCAGGGCGGCACAGACCACGACGAAGACGATGATGCGATCGCTCCCGATAAGGAGGCGCTGGTGGGCGACGGCGTGACACCGGCGACGGCACTGAACTACACCAATTTCTCTGGCGGCATCACGGGGATTATGGTGGATATTAGCGGGCTTGCCGATCCAGCCGGCATCGACGTCACGGATTTTGTCTTCAAGTTCGGCAACGACGACACCCCGGACGACTGGACGGTCGCCGACGACTCGAACTCCCACTCGCCCGCTAGCGTTTCTACTCGCGATCTGGGCGGCGGCGTGACGCGGGTTACGATCACCTGGGACCGACTCGACGGACCGGCAACTTCGCACTTGGCAGTGCCTACGAGGAACTGGCTGCAGGTGAGCGTGTTGGCTGGTGCGGATACCGGACTGGCCAACGATGACGTGTTCTACTTTGGCAACAGCGCGGGCGATGCCAACTATGACGGCCGAACGCTGCAAGGGGACTGGAATACCGTCTTCCCGCTGATCCATCCTGTCAACATCGCACCGCTGACCAGTGTGGCCGATATCGACCGCAGTGGCAAAGTCTTGCAGGGCGACCGCAATCCGATCGTCGCGAACGTTCATCCGGTGGCCAGACTTGAGATGATCGTGCCGCCCGAGTCGCCGCCTGCCGGTGGAACTGCCTTGCTTGCTGGATTCGACCCGCAGCCGCTTCGCGATACTGCGACGAACGACGTTCTAATGGACCAGTTGAGTGGCGAGTTGGCCATTGCGCTATCGGTGGAAAGCGGAATTAGGACGGATCCGCCGCACGTGTCTCTCGATCAGACCGTTGACAGTACCACGCGTCTGGAGGGCGACACGGAGAGTCCCTTGTGGATTGCGGAGGCCACACCGCTCTTGAAGGAAGAGCTTCGGGTTTCTAGGCGAGCTGCGCGACCAGAACTGCGGGCGAACGATCCGAAGACGATCGACCTGGCGATCGCGGAACTAGGCGAGGATCTCCCCAACGGGTTCAGTTCATTGGGAAGGTTCTTCGCTCAAAAAGCTCGCAGGTGACATTCGCCTCAGGGGGCGAGCTTCCTGCGTTTCTGGAACCAGAAACCAGCGCCACCGGCTGCGGCCAGCATCAACAACTGGGCTAGTGTTCTCGGTTCGGGAATTGCGGTTACAGTGATCGTTCCGTTTGCCACGGTGAATGCCCCCGGGCCGATATCGGTGTCGGTCAACATCCACTCCCACGTGCCCAAGCTTGCCGCCGACGCATCGAATGTGATAAGTGCCAGATTCCTTGTCTCGCTATTGGAAAGGTAGTGCTCAGTGCCCCAGCTATTGCCGACATACACTTGGCCATACTGCATGACCGGATACAGATAGACAAGGTTCGAGCCTGCATTTTCAAAGTAGAAGCCAGGCTGCTCCGTAGTGGCGGCCGTGATCGCCGGCTTTGTCGTGGTATCCCCCGATATTCCGTCGCCAATGGTCAAGACGAGATCCGCCGTCATGATATTCTGGTTTGGATCCACATCACCGGTCATCGTGATGATCCACTGCTGGCCGGCACTTTGATCAATCACCGGATTCCCGGCCGTGATGACTGCACCAGCAGCCGGCGCGGCGAGCACGGAAAGGACCAACATTACGAAAAGCAGTCTTCTCATGATAGTTTCCCATTGCCTGTCCACGAAGGCATCGCAGGAACTTGAATTTCCACCGCACCTCTCCTTGTATGCGGTATCAACTTGGTTGTCAAGCAGTTGTTCGCCGATTTTGTGGATTATTCGACGCTCTCGCTATGTCGTGGGGGGAAGTCTCGCGTTTTCGGACATAAGTCTAATGTAAATAACGAGTTGCTGAATCAAAAGATCGTCCGGTCGACAGACGATTGCTCCGCGAACACAGCGTCCACGACCGACGCACCTTCATTTCCATGCACCCCCCGTTGTGCGGCCTTGCAGCGTTGGACGGATACGACCGAAAAGAAGTCGTTCAGATCAGCGGACACGCTCCGTTCGGGAGAGACTATGCTCGAAAGGTCCATCCGGTCCACGATCCTCGGATCAATCCCGCGGGGCGGTCTGCCTACTACGACCGCAGCCACAGGCCTTCCATCTACGGCTGGAAGCGTATCGATGAACAACTTGGCGTGCTCGTCGAGGTAACTGTTCTTCGCGGTCAAATGGTCGAACTTGCCGGCTGGCGCGTCGGATATGGCGCTCTGCACATCCCACAAATTCGCCAAGACGTGATCGATGAGGTTCGAACCATCGAGGCGGGCGATCGTCTCATTGGAGTCGGGCGCCCACATGAGATCGGCTGCGGCTCCCAATGCCTCCGGGTTGTCGAGCGAGGATTCCACCAGAGGGTCGGGTATCACGAGTGGCGGGGTAATCATGTTGAGCCGAGCGACCGGATGAACGTTGGCGACGATCGGATTGCGATCGCCCTGCAAGACCTTGCCGCTGCGGTCAATGTCCGCAACGCTGGTGAGCGGCGCGATGTTGACGGGATGGATCAGCGGAAAGACCGTGTTCCAGTCGCCCTGGAGTGTGCGACCGTCGTAGTTGGCGTCGCCGGCGCTATTGCCGAAGTAGAAAACGTCGTTCTCGCCCGGCGGCAGCCCGGTGTCCGCGTTGGCGAGCAGGGTGACTTGGAGCCAGTTTCTCGTGGGAATCGCCATATGCGAAGTTGCCGGGCGGTCGAGGCGGTCCCAGGTGATCGTGATGCGGGTGACGCCGCCGCCCAGGTCACGCGCAGAAACGCTGCTGGGGGAATGGGAGTTGGAGTCGTCGGCGACGGTCCAATCGTCGGGCGTGTCGTCGTTGCCGTACTTGAAGAGGAAGTCGGAGACGTCGATTCCGGCCGGGTTGGCCAGGCCGCTGACATCGATCATGATCCCGGTGATGCCGCCGGAAAAGTTGGTGTAGTTGAGGCTGGTTGCCTGGGCAACGCCGTCGCCCACCAGGGCCTCCTTGTCCGGGGCGATCGCGTCGTCGTCCTCGTCGTGATCGGTGCCTGCATCGATGCCATTGGGACCGGCGATGTTGCCGTCCCAGTAGGAGTTGTCGTAGAAGAGGTGGCGATCGACGACGCTGGCGGTCGCTCCCGAGACTACCGTCACCACCACGTCGTTGCCGTCGCCGCCGAGGTAGGTGATGCTGGCATCGCGTCCGCTGCCGAGGAAGTCGCTGATCACGGCGTCCTCGATGAGCCCGACGAACGAGCCGGTGATCGGGTTGCTGCCGCCGTTGTTGACGATCGTGAACGTCTCGCCGCCGGACAGCGTCGCCGAGCCGGCGAGGTCAAGGGTAACGCCGATGAGGTCGACGTCGCCGGCCACGTTGAGCTGCCAGTACTCGGTATCGAGCGTGGTCCCGGAGATGTTGATCTTGAGCGTCGAGGCGAACGAGACCTCGGCCGCCGTGATGTCCGTACCGCTGGTGACCGGCTCGACGCTGCTGCCGGTGCCTGGCGCCAACAGCAGGTTGCCGCCGCCGGTGTCGATCGAGCCGGGATTGAAGACGATCGCCCCGCCCGAGTGGAGCTCGACGTCCGTGCTGGCCGACAGAACGATCGCGCCGGTCAGCGTTATCGTGCCGCTGGCGGCATCGCCGAGGGTGAGAGTGCCGGCGGTGACGGAATTGAGTTCCGCGCCGGTCAGTCCAAGCGTCAGCGGGCTCCCGGTGAGAACGTCGGCCCCGCCCAGATCGATCAACGTGCCGGCAGTCCGGGGCCGCAAAATGACTGCGTTGCTCCCGGCGTTGACGGAGGGCGTCGAGGCGAGATTCATGGAATCAGCCGTGAGTGTAATGGCGGCCGCACCGGTGATCTGGCCGCTGTATCCAGTCTGAATGCCGAAGCTCGAGGCTGCGCCACCGGCGTCGCCGATCAGTTCAATCGTGCCGCCGCCGGAGGTAATGCGGGAACTCGATCCGTGCACAAGCACGCCGGTGTTGCTGCTTCCGGCAGAGTTGCCGCCGGTGCCCGTGACAGTCACCGCGGCGCCCGTGCCGCTGGTGATCGTCCCCGCCTGCGACACCACGACACCGTGGTCGCCTGCGCTGCTGCCAGTGCCTCCACCGATCCCCTCGACGAGCACGGCTCCATCGGTGGAAGTGATCCGGGAATTTGCCCACGAGACGGCCACGCCATAATTGTTGTTGCCGGTGCTGTTGCCGCCTTCGCCGTGGACCGTCACCGATGCGCCGTTTCCTCCGGTGATCGTTCCACCTTGGGTCACGAAAACACCCGTATTGAGATCGCTGCTGCCGCCGCCGCCGATCCCTTCGACCCGCACCGGCCCGCCCCCGGAGGTGATTTGGGAACCGGCGCCGTAAACGGTCACGCCGCAATTGTTGTAGCCGGTTCCCGTAAGATTGCCGCCTTCGCCATGGACGGTTACGGTGGTGCCGACGGCCCCGGTGATCGTTCCGCCGCCGGCGACGTACACACCGTAGTTGCTGGAGCTCGCGCCTTTGCCGCCTCCGGTTCCCTGCACCAACAGTGCTCCGCCGCCGGAGGTAATCTGGGTCGTCGTGCCGTTGACGATCACCCCGTGGTTGTAGTCGCCGCCGCTGCCGGTAGTGTTGCCGCCGAAGCCACGAATGGTGCCGGGGCCAACGGCCGCGGTAACGGTAATCGCGCCGGGCGCAGACACCCCGTGGTTGTTGCCGCTGCTCAACCGACCGCCGCCTATGCCTTCCACAAGCACCGTGGCGCCGCTCGAAGTGATCTGGCACGAGCCGGCAAGGTAGACGCCGACGTTGCCGCTCGCGGAGCTGTTCCCGCCGAAGCCGAAGATCCGAACATCACCGCCGGAGGTGATCTGCGAGCCCGTGCCCACGAGGAAGACGCCGTGGTTGAAGCTCTGGTCGGTGCCACCGCCGATGCCCGTAACGATTACCGCCCCGGCACCGCCCTGGATAGCCACCCCCGACTCGATCCGCACGCCTTCATTGCTGCTGCCGGCGGTGCCCCCGCGGCCGGTGAGACTGATGCTGCCGGCGCCGGTGGATTCGATCATCGCGCCGGTGAGCCAGATGCCCGTGAAAGTGCCGGTGGTCGCAGTTGTCCCCTGGTTGGCGTCGAGAGTGATGTTGCCGTCAACGGTGGCGATGCTCGAGCCGGCGGCCATCGAGATGTTCTTGAGCGCCGCGATGCTGACCGCGCCGGCGCCGCTGGCGGTGACGTCGCTGCTGGAGGTAGACAGGCTGACCGTTCCCACGTCGGCGACGTCCAGGCCGCGGCCGGCCGCGAAGGTGAGCGTGCCCTTGAGGTTCACGACGTCGTTGACGTCGGCGGCCGTGTCGCCGCGGACGACGAGCGAGGCATAGCCCCCGGCCAGCGAATTGACATCGATCGTGTCTGCCCCATTGGTTGCGGTGATCTCGAGCCTCGCCGCCGGGTTCGCAAACGTGGTCAGTTCGCCCAGCGTGGAAACGACGGTCGTCTGGCCACCGCCGGCGTCGGTGACGGTGATCGTTTCGTCGCCGCCGGTATAGATCAGTTGGACCACGTCGCTGGCAATGGTGGAGGTGATCGGCTCCAGGCCCGTGTAGGTAATGATGCTCTCGACCGCCGCCCCGGGCCCGTCGGGGTCGAGGCTGACGCGGCCGTCGTGCGCGTTGGTATAGCTGAACGTGCTGGTATGGAACGCTCCGTCGAGCACCCGCAAGCCGTTGCTGCCGGTCCCGCCGTTGTACGTCAGACCGCCGCCGGGGACGGGATTCGTGCCGCCGGTGAATCGGACGTTCAATACATCGCCGCCGCCGGCCAGGTTGACAATCAATTCCGTAACGGACGCCAGCGGGATGGTGAGCGTGTGTTGGTCGGGACTGAGCGAGCCGCCCGCAGGCGCGGAGGCGAACTGCTCGACGGGATCGTTGATCACCAGATCGCTGCCGCTTTGGCTGACGGTCACTTCGTTCAGCTTACCGGTCGGATCGACGTCGGCGATAGTGAGCGTGGTGCCGACGAGCTCGGCGCTGAGGGTGGGCGAAGCGATGGAAACCTGGTAGTCTTCCACCTCGCCGTCGGCGGCCGCGCCGGTGGGGGCCGCCGCGGCAGAATCGGTGCTCAAGCGGAAACGGGCGTAGGTGGTGTCGACCGCACCGGCTGGCACTGTCGGGAAGACCAACGTCACGCTGGCTCCCGCGGTGCCGCTTGACACGGCGATCGGCGTAGCCTGCTCGGTGACGTTGTCGAACACTCCGTCGCTGTTGTAATCGATCCAGCCGTACAGCATGGCCGCCGAGCCGGTGCTGTTCGTTACGACAAGCTCCACACTGGGCGCGGCGCCCACGACGAGGCTCAAATCGCCGGCCGGGTCGACCGGGCCGTCTTCGTCGTCGCTGTTGTTGTCGTCGCCATCGGCTCCGGCCGACTGGAAGGCCTGGGTCTCACCATCCACGCCCGCGCCCAGGAAGAGCCCCGCAACGATCACGTGCCTCGGCCCGCCGTCGGTCGAAAGCGTGTTGTAGTTTCCAGGGCCCGTGCCCGCCGCCGTGTCGGGCGCGTCGCCGAAGTCGAGGGTGTTCAGCGTCAACGGATCGGTGCCTATCGCCACCTCCTCGACGTCCGAAAGCCCGTCATCGTCGTCGTCGGGGTCGGGATTGGAGGAGTGTCCGTCCTCGAGGCCGTCACCGTCGAAATCGACGCGGAATTCGCCGTAGCTGAAGGGGGTGAAGACGACCAGTTCGGGCGCGTTGCCGCCGATGGGATCGCCGGTGCGGCCGCCCCCGTCGGTAGCGCCGGGCCCGGTGTAGGAGCCCCACCAGTTGTTCTCGGCGGTCGACAAGCCGCCGGAGCCGGCCCACTGGTAAAGCCCCGTCGTGTTTCCGCTGATGTTGTTGTAGCGGATGGTCGGGGTGCTGTAGGAACCGACCTCGATGCCGGCGGCATTGTCGCGGAACTCGGCGTATTCGATCGTGGCGTCGGTGATGTACGAGCCCAAGTTGAGGCCGCGGTTGGCGTTGCGGTTAAAGGAGCCGCCGCTGACGGATACGGCGATGCCGGACCCGGCGATCGACGCCCCGGTCTGGCCGTTGTCTTCGACCGTGACGCCAGTCAGACTTACGGATGTCTCGGTGGCAAGCGCTTCGAATCCGTTCCAGGTATTGTTGCTAAACGTTCCTCCACTGACGACTACCGAATCGGCAGTCCAAATCGAGGCGCCGTGGTAGTCGTTGTACCGCACCGTCACATCGGTGAGGTTCACGCTGGGCGGGTTGTCAATATCGCCGGTAATATCCATCCCCGTGTGGTTGTTGTTGAACTCGCCGCGCGTGATTGTGAGCGTACCGGTGAGATTCTGCGCCGAGAGGCCGTCGCTTCCGTTGGACGAAGCTTTCACGTCGGTGAGCGTGGCGCCGTTGACGGCGGTGAGCTGGATGCCGTTCCACATGTTGTTGACCACTTCGACGTTGGTCAACGCGAGGTTGGACACGGAATTTGCCATGACGGCGGGAGACGTGCCCGACGAGGCGCCGGTCACCTGAAGATCCGCGATCGTCACGTTGTCGGCGGTGATCACGAAACCGGTTATTCCGATGTCGGAGTCGATGACCACGTCGGAGGCGGTCCCCGTGCTGCCGCGGATCGTGAGATTGCTCTTGGTGACCTCGATTTCCCACCTGTCCGGGTCGTTGGGGTTGTCGCCGTAGACGCCGGGGGCGACGAGGATGGTGTCGCCGGCGCCGTCTACGACCGAGCCGATAGCGCCGCCGACATTGTTGCCGGAGTCGAACCCGTAGGCCAGCGCCGGGCCGGCACCATCAGGATCTTCTCCGAAGGGGGTATTGGTGAAGTTCTCGTCGATATAGAAAGTAGCCGGCACGGCCGGATCGCACCAAGCAGCGGTAATCCTCGACCTCGCCGTCGGCGGCAAGCCCGGTGGGATCCGCCACGCCCGCCGTGCTGATGCGGAACCGTGCATAGGTCACTCCCGCGACCGAGCCGCCCCCGATCGCCGGAACCGTGAAGGGCAACTGGTTGTACAACGGCGCGGCGGTGGGGAGCGGCTCGTTGTGGAAAATTTTTTCCGACGGCTCCCAGACCCCATTGCCGTTGAAGTCGATCCAGGCGTCCAACAGCGCGCCGGCCATGGACGAGGAGATAAAGGCATAGGAGGTCTGGCCGGCGACCAGCGGGCCGAAGGCAACGCCGGATTCGTCGTCGTTGCCGTCCACGTCGTCGCCGCTGGCGGTCGCGGGGACTTGCTGGCCGTCTGCCTCCGCATCGACCGGAAGGCCGCCAGTGCCGAACAGGTCGCCGAAGTAGGGGCCGCCGGGCACGACGGCGTGCCTGGCGCCGTCGTCCGCCAGCAGGGTGGCGTAGGGCGCGGGCGCATCGCCGAAGTCGAGGTCGGCCGCGAGCTGCTGGTTGCCGAAGTTGATGTCGGGGACGATCTCGCCGGGGCCGACGGTGACCAGGTGCGTACCGGGCAGGGGGTCGACGTCGATGACGCTGTCGATCCAGGCGGCATAGGCACTGACGACGATACCGCCGGCATACGAGCCGAACAGCGGGGCTACGGGCGACCCCGAGGTCGGGCCGCCGAAGGTGTCGACGCCGAACTGCGTGAGCTCGCCGGGATCGATGAGGGAGTTGCTGTTGGCGTCGTTCCAAAGGAAGCTAGGGCCTCCGGAATCGCCTCCGCCGAGAGTGACCTCGACGTCGTTGCCGAGCGTCCCTCCGTCGCCATAGAAATCGCCCGACGGACCGTCGAAATCGAACAGGAAGACCTCTCGCGCACCACTGCCCTCGTCGTCAACCTCGAAGACGCTGGCCAGGTTCTGCCCGGTCCGTTTGACGAAGAAGTAGGCGCTGCCAGGGATGTATCCGGTGACGCCGTCGCCGGTGGTGCCGTAGCCCGCCATGACGATCACCTCGGCGTTGGTAAAGGGAGCGGAGCTCAGCGGGTACACCGGCACCCCGAGCGGCGCGGGCGACGAGAGCGTGAGGATCGCCAGATCGTCGTTGACGTAGGGATTAGCGAAGCCGGTCCAGTCGGGATGCACGTCGATCGCCGAAACGCCGATCGCCGTCGCTCCGGCCAGGTTGCTCGTTGGATTGTCGTGGTTGAAGAAGATCGTGAGTTCGCTCGGCAAGACGTCGATCGTTCCGTCGTCGTTGAGGTCGACGACGTGCGCGGCGGTGAGAATGTGCGTGGGCGAAATCAAGGATCCCGAGCCAATGTACCCGCCGCCACTATCGATGTAGACGCTGACGACGCCGGCGAACGGCGATGCGGGCACATTGGGATCGACCCGGTCGGCCGGAGTGACCGGCGGCGTTCCGTCCGGGTCGCCGACCACGATGACTTTCTGCGCTTCGCTCAAGTCGCCGGCGAACAACCCGGCCGACGGCAGTTGCTGCTGAGGGCCCGGCAGGGCGTAGCGGGGCTGCGTTTGAACCGCCGGCGGAGCTTGGCCGGCCCCGAGGAGAATCGGGCTGCCGAACACAGCCGCGCTCGAGCCGATCCCGGTGCCTGGATACGTTTGCAGCCAGCCATCTTGCAAGACTTCGGCCACGGTATAGGTGCCGGGAGCCAGGCCGGTGAAGGCGTAGCTGCCGTCGGAGCCGGTTGTGGTCTTGGGTTCGCCGACGTCCCAGCCGCCGCTGTTGTCCAGATCGAGGTAGATCTCCCAGTTGGGTAGCGCAGGCTCGCCGTTGTCCCAATCTCCTTCGCCGTCGAGGTCGTTCCACTTGAAGCCGCGGATTTCGCCAGTGGTGAAGCGGTTGCCGAAGTTGATCTCCGGCACGATTTCACCGGGGCCGACGGTTACCTGATGGAAGCCGGGATGGGAACCGTCCGGGTCTTCGAAGGTGATTTCCAGATTGTCGAAGTCCCCGAATTCCGCGATGTTGTAGTTGTCGCCAAAGATCACCACCTGCTCGACGCTGGTTGCCGCGAAGACACCGGCCGCACTGGTATAAATCAACGCGCCGTCGTAGTAGTAGCGAATCGTGTCGGCCGCGGCGTCGAAGTCGATCGTGACCGGCTTGTAGGCGCCGGGGACCCAATTGATCCCCGTGTCGACCAGTTCGAGGGTGTCGTCGCTGTTGATGTCGTCAACGATGTAGATGTCTCCGAGATAATTGAACTTCATATGGGCTGAAATCATGCCTTGCGAAGGGGCCTGCAAGGCGACGTCGTAGTCGGCTCCGCCGGTGTTGCCGATCGCCACGTCGAGGGAGACCACGTAATGGCCGGCGGGCCGCGAACCCATGTCCGGGCTAAAAGCGCCGATGAGATTGCCCGGGTTCAGCGTCGGCTCCTGTCCTACCCGCAGATGCTGGGAGCCGCTTTGCGGGGCGGCCGTCGAGATGGTCGGTTGCGTGATGTTGTTCGCGAAGATACCCCAGCCCGTCGCGGGCTGGCCGCCCAGGAATCCCGGAGAGAAGCCGTCGGCCGACTCGAAGCCCGTCGTGTAAAGATCGGTGACGGCCAGTTGTTGCGGCTCGGTGGCGCGCTGCGAGACTTCCGCCGGGGTGAACGACGCTGCCGAAGCGGCCCTGCCGCGGAGTTCGGAGAATCGCTGGAGATGGTCCGCCCGAGTGGCCGAGGCCGGCAGAATCACCGGTTCGATGTCCAACGTCAGCAGGCGGCCCGCATAGGCGGCCGGCCCTCGAAGGGATTGCAGCGAGGCCGGGGGCGTATAGGCGTCGGCGGCGTTCAGATCGACCTGGTAACCCAAGTCCTGGAACTGGGCGGTCGTGATGCGGCTCAAGGGATTCGGTTCGCCGGCGTTGAGCCAGCCGGTCATCAATTCATTGTCGAAGATCGTTTCGCGCCAGTGGGAATCCCGAGTTCCCCCGTCACCGGTGTTCTCGACGGGCACGGATGTCTCCGCGGTCGCGAAGATCGCCTGATACTCGGCAGTGGCCGCGGCGCCGAGGAAGCGAGGATCCGCCCCGCCTTCTCCGCTGATCAGGCCCAGGAAGTCCCAAATCGTGCCCAATCCGAGCACGTGGCCCATTTCGTGGAGGATTACCTCGTCGAGCTGACCGGCCGCCTCGAGGGCGGCCACGTCGGCCGAATCGAACTGCATGATTCCGGTGGCAGGCAGGTAGCTGCCGCTGCGGACCGACGTAGGCCCGGCCTGGCCAAGAATGTCGCCGGGCCCGTCGATGTATGGCACGCTGACTTCAATGGCCAAATCGTCGACGAGGCCAAGGTCGGTGGTGACGTCGGGAATATCGCCGGTAATGATTTGCGACCAGCGAAGCGCGGCCTGCTCGAAGATGGCCTGCTGCGACGCGGTTGGCATACTATCCGGATCGTAAATGAGCTGGATATCGAATTCGCTTGTCGGAGGCTGAGCGCCGCCCGGGTACGTTTGCTCCCAATCGGTTTGCAGAACCTCGCCCACCCAGTACGTGCCGGCGGGCAGACCGGCAATGGCATAGCTTCCGTCGGGGCCGGTGACATCGTAGAAATCCTCGACGCCGGGCCCGTCCCACTGGCCGTTCTCGTCCTCGTCGACGTAGATGACCCATCCTTCGAGAGCGAGTTCTCCTCCGGGCAAGCCGCGATCATCCCATACTCCATCGCCGTCCAGGTCGTTCCACTTGAAGCCGCGGATCTCGCCAGGATTGTCCAGCGCCGTGCCTTCGAGGATTATGTCGTCGATGTTCCAGCCGGAATACGCAAAGGGGTCAGCCAGCTTGACCTGGTATCCCCAGCGTAGATAGACCGTGGGCTGGCCGTCGGCAACGCCGCTGATATCGTAGGTTTGGAGGGTCCAAGAGCTGTCTTCCACCGGATCCCCTTCGGGGCTGGAATACACGTTGACCCAACTCGCCCCATCGTTCGACACGTCAATCGTGGCCCCCACCCAGTCGCCCCAATCGGTATTGAGCCACCGCTGGAAATTCAAGCTGATGTTCTCGTAACCGCTGCAATCGATAGCGGTCGTTGTGAGATAGTAGGGGCCGCCAATACCCGTGCTATAGTCGCCGGCGAGGTTCACGCCGTACACGTTGTTGCCGGTGGAGCCACTCGACGGATCCGGGTAGCCGCCGTCGGCACCACCCAATCCTTGAGGAACGCCGAAAGCCCATTGGCCACTCGTTGTCCAGCCCGGATTGGCGTCGAGCGGCTCGGAGTAAAATGCGCCGGTGTCCGGGCCGCCGACGTCGAACAAGTTGCTGTCGCCCACGTGGCCGCTGCCGTCGTCGGCGCGGAGATACATATCGTTGGCCGGTTCGTTGACGGTCATGTTTCCCGTCCAGACGCCATTGACGAAATTCCCGGTGATTACGGGAGTAATGGACACGGGAGCGAGAGTCGAAGTGCTCAAGCGAATGTTGGGTACATTGTTGCTTCCCTCAACCAGCGGCGACGTTGTCCCGGACCAATTTAGAGGATCGCCATCGTAACTGTCGGAGACGGCGTAGGCCGTTCGCGTCGTGCCGGCGGGAGTATAGCGGACCAACCCGTTGCTTGTATAATTGGTATTGTCATGGCTGAAATCGATAAGGAGATTATCGCTGCCGTTGTACTCGAAAGGAGTGG
The DNA here is from genome assembly GCA_040768665.1 of Thermoguttaceae bacterium. Lineage (GTDB taxonomy): Bacteria > Planctomycetota > Planctomycetia > Pirellulales > Thermoguttaceae > JABWBD01. Next base: position 20,178 of record JAXGMN010000078.1, read on the forward strand.
AGAATACGAAGTTGGTCCATCCGGTCGAGTTGATCGTTTGGTTGCTCTGGTAGACGGTGGTCCAACCGGTGGCGTCCAGCGAAGCCGTCGCGTAGCTGGCGAGCGGCGTGTGCTTCATGCGGATTGTCCACTCGTTCATCGTCTGGCCGGGGATTGTCGTTACGTCCAGTGCCAAGCCGGTGAGCGTGGCGGCGCCTCCGATCTCGCTCTGCAGGTAGATCGACTGCGTGCGGCTGTCATGATACCAGGTATGCAAAGGGAACTCCCACGGCGACGTGCCGGTGCCGATTGTCGTCTCTCCCGTGTCGCCGATCCAACCGCTGAGATTGGCCGTGCCGTGAAAACCCGTGAGTGTCGCACCGCTGCTGTCTTTTGCCGTAACGGTTACGGGGAACGCGCTGCCGGCCGCCTGATCCGGGACAGTGCTCCACTCGAAGTGGTCGACCACGGCTGCCGTCGGCTGCCAGGCGGGGAGGAAATCCGTGACCGAATTGTTCGTCAGGCGGGTCGCGTTCGTCCCGTCGGCGTTCATCACGTAGATCTCGGGAGGGCCGCCGTCTCGTGTCGAGTGGAAGGCGATTTGGCTGCCGTCGGGGCTGAAGGCGGGCCAGCGATCCTCCACCGTGTTGTTGGTGAGACGCGTCTGACCGGATCCATCGGCGTTCATCACGTAGATTTCCGGATTGCTGTCGCGATGGGACTCAAAGACGATCTTCCCGCCGTCCGCTCGATAAGACGGGAAGAGATCATCGGATGTGTTGTTGGTCAGGCGCGTCTGCCCCGACCCGTCGATGTTCATCCGGTAGATCTCGGCATTTCCGTCCCGCTTGGAATGAAACGCGATACTCCCGTCGGGGGCGAAAGTGGGGTAGAAATCCTCCACCGTGTTGAAGGTCAACTGCGTCAGGCCGGTTCCGTCGGCATTCATCAGGAAGATTTCATCATCGCCGTCGCGATTGGAGGCAAATGCGATTTTGCTGCCATCGGGGCTGAAGACGGCCGAGCTATCGACGCCCGGATCATTCGTCAGCCGCACCTGATTGGTGCCATCGGCATTCATCACGTAGATCTCGGGAGTGGCGCCGTCGCGATCCGATTCGAAGAGGATTTTGCTGCCGTCGGGACTGTAGTTGGGACGGTATTCGGCGGCGGTGTTGTTCGTCAGGTTGGTTGCCCCCGAACCGTCGGTATTCATGGCGTAGATTTCGAAATTGCCGTCGCGATTCGTAGCGAACGCCATTTTGCCGGTGGTGGCCCCATCGTTCGTCCGGAGGACCAGTGTCGGCGGGCTGGCAAAGGTCGGATAAGCCGATGCATACTCCGTGCTGTCGATCGATACCGACGAGATGTATTCGCTGCTGTTCACCCGCATGAGGATTCCGGCGAATCCTATGGTAGTGCCCACCAGGGACTGGAAAAAGGCGGTGTCGAGCGCGACCGAGTGCGCCCTTGAGCCGGAGGAAGTCTGGATGTCGAGCGTGCCGATCTTGGTTGTGGAGGCTGTTGCGTCGCCAAGGCTCAGGGCGCCGTCGGCGGCGTAACCGTAGAAGTCCAGGGTGATGACGCTTCCCGACGCTTGCATCAAACCGATGTTGAACTGAAGTTCGGCCGAACTTACCACGGATGACGGGCTGATTGCGCCGAGGGCGAACTCGGTGATTCCGCGCGATTCACCCTCGTTGTAGACCGGATCGAACAACTCAACATCGATCGTGTTGCCCGCGGTATCGAGGGATTCGAAGGTTCCATCGAGGTTCTGGTCCGTCGCGTAGCCGTCAACTGACGCGACGATCTGGAATTCCGTGCCCGTTGCGGGTGCCTGCGTCAAGGCCTTGATGGAGAAGTTGGCTTCGTCGGAGGGGAAATCCGTGTTGAGATCGTGCCAGGTGCCGCCCCAGTAGTAATAGCTTTCGCCGGTGTTCGCGGTGGCGCCCGAGGAGTAGCCGGAAATACGCCCGTCGGAAGCCATCGGGTAGTCACCACCGCCGGTGATGGTGAGCCAGACGTAGAACGGATCGCCGGGCGTGAGGGGAACGGGCGTGTCGAGCACGACGGTGTGATTTCCCCAGTAGGTTGCCGTCCCAGTCTTCTGAGCAAGGAGATTCGAGGGTCCCGAGCCGACGGAGAAGTCGTCGTAGATCCGAACGTCATAACTCGCGCCGTCGGCGAGCGTCCAGAAGTTGACGGCGGCAAGGTCTTCCGCGGCCGTGGCCGTAAAAGCATTCAGGGCCGTCGAATTGGGCCAATAGTACACGTATCCGAAATCGTCCCATTGATAGATCGTGGCATACGTGGACGGCTGTTCGACGGCGTCGGAGAACGACGCCCCGTAGAGTTCACCGGCCTGCATGTACTTGTCGTAGTACGAGAGCCAGAAGTAGCCGTCGCCATGCGTCGTGGCGCCCCAACTATTCTTGATCAACCACGCGCCGGGCCCCGGCGGCTGCGTGCCTGGCTTGAAACTCGACGCGGGAATCGTATCGTCCCAGCCGACAATCGTCACCCCGTGGTTCGGGGGCGCGGAATTGCCGGCAGGATAATAATAGTATTCGTTGCCACCATCGAAATAGGCGCCATCAACATAGAAACTCGTGGCAAGGGCCCCCCGGGTCATGATGGCGTCTTTGATTTCGCCGGCCGTGTCGAAGATCGGCATTTCCTGGACGTAGTAGTGGATCGTATCCAACGTTCCCTCAACGCCCGGATCGTTGGGCATGCCGCTGTAAGGGTATTCGGACTCGTAGAAAGGATCGCGGGCGGCGGTGAGCTCCGCGGAGGCGATCATCATGTTGCCGCCGTCGTTATATCCCCAGTCGAAATCGTGGAAGACCAGGCTTCTTTCCGCGAGGTCCGGGGGTACCGGTGGTGCGCCATCGTTGACCAGGATATTGCTCTCCAGCGAGGCATAGGCAGCGAATGCCCAGCATGTGCCATAGCTCCCTTGGTTCTTCACCGGGGTCACGAGGCCCAAACTCCGCAGGTCGTAACTTACTGGCTGCTGCAGGCGAGCCCAAGGCTGCGCCAGCAATTCGACCGGCGCATCGACGATCGGCGAGGCGAACGGTTCCAGCGGGATCACGCGCGCCGCCGGCATGTCTGCGTAGGTCTTGAGGCCGTAAGCATCCGGTTCCGCGGCGCGGGTGATCGCGAGGGAAGACTCCGCATCGTCGAGTCCGCCCCCGATGCTCAGCAGCGTCCGCTCCTCGAGTTGCTCGATCCGCTGCAGCCGCGAGTGAAGCGGCCGACTCGGACGGTCCTGCAATCCATGTCGTCGTGCGCGATGCATCTGACGCGCAACTTGAGCGAGCCAACGAGTGCCATCGAAGAACCGTTGCATAGTTCTCTCCTCGGAAGGTAAAGCGGAGCGTCACGGACAACGGCGCGAGTCATCCGGTGTGTTTGCGCGAATGAACCCCGAACTGGACCATGAGAATTCCGAAGCGGTTCTTCGCGCGGCAGCAGCAGCGCCCGAAGAACTCAGCAACCGGCCGCCCGACGGAACCGTGCCTCGCCGCATCCAGAATCCCCCATGCCCGGAAGTCGATCAGTCGCGTGTAGAATGGAGCCCATGGAATATATTGTCAATTCCCCGGAAGGGTGATTTCCGAAAAACGAAAAAGTTTCGCAAATGCGAAAGATGCAGGGCCCCCATCAAGTCGTCGGGCGGTCCGAGGCACAGAGTTCCTGGAGAACCGGGGTACGAAAAAACGGCGTAACCGTTCACGGGGCGGAAGAGAGGGGGACACAGTCCCCGGCAACCTCTGAACGGTTACAAAACGGCAGCATTGACTTCCTACGCCGGTGATGGTATTATAATTCCACAGAGAAAGGCCATGCCTTGGCAGTCGGTCATCTGGGATCTCGACGACGATCCGGATGGTAACGTGCAGCATTGTGCCGAGCATGACGTGACAAAAGAGGAGGTTGAGGAAGCCCTCCAGAATGCGATCGACGCGGACGTCAGCCACTCCTCCAAGCGGCCAGTGGTCGTCGGAGACACCGACACAGGGCGGCACCTGATGGTCGTTTACGAAGAAATCGACGTGGACACCGTCTATCCCGTAACAGCGTACGAAGTTCCGAGGAAACAGCGACCGTGAAACGCCTTACGCGCGGCCGCCGGCTTACGCCCGAAGAAGCCGCGAAATACACAGAGATACGAGAGCAAGTTGCCGAGGAGCTACCCGAGTTGGTCGCCCGGCATCATCAGCGGATGGCCGTCCGCGACGAACTGGGCGAACTCCTCAGCCAACTCAAGAGACGCCGGGAAGAAAAGGGGCTAAGCCTCTCCGATCTGACGGAAATCACCGGCATGGACCGCTCGGCGCTTTCGAAACTCGAAACGGGGCAGCGCCCGAACCCGACGGTCGAAACACTCGCACGTTACGCCGAAGCTGTGGGCAAGCGGCTTGTGCTCTCGCTGGCGGAAACGGCGTCCGAAAGCCGGCAACCGCGGTGACGCAAAGCCTCGCATCGGCCGCAAATCGGCGACCTCACCACCCAGAAGCGCGTAGCCACCCAATGCCCTCGGATTTGAGAAATCGAAGCCTTGGTGGCCACACACGCAACTCACCGGCGAAGTCTATGATGATTGGCGTTTTCGGCGCCACTGGTTGAAAAAAAAGGCCTTTGGGGGCTGATTGTCGAGTTGCTACAATATCACCATGAAACGAATTCTCTTTCTCTGTTCCGCCAATTACTATCGTAGCCGGTTTGCCGAGCACCTGTTCAACGCCCTTGCCGAGCGGAGCCGAATTGTGTGGCGAGCCGACTCCCGCGGCCTCCTGGTGGGCCGTTGGGGCGATATTGGCGCGATATCCTCCTATACGGTCGACCGGTTGAAGGCCTGCGGCGTCGTTCTGAACGGCGAGCAGCGTCTGCCGGAGCCGCTCACCGTAGAGGACCTCTCGGGGGCCGATCTGGTCGTGGCCGTCAAAGAAACCGAGCATCGGCCGCTGATGGCGGACCAGTTTCCCGCCTGGGTCGATCGGATCGAGTACTGGCACATCGACGATCTTGACTGTGCCCAGCCGGAAGAGGCCCTCCCACAGCTTGAGGCTCACGTGGAGGCGCTGATCGAGCGGCTAGCGGTGAGCGAGGCAGCCTGAAACCACCCATGGAAAGCCGATTACACCTCGCCATCCTCCCCCAGCCCAACGACTCGGCTTGCGGTCCCACCTGTCTCCACGCGGTCTACCGATACTACGGTGACGCGATGCGGTTGGAACAAGTCATGGAGGAGACCGCCCACCTGGAAGAAGGGGGCACCCTGGCGGCCATGCTCGGCTGCCATGCCCTGGACCGCGGCTATGAGGCCACAATTTATACGTACAATCTGCTCGCCTTCGATCCCACCTGGTTTGCCGCCGGAGCCCGGCCGCTGGGAGAATCCCTCCGCGCCCAGATGGCCGCCAAAAACGTTCCCAAGCTCCACACCGCCACACGCGCCTACCTGGGGTTCCTGCGGCGTGGCGGAAAAATCCACATGGAAGACCTGACGACGGCGCTGATCCGCAAGTATCTCAACCGCCAGGTCCCGATCCTCACCGGCCTCAGTGCTACCTATCTCTACCGCAATGCCCGGGAACATGGGCCCAACTGCGACTCCGACGACGTCCGCGGAGAGGCGGCTGGCCACTTCGTCGTCCTCTGCGGGTACGACCGCGAGAGCCGTTCGGTCCTGGTGGCCGATCCGCTGCATCCCAATCCCCTGGCATCGAGCAATATGTACCTGATCAGCATCGATCGCGTCATCTGTGCGATCCTGTTGGGGATCCTCACCTACGACGCCAATCTGCTGATCATCGAACCGATCAAGAAACACGGAGGAAAGTCGCGTGCCGACGCTGATCGTCGCCAATGACCCCAAGGACTGGCCCCTGGAGATCCCCAACGTCGAGACGGTCGCCGCCAAGGCGTATCTGACCCGCCCCGAATACAGCAACATGCGGGGCATCAAGATCTTCAATCTCTGCCGGTCGTATCGCTACCAGAGCACGGGCTACTACGTTTCGCTGCTGGCCGAGGCGCGGGGCCACAAGCCGACTCCCAACATCACAACGATTCAGGACCTGAAGAGCCCGACGATGGTCCGGCTTGTATCCGACGAGTTGGAGGAGCTGATCCAGAAGAGTCTCGCGCCGATCCACTCCGACAAGTTCACGCTGAGCATCTACTTCGGCCGCAACGTAGCCCACCGGCACGACCCGCTGGCCCGCCAGCTCTTCAACCAGTTCCGCTCGCCGATGCTGCGGGCCCAGTTCTCCAAGAACGGGAAATGGACGCTGCGGAGCATGGCGGCCGTGCCGGCCAGCGAGGTGCCTCAATCGCACTGGCCGTTCGTCTTGCAGGTGGCCACGGAGTATTTTGCCGGCCGCCGCGCCCGGGTGCCCCGGCGGACGCGGAGCCGCTACGACATGGCCATCCTCCAGAACACCGAGGAAGCGGAGCCTCCCTCGAATGAGAAGGCGCTGAAGAAGTTCGTCAAGGCGGCGGAATCCCTCGGCTTGAGCACCGAACGGATCGACCGTGACGACTACGGCCGCATCGCCGAGTTCGACGCGCTGTTCATTCGGGAAACTACGGCGGTGAACCACCATACCTATCGTTTTGCCCGCCGCGCGGTCAACGAAGGGCTGGTGGTGATCGACGACCCCGAGTCGATCGTCAAGTGCAGCAACAAGGTCTACCTGGCGGAGATGCTGGAACACCACGGAATTCCCAAGCCGCGGACGCTGGTCGTCCATCGCGACAACGTGGACCTGATCGCCGGCCAGTTGGGGTTTCCCTGCGTGCTCAAGAAACCGGACAGCGCGTTTTCGCTGGGCGTGATCAAGATCGAATCCCAAGAGGATCTCGACGCGAAGATCAAGCAGGCCCTCAGCGAGTCGGACCTCGTGGTGGCCCAGGAGTTCCTGCCGACAACCTTCGACTGGCGGATCGGTATTTTCCAGCGGCGACCGCTCTACGCCTGCAAGTACTTCATGGCCCGCAACCACTGGCAGATCATCCACCGCGACGGCACCGGGAATCGCGACTACGGACGCTTCGAGACCCTGCCGGTCGAACTGGCTCCCAAGCCGGCGGTGCGGGCGGCCCTGCGCGCGGCGAACCTGATCGGCGAGGGGCTGTACGGCGTGGATGTGAAGCAGTCGGGCAAGGAATTCTACGTGATCGAGGTCAACGACAATCCCAACATCGACGCCGGAGTGGAGGACCAGATCCTCGGCGACGAGATCTACCGCCGTATCATGGACGGTTTCCTGCGGCGAATCGAAGAGCGAAAGGCCAGGGCCTCCATCGCATGAGCACCGCGGTCCACCTTCGTCTGTTCGAGGCTTACGGGGTCGAGCTGGAATACATGATCGTCGATCGGCGCACGCTTGCCGTGTTGCCGGTGACGGACGAGGTGCTCCGCGCGGTCGCCGGGCGGTATGTCTCCGACGTCGAGCAGGGCGCAATCACCTGGTCCAACGAGTTGGTCCTGCACGTGATCGAGTTGAAGACGACCGGCCCCGCCCCGTCGCTCGAGGGGCTCGCGGCGAAGTTCCAGGAAAACGTCGGCCGGATCAATGCGTTGCTCAAGCCGCTGGGGGCGCGGTTGATGCCGGGCGCCATGCACCCCTTCATGCGTCCGCTCGAGGAGACCCGGCTGTGGCCGCATGAATACAACGCGGTCTACGAGGCCTTTAACCGCATCTTCGACTGCCGCGGTCACGGCTGGTCGAACCTGCAGAGCACGCATATCAACCTGCCGTTCGGCGACGACGAGGAGTTCGGCAGGCTGCACGCAGCCATCCGGCTGGTGCTACCCATCCTGCCGGCCCTGGCTGCCAGTTCACCGGTGGTCGAGGGCCGCGTCACCGGATTGATGGACAACCGCATGGAGTTCTACCGCACGAATTCGCGGCAGATCCCTTTGGTTGCCGGATTGGTCATTCCCGAGCCGATCTTCGACCCGGACGAATACGACCGCGAGATCCTCCAAGGGATCTACCGCGAGTTGGCGCCGCACGACCCGGAAGGCGTTCTGCGGGACGAGTTTGCCAACGCCCGCGGCGCGATCGCGCGTTTTCAACGAGGCAGCATCGAGATCCGCGTGGTCGACGTCCAGGAATGTCCGGCCGCCGATCTCGCGATTTGCCAGGCTGTGTCTGCCGTGGTGCAGGCGCTGGCCGACGAACGGTGGACCGGGCTGGCCGAGCAGCAGTCCCTGGCCGCTGAGCCGATGGCGGAAATCCTGCAGATGACGATTCGCGATGCCGAGCGGGCGGCGATTGGCGACGGCCGGTATCTCGCCCAGTTCGGCTTGGACGCCCGGCGATGCACGGCCGGTGAGTTGTGGCGGCACCTTTGCGATGCGACGAGCGTCTGGTCAACCGGGCTGGACGAGTGGCAGGAGGCGCTAAGGGTGATCCTCGAACAAGGACCGTTGGCGCGCCGGATTATCCGTACGATCGGCGAAGACGCGTCCGCCGGGCAAATCGCGACGGTTTATCACGCCTTGTGCGAGTGCCTGGCATGCGGACGTCCGTTCTCGGCCGTGGATTGAGCGTGGTCCCATTCAGGGGGACAGGAGAGTCCGGCGTGCGATACGGCGGGCCACGGAGTGTCCCGCCTACACCTTTCGCTTCCCACAAATCCTGTTTCTCGAACATGACCGGTCCGAGACGGCGCACCAACGAATTCTCCGTTCTCATTACCTGCGAGCATGGCGGCAGCCGCGTTCCCGCCGCCTACGCGGAGCTTTTTCGCGGCGCACGCGATGTCTTAGCCAGCCACCGAGGTTACGACCACGGCGCACTGGAATTGGCCCGCCGGTTCGCACGGCAACTTCATGCTCCCGCGGTGTTCTCCACAACGACGCGTTTGCTGGTCGATCTCAATCGATCGGTGAATCATCCGCGGCTTTTCTCCGAGTACGGCGCCGCCCTGGACACCGCTGCCAGGCAAGAGGTTCTGGAAAAGCATTACCGTCCGCACCGCGATCGGGTGGAAGCGATTGTCCGAGATGCGGTCGCGCAAGGTCGGACGGCGGTCCATCTGGCGGTCCACAGTTTTACGCCCGTGCTCGACGGCGACGTTCGCCGTGCGGATGTGGGGCTGCTCTACGATCCGTCGCGCCGGCTCGAGCGAACGCTTTGCCGCCGCTGGCAGCAGTTGCTTCGTGAAATCCGGCCCGAGCTTCGCGTCCGGTGCAATGATCCGTATCGGGGCACGGCGGACGGACTGACCACCTGGCTCCGCCGAAGATTCGATCCGGATCGATATGCCGGCATCGAACTCGAGATCAACCAGAGTTGGCCGAACGGCAACCGGACTGCGTGGCTGGATCTTGGGCGGGTTCTCGTGGGCACCTGGGCGCGGCTGACGGGCCCAGTCCCCGGCTACAGTTCCAGTTGAATCACGGTTGTCCGCTCGTCCCACATCGAGGGTCCGTGGCGGATGGGGATCTCCTCATCGTCCGCCAGCCCGATCGTCTCTCCATCGTCCAGCACTGGTCCGTTGTCAAGCAGGTAATGGGCGATATTGAATACCCGATCCATGAGGAATTCCGGATCCTTGTAGCTGCTCGGGACCTCGATCTCCATCAGGCCGAACTCGGCCAGCCCGATGGTGAAAACGCAGTAGGATCCGTCGTGATGCTGCTGGATTGCGAAGTTCACCCATAGATAAAGCGGCAGGTATTCGTCGTGCATCTCCTCCGTCGACGCGATGAAGGCTTCCGGGCTGTGGACCAGCGTGGCCGGCACCCAGCAGACGCCGGCGGCCTCGCAGCACGACGCAACGGCCGCAACCAGGCTGGTCAGGAGCAAGGCCGTCGCCACTCGATCCGGCGAGTCGGAGAGGACGACCACCAGGACGTGTGCCCGATGGTCCTGCATGGAGACCGTCGCCTCGGGCCAGTACCAGGCCGTGGCGCAGGGCCGCTCCAGATCCGCCCAGGGGATGGGGGCATCCATGAGCGAGATTGCCGCCGTGTCGCGGCCGATCACGAAGGAACAGACGTCTTCCTGACGTTCCACCTGGGTAACGGGAGGAAGGTCGGGGCGCTGCTGCCGGAGCCATTGAAACACGGCGTCTTCCGGCGGGAACTTTGCCTGGCGCAAAGCCACCAGGGCGACCATGGGTCGGGGTGGCATAGGGCACCTCCGTCCTTCGGGCTAGGACCCCGCGGTCAATGCGGGTTGATTCCGGAAAAAGCCCTCCATGCGTATTTTGGCGAGCCGCCCGACGTTTGGCAACTCCGGCTTGACGCCGTCCGCGGCTAAGAGTCTATCTCAAAACCGCCGGGGACTGGCTCATTTTGCGGAGTCTTCGGAGCAAAATGTGCCTGTCCCCTTCTCCTCCGAGGTTTTGGGATAGGTTCTAAGCGAGCGTGCCAGCCGGCAGCGGCTCGCGCCCGCGGAGACGGTGGAGGTCTTCGGAGGCAACGATCCAGCCGCGGCAGGCAGCGGCGCCGCATCCGCAGGGGATCGCCGCCTCGGCAGGCCAGGCGTAGTCGATCGTCAATTCTTCGCCCACCCGAATCGATCGGACGGCGTTCAGCCACAGTTCGTACTCGGCTCCGCCTTCTTCGTCGATGTATTCGATTTCCACCAACTCGCAGTTGGGATGACAACTGTGGTTCAAGAAACGGAACGGTGGATCGGGCTCCATGGCGGAGTTGCCAATGCCCACACAGTAGTCCGAACCGTATTCCGGATCGTCGAACCGTTCACCATCGATACTGGCGATCTTCTGCCGGGCACGAAACGTCCGGGTTGCAAACACTCCAGTCCCAAATTGCGAAGGGGCGATCCGCACACCGCCGCTTGCTTCCATTTCGATCAATGCCGTCTCCTCCTATTCCGCCGGACCACGCCGCTTCCGAGAAAGCGTATTGGTATAGTAAAGCAACATGCTTCCGTCAACCGGCCTGACGACGGGGGGTGATGTTTACAGCAAGAGGTCCGGTGGATAACAATAGAAACGTGTGATTTTTTCCTGGCGAGTGGCAGAGCGAGACAACGGGAATGAACGAACCATCCGCTTCGCACGATCCGCAGACCAAGCCGCGCTGGCAGTCGGTGGGCGCCATCGAGCGCCGCTTGCTGGGTGTGCTGGTCGAAAAAGCCAAGACGACGCCCAGCGCGTATCCCATGTCGCTGAACGGCATTGTTACGGCCGCCAACCAGAAGAGCAACCGCGATCCGGTCATGCAAATCGAACCGGACGACGCCGAGGAGGCCCTGGAGCGATTGAGGGGGTTAGGTGCGGTCGGGTTGGTCGAAGGCTACGGCCGCGTGGCCAAGTATCGCCACTATCTCTACGAATGGCTCGGGGTCGACAAGGTGGAACTGGCGGTGATGACCGAGTTGTTGCTGCGCGGACCGCAGACGGAAGGCGAACTCCGCGGCCGCGCTTCGCGGATGGAGTCGATCGCCGACCTGCCCGCGCTGCGGATCGTGCTCGATTCTCTCAAGTCGAAGGGGCTCGTCATTCCACTGACACCCGAGGGGAGAGGACACGTGGTCACGCATGCGCTGTTCCCGTCGAACGAACTCGAGCGGACGAAATCGCAATTCGCGGCCGTGCGGCCGGCATCGGCTCTGGCCGGAGAACCGCCGGCACGCGAACCGGGAGTTGCCGGCGCACCATCGGCGAGTTCGCTGGTTGAGGCGTTGCGGGGGGAGTTAGAAGACCTGCGTGCGGATCTGAACGAGATCCGGTCCGAATTGGCCGAACTGACTGCGGCGATGGAGCGGACGGACGGCGAAGTCCGGCGGCTCAAAGATGACCTGGGGGTTTAACGGTGAACGCTGGGGGTAGACCCTTGGGAACTGTGCCTCGGTGCTTCGGCGAGCGGCAGATGAGAATTTACCCGTATATCAGCCCGGCTGCTCGGAAGCAGCCGGGCTGATGGCAATCGTGACCGGGATGCGATCATCTGCCACACGCCTTCCGGGCTGCTTCCGTGTGTTACCGGCAGCAGATTTGCCGAAGATGAATATACAATTGAGAACTCCGGTGTTCGGATTTGCATGATTCCGTTCGTCGTGACCCCGCACTAGAGGGATGGCCTGTGCTCAAGCTCATCCAAGCTTTGAATAGTCTGTTGGGCCTGTTGCTAACGCTGGCGATTGCCACCGTCGTGGGAGTCGCCGGCTGGTTCGGTTACGAAACATACAATGCCGAGAAATGGGCCCAGTCGAGGCTCGTCGAGCAGGAAGCCGAGCTCGAAGCAAAGCAACGCCAACTCGATCGGCTGTCGGTCGATGTGGAGGAGAAGTCGGCCCGGATCGTCGCGCTGGGTGAGGACGTCAAAGCCAAGCAGAAGGAGATCGATCGGCTGGCAACGGCTCTGAAGTTGCTGAAAGTCGACCGCCGGGTAGCGCAAATCTCGGTGCTGTCGCAGCAAGGTTCGGCCCAAGGGGGCGATCTGGTCACCAAGTTCAGCTTCGTAGAATTGAATGAAAACGGCGAACCGATGGGTGATCCCCGCGTGTTCACTGTTGAGGGCGACATGATCTATCTCGACTCCTGGGTAGTGAAGTTCGGCGACGAGTATGTGGAACTCGGGGATGAGCTTAGGTCCACGTCGATCTACCTGTTTCGACGGGTGTTTGGCGAGGCGCAGCAGCCCACCGAGGGCTTCCCACTTGACCGCCCGGATTCGCAGCCGACGGCTTACCGCACCGGGGGCCAACCATCGCAGTTCGAGCAGCAGTTGTGGAATCGGTTCTGGGATTATGCCAACGACCCCGGACTGGCCGAAAAGGCCGGAGTTCGCGCGGCACACGGCGAGGCGCCGTCGATCAAGCTCTTGCCGGGAAAGCGATATCGTGTCGAGCTGCGATCGTCTGGGGGGCTCTCTGTAGTTCCAGACGACCCCCAGCCCCCCTCTGCGGCCCCCAAGCTGTAAGCAACTCAAGCAGTAAACACGGCAGCCGGGAAAGGGGAGTGGCTCTGTCGCGTCCTCAAGATTGGCGACCAAATTGCTGGCCTTTCCGGCGAACCGGGGTAATGTCCATTCAGCACAAGCCTCTTTCCTCGCTGACCTCTCTTCCCCGATTGAACACCCGCTGATCCTTCGGCTCGCCCTGGAATCGAGCGGGTTTTTTCCGAAAAATCGAGTCGATTGACGGCCGCCTTGAGCCTGCGGGTCGGCCTGTCAGACAGCGCCGTAGCACCACCCTACTTTCCAGGGCCGCGCCGGGCAGTAGAATAGGCCATCAACCGGAAGACGCGGGAGGCTTCCGGTTTCCCGCCTTCGCCCTCACCCGGGAGGCAGATGGAGAAGGCGACGGCCTCCTTCAGGCCACTCATGACTCCTGCTGGCTGGTCAAGCCTCGATCGATACTGAGCATCTTGTGTTGGACTGAGCAGGCGAACTACTTGCCATGAGTGGACCGGTATTTCCGCAGTGGATCGACCGCGCACGACCGCTGGCCAGCGTGGTGTTGGCGATCGTGCCCGTGTACGTCATCGGGGTCGTTTACTACGGCGGTTCGCCCAAGACGACCGACGTCGGCTACATGCCCGACCAGCCGGTCCCTTTCAGCCACGCGCTGCACGCGGGTGAATTGGGATTGGACTGCCGGTATTGCCATACGACGGTCGACAAGGCCGCTTTCGCCGCCGTGCCGCCGACGAGCGTCTGCATGAACTGCCACGAGCGGATCGCGCCGGACAGTCCGCTCTTGCTGCCGGTTCGCGAAAGCTGGGCTTCGGGAGATCCGATTCCCTGGGTCAAGGTCCACGATCTGCCCGATTTCGTTTACTTCGACCACAGCGCTCATGTGGCACGCGGCGTAAGCTGCGTCAGTTGTCACGGTCGGGTCGACAAAATGGACCGGGTCCGCCAGGTGGAGACTCTCAGCATGAGTTGGTGCCTCGATTGTCACCGCAATCCCGAGGCTCATCTGAGGCCGGCGGAATTCGTGACCGATCTGGACTGGCAGCCGGGTGAAGATCAGGCCATCCTCGGCGAGCGGCTGCGGCTGGAAAACAACATCAAACCGTCGACCGATTGCTCCACATGTCATCGATGAGAAGTCGAGAGTTGAGAGTCGAGAGTCGAGAGCCAGAGATCGAGCTGTTGAATATGGCAGGTTCGGGAAAGCCGGAAAACGATGAGCCGAGGGTGAGACGCTGGCGGAGCCTTGCCGAATTGGCCGATGCGCCCGAATACCGCGCATTTCTGGAGGCCGAGTTTCCCGAGGAGGCGGACCCGACCGGCGTGAGCCGCCGCCGCTGGCTCCAGTTGATGGGAGCGTCGCTCACGCTGGCGAGCGTCGGCGGTGGCTGCCGCTGGGAAGAGGCAAAGATCCTCCCCATGGTCCGCAGGCCGCCGAGCCGGGTGCCCGGCGAGTCCCAGAAGTTCGCCACGGCGATCGATCTTCGGGGCGCGGCGATCGGCCTGTTGGTATCGTCCGTGGACGGGCGTCCGATCAAGCTGGAAGGCAACCCGCTGCACCCTCAGAGCCTCGGGGCAACCGATGCGCTCGCCCAAGCCACCATCCTGCAACTCTACGATCCCGATCGCAGCGGCAACGTGGTGCAACGGACGGGGCGGGGAGAGACCGTTCAGACCTGGGAGAAGTTCGCCGAATTTGCGCAGGAGCATTTCGGCGGTCTGCAGAAGACGGGCGGAAAAGGCTTCCGGGTGCTGGCGGAAACAAGCAGTTCGCCGACGCTTGCGGCACTTCGCGAGCGGCTGCTCGAGGCCTTTCCAGAGGCGGAGTGGCATGAGTATGAGCCCCTGTCGCGGGACAACGAACGGGCTGGGGCAAAGTTAGCGTTCGGTCGCGCTTATCGGCCGCACTACCGGCTCGACCAAGCAAAGGTGATCCTTGCCATCGACGAGGGCCTGCTCTGCCGGCATCCGGCGGCCCTGCAATACGCGAGGGCGTTTGCCGAAGGCCGCAAGGTGGTCGATGGGCGGATGAACCGGCTCTACGTCGTAGAAAGCGGCTATACGCCGACCGGCGCCGCGGCCGACCATCGGCTGCCGATGCGAGCGCAGGATATCGGTGCGATGGTCGCGGCATTGGAGCGCGAACTCGGGGCCGGCCAGCCGAAAGCCGCCGAGGAAACGCACGATGCGGAAGGCGGCGACCTTGCCCGTTTCGTCCGGGCGGTGGCCCGCGACCTGATCGCGCATCGCGGCGAGAGCATTGTTGCCGCGGGGCCTCGCCAGCCGGCAGAGGTCCACGCCGCGGTGCACCGGATCAACGCCGCCTTGGGCAACGGGGGTAAGACGATCGTCTATTTCGCCGACCCCGATGCAGAACGGCTGACGTACGCCGAAGCAATCAAGTCCCTGGTCGGCGAGATGAATGCCGGTGAAGTGCAAACGCTGCTCGTCCTTGGCGGCAATCCCGTCTACAACGCGCCGGCCGACCTCGGCTTCGCCGAAGCGATGGGCAAAGTGGAGACGACGATCCACTTGGGACTCTACCGCGACGAGACCGCGCTGGCTTCCAGTTGGCACCTGCCCCAGGCCCACTATCTGGAATCCTGGGGCGATGCCCGATCGTGGGACGGGACCTACAGCGTCGTCCAGCCGCTGATCGCGCCACTTCTGGGCGGCAGGCCGGCCATCGAACTGCTGGCGACGATCCTCGGCGAGGAGAAGCCATCCGGGATGGATCTCGTCCAGGCGACGTTCAACAACCTGGTAGGCGACGACGACCCGGTGGCGAAGTGGAGGCAAACGCTCCACGACGGTCTGCTCGAAGGAAGCGGCTGGTCGCCGGAGACCCCGTCGGTCGCGGCAGCGGCGGAGTCGGCAACAGGGTCCCCAAGCCTGGCCGAGATCGGCTGGAACGGCGGTCCGTTGGAAATCGTCTTCTGCAGCGATCCTTCCGTTTATGACGGCCGGTTCGCGAACAATGCCTGGCTGCAGGAGACTCCGGATCCGATTACGAAGCTCACCTGGGACAACGCCGCCATGATCGGCCCGGCTACGGCGGACGCGTTGGGCGTGGAGAACGAGACCCTCGTGCGGCTGACGTTGGACGGCCGCGAACTCGTGTTGCCTGCCTACATCCTTCCCGGTCAACCGGCCGGTTCGGTCGCGGTCGGCCTCGGCTACGGTCGACTCGCTGCCGGCGCAGTGGGCGGCGACGTACGCAAAGGCGTCAAGCCCATCGGATTCGACACCTATCGCGTGCGGCAGACCGACGCCATGGAGTTCGCAACCGGGGCCGCGATCGAGTCGACCGGCGAGAAATATCCGCTGGCCTCGACCCAGGATCACCATGCGATCGACGTTGTGGGGCTCCGGTCGCGCGCGCACCGGGTCGGCGAGTTGATCCGGGAAGCCCCGCTGGACGATTACCTGGAGCATCCGGATTTCGCGAAGCACATGGTCCACCATCCTCCGCTGCGTTCGCTCTGGGAGGAGCCGGACGTCTCCCAGGGACACCGCTGGGGCATGTCGATCGATCTGGCGAAATGCATCGGCTGCAACGCCTGCGTGGTGGCCTGCCAGGCGGAGAACAACGTGCCGATCGTCGGCAAGGAGCAGGTGATCCGCGGGCGCGAGATGCACTGGATCCGGATCGACCGCTACTTCTCCGGCGATCCCGAGCGCCCCCGGGTCGACAACCAGGTGATGCTCTGCCAGCACTGCGAGAACGCTCCCTGCGAGCAGGTCTGCCCCGTGGCGGCCACCGTGCACAGCGTGGAAGGCCTCAACGAGATGGTCTACAACCGCTGCGTGGGCACCCGCTACTGCTCGAACAACTGCCCCTACAAGGTCCGCCGGTTCAACTTCTTCAATTACCACAAGAACCTGGACCAGCCGGGCAACGAACTGACCAAAATGGTCTACAACCCGGAGGTGACCGTCCGCAGCCGCGGCGTCATGGAGAAGTGCACGTACTGCGTGCAGCGGATCCAGAACGTCAAGATCGAAGCCAAGAACCAGCGGCGCAATATCCAGGACGGCGAAATCCAGACCGCTTGCCAGCAGGCATGTCCCAGCCAGGCGATCCAGTTCGGCGATCTGGCCGACCGGACCAGCCGCGTGTTCCAGGACCACGCGTCCGACCGGGCCTACGGTGTGCTGGCGGAGTTGAATACCCAGCCGCGGACCGCCTACCTGGCCAAGATCCGCAATCCCAACCCGGAGCTCGAAGCCGCCCCCCATGTCGACGACCACGCTTCTGCTTAAGGACAACACGACCGACGATCCGAGGTATCGGGCTCCGCTGACCATCGGCGACCAGACCCACGCTTCGATCACCGAAACGGTCTCGCGGATCGCGGAGCGCCCGCGCCCTCCGCTGGCGTGGTACGTGGCCTTCGCGGTCTCTGCGACGTTGACGGTTGCGCTGCTCGGGGCATCGGTCTACATGATCATTACGGGTATCGGCGTCTGGGGCAACAACATTCCGGTCGCCTGGGGATGGCCGATCGTCAACTTCGTCTTCTGGGTCGGCATCGGGCACGCGGGGACGCTCATCTCGGCGATTCTGTTCCTTTTCCGCCAGCGGTGGCGGACGAGCATCAACCGCTTCGCCGAGGCGATGACGATCTTCGCCGTGATGTGCGCCGGCATCTTTCCGGCGATCCATATCGGCCGCGTCTGGCTTGTCTATTGGCTCGCGCCTTATCCGAACCAGATGGCCGTTTGGCCGAATTTTCGCAGCCCGCTGCTCTGGGACGTGTTCGCGGTCAGCACCTACGCGACCGTTTCTCTGTTGTTCTGGTACCTGGGAATGATCCCCGACCTGGCGACGTTCCGGGATCGAGCCACAAGCCGGGTGCGGAAGATCGCGTATGGAATCTTTGCCCTGGGGTGGCGCGGCTCGGGGCGGCAGTGGCACCGCTACGAGCGGGCCTATCTGCTTCTGGCCGGACTGGCCACGCCGCTGGTGCTCAGCGTGCACTCGGTGGTGAGCTTCGACTTCGCGGTTTCCCAGATCCCCGGCTGGCATACGACGATCTTTCCGCCCTACTTCGTCGCCGGTGCGATCTTCAGCGGCTTCGCGATGGTCGTGACGTTGATGGTCCCGGCGCGTGCCTTCTTCGGCCTGAAGGATCTGGTGACGATCCGGCATCTGGATAACATGAACAAGGTAATCCTGGCCACGAGTTGCATGGTGGGCTATGCCTACGCGATCGAGTTTTTCATCGCGTGGTACGGCGGGAATCCCTACGAGCAGTTCGCGTTCATCAATCGGGCATTCGGGCCGTACGCCTGGGCGTACTGGACGATGGTCACATGCAACGTAATCGTTCCGCAGGCCTTCTGGTTCCGCAACGTTCGCACCACGCCGTGGATGATGGTGATCGTGTGCATCCTGGTGAACGTCGGCATGTGGTTCGAGCGATTCGTCATCGTGGTCACCTCGCTCAGCCGCGACTTCCTTCCCTCGAGCTGGGGCTATTTCCGGCCGACTCCGATCGACATCACCATGCTCGTCGGCAGCTTCGGGCTGTTTTTCACGTTGTTCTTGCTGTTCTGCCGTTACCTTCCGATGGTAGCCATGGCCGAAGTCAAGGCGATCCTGCCCCATCGCCACGCCACCGGATACTGGGAGAACCCGGCCCCGTCGGAGCCAGGCTCGAATGGCGAGAACGAGAACGCGAGCCGCCAACCGGACCAGATTTCAGAAGAGCGTTGAGAATCGACTATGGCTGAAAAGGAACCCTCGATCGCCGATGCACCGGGCGGAACTGTCGCCGCCGTGGTTGCAGAGTTCCCCGGCCCGGACGAACTGGTGGAAGCCGCTTCCCGGGTCCGCGACGCCGGCTATCGCTATTGGGACACCCATACGCCTTATCCGATCCACGGCATGGACCATGCGATGGGCATCCGGCCCACGATCCTGCCGTGGATGGTTCTCGCCGGGGGGATCGCCGGTGCGGCGGCCGCCCTGTTGATGCAGTGGTGGATGAATGCCGTCGATTACCCCTATATCGTCAGCGGCAAACCGCTATTCAGCCTGCCGGCGTTCATCCCGGTGACGTTTGAACTGATCGTACTGTTTGCCGCGCTGACCGCGTTTCTCGGAGTCTTGGCTCTCAACCAACTCCCGCAGCTCTGGCACCCGGTTTTCCAGAGCCGCCGGTTCGCTCGGGCGACGACCGACGGTTTTTTCCTGTCGATCGAAGCGCGCGATTCGAAGTTCGATGAGACCGCCGTGCGCGGCTTGCTCGAATCGGCCGGGGCGGTGGGAATCGACGTTTGCCGAATGCCGGGCACTGGGCGGGAGGTCCCTACCGGCATCTACTGGGGATTGGCCGTGGCCGCCGTGCTGGCGATCCTGCCGCCGTTGGGCGTGGCCTGGTATCGTTCCGGCGCGAAGAAACTCCCGAGGATCCACCCGGTGCTCGATATGGACGTGCAGCCGAAATATCGAGCCCAGGCCTTCAGCCCGATGTTTCCCGGCGGACAGGCGAGCCGCCCGCCCGTGCCGGGAACGATCGCCCGCAATGAGATTGAAGACGACCCGGCGCTCTACCTGGGCAAGGTCGGCGAGCAGTGGGCCGGCCAGTTCCCGATCCGCGTGAGCCTGGAGGCCATGGAGCGCGGACAGCGCGGGTTCAATATCTATTGCGCGCCGTGCCATGGGCTGACGGGCGAGGGCGACGGAATGGTCGCCCAACGCGCGACACAGAGGGCCGAGGCGAACTGGGTGCCGCCGCTGTCGCTCCACGCCGAACCCGTCCGTGCGCAACCGGTCGGCCAGTTGTACGGCACGGTGACCAACGGGATCCGGACCATGCCGCCGTACGCTTCGCAGATTTCCGTGGAAGACCGGTGGGCGATTGTGATGTACGTCAAGGCGCTGCAGCGGAGCCAGAACGCGACGCTTGAGGACGTGCCGGCGGAAATGAAAGAACGATTGCGATGAGAGGTTAGGTATCCGTGATGCGACCCAGTGCGACTCCGCTGATCTTCGACGACCGCGTCGATCTTGGCCCGACCGGGTCCCGCGCTTTTTCGCTGCTTGGCGTGGTGGGGCTGGCGGCGATGGCCATCGGTGTGGGACTCGGCGCGTTCCGCGGCGACGGCTTCGCCTACTTTTTTCACTCCTACCTGACGAATTACGTGTTCGTCCTCAGTATCGCCCTGGGGGCGTTGTTTTTCGTCCTCATCCAGCATGCCACGCGCGCCGGCTGGAGTGTGGCGGTGCGCCGGATCTCGGAGATCCTGGCCGCGAACGTTCCCGTGCTGCTGGTGCTGTTTCTGCCGATCCTCGTGCCGATCCTCCTGGGCAACCACGTCCTGTATGAGTGGACCGATCCCGCGGCCGTCGCCGGGGACCATCTCCTCGAGCACAAAAGGCCGTATCTGAACGTGCCGTTTTTCGGGGTCCGCTGTGTCCTCTACTTCGCCGTATGGTGGCTGCTGGCCCGCTTCTTCCTCGGCCGGTCGCTCCGGCAGGACGAGTCGGGAGATGTTTCGCTGACGACCGGCATGGAACGGTTCTCCGGGCCGGCCCTGCTTCTGTTCGCCGGGACGATCACGTTCGCGGCAATCGACTGGGTAATGTCGCTCGAACCGCGGTGGTTCAGTACGATTTTCGGCATCTACTACTTCTCCGGCGCCATCGTCGGCGCTACGTCCACCATCGCACTGGTCGCCATGGTCCTGCAGGCGAGCGGGCGGCTGACAATGTCGGTCACGACGGAGCACTACCACGACTTGGCAAAGCTCCTTTTCGGCTTCGTCGTCTTTTGGGGCTACATCGCGTTTTCGCAGTACATGCTGATTTGGTACGCGAATATTCCGGAAGAGACGGTCTACTACCTTGCTCGCCAGACGGATGGCTGGGCGGGGGTCTCTTTGGCATTGCTGTTCGGGCACTTGTTGATCCCGTTCTTCGGCCTGCTGCCGCGCGCGGTCAAACGGCGCAAGGGCCCCTTGGCGTTCTGGTGCGTCTGGCTGCTGCTGTTTCACTGGGTCGACATGTATTGGCTGGTCATGCCCAACTACGCCGTCGATGCCGGCCCGCCGCTGACGCTGATCGATCCGCTCCTCCTGGTCGGACTCGGGGCCTTGTACCTCGCCAGTGCCGTACGGGTCGCCGGCAACCGGGCTCTGGTTCCCGTGAAAGATCCACGCCTCGGCGAGTCGCTGGCGTTCGAGAATTTCTAGCTTCTACGAGGGGGTACATGACTTCGCACGAAGACGTCAATACACCGCTCCTGGCCATGATTGGCTTTTTGGGCGCGATCCTCGTCTTTGCGATCATCGTTCTGCTTACGGTCATTTACTATGCGGCCGAGGAGCGGGAGGATTACGTTAAGAACATCAATCAGCCGTACACGGATTTGGATAATCTGCTGGCCTCGCAGAGGGCCAAGCTCGTAGAATACCGTTGGGTGGACCAAAACAAGGAGTTGGTCGCCATTCCGATTGAGCGGGCCATGCAGTTGGTCGTGGCCGAGAGCCGCTCGGCTGCCGATGCGGGGCCTTCTGACAAGGGCGGCACGGATTCCGCCGAGACAAAGCCTTCCTCCTCTACCGGGGCAGAAGCAAAGTCCACCCCTCGCGGCGAAACTAGGACCGCACCCGCGGATGGCGGCCGCAATCCATAGGGGGATATGTAATGACAATTTGCGTAGGCACTTCTGTTTTCGCCCGCCGTCGCGCGGTAGGGTTGTTGGCCCTGCTCGGCGCTCTGGTTGCGACCTCGTCCGTGCCGGCGCAACGAATGGAAGCCGCGCCGGATGACCTGCAGGACGTCGGAGTCACGGAGCATCTCGACGCGCAGGTGCCGTTGGATCTCACTTTTTTCGACTCCAGCGGCAAGCGAGTCAGGCTCAAGGAGTTCTTCGACGGACAGCGACCGGTCGTGCTTACGATGAACTATTCGAACTGTCCGATGCTCTGCAGCCTGCAGCTCAACGGGCTCTTCGAGGGACTACAGGGGCTCGAGTGGGACCTGGGCGAGAATTTCCAGATGATCACCGTGAGCATCGACCCGAAAGAATCCCCCGAACGGTCGGCCCTGACTAAACAGAAATACCTGAAGATCTACGGCCGGCCCGGCGTCGACGGCGGTTGGCACATGCTCACCGGCAAAACGGAAAGCATTCGGAAATTGGCCGATACGGTCGGCTTCGGCTACAGCTTCGTTCAAGAGACCCGTGAGTACGCCCATGCCGCCGTGACGTTCATTCTGACGCCCGACGGGCGGGTTTCTCGCTACTTGTACGGAATCGAGTACGACCCCCAGACGCTGCGGCTGTCGCTGGTCGAAGCCGCCGATGGGAAAGTGGGCTCTACGCTCGACCGATTTCTGCTGACCTGCTTCCACTACGACGAGACCAAAGGCCGCTACGGCCCGGCGGCGGTGAAGATCATGCGGCTCGGCGGGGCCGTCACGATCGTGCTCCTCGGCGGCGTGCTGTTGGCACTCTGGCGAGGCGAGTCGAAGCGATCGGATCAAGCAGCGGGGCCGGAAGCGCCTGTGGAGGATGCCGACCGTGATGCCGGGGACCGTGAGAATGCATGACATGATGCTCTTTGCCCAATCGCGCGGCGGCTACTGGCTGCCACCGCCCGACTCGTCCACCGCTGCCGACGTCGACCGCGTCTTCTATTTCATCCTGGGCGTCTCGACGTTCTTTTTCGTGTTGATCATCGTCCTCATGGCCCTGTTCGTCATCCTTTACCGGCGGCGCCCCGGGGAGGAGGCGCCCGGCACGGCGAGCCATAACAACGCTCTGGAGCTTACCTGGACCGCCATCCCGGTAGTCCTTGTGGTGATCATGTTCTACATGGGGTTCACCACGTATATGGACATCAAGACTTCGCCCCGGCAGGCCTACGATATACGCGTAATCGGGCAGAAATGGAGCTGGGTGTTCAGTTATCCCAACGGCCATGTTTCGCCCGAACTGCACGTTCCGGTCGACCGCCCCGTACGGCTTACGATGACATCGGAGGACGTGATCCACAGCCTCTTTATACCGGCCTTCCGCGTGAAGATGGATTTGGTGCCGGGACGCTACACCACGACCTGGTTCCACCCGCTGCGAGCCGGAACCTACGACCTGTATTGTGCCGAGTATTGTGGAACCGGGCATTCCGACATGCTATCGAAGGTGATCGTCCACGAGCCGGGAGAATTCGAGGTCTGGCTGGAAGAGGCGGCCAATATCCTGGAGCGGATGACGCCGGTCGAGGCCGGTGCCGAGTTGACCCGCCGCCATGGTTGCCTGACCTGCCACAGCACCGACGGCACCGCCAAGGTCGGCCCCAGCTTCAAGGGCGTCTACGGCGAGACACACACGTTTACAGACGGCACGTCGGCCGAGGTCGACGACAACTACATCCGACAGTCGATCCTCGAACCGATGGCCAAGATCCGGCAGGGCTATCAGCCGGTGATGCCGACGTACAAGGGACGACTCAAGGATCAGGAAATCACGGCAATCATCGAATACATTAAGTCACTCCAATAGGCAAACGGGAGCCTCATCGAATCGTTTAACCGCAGTGCCCAACGGGCCGCGCGGGTCAGCCATCCCGGACCGCCCTCGCGCCGCCCCGTGCTTGATTCCGCGTTGTCTCCCGGTTCAACGCGGCCCGTTGGGCACTGCGGCTAAACGACGGCTCGCCGGCGCACGAATCCATTACCGACCGAGGTTCCGCCGATGTCCGATCTCGATACCGAAATCCGCGCACCCGCCTCCGTGGTGACGCATACGGACAACTATCTCACTCATGCCCGCGGGTTTTGGTCCTGGGCGCTGACGCTCGACCACAAGCGGATCGGGGTGATGTACCTGATTTCGATCGTGGCGTCGTTCTTTCTCGGCGGGCTGTTCGCCGAACTGGTCCGGACCGAGCTGATCAGCCCGGGCCGCACGATCATGGGCAAAGACATGTACAACCAGGTCTTTACCCTCCATGGGGCCGTGATGGTCTTCCTGTTCATCATCCCCGGCATCCCGGCGGCGCTGGGCAATTTCATCCTGCCGATCATGCTCGGGGCGAAGGACGTGGCCTTTCCACGGCTGAACCTGGCCAGCTATTACCTCTGGGTCATCGGGGCCGTCTTCTTCGTCTTCGTGCTCGTGTTCGGCGGGCTGGATACCGGCTGGACGTTTTACACGCCCTACAGCACCACCACGGATACACGAGTCGTCCTGGCCGTCACCGGGGCATTCATCCTCGGGTTCAGCTCGATCTTCACCGGGATGAACTTCATCGCTACGATCCACATGCTCCGCCCGCCCGGGATGACCTGGTTCCGGCTGCCGCTGTTTCTCTGGGCCCTTTACGCCACCGCCTTGATCCAGGTCCTGGCCACGCCGGTGCTCGGCATTACGCTGTTTCTCGTCGGCGTGGAGCGGCTCTTGGGGCTGGGCATCTTCGATCCCAAGCTCGGCGGCGATCCGGTGCTCTTCCAGCACTTCTTCTGGTTCTATTCGCACCCGGCCGTCTACATCATGATCCTGCCGGGAATGGGAATCATCAGCGAGGTGATCTCCGTGTTCAGCCGGAAACATATCTTCGGCTACAAGTTCATCGCCGTCAGCAGCATCGCCATTGCCTTGTTGGGCTTTCTGGTCTGGGGACACCACATGTTCACCAGCGGGCAATCGAAGCTGGCGAGCGTCATCTTCAGCGCCCTGACCTTCAGCGTCTCGATCCCATCGGCCATCAAGGTCTTCAACTGGCTGGCCACGATGTACAAGGGCTCGATCGCCCTTTTGACGCCGATGCTCTACGCCCTCACGTTCATCTTCCTGTTCGGTATCGGCGGCCTGACGGGGCTGTTTCTCGGAGCCCTGGCTACGGACGTCCATCTGCACGACACCTACTTCATCGTCGCCCATTTCCATTACGTGATGGTCGGCGGCACGCTGAGCGCGTTTCTCGCGGGCATCCACTACTGGTGGCCCAAGATCACCGGGCGCATGTACAGCGAGTTCTGGGGCCGGATCGGGGCCCTCCTGGTGTTCGTCGGGTTCAACCTCACGTTCTTCCCGCAGTTCGCGCTGGGCAGCCAGGGCATGCCGCGACGGTATTACGACTACAAGGAGATGCTCGGCGAACACCCTGAGTTCCACGGATATCACTTCCTTTCGACGCTCGGCTCCTACATGCTCGGGATCGCGCTTGTGATCGTGATGGTCTACCTGATCGCCTCGCTGTTCAAAGGCCGCCGGGCGGTGGCGAACCCATGGGGCGGGGCAACTTTGGAATGGCAGTGCAGCTCGCCGCCGCCGCACGACAATTTCCCGGTGCAACCCCACGTGGGCGATCCCTACGCCGTTCGGGATTTTCGCTACGACGCGACCGCCGGCGGCTACGTTCGCAAGACCGATATCGCGTAAACAGTATTCTGATGAAAAAGGGGACTGGCTCCGCAAAACCC
>JAXGMN010000079.1:0-44139 GCA_040768665.1 Thermoguttaceae bacterium
GTCCAAGTTTTCGAATACTGGTAAAGGCATCTGCGAATGATTGCGAGTCGAGCCCTGCCGAGCGGGCAGAGTCATGGGCGGAGCCTTGGGAGCGAGAGAAAGGCTCCCAACAGGGCCAATGGCAGCCGGCGGCGTAGGGCACGGATGACGGAACAATACAAAACCATCTTTGCAGAAGAACAAGACATCAGGCAACGCGGGCGATCTGCGGGCAACGCGATCACGGCGACTGGCCGTCGAACAAGCGTTTGATGGGCGGCGGCATAACGTTCCAAGCGGCCTGGTACGTCTCGTCCAGCGGCGTCTGGACGTGCCACTCGCCGCGGAGAAACAGCGGCATTTCGGGCAGCGGCTCGCCCGCCGCCACGGGCTCAACATAGGCCGTCTTGGTCGGCGCGCATTGATACGCGGCCAGGGTCAGCGGTTTGCCCGGCGGCAGCGCAAAAGATTGGTCGCTGATCTCGTCCCAGATCAGCGGATGGATTCCCTGCGGATCGCGCGGACCAGGCGGGAACAGATCGACCACCAGCAGGTTCACGCCCTGTCGGATCAATTCGACGGCTTTGTCCGCGAACGACCGCAGGGCGTGCCGGCTGCTCTTGTTTCCGGGCGACACGATCTCGACGATTGCCACGACCTGTCCCAGCCCGTGGTGGATGGCCAGGTGGGTTGCTTTGCGGGCATATCGCTCCTGCTCCGCCGGCAGGACGAACGTCGTTCGCGGCCGGACCGCCGTAACGATTCCGCCACCGTCGCCCGGCACGCCGGTGTCGCTTTCAATCTCCAGAGCGACGACGTCCGCCTCGGGTCGGCCGACGACCTGCTCGGCCATTGCAAAATAGCCTTCCGGAAGCCGCCCGGCATTCAGGGCGTCCCGCAGCGCGATCATCCAACCTTGATGAAAGTTGTGAAATGTCCCAAACGAGACCTTTGTCCAGTCGTGAATCGGCATGGCTCTCGTTCTCCAGCCCCGTTCCTCATCGGCTCCAAGTCTATTATAGGAGGGTGGTTTGTTTTCGACAAACTGAACGGCTATGAGGATCGCACAAGATCCAACCCGATAGGGACCGGCCTCTTGAAAGCGAACCGCACCTTCCGCTAGTCTGGGGCGTAGTTGCCGCGATCCGCTGTCCATGGAGTTCCAAGATGATGACCCCGCGCCGTTGCCTCCCCCTCGTCGTCCTTGTTTCGCTCGTTGGTATCTGCCAACTCGGTGCAACCGTCGCAGCCGCGCCCGCTGAGAGCGGGCCGTACGGCGCCGCTCTCACGGCTGACGTGATGGTCCCGATGCGCGACGGCGTCCGCCTCGCCACCGATGTCTACCTGCCCACGCACGATGACAAACCGATTGCCGAACGCCTGCCGACCGTTCTCATGCGGACTCCGTACAGCAAGGGAACCGCTGAGAAGGGCCATCGAGACGCGCGCTACTTCGCATCGCACGGCTACGCGGTCATCTTTCAGGACACGCGAGGGCGATACAAGTCGGAGGGTGTCTGGCACTGGCTGACCGACGACGGCCCCGATGGCGCCGATACCGCGGCATGGATTGCCCGGCAGGACTGGTCCAACGGCAAGATCGGCATGATCGGCACTTCGTACGTCGGCGGTACCCAGCACGCGCTGGCCATGGAGCACAGCCCGCATCTGGCGACGGTGATCCCGGTCGATGCCGTTTCCAACATGGGCTATGCCAGCATGCGAAACAACGGGGCCTTCGAGCTGAGGTTTTGGAATTGGATCATCCTCAACGCCGCACGGGGAAGCCGGCAGTCGCGCGACCCGGAAACCGCCGCGGTTCTGAAAGAAATGGCCGACAACCGCATGGCCTATCTGGATCTCCTGCCGCTCCGCCGGGGCACCACGCCGCTGAAGCTCGCACCGGAGTTCGAACAGTGGCTCATCGACGCGATGCGGCATGGCGCCAACGATGAATTCTGGCGTCAAAACAACATTGTCGATTATCCCGAGCAGTATCAGGACATTCCGGTATATCTCGTCGGGGGCTGGTACGACTCCTGGGCCGGCAATACGTCCGCGACCTACATGGCGCTAAACAAGACAATCCGCGGACCGGTTCACTTGATCATGGGCCCGTGGATTCACGGGGCCCAGGGTGGTTCTTCGCACGGCCAGGTGAGCTTTGGCGAAGCGGCGGCCATCGAGGATCCGCTGGCCTGGAGGCTCGAGTGGTACGACCGCTGGCTCAAGGGCAAGGACAATTCGATCGGCAAGCGGGCGCCATTTGCCACGGCAGTGCGGATCTTCGTCATGGGCTCCGGCGATGGCCGTAAGACCGAGAAGGGACTTCTGAACCACGGTGGTTTCTGGCGCGACGAGCACCAGTGGCCCTTGGCCCGCACGCGTCACACCCGCTTTCACCTGCATCCCGGCGGGCGGCTCTCAACCGCCCAGCCCGATCCGGCGCCGGGCGGCGCCGAAGCCTCGACCAGCTTCCTTTTCGACCCCGAAGATCCGGTGCCGACGATCGGCGGCAATATCTCTTCGGGGAACGACATCCTCCTGCAGGGCGCTTGGGACCAGCGAGGTGGACCGCATGTGTGGAACTGGACCAGGCCGGTGCCGCTGTCGGCCCGAAACGACGTCCTGGTTTTTTCGTCGGAGCCGCTGCGCGAAGACCTGGAGGTGACCGGTGAGATCGCGGTCAAGCTTTGGATCTCGTCGTCCGCTCCCGATACGGATTTCACCGCCAAACTCATCGATGTCTATCCACCAAACGAAGACTACCCGGGGGGATTCGACTTGAACATCGGCGACGGCATCCTGCGCGCGAGGTTCCGCGATTCGCTCAAGGCCGAGAAGTTCATGGAGCCGGGCAAGATCTACCCGATCACGGTCAGACTCTACCCGACCTCGAATATCTTCAAGAAAGGGCACCGCATCCGGGTGGACATTTCAAGCAGCAACTTTCCGCGGTTTGACGTGAATCCGAACACCGGCGAGTCCTTGAATGACAACCGCCGCCGGCAGACGGCCGTCAATACGATCTATCACGACCGTGAACACGCGTCGCACATTGTGTTGCCGGTGATTCCTGCCGGCAGATGAGACCGCGCTTTTGTGCGGCGGACTTCGAGCCTATCCCAAAACCTCGGAGGAGAAGGGGACAGGCACATTTTGCTCCGAAGACTCCGCAAAATGAGCCAGTCCCCGGCGGTTTTGGGATAGGCTCTTAATCCGATGCCGATTCCGACGGCAAGAGCTTCGCCAACTCCTCGCGAAGACCTTTCATGGTAATCGGCATCTTCAGAATCACGCGATGCGGGGCCGTTTTCGCCTTGCGGCTCCAGGCCGCTTGATGCTCGTCCAGAAGCAACACCGCCGGCACCAGGGCAGTCTTTGAGTCCTCGCCGAGCTCGTTAAAAGCGACCAAGGCCGATTCGCCCAATTCCTGGGCGTTCAGAACGACGCAGTCGGCGACAGCCGCGTCCTGCTGGAAACGGCCGAGGGCCCGCCCCGGATCGCTTGTCAACAAGACACGATAACCGGCGCGTTTGAACCCCGACCGAAACACGTTCTGCAGTTGCGGATTCGGCTCGACGATCATGATCGCTGCATGCTCGTCGGACGCACTCGAGACCGTGTCCGAAGAGTCGGTGTCGCTCTCCTCGCCGGCGTCGCCTTCGGCAAGCCGCCGCGCAACCACCCGCAGATCGACCAGCATCTTGCCGGGGGCCTGGTAGCGGCGTTCCGGATCGAGCATCATCGCCTCGTTCACGACCGCGGCCACGTTGTTCGGGACGGACGGATCGAGTTTCTGGATCGGGACGATCTGCAGAAATCGATTCTTGCTGAGCCGGTGAGTGCGGTCGGTGGTTTCCACCAGTGGCGGCACGCCGGTGAGCATGTGGTAGTACATGCAGCCCATGAAGAAGATGTCGCTGCGTGTATCGTCTTTGCGGACTCCCGATGCGCGCTCCAACGCCGCATAATCGATGGTTCGCGGATTGTCCGCGTCGAGCAGCCGCTCCTCGCTGACCGATTCATCAACGGCCGCCAGCCCGAAATCGACGATCTTTGCGGTGCCCGTGCTGGCTATCAGCACGTTGCTCATCTTCAGATCGCGGTGCGTGAGGCCGCGGTCATAGGCGTACTGCATGCCGCTGGCCACGTCGATCATCAGCCGCGTGGCCTCGGCGACGTCGAGCTTGCGGCGGATCTTCATGAATTCGCGCAGGTTTCGTCCCTCGACGAATTCCATCGCCATGAAGTGAGTCCGCCGCTCCGATACCACCTCGTAGACCGGCACAATGTTCGGGTGCCGCAAGGTACAGCCGACCTGACCCTCCCGGACGAACTGAGAGTACTGGCTCGAGGAGTCGCTGTAGCGCTTTCGGAGCACCTTGACCGCAACGATCTGGCCGGTGTCCTTGTGGACGGCTCGATACACGCGCGCGAATGTCCCCGTCCCGACCAGGTAAAGGACTTTGTAGTTGCCGAAGAAGAATCCGGTCCGCTCTCCTTTGACCAGGCGCTCGACCTGATAGTTGGTGAAATACTCGCGGCGGACCATCATCTGCAAGAAGTCGTCGACCGAGACATTCCGGCTGCCAAAGGCACTCCATACCTCATGCAGTTGCCTGTCGTCGATGATGCCGAGGTCCAACGCCTGTTCGGCGAGTTGTTCGGAAGTGGTTTGGGCCATTCCGCAGGTAACCTCCCATTTCGCAAGATGGCTCGAGGTCCAGACCGATCCTTCGCCGCGAGTGCGGCTGACGCAGTCGGCGACGAGCCAACGCCGCTCGTTGAAACCATGCCGATTCGGCTGCCTTCTCGGCCGCCCCGCGGCGCCAAGATCCCGAACGCAACCCTAATGGTATGGTATTGTACGAGCGTCCTTCCCGCAATCCGCTCAAACGGCCGATTATTCGTCTTTCGCTTCCTTGAGCTGCCGGCAGAATTCGTCCCGCTCGCGGCGGGTTGCTTCGAGGTCGAAGACCAGGTACTTCATGTCCAGCCGGAGTTGCCCCAAGGCGTCTTGCACCAACGTCAGGATCCGGCGACGCCGTTTCGTGCTCTCGACCACTCTCGTCAAGGAGGGTTCGACCTGGACCTGCCACTCGCCGGGAAGTGCCTGAATAGCAGCGATCAGTTCCACGATTTCGGCGGGGATGTCATTGGCGTCGGGCTGAACAAAGCGGGCATTCTGGCTCATCTCGGCTCTCCTCCAGGATTGTGGCAACGCGAACGGTGAAATGCACCCGACGTGCCGGAGGAAGCCGGTGGCGGCGAGATCGGTCGTAAGTACTTGGACATTCACAAGTTCGCCCAATTGGCCTGCTTCGGACCCGCGACGGCCGCTGAGGCGAAAGGGCAACGTTTGATCTGGATTCACTCCGCAAATCCTGGTACAAGCGGTTGTTACGTCAGAGTTGCCTCCGAGGCCCCCATGTGGTCGTTTTGCCACATCGAAGGCTCTTGCCGCAAACCGCGATGCCCCAAATCTCGCCCCGCCTGCTGCTGATGGCCGCCGTTCTGGCAATTCTGGTCTCTCGGGCCCCGATTGCTCGTGGACAAACTGCATGGTACGAGGGATTTGAGTCTCCCCAAACGAGCTGGCGGCCGGCAGGTGGTGACGTCGCTTACCGGATCGAACAGCACCAACGCATCGCCGGAGCCCACACCGGCGAGCGCTGCGAATTCATTCAAGTTTCCGGGGCGGGCGGTTCTCAGGTACTTTTTCGCCACGATGTCGGGCAGCCGCGGGTGATCGACGAATTGATGCCCACCCTCTGGATCAAAGCCGACCGCCCCGGAATGCAACTCATGGCCCGCGTCGTTCTGCCGCGGACGGTCGATCCGCGGACCAGCCGCGCGGTCTCCACCCTGATCCGCGGTTCCAGCTACACGACCCCTGGACGGTGGCAGCAACTGCGGATCGACAACTTCCCCCAGCAGCTCGCGCGGCAAACGTGGGCATTGCGGACACAATACGGTCCCGCGGTGGATCCGCGCGAAGCGTACGTTGAGGAAATCGTGCTGAACGTCTACGGCGGGCCAGGCGCGACAAGCGTACTGATCGACGATCTCGACATCGCGGGTTATGTGGGGCCGCCGACGAATCTGCCCCAAGCCGCCGAACAGTCCCTCAGCGGTCCGGAGACGGTGACGCCGTCCCCACCCTACACTCGTCCGGCAGCAAATCCCCGTGAGCCGGAGATCGTGCCGCGGATCCAGATGGCCGGATCGGTGTTGCTCGTTGACGGACGGCCCATCTTTCCCAGGGCCGTCGAGTACTGCGGCGAACCGTTCGAGCAGCTTCGGCGCCTGGGCTTTAACGCCGCCTGTCTAAGAGAACCGCCGACCGTCGAGATGCTCGAAGAAGCCCGCCGGATCGGCCTGTGGCTGATTTGCCCGCCGGCGGGTTCCGTCGCACCGGCTGACCCGGACGGGTCGCCGGCGCCGCTGCCGAAAATCGGCCCGCTCTACGATGGGGTACTCGCCTGGGACTTGGGGCGGAATGTTTCCGCCATCCAATTCGAAGCGATTCAACATCTGGCCGAGCAGGTGCGCGCGGCGGACAGCCAGAGCGGCCGGCCGATCGTTTGTCAACCAACCGATGGGCTCCGCGCGTACAGCCGGCCGTCCGACGTGTTGCTTATCGGGCGTTCGCCACTGGGAACGGGCTTGGAGTTGGGCGACTACGGTACTTGGATTCGCGAGCGGCCGCGCGTGGCCCGGCCTGGCACGACGGTTTGGACGACGGTCCAAACGCAGCCTCCCGAGGCACTCCGCCGTCAATGGTCGGCTCTCGGCTGCCAAGCTCCGCTGCCGGCCACCTGCGCCGGGGAACTGATCCGGCTGCTGACCTATACGTCCTTGACCGCCGGCAGCCGAGGTCTTGTGTTTCAGTCGGCGTCGTCATTGAGTGAATCGGACAGCGAAACCCGAATCCGGGCAATGACCCTCGAATTGCTTAACCTGGAATTGGAACTCGTGGAGCCGTTTCTTGCCGGAGGCAGTTTCGTCAGCGCTATTCCCGGCAGCGAGCCGGGGGTGGTTGGTGCCGTACTGCAGACTGATCGGGCGAGAATTCTGGTTCCCGTCTGGTCTGCCCCCGGCGCGCAGTTCGTCTCGGGGCAGTCGGCCGGAAACGGGGTGACGTTTGTGGTGCCCGGAGTCCCCGAATCGAATGAGGCGTATCAGATACTTCCCGGAGGGCTGCGCCCGCTGAAAGACCGACGAGTCGCAGGAGGAACTCGGGTCGCTCTGGATGAATTCTCGCTCACGTCCCTTGTGCTCCTTACGCAGGACCCTTTAGTGATCCAAAGCCTTTCGCAGCGCGCGGAGCTGACCGGAGCGCGAGCCGCTCAACTCGCGGTCGAACTTGCCGCGGCCAGGCTCCGGGAGGTCGAACTGGTCGAAAACGAGTTCGGTAGCCGTGGCGGTCACGGGGGAAGTGGAAATCGCCGGCTTTCCACCGCACGCCGGACCCTCCAGACGTGCGCGGGCGCGATAGCCGGCCACAATCACCAAACCGCCTACCTTTGTGCCGAGCGGGCCATGCGACCTCTGCGACTGCTCGAGCGGGAGCGATGGCAGGCGGCCATTGCCGGGCTGCCTCGGCCGGTGGCAAGCCCCCTTTCGGTTTGCTTCGCCACATTGGCCTGCCATGGAAAGCTCCTGGAGCGGATTCGCGCCTCGACACTCGGAGAAAACAGGCTCTACGGCGGCGATCTGGAGGACCTTGGCAGCATGCTTCAGTCGGGCTGGGTCCACTTGCAGCATCCGACCGAAGGAATCACGACGGAAGCCGGGCTCGCGCCCGCTGCGGCCCGCTCCGGCCAATACGGGCTCCGACTCGCAGCCAATCCGGCCGATCCCAAACGCGGCACCGTGCTCGCCGAATCGCCACCCGTATGGATCACGACTCCCGCCATACCGGTGCAGCAAGGGGAGCTCATTATGATCTCCGGATGGGTTCAAATCCCATCGCCGATCACCGGCAGCGTCGACGGGTTGATGATCGTAGATTCTCTCACGGGTGAAGCCTTGGCGGACCGAATCGGCGAAACGACCGGCTGGGAACAGTTCGCCCTCTATCGGGCAGCTTCAGAAACAGGAATGCTCACGGTCACGTTTGCTCTGTCGGGGTTCGGCGAGGTCTGGCTCGATGACATCCAGATATGCCCGGTGGCGATGACCGGCAATCCGTCGGGGCCGTAAGATAACAAGTCATCCACTTCGGCGTAGGGTGGATTTCAATCCACCCTACGAGTATTGGCCAGCTTATTCTCTTACGGCACCGTCGCAATCATCGCAGGCGCGCTGACTATTTCACCCCGCTCAGGAATCGGAGGAACTTCGCCTCGAGCATTCGCCAGTCGTCTCCGAACACCGCGGTAAAGTCGGCCAGACGCTCCTCGGCAGTGACTTCGCGAAAAGGAGGATGCGCGGCTGTACTCGCGAGGTAGTCGGCGTATTTTCGCGGTTCGGTCTCGACCAGGAAAAAGGTCAAAGCCCATGCTTCCGCGTACGCGGCTGCCGGGGCGACGCGAAACAGCCGGTCCGAGGCAACCAGGTCGCGGATAAGTTCCGGCCTGTGCTGGGGCACCAGTTCGACGAACTGTCGATGCCGTCCACGATTGATCCGGTCGGCCCGGTTCGTATGGTACCGCGAATTGTACACGCCGGGCGCTTCGAACAGCGTCGCCACCCCCTCGGCCACCCAGACCGGCGGGGTCGCGTAGCGGCTGTGAATGCCCGTGTTAAAAGCGGTTTGGTGGGCTGCCTCGTGAATCAACGTCGAAGCGGTCTCTTCCCAGTCGTCGCGGCGCGACGACCCGCCGGCGCCGTCGTAAAGCAGAATGCGGTTCGACTCCCACGCATACCAGCCCAGGACGCCTGAACCTACCGGCAAGCCTTGCCTCGCCGAGTAACGGGCGAATTCCTGCTGGTTCCGACAGACCACGGCCACGAGGGGAAAGCAGGGCTCGCTGAGCTTGAATCCGCGCACGGAGAAGTAGTGGAAGAACGAGCGATAGAGATCCTCGAATCGCTGCGCCCAGATGTCGCGCTGTCCTTTCGGGTGTGCCACCAGGTAATGGCCCGTCCCGCTTACCTCGTAGCCCGCGCCAAGTTCGCGAAGCAACTCCGCACGGAACTCCGAAGGCGAATAGCTGCGGAACACGCTGGAACTCTTTCGAAAGTCTTTCGCGTCCTCAGGTGCAAACTCCCAAAGCCGGCCGTCGCGAGCCAGCAGGTGCACGCGTCGCGTGTCCCAGGCGAGTGGCCAACCTTCGATCGTCCGCCCTTGAAGTGAAAGCTCGACCATCCATCCGGCTGGCGGCTCCGCTTTCGCCGCAGAGACATTCGCGACAATCATCAGAGCAAGCAACGCGCGATAACGCATCTTTTTCCCCCATCACGGTCTGATCTTGCGAAAAGCGGAACAGAGGGGGACAGGGCCATGTTTTCGGACAACGTCTTTGGCGCCGGAACACCCGAATTGGCCGAAAAATGGACCAGTTCCCCGGCCGTGGGCGTGAACGGTCACTTTTCGCCCGACGGTCTCGTTAGAAGTCTACTTCACGAGAAAAGACGCGATCGCGTGCGCAAAGAGCAAACCGCCGCGCATCGCGGACTTGGAAGCACAAGCTCTTGCAGGACAATCACTTGCACCATGGCGCCCATGCGAGGACCCGGCACGGGGTAACCGTTCGCGGAGCGGAAGAGAACGTGACAGGTCCATGTTTTCGGCCAACGTCTTGGATGCCAAAACACCCGAATTGGCCGAAAAATGGACCTTTTCCCGGCCGCCGCGTGAACGGTCACGGCACGGGTGATGGCGGAAAGAGCCGCTCGAGGCTACGCAGCCGGGCGTCGCCGCTGATTCGTTCCGCTGGCGAGACCATCTCGATTGCGAAATGTTCTCACCGGTTGAGCCGCCTGGCGCTCCTCATCGGTCTCCGGGGCCGGAACCGTCGCGCGGTGGAAATGCGGCAGAGGCAACACGGATTCCGGCTCGCTGTCGTCGATCGTAAGTCGTGCGCGCACCGTTCCATCCGACGTCTTTTGTCTTCCTTCGGTGGCCGACCAGGAGAGCGCAGCGGTTGCCAGGGCTTGGCGCAGCAGCGCCCATTCCTCGTGGCCCAGGATACGTGTGTAAATGAGCAGCGGCAAGCCTGCTGCGATGATGCCCCATGCCAGCAACTCCTGGCCGAAAACGATTGCTATGCCCGCCAGGCAACCACTCGCTGCGCTCAAGCAGCCGAGCACGGCCAACACCTGGGCTGTCGTGAAACCGCGCTCCAGCAAGCGATGATGGACATGGCCCCGGTCGCCCTCGAAGGGGCTCTGTTGCTTGAGAAGTCGCCTTACGACAGCCAGGAGCGTGTCGGCAAGCGGGAGCAACAGCAGCATCGCGGCCACGGTGCCGTTCATCGTCGTCGGCCCGGCGGCCGGCGACTGCATGGCCATTGCCGCCAGCATCAGGCCGATGAGAAGGCTGCCCGCGTCTCCCAAATAGATCTTCGCCGGCGGAAAGTTGTGCAGCAGAAAACCCGCCAGCGCCGCAGCCAACAGCACCGCGGGAAGGATCAGCGTTGCTGAGCCGAGTCCTGCTGCGATCGCGGCGATCGACAGAGCGACGACGATGCCCGTCAGAGAAGCCAAGCCGTCCATTCCATCCAGCAGGTTCAGCGCATTAACAACCAGGATGAGCCATCCGATCGTAAGCGGGATGCCGACCCAGCCCAGATAGACCTCATAGCCAAACACCAGCAGCCGCTCGGCGTAGCATCCCGTTGCCAACAGGGGGAAGATGGCGAGAAGCTGCCCCGCCAGCTTCGAGTATGCGGAGATATCCCGCGCGTCATCGTAACATCCCAATAGGCAGATCATGCCCGTGGAAAGCATGAGTCCCACGGTCCACCGTATGTCTCCCGCAGGGATCAGACCGGTGCTCCACGCCAAGGCGACACCGGCGTACACGCCGATGACAACTGCCAACCCGCCCCAAAGGGGCGTGGAATTCGGCTGCAGGCGGCGATTACCGTCGGGGTGGCTGATGGCCCCAACTCGCCAAGCAACTCCTGCCGCCAAGGGCGTGAGTAGGACGCTCGACGCGAAGGCGACCAGGACTGCAACTGCCATTCGGTGTTCCCGGGTGCGTACGGAAGCGGCTGCGAGGTACTTTCCTCAGACCCGTCCTTGGTCGATTTCTTGTCAGCACGCTACAAAGCCGGCCCGCTTGAAAACGAAGCGGGCCGCCAGGTTCCTGCCGAATGCTTCTTCGGCAGGCAAACATCGTATCTGCGACGACCTCACCGCCCCAAGGACACGCCCCACCGAAAGCCTGGGACGTGTCTCGTTTTGCAGATTCGGCTGAATGCCCCTTTGGACGGCATTGGGAACCTACAGCGGGTGCAGGCTCCCCATCCGGCCGTCAGAGATCAGTTGGCACCGTTGGCCGTCTGCACCTCGTCGTCGTCGTCGGCATTGTGAATCGCGATCGGAATCGCGATGGCCGCGGCAATGACGCCCGCGACGAGGATCGGATGCTGGGCGATGAAGCACCCGAGCGACTTCTGTGCCCGGAGAACTTCATTTCCGGCCACCATCAGCGCACCGGGCTGAGCGGAGGGCGGAGCGACCGACTCGGTCCATGCCCGATAGGCTCCCTCGGCGCCGGCTCCTGATAGCGTGTACGCGCCGCTCGGTACGTTCTGGAAGGTGAAATATCCCTGGCCGTCGGTCCTCGTTTCCACCGCGTTGCCTTTGGTGTCGCGAAGAGTGACGACCGTCGAAACCGGCTGGCCCTGAGCGTCGACGACTTGTCCCAGCAGGGTGCCGTCTTTCCAAAGCTTTACGTCGTTGACGACCGGCTTGCCTCCCTGCGCAGCGAACAACGCCTGAGGCGCACACATGCCGATCATCGCCAACCAGACCGGCAAATAGCGGAACGAAAGTCTCATAACTTCCTCCTATCGAAACGTCCATCCATGGGGCGCGAATTTGCGCTCCGCCCTGTTTGGGTTGTTTTCGGCTCCGCACTCAGCCTAACTGAAAAGAAAAGCCAAAAAGTCGAGCGGAGAGGCACCACCCTCGTGCCGGGAGGGCGGAAGGACCGGGGATGAAAAAGAGGGCCGACTCGGCAAGACCTTGCATTTGCGGTTCATCACCCGCGATATCTACGGTGCCTGACCCCTCATTTTCATCGGTTCAGCGGAACGGTCGCCTTGTAGCGAAACGTTTGGAAAAGATCAAGGCGGATTCGGAGGAAGAGCGTATCTTCGGCACTACCCCATCCGGGTGTCAGCGCCTATCCCAAAACCTCGCGAGGAGAAGGCACCGCAACTAGCGGTTTAGCCAGAGCGACACACAAGATGTTGCGGAGCCGGTCCCCGTTTTTATCAGCCCAGACAGAGCCTATCCCAAACCTCGCGAGGAAAGGGCGCACATTTTGCTCCGAAGACTCCGCAAAATGAGCCAGTCCCCGGCGGTTTTGGGATAGGCTCTCAGTCGGCGCACGAAAACGGCCCCGAGGTTCTCCATGAGACATGGGCCCCGGGGCCGAACTTCTCGAGAAGAGATGCCGCTGGTTCCGACGCTTCTCGGCAGAGGAGGCCGTTGGAAGTTGTTCCCCACGTGAGCACATAATGCCCACCGGGGGCACTTATGTCGCTTCGCCCCATGCCGAAATGGTCGAAGGGCGGTCTCTTGCCCTCGCGTTCATTCTACGCGTCGCGACCGTGATCGGATTACAAAACAGGCGAGATTTCGAAGGAAAATACCCGATGCGTTATCCTGACGGCCGCGTCACAACGTCCGTCCTGATCGAGCCGACCGACCCCGCGGTTCAACTCCCCGTCCAATCCCCCTCTCGAGATCCGGTGAGCGGATCGGATAGAATACTCGCCGTCCGTCTATCGAAGCGAGCCTCGATGCCACCCCGGGGTAATCGAGATGCCGGCGGTTCTCGATGTGCGGAGTTCGGCGTGCAGCCGGAACACTTACGAAAAAGGAGAAATGATCGATGGAAATTCGAGGTTTAGGCGTAGCCGTTGTCGGAGCAACGGGCGACATGGGCCGCGCGATCGCCAACGTGCTGGCTCGCGATGGAGCACGTCTGGCCATTAGCGGTCGTGACCCCGGAAAACTGGTCGCACTGGAATCAGAACTTCAGGGGGCCGGGGCCACCGTGTTCGCCGAAGTAGCCGACGTAACCGATGAGCCCTCGGTGGTAACGTTCTTTCAGAAAGCCGGCAAAACGCTGGGGCAAATCGACGTGCTCGTATACACCCCGGGGCTGAGCGTGCCGGGAAAAATCCCCGAGATGGACGCGACCGACGTGCAGCGGATGCTCCGAGTCAACGTCGAGGGAGCGTTTGTCGTCGCCAAGCATTTCGTCGGACAGGTCCACCCCGACAGCGGCGGACTGGTAATTCTGCTGAGCTCCGTGGCGGCAAAG
Organism: Thermoguttaceae bacterium; assembly: GCA_040768665.1. Classification (GTDB taxonomy): domain Bacteria; phylum Planctomycetota; class Planctomycetia; order Pirellulales; family Thermoguttaceae; genus JABWBD01. The sequence continues at coordinate 13,433 of JAXGMN010000079.1, forward strand.
CGGGCGAACGCCAATGCGCCGATTTACTGCGCGTCGAAGGCGGCCCTGGCGATGATGGCAGACGGACTTGCCTTGCAGGCAGCCGCGAGGAACGTCCGTGTCACCACGCTCAGCCCGGGGGCGGCCGACACCCAATTCTGGGGCAACCGACCCGTACCTCGCGAAAAATTCCTTACCACAGACGAAGTGGCTCAGGTCGTCCGGTTTGTCCTCCAAATGCCCTCACGCGTGGTCTTCCACGACATCGTGTTCGAGCCCTTCGAATTCTTCAAATCGAAGTAGGGTCAGGATTCACCATGACCAGCATCTTGTTTTTACGATTTTCTCGTCTCCGAGGCCGCACTTTCTGATGGATCTCGACGACGAAGTCTGCCTCTGTTTCCACGTCACAAAGCGGAAAGTCCTCAGCTACATCCGGGTGGAGAACGTCCGGCGTCCAGGCCAATTGGCCGAGTGTTTTGGTGCCGGCACGGGTTGTGGATGGTGCCGTCCCTACCTTGAGCACCTCTTTCGTGCCGCCTCCGGCAGTGGTGACCCCGACGCCGAGCAGCTCACTTACGAGCAGTACTCCCGCATGCGGCAGCACTATCTCGACAGCGGTGCGGGCGCGCCTTCCCCCGGGCCTGACAGTCCGGGCTGAGAGGCTATCCAGAAGGGGGGGCTTGGAGCCCTTATTTTGTGCGACACCGGTCTCGAATGCACAATATCCGGGAGCGAGTCCTCGTTTCCGGATGGCCTCTGAGTGCGGAACCTCTTCATTCGCGGGCATTGCTGGCTGCAAGGTCCAAGTCGGCTTTGCACTTGGCTACTGGCGAATCGTGCTCGTTTCCGCTATCATTGGCACTATCGGACGGGATCATCAGAATGGCGGATTTTTCGGCCCCAACCGCCCGTGGTGGCTATGTGCCCAGCTCTTCCGAGGGAGAAATATGGCTCGCAAGATACTAAATCGTCGGGAGTTACGAGAGGCTAGCGAGGCGGCCGAACGCCAGGAGGGCGAAGAAAAGGCGACGAAGAAGCCCGCCGCAAAGAAGCCAACCAAGCGCAAGAGCAGGGCCAAAGTGGTCAAAGAAGTCCGCCTCAAGGCCTTCTGGGGCGTATTCAGCCAGTCTCTCAACCCCGTCGTCCTATTCGAGTACGGGGAGCGGGAGCTTGCCGATAAAAAGGCGGCGGAGTTGAGCGAGTCGAAAAAGAGCCCCCACTTCGTTCAGTTGGTCAAGAAGGTTATCGAAGAATAGGTCGGGCCGCGAACGTCTGGCGATGCCCTGAACGGCTTGCCCCGCTTGACGGGCACTTATCGGCGAAGTTAGCCTACAGCAGTATTCTCGGCTCCCGCGCTCTACATGAAGTTTCACGTTTCGTGGAATTATCTTGGGGGGGTGGGGCTGGCGTTCTAGCCTGCAATCGTGGCTCCCACCGGGCGAGCCCGGCGGCGGCCCATTCCATGAATTGTGAAATCTGATTTAGCACCGAAGCCGTAAGAAAATGGAATTGCCGGGACGTGCTCCGCAGACACGACCGCCGGCCGTCCTCCACAGCCCTAACCCGCGGAAGCGGCAACATGCAATTTGAAGAAGGCCAGACGGTAGGAATCGACTTGGGCACAACCTACTCGACGCTTGCCCAGTTGGACCAGGAGGGTAACCCCGTTGCCATTCCCAACGAAGACGATGAACTCGAAACGGCCAGTTTGATCGTCCTTACCTCCACGAGGCACGTGATCGTCGGTCCCAACCGAACGCGTGCGGCCGTCGAGGATCCGGAGAACGTCGTCGAACGCATCAAGCGGCATATGGGCGAGACGGAATTCAAGCGGATGTTCGACGGCCGTCCGATCACCCCCGAGTTCCTTTCCGCCCTGATCCTCAAGAAGCTGCGGCAGGACGCGGAGAAACGGATTGGCAAGATCGGCAACGCCGTGATCACGGTGCCCTACTACTTCAACGACTCCCGCCGCAAGGCAACGCAGGACGCCGGTCGAATTGCCGGGCTGAACGTTATCGACATCATCAACGAACCGACTGCGGCCACGCTCACTTACGCCTGGCATCGCGGCGAGCTTGGCGGCAGTTCGGCGGGCGTCCGCCCCCGGAAAGCCCTCGTTTACGATCTCGGAGGCGGCACCTTCGACGTCACCGTCGTCCAATATACCCCCACTCACTTCCAGGTCCTCGCCACCGACGGCGACGTGCAACTCGGCGGCGTCGACTGGAACGACCGGCTCCTGGACCACGTGGCCGAGCAGTTCAAGACGCGCCACGGCGCCGATCCCCGCGAGTCCGCAGCAAGCGTCCAGATCCTCCGCAACGATTGCGACCAGGCGAAGATGGAGCTTTCCGAAAAGCGCGAAGCCAAGATCACCTGCCGCCACGCCGGAAAAGGGATCTCCGTCGGCGTTACCCGCGAGCAATTCGAGTCGATGACGGTCGATCTGCTTCAGCGGACTGCCGATACGACCGAGCTGGTCTTGCAACAGGCCGGGATCGGTGCCAAGCAGCTTGATGCCGTGGTCCTGGTCGGCGGTTCGACGCTCATGCCGGCCGTTCCTGCCATGATGAAGAGAATCCTCGGCATCGAACCGTACTGCGAACTGTCTCCCTTCACGGCCGTCGCTCAGGGCGCGGCGATCCACGCGGCGATCCTGGAAGCGAAATACCACGGCGGCAGCGAAATCTCCGAGAAGGTTCGCAAGATGCTCTCGGCGGTCAAACAGGAGAACGTCAACTCGCATGGACTTGGGATCGTGGCGACCAACCCCAGATCCGGCAGGGCCGTCAACCACGTAATGATTCCCCGCAATTCCCGGCTGCCGATCCAGGTCTCCCAGGTTTTCAAGACCAACCGCGACGGACAGGAGAGAGTGGCCGTCCAGGTCCTGGAGGGCGACGCCCCCGATCCCACCGCCTGTTCCCTTTTGGGCAAATGCCGCATCACCGGGCTGCCGACCGATCTGCCCAAGGGGGCGCCGGTGGAAGTCACGTACGCGTTCGACGCCTCCGGCCGCATTGCCGTCACCGCACGCGACAAGACCGCCGGCAAGGAAGCCGCCATCTCGATCCAGCGCCGCGGCGGCTTGAACGACGACCAGGTCGACGTCTATTCCCAGCTTGCTTCCGAGTATCAGGTGGATTAGCCATGCCCGATCAACTCGACGTTTACCGCGACTGGCTCAAGATCAGCGACACGTCCCGGCCCCTCGACTACTACCAGCTCCTGCGCGTCAAGAAGTTCGAAGACAATACCCAACTGATTCGCGAACATTACCGGCGGATGAACGTCCACGTCCGCAAGTACGCCACCGGCGAATACGCGAAGCAATCGCAGGAGTTGCTCAACGAGTTGGCCAAGGCCATGCTTTGCCTGACCGACGCGCAGCGGAAGCGGGAATACGATGCATCCCTTGGCCGCGAGGACCGAGGCGACGGGCGCCGCCGCAGCCTGGAGGAAATCCTGCTGGCCAACAAGACGATCGACCGCGAGCAACTCGACAAAGCCCGCAACTTCGCCAATGCCGTCGGGCTGGAAATCCGCGACGCCATTGTCCAACAGAAGGTCGCCCCGCCCGACGTCGTCATGCAGGCTTACGCCGAGTCGCAAGGCCTGCCGTACATCGATCTGGGCGATATCCAGATCAGTCCGGAGCTGATCCCTTTGGTTCCACCCCCGATGGCCAGGCAATACTCGTGCGTTCCCGTGCTGATCGACGGCAGCCAACTCCTGATGGCCTCGCCGAACCCGATCGATCCCAACGTGGAAGAGGAACTCCGCCTGCGGTTCGGGTTGCCCGTGCGGACGGTCCTCTGCACGCCCGCTGCGGTAAACGCCGAGATTGCCAAGCACTATTCGCGCGATGGAGTTCAGGCCAGCGCGGTGACTGCGGCCCTCGCATCCGCCGCCGCCGCAAAGCGGTCCGGATCGCCTGCCGAACCGGCCGCTCCCGTCGCGCCCGCGACTGAGGCTGCCGCCGAATCGGCCGCCGAGACCCGCTCGCCGGAGGAACAGGCCAAGCGTCAAAACCTGGTGGCCATGACCGGTTTTGCCCTGACCGTATTTCTCTTCATGTTCTACAAGGTGTTCTTCACGAGGGGGTTGGAATACAACCTGCCGACGTTCGCGACCATGTTCGGCCTCGCCTTGGGTATGGCCGCAGTCGCCTACGTAATCGCGCACGTGACGAAGATCTAGGTCTCGCGTTACGGAGTCGTTTCCGCGCGAATCCAGTCCAGGTAGGCTTGGTCGGCGGCAATCACCGGCAGGGCCAGGATCTCCGGGACTCGGTACGGGTGAGTGGCCCGGATCGTCTCCACGATCTTGTCGAACAACTCTCGCCGTGTCTTGACCATGCACTGCCATTCCTGGCTCGTTTCAATCTTCCCCTCCCAGTGATACGTGCTGAGGATAGGGCCGATCATCTGCACGCAGGCAGCCAGGCGTTCGTTGACCAGGGCCCGCGCAATCGTCTCTGCGTCGTCGCGTGTCGGGGCCGTGGTCACTACTTGGACGTAGTCACTCATGAAGCGTCTCCGGGTTTACGTACCGTTTACCGATCAAGCATAATCTATTCCCGGTGGGTCTCAATAACCACCCCGATGACACCGTCGCAAGATCGGCTCTCGAAAGCACGATCCGCAAAACGGGGACCGGCTCCCGGACGCTATCGGTAGGTGACGGAGACTGCACCAGATGCAGGGTCCCTTCCCCCTTTTCGTGGCAGCCTCCAAAACGCAACGCCCGGCCAAATTCTGTGAAGAAGAACGAAAACCGAACTACTTCGACGAGGGGACTGCTGCACCGTTCCTCGGACGCTTTAAGACGGCGGTTGCGGCATGCTTGGCGCTCGCTCGCGCGTGGATATGGCGTTCCGCATGAAGAACTGGCGCTCGACTGGCTCCTGGCTGTCGATCGCGGCAAGGGTGTGCCGGGTCGTTCCGGCCAGTCGGCCGGCTGTCCGGGCTTGACGGGTGCCTTGCTCGAGACCCTGCTCGCCTGCGGTTGCCGCGACGAGGCGATTCGCTGGGCTCGATGGCTCGTCTCCATCCAACGCCCGGACGGTGCCATGCCCGACGTGCTCCGCGGTAGCAGTCTCTCGCCGCGCTGCACCGCCCAGGTGGCCGACGGACTGCTGACGATTCTGCCCGAGTTCCCCGAGGCGGAGCCGGCTGCCCGAATGGCGTGTCAGTGGCTTTGCTCGCGGTGGCAGCGCGCGAAACCGCTCGGTGATTCCGCGCATCCATGGTCGAGCGAGTGCGACGAAGTGCTTCCATTGCTTCGTGCGGGCCGGCTGTGGCCGCAAACAGGCTGGCTGCTCGAAGCCCAGTCCATTGTCGACGCGTGGGCCGGTCCACGTGAAACGCCGTCGCCGCAATCCGTCTGTTGCTCGCAATCCTCCGCGCGGCGTGTCGAAACGCTCATTGCGATGGGGCGCGAAGAGACGGCGCGTGCCGTGATGGGCGAGGTTGCCACGCTTCAAAAAGGCAACGGCGGTCTTCGAGTTCCGGGCGGCACACTGCGCACCGCGCGTCTCGCCCAGTTGGCCGCGCTCTGGTACAAGCTGGGCGAGCAATGCCCGGCAGATGCTGCCCTCGTCTATCTTCAGCGCAAGCAGCGGCCCGGCGGCGAATTTCCTGCAATCGTCGGCGCTTGGCCTCGGGCGGCCTCGCGGGCGTGGGACGCCTGGGCCGCCAAGTACTATCTCGATGCGGCCTTGCTCCGCGTCGAGGTGGCGTTCCAAGCATGCTGGCAGCAGTTTCCCGACGCCATCGATCCGGTGGATGGCCGCATGGAGGCCGCGCGCCGCTGGATGGCCACGCTCCCGATGGCCGCGCGCGTGGCCGACGTCGGCTGTGGCAAGGGGCGTTTCCTCAGGCACCTGAAGCGAGAATTCCCAGCCGCCGATTTCCTAGGGCTGGATGTCTCGCCGGCGATGCTCTCGTTCCTTCCTCCCGGCGTGCCGGCTCGCAAGGGCAGCATCCTGAGGACCGGGCTCGCCGACGGCGCTCTCGACGGCGCTCTCACGGTCGAAACGCTCGAGCACTGCCTGGTTCCCCGGCGCGCGATCGCCGAGCTCTGCCGGATCGTCCGCCCCGGCGGCCGAGTCCTCGTCATCGACAAGGACCGCCGCAAACAACCTCTTTCCGAGCACGATCCTTGGGAGCGCTGGGTCACTGCCGGCGAATTGTCGAAGTGGCTTGCCCCGTTTTGCGAGGACATCGAGGTCTTCCATGTTCACCACCGCGAAGGTCGTCCCGCGAGCGACCTCTTTCTCGCCGCCACGGCAACGCGGCGATCCTCTCCGGCCTGCCGGCAGTCTGCCGAATCGTAACTGCCGCTCGCCTAAGAGGCCCCCGCCCTCGCACTGGACCGCTTCCATGGCATCGACTATCGTGGATGCTGCCGATCGAGACCGGCGCGCACGCCTTCCGTAGGTCGATCCACCACCAGCCACACCGACGTTTCAAAAGGGGGAATGTCCATGCCTGGCAAACCGAGCAACCGACGCCACTTCCTCAAGACCGCGGCTTCCACGCTGGCGGCTCCCACGTTGGTCCCGTCCAGCGTTCTGGCCGCCGCGGGCCGGCCCGGCGCCAACGATCGCATCTGCGTCGGCCTGATCGGCGCCGGCCACCGCTCCGAGGCCCTCATCCAGGAAAGCCCTGCCGACCTGAAGCTGGTGGCCGTGGCCGATTGCGACCGGCGGGCAATCGCCGATCGTCTTTCGAAATTCCGGAATTTCCAGGGATCGGTGGTCGCCGAAAAGTGTTCGCCATACCAGGACTACCGCCGGATGCTCTCCGAGGAGAAGCTCGATGGCGTCTTCGTAGCTACCCCCACCCACGCCCGCGTCCTGATCTGTATTCATGCCATGCAGGCCGGACTCGATGTGTACGCGGAGAAGCCGCTCACGCTGACCATTGAGGAGGGGCAAATTCTTGCCCGCGCGGAGCGGAAATACCGAACCGTCTTTCAGGTCGGAACCCAGCAGCGATCGATCGCCATCAATAATTTCGGCAGCGATCTCATCCGCAACGGCGCGATCGGCAAGGTGCACACGGTGAAATGTCCCAACTTTCCCGGCCCTCGCCCGCTGCCGGATTGGCCGCCGCAGCCGACGCCGCCTGAAATGGACTGGGACCTCTGGTGCAATCAGGCTCCAAGGGTCCCCTTCAGCCCCGAGTTGCACCCCGGCCTCGGCCGCTGGGCCCGTTTCCGGCCTTTCTGCGGCTGGCTGGTCACCGGCTGGGTCCACGCCTTCGACCAGATCCAGCGAGCACTCGGAACCGACAACACAACGCCCGTGGAAATCTGGCCGGAAGAGCCCGGGCCGGATGGCCGTGTCTCAATGCGCTACGCCTCCGGAACGCTCCTGAAGCTGGACATGCCGGAGGACAAAGGTCCCCGGATGGGCGGAATCTTCATCGGAGAGAAAGGCAAGATCGAGATCAACCGCAACCGACTGGCTGCCAATCCGCCGGAACTGATCCGGGAAGCCCCGCCCCCCGCGGATAAATCGGAATACGCCAGCGTGTCGCGCGAACACATCGGCAACTGGGTCCACTGCATGCGGACCCGCGGGACCCCGGTTGCCACGGCAGCAATCGGGCATCGCAGCACGACGATCTGCCACTTGATCAACATTTGTCGCGAACTGGGCCGCAAGCTGCGATGGGATCCCGTCAGGGAGGAGTTCATCGCTGACGACGAGGCCAACGCACTCCGATCCCGGTCTCGCCGCAAAGGCTATGAGCTGCCCGAGATTTCCGCGAGTCTTCGGTTAACAGCATCACCAGATGGGTAGCCTGTCCATCGATCACCTCCACGCGACGAGACTGGAAATTACGGCGGAGAAAGTGGTGATATCCGCCAGGTGACGCTCGAAGTAACTCAAACGAGCTGCGCTGCAGTTGGACGAAGCGAGCGAGCCGTTGTTCAGGAGACTCGTTGCTCCGCATTCTGCGCGCGAAGCCTGCGCGTTTTTCAAAGGCGGCTGAAATCTCGTTGTCGTTTGCCATACGTAGAACCCCTGTAACCGTTCACGCCCACGGATGAGAGGGGGACAGGTCGATGTTTTCGGCCAACGTCATTGACGCCAAGACTCCCGAATTGCCCGAAAAATGGACCAGTCCCCGGCCGTGTGCGTGAACGGTTACTTCCTGAACCCCTTGACTCCTTAATTCTTCGGGACTTAAACTCGGCGCCTGTGGGAAATCAAATTTCCCGCCACTCACTACCATGAAGACCTTGCGCAAGCCGCGGTCGCATCCCCCGAGCACCTTCCCTGACTCACCTTTGGAGCAACCGACATGAAATGCACCGTGATCACGGTCGCCGTCTTGTTGCTGATTCCTCCGGCCGACTCGCCGGCCTCGGAGAAACCGCTGAACGTCGTCAACGGCGACTTCAGCGACCTTGCCGGACTTGCGCAAGGCCGCGACGGCTGGTATGGCGGACTGCCGAAGGGATGGCGAGGTTCGGAGAACACCTACGCCGTCCACACCACCCGCGGCACGACCCCGCCGGTCTGCAATGTCTCGACGCTGGGCTTTTTTCGCCAGAACGTCGGTGTCCTGGCCAAGACTTCGGATGTCGCGCTCACGTTTGATGTCTCCGAACCGTGGCAAAGCGACGTGGTCCTGAAGGCCTCGATCCTCGACGGAAACCTTACGCAGTTGGCGGCCGGCGATTTCCCAGCCGGCAGCAGGCAGAGCCTCCAAGCGAGGAACGTTCCGGCGGGCACGTCTGTCATCATCGCCTTTCAGGCCGCCCAAGCCACGCCGGGGCTGGACAACGTTGCCCTGGCGGTTCGGGAAACCGGCTCGGCCGCGCCCGCCGCGCCGCCCGCCGATACCGGCCCGAGGATCACGGTCGCCAGTTACTACTTCGGCAACTACCACCCCGGCGACCCGCGCAACGAGAAGAACAAAGGCAAAGGCTGGTCGGAATGGGAGCTGGTCAAGGCGGCCAGGCCGCGTTTTCCCGGGCATAGCCAGCCCAAGGTGCCGCTCTGGGGATACGCCGATGAATCGGACCCGAAAGCGATGGAGCAGAAGATCGCCGCCGCCGCCGATCACGGCATCGATGCGTTCATCTTCGATTGGTACTACTACAACGACGGCCCGTTCCTCGACCGCCCGATCGACATCGGCTTCCTGAAGGCCGGGAACAACGCCCGCTTGAAGTTCGCTTTCATGTGGGCCAACCACGATTGGCAGGAAATCCACCCGTACCGGCGCGGAGCGGAGCGCAAGGTCCTCTATCCCGGACGGGTGACGCCGGAGAGCTTTGACAAGATCTGCGATCACGTCATCCGCTCCTACTTCCAGCATCCGTCCTACTGGCGGATCGACGGGCGGCCCTACTTTTCGTTCTACGATCTGACCGCGCTGCTGGACAGCTTCGGCAGCGTCGAAGCGACGCGGGCGGCGCTCGACAAGTTCCGCGCCAAAGCGGTGGCCGCCGGCCTGCCGGGGCTGCACTTGAACGCCGTCGTGTGGGGCCGGCCCATCCTGCCCGGCGAGAAGAAGCCCGCGGATGCCGCGAAGCTGGTCAAAGACCTCGCGTTCGACTCGGTCACCTCCTACGTATGGATCCACCACGTGGGACTGCCGAAGCTTCAGACCGACTACAACGAGGTCCGCGACGCCTACTTCAGCTACTGGAACGAGGCCGAGCGCAAGTTCGGCGTGCCTTACTTCCCGAACGTCACCATGGGGTGGGACTCGAGTCCCCGCGCCCACCAGGACGATGAGTTTGGCAACTTCGGCTACCCGTTCACCAATACCATCGGCGGCAACACACCGGGGCGGTTCAAGGAGGCGTTGGAGATGGCCAAGCGCCGCCTCCTGTCGAAGCCGGGTGGCCCGCGGATCCTGAACATCAACTGCTGGAACGAATGGACCGAAGGCAGCTACCTGGAGCCCGATAGCGTAAACGGCATGAAGTACCTCGAAGCGGTCCGCGACGTCTTCAGTACGGCCGGCACGGAGAAAGGAGGAGTCGTGCGGCCAGTGCCTTAGCCAATAGCAAGCCCCCGCGGCATGGGCAAATGCCGCGGGGGCGGAATTCGGCGGCGCTGCGCCGAACGTGCTATTTCCGCTCGGCGTTCTTCTTCCGCGCCTCGTCGATAACGCTCTGGATCGTTGCCGGCTTGCCGTTGGCGGCCTTGCTCGCATCGGCCGCTTCCATGAAGGCGAGGATTTCGATCGTCTCTTCCGCGCTGACCGGCGGCTCGCCTGTCTTGAAGAACCTGGCGATTCGCTCCACGAGCGGCTGGTAGCCTTCGTACTTGCCGACCTGCTCGATCGCCTTGGTGCCGAACACGGTCGCCCCGTAGCTGTGTTTTCCGCTCCGGGTTCCGCGGAACGTTCCGATCCGGCCGTCTTTCCAGACGCCGACGACAAAATCGGTGCCTTCCGTATGGGTGCGGCTGACCGATTCGCAGCCGCTCCCCATCACCGTGAAGAGTGCCTCCACGCCATGGATGCCGTACCAGAACAGGTCGGGATGATGCTCCTCCAGGCTGCACGGGCTGAAGGCGTCGCAGCCGATCACTTCACCGACCGGCGACTTGCCCTGGCGGATATCCTGCAGCCCGGACGCGTATCGCAGAGACGAGCTGGAAAACACCGGGGTGCCCGCCTCTTTGGCCAGCCGGAAGATTTCCATGCCGTCGGCCAGCGAACCGGCCATCGGCTTGTCGATAAACATCGGCTTCTTGGCGGCGATCACCGGCCTGGCCTGCTCGAGATGCGGCCGCCCGTCGACGCTCTCCAAAAGCACGGCGTCCACGTGCTTGAGCATTTCGTCGATCGAGTCGTAGATCGTGATTCCTTGCTTCTTGAGATCTTCCGTGAACTTCCCGACCCGGTCCCAACTGCTCGAGATATCGGGGCTCCCGCCGGGATAGCCCGCAACCACTTGAACGTCGGCCAGGTCGCCTTGCGCGGCGGGGTCGTTCATGCACTTGGTAAACGCCATCACGTGCGACGTGTCCAGCCCGATGATTCCCACGCGGATCGGCTTCTTCGCTTCCGCGCCGTGTACCGCGCCGGCCAGTCCGACAATCGCCGCGACAAGGGCGGCAGCCATACCCTGAAAACGCAAACGCATGCTAGTCTCCTTCAAAGAAGTTGGTCTTTATTTCTTGAAGTATTTTCTCAGGATCTCCTCGGACGATCCTACTTGCCGGAAAAAATCAAATCGAGCCGTTTGCTCTTCTCTTCCAACGAGAGTCCGCCGCTTCCTTCGATCGTCATGAAATCGCTGTAGCCGATATCTTCGAGGGCCTTTCGAACGGCCGGCCAGTCGACGCTCCCCTCGCGAATGTCGACGAACTTCCCGCCGTGGCCGTCGGGGTTGAGTTGGAAATCCTTCACGTGGCATTTCACGATCAACTTGCCCAGCGTCCGGATCCACTGTTCCGACGGGGCGTATTTTACATGGTTGCCGATATCGTAGTAGGCCTGGACCCAGGGGCTGTCGAACGAGGCGACGAACGTCTTGAACAGGGCCGGCTTCACCCAGAGGTTGTTCCAGACGTTTTCCAGGGCAATCACGACGCCCGCCTTCTCGGCCACCGGGATCAACTTGGCGACCGCCTCGCGCGAGGCTTTCGTGGCGTAATTCTGCGCCTCGATATACTCCCGGTACTTCGAGTTGTCCCCGGCAGCGACCTTTTCGACCATGCCGGTCTTCTCGTCGAACTCGATTTCAAACTCCCAGGCCTCCGGCATCGGCATGCCGCCGACCTTGCACGGGACCAGCAGCACGGCGTCGGCGCCGTAGGCACCCGCCGCCTTCAGCGACGACTCGACCGCGGCAAGATCCTCGGCCACCTTGCTGCCGTCGGGGCTGTTGAAATTGGCCCAGCCGAACAGGAGGGAGTGGATCCGCATTCCGATCTTCTCGGCCATCTTGCGAGCCGCGGCGGCGTCTTCAACCGACGCGTTCCGGTCGTTCGACTCGATCCCGTCGAAACCAGCGGCTTTCCAACTCGTGAGGGTTTCTTTGTCGGGCTTGCCGATCAGGGCCTTCTTGAGCGTTGTCCGGTACTCAGCGGCGGGCAGCCGACCGGCAACCAGCATTCCGGCGCCGAGCGCCGCCGAGGCAGTGAGGAATTCGCGACGGTGGCAGCGGTAGGTCATGAGCATCGTCTCCGGTGGTGGTATCAGAGGGGTGGTAAGGGAGGCAGGCCATCATTGTGCAGCCCCAGTATGTCACACCGGTATCGTAGGGTCAAATCGGGTAACCGTTCACGGGGCCGAAGAGAGGGGGACAGGCTAGCCGGGGAACCTCGTTCACCTGCCGGGCGAGCCGGCAGGGGTCTTGGGGCGCGGCAGCTTGAGGCTAGCAGGGCAACCTTGTTCACCTGCCGGGCGAGCCGGCAGGGGTCTGGGGCGCGGTTTCCATGCTACAGACTCAAAAACTGCCGAGGCCGTGCGCGACGTGCACGCACGACTTCGGCTTGCGGTCAAAGAGCGATAGCACCGCCGATCACGGGTGCCGGACGGGCGCTTCGATAAGCTCCAGCCGATTTGCCCGGAGCGACTCCGAGACGGCTTCCGCCAGCGATTCCGGTTCGTCGATTCGCCGAGCGGGAACGCCCAGCGATTGCGCCAAGCCGACGAAGTCGATTGCGGGCTCCACCGTATCCAGCGCCAGAAAGTCGCCCCGGCATGCCGCCGCCAATTGCATCACGCGGGCGCATTGCTTCAGGATACGGTATTCCCGGTTGTTCGTGATCACGAACGTGACCGGAGTTCGATAGCGTGCCGCCGTCCAGAGGCCTTGGATGCCGTACATGGCCGAGCCGTCGCCGATCAAAGCGAGCACCGGCCGGTCCGGCCAGGCCAGCTTGACACCGATCGCGCAGTTCAGGCCCCAGCCCAGTGCCCATCCGCGGTGGGCGAAGTAGCCGCTCGTGTTCTTCAAGGCGCCGACCCGTTCGAAGTGCCCCGCCGCGGTCGTCGGCGATTCTTCGATGATCGCCACATCTGCGGGAAGAATGCGGGCCAGGTGGTCCACGAGCGTCAGGGGCGTCATCGGCCTTACCGCGTGCTGCTCGGCCGCCTGGCGATTCCATGCCTCGCGGGCCGCCCGGTGAGCCTCTCCGTGTGCGGCGCCCCGTGCGCGAGCTGCTTCGATCTGGACTGGCGTCATCCGGCTGTCCAACTCCGCGGCCAACTCCGCCAGCGCCGGTTTGGGGTGCCCGAGCACGCCGACCTCCAGCGGATAATTCTTGTTAAGCTCCCAGGGATCGTCATCCAATTGGACCAGGCGGACGTGCTCGGGGATCGGACGCGAGGGCTCGTGGTAGATGTACTGCTGCATCAATTTCATGCCCGCCACCAGCAGCACGTCGAACCGCGCCAATTGCTCGCGGACCTCGGGCGACCAGAACGGAAGAAAGCCACCGGCCAGCCGATGATCCGAGGGAAAGCTGCATCGGCCGTGCGAGGTCGTGGCTTCGTGGAGGACCGGGGCCCCGAGCCGCTCGGCCACGGCCACCAATTCGGCGACGGCGTTGGCTTCCGTGACTCGACTCCCGACGAGAATCCCCGGGCTCTTGGCCGATGCCAAGACTTCGGCGGCGCGGCGAACCGACTCTCGCGGCGGTCGCACGTGTGGATCGGGCAGCGACGGCGGAGTCATGTCAAGCTGGGACGGCTCGACCTCCGCCGCTTGCACGTCGACCGGCAGCGAGAGAAAGACGGGACCGGTCGGAGGCATCATCGCCGTCTGGATCGCGCGGCGGACCGCGGAAGGAAGATCCTCAACCCGATGAATCTCCGCCGCCCACTTGGTCCACGGCCGGGCGACGTTTACCATATCGCCCCAGAGGATCGGTTCCTCGAACATCAGCCGCTGATGCTGTTGCCCCGCGGTGACGACCAGCGGGCTGCCGGAACGGTAGGCGTTGTACAGCATGCCCATGGCGTTGCCCAACCCGCACGAGATATGCAGGTTGACCACGCCGGGCATTTGCGCGGCCTGGGCGTAGCCTTCGGCGATGGCCAGGACGGGGATCTCTTGCAAGCCCAGGATGTACTCCGGCTTCTGCCGCCCGACCAATGCATCCATCAGCGGCAACTCGGTCGAACCGGGGTTTCCGAACAGGTAGGGAACGCCGAATTCGGCGAGCATATCGAGAAAGACGTCGATGCCGCGGAGAGACATGGCAAGCGGAGCAGGGTTCAGGGCCGGGTTGGAAGAACAACTCGGCAGTGTACCCGGTGGTGATTGGGGTCGCAATGGAGCGTTAATCGAGCCCCGGCGCGAAGCCGTGGCGCATCGTATTCTCGGTGCACGCTCGGGGCTCGACGAAATGGAGGAGGTAGTCGTCGCCGCCGGCTTTCGTGCCGGTTCCGGATAGATCGAACCCGCCGAACGGCTGCCGCCCGACCAGCGCGCCGGTGATGCCGCGGTTCAAATAAAGATTGCCGACCCGGAACCGCCGGCGGGCCGTCTCGAGGTGCGCGGGGCGACGGCTGAAAACCCCGCCGGTCAGCTTGTAGGTCGTGGCGTTTGCCCACGCCAGCGCCTGCCGAAAATCGGCCGCACGGAGCACGGAGAGGACCGGCCCGAAGATCTCCTCGTTCGCCAGGCGGTGCTGCGGCTGGATCGCGGAAAACACATGAGGACCGATGTACGGTTTTCCAATTCGCTCTTCCAAACCCGCAGGCACGTCGCAGGCAAGCTCGAGCTTGCCCTCGCGTTTGCCGATCTCGATGTACTGCCGGATTTTCTCTGCGGCCTCCCGGTCGATGACCGGGCCGATATCCGTGCCGGGCTCCGCAGGGTCGCCGATCACCAGCGCTTTGGCCGATTCGATCAGACGGGAGAGAAACGTATCGAAGACCGCGTCGACGACGATCACGCGGCTGCACGCCGAGCATTTCTGTCCGCTGTAGCTGAAGGCCGACTGCCGCACGGCGACGACCGCGTCGTCGAGATCGGCCGATTCGTCGACAATGATCGCGTTCTTCCCGCCCATTTCGCAGACGACCTTCTTGATGAAGGCCTGTCCTTCGACGGTTCGCCCGGCGGCTTGCAGAATATCCAGCCCCACCTCCTTCGAACCGGTGAAGGCGATGATTGCCACGCGCGGGTCGCGGACCAATGCCGCTCCGACGACACTCCCGTGCCCGGGAACAAACCCGAGCACATCCCTCGGAATCCCGGCCTCCCACAGGGCATCGCACATAGTCTGCGCGATGCCCCGGGTCTGTTCCGAGGGTTTCACGACAGCCGTATTGCCGGTCGACAGGGCCGCCGTGGTCATGCCCGTGCAGATCGCCAGCGGGAAATTCCAGGGGCTGATCACCGCTGCTACGCCCCGCGGCCGATACCAGACCTCGTTCCATTCTCCCACGAACCGCCCCAGCCGCCGGGGCCGAAACAACGCCGCGGCGCACCGGGCGTAGTATTCGCAGAAGTCGATCGCCTCGCAGACGTCCGCGTCGGCTTCCCGCCACGTCTTCCCCGATTCGCGGACCACGACTCCCGACAGTTCATCCCGCCGCCGGCGCATCCGTGCGGCAGCCTCTAAAATCAAGGTCGATCGAGCGATCGGATCCTTGTCGCGCCATGCGGGAAAGGCGGCCTGCGCTCTTGCGACCGCTTCGCGGGCCTGCTCGGCAGTCCGATCCGGGCCCGCCTCGGGAACCCTCGCAGTTCCGACCGCGCCGCGAAAGGCTTCGCGCTGTTCGCGTTTCGAAAAGTCCCGCTGCGGCTCGTTGAAGAAAGCCCGTCCATCGCCAAGATCCTCCACCGCCGGGCTGAGTGCGTGGCGCTCGGGCGCCTGTGCGACGAGATCCGGCTCGGGAGCGACGGGGGGTTCGTGCGGCGAGGCCAGCAATTGCTCCTCCGGAAGGTCCTCGGCGAAGCCGGCGCGGAGCCACGACTGATTGGAAGTGTTCTCCAGTAGCCGCCGAACCAGGTAGGCCATTCCGGGGATCATCTCGCCGATCGGCACGTACTCCCGGACTCGCAGGCCCCGATCGACCAACGCCGCCTTGAGTTGGTCCGCCATGCCGTAGAGCATCTGGAACTCGACGGCGCGGGCGGGCAGATCGCGGCGCTCGAGCAGGGCCAGCGTGTGGGCGATCGAACGAACGTTGTGAGACCCCAGGGCAAGCTTCACGCCCGCTTCGCCCGCCCGCCGCGGCATGGCTTCCACGAAACGCTCGGCCATCCGTTCGAAACAGGCGTCGGTCTCGTGTTTGGCCGACCAGACGGGCACCGGCCATCCTTGCTCTTCGGCATGGATCACCTCGTAGTCCCAATACGCTCCCTTGATCAGCCGAACGGTCACCTGCCGGCCACTCTGCCGGGCCCACTGGATCAGCCGCTCCGCGTCGTCGTCGCCGCTTCGCAGGTAAGCCTGCATCGCCAGGCCGGCGGGAAAATCGTACTGCTCGCAGCACCGCTGAAACAGCGCAATCGTAAGGTCCTTCAGCGACTGCTGTTCCATGTCGAAATTGATGAACACACCGAAGCGCCTGGCCGCTTCCAGGATCGGGCCGAGCGAGACGGTGAGTTCGTCGAGACATCGCTCGAAGTCGATCGGATCCACCCTCGCCGCGAGCGAGGTGATCTTGATCGACACGTTCGCCCGCGGAAGGGGACCGACGTGGTCGGTTTCCAGGTGCGGGTCGGCGCGCCACCGCGAGGCAGCGTCGGCCAGCCGATCGACGAGCGCGAGATACCGCTGGCGGTAGGCGTCGGCTTCCGTGCGGCTGACGCACGCTTCACCCAGCAGGTCCACACTGAACGCAATCCCTTCCGACCATCGCCGCTCGAGCTGGGGCACCGCGGCGTCGACATCGCTCCCGGCGATGAAATTGCCCGCCAGCGCGGTGATCCGGCTGGAAATGGTCTTGGCGAGCACGCCCTTGGCGAGCGTTCCCGCCTTCAGGCCCAGGTCCATGGTGGACGGAAGCGTCACGCCCGGCTGGGTCAGGTAGTCGACCAGGTAGGCGTGCACCTGCTCCGACGTCTTGAGCATCGGAAAGACATCGACGAATCGGAACAGTTGCACCTTGAATGCCGGATCGCGCATCGCCCAGCGCATCAACTGGTCCGACCAGAACTGCGACGAGAGGACCCCGCCGCGACGTCGCCGCGCCTCATTCAACAGCGTTTTGCCGATTTCGAAGGTGCGGGCTTCGACATCCGTCGCTGCCGGATCGCGGCCGTCGGCCGGTTGGCCGACATCCTCGCGGCGTTTTGCCGAGCGAAACCAGGCCATCGTGTACCTCCCCTATAAAGGTCCTAAGACTACAATCTCTCCGACCGGCAAGTGATCGAACGTGCCGAGACCGATATGGCCTTCCGCCACAAGCTGCTGCTCGCTGCCAAACCCTTTGATCCGCTGCGTGTCGAAGGAGTAATCGTTCACGGGGCGGAAGAGAGGGGGACAGGTCCATGTTTTCGGCCAACGTCTTTGTCGGCAAAATGCCTTGATCAGCCGAAAAATGGACCAGTCCCCGGCCGCCCCGTGAACGGTTACGTCGAAGGAGAGCAGGTGAATGCCGAGTTGCTGCGGGAAAGAACTGCTGGGCAAAAGGATGAGGAGCGATTGGAGACTCGTATCACCCACCTGCGAGAGATTCTGGCCTGGGTCGATCTGCTCACGCCGCCGCAAGACGGTGACACGAGCGCCGCTTGGCAAAAGCTGGTGGATTGCCGCCAGTTGGCCCACAAAATCTTCCAAGACCAGGAACATCCTAAGGACGGCGATCGCACGCGTAGCACAGCCGACGCGGACGCCCGCCGGGCTAGGCATGGCGAGTGGTACGACGGCTATCTGCTGGACATCATGATGGATGCCGACAGCGAAATCATCACTCAGGTCAACGTGCTGCCGGCCAACGGCGACGAAGCGGCGGATGTGATCGAACTGATCCGTCAAGAAGAGCAGACGCATGGCAATGACGTGGAAGCCTTGTCGATGGACGAGGCAGGCTTCAACGGCCGGCAGGTGCGGCAGAAGACGACGACGGACGAGTACAAGGAAGTCCGGTCGGAACACCCGAAGGTGGAGCGGAAGTTGGCAGAAGTGATGAACCGTCACGGCGGTCGGAGAGCTCGCTACCGGGGCAGAAAGAAAGTGCTGATCCAGGAGCTGATGAGTTGTCTGGCGATCAACGTGAAACGGATCGTGAGGTTGGAGTGCGCGCTGAGTCCGTCCTTGGCCTTGGAAGGCTGAGGATTGCACTCTCAAACTGCGCAAAACAGACAGCTTTGGCGACATGGCTGCACGATTTTCCGTCGAGTACGCTACCGAGTCGGCCGGTACAACCGGCCACCGACACGATTGAAGGTCACCTAAGGATTGATCGAGAAATAAGTGTCAGGAACCATTTGCCGGAAACCGGCCCTTCGGGTGCTTCGCACAAATGGTTCCTGACACTTTTTCTCGAACGTTGCTAAACTCCAAATCCAGGATTATGAGCAGTGCTAGCACTGCTATTATTTCAGCAGCCTCCGTTGGGCACTGCGGTTAAACGACCTTTACAGGGGTGTCCCGCCGTACCTACCGGTTCACCTCGGGCAGGCCCAGCGTTATAATCGGGGCAAGCGTAGTATACCAGAAGCCCCAAAACGGTTCTGCGGCCTGTAGATACGAACAACCTCGCCGTTCGTCAGGAGGTGCTCTTCATGAAAGGGTTGCTCGCTCTCGGTACCGTCTTGTTGCCTTCAGTAGTCTGGGCCGGGACCACGCCCTGGCTCGGCCCGGAACCGCCGGGAAAGGACTACCCGGCCGGCGAAGCCGACCGCCAGTACGCGATGTTGGCACACGACCTGGCGCACCGTCAGGCATTTGAGGAGGTCGCACCGCAGACATTCCGCCCGGAGGCGCTGATCCTCGATTCCGACCGCGATCCTCTGGATGTGCTCTTGCGGCGCACCGAGGCCCTGCTGGCCGACATCCGGCTCCGGCCTCACACAGCAGACTTGGCCGCGGAAGCCAAAGCCCTGGCCGAGCTGCGAGCCGAGGCGGACCGGACCCCTGTCGACGCCCAGGCTTCGCGGCGGTCTCTGTTCGACCGCGGATGTCGCCTGCGGCGGCGGATCGCGCTTGCCAATCCCCTGTTGGACTTCAGCGATATTCTTTTCATCAAGCGGCAGCGGAGTTGCTTCAACCATATGTGCGATCAGTTCTACGGGATCGCCCAGCGGCCCGGCGGGGGATTGTTCGTGCTCCGCGACGCCTTCGGATCACGGCCGACGCTGCGCGATGTCCTGGCCGACTCCGTCGTCGGCTCCGGTCGCCTCAAGGGGCAGGCGCTCAGCGGCGGGCCGCGGCGAACGTGGAACCTGACCCTCGATTTCTCCGGAAACCTCTCCGGTGAGGAGACCGAGGGCGGATCGTTTCTCTCTCCCGAGTTGTCGTACGACGGCCGCACCATCGCCTTCGCCTACGTGGAATGCCGCGGCGACCGCCTGCACGTCACCCATATCGATCCCGGGCGAGGCCACTGGGACATCGGGCGCTGTTACCACATCTTCCGGGTCGACCTCGATGGGAAGAATCTGTTGCAGTTGACCGACGGCACCTTCAACGATTTCGACCCCTGCTGGATGCCGAGCGGACGGATCGCGTTTATCAGCGAGCGGCGCGGCGGTTACCTGCGGTGCGGCCGGGCCTGCCCGACCTACACCGTCTTCGATATGGCCCGCGACGGCAGCGACGTGCGGTGCCTGAGCTATCACGAGACCAACGAGTGGAATCCCAGCGTCACGCACGACGGGATGATCGTCTACACGCGGTGGGACTACGTCGACCGCAACGCCATGGTTGCGCATCATCCCTGGATCATGACGCCCGACGGCCGCGACCCTCGCGCCATTCAAGGTAACTACACCCCTCGCCACACCCGCCCCGACATGGAGCTGCGCGTGCGTGCCATTCCGGGATCGCACCGGCTGGTCGCGACGGCGGCCGCCCATCACGGACAGGCCTTCGGTTCGCTGGTGGTGATCGATCCGCGGATACCCGACGACGACCGGATGTCGGCCGTCAAGCGGCTGACGCCTGACGTCGGCTTTCCCGAGAGCCAGTCCGGCAGCGAATCCTATGGTGAGGCCTGGCCGCTCAGCGAGGACTATTACCTATGCTCCTTCGACCCCGTGCACGTGCCCGCGCTCAATCCCGCCGGCCTGGGCGGCCCGGGCGATCCGGGTACCGGTTATCCCAATGCGCCGCGGCCTCGCGACCCAAACCCCTTGGGCTACTATGGCTTGTACCTCGTGGACAGCTTCGGCAACAAGGAGCTGATCTACCGCGATCCGGAAATCGGCTGCCACCATCCCGTGCCCGTGAAGTCCCGGCCGGCGCCGCCGGTCATTCCGGAAGTCGCCCCGTCGCTGGCGGCCGAACGCTCGGATGAAGCGACCGTGGGCGTGATCAACGTCTACCAGCATTCGGCCCCGTGGCCGGCGGGCACGAAGATCACGGCCCTTCGGATCTATCAGCTCTTCCCGCAGTCCCTTCCTTCGATCCTCACCGCGCATACCGGTCTGCCGGTGCCGAACACGGCCTCGGTCAACATCGCGCGGGCCGTGTTGGGAACCGTGCCGGTCGAGGCGGACGGCAGCGCCCACTTCATCGTGCCCGCGCGGCGCGAAGTGTTCTTCCAGGCGCTCGATGCGGAGGGGCTGGCGGTCACTTCGATGCGATCGGGCACGCAGTTTCAGCCGGGCGAGACGACCACCTGCCGGGGCTGCCACGAGCCGCGTCACGAAACGCCTCTGGCCTTTGAGAACGTCCTGGCCATCGAGCGCCCGCCATCGCGGATATCCCCCGACGTCGACGGCACCAACCCGTTCAGCTATCCGCGCCTGGTGCAACCGGTGCTGGACCGGTATTGCGTTGCTTGCCACCAGAAGGAAGCCGACAAAGCACCGCCGCTGGACAGCAGCCCGGTCGAGTTCCGCCCGGGATGGCAGCCCACGGCCTACTACGCCTCCTACCTGAGCCTGGCCCCGAAGTTCGGGTTCTACAACTACTCCGATGCTGCCGCCGCGATCCAGAAGGTGAAGAGCTGGAGCGATCCGGAGTTGTGGAGCGACCCGAAATTCAACCGGACCTTTCCCGGCGAGTTCGGCGCCCGTTCGTCGAAGCTCTATCAGCTCCTGCGAGAGGGGCACTACGACGTGTCTCTGCCGCCGGAAGCCCTTCACCGGCTGGTGGTCTGGCTCGACTCCTGTTCCTTGTTCTATGGGGTCTACGAAGCAGAAGGGCAGCAGGCGCAATTGCGGGGCGAGATCGTCAAGCCAACGCTGGAATGAGATATGCGGCGGAATGAGCCTATGATCGGCCGTGAAATCGTGCCCGCACACTTGACATGGTGCATCCGGGCCCTCGGGTGGATCTCGGCGTGGCTCATCGCCTCGGCAGCGGCCGGAGCCCAGGCGGATCCGCCCGCCCAAACGCTGGAAGCGGGGGTCCGCGCAATCGTCACCGCGGTGCGCGAGGCGGCTGCGGAAAACCACGCTGCCTCCGCCCCTCTTCGCGGAGATCGTCTCACGGAATTCCTTGTCTGCCGAGCGGCTGCCGCGGCAAGGAAGCTGCCGCGGGAAAACGCCGCCAAAGCGTTTCTCCTCGGTCTGGGCGCCGCCTTCGAGAAGTCGACCGTCCTGCGAACCGCTCCTCTGATCAACAGGGTATTCCTGGCTGCCGAGACCGAGGACGAGCGTCGTCAACGCCTGGCGGTGCTTGGCGCCCCAACCATGCACGGGCGCCGCGACCTGGCTCAGCATTTCGCCGTCTCGGCCGCGCTGGCTGCCCTGATGGGACCCGAAGCCGCGGAAGCGATGGGAATCATGAAAGAACTGCGGGACTCTCAAGGAGGCACGGGGTTCAGCTTCGCCGACCTGGCCGCGGACATCGCCGGCATCGCCTTCGCAACCCAGGTAAGCGGGAACCGGCTTTTGCTGGAGTCGCTGGCGGAGTCGTTCTCCGTGTCCGATTTTCTTCTGGAACTGAACGACTTGCCGGAGGGCATTCCGCGGGCGGCTTTTCTGGAGCGGTACGGCTCGATTGAAGACGAACGGTTTCTTCAACAACGGACGGAAATCCGCCGGCGGGTCCTCGCTTTGCCCGGCTACTCCGCTTGGGATTCTTCGCGGCCGGCCATCAACATGCGATCGCCCAGCCCGAGATAGACGCGCGCATGGGCGTTGTGCGCAAGCTCGCGCAGCGTCTCCAGCTCGGCCAGCCGAAGCAGGCTCGGGTGCCGTTCCAGGACCTCCGCCGCTTTCTGTCGCTCGACCAGAGCATGCGTCTCGTTTTCGGCCTTCAGCCGTTCGGCCTCCGCATCGGCCTCCCGTTGCAGCCGGCGCGCGACGGCGTCGGCCTCGGCGTCTCGGCGCTTGGCCTCTGCTCGCGTCTTGGCCTGGATTTCCTCGACCTCGGCCTTGGTGCGGGCCTCCACGAGTTGGGCCTGACTGTTCCGCTCAGCCGCCAGCACCCGATTCATGATCTCCTGGAGATTGCCGGGGAAAACCAGGTCTTTCACGTCGGCGCGGCGGATGGCCACGCCGTAGCTCGCTGCCGCCTCCTTGACTTCCATCAGGATATCCTCGCTGAGCCGGTTGCGGTTCGTGAGGATTTCTTCAAGCGACATCGACGCCAGCGACCGCCGAGCGGCGAGTTGCACGTCGCTGTAGAGCCGCTCCTCGTAGCTCTCGACGTTCTGGATCGCCGCCTTTGCGTCCGTCACGCGGAACTGCACGAGAATGCTCACGCGGATGGCCACCTTGTCGGCCGTAAGGATCTCCTGGCCTTTGATCGTCAGGTCCCGCTCGCGAATGTCCACCAGAACGCATTCGACGGTGGGAAGCCGCCGCAAAAGCCTCCGTCGCGCCGGGATCTCGTACCGGCCGGCCTCGAGGACCTTGGTGAGCTTACCGTCCTCGTACCACAAACCCCGGTGGGTGTCCTTAATGATGAACTCCTGGCCTGGTCGGTTGATGGTCACGGCCGCTTCCTCGATTCAGGTGGCCCCGTAGTGGATGCCGATGTGGAGAACGAGTTTCCCAGATCTGGCAGTCTGAGCGGCTGATCCCACTGGCAGCCGCAGTGACCATTTGGCAGCTCGCTCCTGACACCACCGGGGCCATGTTTCACGTTGAATTACTTCGACCAAGATCCGAACCGGGACTTCAGCGGGATCGCCGGACGCGATCCACCGCAACGCCCCAGACAGTGTGGATAGCCGTACGCACAAGTCTACACCGCCCGGCGCCGTGTACAAGGGTGCCCTGCAACAAGTTCCTGAGGCCACCTCTGTAAAGGTCGTTTAACCGCAGTGTCCAACGGGCCGCGCACGGGGCGAAGAGCGGCGCGGCTATCGGTCACCGGCGCGCGGCCCGCTGGGCACTGCATTGCAGACTCGTAGAGTTTTGTTTTTTGGGCAAAGTTTTCGCCTGGGTGTCATTCTGTTCAGAAAATGACGCAAATGGCTTCGAATTTGGCTGCGGCCGAGGAGAGGGCCAAGATGAAACAAGGAAAGGAAGATGGTTCCCAAGTCGCAAACCGAATTCATCTCCCTCGTCATCTTCTTTTCCACCATCTTCTTTTCTCAGCTCTGCCATCAATCGCCAATTCTGCGTTGGTTGCGGCCGAAGGCTGCGCCAAGGCTAAACGACGAATTCGCAAGACCTTAGGACCTTTACAGGGGTGAGCGCGGCTGCCCTGGGTCGGCTATGGCCAAGAAGCGAATACCATGTCGAGCTCGCTGGTGTCGTTCTTCGCGGCCAGGGCGGGGCACGGCCGTTGCGGGGATCGGGCGGCTCAGCCAGAGTAGTTGGGCGAGGTTCTTCAAAGCCGGCTCCTGAGTCGGAGCGAAGCTGGTTGAACTGACAGCGGCATCCTTGGCCGCCGCCTCGCCTCGATCCACTGCGGCGGACGACGACGCTTCCTCCGAGGAAGACTCCTGCAAGGCTGCGGCGGCAAAACCGGCAATACTCACAGTGAATCCGCCCAGCTCACCGCTTTCAACGAAATGTCCGGCGGTGTCTCTTACCTGGCGCGCAGCCATGAGTACAAGATAGGAGCCATTGTCGATGCTGTTCCAGCTTCCTCCGGGAGGTGTGATCGAGTAGGTCGCCGTCACCTGGTCGCCGCCGGTGACGGGCGTGAATCCGACAAACGTCGCCGTCCGAAGGAATCCGTTCGTCGGAGAGTAGATTCGAACATCCGAATCGCCCAGCGTCGAGACATCGATGGCGACGTTGTCCGTGTAGAGTACCTGAAACTCGTACGTCGTCGCGCCTGCCGTTGTCACGTTCGGCGGCGCAGAAAACCCCTGGGGCAGTTGGAAGTCGGGCACTGTGGAAAGCGTCACGGTTCCGGTGGTGGTTACCACATACTCAAGAAATCGTCGTCGTCCACGGCGATCGCAAAGTATCGGTTCACACCTGTAGGAAGGTTCGCCGAGGATACCGCCAGTGTCCAGCCGTCGCTGCCGGTGGTATCGGTGCCGAGCAGCTCGTCCGTATCCACGTCCAACGCACCGTCCCCGTCGGCGTCGCGGTAAAACTCCACCATTGCCACCGTTCCATCCGGGTCGGAGACCCCGTTGGCGGTCAAGGTGACGTCGTTGGGCACGACCACCGGGTCCGGGCTATCGCTCAACGAATTGATGCTCGGATTCGTCGTGCTAACCACCTCCGCCGTGGTGACGGCCGCTTGGCTCCAAATCAAATCGTCGTCCAACGCCCGGGCCAAGAAGGTGTTGATCCCCGCCGGAAAAATGCTCGTCGATCCCGTCCACGTCCATCCATTGACGGCGGCGGTGTCCACGTCGAGCAGAAGATCCGTCGCCGGATCGAGCAGACCGTCTCCATCGGCGTCCCAATAGAACTCCACCTCCTCGATTGTTCCATCGCTGTCCGTGACACCGATTGCCGTCAAGGTCAGATCACTTCCCTGGACCACCGGATCCGGATCGGCGAGCAGCCCGCCGATGACCGGCGCGCCCCAGTAAGCAAAGACCTCATCGATTCCCGAGATGATTTGGCCGTCTACCGCGATACTTTCGATCTGCTCGAGAGAGAGGGCCTGGGGAAAGTTCGTGATGAGCACGCCGTCCGGCGGTTCGAACGTCGGCTCGACGGTGGCGCCGGAAAGGACAGCCGAATCGGCGCCGCCAAAGCCTGTCGCGAAGATCCGGTTGAAAGACAAGGCGTGGTTGTCAAAAGGAAGCCCGAAGATGTTCTGGCCCGATAAGCTAACCTCGGTTGCCGACGCGTTCAGCACGTCAGCGCCCCGCGAGCCGTCCAAATGGGCGATGTCGTAACCAAAGGTGGCCTCCGCATGCACCTCGTCGAAACGGAAGACTCCTATCCGGTAGTCGCTTCCTGCAAGCTCGCCCGAATTGGCGTTGGCGGTAAAGGTATCGTTATCTAAATCGCTGGAGTTGGTGAAGTCGGAGAGGAACGCCGTGTCGTGATCATCTACTTCCCCGTTGTCAACATCGGGGTCATCGCCGGTCGTGCTGAATACCTGTACGTCGGGGAAGTTCAGGACCGTGTTGGAAAAACTGGGACCGCTGATCGTAACTTGTTCCGGATTGCCGACGAGGGTATCGTCCCCTTTCGAATCGCCCAGCGTAATGACATCGCCATTCGAGTCCTGGTTGACCCGATTGACCTGCAGGGTGCCGAAGCCGCGGACGTCGACCGAGTACAGCGGTGTGGTGACGATTGTCCTCAGCGGCCGAACGTCGAAGCTGTCTGCGCCGTCCGTGTCCTGGATAAACGCTTCGTCGATGATCTTGCCGCCGCGGCCGTAGGCAACGACGTCTTCATAGCCTCTGGCGAAGTGCCACACCGCTCCGGTGCCGGAGAACAGCCGCGAAAACGCGGCCGTGGATTGGAACCAATCGTTTGCCGTCGAGCCCCGGAAAACGGCCCTATCCACGCCATTGGTTCCGAGTTCCCCGGGGGCGTCCATCGTCTTGAAGCCGAAGATATGGTTGAAATATCCGTCTCCGCTCATCCGGGCCCAGATGGGGAAGAATTCCAACAAGTCGTCGCCGTCGGAGTCGTGCAAGAAGGCCTGATCGCCGCCACCCCCGCCGCGGGCGTAGATATTTTCCGCAGTGACCGAGATGATCTGGACTCCGCCCTCGGTCATCTCGGCGTGTCCAGGATGGGCGTCGTACCTATTGAAGGCGCTCGACCCCCAGACAACGGCCGTATCTTGGCCGCCGTCGCCATCGTACACGGTCGCTTCGATGTTCACCATCGTCATCGAATAACCCGAGCCATTGAACTCGGCCCGGTCCGGAAAAATCACCGCGCTGTCGCTGTCGGCGGTCCCGGTAAAGTTCACCGTGTCGTCGCCGCCGAGCCCGTCGAATTCCACGGACACGTCTGGCCCGCTCAGCACTTGCGGAGGATTGCCATTCAACGTAAGCCTCCACTCGCCGGGGTTGTCACCGGGCTCGATCGTGAGCACGTCGTCGTTGCCCGTGCCCTCCAGGGCCACGGCGGCCGAAACGGCTGCGGACGGAATGTCCACAGCCAACAGTCTCCGCTGCTCGAGCGGTTCGCACCGCAGGAGGCGACTGCGTGGCGGGTGGGACGACACGGTGCCGTGCCCGAAATGGAGCTTTTGAAACATGGCCTCACCTTGCTGAATGATACGAATCATGCATCCATAGCAATTGTAGCGCGGCCAAGAGCAGCGTAAAGCATCCCCCGGAACTATGGCTCCCTCCAATCCTGACAGAAGCCGATCCCGGCTTCCTTCAGCCGCCCCAGTTGGCCGGCAACCCGGCTGAGGAATTCCGCGTCGTCGCAAGCGTCCGGCGGCGACAGCACCTCCGCCATTGCAAACAGCCGTGGAAAGAGGAGGTACTGCACGTCTGCCGGCGTGCGGACGTACTCGGTCCAGAGGCAGCTATTTTTTCACGTAACGCAGGACAGTCGCCGGAAAGGCAAAACCACATTCCTGATACCCAGCACTGTCAAGCACGTTCGAACAGATCACGGACAGTGTTTCATTTCTGAACGAGTCATCGAGGCCTAATGTGTCCGCTCCGAGGCACATTGGACAGAGGCCTATGCGAGTCCGCCCTTCGCTTCGGCGCCGATGACAGACCCAACCTGTAGAGGCGAAGGCAACCAAAAAAATGCCCGTCGCGACGCAGAGGCGAATCACTTCAATGACGCTCGAATCGCCGCTAGCGACGACGAGGGCCATGCAGGCGGCGGTACCCGCCAAACCGGCTGAACACGCTACGTATGCCCAACACCGCCTGACGCGCGCGGACGTTCCCCGCATTACGCGACGAATGCCGGTGCGGTATAAGTAGGCAACCGCGCAAAGCACGGTGGCGGCCGTCGCGAAGCCGAGTACCAGGATCCAACGGCTCACGTCGGACATCGTGATCCCTCCTGCGTCAACGCACTCACCAGGTTGAAATCGACTGCCGGTAAGCGTACAGGCCACGATCTATTGGGACTGTGTGTCAAGTGATGCGAGATTTGATTCCCGCCCGTGCTGAGTCTACGGCGGGAGGTTTGGGCAGTCAAGGATCGCTGGTTTCGCGAAGGGGCCGGTCATCGTCAGCGGGAGCACGCGCACGTCGCCGGCCTTGGTGCAGAAGTAGAGGCGGCAGGGCGCGGAGCGGTCGTTTCCATGGCCGTCGGCCCAAAACGCGTAGAAGCCGGGATCCGCGTCCACGGGCTGTCGCACGTAGCAGTGGTTGTGTTTGCTGCCCGCGGTGAGCTGTTTGAGCTTCTTCCATGTTGCCCCTTCGTCGTGGCTCGTCCACATCGCGACTTCGCCGCCGCTTCTCCAGAGTTGCGGACCGGGTTCCGTCGGGCCGATGATCCGCCATGTGCCATCGTCCTCGATAAAGAGCGAACCGCAGTCGAAGTTGTGCAACGATGTGGTGACCGGATGAAACGCCCACCGGTCGCCCACCCAATGCGCCACCGTCCAGGTCCGCGGCCCGCCCGGCCCCTCGTTCGTCTGGCCGGCAGGCGAGGTAAGCAGCAGGATCGCGGGCCGCCCCTGCCGGTCGAACGTCAGATGCTGGATGAAAACCTGCAGGTGCTCGCTCCAGAAATCGCGGACCAGCGCGCGGCACTTCACCTCGCGAATCGGTGGCGCGAACGCCTTGCCATCCGCCGTTTGCCAGGTCTTGCCGGCATCGTCGCTCTGGAGATAAAAGAGGTTTGAGCGGTCCCTCGTTCGGCCGATCCAGTTGTTCATCGCCGTGGCAACGCGAGAGCCCTTCGCGGCGGTGAACTGATAGTTGCCGTGGCCGGGCTTATCGCCGTCCGGGCCCACCGTCCACGCATTCAGTTGGCCGGGCGACGTCCAAGTTTCACGGTCGCCGAAGCTCTCGCCGGTTGGACTGGCAATCCAGAAGTTTTCGCGGCTGTGGTCATACTTCGTGATGAAAAGGACGAAGCCCTTGCCGCCAATCCACCACGGGTTGGGATAGGTCATCGGTGTCGCGATGATCCGTTCGAAGCTCTCGATGCTGTAAGGCTTCCTCGACCGATAGACATATCCGGCGTCGCCGTGACCGCTGACGAACACCCACACGCGGCCGTCGCCGTCCAGGGAGATAGTCGGGTTCCTGTGCCCATCGGCTGCCTGCGCAGGTTTGAGGTTCCACTCGCCCCAGTCGTGGACGATGGTCGGCCGCGGCACCACGTCGCGCTGGTGATCGTAATAGGACACGATCGCCTGCAACCGCGGATTGCCGGCAACGGTGCCGCCGTAGACAAAGAACGTCTTTCCGACTTCTCCGCGATGAATCGCCATCGGCGAATGCTGAGAGGGAAACAACGCATACCCGCCCCCGTATTCCTTGAGGCCGTACCAAAGCCCGCGATAACCATCGGCGGTACGGTTGGCCGGAGGAGATTCCTCGTGTTCCGACGCGGACAGCGGGACAACGAACAACATCATCGCCAGCAGGAACAGGTGTTTCTTCATTGAGTCATGCGCCTCCGGACACAACGGCGCGTCTTTCGGCCGTTGCGTTGCCTGGTGTCATCCCTCACGTGCTCGTCAACCTCTCGCCGGCGCCTCGGGATTCAGTACCGGTGGAGCCATGTGATTTGACGGCAAAGCTGCTGATAAGTCTAATGCAAGAATGCGACGGTGCACAACACCCGACCATTCGTCCAGAAACTTATCCGGCTGTTTGCCAGGGAGTCCATCATGAACGTACCATTCGTTCGCGCTGCTTTATGGTCCGTCCTTGCGGGCGTGATCGGGTTCAGTTCGGTCTCCGCGCTTCCGGCCGCAGCCGCCGATGCCCCACGTCCCAACGTCGTCGTCATCTTCGCCGACGACCTGGGCTACGGCGAGCTGGGCTGCTACGGGCATCCCAAGTTCAAGACCCCGGCCCTGGATCGCATGGCCCGGGAAGGAGTGCGGCTCACCGACTTCTATGTCCCCATGCCGTACTGTGCCCCGTCGCGGGCGACGATCCTTACCGGGCGCTATCCCTTCCGCCACGGTCTGGTCCACAACCCATGTCCCGATGCCGGTCCGCAAGCCGACGAATTGGGCATCGCCCATTCGGAGATTACCCTGGGAGAGGCACTCCAGGCCGCCGGCTATGCCACGGCCTGCGTCGGAAAATGGCACCTCGGCCACAAACCGCCGTTTTATCCAACCCGAAACGGTTTCGACGACTATCTTGGGATTCTATACTCCAACGATATGCGGCCCGTGCAACTCATCGACGGCGAAAAGGTCGTTGAAGACCCCGTTGTCCAGGCAACGTTGACCAAACGATATACCCAACGCGCGCTCGATTTCATCGAAAAGAACAAGAGCCGGCCGTTCTTTCTCTATCTCCCCCATGCCATGCCGCACAAACCGCTGGCCGCTTCCGAAGAGTTCTACCAGAAGAGCGGGGCCGGGCTGTACGCAGACGTGATGGCGGAGCTCGACTGGTCGGTGGGCAGAATTCTCGCCAGGCTCAGAGAGCTTCAGCTCGACGAGAAGACCCTCGTAATCTTTACCTCCGACAACGGCCCCTGGTTTGGCGGCAGCACCGGCGGCCTCAGGGGTATGAAAGGCAAGACGTGGGAGGGCGGCGTCCGTGTGCCCATGATCGCCCGATGGCCCGGGAGGATTCCCGCCGGCCGCGTGTGCCATGAGCTGGCTGGAACTATCGACATCTTCCCAACCGTGCTGAAATTGGCCGGAGTCCCTTTGCCCGGCGACCGGATCATCGACGGCAAAGACATCATGGCCGTCCTCGCTTCGGACGCCGCCAGCCCGCATGAAGGCTTGTTGTCCATGTCGGGCGACCGTGTCATGACCGTCCGCGCCGGCAATTGGAAACTGCACGTCCACCAGCCGCCGCGATGGCCGGACTCGATCATCGAGAACCAGGATTGGGTTGATCCGCGAGGACCCGACGGCGTCACGATCCTTGCCCCGCGCGAGCAATACGGCCCCAGAGACTATCCGGGAGCGACTGGCGGTGATCCGCCCGGGGACATGATGCTCTGCGATCTTCGCACCGATCCGGCTGAGCACGATAACGTCGCGGACAAACACCCCGAGGTCGTGAAACGATTGAAGAGGCTTTTTGACCGGCTTGCCGAACAGGCGACGCCGGCGTCGCCAACTCGCGAGAAATAAGGGCCGCGGCGCCGATCGGGAAAACGACCTGCTTGCTAAGCACCGTTCGAGAAAAAAGTGTCAGGAACCATTT
>JAXGMN010000080.1:0-43210 GCA_040768665.1 Thermoguttaceae bacterium
GCGGCCTGCCCTACCCATTATTCACGGTTCCGAAGGAGAAGGTGTCATGATGACCACGCGATAGTTCAGCCAGGTCTGGGAGCCGGTCTTCAACTTCTGGAAGAACCGCTCCACCGACACGGAGCAGGGGGTCCGCCGCTGGTTCACTCGCGACTGGCTCATGTGGCACTACCAGGACGGTGCTCGCGACATCGAGCGGATCAATCCCGATGCGTGGAACATCGACTTGGCGCACCTGAGCCGGCCCGGCGTGGACCGGATCCTCATGGACATGCTCTACGATTATCGGAAGAATGTCGAGTTGTATCCTCGCTGGCAAACCTACTTCACGGAGCATCAGCCGCCGACTCTTGTCCTGTGGGGGCGCAACGACTCGATCTTCACGACCGACGGGGCTTTGGCCTACCATCGTGACCTGCGCGACGTGGAGCTCCACTTGCTCGATACGGGCCACTTCGCCCTCGAGGAATGCTGCGACGAAATCGCGCAGCACGTCCAGGCGTTTGTCGGTCGCGTCCGAACCACGGGGGTACGGGCGCCGGTCGAGGCGGGCGTTGCCGTGCGCGGCGCCGTCTGAGAAGCTGCCCTGTAAAACCGTCTCCTGATTCTCGCAGGGCCATTTCGAGCTTATCCCAAAACCGCGCGAAGAGAACAGGCACATTTTGCTCAAGACTCTGCAAGATGAGCCGGTCCCCGATGGTTTTGGGATAGGCTCTGAGCCCAGGGTTCGCCGATTTCCGATCAGCGTCCAGGGGGCTTGAATCGCAAGGGCGGGCCTGTCAGACTGGACGATTATGTTACCGTTGAACGGCCCGACCCGAATCAGGAGAAGATCTATGGCAAACACCAGTCGTCGTACGTTCTTGAAATCGTCGGCCGCGATAGCCGGTGCGGTCGCGGCGCCTGCCGTCGTCCTCGGCCAGCGCGGTGCAAACGATCGCATCCGCGTGGGCCTGGTCGGCATGGGCGGACGGATGCACTCCCATGTTGGAAGCCTCGCGGGGATCGCCAAGAGCGACAACGTGGAAATCGCGGCGATCTGCGACTGCGATCGGAGCAAACTCGACGCAGCCGCGAAAGGCTATCCGGAGCTGGAGGGTCTCAAGCTGGCCGTCTACACCGATCAACGCAAGCTGTTCGACGACAGGTCGATCGACGCGGTGAGCTTCGCTACCCAGGACCATTGGCACGCCTTGCAGACGATCTGGGCCTGTCAGGCGGGTAAAGACGTCTACGTGGAAAAGCCGCCCACCTGTTGCATTTGGGAGGGCCGCAAGATGGTCGAGGCGGCGAGAAAGTACGGCCGCATGGTGCAGATCGGCACCCAGAACCGCTCCAGTCCCTACATCATCGAAGGGATCCAGAAGCTCAAAGAAGGCGTCATCGGCAAGCTCTACATGGCCCGCGGCCTGAGCTACAAGATGCGCGGCAACCTGGGCAAGCACAATCCCCGGCCCGTGCCCGAAGGCCTCGACTGGGACGCCTGGGTCGGCCCGGCCAAAATGGTCGAGTACAGCAATTTCCAACATCGCCGCTGGTACTGGAACTCGAACTTTGCCAGCGGCGACGTGGCCAACCAGACCGTCCACGACGTCGACAAGATCCGCTGGGGCCTGGGTCTGGACAAACACCCCGTAACGGTCATGTCGATGGGCGACCGGTTCGTGCCGGGCGAAGACGACGACGCCGACACCCCCAACACCCAGGCGTTTCTCTGCCAGTGGGCCGACCACAAGGTCCTCGTCACGTTCGAGATCCGCCACTGGTACAGCAACAGCGAGGCGGGCATGCGCGACAAGTATCCCTTCGTGGCCGCGAACCAGTGCGTCGGCGAGATCTTCTTCGGCTCGGAGGGCTACATGATCATTCCCGACTACTCGAGCTACTACACGTTCCTCGGCCCCAAGAACGAGCCGGGCCCCTTCAAGACCGAAGGCCCCCACGACGGCGACAAGGGATATGCCGGTACTTACTGGCGCGTGGAAAGCATTCCCCATTTCCGCAACTGGATTGCCGCCATCCGCAGCCGCAAGCACGAAGAGCTCAACGCCGACGTCGAGCAGGGCCATCTCTCGATGACTGTCTGCCACCTGGCAAAGATCTCCTGCAAGCTCGGGCGTAGCGTACACTTCGATCCGGCGGCCGAACGCTTTGTGAACGATCCCGAGGCCGACAAGTGCCTCAAGCGCGAATACCGCGAGCCTTACGTGGTGCCCGAAGTCGTCTAAGCTGCAAACCCCTGCTGCGCCCCGGCCGGTAAGGAGCCGTAAGAGATTAAGCTGGCCAATAGTCGTAGGGTGGATTTCAATCCACCCCTTGTTTTCCGGGGGCATTGAAATCCACCCGCCGTCAAAATGTATGACTTGTTTTCTTACGGCCCCTACGTCGTATTCGGAGGTGTTCCCGGCCGGAGGCATACTGGCAGTACTCCAACGAGGTTTTCGATTCGCTGGATCGGATGATCGCAGCCACCGCTGGAGCTTTCCGTCGTTTATGGCGTTCCTCCGGCATGCCGTCGACTCGGCAGTCGAGCGGGCCACGTGGCTGAAGAGCTGCCGTACGGGCAACCTCGACGCACGCATCGGCGGATTGCCTCAAGCTCAGCTTCCGTTTGTGGTTGGTTGACTTGCTCGCCAACGGTTCCGCCAGCGGCCAATCGGCCAGCAACAACTGACGTTGCCCGCGCACGCGCCGATAGAGACTGCCCCACCGCCAAGCCTCCGCACACTGGCACAGTCCGCCCCGCAGTGCATTACGCTCCACGTACCGTACGGCTGTATAGTAGTGGTCGTCGGTCTCAATCGGAAAGGACTTGAACCGGCCTGGACACAAGTGGCCATAGCCCACTCTCTGCTTGGCGCGATGCCACCGCTGCGTATGCGTATTGCCCATGCGTTGCATGAAGTCCGACAAGTCGCCGTCGCGTTGTGGCCACAGAATGAGGTGCCAGTGGTTGCTCCTATGCGCCTGTCCCCTTTAGCTCACCTACTCTCCGCGTAACCGATCGAGGATGGCCTTCCATTCTTCCGTGAGGCCGAGTTGCTGCGTCCAGTGATGAACATACTGCTGGTCGATCTCGTCGCCGCTCACCTGCAACATGGCGGCGATATCGCGGAGGTGCTTCTCCGAGCCGCCTTCGTGATAATACCACAGCTTTCCAATGATCACGTCTTCGGGCGCTGCCGCATAGCCGGAGCGATCAGGCAAGATCTGCTCCAGGCGACGACGGGTGATCTGGCTGCGCCCCCACGCATCCTGTCGAGCGATCATGAAATCGATCTTGTTGCCCGAAGTGGGGTGGATCACGTTGAACTGGCCGCCACTGGCAACCGCCTCGCGTGCCGCTTTCTCGCTGACGTAATAGTCGGAGGCGGGGAATGCCTCGCAGAGTCGTGCAACCTGGTCCAGCCGAAGTTCGAGCACAACGTCGATGTCATTGGTGAATCGCGGCTCGCCGTAGACGCCACTGGCCAAAGAACCCACAAGCAGATAGGTGATCCCTTGCTCTTCCAAGACCTCCACGACGTGGCGAAGCAACTCAGCCTGTTCCACCGATCATCCTCCGGGCGATTTCCTGCATCACAGCCTGATTGCCCCAGTCGGGATGACGCGTGCGAAGGTGCCCTTCCAACCTTAGCCGCACGGTGCGATTGGCGGCAAAGATCATTGCCATCCGCTCAGCCGCAGTCTTTCGACGCAGGACTTCCACGACAGCGTCGTCAAGGAGCTCGATGCACGGGCGCTTTTTCGAGGTAGAACGATGGGTGGTGGACAATGTGACTGTCCGATCGCCAGAGGGCTACAGTTCCAGTGAGGTGAGAGGAAATGTGATTTCCCGCAAGATTGAGTTTAAGGTAGGAGGAACAGCTAGTCAAGGAGGTGCGGGAGTCCGGCGCCGATCTGAGCCGCTCGAATCTCTCTCGCCCCGATCTTTCAGCGTCGATCCTGTTCGGCGCGTGCTTGTACCGAGCCTGCATGCGCGACGCCCGAATCGGTGGGGCCGATGTGCGCATTGCCGACTTCCGTCTCGCCGATGTAACGGGGGTCGATTGGGCCGATACCGATGTGACCAAGGTAATAGGGACGGAGGCCCACCTGTGGGAAGATTCGCAATGGGAATGAATTGTGGCACACAAGCAATGCGA
The DNA here is from genome assembly GCA_040768665.1 of Thermoguttaceae bacterium. Classification (GTDB taxonomy): domain Bacteria; phylum Planctomycetota; class Planctomycetia; order Pirellulales; family Thermoguttaceae; genus JABWBD01. The sequence continues at coordinate 4,146 of JAXGMN010000080.1, forward strand.
GGTGTAGGGTCGAGATTGGACTTGGAATTCATCTGCGACATGTTCCAAGTCCACCTCGGGTGACACAATCACGTGCGTTGGGCCTCGTTCGCCATTAACCACCGTATCAGAGGTGCCGCGGGCTCTCGCCCCGGCTAAGAGCCTATCCCAAAACTTTGAGGAGAGGGGGACAGGCACATTTTGCTCCGAAGACTCCGCAAAATGAGCCAGTCCCCGCCGGTTTTGGGATAGGCTCTTAGCGGGCCTTCGATGTTGGGGCATGCGGGAAGACATCAATCCGCATTCACTGAGACCGCGAATCGAATCAACGCGGTGAGATAATATGCGACTTGTGGTCGATCTCCAGGACGCGGTCCGTACGCGAGAACTTAAAGTACGCGTTGCAGTCCGGGAACGCCAGCCAGTAGTCCTCGCCCAGAGTGCGGCGTGGATCGTGCGCAACGAGTTCCGTACCCAAAAGCTCGCGAACAGCATCCAGCGTCATTCCTTTCCTAATTCGCCGGATCAGGGGCTCCCTCCGGATCGTGTTGATCCCCGACATTACCCAACGTGTGTACCATTCGGCGAACGTGGTGGCGCAGCAGTAGTCACGTTCGTCAAGGACCGTCCATACACATCCGTAGGCCGCCCCATTCACAATCAGGTTGTCTGTCGTGCCACAGCCGTTATCAGAAAGCCAAATCGCTCCGGGAATGTTGCAATAGTCAAAGGTGCCAATCGGGTTTTCAAATAGGTTGCCGGTGCTCGGAAATGGCTGAGAAGGATCACACGCCCTTGTGGCGTGTTCGAGCGGCTTGACTCCGTAGTTTGGACCCGCTCCACCATTTCCAATATGCGAAATGAAATATCGGTAGTCGTTTGGCAGAGATACGTCGTGCTGGCTCTCAAAGGCGACGAGATCAGCTTCCGGCAGGGGTGCTGCGAACTGGTAACGGTGGAGGGCAGCCCCAAACACTCGTAGCCTGCCGTCAAGCCTACGAAGCTCATCTACCAGTGCCGTGATTGTTGTAGCGTCAAAAGGGATGCCGCTGTCTGGGGCACCAGGATCCACGCCAGAAAGTCTCCTCGCCCAACGGAACGGAAGCCCGACGCCGCCGTGGCATCGGCACCAGCCTTTTAATCTCCAGCCGATTCTACCACCCGATCCCGCTCGGCACCACAGGGAAGGCGTTCGCCGCATGGATGCGGCGACTTAGCGGGCGAGCAGATGTTGGGCGACGGCTTTTCTAGTTCAGCCGTTGGCGTTCCTTATGTGATTCGGCTGAATGTGACAAACTCGTTTCCGTCGTCGAATACTTCGATGTACGGCTCCGTGTGGACCGTAAGAAGCAGCAAGCTCCTCTCGAAGAGTTCCCAAGGGTACTCTTCGTCGATTCCGTACTCCCACTTGAAGCACCAACTCCAACCTCCAAGCATCGCATAACAATCCGTGCGGGCTTTGAACGGGTGCTCTGAGGTGACGATCTTCTCATACGCGTGAAGCGGCGCCGGGTCTGCGAACCGATCCGGATCGTAGCCGTCGATCGGGTCAAAGCTATTCGCCTGAAGCCAATCTTGAATCCGTTGGCAGCCGAACTTCATCAAGGGTTCGATCGGCGGCACGCACTCGATCCGCTTGGCAAACAGGGGTCGGCCGTCAGATTCGCGCGGCAGCGTCGCCTCGGGATTGTGGACGACGGCGACATCGTCGATCCGCTCGCTGTCTTCGACGCACAAATAGACGCTCAAGACGCCCCGCAACTTCCGCGGATTATCCGGCAGGAAACGGGCGTCGAGAGAGACGCAGTGCTCCCATTCTCCTTCTGGCGGCGGCACGACGCCCGTCCCTTGCCAGACCGCGGCGTAGTCCTTCCCCGCTTCGACCAGCAACACGGCAGGCCGCGCCAACCGCCGGGCTTCGTCGATCAACTCGTCCGGCGACAAAGTGGCCCGGTCGCCCGCTTCGACTCGCCGTCTTGCTTCGGCCCAGGCGTCCCGGTGTTTTGCCTTGATCCGTTCGAGATGTTCGGCCAGGTTCTCTTGCCCGCCCAGCAGCATCCTGGAGGACGTGAACACCAAATACACTTTCGGGTTGTCGGCCGAGGCATCAATGAGCCAGTAGTTCTCGCCACTGCGGCCAAAAACGAAGCCATGCTCCGGAAAGCCTCGACGAACGCGCCGGCGGGCGGGCTTCTGGACTTTGAGGATCTCGTCCACGTCGAGCAAGAAGTTTTCGAGCCGACGGTTGCAGCTCTCGCCCGGAAGCGGCGGCCAGTCGAGCAGCTCATCCGGCAGATCGCGCACGATCTTCCGATAGGCTTCCGGCAGCTTCAGCCCCAGCTCCTTCTCGATTCGCTCGAATTCGGCGTCGGTCATGATCGTCGCCTTTGTGAAAAGTCAGGTTCGTCTGGCCGAAGGGGACAGTCCCATTTTTGGGAAGCGCGAAATGTGAGGGGGCGTGTTCGGGGTAGCGACGCTTTGTCTGTGAAAGCATCTTTCATCTCGATAAGTTGAGTCGCAGGTATAGCCGGGTCCATTCGTCATGACCGGGACCACACACGAGCGGCTCAGTCCAACGGTCTGGCTGGCCGACGCCGTACTCGGCGGGACCAACCGGGTTTGAACTACGTTTGATTGTACCAGGGTTTGGCGGCTACGACCACCGCCAAGGCGTCCGCGAAGCGGCTTAGCGGCCAGCAAATGTTGGCAGTTGGTCTTCTCGTCAGATTTCTTGATCTGGTACTTTGTGCTCCCGTCGGCATGGAGGCTAAACTCGGCGGTGCACCCAGTCCTCCACTACGTTAGCTGGCTGCGGTGCCAGCCCATAAACTCGATTGCAGGCGTTCAGAAAGGTTCCAAATTGCTCGGATGTATACTTGTCGGGCAAGTCTGGAGCGCGCAGCAAACAAGCGGAAAACCGATCATCACCAGCCCAAAAGGTAAGCGAGTCTACGGAGTCGTTCGCGTCTGGTTGCGACTCAAACCGCGAGAACTGTCGGTAAACCGCAGTCAGGGCCTCGCGAATGGAATTCACGTCCCGTGCCGAAAGGTAATACTGCCAAAGGTGGAACTCGGCCTGCAATCCGAGATCAGTGACATGCCTGTTGTGGTCCAGCCACATGGCACGCTGAGTCCAGCCATTAGCACCGACACAGATTCGAGTCTCAATCGTTCCGACTGCGGAGTCGTAGATAGGCGTCCCGCGGAGAAGGACTACGTGATCCCGGTCGATGATATGGCTAGAGCCCTTTCGGTGAGGGCTGAAGTTCACGGGCATGCCCTGTAGTCTCTTCTGCCAACAAGGTTCTGGTACCACACGTGTCTTCCATGCGGGGTACGCCTCCGAGGGGTACCCGCCCACAATTTATCCTGTTGCTGCCCTTCTGGCAAGAGGCTTTTACCAAAAAGGGGAGGGCGAAATCGCGAGATCCCATCGATAGGGGCAAAGCCAAGCTCGCCAAGCCACTTCTCAGCGATGGCAGCGCGGACCCTGAACGCAGTAGCCAGACTGCCGGGCCAGGAGAGAAGCGTCGGCTACGACCGCTTCAGGGCCAAAAATCGCCGACTGATGTGCTCTTGAAGAAGACGATAAAAGTCCGGCGACTCCACCCGCGCACGCTGTTCGGCGGTGAGCCAGCAAAGCGGCTTCTCCCACTGCTCCAAGGGCGGAAGCTCCAGGCTCACCCACCCTGGTCGCGCCTCGCGGACCACGATCCCGTCCAAGGGAATGAAGCGGTCATCGCTCAGGATCGTCACCGTCACGTTGGCCGCCTTGGGATCGTCCTTGCGCAGACGCACGTCGATCTGCATCCGGCCCACCGGCTTGCTCGGCGCGGGCACCACGGGAGCTGGTTGGGCTCGCTTGCCGAACAGCACGTCCAGCGGGCTTTGCACCTGCTTGTCCCGGATCGGTGCCACGCGCGTGTAGATGGTGGTCGTTTCCAGCTTTTTGTGACCGAGGAGCTGCTGAATAAAACGCACGTCGGTGCCGTTTGTTATCATGTGGCAAGCGAAGCTGTGCCGTAGCGAGTGCGGTGTGGCTGCCTTCCCGATCCCCGCAATCGCCAAGGCTCGCTTCATCACGCGGGCCACCGTTCGCGGCGACAGATGTCGGTTCGGCCGATCGCTGGGAAAGACGAAGTCCTCGGGCCCAAACGCCTTGGACAATTGCACCAGAAGCGGCTTGAAGCTCTCCGGCAGCATTACTTCACGGTCCTTTCGGCCTTTGCCCTCCCAGACGTTGAGGACTTGCCGGTCGAAGTCGAGATCTCGCCAGCGGACCCTCACGACTTCGCCCACCCTCAGGCCTGTCGCGTACATCAGCCCCAACAAGAGCTTGTCGCGGAGGCTCGGGGCAGCATCCAAGGGCAGCATCACCTCCTCTTCGCTCAGCACTACCGGCAACCGACTGGCGCGACGCGGCGACAGCAGGCCCAGGGTGACTTGCCGGCCGCACATCTTGTCAAACGCGGTCCGAATTGCCGGAAGATGCACGCCGACCCAGGAAGCGCTCGCCCCGCCGTCCACCAGCAGTTCAAGATACTGCCGGACATGTTCCCGCGTGATCTGGTGCGGTGGGCTGCCGAACCATCGCAGGAATCCTCCCAAAGCTGTCCGGTAGTTCTTGATCGTCTTCCGCTGGTAGAACCGGATCTTCAACTCGCGGATGATCGCTTGGAGAAACCGGCCCGGCGACGGCTGTTCCGCGGAGAGATTGACTACAGCCATGCGCATTTCCAGCCGGTCCTCGACCGCGCAACGAGGTGCATAGCGGCCTTGCGCGCGGCTATACGGGCGACCGTCGGCGTAGGCGTTGATCGAGGATGGAATCACTGGGAACCTCCTTTTTGTTCAGTGTACGCAGGAACATTTTCGGCGGCAACCCCCGAAGGGGACCCCACAGGTCACGTGCGAGCAGCAAGCCTGGCCAACCTGCCCAGCAGTTCGGGGTGCCCAGCCGACTGTGAAAAGGCGATGATCGTGGTCGCCTGAACGATCCTCCGTGATCGGTCATGATGCGGTTTAGAAGCGGCCGGCGGTGCCGCATCCATGCTTGCCGCCGGCCTGCCAGGGCTTCCTTGCCTCAAGCATGGCGGGGTTATACCATGGATTTTGGAGCGAAAAACTGGTTCCGCTCTTTTCTGTTTAATTCCACGAAAAGGGGCTCCAATTCCAAAAAACTGGCCTTGCGGGGTTCACGAACCCGGGGGTCTTTTCGTGAAATTGACTGGGCCGAAAAAGCGGGCGTCATTGACGCCAGTTCGGTCGGTTTCCAGCGGGTTCCATCGGGTCCGCTCGGTGCCCGTCCCCTCCTGGAAGAAGAGAAGGAAGGAAAGAAAGCGGTGACAAGTCACGCGCACTCCAAAGAGGAGCCGTACCGCGTAGCGCACTTCCGACGCCATGCGACCGCGCAGTAACTCCAATCCCCGCCTCCACTTACGCCTCCTCTTTCAAGAAACTGCTTGACGAACTGCGCCGCATCGACCACAATGACGCAGGTGAATGGACATGTGAACACATGCCCCCACGGAGCGGCGCCAGCCGACCTTGCGCCTCGCCGCTCCGCAGATCTTTGACAATCTGGTAACCGGCTCCGCTCTGCCCGCCGACTCCCCTCCGCTGACCAACGGCCGGGACTGGGCGGTCTCTTTGCCCACGCCTCTGCTTTCGCAGGCCCTCTTCCGCCCGTGAGCGATTAGCTCTCCGGTCGCTCGCCGCCGGCAATCCTTCCGCGGTGACCAGCCTCAAGCCGCGGCGCAACGCCACCGGCCGTCGCCTACTCGGCGGCCTCGCCCAGGGCGTGGCAACCTCGTTTGCGGTTCGTTCCTCGAGTCGCCTCTCTCCCTCTGCGGAACCGGGTGGTAAGGGAAGGCCTCAATTTTGGAAAAACGCAGTCCTTGGCAGCCACACTTCGACCGCCTCACCGCCTGCGGGCCAGCCCGGCGCCGCACTGGCCGGCAGAAGATATCGTGTACCCCACTGCCTCGTATCCCCGGCAGCCGCGGTCGAACATCCGGGACAGCATGGCCACATTCAAATTGTCGCCGACGCAGTCGTTGACCACTCCCTTAGCGCCGTCTTGCGTTTCCTCTGAACAAGGGTCTTCCAAAGTTCATAGGCCTGCTTTCGGCCGTCGGGCGATTCGGGGAATCGTTGGATCAGCTTCCACGACCACTTCTCCGGAAGCCCCTCGACATAAGCAGCGGCGGCGGGAAGGCCTTCGAGGACGTCGTACTCGTAGCGATAGAAGTAGATGCCGCCGTGCCGTGGCGGCTTAACGTTTTCCTCGGCATAGACGACGAAATAGCCGTCGGGGAAGCCGCCGAATTGGCGTTGAACGGCGGAGAGCCTGGCGGCCGCGATCTGTTGCCTTGCCGCTCGCGCCGCAGATGCCTTTCGCTCGGTCTCCTCCAGTTCGGCGAGCCGGCCTTCGATTGACTTCGCTTCGGGGCGCTCGCCGTAGAGGGCCATGGCAAGCCGGTAGCATTGCAGCGAGCGGGCGACGTTGCGGTCGGAATCGAGCTTCTTGCCGTAGTCGGCCAGCAGGCGAAAACCTGCTGCGCAATCCGGCTGGTTGCGGGCAAACTCGGCCAGTACGGGCAGCACCTCGGCAGGCGATTTGGCGCCGTGGATCAGTTCGTATCGCAACCATTCCGCCGTCGCGTCGGCTGCAAGCTCGGCTGTCGGATCGCGCTTGACCAGGTCTTCAACGTATTGCTTCAGCCGAGTGTCCGGGATGAGACGTCTGGCGGCGGCGATGCCGAGCAGATCGAGTTTCGCCTTCTCCGCCTCTTGGCAGCTCATGCTGCCGGCTGATGGATCTGCGATGACCTTGTCGGCTGCCTTGACGCCGCGGAAAACGTTGGTCCGCAGCGCGTTCAGATCGTCGACCGACTGCCGGCCTGCCACGAGACGGTCCTGCAGTGCCGAAGCTTCGCGGACGCATGTGCGGACCGATTCCAGAAGAACTTGCGGCGCGGCATCCGGGACGTCGATGCTCTGCTCCGTGACGGTTTGGGGCGGAGAGCCTGTCGGGATGCACGCGATGCCGGTGAACGCCGCAACGGCTGCCAAGCCGAGAGGGGATAACGGCCGCCTGGGATGCCGGTACTGCATGGAATAACCCTCAAAGAAAACAAGTTGCTCCTTGGGTATATAGGGCGCGTTCTGGCGTGAGGGCGGTGGTGGCAAAAAATACGCAGAAAAAGAAGGCGAGAAGGTGGAAAAAGCACGATGTCCGTCAGAACCACATCCGGCTTCGTTTTGAGCGAAATCAGGGCACTGAACTGCGGACCGACTGCAGGGAGCGACTCGCTGCTTCCCGTACGCCCGCGTGCCGGTCGTCCATCGCGGCTTCCAGGACGTCCTCCGCCTCGGAAGCGTTCGGGCCGATCCGACCCAACGCGGTGACAGCCAATAGGCGAACATTGGGATCGCGATGACGGGCGAGTTTTTCCAAGGTGGGGACGGCCCAGACGGCTGCAGGCCCCATTTCAGCGACGGCCAGGATTGCGCCGCCGTCGCCCGTCTGCATTGCCTGGATCAGCACGGGGTGAATCGCGTCTTCTCCTGGATCGATTCGGTGAATGGCTATCGCTGCCGAAAAGCGAACCGCCAGCTCATCGTGCTTCAACAGTTCTACCAAGGATGGCACCGCCGGCTCGGCCGCGGCACCAATCGAGCCCAATGTCACCGCGCACTGCCGCACAACCTCAGAGTCCGGATCGCTGAGCGCCTCCTGCAGAGCCCCGAGGCTATCCGACGCCTCCGGGCCGGCCTCGCGCAAGCCGCGCGCCGCCGCCCTCCGCACTTCAGCGTCCGAGCTGTCGCGATCTCACGGCTTCGTTTGCTCTATGAATCGCCCCTGATACGTCGCATGCCCCTCGCACTTCTCGAAGACGAACTGGCAGATCCGGGTTTTCGGATACAGGGCCAGCGGGGCGTGTCCGAGATTCACGATCTCGAGGACCTGATGGTTCGAGATGCCCGGTTGCATGAAGCCCGCGGTGACATGCACGGCAAGGCCGAATCGCGCGAACCGGCTTCTCCCTTCCAGGCGGCCGGAGATGTTGTCGGCCAGCGTGATTCTCTCCCGGGTGATCCCCAGGATCATCTCGCCCGACTCGATCACCAAGTAACTTCCGTCCTCCACGTGGACGCTCCTGGTGATGTCCTCGAACCGGGAATCGTTCGTCACGTGATAGACTTTGGACCTCTTTCTGAAGACCCTGAAGTCGTTCCCGAGCGTGAGATCGACCGACCCCGGTCCAATCTGCGACCTGTCGAGCGGTTCGATCCGGATCGATCCGTCCTCCAGCGCCTTCTCGATTTCCGCTCCGATCAAGATGCTCATAGAGCCGCTCACAACCAGCGCCGTTCGATCTCTTCGAGCGTTTTACCTTTTGTCTCCGGAACCGCAACGATCATGAAGAGCAACAGGACGACGCAGAAGCCCCCGTACACGAAGAACGGGAAACCATGGTTGAACTTCTCGACCAGCCACGGGTTCTCGTCCATCATCGGGAAGGTCTGGCTGACGACGAGGTTGGCAATCCACAGGCTGAACGTCGCGATCGCCATGGCGCGGCCCCGGATCTTCGTGGGAAAAATCTCCGAGAGAATCACCCAGGTGACCGGCCCGACGGACAAGGCGAAACAAGCGATGTAGCCGAGGATGAATACCAGCACCCAGGCCGCCAACTGGCCGAGCATTGCCGCCACGCCGATCGCCGCCAGGGATACTCCCATACCCGCCGCTCCGACGATCATCAGCGGCTTGCGGCCGAGGCGATCCACCAGCCAGACCGCCAGGACCGTGAAACCGAGATTGACCGCTCCGACGACCACGGTCTGCATCATCGCCGCGTCCACCCCCGCCCCGGCAACCGTCTTGAAAATCTCCGGAGCGTAGTAAAGGAACACGTTGATGCCGGTAACCTGTTGCAGCACGGCCAGAACGACGCCGATCACCAGCGCCCTCCGCAGTCCCGGCGCCAGAATCTGTCCGAGCGTGCCCGGCTCTTGCGCCAGGACATGTTGAATCTCACGCATCTCTCGTTCGGCATGATCCGTTCCGTCGACCCGCTCGAGAATACGTCGCGCCTTGTCCGAGAATCCCTGTTTTGCGAGCCAGCGGGGACTTTCCGGCACCAGCAGCAGGAGAACCAGAAGGGCCACCGCCGGTAGGGCCTCCGACCCGAACATCCATCGCCAGCCGTAGAGCACGTTCCATTCGGGGTCGATGGACTCGCCGTAGAGCGTGATGAAGTAGTTCACGAAGTAAACGACGAGCATACCGGTCACGATGGCGAACTGATTGACACTGACCATACGGCCGCGAATGCGAGCCGGGCTGATCTCGGCGATGTACATCGGGCTGGTCATCGATGCGGCCCCCACACCGATGCCGCCGAGGAAACGGAAGACCACAAACGTTGCCAGCGCCCGCGGCACGGCCGTGCCGATCGCCGAGACGAAAAACAGGACCGCCGCGACAATCAGCATGCTCCGCCGGCCGAATCGATCGCTGATCGGCCCGGCAAGGATGACGCCGAACACGCATCCGGCCAGCGCGCTGGAAGCGGCCCAGCCCTTCATCGCCGGCGTCAGATCGAAATGGGCCTGGAGAAATCCGATCGCACCGGCGATTACCGCCGTGTCGTAGCCGAAAAGCAAACCACCCAGCGTGGCGACGAGAACCACCAGGGTCAGGTAGACCATGCTGCCGCGGCCGTGCGAACTGCCCGAAGTCGATACCTGCACGTGAAATCCCCTTGGGGAGACATGGTTAATGCGCCGGCGCGCCAACTCGGCAGCGGCACGCGTCCGGGCTGGCGCTGCCTTCCTACTTGGATGTGTCCACAGGCCAGACTTTCAGCACGCGTTTGTTTTCCTCGGTCCACTCGAAAGGACCCGGGAAAGGATTCTCCGTGGTTCTCGGGTTGCCAAGATAATCGGTGTCGAGGCGGTACGGCGAACCGTCGGGCTGCTGATAGGGTAGCCCTGGTATCTCCGCCTTGCCGAGCAAGTCGGTAGTCACCAAAGGGCACGACGTCCGCTTGGCCCACTCTCCTTCGAGCGCGAGCTCCAGATACACGCCATCGGGCTTTTCGATGAGCTTCACGGCCGGGTCGAACTGGGCGAGCACCACCGGAGATTCCTCCAGCGGCGGCGCCTGGGCACCGTCGAGATACACGTTTCCTTTCATCCGTACGGGCAAGCCGGCCTTGTCGTAGCCGACGAAGCCGCGATTGACAAGCAGGTTGTTGTAGAACCGGTCATCCCCGCCGGGTATATTGCGCAAGGCCGCGACCGCCGTCGAATGGGCCTTCATGAAGGGTGTGTCGCGCCTCAGTTCATTGTGGAAGAGAATGCCGTTAAGGAACAGGTTGTGGACATAGGCTCCACCCTGCGATACGTCGAGCACGCTGTAGCGGGACGACCAGTGGGTGTCCGACTTGCCGTCAGGCCGGGACAGGCAGAGGTTGTGGTCCACCATGAACGGCCCGTGATTGACTTCCAAGAACAGATCCTGCGTGCCGTCGTTGTCATAGAGCAGGTTGCGGGTCACGCGCGCTCCCTGGGCCATCCAATCCAGCCAGATGCCGCGCGTGGTTCGATAGATGCGGTTGCCGCGGATTTCCGTGTCGATGGCGGCGTGGATCTTGATGCCGGCCATCTCCGCGCCGGTAAACAGCCGGCGGACGTGGATGTCGTGAATGTCGTTGCCGAGGATCCGGCTGAAGATCGCGCCCAGGCTGCCGACGACGCCCGCCTGCTCGCAGTGGGCGATATGATTGTTGCGGACTACGTGATGACCGATGTTGTCGCCCGACCAGCCATTCTCAACGGCGCGCTCGATCGTCTTGACATAGCCCTCGGCGGTGTTCTGCGAGGTGTTGTCCCACTGGTCGCCGTATTTGCCCAGCGCCACGCCGACGCAGGTCGAGTAGCGGATATCGTTGTTCTCGATGATCCAGCCTTTGCTCCAGTGCGTGCCCACCAGCCCGATCTGCTCGGCGGTGGGAGGCGCCCAAGGCGTCGCCGCGTGCATCATCGTCAGTCCGCGGATGGTGAGGTAGTTGACGCCGGGCTTCTCCGGGTAGAACACTGTCCGGCGGACGTTGATCTCCACTTCCTCGCGATTGGGGTCGACGCCGGGGAATTGGGCCCAGATCGTCGTATGCTTCTCGTCTACCCGGCCGAACCAGAGCCGTGTGTCGCCTGCCGGCTGATGCACGTTCTCGAGTTTGGCCGCTTCAATGAGCCAATGGCCGTTGAGGTAAACCGCGCCGGTATGGTGCTCGCGTCCCTTGGCGTTGAACCAGTCGCCGTGGATCAGGTCGCTGTACGGATTGAAGTCGCCGAAGAACTGGTTGGGAATGGTGACTTTCCAGGTGTCGTGTTTTTCCTTTTTCCAGTCTCTGATCACTTCGGAGCCCTTGATCACGACCTCTTGGCCGGCTTCGGCCTGATAGGTGATGCGATTCTGGTCCGAGGTGCCGCCGCGCACCGGGCTGACTCGTTCGCGGTAGACACCTTTGCGAATGGTGATCACGTCGCCCGCTTGCGCCATTCGCGCTGCGGCGGAGATGCTTCGCAGAGGCCGTGACGCGGATCCGTCGTTCGTGTCCCGCCCGTCCACGGAGACGTAAATCTGCCGGCCGGCCGGCGTTTCCGCCGCCACGGCCTGGCCAACCGTGCATGGCAAACCGAGCGCCGCACACAATCCGATCGGCAGGAGGGCTTTTGAGATGCGCATGAGGCTACACTCCCTGGTGAAGTTTACCGGCTGTCGTCGATGGCCTTGAACATGGCTCGAACGTTTTCCACGGGCACGTTGCCCTGGATGTTGTGGATCGCATTGAACACGAACCCGCCGCCCTCGTTGAAAATGTCGATTCGTTCGCGGACTTCGCGATAGACGTCGTCGGGCGTGCCGAAGGCAAGCGTCTTTTGCGTATCGACTCCGCCCCCCCAGAAGACGACGTCGTTGCCGAACGTCTTCTTCAGCGCCCGCGGATCCATTCCTTCGGCCGAACACTGGACGGGGTTGAGGATGTCGAACCCGGCTTCGATCAAGTCGGGGATCAGCTTCCAGACGCTCCCGCAGGAATGGATGAATGTCTTCCAGTTGCTCCCGGCGTGGATCAGGTCGTTGATCTGCCTGTGGTACGGCATATACAGATCGCGATAGGCGGCGTTGGAAATAAACGGGCCGGTCTGCATGCCGAAGTCGGTGCCCGTGATGACGGCCGCCTGGACCGAGTCCCCAAGGATGTCGATCATCTGCTGTACGTTGTACAGACCGTATTCGCACTGCTTCTCGAACACCGCCTTGACGTAATCCCGCCGCGTCGCCGTCGAAACGTACCACTCCTCGATGTCCCGAATCCCCTTGGGGTGTTTGAGGAACGGCGCGGGCACCAAGGCGATGTCTCCGAAGGCGGTGCCCGGCACGACGACGATGCTGCCGTGGTCGCCGCGCCGGTCGAACCACTGCTTCGCGCCGCGGTAGTAGTCAATGTCTTCTTCACGGAAGCGGCCGAATTCCTCGAGGTTGCCGGCAGGATCGAGCCTGTCTTCGTCAATGGGTTCCTGACGGACGATCGCATCGAAAAAGTAGCCGCCCTTGGGCATGCGGCCGGACGGGGGCACCGAGGTATCGCCTTCGGGATAGACGAGGAGGCCGCCGGACTGCTCATCGACGGTCGTGTTGAAATTGTGCGGCACCAGCACCTCGGTGCCGTCGAACATCGTGAACGGCTTCCAGTCGGTTTCATCGGTGCCGAACATGCTCTTGCGAGGCAAGCGGCCGACCACGTCGATCCCCAATGCCTCCCGCAATTCGTCGTCGATCTCCCCCAGCATCTGGTAAGGCTCGCAGACCTTCACCCGGTAGTTGTCGTCGCCAAGCACGGCCTTTCGCAGCCGATCGACGATCGAGACGTGCATCCCGGTGACCGCGGTGGAACCGAAGTCAACGCAAACCCCCTCGGGCTGCCGATGGTTCAGAGTTGCGTCCAAGCGTTGGCGTGAATTCATGAGAAACGGTCCTTTACAGGACTGCTGAAAAAGGGGACAGCCACCGCAGCGTCCTGTATTCGTCTTGAAGCCGAGCCACCACTGGCTGCCGAGCCGGTTTCCTTTTTCAGCAGTCTCCCCTACAGGCGTTGACGCTTAAACCCAGTCGGTCCGGCGTTCCACGGCGCGTCGGGCCGCTAGTGACGAAGCCTAACAATCGCCACATGGATTCGCAAGAAGCCCCCTCTGTTGGTGCAGTTGGCTGCCGTCGCACGCATTCCCCGTGCATCGGGTACCGGCTCATTTTGCGGAGTCTGCGGAGTCTTGACTTCCGTCGCACCCTAGATCGCGGCGGCAGCAGCAGGACGAATGGATTGTGCAGGCTTCTGAGCCGGCCTATCCTTGGGGTGACTCCAGAATGGCCGTGTCGGTTCGGCCCAGCGCTACGGCGGATCTGCTTTCATTCCGAGGAGCCGGTGAACCGATTGGCCCCCGCAAGCGACTCTTGGGCGGATGAACCAGAAAGAACGGATCAACGACGAACTGCTGGTGATCCGTGCCCAGGAGGGGGCGATTGAGGCGCTGTCGGAACTGATCGATCGATGGCAGGACCGGCTTTGGCGGCTGGCCTGGCGTCTGACGGACGATGAGCAGGCGGCTTGGGACGTGCTCCAGGAGGCCTGGATAGTGATCGCCCGGAGGATCGGTCGGCTGGCCGACCCGGCCGCCTTCCCCGCCTGGGCCTACCGGATCACGAGCAACAAATCGCGCGACTGGATTCGCCGGCGCCGGCGCATGCGCCGAGCCGACGAGGCGTACGGCCAGCGCTGGTGCGAGGCGGAACGCAACGGGGACTGGCGCAGCTTTACGAATCTTCGCGATGCCTTGGCCGGTCTGGCGGGTCCCGATCGTGCGATCCTGTCGTTGCGTTACGAGGACGGATTCTCGACCGCCGAGATTGCCGAGATCCTGGGAATTCCACCCGGAACGGTCAAATCACGACTCCACCATGCGCGGCAGCGTCTGCGCCGGTTCCTCGAGGAGGATGACGATGAGTGAACACGATGAAACCCTGAGAAAGGCTTTGGAGGAGAACGCACGGCTGAAATCGGAGCGGGAAGAATCGCTCCGCGAAGTTGCTTCCTCGGAGTATTCCGGACAACTGCGGACTGCCGAGCGGATCTATTGGGCGTATGCAATCTTTTGTGTCGCGGTCGGAGTTGCTGCGATCAACTTTTTTGCGCGCAGCTTCGACACGAAGACGCTGATCGGCTGTGCGGTGGCGATGCTTGTGATTTACGAGACGACCGTGCTGTTGAAACTCTGGTTCCACATGGCCAGGATGAAGATGGCTGTGCTGAAGGAAATGAAGCTGCTGCGGCTGGAGCTGGCCCGGCTGGCGACCGCGGTCGGCGTCGAAAAGCCTTCCGAGCCGCCGGTCAAGTATGAGCCCGTGCGAGCGGCCTCTCCGTGGGAACGCGGGCTCTGGGTGGCGGCATGCCTGATGGTGGCCATTGTCGTGTCCACGTGGACAGCCCGCGCCTGGCAACTTGGCGGCAGCAGGGATTTTTCGGCGGATACTCTCGTGACGCTTGCCGAGGACGGCACCGCGGAGAAGCGGACCCATGTGTCTGCGTCGTACAGCAGTTACTACTTGCCGAGAGGGTTCCCCTTCTACGCACCGGAACAGGTGAATGCACGATTTCTCGACCCCTTGGGACACGAGATGCCGGCCGACGTCGTGGTGAAGAACGGGCAGAAGCGATACGACGTGAGGTTCACGGAAGATGTCTTCGCCGACGGGAAGATGCAGTACACCCAGGTGCTGACGATCCCTGGCGCGGCGGCATTGAAAGATGGGACTTGGACCTATCGGGACGGGATTCGCCACGCGGGAGGAGACAAGGAGTACTCGACGACGATTCTCTTGCCCGCCGGCGCGGAACTCGTTTCGACCGATCCGACAGCGGACGTTGACACTGCGGACGGCCGCACACAAGTGCATTTCGAAGGCGTAGCACGCGACGATGTGCAGTACACTTTCACGGTGCGATACAAGCTGCCGTCCAACGAAGAGCAAGACAGGGGATGAGTACTGCATTTTCCAGCAGAGGTGGACCGAGGACCACAGGCAGGACTGATGCTGAAGCGGAAGTTTTGGGACGAGCAGATCGAACAGGTCGAGGCCGAGATCGTGAAGCGCCAGGTGAAAAACAAGACCGCGGCGATCCTGGCCACAGTTCCGGGCTGCGCGGTGTATGGCAGCTTGGTGCTGGCGTGCCGGATCGATCCGGTCGGGCGCTTCCCGCGGGCGGCGATTGTCCTTTTTGCCCGTGGTGGAAAGGGAAGCAAGGGAGCGGGGCCAGCGATTAAAAATCGCCGATGCCCAATAGGAACTTTAGTGCTCCCCGACGAGGTCTCCCGCGCTGCGCGTGCAGAGCGCCCCATAGGTTTCCACGTCGATTGTCTCGCTGATCATCTTCACGTGCCCGTCGCACAGGAGAAAATTCGTTCCTGCCGGATGGAAGCTGCTGAAGTTGTGGGTCTGCTGCTCGACATTCGCTTCCGAGTTGGGGGGAAACCCGTCGGAAGCGACGGCCACAACCCGAGCCGGGGCATGCCATCCGCCGTGCACGACTCCGGTCCACGTCGATTGGATCCACTTCGACCACCGCTCGCCGACCATGAAAGTGTTGCTCAGCCCGTCGGTGATGTCGCGAAAGGCGACGTTGCGGTTCAGGTAGAACATCCCGTTGCCTTGGCAGCCGTTGTAACCCGGCTCGCCCTGTTCGCAAACCGCATGCATATCCAGAGTACCGAACACGCCGGGGTAGTTGCTCTTGGCAAGCGTGGTGACCGGAGTCGTACTCTCATGCTCTTCATCGATGGCTTCCATCAACGTAAAGACGTCCTTGCCGACGTCGGATGGGCAGATGAAGGTCGGAACAGTCGACACCCTCGCCCGATCGTTTACCGGGTCGGCCACCCAGGTGTTCGTGTCAATGGTCTCGTAAAGCGGCTGCTGTTCGAGGAAGGGTAGGATCCGCGTGCTCCATGCCCAGCCGGGCTCTCCCACGAAATCTGCCGCTCCGCTCGCGTTGAAGCCGATCCAGCCGGTGGGCAGCGTGCGATGCGTGTCGTGGTAATTGTGCAGAGCCAGGCCGATTTGTTTCAGATTGTTCGTACACGACATTCGCCGGGCTGCCTCGCGCGCCGCTTGAACGGCCGGCAGGAGCATGGCGATCAAGATGCCGATGATGGCAATCACGACCAGCAATTCGACGAGCGTAAATGCGTTTCGACGCGATGACATGAAGAACTCCTCGGAAAGACCGAAGCTGCCTGAGAACGATTCGCGCGGACACCAGCGTGGGCGTGCCGCTGCAAATCGCCGAAAGAGAAAGTCGCCTCAGACAACAGCCGGAGGAGCGCGGCTGTGAAGGCTGGGGGAAAGCTCGACGGGCAGCCGGATCGGTTCGGCATGTATCTCGGTCTGAACGAGCATCGCCGAAACGACCTGGGAAATCTCGGCCGTGGGCATCGGCTTTTGACCGAGGAACTGGCACGCCGCGCAAGCGTCTTCGTCGCCGGGGCAGGGCAGGGGAGGGCAGGGGGAGGAAGGGACGGGGAGGGGGTCTCCCCCCGGATGTCCGTGGTTGCAGCAGTGCGAGTTTTCGGCAACGTGGGACGACTGCGCCACAGCATCCACGTGCCCGCCGCAGCCAACCCCGTGGTTATGAAGCAGCGCGGACGTGCTAACCGTCAAGATGTAGACGGCAGCCAGTCCAACTGCGATACCACGTCGAACCGGGTTCATGCTACGCACAACGCTAACTCGCCGGACGGGGATGTCCGCCCACTTGTTTCATCGTAGTCGGAAACGATGTCTTGGGCAATACGGCCGAAACTTCCCCGCAGTTCGTCAGGGGAGAAGGGGACAGGCACATTTTGCTCCGAAGACTCCGCAAAATGAGCCAGTCCCCGACGGTTCCGCGTGAGATTCCGATCAGCTTGCCGGAAACGGGCGGTACGGTCACCGCGTCTTACCGGTCCCACCGCAGCACGGCCCCCGTATCGGCGCTGGTGGCCATGGCGGCGTACTTGGCCAGGTAGCCCGTCGTGAAGCGCGGCTCCGGCCGGGTCCACTTCTTCTTCCGTGCGGCCAGTTGTTCTTCGGTAAGCCGGACGTTCAGGGTGCGGCCGGGAATGTCGATCTCGATGATATCGCCGGGTTCGAGCAGGCCAATGGGGCCCCCGGCAGCCGCCTCGGGGCTGACGTGGCCGATGCACGCACCCGCGGTGCCGCCCGAGAACCGTCCGTCGGTAATCAGGGCCACGCTGTCGTCCAGTCCCATGCCCTTGATCGCCGTGGTCGGGGCGAGCATCTCCTGCATCCCGGGTCCGCCCTTGGGCCCTTCGTAGCGAATGACCACCACGTCGCCGGCCTTGACCTTTCCGTTGACAATGCCCGCATAGGCGTCGGTCTCCGCCTCGAAGATCACTGCCGGCCCGCTATGTTTGAGCATTTCCGGGCGGACGCCCGCGGTCTTGACCACGGCGCCGTTGGGGGCAAGATTTCCGTAGAGAATCGTCAGGCCGCCCGACTGGCTGTACGCATTGTCGACCTCGCGAATGCAGTCGTACGGATCGAACCCGAGTTGTTCTGCGGTGAGTTCGCGGACCGATTTTGCCTTCCGCTGGACATGCATGCCGCGGTTGGTACGAGCCCCGCCGGCCGTAACACCCGCCATCTCTAGCACTTCGCCGGCCACGCTCTCTCCGCGGATGTCGTACTCGGCGATGTTTTCGCCTAGCGTCTTGCCGGTGACCGTGGGCACGTCGAGGTTCAAGAGGCCGGGGCAGCCTCGGTTGACGCTCCCGAGAATCGTGTGAATGCCTCCAGAATTGTGCACGTCTTCGACATGATAACTGCTGCTCGGCGCCACCTTGCAGATATTGGGCGTCCGCTGGCTGAGCTGATTGATCCGATCGATGCTGTACTCGACACCCGCTTCCCGGGCGACGGCCAGCATATGGAGCACGGTATTGGTGCTGCCGCCCATGGCCATGTCGAGCATCATGGCGTTGTCGACCGACGCTTCGGTGACGATCTCGCGAGGCAGAAGCCCGTGCCCTTCGCCAAGCCGTTCGAATTCGAGAACCATTTCCACGATCCGCTCGGCCGCGCGCCGGAAGAGCCGCCGCCGCTCGGCACTGGTGGCCAGAAGGGTGCCGTTCAGCGGCAGTGCGAGCCCCAACGCCTCGTTCAGACAGTTCATGCTGTTGGCGGTGAACATGCCCGAACACGAACCGCACGTGGGGCAGCCCGCCTTTTCGATCTCGGCGAGTTGCTCCGCGGTAAGCTCACCCTTCTGTTTGGCGGCCGCGCCGACGAACACGTCGATCAGGTCGACGGCCTTGCCATCGGCCGTCCGGCCCGCTTCCATCGGTCCACCGCTGACGAAGACGGTAGGGATATTGCACCGCATTGCACCCATCATCATCCCGGGCACGATCTTGTCGCAGTTCGGGATGCAAATCATGCCGTCGAAACAGTGGGCCTGGATCATCGTCTCGACCGAATCCGCAATGATCTCCCGGCTGGGCAACGAAAACTTCATCCCCGTATGCCCCATGGCGATACCGTCGTCGACGCCGATCGTGTTGAACACGAACGGCATCCCTCCCGCTTCGCGGACACACTGCTTGACGAACTCGCCGACCTCGTCCAAATGGACGTGGCCCGGAATGATATCGATGTAGCTGTTGCAGATAGCGATAAACGGCTTGCGGAAATCGTCGTCCTCGACGCCGGTGGCTCGCAGGAGACTGCGATGGGGGGCACGGGCATCGCCCAGCTTGATCATGTCGGAACGCATCGCTGAGACACCTTTTAACCAGACAGGGGGCATTCAAATGCTACGTAGAGCCTATCCCAAAACCGCGGAAGAGAAGGGGGCAGGCACAATTTGCTCCGAAGACTGCACAAAATGAGCCCGTCCCCGATAGTCTCGGGTTAGGCTCTTATTGTAAATCACCCCTCCCCGAACGACCAGAGCGCGTGTAAATTGGCAGAGGTAGGTCCGGCTTGCCGAGCGGGACCTGGTACGTCGCTCCCGCTCGGCAAACACGAGCCGGGTCTCCAACACCCGTCCCGCTCGTTCAACGACGTCGAGTCTGGAGCAGGGCAGGGCAGGGGGCCAAGATTCCAGTATCACACCCGGAGAACGCATCATGAGATGGACACTAGCCGTGTGCTTGGGGTTGTTAGGGGCTGCTGTCTCGCCGGCGGACGAAGCGGGCTCTGTTTCCCTTTTCGACGGAAAGAGCCTCGACGGCTGGCAGGGAAACCAAGACAGCTTCCGCATTGAGGACGGAGCGATCGTCGCCGGGGATCTCAAGAAGCCGGTCCCGCGGAACGAATTCTTGACCACGGCCCGAGAGTATGGCGATTTCGAGCTCCGCCTGAAGTTCAAGATCCTCGGCAAGGGCGCCAACGCCGGCGTTCAGATCCGGAGCCAGCGGATTCCCAATCACCACGAGATGATCGGCTACCAGGCCGACCTGGGCGAAGGCTGGTGGGGTTGCCTCTACGACGAGTCGCGGCGTCGGAAGGTCCTGGCCGGTCCGCCCAAGGACGAGCGATCCAAGGTGGTTCGCGCAGACGAGTGGAACGAATACCGCATCCGCGCGGAAGGCAAGCGGATCCAGCTCTGGATCAACGGCCACCAGACGGTCGACTACACCGAACCGGACGAGTCGATTCCGCAGGGAGGCCTGATCGGGCTGCAAATCCACGGCGGACCGCCGGCGGAGGCGTGGTACAAGGACGTTCAGATCCGGGAGTTGTAATGGCGCAACCCAAGTTCATCTATTTCGATCTCGGCAAGGTGATCGTCTATTTTGATCGAGACATCATGTGCCGTCAGATGGGCGCCGTGGCCGACGTCAGCCCGGAGCTGGTGTTCAAGACGATTTTCGATACCGGCCTGCAGGAGCGTTACGAAAGCGGCGAGATCGACGACCGCGGGTTCTACGAGGCATTCTGCCAAGGCACGGACTGCCGGCCGAACTACGATGCACTGGAAAGGGCGGGAAGCGACATCTTTACGCTCAATGCGAGCATCGTGCCCGTGATCGCCCAGCTCCACGCCGCCGGCTATCGGCTGGGCGTTCTGTCGAACACGTGTCACAGCCACTGGGAGCACTGCCTGCGGCGGTTCTGGATCCTCCGCGAGTTGTTCTCCGTCCACGCCCTGAGCTATCGCCTCCGCGCGTCCAAGCCCGATCCGGCGATCTTCCTTGGCGCGGCGGAACTGGCCGGCGTCGCACCGGAGGAGATTTTCTACACCGACGACATCGCCGGCCACATCGCCGGCGCGAAAGCCGTTGGATTCGATGCCGTGCAGTACACATCGACGCCGGAGTTGGCGGCTGAATTGCGAAGCCGCGGACTGCGGTTCAACTACTGAACACGTACCGGTTCACCACGTTCTCAAACAGTTCCTTTCGCCCGCTGCCGGTCGGTGTAACGTCGCCTTTGCCGAGCATGTACTTCTCGAGCGACTTGAGGTCGTGCTTGCCGGCTTCGATTTCGGCGCCGATTCCGGAGTCCCAGGTGCTGTATCGTTTCGTGACCATTCCGGCCAGCTCTCGGTCTGCGCGGATTTGAGCGGCGATCTTCAGCCCTTTGGCGAAGGCGTCCATGCCGCCGACGTGGGCGTAGAACAGATCGACCGGTTCGAACGACTCGCGGCGGACCTTGGCGTCGAAGTTCAGACCGCCGGTCGTGAATCCGCCGTACTTGAGGATCGCAAGCATGATCTTCGTGGTGAGGTACACGTCGGTCGGGAACTCATCCGTGTCCCAGCCCAGCAGCAGGTCGCCCGTGTTCGCGTCGACCGAACCGAGGAATCCCTGCAGGCCCGCGTATTCCAGTTCGTGCTCCACCGTATGGCCGGCCAGGGTGGCGTGGTTCGTCTCGATGTTGAGCTTGATATGGTTTTCCAGGCCGTTGGCTCTCAGGAAATTGATGCACGCGGCGGCGTCGAAATCATACTGGTGTTTCGTCGGTTCCTTTGGCTTGGGTTCGAAGTAGAACTGGCCGGTGAAGCCGATTTCCTTGGCGTAGTCGACGGCCATATGCATGAAACGGGCGAGGTGGTCCAACTCCCGCTTCATGTCCGTATTCCAAAGGGTCTGATATCCTTCGCGGCCGCCCCAAAAAACGTAGCCTTCCCCGCCGAGCTCTTTGGTCACCTCCAGTGCCTTTTTCACCTGGGCCGCAGCGTAGGCGAACGCATCGGCGTTGGAACTCGTCGCGGCGCCGTGGACGTAACGCGGATTGCTGAACAGGTTGGCCGTGCCCCAAAGGAGCTTCACGCCCGTGCGGTCCATCTCCTCCTTGAGCACTCGCACGACGGCGTCCAGGTTCTTGTTTGTCTCGGCCAGGCTGGCGCCTTCCGGGGCGACGTCGCGATCGTGGAAACAGTAGAACTCTGCTCCGAGCTTGTCACAAAATTCGAAGAACACGCGAGCGCGATTCGTGGCGTTGTCCACCGTATCCTGCGGCCCCTCCCAAGGACGAAGCATCGTCCCGGGCCCGAACGGATCCGCCCCCGTGCCTCGCATCGTGTGCCAGTAGGCGACGCTGAACCGCAGATGGTCCTTCATCGCCTTTCCCTCCACCGGTTCATCCGCCTTATAGTACCGAAATGCCAGCGGGTTCTTCGAGTCGGGACCTTCGTACTGAATCTTCTGGACGTCAGGAAATGCGGGCATGGGGAGAAACTCCGGGAATTAGTGGATAGTGGTTGGTGGTTGGTGAAGTCTGGGATTCGAGACAATATACCAGGGGGCGGGCGACGGACAAGGGGCGACCTTTCCCACGACTAATCACTATCCACTATCCACTATTCTTCCGCACCAGCCAATCGCCGAGCCGCGGAGATACCTGCGACAGCACGAAGAGCAGCCGGGCTTTCGCCGGCACGACCAGCTCCGGCTGCCGTCGTTCGCAGGCACGCAGGATCGCACGGCCGAGTTCTTCCGGCGGAATGGCTTTCACCCGGACACCCGCGCCGGGGCGCCGCGCGCTTTCCGGAATGTCTTCGAGCCCTTCGAGCGGATAAAGCCGGGGATTGTCGCGTGCAATCGGACCGGGGCACACCAGCAGAACGTGGAGCCCCTCCGCCTCCAGTTCCAGTCGCAATTGCTGGGAGTAGGCGGCAACTGCGTGCTTCGTGGCCGGGTAAGCTCCTACCCATCGCGCCGCGGACTTGGCGGCCAAGGACCCGATGTTCACGACATGCCCGCGCTGCTTGAGCAGATGCGGGACCGCGGCTCGCGTGCAGCGGACCAGCGCGATCAGGTTCAGTTCCATCAGGTCGCGAAACTGCTCGGGCGTCGTGTCCAGTACTTTCCCTCGCATGGAGCGGCCCGCGTTGTTGACCAGCACGTCGAGACGGCCGAACCGTTCGAGGGTCTCCGACACGATTCGCTCGACGTCTTCCTGACGGGTGATGTCGGCCGGGAGCCCCAGACAGTTGCTGCCGGATTGCCGGAGTTGCTCCGCGGCGCTCGCAACCCCGTCGGCCTCCAGGCCCGCGATGGCGACCTTGGCACCGGCTTCGCCATACGACTCCGCAATTACTAGACCCAGACCGCTGGAACCG
The DNA here is from genome assembly GCA_040768665.1 of Thermoguttaceae bacterium. GTDB lineage: Bacteria > Planctomycetota > Planctomycetia > Pirellulales > Thermoguttaceae > JABWBD01. The sequence goes on from JAXGMN010000080.1 coordinate 26,822, forward strand.
CCGGTAACCAGCACGACCTTATCTTGCCAATAACCCATGCGCCGCCCATCTAACCACCCCCCGGCTGCTTGGAGCAGCCGGGGGTGGTACAAAGTGCACTTTCTTTTATCGGTCTATTAGAAAGGTGCCACGTTCTCGCCGCCGGCGATCGTGCTCAACGCCCGCAACTGCTCCGGTTCTATGAAGTCGCTGAGGAATCGCACCGACCCGTCGCACAGTGCGCAGTTTACTCCCCCCGGATGAGAACTCTCGATCTCACCGCCCAACGGTTCGTTTACCTGGAACGTGATCTTCGTGGCGTCGAGATCTCGCGGTTCCGTCCAGCCGATGCCGGTGCCGGTTGCCTCGACGATCATGATGGTATTGGAGCTCCCGTCTTTGATTTCCGCGATGCTCGTGCACGAGGCACCATCGGAAATCGTTCCTGGCCCGACGAGCATCGTGCAATTGGTCTGCGGCCCGGCGTTCGGCTCGCTCGGACACCGGTAGGCGGGGACCATGGTCGCGGCGATTCGCTGGTTCGCCGGACTGTCCCAGGGCTCGTCGAGGTTGTAGGCCTCGTAGAGGGCCTGCTGCTCCAAGAAAGGCAACAGGAGAACGCGCCAACTGTGCATCGGCTTGCCTTTGTCGTCGGCCAGGTAGGCCGGGGGGAAGCAGCCGTACGAGTCGTGGTAGTTGTGCATCGCCAGGGCGATCTGCTTCAGATTGTTGGTGCATTGTGCCCGCCTCGCCGCCTCGCGGGCGGCTTGCACGGCCGGTAGCAGCAGCGCCGCCAGGATCCCGCCGCAGACGACGACCACGCCTAGAGCCCCCACCAGCACGATCACCAGCACAGCAGGCCCGCTGGTCCGGCGCGGCGGAGGAAGGGGCGCCGGACCGCCACCGATCGGCGGAACGGTGATCGTCTTGCCGCACCGGGCACAGGGCCCGCTCTGGCCCGCGTATTCGTCGGCGACATTTGTCTGCAGCCCACAATGCGGGCATGTGAATTGGATCGGCATCCTCTATCTCCTCGGGGAAAACCTTGCTCCGGTCGAATGACGGAACTGTCTGCCTGGTCTGGTGAAAAAGGGGAGTGGCTCTGCAAGACCTTCGCATCTTGGGTCTCATTCACCACGATTCCTTGCGGTGCCTGTCTCCCGTTTCATTAGACCACCGTCAGCCTCCTTGCCGGGTCTTCTGAACAATCTCCGCGTACTGGCGTGCCAGCGATTCAATCCGAGTCATGTCGCGGGTGGCGACCGCCTTTGGCTCCACCAATGCTCCGCCAACTCCCAGGGCGCAAGCGCCCGCACGCAGAAAGTCGGCCGCCGTCTGAAGGTTTACTCCTCCCGTTGGCATTAGACGCACCTGCGGAAGGGGGCCATGTAGTGCCTTGAGATAGGCCGGCCCGGTAATGTCGGATGGAAAAACTTTGACGATATCCGCCCCCGCCTCCCAGGCCGTCAAAACCTCGGTCGGCGTCAGCGCGCCCGGCATCACCACTTTGTTGTAGCGACGGCAGAGTCGGATTACGTCCAGGTTGAGTGTTGGCGCGACGAGAAATTCGGCCCCCGACAGCAGCGCAATTCTTGCGGTTTCCGAATCGAGGACCGTCCCCGCTCCCAGCAGAATTCGATCCCCCAGGCGCGTGGCAACGTGCTCGATCACGCGATGGGCGCCTGGCACAGTAAATGTGACCTCGATCGCCTCGACGCCCCCGGCAAGCAGCGCCTCGGCAACGTCAGCCAGGGCCTCGCCGCTGGGCGCTCGTAACACCGCGACCACGCCCGTGTTCAGAATCCGCCTGACTGTCGACTCTTTCGGCATCGCGATCAGCTCCGTGGGGGATTGGTTTACTCCAGCTTTAGGGTAGAGAACGCACTGCCGCTTGTCAATCGACCCGGGTAGGTCCCGCTTGCCGAGCGGGACCTGGAACTGCCGACCACCTCGGCCAACTCCAACTCGCTTCGAAGCACCCCTGACACTACGCCTCAAATTGCCGGAGTCCCTGCAACAGCCGCTGCCAGGATGTCTCGTTTGCCGAGTTTGCCGAGCGAGGCCTGTGCGCTGAGGTCCCGTTCGGCAAACGGGACCTACCTCGACCAACTCCCGTGCTCGTTCCAGCCGCACGCCAATGCCACTGCCACATCAAGTTCGCATATCGGAAATCCTGGACCTCGACGTCTAAATCTGCATAATTAACCGGAGTAGCTGCAATGGCAAATCGGGGACGGTTGGGCCGGTTAGGCGACGTTGGCGTATGGCAGAGCTCTGGAGTGATCCTATCGCCCAACTGGTCATTTGGGCGGCGATCTTTGCGATGCTGGTGGTCGTTGCAGTGTACGTCCTTGGCAAGATTCGCGGAGAGTCGGCACAACAGGAACCAACGGCGAGCGAGTTGCTATCAAAATTCCGTGAATTGCATGCACGAGGTGGGCTGAGCGACGCAGAATTCCGAACTATAAAGACGAACTTGGCGGCGCGTCTCCAGGAGGAGTTAAAGGATAACGGCGAAACGGGTTAGGACAAGCGATCCCGACCGGCGCGGCACCGCCGGATTGTTCGGTTCTCGCGGTTCGGCCGAGTTTTGCGTCCTTGGCGATGAAAACACGCTCCGCCGCGCCAACGTAGGGAAACTTGGCACGGAACCGCTCGAAACCATGCGGACAGGGATGCCCACAGGTCGACGATAATCGAGCGACAACTGGAACGACACCCCCGGCGGGTGGACTCAGCGACGAGTTCGTAGCGCCGGACCGTGGAAAGGATTTGGCATGCCCTCAGGACGGGATTTCACTTCGGGACGCCGCGGAGGCGGGACAACAAAGAAGAACGCATTCTGTTCCTTTTGCCGCAAGAGCTACCGCGACGTCGGACCGCTGGTCGAAGGCCCCAGCGACGTCTACATCTGCGGTGAATGTATCGACCTCTGTCAATCGATCCTCGACCAGGAGCGCCGCCGCCGGGGCACCGGTCGGCAGCCTTTCGCCAAGATTCCTGCGCCGCGGGAGATCGTCAAGCATTTGGAGGAGTACGTCGTCGGACAGGAACATGCCAAGAAGGTCCTGGCCGTCGCCGTGCATAACCATTACAAGCGTCTGACCCACCGCGGGACGAATTCCGAGGTAGTGATCGACAAGTCGAACATCCTCCTGATCGGGCCCACCGGTTCCGGAAAGACGCTCCTTGCCCAGACACTGGCCAAGATTCTCGACGTGCCGTTTGCCATCGGCGACGCCACGACCCTCACCGAGGCCGGCTACGTCGGCGAAGACGTCGAGAACCTGCTGTTGAAATTGCTCCACGCCGCCGACTTCGACCTGGATGCCGCCCAGAGGGGCGTCTTGTACATCGACGAGATCGACAAGATCGGCAAGACAAGCCACAACGTCTCGATCACCCGCGACGTCTCGGGCGAGGGTGTGCAGCAGGCCCTGCTGAAAATGCTCGAGGGCACGGTCGCCAACGTCCCGCCGCAGGGGGGGCGGAAGCATCCCGAGCAGCAATACATTCAGATGGACACGAGCAATATCCTGTTCATCTGCGGCGGCACCTTTGTCGGCATCGATGAGATCATTGCAAGACGCCTCGGGCGCCGCACGCTCGGCTTCGGCCAGGAAGCGAGCAAGCGGGTCGACATGGACCTCGGACAGTTGCTGGCCCACGTGACCAGCGACGATATCCTCCAGTTCGGCCTGATCCCCGAGTTGGTCGGCCGCTTGCCGGTCGTTTCACCGCTGGGGCCGCTCGATATGGAGGCCCTCATTCGCGTCCTCCGAGAGCCGAAGAATGCGCTGGTCAAGCAGTACCAAGAGCTCTTTGGCATGGAGAACGCCGAACTGTCGTTCAGCGACGGCGCGCTGCGTGCGATTGCCGAGCGGGCGATGGAAAAGGAAACCGGCGCTCGCGGCCTGCGCTCCATCATGGAAGAGATCATGCTCGACATCCTGTTCGAACTCCCCGACCAGCCGGCCGGCTCGAGCTACAAGATCGACGAAGATATTGTCTACGGCAAGGCCAAGCTGTTTTCCATGCCGGAACCAAAGCACAAGACCGCCTAGCGGACGACCGTCCTGTTTCCGCCCCAAAGGACGAAAGCCCTCGGACCGAGGTCCGGGGGTTTTTCTGCGCATGAGGGTTCGGTAGATAACTCGTGTGTCGCAAGGTCTTGATTTTGCGGGGGACGGCTGTGCAGAATGGGGAGGTGCCATGTTTCCGGAACGCCCTCGAGAGTGACAAAGCGGTAGCCGTTCACGGGGCGGTCGGGGACTGGTCCAGTTTGTGGCCGACAGCTCTATTCTGGCGGCAAAGACATTGCCCGAAAACATGGATCTGTCCCCCTCTCTCCCGCCCCGTGAACCGTTACACAAAGCGTATTGATTCCCGGGATCGGGGAGAACCTGCCATGAATGTCGACCACATCTTGGCTACCTTGGGAGAACACGAAGTTGCCTTTATCCTGATTGGCGGGATGAACTTCCTTTTGCGCCACGCTCCCGTCTTGACCTATGATGTCGACTTGTGGATCGAAGACACGCCGGAAAATTTGGATCGCTGCGAACGAGCTCTGGCGGATCTGCAGGCCGAGTGGGGAGCCTCAGACGACGATTGGGAACCCGTGGCCGAGAAACGATCCGGGTGGCTATCGCGGCAATCGGTCTTTTGCCTGACGAGCCCCTATGGCGCGATCGACGTCTTCCGATCGGTTCGCGGTCTTGATCCCTGGACGGTGTGCCGTGGCAGAGCGCGGGCGGAGTGGACCGCATCCGGCGTTGGTTATCTCGGGCTGTCCGACGAGGACATGTTGGCATCCCAGGAGGCGCTCGCAGAGGGTGAGCGAAAACCGGACCGGATTCGAACTTTGAGAGATTCGTTGAGGCGGGCGGGCGATGTGTGATTTTGCGGAGCTTCATCGCAGCGAACAGCGCAAGCGCGAAGCCAGGTGGGATCCCGTGCAGCGTTGGCGCGTACTTCAGGAGACGATCACTTGGGCGGAGCGGCAGGCTGCCGTGCGTCGCAACACCCGCCAGCGATGTTTGGAACTGCAGCAAGCGAAGCTTGCCGCGGAGTAGGGATGCGGTGCGTATCCACTCCGGTTCGGAGATGGGCTGCTGGCTCGCCGCCTACCTGCGAGTGCCAACAAGCGAAATCCGCTCCGTCCGTTCTATCCCGCCCTCGCCCTCGATCTCGACCGCCAGTTCGGCAGCCGCATCCGCCGGCCACGGATAAATGGAGAATTCGTACGGAAAACCCGTCGTCTCAAGCAACTCTGCCGTGCCACCGACTCGCAGCCGGACGCAAGCCCCCTTCTCCGGGCCGCCGGTCAGCGCGACGTAGAGGGCATCCTTGCCGAAGGGAGTCCGAATCCGGAAGGCATGCAGATCGCCCCACTTCGCATCGATCTTGCGCACCACGTGTCCTTGATCAAGCGGTGGCAGGCGGGGCAAGTCCTCTCGGTGCTCGGTTGGCATCGAAACGACGACGATGCCCTTGGGTGGTATCCGGATCGAACGATGGCTGCCATAGGGCTGCTCGACCGCATCCGGCCGATCTCCCTCGTATCGAAGCAACGGCGCCTCCTTCAACCCGATCCGCTGGGCATCCAGTTCCGGTGTCACGACCAGCGGCTGATTCGACTGGCTCATCAGCATCAGCCAGAAGCGGTCCGCCCGGCGAGCGGCCAGCCAGTCAATCTCCGCCGAGCGGATGCGAACCGCCTGCCTATCGAGCCAGAGCGACGCTCCCGGTTCGCCGTAGATCTCGCCCGGTTGGGCGCCGTAGACGCGATTGGTGAACCAGGCATAGTTCTGTTGTTTCGCCCACGGAAACTGGATCCGCCGGCCGGATCGGGACCATGCCTGCGCAACAAGATAGTCGAGTGTGAAGGCGAGTTGCGGCGGGATGTGGTGGTAGTAGAGGCTCGTGATATCCGGACCCCGATAGGCATACTGAGGGTCGTTGACCACGTCGGTATAGCCCGTCAGATAATACCCGTTGTAATTGGCGAAGCGGCCGATGATCGAGTTGCGGGCGTAGGTTCGAAACAGCTCGCGCCCGCTGTGCTGAAATACGCGCAGCAGGTGCGGCGACCAGACCGACATCAAGATATGCCGGTGATTCTTCTGCGGTGTGAAGAACGTGCAAGGCTGCTCGAGCCCCAGGCCGATTTGCGAGACCTGCCAGGCCGGCACGTCACGCGTCGGCGTATCGTTCGCCTGCCGGGGATAGCCAAGGCGATACCGATCGTCGCCCTTCCACCAAATGGTCGCGGTGCCCTCGTATTGCCCGTCGGGATGAACGGTGATCGAGCCGTCGCGAAACCGCGGATGGGACCAGAGGCCGGCGACCGTGTGGATCGCGCCCTCTTCGGCCGCACGCAGGTAACGTTCTTCGCCGGTCAGTTCGTACAAATCGATCAAGTCCCACCAATAGGGATAGAAAGAGATGTTGTAGAACGCCATGAAGCTGATCGGCTCGCGATGCGCGCCATGGAGCTGTTGCTCGATGAAATCGTCGGCCTGCCGCCGGATCTCGGCCAGCAGGGAGTCGCTCGGTTCGTAACGATAGGCGGCCAGCAGTTCCGACCAGAAAGGCGAGGTGTTGTAGCCTCGGGCGTGATAGGGTTTTCCTTCGGGGATGGCAAACTCGCGCAGCCATGGATTGAGCCGCCCCAACAAGAGATCCAGCCCCTGCCAATAGGATGTGCCGTAGAACCCGTTGGGCACGACAAGGTGGCGCAGCCCGTTTTCCGGATGCGACGGCCGCGCGGTGTGGGCGCTCGGACGGGTCAGCGTATACTCGATCGTCGGCAAGGCCCGCTCGACGAAGACCTTCTCGTCGCGGCTCAGCACGGCCGCCTCCAGGATCGCCAGCGGCGACGCGTGCGTCACGGTCGATTCCATCTCGATGTTGTAGAAGCCCTTGAGCTCACTGTCCCAGCCCGACGCGACCGGATCGCGCATCAGCTCGATCATGTTCAGGGCCGCGTCAGTCAGGGAGGTATTGACCGGATGCCGGTAGTCCCGTACCTGCATGACGTGCTCGGAGACATACTCCAGGGCATCCGTCCATCGCCCGGGATAGGCCAAGAGTCACCACGCCACCTGGTGTTTCCGCCCCGCAGTCCAGTGCGATCCTTCGAGGCCGAGCACGGGCGAAAAGATCGACGGCTGGACCGCTTGAGTCGGACCGAGAAGCGAAAAACCATAGATCGGATTGTGGGCGGTCGGCCACCGCATCGGCAGCGACGACGGCTCGCCGACGACCGCCAGCGACAGCGGCTGGCAGCCCTGCCCCGACGGAGCGGCGACCTGAGCGAGAGCCAGCGGGTGTGGCGTGAACGAACTTGTCACCATCAGTGGCCGATCCGGCAGCCGTTGGAACTGGTACAACGGCGGCAACTGGACGAATTCGACTTGGTCCCGATCGTAACCGGCGAAACCACAGAAGCCGAGCGAGTAGGAGGCTTCCTCGAGAGGCTCGACGGAGACTGCGATCTTTAGATCGTAACGGTCCGGCTCGAGTGTCCAGCGGCCGACCGCCTGGGCAATCCCACTGCCGGCGGTTCCTGCGTAGCTGAGCTCGACCGTTTTGTCGTCGATCTGCCGCGCGGCGCGGGCGACAAGCGGCGTCATCGATCCGGCGGAAAACGGATCGTCCGCACCGGTGTGGACCTCGTACGATCGTCCGCCCACGTGCACCGACTGCACCGGCCCCTGGCTGTTCCAACGCGGCTTGCCTTCATGAAAGGTGACGGCAGAGTCTTTCCTCGACAGTGCAAAGATCCATTCGACCGACGGTTCCTGCGAAACCGCAGTCCATGAGTCGCCGACGCGTACCGCCAACTGGCGGGTAACGACCGTCGCGCCCGTCTCGTCCAACGAAGCGGTGAACTTCACCCGAAGCCGGCCATTATCGAGCGCCGCGAGCGGTTGAGTCGAAGCCGCTTGCCGCAATTCCGGGAGCCCCGGCAATTGCTTTGGAGACTCCACCTCGATGCTGCGAGGCCGGACTCGCCAGGCCGCGAGTTGCGCTGCAGTGGCGCTGCGCGGATCCAGCAGAGCGGTTGTCAGGAGGATCGCATCGCATCGTGCGAAGATGCTCGTGGTGAACCGCAGCGCGAGCATGTGATCGCCGGGGTCCAGCTTGACGGTTCCCACAAGCTCCCAGGCAAACCCCTCGTTGCCATGCGCGCCGAGTTCCTTCTCGAGTGGCTGGCCGTCGATCGCCAGCTTGAATCGTCGAACTCCCGGCAGGTAGGTCTTGTAGTCCCGCGTGCGAGCCCACAGATGATACTCCCCGGCCTGCGGCAGTGTCACCGCGGTAAGTGCGTCCGGAGGGTGGTTGTCTGAACCGTCGGGCATCAGATACTTGCGCCCCAGTGCGTCGGCGTCCCCGACGACCTTCCACCCGCCGGGGAACTGGAAATCCTCAGCCTCCACCAGGAGTGTTACGTCGGACGGGCGACTCGGTTTCGGACCGGCGGCGAGCCCACTGGTTCCGAGAATGCACAAGGCCAGGCTGTGGATCACGATCGGAATCTTGAGTTGCATATTCGCGATGAATCGTTATCGTGGTTGCATGCCGTGGTGTAACCGTTCACGCACACGGTCGGGGACTGGTCCATTTTTCGGCCAGTTGGTGTATATTGGCGGCAAGACCTTTGGCCGAAAACATGGACCTGTCCCCCTCCCTTCCGTTCCGTAAACGTTTGCGCCGTGGTCCATTCGCGGCCGGACAGACCGAGTTCATCCAGGAAAGGCCCAACGCATGCGAAAACGTCGGTTTCCAGTCTACTTGCTGATCGTCCTTCCCGTGCTTGCTTCACGGCTACCGGCCGCGGAGCCGGCGTACACCGTTTCGGTCGCGACCGATCGTCCCGACGCACGCTACGAGATCGCCGACGAAGTTCGCTTCCTGATCCAGGTCCGCAAAGGCCACGAACCGGTAATCGCCGGCAAGGTCCATTATGCGTTGAATGAGGATGGCGTCAACACCCTTGCCAGCGGCGCGGTCGACCTCTCCGGCCAGGAAGCTGTGGTCACCGGCCGCATGGAGAAGCCCGGATTTCTCCGCTGCCAGGTCCAATGGCGGCCGGACCACGGCAAACCGATCACGGCGATGGCCGGAGCGGCCATTTCGCCCACCAAGATTGAACCGAGCCTCCCGGTGCCCGACGACTTCGACTCCTTCTGGGCCGACCAGAAGGCGAAGCTCGCCCGGGTGCCGATCCATCCGCAGCTCGCTCCCGTCAATTCTCCGGAGCAGGGCATCGACTGTTTCGACGTGCAACTGGAGTGTCTCGGCGGCGCGCCGGTCTCCGGCTATCTTGCACGTCCGAGTGCAGCCCGGCCCAAGAGTCTCCCGGCGATCCTCTGGGTTCACGGGGCGGGGGTCCGCAGCTCGAGCCTCTACGCCGCCGTCAATGGCGCCAAGCAGGGTATGCTCTCGATGGACATCAATGCCCACGGCATCGCCAATGGCAAACCAGCGGAGTACTATGAGCAACTTGCCGCGGGCGATCTGAAGGATTACCGTGTCCGCGGTCGCGAAAGTCGCGAGAGCGTCTATTTTCTCGGCATGTTCTTGCGGCTGATCCGGGCGATCGACTTCCTCACTTCTCAGCCCGAGTGGGATGGCAAGATTGTCGCGGTCATCGGCAGTAGCCAAGGCGGCGGCCAGGCCCTTGCTGCCGGCGGCCTCGATCGTCGCGTGACGATCATCGCCGCGGGGGTGCCGGCCATCTGCGACCACACGGGGCAGGCGATCGGCCGCATCAACGGGTGGCCCAAACTTGTGCCCAATGATCCGGACGGAAAGCCCGAACCGGCCGCGCTGGAGGCTTCCCGTTACGTCGACGCAGTGAACCTGGCCAGCCGATGCAAGGCCGACGCGATCGTTAGCGTCGGCTTCATTGACGTCACCTGCCCGCCGACGACTTGCTATGCCGCCTATAACCAACTTCAGGGCAGGAAGCGAGTCATCGACGAACCCCAGATGGGCCACGCCGCGCCGTCCCACATCCAAAAAGCGTTCCTCGACTGGATTCTTGCTCACGTCAAAGAAAACGCGAGGCAGTAGAGGAGTGGGATTGAGCAACAAAGAATGTTTCACGCAAAGGCGCGACGGCGCTAAAGTCTAATAGACACCCCTTTGCGCCTTTGCGTGTGACCCTCTTCCTTCCAACCCGGCTCGCAAACCCTGCCTCGACCATGTATATTCAAATCGTTTGATCGATGTGCTCTGCCCGGAGAATCCACCATGCAGCATACCCGACGCAATTTCCTGAAAACCTCCGCGGCGACCGCCTTGGCCTTCGCCGCGCCCGCCGTTTTCGCCCGCTCTCCCGCGAAGCAATACCGCGTCGCCCTGATCGGCTGCGGATGGTACGGCACCAGCGACCTGTTGCGGCTCATCCAGGTGGCTCCGGTCGAGGTGGTCGCGCTTTGCGATCCCGACCGCCGCATGCTGGCCGAAACCAGCGAACTCGTCTGCCGTCGCCAGCAGTTGGGCAAAGCCCCTCCCACGTACAACGACTACCGCGAACTCCTTTCGGAAAAGAAACTCGATCTCGTCCTCATCGGCACTCCCGACCACTGGCACGCCCTGCAAATGATCGCCGCGGTCGAGGCCGGGGCCGACGTCTATGTCCAGAAGCCGATCAGCGTCGACGTGATCGAGGGCGAAGCGATGGTCGCCTCAGCCCGCAAGCACGGGCGTGTGGTCCAGGTCGGAACCCAGCGCAAGAGCACGCCCCATCTGATCGACGCGAAGCACCGGGTCGTCGACGCCGGGCTGCTTGGCAAGGTCGCCCACGTCGACATGTGCTGCTATTACCCCATGCGCGCCAATGGCAGCCCGCCGGAGCAACCCGTGCCCGATCATTTCGACTACGAGATGTGGACCGGACCGGCGCCGCTGCGGCCTTTCGACGGCTTGCCGCACAAGCGTTGGTGGCGGACGTTCATGGAGTACGGCAACGGCATCGTCGGCGACATGTGCGTCCACATGCTCGACACAGTCCGCTGGATGCTCGATCTCGGCTGGCCCAAGCGGATCAGTTCCGCGGGCGGCATCTTCGTCCAGAAAGACGGCAAGTCGAACATCTCGGACACCCAGACGGCCACGTTCGAGTACGACGACCTGACGCTCACGTGGCAGCATCGCTCTTGGGGCCTGCCGCCCGATCCCGACTACCCGTGGGCCCTTACCCTCCACGGAGACAAGGGCATGCTCAAGGCCAGCACCATGCGGGCCGATTTCATCCCGCACGACAAGAAAGCCTCGCCGATCCATTTCGAGTGCCTCTACGAGCGCGAGACATACCCCGAGGACGTCGACGAGAAAGGAATCGAGCTCAACGCCGCACCCGCCACGCGCCGGCACATGCTCGATTTCCTCGCGGCCGTGGAGAAACGCAGTCGGCCCGTTGCCGATATCGAGGAAGGCCACACCTCGACCGCCGCTTGCATCCTGGCCAATGTCGCCATGCAACTCGGCCGCCCGTTGGTCTACGATCCGAAGTCGCGAGTTGTCGTCGGCGACGATCAGGCGACGGAACTCCTCCGGCGACCCTATCGCGGGCCATGGCAGCATCCGGTCGTCTGACCCGAACGCCCACAGCCAAGCTGCTTGAGATCACCAAGAAGGCACTCTAAGAGAGGAGAACTCAACATGATGCGGCTCTGGCTTGGTTTCGCCGTTCTTGGAGTGTCGTATTTGCAGGGTGCGGAATACCGTGTCGGTCCCGGGCAGCCGCTTGCCACCCCGGGCGCTGTCCCCTGGGAATCTCTCCAGCCCGGCGACACGGTGCTCATCCACTGGCGCGAAGAGCCGTACCGCGACAAATGGGTAATCTGCGGCGCCGGAACGGCCGAGGCCCCGATCCGAATCCGCGGCGTGCCCGACCCCAACGGCCGCCTGCCCGTCATCGACGGCCGCGATGCGGCTACGCGGGGGGCACTGAACTTCTGGGGCGAGGAGCGTGGCGTGATCAAGATCGGCGGGGCCAACCGGCCCGCGGATACGACGCCCGCGCACATCATCGTGGAGAACCTCGACGTGCGGAGCGGTCGACCGCCTTTCTCTTTCACCGGCCGCAACGGCCACACCGACTACGCCAAGAACGCCGCTTCGATCTTCGTCGAAAAAGGCGATCACATCACGATCCGCAATTGCCGCCTTCACGACAGCGGCAATGGGCTGTTCGTCAGCCCGAAATCCAACGAGGTCCTCATCGAAGGCTGCCACGTCTGGGACAACGGCATCGAGGGCAGCATCTACGAGCACAATTCCTACGCCGAGGCCGCCGGGATCACGTTCCAGTTCAACCGCTACGGGCTCCTCCGCAAAGGCTGCCCCGGCAACAACCTCAAGGACCGCTCGGCCGGTTTGATCGTCCGCTACAATCGAATCGAAGGAGGCAATCGCCAGCTCGACTTGGTCGATGCCGCCGGCGATGCCCGCATTGCCCGCGATCCGCGCTACCGCAAGACCCTCGTCTACGGCAACCTTCTCATCGAGCGCGACGGCGAGGGCAACAACCAAATCGTGCACTACGGAGGCGACAGCGGGAAAAAGGAGTGGTACCGCAACGGCGTCCTCTACTTCTATCACAACACGGTCGTTTCCACCCGCGCCGGCACAACAACCCTCTTCCGCCTCTCCTCGGCCGACGAACGGGCCGACTGCCGGAACAACATTCTTTACTGCACTGCCCCGGGCCGCTCTTTCGCCCTGATGAACGCCGAGGGCACGCTCGAGCTACGCAACAACTGGCTTCCCGACGCCTGGCAAGTCAGCCACGGGCACTTTTCTGGTACACTGAACACCGGAGAGAATCTCCGCGGAGAGAAACCCGGTTTCGAGAACCTGCAAGCCGACAACTACCGTCTCCCTCCCGGATCGCCCTGCATCGACGCCGCCGGCCCGCTGCCGTCGGGCGTACCGTCGGTCGAGCGGCAGTATGTCGAACCGGCCTCCTCCGAGCCCCGCCCGGGTCTTGGGAAGCCGGACCTCGGGGCCTTCGAGTCTGGTCCTTGAAATACCCTGTCGCGAGTACCCGAACATGATACGAAACGTCCTGCTTTCTGCTGCCGCCATCCTCGTATTCTCGCCAACGGTTGCCATGGCCGACGATGGCTTCACGGAACTGTTCAACGGCCGAGATCTCTCAGGCTGGATCAACCCACCTGGCAGCGAGTGGATAGTCGAAGATGGCGTGATCGCGCTCAAACGCGAGCCGGACGGCCAAATCCGGGACCATGTCTACCTCTGGACGGAGGAGCAGTATGGCGACTTCATCCTGGAGCTCGAGTTCAAGGTACCCGAACGGGCCAACAGCGGCGTCTTTATCCGCACGGCCGACATCAAAAACCCGGTCGACACGGGCCTCGAAATCCAGGTAAGCAACTCGTACGGCCGCGACGTACTCACCCGTGGCGGCACCGCCGGAGCCGTCTACGACTGCCAGGCCCCGTCGGCTAACCCAATTAAGAAGCCGGGGCAGTGGAACAAAATCCGCATCACCTGCAACGGCAATGTCGTCCAGGTTGAACTGAACGGCGAGCAGATCATCGACATGAATCTCGACCGCTGGACCGAGCCGAACAAGAATCCGGACGGCACCAGCAACAAATTCTCCACGCCGATCAAGGACTTCGCCCGCGTGGGACACATCGGCTTGCAGGATCACGGCCGGCCGGTTTGGTACCGCAACATCCGCGTCAAGCAATTGAGCGAGTAGGTCTTATAGGAGCTGAAAGATGCCCGAACCATAATCTCGAAACTGCCCACGGAGGTCGTGCACTAACTGCCCACCGTCTCACCTCACCGACACAAGGAACCCAGCCATGACGCCTCGCATCTCACGACGAACCTACCTGAAATCCACCGCCGCTCTGGCCGCCGGACTGACCATCTTGCCGGCTCGTTCGGCTTGGGCCTACGCAGCCAATGAGAAAATCAGCATTGGCATCATCGGGGCAGGGGGGCGCGGCGGCGCCAATCTCAAAGGCGTCAGTGGAGAGAACATCGTCGCGCTGTGCGACGTCGATCGAGGCCGCCTGGAAGGAGCCTCACGTCAATTTCCCCTAGCGCGCAAATATACCGACTACCGCAAGCTGCTCGACGAGGCCCGCGATCTCGATGCCGTCGTTTGCAGCGCCCCGGATCACCACCACGCCCCGGCCTGCATTCCGGCCATGCGAATGGGCCTGCATTGTTACTGTGAAAAGCCGCTCACCCGCGACGTCCTCGAAGCGCTCGACATGGCGAAAGTCGCCGCTGAGAAAAAGCTCTCGACCCACATGGGCACGCCTTCGCGGGGTAGTGAAGGCACCGTCCGTCAGGTTGAGATTATCCGTAGTGGTGCGCTGGGCGACGTGACCGAGGCTCATTTTTGGACGAATCGTCCCATCTGGGCGCAGGGCTACGATCGTCCCGAGGGCGAGGATCCGGTTCCCGAAAGCCTCGACTACGAGTGTTTCATCGGCTCCGCTCCCATGCGGCCGTTCAAGGACAAATGGCCCGAAGGCCATCCCGTCTACGAAACGAAGTGGCGCAAAGAGGTCTATCATCCCTTCGTTTGGCGCGGCTGGTGGGATTTTGGCACCGGCGCTCTCGGCGACATCGCTCCGCACATGTGGTCGCCGGCCTATTGGGGGCTCGAACTGACCGCTCCCAAGAAGGTCGAGGTTGTCCAGATGTCCGGCCCCGTCACCGACATGTTTCCCGCCGCGACCACACTCTGCTTCACGTTTCCGGTCCGAGGAAAGCCCGACATCAAGATCTTCTGGTACGACGGAGGCAATCGACCGTCGCCGGACAAGCTGGGAATCAATCCCGTCCCCGACAGCGGCCACGTGCTCATCGGCACAAAGGCCTCGTTCGGCACGGGCGCGAAGAGCACGGGCGACTTCCCCGACGTACCCAAGACGCTCCGCCGCTACGGCGACATGTACCAGGACTGGCTCGCCGGAATCCGAGAAAACGATCCTGACCGTCCAAGTTGTCCCTTCAGCTACGGCGGCCCCTTGACTGCAGCTTATCTGCTCGGCAACATCGCCATGAAGCTCGAGCAGGCGATCGAGTGGGACGAAATGACCCGCCGGATCACCAATTGTCCCGACGGCAACCAGTACCTCCAGCGAGAATACCGCAAAGGCTGGGAGACTTGACGCTACCCCGTCACGTCGCACAGCCTCGCCGCATGCCGGAGCGCTGCCAATTTGTCGGGCCAGGTCGGCGCGAACTCGTGGGCCACGTATCCCTGGTACCCCACCTCCAGAAGCGCTCGCATAATGGCCGGGTAGTTCAACTCCTGGCGATCGTCCAACTCATGTCGACCGGGAACGCCGGCCGTATGCACGTGCCCGATGATATCGTGGTACTGTCGAATCCGCCGGATCACATCGCCGTTCATGATCTGCGCATGGTAGACGTCAAATAACAGCTTCAGTCCCGGCGAGTCCACCCCCTTGACGATGTCGGCGCACAGGTCGACGTCGTCGCCAAAATAGCCCGGATGCCCGGTCATCCAGCCGGTGTCGTCGCGGCTGTTGAGGATCTCCAGCCGAAGCACGACGTTCTTCTTCTCGGCATGGCCCACGACCTTCTTGAAGCCGTCGATGCAGTTCCGTTTTCCTTGCTCCTCGCCGATCCCTTCCGGGCGGTTTCCTGTAAACACGATGATTCCGCCGATTCCCACGGCTGCGGCCTTGTCGATGCTGTCGCGAATCTTCTCGGCATAGCTTTCGTGCGTCTCACGGCTGACGGGCCCCGTATGCAGTGGAACGCCCCCGCTCCCCGTCGTGACAACCAGTCCCTTTTCTCTCACGCGCGCGACCACTTGCGGGTCGCCTCCGATCCCCTCGATACCTGCCAGCCCCATCCTCGCTACCGCATCGATCAGCGTGTCCGTGGGCAGCTTGAAGATGAAACCCATGACCGACTGCTTCACCTGCCCATGTTGAACGCGCCAGTCGTCGGGCGGCGCATCAGCCATCAAGCAAGAACCGGCCGTCGATACATCCGAGGCCCTTGCAGGCTCCGCTGTTGCCTGCATTCCCACCGCGACCGCCGCTGTGGCAAGAAACCCACGCCGAGACGTCCGCGCCGCAATGCCGTGAATACCATTCATATCACTCGAACTCCATGATCCAGTAGGTCTCGCCCAGCAGGTCCCGCTTGACGAGCGGGACCTTGCCTCTCGCCGGGCGTCGCTTGCCCGACAACGTTCCACTTTGCAATCGGCACCTGCCACCAGCCACCCGGGCGTTTTCCAAACCAACCCATGCTACCCGCCCCTGTAAAGGTCGTTTAGCCGCAGTGCCCAGCCGGCCGGGCCATGTCACCCCGAGCCACGCCGCCCGTCGCCCGAACCGCGGCCCCCGGGGCCCGGCGGCCCAA
>JAXGMN010000081.1:0-42418 GCA_040768665.1 Thermoguttaceae bacterium
CTTGGAATTGTACGGGGCAGAAAAGGGACATCACTGATTAGTCGTCGCCGGATTCGCCGAAATCAGTGATGTCCCTTTTTCCTCTTCTGAACATTTCTCGGAACCAGCCCGGCTCGCTTTAGGTGAGCAGAAGTGGGTCAATTCTGCTGAGCGGCAAAGCGTCCCGTGTTTCATCGTCGTCCAATACTCGTAGAACACGGACCGCAATTCCGGATCGGTGATCTTGAACTTGCCGTCCTTCTCCAAAGATGTGAGCCACTGGTGCATTGCGTCGAATGCCTCCAGTCCTGCTTGCTGCCAGAGAATGCGGCCGCCACCGTATCCGTCGTATAAATACCGTTGGAAGTTCCAGTTGTTGAGCATGGAGGCGGCAAAGGATCGGCCGGGCGGTGTCAGCCGCGATTGGAGGCTCCGGCGCTGGGTGTTGAGATTCTTCTCCACTTCCTCCGTGACCCCGCCGGCTGCAAGTTTTCGCTCGGCGGCTTTCAGTTGCCAACGCAGTTGAAGTTCTTGCCCTTCGAGGCGCTGTTGATGCTCTTTGTCGAAGCAGGCGGTGGCGGCAGCGATTTCGGATTCGGTCGGCGTGATGTCGTCCTTATGCTCTCGCTTATACTCTTCCATGACCGGGTGCGCGAACAAGCGATGAAACTCCGTGCTCAGCCGAATGTCTTCGCCGGTGCGAATCTCGTCGCGATACACGGGCTTGCCGAGGACTTCACCGATCTGATTTTCCGGTTGCTCGTCGTCGGGTTCAGCCGGTGGTTCGGCGGCTTCCCTCTCGGGGAGAATCGATTTTAGGGACTCCTGTCTCTTCTCATGCTTTTGGGCCTGATAGGCAAAGGCATCCGCCGCATCGATGATTTTATCCAGCGCGGGGAAGTCTCCGATGGGGACGGCCCCGGCAATCAGCGGCGCGATGAACGGCAACAGGACTGCTACAGCGACACGCGTCTTGTTCATTGCTCTCACCTCTGCTGAACGGTTTGCTGCACCTGCTTTTCTTTCTCTTGTGACCTTCTCTTGAACGAGTCCACGGCTCCGACGATGGCTCCAGCTATGGCTCCGGTACCGGCGAGGACGGTGCTCAGGAATAGAGTGATCGCAGTCGTGTCACTCGGGGGTGATGCGCCGGCCATCATCCGTACGATTACAAAAGCAACAAGCAAACCAATGCCGGCGCCCGCGAAGAGGTAAAGCAATGTGCGTCCCATAATCGGACTCCCAGGCTTTCGTCTTCTCATCCGTGCCCCGGCTCTGCAATCCGTGCTATGAAAACAATTGGAAGGCAAGGTAGCACGGATGGCAGAGCCGGGGCACGGATGACGAGGAAATTGTGCTGTCCGCGCCGGGCTTCTCGCCGCAGGCTCCGGCGGCGGTGTGGCCGTGGCCTCTTCGTAAGCTTCCAAAGCTGCTTTGGCCTTCGGATTGCCGCTCGCGTCATAGTCATTGCCTTCCACCAATCGGAGCCGGACGGGCAAGCTTCCGGAATTCAAAATCTCGGCCAGGTCCGATACCTCATCTTTGGTGAAAGAACCCGTAATGACGCCTTTGTTGAAGATCGCGCTTTGGATCGCCGGCGCCGAGAAAAGCTCGCCGTCGAGAATAATGCCCGCCCTGTATCTGACGTCTGCCGATCTGTCCGGCAAGTGGTCACCGGTGAGCTTGCCGAAGAGCCTGCCGCCGGCCTGGTTGAACGTGAAGCTCACGGTGGGACGCCCCCCGGGATCGGAGTCGGGCTCGGCACGGGTGAGATAGCGGCCGGTGACGTTGTACGGATCGGCAACAACGAGTACCTCCACAACTTCGCGGTCGTCGCGTTTCCGCGTGCGGCGGGCGATATCGGGATAGCCGGCAAAATCCTCTTCCGCATCGGGGTGTACCGGCACCCACCATGCCAAGCGATTCTTGGAAGAATCGAGCAGTTCCGTCGACGAGTCGTTCTTCAAGGCGCGATCGACGAGATCCTTGTCCGCGTCCGTACTGGCCAGGACTCGAAACTCCAACATGCCGCTGCGGGCCAACAACCGCTCGACTCGCCCCCGGTCCTCCTCACTGCGGCGCAGCAGGGCAACCTCGATTCGCCCATTGTCCCGTTTGCCGACTCGGGCAAGCATCTGCGAGCCGCTGTTGATTCGCCGGTCAATGATCTTCAGCAGTTCATCCCTGTCAGCATCGCTCAACTCCGCCGGCGTCGTTTTCTGGTCAACCTCATAAATCAACACGGCTCCCTGAGGCTTGGGTGGCTTTTCGGAATTGTCGTCCATCCCATCTCCGGCTTCCACGGGGCTGCCTGCGGTTTCTGTGACCATTTTGTAGCGGATCCTCACGCCTCGGGTGGCAGTGTCGAACCCTCTCAGCTCCAATACGCCAACCAAACCTCCGCGTGTGCGAATCCAACAGCAGTCACCGCCGGCCTCGGCGGCAGATCCATGAGCCGTCGGCACCGACTGATGGACCATCGCCAGAACCGTGTCGCTGCGGATCGTTCCGCGACCCTCAACATACGGCCAGCCGTCGACGACCGTCAGCGGCCTGGCCGCTTCTAATCGACGAGGATGATCGTCGAGGCCGATGAGGTTGACCGTCTCCAGACCCAACACTCCCCAATCATTGGTCCGCAAAACGATCGCCAGGTCGGCTCCCGACTCGTCAATCCACGATTTCAACGGCGGCTCATCAATTTCCGGAACCAAGCCGTCGAAGTAGCGATAACCACTCATGTCGCTGACGGGCAATGCAAACGGAGGCTTGAGCAGTTCGCCGCTGTCGATGTCGAGGAAGATCGGTCCCGCTCCGCCCGTATCCTTGAGCGTAACTGTTTGCTCGATGACCGGCCCGAAGCCGTTGCGCGCGGGCGCGACCGATCTCAATTCCGAGGGAGCGGCCGGAGCAGCCCGCCCGATGGGTAGCGGCATCTCCGCTGCCGGCACCCGGAATTCGATCGACAGAAACTCACCCTGCCACGCACCATCGCCAACGCGCATCATGCGGAATTCACCGTCGCCGCCGATCGTACTATCCGACGGGCTGTACAAACCGCGGACGGTGACCGTCGCACTGTTGAGCATGTCGGCGACGAACACCTGGAGGTCGTCGAAATGAACATCTTTGGCCTCCATCTGCCGAATGATCGCATATCGGAGTCGCTCTTGGGTGGCTTCGTGCTCACCGCTTCGGATGACGCGCACCTCGGCCGGCTGAAGTCGCGTGACACTCGGCCAGCCACCGAAGTCGTGGCGGATCGTCTGAAACTCGTGGATTGCCGCCGCGCCGAGCAGTGACAGCAGAATCAGCAGAAGAGGGGCTGCGACGAAGACGGTTGCTTTGCCCACGGACGACCTCCAGCCGATCAGCCCGAAGATCAATTCGAGGGCAACGAGTGCGATCAGCAACAGCAGAAAGAAGAACAAGCGGGCACTTCCATCCGTTTCCAGTCCGATGAAGAACCCGAGTGGGACCGAGGCGAGGAACAGCGAACACCCCATCGCCGCGACCCACTTCCGGGAACGCGCGGCCACCACCGGCGGACTGTACGGTAGCCGATGGCGATTCTGTCCGAAGGCTCTGCGCACGTCTCGCTGACTCAACACGACCAACGCCCAGATTCCGATGGGTAAACCGATGAGACCGACTGGCGAGACGGTGCTCAGAATACTGCCCGTGATGGCGAGGCCGTAGGCTTGCAGCCGCTTCATCTTGAGTGCAGCCACGATGATCAGCCCGCTGAGCATCATCGGGACAAGAGCGACCCCGACAATCAGCAGACTCAAGGGCACCACGCTCGGCTCAACGCTTGGGTGGCCAAGCGGCTGCGCAGTGGACGAAAGGCTCCAATATACGAGAGCGAGCAGGGCCGGGGGAATTGTCAGCAAATGGACAATACCGACAACCAGAAGACCAATCGCCGGTCCTCGGACTTGCTGCCGAGCCTGTTCGACGGCATGGTCGTCGGCATCCGGCGGCGAAGACCAGGAGGCGCCTGGTCGGCTGGTTGCGGCAATGGTCTCCACCTCCGTTTTGATCTGGCTCGCCTGCTGATAACGCCGCGCAGGTTCCTTCTCGAGCGCCCTCAGCACCACCTCGTCAAGCCGAACGTCGATTTGCACCTTCTTCGAGGGAGGTGCAAAGCGGCCCACCGGCAACTCGCCGGTGAGCATCTGGTAGAAGACGACGCCGAGCGAGTAGATGTCGGCCCGGTGGTCGACCTGTTGGGGATGTTCGATCTGTTCCGGGGCCATGTACTGGGGCGTGCCCATCACGTGGCCGGTTGCCGTCAACGGTTCGTAACGCACCGGTGCATCGTGTAAGACGCCTTCTTCGGAGCGTTCAGGCAAGGCCCGTCCGATGAGCTTGGCCAGGCCGAAGTCGGCGATCTTCACCCGGCCCTCCTTGTCCAAGAGCACGTTTTCCGGCTTGATGTCGCGGTGGACCACGCCATGGTCGTGGGCGTACTGCAGCGCATCGCAGATCGGCGGGACGATCGCCAGTGCCTCTTTCGGCGAAAGCTTGCCGGTATCCAGCAGCCGCCGCAGGTTGGCCCCGTCGACAAACTCCATGACGAAGTAATAGAGCGAGTTGTCCCCTTCCGCCCCTTCGTCGGAGGAGGCGGCCGGACTGCGTGTCTGGCCGAAATCGTGAACGGCAACGATATGGGGGTGGCTCAGCATGGCCATTGCCCGCGCCTCGCGGGCGAACCGCTCCCGAAAGGCCGGATCCCGGCCGATCTTCGGCGAGAGGATCTTCAGCGCCACCAGCCGGTCGAGATGCTTTTGCCGGGCCTTGTAGACCACGCCCATACCGCCGTGGCCCACCAGTTCCAGGATCTCCAGATCCGGGAAATGGGGTGCCAGTTGGGCGGGCGTCGGCGGCACGAATGGGGCGCCGGAGACTCCGGTCGAACCCGGATTCTCCTCCGGCATCGACCCGCCCGTCTGGAAACCCGCTTTGAGCATACAGTTTGGACAGAGTCCCTGCGGGGCGTCTCCCGGCACTTCGGCTCCGCATTGAGGGCAGCGCTGAGGTTCGCACATTGGAGACACGATCGTTAAAAGGTCGTCACAAAACGGGGACAGACACCTCGCCAGGGCGACTGTTCCAGGCAAGTCCCGGACCTGCTGCCATCTATTCCTGACCGAAAAACCCGAAAAGGTTACGCGTTGATCGCCACTATCTTTCCGAACCGAGGGCGGCCAACAACTCGCGCAGTTCGTCGTCCAACGACTCGGGCCCCACGACAGTGCGGGCGATTTCCTCCTTGAGCAGATCTCGGTATCGCCGACGCAGCCGGTGGACTGCCACCTTCACGGCCCCTTCGCTCATGCCGAGTTTCCCCGCAACCTCCGAGTAGGCCGTCTTTCCGGTTCCGCCCGCGAGGAACTGCTTCAAGACGTCGAACGATTGCAGCTTGCCCGCCGCACGGTGCTCCTCCCGCAGACGGCCGAGCACGAGATCCAACAGGGCCAGGGCCCATCGCTTCTCGTACAACCGCTCGGGAGTCAGGCAATCTGCCGGTTCGATCCGGCGATACCGATGTTCGCCGGAGTGGAAGTCGAGCGAGAGCACCGTGACATGGCCTCCTCGCTTCTGCGTACGCTCGTGCCTGCGGACGTTGGCCAAGAAGTGCTGTATCGCTCCCAAAAGAAACGAGCGGAACCTGCCGCGGTTGGGATCGGCAACGGCCAGGTAGTCCTTGTCGAGCAGACGGACAAAGAACTCCTGGGTGAGGTCTTGCGCGTCTTCGGCGGAGTAGCCGGCACGCCGGACGAAGGCATAAAGCGGGAACCAGTAGTCCTCGCACAACAGCGCCAGCGCCTGGGCGGCCTCCGGAGAGCGACTGCGGCCGGCCTGTGCCACTACGCTCCAGTGCGTCGTCGCAAAGCGGTCTCTCGATGCCGGTGGCAGTCCAGGTTTGCTTTTGTGAGGAGCCATTTCTTGATTCTAAGATCACGGAACGCGCGCTGCAACGAACGGAGGTGGAGATGACCGCCAATCGCTCTGGAATTGCCAATGCGAGGAGAAGTACGGGACCAAGGAGGAATGATCGGGCTGCCCTTGCCTTCGGGCGGAGGCTGGTTTTCAGAACAATGACCCGCCAGAACATCAAGCAGCCCGGCTGCTGACATCGAGCGACCGGTTGGGGGCAGCGGGAATCCCTTTGCCAGCAGCCGGGCTGCTGAGCCTTTTGAAATCGTGGCGGGTGGTTGTTTCAGAAGCGAGAGGGGGCATTGATGGATGCTGGCAGAGGGGCGATAATGCGGTTGATGCTGCGACAGGAGGCTGCAATGACCGACGATCTTCCGGACGGATTCAAGGGACGGTTTGGGACCGTGCTGATTGACCCTCCGTGGCGGTTCGAGAACCGGACGGGGAAGGTCGCCCCGGAGCACAAGCGGCTCCGACGGTACCGGACAATGAGCTTCGATGAGATCGCCGCTCTTCCGGTCGGGGAGTTTACGCTCCCGAAATCGCATCTCTACATGTGGTGCCCGAATGCTCTGTTGATGGAAGGGCTGTCCATCATGAAGGCGTGGGGGTTCTGCTACAAGACGAACATCGTCTGGTTCAAGGTCCGCAAGGATGGGGGCCCGGACGGACGGGGCGTCGGGTTTTACTTCCGAAACGTTACTGAGCTTGTTCTCTTCGGCGTGAAGGGAAGCCTGCGGACGTTCAAACCTGGTCGGCGGCAAACAAACATTATCCAGACGCGGAAGCAGGAGCACTCCCGGAAGCCGGATGAACTGTACGAGATCGTCGAAGCGTGCAGCCCTGGTCCGTTTCTCGAAATGTTCGCGCGTGAGCGCCGAGACGGGTGGACGTCATGGGGTGACGAGGTGGATACCTACCTGAAGAACCGTCCTGTCTACCCGCCCTACACCGGTCCGACAAATGGATCGTCCAAGAATGGGGATCGCGAGGTGAGCCGACTTGACAGCGGCGCGCCCGCGCTTCTATATTCGCGGAGGTAGTACCGGCCTTCCTCCCTTTCTTTGCGCGAAGGAGATTGCGAGATGTCTCAACTGCACACCAACCGGCGCGTTTTTCTCAAGACCGCGGCGGCCACCGTTTCGGCCGCGGCGGCGAGCCGCCTGGCCGTGGGCCGTGCCGCCCACGCCGCCGGCAGCGACATCATTCGCATCGGCATGATCGGCTGCGGCAGCCGCTGCCCCGGCGCGGCGATCAACTCGATGAACGTCGATGCGGGCGTTCGCCTGGTGGCCATGACCGACATTTTCGCCAGCCGCGTGCAAAACCGGAGGAAGATGCTCAAGGAGCAGAAGCCGGACCAGGTGCAGGTGGACGACGACCACTGCTTCTCCGGCCTGGACGGTTACAAACACGTCATCGAGAGCGTCGACGTGGTGCTTATCGCCTGCTCGGCCAAGTTCCATCCGGTCTACCTCCGCGCCGGCATCGAGGCCGGCAAGCACGTCTTCGTCGAGAAGCCCCATGCCATCGATCCGGCCGGCGTCCACGCGGTGACCGCCGCCTGCGAACTGGCCAAGGAAAAAGGCCTTTGCGTGATGTCCGGTCTGCAAAGCCGCCATCATCCGGGCTACCAGGAGACGATCAAGCGAATCCACGACGGGGCGATTGGCGAGATCACCTCGATCGAAGAGAACTTTCTCCGCGGGCCGTACGGCCTCTATCCCCGCCTGCCCGAGTACAAGACCGAAGTCGAGTACCAGTTCGCCAACCAATACCATTTCACGTGGCTCTGCGGCGACGACGTGCCCCAGTCGCTGGTGCACAACGTGGACCGCGCCACCTGGGCGATGCACGAGCAGGTGCCGGTCAAGGCCCACGGCATGGGCGGCCGCTCGGCGTCGTTCGGCGAGATCTACGGCAACGTCTTCGACCATCACGGCGTGGTCTACGAATACGCCAACGGCACGCGGATGTACGCCTTCTGCCGCACGCAGAACGGCTGCTACGGCGAGAACTCCAGCCTGCTGGTAGGCACCAAGGGCCGCGCCTCGACCACGCGCTGCCGCATCGAGGGCGAGACCAACTGGCAGTACCGCGAGAAGGCCGAGAACCCCTACGACATCGAGCACAAGGTGCTGTTGGACGCGATCCGCTCGGGCAACCCCGTCAACGCCGGCGACTACATGGCCCGCAGCACGATGGTCGGCGTGATGGGCCAGATCACCTGCTACAGCGGCCGCGAAGTGACCTGGGACCAGGTGATGCAATCCGACTACGTCTTCCTGCCCAAGCCGGAAGACGTAACGTTGGACATGGAGCCCCCGGTGAAGCTCGGCCCCGACGGCGAATACCCGGTCTTCGCGCACCCCGGGGTGACGAAGATACTTTAGTGCCGGAATCCCACACGCTCAACGACGGCAAGCCGCCGCGTCAGACCAGGGAAATCGAGGGGTAATACTTTCGGAAGTAACGCCCCTTATAACGCCTGAGCAAATAGTCCAACCAATAATCCGGCAAGTCCCCTTGCAGGGCAAACGGCGCCTTTACGCACTCGCTGCCGTACTGTTCCAGCACGCGTTTGACGAACCTGGGGCTGAGGTTGTCCGAACAGATGAATCCTCGAATGGCGTCTTCCTGGTCTTCGGTCAACGCCTCCCCTTTCCGCTGCAATCCTTCGACGAGATCGTTGAAACTCGTCATGATCTCCTTGCCCTCGTCGGGATTGATGAAGACTCCGATGCCGTTCTTGTGCTCAAGAAGGTGCTTGGGAATATTCATCTCCGGGCGGCCTTTTTCCAGATGGTGCTTCCCCATGACTCCGTCGATTTCCTGCGGACTTCTCAACTCCCACTGCCAGCGAGCCTCTTTCTCCCAATCGGCGGCCATCGACAAGCCGTCGGGATACCAAGCGAGATCGTTGCCCTCATGGTACTTCATCATCAAGTCGTACTGCCGGGCCGCCACTTCCCTCACCTTCGTCTCATGCTCCTTCGAGTAGCGGCAGACGATGGCGGAACTGTTGCGCTTCATGGACCGCTTCAACTGCTCGAAATCCACCTTGGAAGAACTATCGAAAAACCTTTGCTCACCCGACCAGTACCATTCCCCCCGCCAAGGAACGAGGCTTCCGAAGACGAGCTGCCCTCGTTTGAACGGAGGGTTTTTCATGTTGATTCTGATCCGATACGGTTGGTCGTTGATGACGTTCAAAGCATCCATCGTCTTGTTGTTGACCGACAGAATCTTGTAGGGGGCAGTGTGCCGTTCATACCAGCTTCGCAGGCCTTTTCGTTCGTCGTCCGAGATATCGAGCACACCCGCCAGAACGTCGATCGCGCCGAGTCCTGACCACTCGGTGCACTCCTGGCAGATGAAGTCGTCGGTGAGGGCAATGCTTATCTTCCCGCGAGCCCGGTTTTGCGTGTAGCGGGCGAAGAAGAGGCGGAAGAGATAGGACTGCGATCCCAGCCAAACCAGTTTGCGTTTCACGTCCCAGCCGTAGACGTTGGACGTCTGGAGAAACATTTTCAGGCCTGAGATTCTCGGAACGTTCCGGAAAGCGCCGGCGAGGAATTCGCTGGCGGCATCGGCGATTCGCAGGAGGTCTTGATGCGTCGGGGAGAAAACCACGCCACCGATCAGCGCCGGGTAGACTACCCAAAGGAAGTGGCGGAAGCGGTCGGGATGGATGCCCGCAGGCGGAGAACCGGCGTCTCGGCTGGTCAAGGGAAGGGCGGCGCCGAAGAAAACGCTGTTGTACCGTTCATACGCCGCCCAGATGCCGACGCCGTTGAAAAGATCTTCGGCGAACTCGACCAGCAACTCGACAAGCTCATCCAGCGCCCTGTCGCCGAGACGAAGCGTGTCGTGGGCAAAATCGCGCTCCGTTCTGCGAAGCACACGCCGAAGACCGTCAGCAATCTGCGGCAGATGCGAATCGCCTCGTCCTCGGTATCCTTCGGGTCGATGACTGAAGTCGGTCATGGGCTGCAAGCGGGGATTGGAATTCAGGAATTGTCTGCCGCGGTGTGGTTGTCCTCGTTGCGGCTGGACAGGAGGTATTGTACCCGCCTGGCACGGTTCGTCGACCCGTCGGCAGACCATCCTCCGGATTGAATCGGCTCATGGGCCAACCGCCCCCGTCCATACTGGTCACCGGCCCGACAGCCGTGTACGATGAATAAGGAAAGCTACGACCACCAGCAATCTTGTCGCGTCGTGGAGAAGCATCGATGCCTTGCCCGTTTCCCGGAATGGACCCCTATCTGGAAATGCCGCCCTTTTGGAGCGACTTTTCACCGGGGCTGCTTGCGGAAATCAGGAATGCCTTGCTGCCGAAGGTGCTGCCGCAGTACGACGTGCGAATCGAGGAGTACCTGTTCGTGACCCGCGAGGAAATTCGTCTCCACCGGGTGCAGCCGGACGTGACGGTCAGCGCCGGTCCGGAATGGCAGGCGGGGGCAGAAGCAGCCGTTGCGGTCGCCGAGCCGATCACGGTCGAGTTGGAGTATCCGCAGATCGAGCCCCGGATGCGACGGCACCTGCGGCTGATCCATCGTCCGACAGGCCGGGTCGTGACGGTCATGGAACTGCTCTCGCCGATCAACAAGGCATCGGGCGAAGACGGGCTCGACGCGTACTTGGAGAAGCGAGCGGAGTTCCTGGCCAGCGGCTGTCATCTGATCGAGTTCGATCTGTTGCGCGGCGGCGAGCGTTTGCCGATGGCGGGGCCCTTGCCGAAAGGCGACTACTACGTCTACGTGGGCCGGGTGGGCCGGCGGCCGCGAGGCCAGATCGTGGCGTGGCCGCTCCGCTCGCCGCTGCCGACCATACCGGTTCCGCTGCTGCCGGGAGATCCGGAAGTGCCGCTGGATCTGCAATCCGTTTTCCTCGCGGCCTATGAACCATCGCTCTATGAGCGCCGCCTGCCCTACGAGCAACCGCTGCTGCCGGCGTTGCCAGGCAAAGAAGAGGCTTGGGTCCGCCAGCGGTTGCTCGAGTGTCCCACCCTCACACGACGTCCCCCGTCCTGATGGCCCGCTCTCTCTGACTTGCCCACTTGCCGGACGGAACTAGGGCCAGCCGGAAGCCCGCCGCGAGAGCCTGAAGCAAAGGCTGAAGGGACAGAGCCCAGCGTCGGTAACGTTGGTATCGGCTAAAGACAGCCATTGGAGTTGGCGCAATCCTCGAAGGTGTTCCAAGCCGGCGTCCGTGACCCGCGTGCCATCCAAGAGTAAGCTTTCGAGGTGCTTCGATCTCTTGAGGTGCTTTAGACCAGCGTCTGTGATCTGGGTGCCGTTCAGCGCCAAGATCGACAAATGGTTCAAAGCTCCGAGATGCTCCAACCCGATGTCCGTGATCCGGCTGTTGCTGAGATACAGCCGTTGGAGTTCCGGCAGTCCCATCACTCGTTCCAGCCCGACATCCGTCACCTCGGTGTCGTTGAGAGACAAGTGTTGAAGTCGTTTCAACCCTTTGATCTGAACCAGCCCGGCGTCCGTGACCTTGGTGCCGTCGGGGCACAACCATTGGAGCTGAGTCAACCCTCGGATTGTCGTCAGTTCCGCCTCTGTAATCATCTGTCCCCGGGGAAATTCCACGTCTCGAACGTCTTCCAGGAAATCGTCTCCAAGGAGTCTGCGGAGCCACGTTGGTCGTCGAGGTCGTGGGCCATGGTCAGGAGTGACTTCGTAGTCATAGCGAACGATTCCCCCCAAACCACGAATCGCCTCGACCGCCTCCTTTTGCTTCCTGGCCTGCTGCACCCTGACGGCGTACCAACTCAGGCCGATGCTCACCAAGAGAACGAACAGCAGGAGCATCCGCACGCTGAACTGAAAGCAGCGGCGTTTGTGAGCACGCGAGTTCGGTGGGGCTTCGGAAGTGGTCATCGTTGTCTGGTCCGCTCAGCCAACGGAAGTGCGGTCATCTCCGCCCCTTGCTGTTTTGTTGAAGGTCCATTACAGTCAAGTCGCCATCAGGGTGTGCCCGGCAAGCGATGGCGAAAGTACCGTGCGACCGCACCATGTCGGCGGTCACTTGTACGTCACTCTGCAATTCGGTAGTACCCTCTGGAGTCGCTCCACGCCCTCATCCGAAACCCGTGTGCGCCAGAGGAACAACTCCTGCAAATGGGTCATGCCCTTGAGGTGCTCCAGTCCGGCATCGGTGATCGGCGTGCCGATGAGAACCAACGTTGAGAGACCCGTCATCCCGTTTACATATTCCAGGCCAGCGTCGTCCACCTGGGTACGAAACAAGTTCAATTCCTTGAGTCGTGTCAATCCCTTCAAATAATCGAAGCCGGCACCGGTAACCGGAGTATCAACAAGGCAGAGCAACTGTAATTCCCTCATGTCCTTCAGGTGGATCAAGCCTGCATCCGTTGTCTTTGTGGCGCTGAGGTTCAGCACCTGGAGTTGCGTCAGGCCCTCCAGATGCTTCAGGCCGGCATCTGTAACCATCGTGGCGCTGAGATCCAAATGCCAAAGCAACTTCAATCCCTCCAGGCGTTCCAAGCCTGCATCGGTGATCTGCGAACCGCCGACGTACAACTCTTCAAGTTGCGTCAGGCCCTTGAGTTGATCCAAGTCGGCGTCGGTGACCGACAAAGCTGGGAAGCTCACACGAACGACCTTCGAGAAAACATCCTCTCCCAAGAGACTTCGCAGCCAAACCGGCTCTGCAAGTCGTCTGGGCCCATATACCTGCCAATCGTAGCCCACCGACCCGCCCAACATTGTTATCGCTTTCACCGCCGTTTGCTGCTTTCTCGCTTGCGCCATCTTCACGGCGAGCCAACTGAGGCCAATGCTCGCCAAGAACATTAGCACGAGCAACGTTCGCATGCTGTACTGGAACCAGCGAGGATTACTGCAGCGCGACATGGAAATCCTGCACCAGCCGGAACGAGGCGCCGCCGTCGCCTTCCGCGGTTGCGGTGAGCACGTTCTTGCTGCCCAGAAAGCCATAGCCTCCCGATAGCTTCTTCACGTGGACATGTGCCCCGCCTATTCTTCCAACACGATCTCGCGCTGATTCGTGACCGTCAACCGTGTCGTCTTGCCCGGGATGCCCGGCAAGAGAAGCTCATACTCTCCGGGGCCCACTCGGAAAGCATAATGCCCCTTCGCCTCTGGTGTTGTCGAGCGCCACAATCGAACCCGATATCGTTCCTCCCCGTCGCCCCAGGGCGTTGCGAAGGGAGACGATTTCCATTCGTCCGGGATTTCCGGCCCAAACTCCAATAGCATCGGTTCGGACCCGGAGAACCGCTCCGGCATGTCGGCGCGGAGGGGGATGGTGCCGTGGATGAGCGTGCCCTCGTTGAGTTGAAAACTGAGGCCCTCGCGAATCTCGCCCTCCTTCAAGACGATGCCCTTTCGGCTCGCGGCGGCCCACTGATCGTCCACGACGGCGATGAGATAGGAGTTGTTCGGATGGACCTCGAGCCGATAAGTTCCGTCTTTTGCAGTCCTCGCCCAGTCCCGTGTCGCCGCGGAGCCCATGCCCTCGGCCTGGATCATGATCCCCACCGCGGGCCTGCCGTCCGGATAGGTTACCTTGCCGCCGATTTGCGCAGGCGCCGGAAGGGTTACTTCCAGGCTTCCACCGCCGGCGTCCTTCATGGGAAGCCCGGCCTGCACCGGATAGTAGTAGTCTCCACTCCTGATCGAGAACGAGACCCGTTTTTCCAGATCGGCGGGAAGCCAGTCGAACTGCACCTCGCCCTGGGCGTCGGAAACTGCCCAGACTGGCGCCGTGCGGAAGAAGAAAACAGGATTTCCCTTCTTCCACAGTTGCCACGGCGCTACCTGCGCACCTGCCACACCTCTCCCGAGCGAATCACGCAGCCGAACGCTGACGCGCATGGCGCCATTGAGAACGAGTTTGACCGCTTCCGCCGATTCCTGCGACCATGGTCTTCTGGCGCCATCCTCCTGGAGGTAAACGTAATCCATTCCCATCCCACCCTTGAACGCCGCGATCCATTCGAGTTTCGCGTCTTCCGCAGTGGCCAGCCGCGCTTTGCCTCGTGCATCCGTCAGGACCGGTCCCAACGTGATATGACAGCTCGTGCCGCCGCTGAGATCGACGTAAACCGGGGCGCCGGCCACCGGATTGCCGCGCTTGTCGACGGTCTCGACGTGCAGGGTTCGACTCGGTTTCAGCACCACCTGCTGGAGCGGAAACCTGCCGGGACCGAGTTTCTTTGCCGTGAGTATGCCCTGCTGAGTCCCGTCGGCGTTGCTTGCCAAAAGAATGAACTCAGCGATCAGAGGTCCCGGAAACGCAAGCCGGAATCGTCCATCCGGGCCGCTTCTTGCAGCCGACTTTCTCGTCTTCCAATCCACCGTCCAAACGTCCATGCCCGGTTGCGGTTCTTCCCGCTCGTTCACGACCAGACCTTCGATGACGTCTCCCGTGGCGGTGGACCCGGCTTTGCCCGTCGTCTCGCCCGCGGGCTCGTTGATCTGCGCCGAGGAATCGTCCCCGTAACTCGGGAGGGAGCAGTATCCGCCGACCGCCGCCGCTATGGCTAGCAGTCCCGCAAACATGAGACCAACCGCTTTACGAGAGAATTGCATGGCCTGTTTCTCCTTCTTCAAAATGCCCCTCCTTCATAGTGTTCTACGCCGATCACCGACTCGGCGGCCTTACGTAGACTAGAAGCACTTCTTGGAACCGGTCCGCATCACGCGGTCGCTGTCTTCGATAATTGAAGACCGAGATGATGTCATCGCCGCTGCGCAATGTTGCCAGTGGTGTTACGAAGCTGTCAGGCGTCGCCACGCGGGCAATCCACAATTCGTCGCCTTCATCGGCGGTGCCTCGAATCAGCAGCTTGTCAGGCTCTGCCGTAAGCGACACGAACGGAGCCGGGCCGGTGATCGTCGCCGCGCCAGGCATGGTCGAATTCCCGAGCGGCTTGTCCCACAGCTTTTCCAACTCCGCGTTGAAGCGAGCGAGCCGGATACCAAATCCAGGTGGGACGTTCAGCGGTGCCTCCGATATCGGTGGAAGCTGCTCCGTGGTGTAGGGCACGATCACTTCACCGTTGCAGTTGGCGATCAAGTCGCGCCCCGAGGGAAAGACCCGTCCGCCGTCGACGAAAGCCTCGGCCAGCCGTTTCCCGTCGCGGTCGATCCTCAGCAGCCACAGCTTGGATTTTCCCTGGCCGAACTTGTTGTAGACGCCGGTCTGACCGACGAACACCAGAGACCCGTCACCCAACATCGTGCCGTCGTGCAGAAGCGTGACTTGAAGAAAACCTGCCGGTACGGCTACGGCTTCATCCGATCTCCCGGACGCGCCGGTGGCTGCCACTTCTTCCGCACGAAACGTGTGTTTCCACAAAACGGAACCCAATCTTGTCACGCGGGCGATCCACGTGTGGATTGGCTGGTCTTGAGCGACATCACTCGTTCCAAACAAGTACAACGTGTCGTTGTCGTCCGTGGCAAGACCATGGGCATCCGCGAGACCTTCGATCTTCTTCTGGAGGACCTGTTCGCCATCGGCCCTGAAAAACGCCAACTTGGTTTCGAGGCCATGCCCGTACACAACACGCACCCCCGGGACCGGGTCTCCCTCGGTGAACTGTCGGGCGCCGGGCAGTAGTCCGACGATTGCCAACGTTTCGTTGCCATCCTGATGGGCGAGTCGCTTTTCCCACACCTTCTTGCCGGAATCATCAATCCGCCACAGCCAGAGGTTTGACTTTTCCTCTCGGTTCCACCACTTTCCCGCGAGGTACACGCCCTGATCGGAGGCAACCGCCGCTTCTGCTCCCCCGGACGTTCCGCGAGGAATCGTCAGCAACCGAACCGCACGAACGTACTCGCCGCCAGAGGGGGTGGCCGCCGTCGGAGTCGGTTCCGGTAGATCATCGGCCGGCGATTGCGCGGTCAGTCCGCAGGGAGTGACAAGAAGGACGATGGCGCTGGATATTATCGAGACTCGAACGCGGTTACGTCTGTTCAGAGACATTGCGTGCTCCCTTTCGCGATAACAACGGGCCGGTATTAGGCTTTCTATGTTGTCCGGCTGGATGTCGTATGCTCCTCACTCGCTACTCTTCTGCCGGTTACAAGTTCCGGGGATCCCGTGAAGCTTATTGGCCTTCCGCGTCAGCCGTGGAGCGAGCTTTGGCCGGCGGCTCAGGATTCAGCCACCGGTCAACCTCGCGGGCATCGATCCAGTTGCGTTCAAGATCGTGCCGGGCCACGTGGCCATGCTCGTCGATCCACACGTCGGACGGGACGCTAAACACGCGATAGTCGGCCGATGTCTTGCCCCAATACATCATGCCGGGGGCGTTCGCCTCGACCATCACCGGGAACGTAATGCGCTTCTCGCGCAGCACGTCCTTGAGCGCCTGCACGCCATCGGCGTCGACGTATGCGTGAACGGCGATGAAGAGCGGTGGGTCGGCAAAACCCGTCCGGGAGCGTTCCCAATCCTCCTGAAGCCGTGGAAGTTCGTACATGCAGGGACCGCAACCGATGTTCCAGAAGTGTAACTGCACCGACTTGCCGCGGGCGTCCTCGAGGCGGATCGGTTCGCTGTTCAGCCAGAGGGCGGCGTCGAGCGGAGGGGCGGGCTTCCGTTTCAACTCTTCCAGAAACGCCTTCTTTGCCTCGGCTGCCGCGAGCAGGACGGGAATCTGCTCCTCGGACTCACCCGCCGTATACAGGATTCCTCGGGCCGAATCGAGCACCCGGTAGCTGGGTTGCGGATCGACGCGGAAGAAGTCCGGCGGATAGCCGCGATCGGCCTGGAAATCCTCGAGAACAACCTCGCGGCGTGCAAGGAGCTTTGACTTGCCCTGCGCGGCGCGCGAATATCGCCGGTACTCCATGCGCCCCGGGATGCGCCCGTTTCCAGCGAATTCGCGGAAATCCGTGCAGAGGATCTCTTCCTCGGGAAACACGCTCATCTCGAACCGCGGCACTTCGGCCCCGGTCTCCCTCACCGTATAGCCGGGCATGATGAACCTGCCGCCGCGAGCCCACCGCGCCGCCATGAATCCCGACCGGGGATCGATCGCCAGACGGTCCGTCTCCTCGTCGATGCGTTTGTCACCCGGATTCGAGTTTGGATTGACGGTGAGCACCACTTTTTCATCCGGATTCTGCTTCCGCCACGCCGCGGCTTCCTCTTGGGACTTGAAGATGGGGCTCTCGGTGCTCACCGTTCGTTCGACGACATAACACTCGTGGCCATCCACGCGGGTCCGCCACGGCAGGACCTTCGCCGCTGGATCGGCAAGAATCTCGCGGATATCGGGAAAAGCTTCAGGGAGAGGATAGTAGTGTTCGCGCGGGAACAATAGGTAGGGCGGAAACCCGAGCGGCAGCTTCGGCGTTTCCGATCGTACCCCCCTGTCCGCGGCGAATCGGCTCAGCGTTCCAATCCAAAGCGATGTCTGGCCGCGGTGGCCCGAAAGACTCCGCACGCACTGACCGTCACAAAGCATGCGATACTCCGTGTTCTCGTCTTCCCACTTACCCTGGCGGCGTTCATCGATCCAGTTTTCGGCCTCGGAAATGAGAAGCGTCGAGTAGGTCTCCGCGGGGCGGTCCGCGATGTGGGACGTAACGCGGCATCGTGCCTCCCACGAGCGTAAGGCCGCGGCAGCTTCCACGGCCTTCTCGAACTCGG
This sequence comes from Thermoguttaceae bacterium, assembly GCA_040768665.1. GTDB lineage: Bacteria > Planctomycetota > Planctomycetia > Pirellulales > Thermoguttaceae > JABWBD01. The sequence continues at coordinate 17,590 of JAXGMN010000081.1, forward strand.
CCCGCAGTTGGGAGACAGTCAGCGGAGACAGCTTCGTGTCGTCGGCCGGTACCTGGTCCCATTCGGCAGCAGAAGCGATCGCATTCTCCTCCGCTGCAAGCAGAATGCCGGGGAAGACGGCGCCAAGGAGGATTGCCAATATCGCCGCGAACGCCGCTCGTACCCGGAGCTGTTTCATGTTGCGATCCTTTGCTGCAAGTGGGACTGCCGACCCCGCATGCTAATAACGCAAAGTTGTTCGGTCAAGTTGCACTTTCCCGTCTCGGAAATCGAAGTCCAGGGAACTCGATCATCTCACGGGTCATTAGCGGCCGGTTCCTCCACGGTGATCGCTACGCAGAATGGCGCGGCGGATGTACCGGCGGCGAGGTAGTCGATCGTGGCGACTTTCCTTTCCGGATGAGGGTTCTGCCAGCCGCCCGCAAATAAGGCAAACGGCTGGGCCGGCCGCCCGCTTCCCTTGGCTCGATCCTCGGTCACGTCGTTGAACGTCTTCCAAGCGATCGTGCCCCGCGTGGGCGAAACGGGGTTCCAACTGCACCAGTCGCGAACGTCGTCGCCTTCGACAATGGCAATCCATTGGTCACTGCCATCTTCGTAGCGAACACGGTAGTAACCGATCGTCGTGCCGTCGGGCAGGGCGTCGATCGCCGAAGAACGAGACGGCAACGGCCGATAGTCGGCGATCGCGGTGCGACGGGGGTAACCGGTGTAAGAATCGCCGACGCCGTTGCCGTGCAGCACGAACAAGCGTCCGACCGCCCGATGCACGGGGATGCCTTCGACCTTGTTCGGCCCCATGGGTAAATACTCGTTGCCTAATTGAATCGGGCGACTGCCGATCTTGAACTTAACGCCTGCCAGCACCTGTTCGCCGCGCGGCAGGCCGGGGAGTTGGTCGAAGGGGTTGCCGAGGGCAACGGCGGCCGTTTGTTCCTCCAGCGATTCGAGATCCAGGGGCGTTAGCTTGCCGTTCGGATGAAAAGGAGTTTTGAGATCCAGATGGGCCGGATTGCCTTTGGGATGGTGAGCGGCATGGAAGGCCCGCAAGGGAGCCAGCGACTCGTCGGAGAGCATCCAGATTTCATTGCCGTAAGGCAAAGTAAGTTCGACGGCAAGCTTCGACCCATCGGGTGACCAGGCGGGCCGGTTCACCTTGCCCCGGACGACATGCATCGGTGGAACCCCGGTCGGGTCGAGGATCCAAAGGCCGAGGTAGTCCTCCACGCCATCGTCCACCCCGCCACAGGCGATCTGACGTCCGTCCGGAGACCAGCGTGCAAAGCCCATGCTGCGCCCCGAGAGCCCTTCGCCATTACCGGGGACGCTCCGCACGACGGTGACTTTGCCCGATGGGCGATCGAGCAGGTTCAGAAAGCCGCTGTCGCCGAAGTAGGCGACTTGAGTCCCATCGGGAGAGACCGCCGGATGCGGGCCCACCTTGCTGGCGATGGTCTTGATGGCCGACGTGTCGGCCGCCGCCCGCCACGGCATGGCCTTCAGCGTCCCGTCGAGGTCCATGAAGCAAAGCGTCTTCCCCTCGGCAGACCAAGCCGGAAAGGTACCCGCGCAAATCCGTTGTGGCTGGCCGCCCGAAAGCCTGGCGACCCAAATCTCTTCAGCGCCGCTCATACCGCGCGCGTAGGCAATGAGGTCTCTCTCCTTAGGCGACCAGGCGGGGTCGCGGCCGACGTCCACCAGGGTGCTCTCCTTGCCCGTCTTCAGATCGACAATCGCGATGCCGCCCTCAGGTGGCGATTTGCCAAACGCCACTCGCTTTGCGTCGGGCGACCAGGTCGCCCCCGAACCCTTGCCGAGGAAAACGCCGCCCAGCATCTTGATTCTCGCCGTGGGGACCGATTCCAATCGCGCCGGCCGCAACGGCCGCACCGCCTCCGGGATCAGCGGCACCGGAGGTTTTGGCGGCGAAACCCCTCTCAGTTTGGTGATGTCCCAGAAATGGATCTTGTGGTCCTCGCCTCCGCACGCCAAAAACTTGCCGTCCGCGGAAATGGCCAGGCATCGAGACCCTCCGGCGTTCGCAGGCAGGCTCGCCAGCGGCTGGCCTGTCGCCACATCCCAGAATTTGACCCTGCCGTCCAAGCCCGACGACGCGAGAAGTCGGCCGTTGGGAGTAAAGGCCACCGCGGTCACGTCGCCACGGTGGCCTTCCAAGACACGTCGCCGCAGATCGCCTTCAGGCTCGCGCGTGCATAGCGCGATGTGCCCATGGTCCACCCCCACGGCAAAACCCTGGTCGTTGGCGCCACAGGCGAGCGCCAAAGGGGCGCCGTCGGGCGGAAAGCTTGCCCGATATCTCTGTTCATGGGCCTCCCATAGTTTGACTGAATTGCCACGGCAACCGGAGACGATCGTCTCGCCGTCGGGGCTGAACGCAACGCTCAGGTTCCGGAAGGCATTCCCTCCGTACCCGTCATGGACTTGCTCGCCCGTGGCCGTGTCCCAGACTCTCACGATGCGGTCCATTCCTCCGGAGACCAACAACTTGTCGTCCGGCGAAAAGGCGACGGAGAGGACTGCCCCCACATGGCCCACGCAAGTGCGCAGCTTCTTGGCCGCCCTTACGTCCCAGAGGGTGATCGTAGGATCGCTGCCCGTCGTGGCGAGCATCCTGCCGTCGCTAGAAAGAGCGGCTGCGTAGAGTTGGTGCCCGCCAGTGGCCGAGCCAGTGGGTTTTTCGATCGCTTCGAGAGTCGTACGCACCGCCCCATGGGGCAGCATCCAAGTTTTGACGGTGCCATCCCGGCTGGCGGAGACAAGCGTTCTGCCATCCGAAGCGAATCCCACGAACCATACCGGCGCAGTGTGGCGGAAAAGGGTGACCGACGGCTGCCGAGCCAGTGCCTCGACGACGCCCGGACGGGGTTCGGCCAAGGGCCAAGTTGCCTGCGATTGGAGTTCCGCCGTGGTTGCCACACCGACCATCGCCGCCGCTGCCGAGAGAATCGCGGCACAGACCAGGAGCAGTCCGCCAGCCACACGGCTGACCGGCAGATGGGAACGAGTCTGGTCGAGCAGCGCGCGAACGCGGCGCTCCAGCCCCGAAGGCTGTGCCATGGCCAACGCCGCCGGCATGGCCAATGCGCGGCAGTCGCGGGCAAGCTCCACCAGGTGGCGAGCGTAGTCGGTCGGCCGCTCGCCGGCCATCAACACGCAATCATCACAGGCCATTTCCCGCTCCGCGCGCAATCGTTGCAGCGAATACCAGACGAGCGGATGGAACCAATACATGGCACAGGTCATGCGAGCCAGCAACTGGAATTGCATGTCCCATCGCTTCACGTGGGCCAACTCGTGCAGCAGCACGATCCGTTGCCGCTGGGCTGTCCATCCTCTCCAAGCCGCCGGAAGAAGCACGGTGGGCCGCAACACTCCCCAAGTCATCGGAACCAGAGAGCCCTCCGCCTCGAGCAGCCGGACGGCTCGCCTCACTCGCAGTTCTCGCTGCAACCCGGCAAGAAGCCGGCTTTGCTCAGAGTCGACCACCGGCCGGGCCCTGCGGCCAACCGAGCGGTTGCGGATCAGGCCCACTGCGATCGGCACGAGAGCCCCCGCCAGCCCTGCAACCCAAAGGACGACAATCCACGTTTGCCAAGAGAGCTTCCACACCGCCCAGTCCGACGTGACGGAGATGGCCGAAGGCGGCTCGCTCTGCTCCTCGGTAGCCCCTGAGGCGTCCGGCGCAGCGGCATTTGCCGACCGGGACGTAGAACTCGAATGCGCCGGGATCGGAGGAACCAGCTCAGTGTATTGCTCCGGGAGGTCCGGAATCATCCCCGGCCGGTCAAGCTCCAGGGATCGGGACGCGGTGCGCTGGACTTGCGGCGACAGCGAGGGGCTCGCGGTCTGAGTGTTTCCAAGCGCGGGAACAATCGGCAAGCGCCAGCCGGGCAAAAACGCCGGAGGCACCGGCAGCAGCAACAGACCGGCGAAGGCCAGGCCCCAGATGCGATGCCGAACGGCCGCGGACGACTGCCGAGCCAGGCTGGTCGCCAGCCAGGCTGCGACGATTAACAGAGTGGCTTTCAGGAAGATGTCGAGAAGGAACAGAACGGCCGCGCCATCGGTGGCCGCCAGATCGCGAGTCAGCACGTCGATCATCTATCGGCCCTCCTTTCGAGCTTCATTGATGAGCCGTTCGATGCGATCCAACTCGCCGTCGGACAGCTTCTCCGAACTGATATCAAGTATGGCGGCCACCGCATCCGGGGCCGAGCCACCAAAGAACGTCTTGATCAGATGGCCGAGCGCCGACCGGCTGACGGACTCCTTGGGTTCCCTGGGCCGGTAGATATACTTCGTACCTTCCCGGCGATGCCGGAGGTGTCCTTTGCCTTCCAGGTAGCGGATCATCGTCCGGACCGCGGAATAGCTGGGGGGGTCCGGCAGCCTCTCCAGCACATCCCCCACCGAAGCCTCGCCAAGCTCGAAGATGACATCCATGATCTGGCGTTCGCGTCGGCCCAGATCCCGGGGCGATTTCTTGTTGCTCATCGTGTGTCATTGCTCCTGGAAAGCGCGGTCGACCCGTAGTGGTAATCCTTTGCCACATGCCAATCTACTGCCATAGCTTTGCCACGTCAAGTGTGCTGAGCTTTCAACCGCTTTGGCTAGAGCCGCCAAAAGGTCGGCAAGTGTTCGTGTGCGTGGTTTCCCGGGATGGCACCTCCGGGAATCGAGCGTTGATAAACCGGACACCCCCGATCGTACCCGTCTCCACACCGTCCCTCACGCTCCAGAACCAGATACCGGTGGGCAGCCGCAATGCGCCGGAGTCGACGTCTCTCAGTTGAAGGCTGCAATCCTCGGGGGCCATACGTTCGACATGACACACATCGAGCCGCGCCAGATCGGCCCGCGACAGGGGCTCGGCTACGGAGCGTGGACTCTTCGGCCCGGCCTTCGTTCGCACGAACCACGTAACCTGATGGTCCCAGTCGAAGATGATGATGGTGTCGTCGGGTAGCGTATCCACGTTGAGGACGGCCGGTCGGGCCGCCGACCGCAGAACCGCGCCGGTCGCAGTGCCTAACAGGATGCAACCTGTCGCTACTCCGCACAGCACGCCGATGGTCACAAGCAGGTCATAGGCGAGGTGCCGCATGGTTTCTGCCTCCGTCTCGGGAGCGGTTGAACATGATCCCCGGACAGGGAACGCCGGAGCGGGAAATCGAAGCATATCCTGCTCTAGGTGGCAATCAATTGCCACATGGCAATATACTGCCACGACGTCCTCGCGTCAAGCCTCTTTTTCAGTCTCCGCGAACCGCATCGCCAGCTTTTTTCCCCAAGGAGCCCGACGGATGACTGGCAAAGGGCCGTCACTCGCAGGCATGCAGGGGCCCGATGATGAACGGCCTTGACGAGCTGCGGTTTGTCGAGCGTCAGGCCCAGTGGGCCTGGAGGTCCCACCCCGGGAAAGGGCACTGGCTCCGTCGCCCGTAAAGGTATTCCGTACAGCAGAGCCCTGCGGCGACGGTGCCTGTCCCACGGGCTGCCGCGTTTGCAGTTTGATGGGATAAGGGATGAGACTCGAAACAGGCGTTCAAGAGCGCGAACGGTGGAAGAAGAGAAGGAAGGAAAGAAAGCGGTGCCAAGGCACGCGCACTCCAAAGAGCGGAATGTGCCCGGCGGATTCGACCCGAAAGACGGGAGGTCAGCTCATCGTGAATGAGTCTTCGATGGGCTCACCGGCGGGCGCGCGGGGCCCGTCCTTCGACACTCTCCTCGCGATCGGCTGGACAGCACGATCCTCGCGGCGGCGGGTGAACAGGGCGGCGAGGTCGTCCAGGAACGAATAAACGACCGGCACCGCCAGCAGCGTGAGCAGCAGTGAGAGCGTCTGACCGCCGACGGTAAGAACGGCGATCGAGCGGCGTTCCTCCGCGCCGGGGCCGACGCCGATCAAAAGCGGCAGCATGCCGGCTACGAAGGAAAAGGTCGTCATGAGAATCGGCCGGAGGCGATCGCGGTTCGCCTGGAGGATGGCCGCCATACGGTCCATTCCCGCGGCGCGGAGCTGGTTGGTGTGGTCCACCTGCAGGATCGCGGCTTTCTTGACCACTCCGAACAGCACGAGGATTCCCAGCGCCGAGTAGAGGTTGAGTGTTTCCCCGCCCAGCCAAAGGCTCACCAGGCCGAAGGGAACGGCCAGCGGCAACGAGATGAGGATCGTGAGCGGATGCAGAATGTGCTCGAACTGGGCCGCGAGCACAATGTACATGAAGATGAACGAGAGCACGAAGGTCCAACGGAAATCGCGGAAGGTCCGCTCCAGCTCGCGGCCCTGGCCCATCACCCGCGTGCTGTACGTAGTGGGCATGCCCAGTTCGTCGGCGGCCGCGCGGACGGCCTCCAAACGGTCGCTGAGCGCGAAGCCGGGAGCCACATTCATCCGCACGGCCGACATCCGTTGCCGATCGAGCCGGTCGATCCGCGCCGCGTTGGGCCGAGTGCGGAAGCTCACGACGTTGTCCAGGCGGGTGAGGGTTCGCCCGCTCGTGGCGCCGGTCGCTTCGCCGGAAGTCGGCCCCGCCGGGCCGCCGGACGACGGCCGGGTACGGACGTAGAGCTGTGAAATCGCCTCGGCGCTGTCGCGGTCGATCCCCACCAGCCGAAGCTCGACATCGTAGACGTCGTCCAGAAGGGGATCGAGATACCGGCTGACGCGGTCGTCGCCGCCGACGGCGATCCGCAGGGTTTCGGCGATCTCCTGGACCTCGATTCCCAGCGTCGCCGCCCGCTCGCGGTCGATGTCGACCAGCAGCTCGGGCTTGTTCAGTCGTAGCGTGATGTCGGCATCGACGATGCCGGGCAGTGCCGAGACCTTGTCGCGAAGCGCTTCGCTGAACTCGGCGAGTTGAGACAGATCGGGGCCGCTGATGGCGAAGTCCATGTCGACCGGTGCGCCTTGCCGCAGCGAGGTCTGGTTCCGGACGGCCCCGCGCAGCTCCGTGTACTTCGAAAGCCGCCTGCGGATCTCCTGCATCTTTTCGCTCTGGGTATAGTTGCCCGCGAAAGCCGCTCCCGGCCGGCCCGCCCAGGCTTCCTTCCATAGCCTGCCGAGCGAGAAGGTCCGCTCGTCGATGTCGTCCAACCGCACGAAGAGATAGGCGAAATTCACGCGAGCAAGCCCCACCGAGCCCACGGTGGCGAGCACCTGCCTCACGCCGGGCACGTCGAGAATGTCGGCTTCGACCTGGCGAAGGGTTGCGTCCATGGCGCGGACGGTGATGCCCTCGGGGGCGTTGATGCGGACCTCGAACTCTCCTTCATCGACGTTCGTCGGGATGTAATCCTTCTGGACGAAGTGGTAAAGCGGATAATTGGCCGCCACCACCGCGAGCGAAACGGCCAGCACAATCCAGCGGTGGCGCATGGCGAGCCGCAGGCAGGCGAGATACCCCAGATCGATCCAATGATAGAAGCCGCGCCGCGAAGCACCGACGGCGCCGCCGGTAATCGGCCGCAGCAGGCGCGAGCACATCATCGGAGTGAGCGAGAAACTGATCAGCAGGGAGACGAGAATGGCAACGGTGGCGGTCAGGCCGAACTGGAAGAGCATCCGCCCGGTCACGCTGGAAAGAAACGACACCGGCAGAAAGACAATTACCAGCGACAGGGTGGTCGCCAGGACCGCCAGCCCGATCTCCTTGGTCGCCCCGACGGCCGCCTGCATCGGGGGCACGTCCTTCTCCTCGATCCAGTGGAAGACATTTTCCAGCACCACGATGGCATCGTCGATCACCACCCCGACCATGAGCACCAAAGCCAGCATCGTCACGTTGTTGAGCGTGAAGCCCATGGCGCGCATCATCGCGAAGCTGGCGATGATCGAGGCCGGAATGGCCACGGCCGCGATCAGGGTCGATCTCCACGACCGCATGAACAAGAGCACCACGATGCTGGCCAGTATGCTGCCCGAGATGAGGTGTTTCTGGACCTCCTCGATCGCCGCCTGGATATAGCGGGACTGGTCCTGGATGATGTCCAGCGCGAGATCCTCCGGCAGAAGCTCCCTCGCCCGCTCGAGGCGATCCTTGACCGCCTCGATCACTTCGACCGTGTTGGCGCCCGATTGCCGTTGCACCTGGAGCACGACGGCGGGCCGGCCGTTGATCCGCGCCAGGTTGCGGACCTCCTTCGTGCCGTCGACGATTTCCCCCAGATCGCCCAGCCGCACGGGCGTTCCGCGGACCGTTGCCACGACCAGGTCGGAAAAATTCCGGACGACGGTGAAGCGGCCGAGCGTCCGCAAAGCCAGCTCGTTGGCGCCGGCGTCGACCCGCCCGCCGGGGATCTCGACGTTCTGGCGGGCCAGCGCCTCGCGGACTTCCATGATCGACAGACCATAGGCCGCCAGGCGGCCGGCTTCGATGTTGATCTGGACCGCCCGGTCCGTGGCGCCTGAGATCGTGACTTGCCCGACGCCGGGGGCCGACTCGATCACGTTCTTCACGTTGCGGTCGGCCAACACGAACAACTCGCGGCCGTCGCGCGGCCCCGATACGGCGACGCTCAGGATGGGCGAGGAATCGACGTCCTGCTTGCGGATCACCGGGGGATCGGTGTCGGGGGGCAGGCGGTTGAGCACGCTGTTCACCGCGTCGCGGACGTCCTGCGTGGCCGCGTCGATGTCGCGATTGATATTGAACGTGAGGATGATCAGCGATGCGCCTTCACTGGAAATCGACCTCAGTTCGTCGATCCCCTCGACCGTCGCGACCGCGTCCTCGAGGACCTGGCTGATCTCCGATTCGATCTCTTCCGGCGCTGCGCCGCGGTAGGTGGTCCGGACGTAGACCGAGGGCAAGTCCATCTTGGGAAAACGGTCGACGCCCAACTGCAGGTACGACGCGACGCCGGCCACCACCAAGGCCAGGATCAGCATCACGGCAAATACCGGACGCTTGACACAGATCTCAGCCAGCCATTGCAAGGTTTACTCCTCCGATGTCGTGGAGCGAGGAGGGGAGTCGGGCGGGACTCGTTGGGGGCGAGCCCGGGCCGGATCGGCTTCGATCGCCACGGTGCGGACCGGCCCGGGGCGGCCTTGTTCGGCATCCGCCACGACCGTGTCGCCCTCGATCAGGCCCTCGAGGATTTCCACGCGCCCTCGCCCGCGCCGACCGGTTGTGACCTGACGCTCCAGGGCCTGCCCGTCCTGGACGATCCAGACCTTTTGCACGCCGGCGAACTCGAAAACCGCATCCTCGGGAACCGCCAGGGTCTTGGATTGCGGGTCGACGACGATCTCCGCCTCGGCGAACAGCCCGGTGCGGAGGCGAGATTCGGGATTGGGTACGTCGGCTTCGATCGTCAAGGCCCGGCTCGACGTGTCGAGCGATGGACTGATCCGGGAAATGCGAGCCACCAGCGGCTCGGCGCTGCCGGCCACCGAGACGAGCACTTCCTGGCCCTCATTAACCTGCGTTGCCTGGGTTTCGGGCACACCGCCGCGAAACCGCAGAGGGTCGACCCGCACCAGCGCGACCACCGGCTGGCCCACGTTGAGATAGACGCCGGGAGCGACGAACCGCTGCTCGACTTGTCCGGCGAACGGGGCGATGATTGTCGCATCGGCCAGCCTCTGTTGGGCGAGCCCGATCTCAGTGCGGCGAACCGCCAGCAGGGCCACGTCCTCATCGACGGCATTCAGCGCCGCGAGATATTTCGCTTCGGCCACGTCCGCCTCGGCACGGCGCTCCTGAAGCTCTTCGTCGGAGATCACGTTGCTGGAGATCAGCGTCTCCGCTCGTTTGAGTTTCGATTTCGCGTCGTTCCACACGGCCAACTCCTGGAGGACCGAGGGCACGGCGCGGGGATCGAGCGACTCGTCACTCTGATCGGCCTTCAGGCCGAGCTTTGCACGGACCTGCTGGAGCTGCGCCTCCGCCTGGCGAACCTCGAGCTCCAGATCTTGGGTATCCAGAGTCGCCAGGATTTCGCCTTCGGCCACCGCGACACCCAGGTCGACCCGCACCTCCTTCACCCGCCCGGCGATCTTCGCGCCAATCGTGGCGTGCTCATCGCCCCAAAGGCTCCCCTGGACGCGAACGGTGCGGGGCCAGAGCTCGCTGGCGGCGACGGTGCATGCGACTGCTGCCGGCGGCGCGGCAGCGGTAGCCTCGGCCGTGGTTGTCGGCAGACCGGCTTGCCGGCAACCAGGCAAGGCAACAACCGGCAGACAGCTCCACAGAAGCAAAACGGGGCGGGCAGGTGTTGGTGGGGGCATGGGGGCGCCGGGGGAGGGATCAGAAGAACATCAGCACTGATGTGCCCTTGCGGCATGCTTCGATTCTAATCGGCCGGCGGGGGGCTGTCTATGTTGGTCCTTTGGCCGCCGAGACGGCCAGTCGAGTCTTGGATTAGCTCGATGCTGCCGGGATCAGCACGTAACGAAAACGGCGAGAATTGCGGTCTACCAGCATCTCCAACACGAGGTGCTCCGAATCCGGCTGCATCCGGCCGCCCGACAAGGCATGGTGGTTGGTGGAATACGCCTTGCCCACCACGAGAATAGGCTCCAGTCCCGGGGGATGAAGGCCGCGGTATAAGAAGGTCTTTGCCTGCGTTCCCACGGTTTCGCACGTGGTAGCGAGCGCCTTGAACAGAAGCTCGCGCGGTTTTCACCTGGCCGATTGACGCATACCCCGGCAACCCAATAATAAGGTTGTTGCCCCGAAGGACGAGGGAGAAACCAGCCATGCTGCGACGGGAATTGACCAAAGGTAAGTCGAAATGCGTGATCCTGCTGGCGGGCCATTCGCGCGAGTGGAATGATGGCGCTGCGTTTCACGTCCATCTCACCAGCAAACAAGGTCTCGATCGCGAGGTCCAACGCAAGTTGGAGGAAGGCTACCAGGAAACCCAACTGTCGCTCAGCCGGCGGGCGTTTTACCATGGCAGCCCCGAATCGGGCAAATTCTGGATCATTGAGTTGGAAGACGAAACTTGCCATCTCCAGTTTGGCAAGATCCCCAGCTATGGATACTCCGAGTACGGCGGAACCAAGCGGGTCAAGGATTTCGACAGCCGACAGGAAGCCCTCAAGGACTACTTCAAGCAGATCGCCGGCAAGCTCAAGGAGGGCTATCACGAGTTTCATCCTCGCCAGAACGAGTATTCGGAACCGCCCGAAGGCCTGCTCAAGTCGCCCACAGCCAAGAAGGCGTCGCCGAAAAAGACGGCGGAGACCGCGGCTGCGGCGGCCCGAGCCGGCGATTCAGGCGAGGGTGGCCGGCGGGAGTTTAAGCTTCGCGACGGCAAGTCGGAAAAGTTCTGGGCCATACGGCTGGACGGCGCCGCCCACACGGTCGAGTTCGGCCGGATCGGCACCGCCGGGCAAATACAGGCCAAGGAGTTCGACAGCACAGACGCGGCGAAGAAGTCTTACGAGAAGCTGATCGCGGAAAAGACGAAAAAGGGCTACGTCGAGGTAACCGCAACCGGCGCGGCTCCGGCTGCGTCCGCCCAAAAGACCGCCAAGAAGACACCGGCCGAGATGGCGGTCAAAACCGAGCCGCTTCCCGCCGCGCGGGCGGCGACGGTGTTCACCGAGGTAACTCACGATCTTGGCCTCTCGCCCAAGGATTGGTACTGGGCCGCGTGGCGCGAGCTCGAACCGCTGCAACTCCCTGATCCGGCGCCCTTCGATCTCGACGACTGCATGGCGCGGATGGGCAAGATCCGCACGAGCCACTACGGCTGGGAGTGGGCATGGGGCGATGCCGGCATTTCTGATTCGATGGCGCCCGATGAGGCGTATTTCTGGTTCACGGCGATCACCTCGCGTGCGGAGCGGGACGTGCGGCCCAGGCAACTGGCCAAGGACGTCTTCAACACCCGCGTGCAAACCAGCGTGACCGTCGAGCAGGCTCACAAGCGGCTGGAAAAGGCCGGCCGGTTTGTCGCGCCCGAAGTGGTGACGTGCCTGGCCCACCTGCTCTCCTTCGACGAACTGCTGGAGCTGATCCTGGGGCCGTTTGATGTCAAGAGCCAGTATACCTCGCACCCCACGATGGAAAGCGATGCGCTGCGGACCAAGCTCGTCACGGGCTTCCGAGAGCGTGTGCCTTATCTGTCCGACTCCCAGCGCCGGCAGGTCCGCGACCGTGTTCGCGACAAGGTCGCACCGGCCAACGATTCGGCCGACTATTATGCGGCTGCCCCGGTGGAGTTCTATCTAGGGGCCGCGGTCGGGCTGGAGGAGTTGGAGGCGGTCGTCTCGGCCTGGCCCGACGACACGTTCACCAAGCAGGATTGGTCCGACCATTACCGCCGCCCGCAACTGCTCATCTTCGGACTATCTGACGCCAAGGCCGTGGAGCATCACGTGCGGCGGCTCAAGCTGCGTCTGAAATCGCCCGATTACATCCGGGCATGGTTGGCCCACACGGAAGTCAGCGCCCTGGACGTCCTTTGCGACACGATTGCCGGCGAGTCGAACAAGGACGAGGCGGCAAAGCTGATGGAAGTCTTCCTCCAGGTCCGCGCCCAGGAGGCTGCCGCAGCGATGCTCAAGCTGAAGCTCAATTCCAAGGCGTCGAAGCAGGCCCGCGAGTGGCTCGACCTGCACGTCGGCAACGGGATCACCGGCGCCGTTGCCGCAGCGGCCGGCACGGGCAAGGTCGCCGAGGCGGCGGTGGAGTATTTGCGGGACAAGAAGCTGCAAGGGCACGCCGCACTGATCGAGGCCGCTGTCCAAGCGACGCCGGCGGAGGCGGCCGAGAAGGTTCGCCGCGAGGTGCTCGAGCGTGAAGAAAAGGTCTACGAGCCTTTGACCGATGCGAACACGCCGGACTGGCTGGCTCGAGCCCTCCAGGAAGCTCGGTCGCTCAAGGCGGCGAAATTGCCCGAGTGGGCCCATCCGGCGACAGCCCCGGCGGTGCTCGTCGACGGGCATCGGCTTAACGACGGGCAGACGATCCTGGTGTTCCACGCCCTGAAGCACGGCGATCTGGACAGGCCGCACCCGCTGTTGGCGTCGTTGCGTGAAAAAGCCGACCGCGGCTCGCTGGCTGCGCTGGCCTGGCACCTGTTTCAGCGGTGGCTGGAGGACGGCGGCCCGTCGAAGGAGAAATGGGCCATGCTGTCGTTGGGTTTCTTTGGCGACGACCAGGTCGCGCTGAAGCTCACGCCGATGATCCGCGCCTGGCCGGGAGAGAGCCAGCATCCGCGGGCGGTGACGGGCCTGGAGTGCCTGCGGGCGATCGGCAGCGATACGGCGCTGATGCAGCTCAACGGCATCGCCCAGAAGGTGCCGTTCAAGGGGATCAAGCAGAAGGCCATGGAGTTCATGGAGGCGATCGCCAAGGACAAGGGCATGAGCCGGTCGGAGCTGGAAGACCGCATCGTCCCCGACTGCGATCTCGACGAGCGCGGCTCGCGGGAGTTCGACTTCGGCCCGCGGAAGTTCCGCTTCGTGCTCGGCCCCGAGATGAAGCCGATGGTTGCGGACGAGGCCGGCAAGCTCCGCGGAGACCTGCCCAAGCCCTCGGGCAAGGACGACAAGGGGAAAGCCGAGGCCGCCGTGGCGGACTGGAAGCTTTTGAAGAAGCAGATCCGCGAGGTCTCGAAGGTCCAGGCGTTGCGGCTGGAGCAGGCGATGGTGACCGGCCGCACGTGGAGGCGAGAGGACTTTGAGGCGCTGCTGGTCCGACACCCGCTCATGACGAACCTGGTCCGGCTGGTGATCTGGGGTGGACTCGACGCGGAGGGCCGGCTGGCGACCACGTTCCGCGTGACCGAGGAGCAGGAATACGCCGACCTGAACGACGAACCGGTGCGGATCGACGAGATCGCGGCGGTGCGGATCGTGCACCCCTTGCAGCTTGACGATCGGCAGAAGTCGCGTTGGGGCGAAGTCCTGGGCGACTACGAGATCATCCCGCCCTTTGCCCAGCTCGGACGCGAGACCTATGCCCTGGAAAAAGGCGAAGAGGACCGGACGGAGATCACGCGTTTCGCCGCGGTGGAACTGCCTGCCGTCTCGCTGGTCGGCACGCTGGACCGTTTTGGCTGGACCCGCGGGATCCCGCAGGACGCCGGGATTTTTTATGAACACAGCAAGCCGTTTTTCAGCGCCAGCGTGACCGCGATCATCCAATATCCGGGCGTGCCGATTGGTTACATGGAAGGCTGGGAAGACCAGAAGATCGAACGGTGCTTCTTCATCCCCGGCGTTTACAAGGCGAACATCTATCCCGACCACAAGAAGACGGTGAGGCTCGGTGAAGTCGACCCGGTGGTGATCAGCGAAGTGTTGCGGGACTTGACGGTGGTGGCCTCCAAGGGCAAGTGAGCGCGGAATTGTCCGTACGGCGGCTTTTTGAGACTGGAATAACTGGCCGTGTGGCACTGCTTGGAGTTGAATGGGCATGCCAATGGAAAAGACTTCCCTACAACTCCAAGCAGTGCGACGGCACCGAGTCAGGCGGCCACGCGGCACTGCTCGGGATGGTGGCATGTCGGATCGCATGGAAGATCGATTCCATCCCAAGCTGGCACACGGGCACATCGCCTAACCGACCATCGTGTTGTACTTTTCTCGGGGAGACACCTCCATGACCGATCTGGCCGACGGCGAATCGATCGAAATCAAGGGTTCGGCAGCCAAACCTTACGTGATCAAGAACGTGGGCGGCGTCTACTCGTGCACCTGCCCGGCGTGGCGGAACCAGTCGCTGGGGATCGAGCAGCGGACCTGCAAACATATCCGCAAACTGCGAGGCGAAGCGGCCGAAACCGAGCGGATCGGCGAGTCGCTGCCGGCGAAGAGCGTCAAGGAAGCGGAACCGACCGCCGGGCCGCCGCTGCTTTTGGCCCAGACCTGGGACAACGCCGCGGACCTGACCGACTGGTGGATGAGCGAGAAGCTCGATGGCGTGCGGGCGTACTGGGACGGCAAGCAGTTTCTCTCGCGGTTGGGCAACCAGTACCACGCGCCCGATTGGTTTGTCGATGGGCTGCCGGCCGTGCCATTGGATGGAGAGCTGTGGCTGGACCGCCGCAAGTTCCAGCAGACGGTGAGCATCGTCCGGCGGCAGGACAAGAGCGACCACTGGAAGTCGATCCGTTTCGTGGTGTTCGACGCGCCTCAGGCCGACCTTGATTTCGAAAGCAGACTCGAATTCCTGGCCGAGTCGATCCGGTCCGACAAGCAGCCCTTTGCGGTGCTGCACGAGCATACGCGATGCAAGGGAGACAGCCACCTTCGCGAAGAGCTTGCAAGGATCGAGGCCCTGGGCGGCGAGGGGCTGATGCTCCGCCAGCCCGGCTCGGCCTACGAGATCGGCCGGTCGTCGACGCTGCTGAAGGTCAAAACCTTCCGCGATGCGGAGGCCGTCGTCATCGATCACCAGGCGGGCAAGGGTAGGCACAAGGGAAGGCTGGGCGCGTTGATCGTGCGGATGGATGACGGAACGGAGTTTGCCGTCGGCACCGGGTTCTCCGATGCCCAACGCGGCTCGCCGCCGCCGGTCGGCAGCGTGATCACGTTCCGATATCAGGAGCTGTCCGACGCGGGCGTGCCGCGATTCCCGTCGTTCGTGTGCGCGGCCAAGGTCGGCGACGGGGCGGCTCCGGAGCCTGCGAAATCGACCAAGGCCGCTTCGCGGGCAGCAAAGACCTCGACAAAAGCCCCGCCGGCGACCACGGGCGAGGTGCGGCACTTCGAGTTCGTCGAGGGCAAGTCGAGCAAGTTCTGGGAAATCGGCGTGGAGGATTGCTCGGTGACCGTGCGTTACGGCCGGATTGGGAGCGGCGGGACCACGAACGTCAAGGAGTTCTCCGACACCGCCGCCGCCCGCCGCCACGCAGAGAAACTCATTGAGGAGAAGACGGGAAAGGGGTATGTTGAGAAGAGCAGTTGAGGGAGCAAGAAGAGGAACGATACTAACCCGAAGCGCTAGCGAGGGGCGCGGGACGCTTGCCGTCCTCTCGATGGCGTCTTGCCGCCCAAGGATGTATTCCGTCCCTCGCTGGCGCTTCGGGTTGGTATGGAACTCCGAAGGATCACAGGATGGCAAAGAAGGCGGCATCCAAGACACAGAACGGTCCGGCCGCCGCAGCGGCCGACATCCAGCGGCCCAGCGCCGAGGTGCTCTATGCGGAGGAATTGGCCCGCCTGGTCGAGGCTGACAAGGGGCAGCCGAAGCCGCCGGGCTGGAGACTCTCGCCCAAGGCCGTGCTCAAGTTCGTGTTGGGCGACGAGTCGCTGGTGATCCAGGCAAAGTTCGTCGGCCGGCAAGGTTTCTTGGAGCGGTGCATCGTCGCCCTGGCGACCAACCGCGGGCTGATGCTCATCGGCGAGCCGGGCACGGCCAAGAGTTACCTGAGCGAACTGCTGGCCGCGGCCGTCAGCGGCGATTCCACGCTCACCATCCAGGGCAGCGCGGGCACGACGGAAGACAACATCAAGTACTCCTGGAACTATGCCTTGCTGGTCAGCGAGGGCCCCAGCGAGCGTTCGCTCGTTCCGGCTCCGCTCTACCACGGCATGCGGCTGGGCAAGATCGTGCGATTCGAGGAGATCACCCGCTGCCCGCTGGAAATCCAGGACACGCTGCTGTCGGTCCTCAGCGACCGCGTCCTGACCATCCCGGAACTGGAAGGCGAGGCGACCTCGCTCTACGCCCGCACGGGGTTTAACGTGATCGCCACGGCGAATACCCGCGACCGGGGCGTCAACGAGATGAGCGCGGCACTGAAGCGGCGGTTCAACTTCGAGACGGTCGAGCCGATCGCCGACATCAACCACGAGATGCGGCTCGTCGAGCGAGAAACGGGCCGCCTGCTCAGCCGCGCCGGGATTCCCATCGCGCTGCCGCCGGATGTTACCGAACTCTTGGTCACCACCTTCCACGAACTCCGCTCCGGCAAAACCCGCGACGGCAAGGCCCTGGAGCAACTGTCCACATCGATGAGCACGGCCGAGGCCGTCTCCACCGGCTACGCGGCAGGCATCCACGCCTGGTACTACGACAACGGCAGCGTGCAGCCGGCGCATCTGGTGCAGCACATGGTCGGCTCCGTGCTCAAGGACTCGCCCGACGACGTCAAGAAAGTCCGGCACTACTTCAACCACGTGGTGAAGGGCCGGCACGGGGCCTGGAAGGATTATTATGAAGCGAGGACGCATCTGGAGTGAGCCTGGTTGAAGTAAGCGATCCGGCAGCCCGCGTGATGTATTTTCCGGTGCGTCACCACAGCCCGGCCTGCGCGCGGCTTGTGGTCCGGCTGATCGAAGAAGCCCGGCCGGCGGCGGTGCTCATCGAAGGCCCTTCGGACTTCAACGAGCGGCTCGATGAACTCCTGCTGCCGCATGAATTGCCGGTGGCCATCTACAGCTATGTGCATCTGGCCGACGGCCGCCGCCGCGGGGCTTTCTATCCGTTCTGTGTCTACTCGCCCGAATGGCAAGCCCTGCAGGCGGGAAAAAAGATCGGCGCGGCGGTCCAGTTCATCGACCTGCCTTGGGCCGATGTCGCCGGCGAAGAGGCGGCGACCCACCGCTACGCCGACGCCCAACTCGGCCGCGGGCCGTATGTCGACACCCTCTGCCGCAAGCTGGGCGTGGATGATTTCGATGCCGTCTGGGACACGATTGCCGAGCTGGATGCAGGGCTCACCGTCGAGCAGTATCTCCAGCGGACGCACCATTTCTGCTACCATCTCCGCCAACTCGACGGCTCCGTAGACGCAGCCGACCGGCGCCGCGAGGCCTTCATGGCCGCCATGATTCGCAGGGCGCTCGAGGAACACGAAGGACAGGTGCTCGTGGTCACGGGCGGATACCACAGCTACGCGCTCTGTGCACGCCTCAGCGGTGAACCGTTCATGGGCACCGGCGACCCGGCGGAGTACAGCCCCGTGGCGCCGGCCGACGGCGAAGAGCGAGGCATCGCCCTGACACCCTATTCTTATGAACGGCTCGACAGTCTCACCGGCTACAACTCGGGCATGCCCAACCCGGGCTTCTACGACCTGGTGTGGCACGACCGGCAGGCGGGCCGGCCGCTCACGCTGCGGCAGCTTCTCACCAGCGTGGTCGGGGCCCTGCGGAAACGCGGCCAGCCGATCAGCACCGCCGACCTCATCGCGGTCCAGTCGTCGGCCGAAGCCCTGGCGTCGCTCCGCGGGCATCGCGAGGTGTGGCGGTGGGACCTCATCGATGCGGTCACCGCGGCGCTGGTCAAGGAGGAACTGGAGTACGGCATCAGGCATCCTTTTCTGGAGGCTGTCCACGAGGTGTTTCGCGGCGGCAGGCGGGGACGGCTGGCCGAGGGCACGCCCGCGCCGCCCTTGGTCCGCGATATCGACGCCCTGCTCGAACGGCACAAGCTGCGGCCGACGATGAGCGTCGTGGAGCATCGCCTCGACCTGACCGATCCGCCCCAGCGCGAGCGGAGCCAGGTGCTCAACCGTCTGCGGATCCTCCAGATCCAGGGATTTCGGCGGACCGGCGGCACGGACTTCACCGCCCGCGACGATCTGAGCGAACTCGCCGAGCAGTGGCAGGTGCAGTGGTCGCCGCAGTTCGACGCCGGCGCGATCGAGGCCGCTCGTTACGGCTCGACACTCCTGGAAGCCGCCACGGCGAAGCTCGTCGAGCAGGCGGAGGCGATCCAGCGCGATGCCGAAATGGCCGCCCGGCTGCTCGTGGAAGCATCGCTGGCGGGTAGCGGGATGCTTGCACTGGAGTTGACCGCCCGGCTGGAGCAGCTCATTCGGCAGGACGGCAGTTTTGCCGGCGTTGCCGCATCGCTCGGGCATTTGCTGTATCTCTACCGTTACGATGAAGTCCTCCAGACGGGCGGACGCGGCGACGTGGGATCGCTGCTGCTCGAGGCATTCGAGCGGGCCCTGTGGCTCCTGGAAAGCCTGGGGCAGATGGGCGGCGACACCGCCGGGGTGCTCCAGGGAGTGCGGGCGCTCTTCGAGACATTCCAGCAGTGCGAGCACCAGCTTGGGCTGGACCGCCAGGCGTTTCTCGACGTGTTCCACCGTGTGCGAAGCGATCTTTCGCAGATGCCGGCGGTCCGCGGGGCGGCGGTGGGTTCGCTGTGGAACCTGGGTGGCGCCGATGCCGACCAGGTGCTCTCCGATATGCGGCTGTTTGCCGATCCGGAGAGACTGGGCGATTTTTTGGCCGGCCTGTTCTGCCTGGCCCGCGAGGTGATCCAGCGGCAGGCGTCGCTCTTGCTGGCCATCGACGGGCTGGTGACCGGATACGACGACACCGAGTACCTCCAGTCGCTGCCGTCGATGCGCCTGGCGTTTACCTACTTCACACCACGCGAAAAACACCACCTGGCAACCACGCTTCTGGAGGCTTTGGGGCTGGCCGGGAAGACGCAGATCGTCGCGATGGAGATCGATGTGGACACCGCGGCGCGGGCGATCGCCTTCGAGAGCCGGTTGTTCGACGTGGCCCGCCGCTGCGGGGTCCGGGGAGCTTAAGCGATGACCGACCAGAATCGCCTCATCCGCTGGCGGCTGATCCTCGGCCGTGGCGCCGAATCGGCCCTGGGCTGCTCGCTTGAAGGAAGCTGGGCTGAGCGCGATCAGGCCTTGGGATTTCTCTACAACCGCGAGTACACCGGCCGCCGCAACGTCCGCCAGACGGAGAAGCAGGGCGGCTCCGGCCCGTCGCAACTGACCGTGCCCGACTGGATCAACGCCGTCCACACGCTCTTCCCCAAGAAGACGATCGAGCGGCTGGAACGCGACGCCCTGGAGCGGTACAAGCTGGAAGAGATGGTCACCAATCCCGAGGTCCTCCAGCGGGCGCAGCCGAACACCACGCTGTTAAAAGCCGTGCTGCACACCAAGCACCTGATGAACCGCGAGGTGCTGGCCATGGCCCAGACGCTGGTCCGCAAGGTCGTCCAGGAGCTCATGGAGCGGCTTGCCCGCGATGTGCACAACGTGTTTCTCGGCGCGGTGGATCGCCGCCGCCGGTCGTTTGTGAAGGTCGCCAAGAACTTCGACATCAAGACCACGCTCCGCCGCAACCTGGCCCACTACGACCCGGCCGCGAAACGCATCTCGATCAAGACTCCCTATTTCCACTCCCGCGTTCGCCGGCAGACCGATCGCTGGCAGATCATCATCGTGGTCGACGAATCGGGGAGCATGGCCGACAGCGTGATCCACTCGGCGGTCACCGCGGCGATCTTTCACGGGATCAAGGCCCTGCGGACACACATGGTGCTCTTCGACACCGACGTAGTCGACGTGACCTCCGATTGCGCCGATCCGGTGGAGACGATCATGAAGGTCCAGCTCGGCGGAGGCACGGACATCGGGCATGCCCTGTCTTATGCCGCGAGCCTGGTGGACAACCCGCGGCGGACGATCGTGGTCTTGATCACCGATTTCTATGAGGGCAGTCCGCTGAACCGGCTGCTGGCGGTCACCAAGCAGCTCGTGGAAAGCGGCGTGACGCTGCTGGGGCTGGCGGCGCTCGACGAGCGGGCGGAGCCCAATTACGACCGCGAGACCGCCGAACGAATGGTCGCCCTGGGGGCGCACGTGGCCGCGATGACGCCGGGCGAGTTGGCCGAATGGGTCGCACAGAAGGTGGGATAAATGCGGCGCGACGATCTGGCTTCCTTGACTGCCGACGACCTGACCGCGCTCTCCAACCGCGGCAACGTGAAACGGGCGGAGCGCGAACTCGAGGAAGGGGCGATCACCGTCGAACTCACGGAGAACGACGACGGCGAGGTAGTCGCCCGCTGGTCCGATGGTCCGGTGTGCCGCATTCCCGCGGGCGCCGCCCCGCGCGATGCGGCGTGCAGTTGCCCGGCCACCGGGTTCTGCCGCCACCTGGTTCGCACCGTGCTGGCCTATCAGGCCCGGTTGGATCGGCAAGACGTTCCCGCCGCTGCGGCCGAACCGTGGGACCCGGGGTTCATCGAAGAAGGACAGCTCGAGCAAGCCTACCGGAAGCCGATGTTGGCGAAGATCAAGAGCCGATTCGACGAAGGGATGCTTGTCGAACTGGTCCGCAGCGCCAAGCCAACCGTCCATTTCGATGAAGAGGGCTGCACGGTCCGCTTTCTGCTGAAGGGCGACGTTCGCTACACGCACTGCGATTGCGACGAGCCGGCCCCCTGCCGCCACGTGGCCATGGCTGTCTGGGCGTTTCGCCGGCTTCCCACGGACAAGCCTGCCGGGCTGCTTTCCACGCACAAGGAACGTCTGCCGGTGCCCGAATCGCTTCTGGACGAGATCGAGACCGGCCTGCGCCGCTTCTGCGAAGACGGCTTGTCGGGTACTTCGAACGTGCGGCGGGATCAGTTCCGGCGGCTGGAAGCTCGATGCGAGCAGGAGGGACTCGTCTGGATCGGCGACATCCTGGGCGATCTTGTCCAGGAACACGAGCGCTACCAGGAGCACGACGCGCGGTTCGCGCCGCTGGCGATCGCCGAACTGGCAGGCGAACTGGTGATCCGCTCGGACGCCGTCCGCAGCGATACGGACATTGTCCCGCAGCTTCTCATTCGCGGAAGCCGCCACGACCGGCTGACGCCGATGGGCCAGTCGCGGCTGGTTGGGCTGGGATGCGGCGCAACTTTGCTTCGCAAGGCGGTGGAACTCAGCGCCTACCTTCAGGACGCCGACAGCGGCACGGTGATCGTGGTCACGCGGCAGTTCGCCGATCCCGAGCCGGACGACAAGAGCGAGCCCAAGCCGCTTGCTCGGCTCGCCCAGACGCCGGTGGTTGCCGGTGCATCACTGGCAACGCTCGGATCGGGTCAGTTGTTGATCCAGGGCGGCAAGCGGGCGGCGAACCGGCGGTTCCTCCCGGGCCGGGCCCGAGCGGCCGTCCATCCGGAGAATTACCAGTGGGAGAAGCTCCGTGCCCCGGTACTCGCCGAGGATTTCGGGGAGCTCCGCGCTAGGCTGTCCGCCGCGCCGCCGGCCTCGCTGCGGGCGAGACGGCTGACGGAGGATTTCTTTGTGTGCCCGATTGCCGCGGTCGAGTCGGCTCATTTCGATTCTGTCAGTCAGGCGGTCACGGCCGTGGTCCGCGATGAACAAGGCGCCGAGGCCACGCTCTGGCATCCCTATTGGACCCGCGGCAAAGACGGCGCCGAGGCCCTCTTGGCCGCGCTGGGAGCGCACGCCGAGCGGCTCAAGTTCGTCGCCGGGCAGGTGCGGCTTCGTGCGTCGCAGCTCGTGCTCCATCCTACCTGCCTCGTCTTCGAGGAAGGCGGTACGCGCAAGGGCGTGCAGCCGTGGATCGACTCGCCGCCATCGGAGGTCGATCGTCCGGCGCTGCCCGAGGGTTCCGGCGCGCGTGGCGTTGCTGCGGACCCGCTGGGCGAGGTCCCGCGGCAACTGCTGCAGGCCGTCGGCGAACTGCTGGTCTGCGGGTTACGAAATGCCGATGCACCGACCGCGCGCCGCTGGCGGGAGGTGGCTCGCAGCGCCGAGTCGGCCGGTCTCACTCGCCTTGCGGGCCGCATCGCCGTGTTGGCCGATCACCTGGAGGCGAAACTGAGCACGACGCGCTGGGACGCAACGCCCGCCTGCGACGCTCTTCTTCAAGTCTCCGCGCTAGCCAAATTGGCCGCCGACTTGGCATAGCGACGACGGACCCCACAAACTGTCTCGGCCGATCACCGTCAGAGACGTGCTCCGTCAGCCTTCTTCCTGGTGGCAGAGCGGGCTAGCCCGGATTATTCACGACCCCGGAGTTCTCGCGGCAGACTGCGCGATCCTAACCCGATGCGCAAGCGAGGGCAATTCGTTGTGCGGCCCTCGCTTGCGCATCGGGTTAGTATGGGCTCGTGAATAATCCGGGCTAGCGACTCAGGTCGGGTTTTTTCAACCCCATCTTCCGAATGCGGGACGCCAGCGTCGTGGGTTTGATTCCGAGCAGCGCGGCGGCGCCGTGGGGGCCGTAGATTCGCCAGCCGGTCTCCTCCATCGCCGCCAATACGTTCTCGCGCTGCCGGCGATCCATTTCTGCATAGGTGATGATTTCCCGTTTGCCGGTCGCAGGCGAAGTGCTGGTCACGCGCGATTCCGGAGGCGGGGTCGATTCCGAAGGCGGGATGATGTCGCCGGAGAGGTCGAAATGGATCGTGCCGTCGCGAGCGGTGATCATGGCCCGCTCGATCACGTTCCACAGTTCGCGTACGTTTCCCGGCCAGTTGTGCTGCTGGAGCCGGAAGAGTTCGGCGTGGGTCAAAATTGGACACGGGCGGTTCAGTCTGGCCGCGGCACGTTTCAGGTAATGAGCAGCCAGAAGCGGAATGTCCTCTTTACGTTGTCGAAGCGGCGCCACCTCGATCGGGAAGACATTCAGGCGGTAATACAGGTCCTGCCGGAATCGCCCGGCAGCGACGTCCTGTCTCAGGTCGCGGTTGGTGCCGCGATGATTCGCACGTCCGCCCGCCGGGTTGCTCCCTCGCCGACACGTTCGAACTCGCCCTCCTGGAGGACGCGAAGCAGCTTTCCTTGCAGTCCATACGGAATTTCCCCCACTTCATCCAAGAGGAGGGTGCCGCTGTTGGCCAGTTCGAACCTTCCCGTGCGATCCTTCAAGGCACCCGTAAAGGCGCCGCGGACGTGTCCGAAAAACTCGCTCTCATACAGCTCGCGCGGAATCCCGGCACAGTTGACCTTGACCATCGGACGGTTGCGGCGATGGCTCCGCCTGTGAATTTCGTCGGCGACCAACTCCTTTCCGGTGCCCGACTCGCCCAAAACCAGCACGCTGGCATCGGTCGGAGCCACCAATTCGATCTGCGCGACGAGGTTCACGATCGCCGCACTCCGTCCGATGATCCCACCGAACGAGTCGACACGCCGATCCTCGCGGGGAGACGCAAGCGAGACGAAGTCCGTTTCTGAGACGAGCGAGACTGCCATCATCATCAATCATAACGAGACCTCGTGACGGGGCAACGAACTTTCGGAAATCACGCAGGTTCGTGATCCTCCCTGCTTGGAGTGGTCGGCGCAAGTCCCTGTTTGAACGCAGATTAGGAATTGAGCGCCGAGGCCCGTCCCGGCATGGAGATTGCCTGAACGCACCCTGCACGAACAACCTACTTGGTCGACCAACTTACCTGGTCGAGCCAACAATTCAAAAGAAAAGGAGTGAACTATGAATCGAATCCAGCCTGTCCAGCGCGATCAAGTCGGCCGCAAGACGGATCAGATCCTCGACGAGGTGCAGTCCCAGATGGGCATGACCCCAAACCTCTTCCGGATTATGGCGAATTCTCCCGCAGTTCTGGAAGGATTCGTCAGTCTCCGTACCTGTCTCGAGAACGGAGTCCTGTCGCCCAGGGTCCGCGAGCAGATCTGCCTGGCAGTGGCGGAGGCAAACCGCTCGGATTATTGCGTGGCGGGTCATGCGGCGATCGGCAAGACCATCGGGCTGAGCGACGAGGAGATCATGGACGCCAGGCACGCTCAGTCTCCCGACAGCAGAGTGCAAGCGGCGCTCACTTTCGCCTGGGAGGTGGTGGATCGCCGTGGCGACGTAACGGATGCCGACGTGCTCCGTCTTCGCGACGCAGGATATACCGAGGAGGAGATCGCCGAGATCATCGGCCGGCCTCGTGGGGATGAACACGTTCGGCGACTATTTCGCGCAGGTAACGCGGCCCGAGTTCGATTTCCCGAGAGTACCCGAACCGGCGCATGCGTAAAGAGTGGCTTGTCAAAGGGGCACGCCGCTTGGAGTGCCGAGGCGGCCTGCCCTACCCATTATTCACGGTTACGAAGGAGAATGTGTCATGATGAACACGCGATAGTTCAGCAAGGTCTGGGAGCCGGTCTT
>JAXGMN010000082.1:0-42427 GCA_040768665.1 Thermoguttaceae bacterium
CAGACTTCCGGTCCCAGAAAAGGCATGTAGATCGGAACGGTGTGGGCAAGGAAGATCCCCGATTCTACGCGAGCCTCCACGCAGTCCAGGACATAATCCACGTCCATCCAGCGGTCCCGAACACTGCCGTGTGTTTTCTGGGGCAGTGGGGGCGATCCGGCCGGCTCAACCTCGATCGTCACCAGAGGGCGATCCAACGGTTCGCAGTTCCACCAGGCTTCGAACCGTGCGAGAACGTCGGCAAGATCGGGTTTTCTGGCAAGCCGCATTTTCGGCCTCCCGGGTTTCACATCTATCGTGGTGGTGGGCCTGGCGCTCTACTGGCGTTTCCACTTTCACCGATTTGCGTCAGCCCGCTCCAGCGCACACTCGTCGTAGATTGCGGCCCCCTTTTTCCAGATACAGCCGATCTTGC
Organism: Thermoguttaceae bacterium; assembly: GCA_040768665.1. Lineage (GTDB taxonomy): Bacteria > Planctomycetota > Planctomycetia > Pirellulales > Thermoguttaceae > JABWBD01. The sequence continues at coordinate 416 of JAXGMN010000082.1, forward strand.
TCCACAGGATGAAACGGACCTTCACGGTATCCGGCCCCGTGCTGAACGCGCGGGCGACCCGCTGGAAATCCGCCGTCGACCGCCGAATACCGGCTTTTTCGTGGTCTGCGACAACGCGGCCCTGGCCGTCCAACTCCTGGATCCAGATCCCGGCAAAGTCGTCCGTGTCGGCGCCGAAGCCGGCGCCGTCGCCCTGGACGTCGAGCCCCAGGACCCAGGCCGAGGCGACGAGCGGGGTGTTTGGGTCCACGACCACTTCCTGAGAGAGCGCGAGTTCGCCGCCCCCGCCGGTAACGTGGCTGATTGCCTCCTTGCCCTGAAAGATCCGCGGCTTCCGCCAGGTGTAGATCGATTCCGGATAGATGTAGCAGTCCGTGTCGGGCGAAAACGAGAACTTCCAGAGGCCGCGTTCCCCGGCGCGGCCATGTTCCATGCTCCGGGCGGAAGTAAAGCCTTCGAAACCGCCGTTGGCCAGCAGATTCGCGGTCGGCAAGGCCACCAGTGAGCAGTCGATGCGGTTTTCTCCGGCGGAGAGCACGCTCTGCTTCGTCTGCGGATAGTAGCCTTGTTTCTCCACATGGACGGCGGCGGCCGACCGGTCGCTGAATCCCGCAAGTCGCCAGGTTCCGTCCGCATCGGTGCGGACGTTTTGACTGCCCGAGCTCACCAGGGCCGCCGATAGCGGGCGGCCTTGCTCATCGGTGACTTTTCCGGTCAGGACCGCGGGTGCCGGCGGCCCGTCGAGCTGGCATTGATCGTAGGTGACAGAGCCGCCGGCCGGCTCGCAACCGAGCACGGTATCGAGGACGAAACGCACGCTCGCGGTCTTCGCCGTCGTGGTGACCTCGCGCGACACGTAGCAGTACGGCCCGGCCTGCGTGACGGCCGCCTCGGGGTGCGAGGTCAGAAGATTACCCGCAGCGTCGAGCTCTTCGAGGACCACGCCCGCCGAATCGCCCGTGGTGCGCCCGAAGCCACGGCCGTCGACGTCGCGCGCGAGGACCCAGACGGAGCCACGGTATGTCGCTTCCGGACAAACGGGGATCTCCTGGAAGAGCCGGCTGTGGCCTGTTCCGGAGACCCGCACCGCCTCGATGCCGGTGCCGGGTTCGGCAGGGCCGCCGGTTTTTGCGGCCGACTCGCGATCCATCCGCGCGCTACCCGTCCCCTGCGCGACGAACTGCCAGACACCCGTCTGCGAGGCAGCGCTCGCGGGCTCTGGTTCGGGCATGTCCTCTTCAAAGCCGCTGTTGCGGAGCAGATTCCGGCCCAGGATGCACCTCGGCGTGGCTCCCTTGCCGGCATTTCCCGGCCTCACTTCAACGGCCTGGACGAACGCCTCCCCGAGAATGCCCATTTCCGAGTCGCCACCTCGAAAGCGAACGTCGATCACTCCATTGCGGGGCGACATTCCGGGAAACACCAGATCAACGGCCCGGTTGGGGCCGCCGGCGGTTGCGGCCACGTCCATCTTGCGAACCACCTCGCGGCCGTTGATCGCCACGCTCACGCAGTTCTCGCTTGTATCGAGCCCGCGGGCCGCGGCAAACATCAATCGAATCGAGTAGGTACCGGGACCGACGGTCGTATTCAGGCAGAATTCCCGGCCGTGGACGCCGTAGCGGTAGAGGTCCGGATCATTGGTGGCGAGAATCGGCTGTCGTGCCGGCGTGGTCCACCAGCTTTCGACCACGCTGTCTCGCATCGAGCCCAGCCGAATGACGAACTCCGTGCCCGGCCGCCAGAGGTTGCCCGCGGAGTCTTGAATACCCTCGCGCCCGGTATAGCCGAACACCATTCGCTGGGCGCCGGTCGGCCCGCCGCCTTCGCCGGAGTCCGACGTGCCGGTGGCGTCGGACCAGAACGCGGCGCCACCGTACACCTTGGCTCCTTGAGAGCGAGGATTGCCTTTGCCCAGGGCAACAACCTCAAGCGTGTGCTCGCCATTGGGCAGGCCATTGCGATAGTAGGCGATCTGTCCCGTGCGGGGCTTGGGATTCCAGTAGTCGATCCCGACGAGCTGCTTGATGCCGTCCAAACAAACCTCGGCCAAGCCGCCGTCCGGCCCCACGTCGCCGGTCAGGCGGACCTGATTGCCGGTGAAGCGGATCGTCATCGACGCGCCCTTCTGCTTCGTCGAGCCTTCCGCCGACCAGTCTCCCTGCAACGTGAACGGTCCGTGCCCCGGGTCCGCCCACGTCGCCGGATCCTTTGCTCCTCCCGCGACAGTGAGTTGCCGGAGGCCGTCGTGGCGAACGGTCACGATCCAGTCGCCGCTGGACAGGGGCTTCAGCGTGTAGCCATTTTCCTGCAGGTCCGTTCGTAACGGCAGGGCGACGCCGGGCGGGCCCTGGACCGATTGCGGCTCAAACGCCAGGCGGAGGACGGTTGTGGTGCCGGGCGGGGCGTCGAACGTTGAGAATGCGATGACGCCGGCGCGAAAGGTCACCGAATCGACGACCGCCGTGCTCCGTACGATATGGTTTTCCCGCGACGGTCCGAAGTACTCGGGCATCCAGGCGATCGTTGCCAGCAGGTGCTTCAGCGCCATCGGATGGGCGATCTTGAACCAGCCGTTGTTAACGACGAATCCGCCGTCGATGTTGTCCTCGGAGACGCCGGTCTCGTGTCCGTCGTAGGTTGCCAGGATCTGCATCCTCCGAGCGAGCTCACGTGCCCAAGGATCGTCCGCCTCGACGCCGAGTTGGGCAAACGGCACAGCCAGTTCCATCGGCCCATACCAGAGCGACCGTCCGCAGCAACCGCACGATTCGGGAAATGCCCAGGCCCCGCTATAGACTTCGCCGGCCGACTTGGGGCACACGCCGGTGTGGTTGAGAAACAGAGAAAGGATGTTGCGGGCGTCGTTCCGCCAATTGGGAAACTCCTCCTTGTTGTTCATCAGGTAGCGAGCGGCGAATTCCGTGACGTTCTCCGCCTGCACCGGATCGGCCCAGTCCCAGTAGTTGCGTCCCCAGACGTCGTTGACGGTCCAGTTGGGCAGCAGCTCGTCGCGGAGCCACGCCCTGCCCGCGTCGCGAGCTGCGACGATCTCGCCGTCGGGGCCGCGGTAGCCGAGCCGGATCAATTCGTCGAAAAACTCGAGCAGGAAGACCACGCCGCCGGTCTGCTTGTCGTCTTTCCATGGCGACGATTCCGGGTTCGCGTAGCGGCCCCACGGAGCGGCTCCCGGCTCACGGTTCCGCCTGGCCGCCAGCAGGTCGCCCCAATGCCGGCACGCCTCCAGCCAACGCGGGTTGCCGGTCACCTGATAGGCCCGCAGCAGCCCAAGCCCCACTTCGGCCACGATATCCAACTGGATCATTCCCGCGGGATCGCAGGCGGCGTACGGCCGGCCCTTGGTCGGGACACTGACGAGGAAGCCGGGCCAGGGATGATCGGCGGGCGTGAGGCAGTGGTCCAACAGCGCATCGGCCTGCCAGGTGATATGAGCGATCGCGGCGGGATCGCCGCTGTATCGGTAATAGTCGACCAGTCCGGAAAGGACGTACGCGGCACGCTGGCCCAGATCGCCGTTGTTCCAATCCTTGATGGGGACGGGGGTGATCGTGCCGTCGGCATCGATCGTCCAGTGGCCGTTGAACACGTAGTGCGGGGCGGCGCTGACGGCCTGGGGCGGTGCGACCCAGGGATAACGCTTGAGTGTCTCGGCGGCGACGCGGACGCGGAAGTCGCACTGGCCGTTCTGTCCGGTGAACCAGGGAGCGATCACGCCGTGCTTGTCGTGCACCGCCGCGTGCGCGTAGTACCGTTGTTGCACCGTGGCTGCCGTTGCGTACGGCCCGGCAACCAGGGAGACGATGAGGATCCATGACGATCGTGCGAGCACTTGCAGTCTCATGCGCACCCTCCTGCCGGAAATTGTCTCGCCGAACCGGGCGAGGTTATCATAAGGATCCTCGCCGGGCGGTGTCAATGACTGCGCCGGCCGGCCGCGACGACGTTGCACCGGGGAAGATCGGCGCGATCCCTTTCGCTTGCCGCCGAGCCTGTTAGAATGGGAAAATGTTACCGAGGACTTGATGGCGCGAAAGCGGCCGCCACGGGGCTGGATCCGGGTGCATAAAGGTTGACTCTTTCAGCACATATCGACAGGAGATGGACTCCCATGAACAGGTTTCGAATATGGTTGACGGTTGTGGCAAGTATGGCAGGCGTTGTCGCGAGCCTGCTTGCGAGCGAATCTCTTGCCAGCGACAAGGCATTGCGTGCGGGCGCGTTCGCAATCGACATTACGCCGACGAAGTTGCCCGTGCCGATCAGCGGCGGAATCCTGCCGCGGTTCACCTCCGAGGTCCATGATCCGTTGCACGCTCGCTGCCTGGTCCTGGACGACGGACAAGGGCAGATTGCCATCGCTGTCGTCGATAGCCTGCTGATCTCGCGCGAGCAGGCCGACAAGGCCAAGGAGTTGGCCCGAGAGACGACGGGCATTCCGACGAACCGCATCTTGATCGCGGCCACACACACGCATTCGGCGCCGGCGGTGATGGCCGCGCATGCGACGGATCCGGACGAACGGTACGCGGAGTTCATGGTCGCCCGGATCGCGAAAGGAATCGCCCAAGCCCAGGCGAATCTCCGGCCTGCGCGGATCGGCTGGGCCATGGGCAAAGACGACAAGAACGTGTTCTGCCGGCGCTACCTGATGAAGCCCGGCACGGCGGCGACCAATCCGTTCAGCGGGATGGAAAACGACCAGGCCCAAATGAACCCCGGCCACGGCAACCCCAACAAGATCCGACGCACCGGGCCGGTCGATACGGACGTGGCGGTACTGTCGGTGCAGACAACCGACGGCCGGCCGATCGCGCTGGTGTCGAACTACTCGACCCATTACGTCGGAGCACAGCCGATTTCCGCCGACTATTTCGCCGTGTTCTGCGAGAGGATCGCTGAGAAGATCGGCGCGAAAGACGTGTCGCCTCCTTTCGTTGCCATGCTCTCGAACGGGACGAGCGGCGACGCGAATTGCATCGATTTCGAACGATCGGAACGTCGCACGTTCGATCGCTTCACGGTCGGCGAAGACGTCGCTCAGGCGGCCTTCGAGGCCTACCGGCCGATCCGGTACTACGACTGGGTGCCGCTGGTGATGGACGAGCGGTTGCTGACGCTCGGCGTGCGGATGCCCAGCGAGGAAGAAGTAGCCAAGGCCGAGGCGGTCGTGTCCAAGTTGCCGGACGGCCGGCCAAGGAACATCACCGAGTCGTATGCGAGGGAAACGGTCCTGCTCAGCCGGATGCCGCCGACACGCGAACTGAAGCTGCAGGCGATCCGCATCGGCGAATTGGGGATCACCGGCTTGCCCTGCGAGGCTTTCGGCAGCACCGGCCTCACGATCAAGGAGCAAAGCCCGCTGAAGCCCACGTTCAATATCGACCTCGCCAATGGCTACTTCGGGTACTTGCCGCCGCCGGACCAGCTCAAGCTGGGAGGCTACACCACGTGGCGAGCCCGGACCAGCATGCTCGAACAGAGCGCCGAGCCGAAGATCGTGGCCACGATCCTCGAGCTACTGGAAAGCGTCGCCAGCCAGCGAGCCGACGAGAAATTGCGAGCGTCGCAGCAGTCGGATTGAAACCTTGCAGTAAAATATCGGCAGGGAGAGTGTGGCGAAGAAGAACCCGTGGCCGCTGCTCCCACCGCTGCCAAAGGCCACGCGAAACGCCGCGTGGAGCGTTGCACATCATCGACAAGTGCTCTTATCGTTTCTTCCAAGACAATTGTCCTTTCCCGCCGGAGAATCACGCCATGACCGACAAGATCAGCCGCCGCACATTCGCGAAAGTCACTGCCGCCGCCAGCCTGGGGCTGACGGCCGCCGGGCCCCGGCGTGTCCTGGGGGCGAATGACCGTATCCGCCTCGGTTTCATCGGGGTAGCCAACCGCGGCAGCCAGTTGATCAACGCCTTCAAGCCCCATCCGCAGGCCGAGGTCGCCGCGTTGTGCGACGTGAGCGAAGCGGCCCTTGATCGGGCCCGCCAGCGATTCGGCGAGAACCTCGATTGCTGCCGCGACTTCCGCAAGCTGCTGGAGCGCAAAGACCTCGACGCGGTCGTCATCGCTACGCCCGACCACTGGCACGCCATCCAGACGATCGACGCCTGCAAGGCGGGCAAAGACGTGTACGTAGAGAAGCCGGTTTCGATGACGGTGGTCGAGGGCCGCAAGATGGTCGAAGTGGCGCGCCGGACGGGCCGGGTCGTGCAGGTCGGCCTGCACCGCCGCTCGTCGTCGCTCTACGCGGAAGTTGCCAAGCGGATCCAGGCCGATCTGCTGGGCAAGGTTACCGTCAGCCGCTGCTACCATCTCAGCAACATGTATCCTGCGGGGATCGGCAAGGCACAGCCCTCGGAGCCGCCCGCCGACTTGGATTGGGACATGTGGCTCGGTCCGCGGCCGGCGGAGCCCTTCCGCGAGACCATCGCCCCCTATAAGTTCCGCTGGTGGATGCTTTACTCGTCGCAGATCGCCAACAACGGCGTCCATCACCTGGACTCCATCCGCTGGATGACCGGCGATGGCGGGCCTGTTCGGATCGCCGCGCTGGGCGGCCGCTTCGCGGTGGAGGACGACCGCACGATCCCGGATACGATGCAGGCGACGTTCCAGACCGCCCCGGGGCGGCTGGTGCTCTTTGGCCAGTACGAGGCCAACGGCAATCCGGCGCTGCCGCAGCCCGGCGCGGGCGAACTCCGCGGCACCCAGGGAACCGCTTATCTCAGCGAGTCGGTCGTCCGCGTGATCCCGGAACGCGGCGGCCAGTTCCAGGACCGCAAACCCCGGATGGAGCCGATCGAGTTCAAGGCGGACGATTTCCGCACCGAGGACCACCGCGTGGCCAATCTCTCGCTCACGGCACTGCACGCCGGCAATTTCCTCGACTGCATGCGTTCGCGGGCGGTGCCGAACTGCGACATCGAGGTCGGCCACATCTCCACCACCTACGCGATCCTCGCCAACATCGCCCTGGTCACCGGCTCGACGCTCGAATGGGACCCGGCCAAGGAAGTCTTCACCAACAACCCGGCTGCCAACGACTTGCTCCACTACGAGTACCGCAAGCCGTGGAAGCTCGACGGTTAGGGAATTCAAATGTTTGAAGAGGCCAACCTTATGAAACCAATTCTCCCCCCCACCATCTCCTTCCTGTTGTCGCTCGTTTTTTCGAGCTTCCTCCTTGCTGGTGAAGATGAAGGGTTTAGGTCTATCTTCGACGGCAAAACCCTAAACGGATGGAAAGCACCGAACATGAGCTACTGGTCGGTCCAGGAGGGCGCCATCACTGCGGAATCGACCGAGCAGAATCCCTGCAAGTCGAACCAGTTCCTAGTCTGGCAGGGCGGCGACGTCGCCGATTTTGAACTCAGAGTCAAGTTCCGGCTGCGCGACAACCAGGGAAACTCCGGGATTCAGTTCCGCAGCAAGATCGACAAGGACGGCATGGGCATCGGTTACCAAGCCGATATCCTGCCTGGCGGTCCGTGGTGCGGTGCCCTTGCCGACGAGTACACCAGTCGCGTACCGCTGATGGTCCCCAACGGCCACAAGACCGTTGTCGACGCCGACGGCAAACGTGTCTGCACGCCTGCCGGCAAACCAGTCAGCTTGAAGAAGCCCGGCGAATGGAACGATTACCACGTCATCGCTCAGGGCCACAATATGATCCTCAAGATCAACGGCCAGGTTTCGGCCGAATTCATCGACAACGACGAAAAAGAATTTGATGCCTCCGGCGTCCTCGCGCTCCAACTCCGCTCGGGGCCGCCCATGAAGGTACAATTCAAGGAGATCCTCCTGAAGCAGCTTCGTTGAACGGTGGCAATCGCGAGTCGAACAACCGCGATCCGGTGAATTCGCTTAGAGCCTATCCCAAAACCTCGCGAGGAGAAGGGGACAGGCACATTTTGCTCCGAAGACTCCGCAAAATGAGCCAGTCCCCGACGGTTTTGGGATAGGCTCTTACTCAACCGCCGCCCCGCGGAGCACGAGCGGATCGAAGCGGTACGGGGATGAGCCGGCCGCCCAGGCCATGCCGCGCAGCAGCAGGATCCGCAGGTAGGGATCGTCGAACGTCCAGTTATAATGGCCCAGGGTGCACCCGAACACCCGGCCTTTGCCTCGCTCGTAGGTCCAGAACATCGGCTGCGGCCGGGTCGGGCCGGAATCTCCCAGCCGCTCGTCCGAAGTCGCCAGCACGGTCACCTTCGCAAGATCGCCCCGCGGCGGCCAGTAGGGCTCGTCGATAAACCGGATCGACTTCGGCAGTCCGGTACAGATCGGGTGTTCCGGCGCGGCAATCTTCACTTCCATCTCGCCGTGGCGAACCTGGATGTTCCCATCGTAGACCAGCCCTGTCAGCTCCGTGCGGCGGTTCTCCTCATCCGGCGGCAGTTTCAACGGCGTATAGGTCGCGGAATGAATGACGACGACCCCGCCACCCCGCGCGAGAAACGCGTCGAGTTGGTCCATTCGCTCGTCGCTCCAGATGCGTTTTCCGCCGCCCGAACGATAGCAGAACATCACGATCAGGTCAGCCGCCGCGAACTGATCCGCTTGGGGCCACTGCCAGGCGGTCGTTACCTCGATCTTGGGGGCCCCTTCGGCGAGTCGGTCCTGCTCCACGGGCGACACCTCGCCATGCATGTTCGCCTGCAAGGGCGCACCCGGCTCGGGCATTCCGCCCAGCAGCACCTTCCATCGCTTCTGCCAGAGCGGGTAGTCGTGCTCGCCGGGACCGTGGTCTTTGGTATCGGCTACCAGAACAATCCTCAGCGGTTTGAGTTCTCCCGTCGTCGGCGGTGCCGGCGCCTTGGCAAGCACCGCCTCGACCTCGGCTCGCGGCCGCGGAGCGGGACCTTCCGCGGCGATGCCGTAACCTTCTGCGACAATCGCGGCGGACGCCGCCAGCAACAGAACCACACACTGCCCGACCTTCAAACAGCGGCTCATCATCGGTCTCCTGGGATCCTCGTCGGTTCATCTCGAAGCGCAACCGACCGGACGAGTCCGCCGGCCGGGACCAGCCGCTACTATACCAGGGAGGAATGAGGCAAGATAGCCCCGCGCCGAACGTCTCGGTCCCTTTAACCGCTCACGGGGCGGGACCGTCGCGTTAGGCGAGGGCCAGACGAAAACCTACCCGTTTATCAGCCCGGCTGTGGGACTCCGAGCGCAGCCGGACTCCCTTCTCATCGAGTTGGTATCGGATATTCTGCAAAGCACTCAAAAAAATCGGCCACGGCAACGTAGGATTCCGGGTCGATATCCTGCTTGGTGAACGACATCTTGTTGAGCAGCCCGACCATCGGCGGCTCGTTGGTGAAGCGCAGATTCTGTCCGATTAGAGAGCACGCCTCGTTCCACGCCAGTTGAAAGCTTCCACACCAAAGGGCGTTCTCATGGTTGGTTACCGGCGCCTCCAAGTGCGGCGTAACGATTGTCGCGGTCAGGTCCGATGCGTTCGCCTCGAGCTTTGCTGGTGACGCAGGACGTGCGGTATACTACGTTCCGCACGCTGTGTCTTGTCCCCGGGTGCCGTGCCGGCACGGAACGATCACAAACTGAGAAAAGGTATTTCCGATGTTTGCCATCCGATGTTGCCTGGTTGCCGCGGTTGTCCATGGGTGGGTTGTGTCGTGCGCGTGGTGTGCTGAGGAAAACAAGAAACCTTGGACAGTCCCCGAACCGGCGGGCGACGTGAACCGCTTCGGCGCGAACATCCAACGGACCATGTCGCGACTCGCTTCGAGTACGCAGGAGAAGCGAAACCACGTCCGCATTCTCTTTTACGGCCAGTCGGTGACCCGGAATCCCTGGTGGGAGGACGTCGCCGGCGACCTGCGCAAGCGGTTTCCGCACGCCGAGCTGGAGATCGAGAACCGGGCCATCGGCGGCTACGGTGGGCCCGTGCTGATCAACACCGCGGAATTCGATCTTTATCCGTACTATCCGGATCTGGTGATCTTTCATGTTTGGGGCGGAGTGGAAACAGGGCACCAGGAGAAGATCATCCGCCGGATTCGCGAGCGGACCACCGCGGAGATCCTGCTGTGGACCAGCAATCTTCGCTGGCCGAGAACGGTTCAACCCGAGGGCGATCCCCGGCACCCCGATGTTGTTGCCTTGGACGGGCAGGATCAGGCGATCTGGGATCTGTACCAGCGGCTGGGCGAAGAACTTGACTGCGAGGTCGCCGACGTGCGAACCGGGATGCAGAACTATCTGAAGAAGCACGGGCTAGTGGTCAAGGACACGCTGCGCGATACGGTCCATCCCAACGAACTCGGCAACTTCCTGATCGCCGAACTCGTCAAACCCCATCTTTGCTACCGTCCCGATCTGCCGATCAAGCCGTCGAGCGGCCTTATCGAAGAGATCCAGATCACCGATGAGCGCGTGAAGCGGGATGGGGACGGATCGATCCGTCTCGCGTTCCACGGCAATCGCATCGACGTCATCGCCGCTCCGGTCGGGTCCGGGGCCTCGGCTCGCGTCTTGATCGACGGAAAGGTCCCTTCAACGTTTCCCGAACTCTACTACCACGCCCGCCCCAGTCCGACGCCGGTTGCCGGGCGGCCCGCTTTCAATCGGATCGATCACCAGACGCCGCTATTGGTGGAAACCTGGACCGCACGCATTCTCGAATGTGACCTCGAGAAGGATGTGCTGCGGTATGACATCATCGGCTCGAAGACCGGCTTCGATGGCGTTGGCGATCACAGGAAGCGATTTGTCTCCAACTCGGGCCGCGTGATCATCGAACCGGGGATGTGGATGGTGAACTGGTCGCTGCGATATCAGAAGAAGACATTGCCTGCCGACTATAAGGTCACCTGGGAAACAAAGCCCCTTTTTGTCGACGTCTGGAAGGCTCCGGCCGAGTTCGATCCACCCCGGGAGTCGACGAGAACCACGACGCTTGCTCAGGGGCTCGAGAACAACGAGCACATGTTGATACTCAAGCCGGTGCGAGAAACCGATTCACTTCCGATTGCCGGTTTTCGTGTTTTTCGGCCGCGAGGTGGGTGAGCAGTAAGGGCGTGCCCACGCGTTATGATTCAGGAACAACGCGCTTGTGGCACATACACCAGCATCCACGGTGACGGTCGAGAGGCCGGTATCGGTCTGCACGGCCGCCGCGAAGATTCTCACGGGATCACCTCAATCGACGCCATAAGCGTCGGGAGGCATGGCCAGGCGTTCCCGAACGCCGGCCACGAAAGAGATCGCCGTGAGCACGAACCCGAGAATCGTCCAGACTGCGAAGTTGGGAAGGATCGGCACGAAGAGAATCGGCCGCCCGGCGAACACCGAGAGCACGAGGCCCGGTACAAGAATCAGGCAGAAAAGGATCATGACGAGTCTCAACTCGCGGTCGTCGACCTGGACGGGCCTGCTCGCCAGGGGATCGCGTCCGCGGTACAGGCACAGTCCGAGAACAGCGACTGCGTAGAAGACGAACGTCAGCGACTGCACCGCAATCGAGGGGAGCCCCTCGGGACGCAGTTGAGGGTACGTCAAACCATACAAGATGGCCAGGTAAACGCAAAGCCCGACACAACCCCGTCGCCCGAACACGACGATCGGGCGACCATCCGGCGCGGAAAGGGCCGGCCGTGCCAATCGCAACAGAATAACCATGACCACGAGCACCAAGGCCACGTTGAGGGCGAGATTCGCCGGGCCGCGCGAATTCATGGCGATGATGGGCACGAAGGACAAGACCAGGTAGCCCTGGACCACGCGCGCGACCTTGCCCTTGCCTGTGAGCCAGGCCAAGTCCGGAAACAGAGCGCGCAGGGGCGGGCAAAGCAGGCATGCCACGGCCAGCGGGAGGATGAACGACATCACGGGGTGGAAGAGGAACACCATGCTGATCTCGGAAAACCCATAAGGCCCGATGCTTCCCATCACGAACTTGCCGTCCTCGCCGTAGCCGTTCCAGATGACCTTCGTAATCCAGGATTCGTACAGGCCGAAAAGGATGCCCCAGAGATACAGCGCCCCGAGCGACGTCCTGCCGGTGCGCACGGCGAGCGTGGTGAAAATGAAGAAGTGACCAAAGTAGAGCCAGTAGGTGAGGATCAACGTGACCGGGTGCCAAAAGCCCAGCTTCAAAGACGCGCCGGAAAAGAGTTCGGCACAGATCATGACGATGAGGCCGATGAGAAGACGCGCGAAAACGACCGGAGCGCGGTACGGGGAGTTTCGCGACGGCTCAAGTTCAATTGCCATGTGCTGGACTTCATCAGTATCTGTCACTTTAGATCGCTCCACAGCCATAGAGGAGAACAAAGATCAGCAGCCACCCCAGGCTGAAGAACCGCAACGGCGGCGAGTTCCCGGAAAGCAACTCACCGAGCAAGGGCGGAAGGACGAGGAGCAAGAGAATTTCTGCGATCTTCCGCATGCTCGCTCAAGGCTCGCATTCTCGTTTCTTTTTAGTATCCCGCGAAAAGGGCGCGGTCCACCCTTTGCTCAAGAGTATTCGGTTCCCTCGGGACTTTATTGGCCCCCGTGGCGAGAATTCTCGGGTGTCTCGGGCGACCCCCTCTGTAGTTAAAATGTCTGTCCAGCGGCGGGGCTAAACTCGCAATCCCGTCGGCCATGCGCTCTTGTACCATGTGCCGGCGACGTCGCGTCGCGCGTCGTTGGTTTCAGGGGATCGGCCCGGCGCGTCAGGCTTTCCGGTAGGTCGGTGGCAACGCGGCGCTCAACGGACTGAAGCGAGCGCCACGAACGGGGTCAGGAATTCGTGCCTGCCATGGTTCAAGAGGGTCTGAACGGCGAGAGGAGATTGCGATGGACCGGCGGAATGAAAGTGGATGAAAGATGGCAGAAGAGAATATGGCATCCGGTGAAAGACACTGCTTGGCGTTGTGGCAAGCCTGATTTCAATGGACAGCACATTCAACGCCAGGCAGTGGCACACCGAGCGGAGTCGAGCGCGCTCGCGGATACCGTGCCGGACCGCCGTCTCTTGAGTCGGGCTTCCGTCGGGAATTACAATGGGGCCGCAGGTGCTTTCGCAATCGCCCAGGCAGCGATTTCGATCGGCCGGCGTGAAAGCTGGCAGGTGCTGCCGAACGTGAATGTCCTATCCGGGGAGAATCGGAAATGATGGAATGTTTGCTGTGTGCGTTTCTGTCAATCGGTGCCGAGGTGAATGAGCCCTGGCATGTTTTCTACGAAGACGGGTTTCCGTCTGGCCAGGTTGCCGCGTGGGCCTCGCCGCTCACATCGTCGCAGAAGACAGCCGAGGGACTGCAGATCACCGATCCGAGCACGGAGAACGGCAGCGGACGGCTCTACTCTGCGGAATGGCATGTCGACCCGAAGGCTGGGGCGACCGTCGAGACGCGTCTGAAGGTCAAGTCCTGCTCCTCCGATTGGGGCGTGGTCCTGCTGGTGGCCGACGGTGTCCACGAGGAAGGAGTCACTTTTTTCCCGGACCGGGTCGTGTTGGCGAAGGCAGGCATCCGCAAGGATCTGGATACACGGACCGACTTTCGCACCTACCGCGTTCGCATCGCGGGTACGGATATTCACGTGTGGGCGGACGATACGCTCCTCTTGGACGGGACCGGCAAGTTCACTGCGCCGGCGCACGCCAACCGAAACCAGATCGCGTTTGGATGCGGTAGCTCGACGGCCACCGGCGAAGCGGTCTGGCAGTTCGTCCGCTTTCGAGGGGGAAAAATCGAATCGCCCCGGCTTGCCAAGCCGGAAGTGCCGGGGCTCGACATTGGGTATGGTCCGACACGGGTGATCGTGCCGGACGCGATCTACGTCAGCCTGTTCAAGTTTGCCGATGGCAGAATCGCCGTCGACGGCAAACGCTCGGCCGATTCGGGCGACACGTGGCAGCAAGGGCCCGCCTTTCACACCGGCGCCTATCAGTTCCCCGACGGGGAGATTATCCAACTCGGCTTTCACACGAAGGCCACCGAGCGCGAAGGTTTTTTCACCACTTCCCTGATTCGTTCGACCGATCAGGGGAAGACGACCCAGGCGGACACGGCTGTCCTGCACATCCCCGAAGCTGCGGGCGGGACGGGCGACGACGGCAAGCCTTATGAGGGCCCACTGGTCGACCACGCGATTGTCGGGCTTCGCGACGGAAGCCTGCTGGCGGCCATGTACGGGCAGTTCAAGACCGACCGTGTTCCGGTTCCCACCATGCCGGCCGAGTGGCAGTGCTTCAAGTATCGTACGTTCGTCGTCCGTTCCGCGGATCGTGGCAAGACCTGGCAGCATCTGTCGACGGTGGCCTACGATCCCAAGATCGGCCTGGAGAGTTTCTGCGAGGCAGACCTTCTGCGGACGCCCGGCGGCGACGTGCTCTGCTTCATGCGGACCGGCGGCAGCGGCGGCAAGCACACCCCGCTGTACCTGAGCCGTTCTTCCGACGACGGCAGGACCTGGGGCAAACCGCAACCGATTGCCGACCGCGGTGTGTGGCCCAACGCCTGCCTGATGCAGAGCGGGATCCTTGCCTGCACGTACGGCCGGCCGGGCAACTGGCTCATGTTCAGTCTCGACGAAGGGCACACCTGGACCGCTCCCCACTGCTTTTACAGCGGACCGACCACCAGTTACAACTCGGTCGAAGAAGTTGCGCCGGGAAGGCTGCTGGTGGTTTACGACCGCCAGCAGCTCGACGACGGCGGCAATCTCCGACGCGAGACGGTGGGCACCACGGTGACGGTTGATCGGACACCGGCGAACAAGTGACCGCCTCGCTGAGAACGAAAGTCAAGGAGCCGTATCATGAGAATGCATTCAGGACAGCTTGGCTGGTTTCGATCGGTTGCCACCGCGGTTCTGGCGATTGGGGTATCCGCCGCAGCCGCGGCAGGCGGCGAGCCGCTTGCGCGAGGGAAGAACCTGCTGGCCGATCCGGGCTTTGAGTCGGCCAATGGCTGGCGGCTGATCGGATCGGGGGCCCACCTGGACGGCTCCGTCGCACGGAGCGGCCGGTCTTCACTCTGGTGCTCCAACGACCGGATCGAAGAGACCTCCGGTGCATCCCAGACCATCGTCCTCGATCCTCCGGCAAAACACCCGTTCCGCATTTCGGGGTGGAGCCGGGCGGAGAGGGCCGACGTCGTCCAGGATTACAACATCTATCTCGACTTGGAATACGCCGACGGCACGCCGCTTTGGGGCCAGATCGCCCGTTTCCAGCCCGGCACGCACGACTGGCAGCGGACCGAATTGGTGTTCGACGTTGCGAAACCGGTTCGCAAGATCTCCGTGTTCGTGTTTCTGCGGAAGGCGAAAGGGACGGTCTGGTTCGACGACCTTTGCGTCGAAGCGCTTCCGCTGGAATTCCGGTCGCTGTCGGTCTCGCCCGAGATCTTCGGCCCTGGAACGGTCGGCGTGTTCGGCGCAACCAATATGCCGGCCGACTGGGAGTTGCGCCTTACCCGCGGCGAACGGGTTGTCGCCCAGGCTTCGTCGAAAGAGGCCGGTGATCCGATTCGATTCGACTGGAGCGGACCTGCCGGCGCCGAACCGGCCGACTACACGCTTCGCGCCCGCGCCACCGACGTTCTCCATGGCGACAGCGTCGACGCCGAGCGGTCCTTCCGGCTGGGGTCGGCGGGCCGAGACCGTGGCTATGCGTTCTGGACCGAGTCGAGCATGCGCCGTGTCATGCCGACAGCGGCTCCCGTGGGATACGGCGAGCGGGCGCGCGACCAGGCAGAGGTCGCGTTAGCCGGGGGAGAGTACGAGAGCTTCCAGGTAGCGCTGTTGCCGCCGCTGGACGGACCGCCGCTGGAGAACGTCGAGATTGCCATCAGCGATCTGGTGTGCCGAGACGGCGAGGGGCGAATCCCGGCCGGGCACATCGAGTGGCATCAGGTCGGCTATGTCCGCGTCAAGAAGCTCCGCCCCCACCCGGCCGATCCGCACGCTGCGCCGGGCTGGTGGCCGGACCCTTTGCTGCCGCCTGGCCGATTCCACGTTCCGCCGGGATTCACGCAGGCGATCTGGGTGACGATCCATGCTCCGCCGGGAACGCCGCCGGGCGAATATGTCGGCCGGCTCTCGGTGCGTCCCGCCAATCGGCCGGCGGCCGAGGTGAAAATCCTCGCCAGGGTCTACGGCTTCGACGTTCCGACGCAAGGTCATCTGAAGACGGCCTTCGCGCTGATGGATGGATTCCTGGAACGGGTGTACGGCAGACCGCTCACGGCCCAACTGCGGCAGAAGTATGGCGATTTTCTGCTTCGCCACCGCCTGAACCCGGACGATATCTCGCGGACCTCCCCGCCGGCGATCGAAGACCTCCTGGTCTACAAGGATCGCGGACTGAATGCCTTCAATGTGCTCAACATGGTTGAAGAGCGGGGCAGCCGCGTGTGGGTCTGCTACAGTCCGCTTTCCGTCTACACCCCGGAGTTCAAGCAACGGCTGATCGATCGGCTGGACCGGTACGTGGCAAAACTCCGCGAGCATGGGCTGACCGGCCGGGCGTATGTCTACACGTTTGACGAACGCGGCGAGGATTTCTATCCCGTGATCGAGGATTTTTTTGGGATGGTCAAGCGGCGCTATCCCGAGATCCCGACGCTCACCACCGCGAAGATTCCGCAAGACCCGAAAGTCATGCGGCGGCTCCACGTCGATTGGAACTGCCCGCTGACGCCGGCCTACCGGTTCGAAGAGGCCGAGAAGTGCCGGGCGGCGGGATTGCAGGTGTGGGCCTACGTGTGCATGGGCCCGGGCTTTCCGTATGCCAACTGGCTCGCGGATCATCCGCTCATCGAAGGCCGGTTGATCTGGTGGCAGGCGATGGAGCAGAAGATGGACGGCATGCTGTACTGGGGCGTGAATATCTGGAGCCGCGAGCACAACGACCGGCCGATCGATCCGGCCGACGGGCCGCTGCTGTCATGGAGCATCACGACCGGCGGCGACCACCCATGGCTGCACGGTGACGGGATCCTGGTCTACCCGGGAATCGACGGCCCGCTGGGCAGCATCCGGCTGGCCAATCTCCGCGACGGGCTGGAGGATTACGAGTACTTGTGGCTGCTCGGCCAACAGGCAGGGAGTGTCGACGCTGTTCGCGAAGCGTGTCTGCCGGTCTCGCGCAGCCTGACGGACTACAGCCGGGATCCGGAGGTGCTTGCGAGACAGCGGGATGCGATCGCACAGCGGATTGAAAGATCGCGAGAGGATCGATCAGACGAGAGCGGGTGAACTCGACGTCCCGCAGATCGAAGGCGATTGGTGGCAGGTGGCCGGCAACCCGGATCTGGGGAACTATACCTCGGACCGGCAGCAGCCGGTCGACTTCGGAATCTGGCAGGCCGCGGATGGAACGTGGCAGATCCGGTCGTGCATTCGGCATACCCAGTGCGGCGGCAACACGCGATTGTTATGGAACATAAGAAGGACGCCACGATCCAGTCGGCGATCTTCTGCCGGACCACTGGCGATCTCTCCACGTGGAGCGAGCCGGTGATGGTTTCCGGCGGCGGATCGCCGGCCACGGAAGATCGCTGGTACGGCGGCGACGCAGAGTGCCCGTTTGTCATTCCGCGAGCCGGTGCCTTTTACCTGTTCCGCAATCAACGCTACGGCCCCGACAACCTGAACACGCAGTACCGCTCGGCCAATCCCCTCGATTTCGGGGGCGATGAGGATCGATACCGGACCGGCACGCTTCCGGTCGCGGCTCCGGAGATCGTCTTGCACGACGGCCAGTACTACATCGCCGCGCTGACGCCGGAACTGAACGGGATCCGCATCGCGCGACTCAAATGGGTAGAGCGTGAGAAGTAATCGCAGGTGGCGGTTGCGGACGAGCGCCGAGCAGTGGCAGGTGATGATGAAAAGCAGGGCCACACTGCCGGGCTACTTTGCCGACTTCGAGCCGGAAAAGGGGATAAGTCCAATATTCTCGCTCCACGCGTGCCCGCCAAGCGTTTACTGCTTCCGCGGGCGTCCGCGAGGCCGTAACGTATACTCCAAGCCCAATTGCTTTGCCGTGCGACGCTGCCAGGTAACCGTTCACGGGGCGGAAGAGAGGGGGACAGGTCCATGTTTTCGGCCAACGTTCTTGGCACCAAAATACATCAACTGGCCGAAAAATGGACCAGTCCCCGGCCGCCCCGTAAACGGTTACCGCTGCCCAGCGCTTCTGGGTGGGAATGTCGGATGATTTGCAGCATGGTTTCGATCTCGATGTTGGCAAGCGGGACCTACGGGCTGAAACCAAATTGTCAAAGATCTGCGAAGCAGGAGGGCGCCAACGGGGGTGAGCCTGCTCCGTGGACAAATATGCTCATTTGTCCATGTGCCAGTATGGTCGATGCGGCGCAGTCTGTCAATGCTTTTTTGAGCCAAACAGAAGAAATGGCTCGGCAGCGGGGGGCGGCGAGGGGAGTTTTTTCGCCAGGTCGAGATTTGTGCGATTTGATTTGGGCAAGGCTGCTGGCGGCAAGTGGATGAGGCGACTGGATTTGGGTCGAAGGGGATGCGCGCAAGGCTCGCACCGGCTGAGAGCGGGGTGTCTAAAAAGTCAGTAGCAGGCAAGACGGGAAATCGCCCAAGGGCGTGGTCACGTCCGTTTCGTTCAGCCGCGCGTTCCACTTCGCTGGCCGTGAGTACGTCGATCGGCAGGCGCTGCTCTTCCCTGGAAGTTCCAGCTTGTCGCCGATGAACTCCGCAAGGATCTTCTCTTCGGCCAGGCAGCGGAAGGGGGCGGCGGACCGGCATTCACGATCACTGAACGGATCGCTTGCGCCGCAGGATCTCTGTAAGCGTACACCAGAACCATGTACCTGCCGGGGGCGTGGAGCCGGGGCGGGGCGGCACGCGACACGGGAAGAACCCGGGGACACGGCAGCCTGAAGTGCGTGCCGGCCGGGAAGAGCCTCAGCCAGAGCCAGAGCCGTTGCGTCGGTCGGCTCGCCGGGCGGCACGGTGGGCCGAGCGGTCACGCCGCTCCTCGACGCGATAGGTGCGGATCGCTTCGGGATGAGAGGCCGCCCAGTTCCACGGAAGCAGCCGATCGTAGTCGGTGCTGCCCGCCAGCAGTTGGTCCAGAACGTCTTTGAAGTAGAGCCAGACGTCCAGGTCATTGCGCAGCGCACTGCTGGTTAGTGTCAAGAAGCCGGCGTTCCGTTCGCCGCCAGCTACGCTGCCGGCAAAGAGCCAGTTCTTGCGACCTAGCGCAACCTGCTTCATCAGTTGTTCGGTCTCATTGTTGTCCATGGGCAGCCGCGGGTCGTTCAAGTAGCGTCGCAGCTCGACGGCGTGATTGCGCACGTACTGCAAGGCCTTGGCGAAGTCGCTCTTCGGCAAGATCACGTTCGTGGTCCGCTGCTTCACTTCCTCCAGCCAGCTCTCGATGGTCTCCCAGATCGGCTTCGCTTCGCTCTGACGCAAGGCCAGACGCTCCTCGAGCGAGAACGCTTGGGCGCGGTACGAACTATCTTCTGACTGTCGACCCTCGACACTCCACCCTCAGCGCTCCGTTCTCAACGGATGGGACGAATTGTTGAACGCCCTTCGCGGTGTTGCAGAATTGTCCGACGGATCGCCGCGTCTCAAGTGCCGAGAGGGCAAGGGATTACGTCGAGCAGCCCGCGCACAAGTTCGGACCGCTCGAAAGTCGGGTGTTCAAAAACTCCTTGCCGGCCGGGCATAAAATCGCCTTCGAGATCCTGGATTTTGGGACAGCGCGCTCTCAGGAGAGCACCGCTGTCAGCAGTTGTTGAGTCGGAACTCTGATACTATCAATCGTATCGATCTCCATTCCCGGTCGTGAGTGCCCCCTTCGCGACCAGCGCAGCGAGCGTCCAGTAGGTTGCACAGGAACCGTACCAGTGATCATAGATGGCCCGGATTCCACCATCTCGAAGTGCCACGTAATCGGGCAGGCCTTGAGTCTGCTTGTCCTGGCTCGTTGGGATGCCGGTGTTCGTCCACGTCACCCGCTCGGGCCCGAAGCGCCCGACGGCCTCCTTCACCAGAGCCACATTCGCGTCCCGATAGGAGTCTCCCGGATACGGGCTTGGCAGCCACGGGTCGGCGCTCCTTCGTGTCTCGGGCCGGTTCCTCGCGATGGCGCTGCCGTGCAGCCATCCGGACTTGCCCCCCAGGCCGACGTTCACAAGCCCCAACTCGGCATTGATCCTCGCGTAGCGGTCGAGGAAGAACGTCCGGCACTCGGGGATGCGAAGGTCGGGCATCATCGAGTACTGCTCCGCCTTCTTGATCGCTGGGTTGGCGCGGAGCCACCCCGTCGGCCATCCGCGGTCACGTACCTTCTCTGCGGCAAGCTGGACCGAGGGCGTTGCGGACCAGGCATACCCCGCCTCGATCCACGCGCGACGGTGCGAGTCTGCGACTGGGTGCGGGACCGTCATCACCCAATCCCAGTGGAAACCAGGCGGCACGTGGATGCCTTCCGTCGGATGGTCGAAGCTCGTGGTGTGGAACTGGAGCCCTACAGTCAGCATCGCCCGCACCGCGTGGTCCGTGTCTGCCGCCAGCAGCCGCGCGAGCCCTTCCTTGATTTGTACGGCCTTGTTGTAGGTGTTCGGGACGGAGATCGACATCTCGCTGGCGTGGATCCGCTTGCCGTATCCACCCAGCCGTCTCTCGGTCCCCGGTTTCTCGGGGTGCTTTGGGTCATACGGGCGTCTACCCGAGTTCGACTGCGGGATGAACTCCTTGGCATACTGGATAATGCGAGCGATCTCCTGGTCGCTCACCATATCCTGCGGGTCCAGATCGAGGCTCTGGTACGGTGCCCAGCTCACCGGCCGCTTCTGATCGGCAAAGGCCGGAATCGGAAGAAGGCTGGACGCAACGGCTGCAGCGGCTCCCTTCAAGAATTCGCGTCGCTGCATGTCACTCTCCTTTGTCGTCGTGGTTGGTCGGTTGGTGCGATTTGGCGGACGAGTTTGCGGGTTTCCGAAATTCTCGACTCTCAATACTCAAGGGAAGCGAGCAATTGTTGAACGCCCTTCGTAGTGTTGCAGAATCGTCCGACGGATCGTCGCGTCCCAAGTGCCGAGTAGACAAGGGATTACGTCGAGCAGCCGGCGAGCGAATTCGGGCCACCCGAAAGCCGGGTGTTCAAAAACTCCTGGCCGGCCGGGCATGAAATCGCCTTTCAGATTCTAGTGGTTGGGACAGCGCGCTCGCGAGAAAGCACCGCTGGCAACGCGTTATTGTTTGCTCGGGACTCTGTTCTGGCTCTCGACTCCGGACTCTCGACCCTCCTGGCATGTACTTATGTTTACCAAATTGCGTGGCCTAATTTCCACTAAATTCTGCGCAGAATTCTCGGGTGGTAGGGACGCAGAACCACCCGAGCTGCCCCTGCCGTCTGATTTGAACGGCGGATCAGGAGGAGGAGTTCGAGCGTGTGGGCAGCACGAAGACGATCACGGTGGACGTACGCCTGGTGGCGGCCACCAACCGCGACCTGGGCCGGATGGTCGCCGAGGGCCGCTTTCGCGGCCACCTCTGCTATCGCTTGAACGTGTTCCCGCTGGTGCTGCCGCCGCTGGGCGAGTGCCCCGACGACATCCCCTGGCTGGTCCGCCATCTCACCCAGCGGATCGCCGCGGGCCGAGGGGGGCCGCGGCGCGGCTGGCGATGAAGTGTTCGAAGTTAGTTAAATTGGAAGATGAAGAAGCTCGGCATCTCTCGACCCGAGTAGCGCTTCTTGGATGACCACTGAGCCCGCCTAGGGCGCCAGGATGGATCTATAGCTGACCGGTCATGGCGTTTGAAGTTGTGCGAGCGTCACCACGTGTTGGCCGGGGAACGTTGGTCCCACGCCGCCGAGGACCCTTTGATCGGCAACGCAGCACTTGCAGCCGAGAGTCATTGCCAAGCGTACGTACGTCATGTCGTAATAGCTTCTGGCGTGATCGACGGCGAGTTCCACGGATGCCACCACCTCTTCGGAGGGAGACTCGTGAAACTGAAGCGGCAAGGCGAGGAAATCACGCACGTGCTCGACGGCGTCGATCTTGCTGAGTCGGGGTTTCCCGGTCGAGGGCACTCGTACCCGGCAAGCCTTGGTCAACAGGCCGCAGATTTCATATTGCAGCGTCTTGGGCGCATGCAGATCAGCATCGCCCGCCAGCACGCGACGAGCAGGCCGTCGGCCAAGTCGACGTCGGCCTCGAGTTCGTCTTTGAGAAACCATTTCGCGACGACCGAGGCGTCGACCACGAGCCGGTCAGCCATTGTCGCGCAGCTCCCTCAGCGACGCCACGAGGTCGTGTTCTATAGCGCCAGCTTCCTCGCGACGCTTTGCGATGCGATGGTACAAGGTCCGCCGCTCCGGAGTCATGCGTGCCATTCGCTCTTCGCGCAGATCGGCGTTGACCAGGTCGCGGGCTTCCTTGCGAGTGGCGCTTGGCGTCGTCGTTTCCAATACTGAATCTCCTTTGCTAGGGGGGGCAACGCTGTACAATTCTACCTCCCGAAGACGGCCACGTCCATTCCGCGCAAAACGACCGCCGCCCGCATGCGGGTACTATATCCGATCTACTGCCCGGGCATGAAATCGCCTCTTAGATTCTGGTGGTTGGGACAGCGCGCTCGCGAGAAAGCACCACTGGCAACACGTTATTGTTTGCTCGAGACTCTATTCTGGCTCTCGACGCTCGACACTGGACTCTCGACTCCCTGGCATGTACTTATGTTTACAAAACTGCGTGGCCTGATTTCCACTAGATTCTTCGCAGAATTCTCGGGTGGTAGGGACGCAGGGGCACCCGAGTTGCCCCTGGCGTCTGATTTGAACGGCGGGTCAGGCTTGGCAGAGCCTGCTTCGGTGTGTCGGACGAATGGCACTAGCTTAAGCGTTGAGTTGTGGGCCAGCCTACAACACCTTGGGGCACAAGCCGATGTTAGCTGCAACTGCTTGTAGCCGCGTTCCTTAAGCTAGTGCCATTCGTGTGTCGGACCGACGCGCCCTTCGAGTAATCCACGGCAGTGGTCTTGCCCCGATCTGCGACTTGAAGATCGCGTTCAGCCGCTCCCAACGGACCTATATGAAGTCCGTCGCGGCCGGCGACATGGTGAACGCACCTGTCCGAGTGTAAAATGCGCATGGGGAATATCTGTTCGACCATCATCCGGACGAACCTGGAGCCGGGTGCCGCTGTCGTTGTTGTACGGCGAATACACCCGGCAAGCGGAAAGACCGGCGGCACTCTATCTGCCAAGAATTCGATGGGACCAATCGCACTGTTCGACAAGTCGTTCCTTGAAGGTCTGAACCCCGACGAGGCGTTGTGGTTCGACCATTTCTTCCTCGCCAACGTGTGCCCAATGTTCTACGCTGAAGCCCAGAGCGATCTGGCGAAAGAGGGTTCGAACCGCGGAACACCGGAAGAACTGGTGCGCAAGCTGGCCAACAAGTTCCCTGATTTCTCTGGATCGCCAAATGTCCACCACGCCACGATGTGCACGGCGAATCTTCTCGGCGAAGACGTTCCGCTGCGCGGTCAAGTTGTTCTTCCTTGTGGCTGCCAGTCGACCGTGCGCGGCCACACAATGGCGTTACTTCCGGAAAGTTCGGAGGCAAAGGCGTTTATGCGTTGGACACAGGGCAGGTACGAAGAAGAGGAGCGGAAGGCCGCGGCTGAATGGCGCACGAGGAGCGTTGGCTGTCCGACAACGGACGTCGTCGAGATGTTGAAGACGATGGGCGCCTTTGTGCAACGGCCGTGCAGCACGCTCCCCGAAGTGAGGGTAATGGCCGACGAAGTGATGACTCGCCTTCGTCCGGATCAGCAACTCTGCCTCGCCCTCGGATTGCTGGGAGTGTTTCCGGATCAGGTCGAGAAAATCATGGACCGCTTCGTCGTGGGTGACCAGCCGTCGCTGGTCACCTTTGCCCCATACGTCGATTTCTGTCTACGGGTGGAGTTGTTCTTCCACTTGGCCGTCGACAGATCACGGATGTCCGCCGCTCAGCGCATGGATCTCTGTTACTTGTTCTATCTACCGTTCTGCAATTTCTTCGTGTCGAACGACTGGGTCCACGAGCAGTCCGCTCCGTTTTTCCTGCGCGCGGATCAGGAGTTCGTCGGTGCTGAAGACCTCAAGGCGGCACTTCGGGCATTGAACGACCATTATTTGGCATTCCCGGAATCGGAGAGGAACAAGTCGATTCATCAAATTGCGCCGTATCCGCCCAAGGACGGCGACAACCTGGTGACGAAGCTTTGGGATCGGCACTGGCCAAACTGGCGGCAGCCAAAGACGGTCACAGCTACAGCGAAGGACTGGAAGGCGATCACGGCAGCGTGGAAGGAACAAATCAATGAACTCGAACTCATCGCAAAGGCGCGTGCGGGCGATGAGAACCACATCCCGATTGAGAAGTTGGATGCCGTGGTTAGACGCCGGGTTGCGCGCAAACGCAAGGGATCGTGGTGGCTCGTGCCGGAGGAACTGCGCGGATCCAAACCGGTTGAAGATGACCAAGTATTCGAATTTTACAACGGCGCCGGGCCGGACAACGTCATCGACCAGAAAGTGTCAGTCTACATCCGCCAGGACGGCCCGGACATTGCGTCGATACCCGACTGCCAGACCTTCGTCCAGGACGGCAAGTTGCACGTCGATTGTGCCCCGCCGCTGAGACGCCGATACACAGCCCCGGTCCCGAAAGGCGCAATGTTTGCCCGCTCGACTGACGGCGACGACCTCGCTGTCTTTATTCTTCCGTCGTCTGAACTTGCCAGGTTGATACAGAAGCTTTGGGAGAAGGAAGCGAAGCGCGGGGGAATCGGAAAATCATGAAGACTCCTTATGATCAATGCGTTTATGCTGACAAAGTGGAAAACACGTTACACGGTAAGTTGGCCCGAATAACTCGGAATAGAGGACTTTGAGCAAGAAGTTGTATCCGAAACCTGATGAAGTGTTGCGTGCCGCAGTAGACTGTCACGAGGTCCTGGCGCAGACGAGGAAGGAGGTGACAGCCACCAAGAACAGGGGCTTTGGCAAGTATAGCGAAGTTTTGCTACGCTCCCATGCGCTCCGCGGCGTTTGGGACTGTTGGCCGTGGCAGGCAAATCGGCTTGCCTACGGGCAACCAGTACGTTTGTTCCAAGTCGCCGCGTTGCAGCCACTCGAAGGGAGTTTAATGGGACGCGCGCCTCTTTGTTCTGGCGTCCACAAAGATGTACGTCCCCTTAGAGTTCTTACAAGCGTTCGGGTCGCGGTTGGTGGGGATTGCTTGTCATGGGCTCTTGACCTCCGCCAACTTGCCAGCCAACTTGAACAGGAAGTCGTGGATGTCCTTCCGAGGGATAAAACGCTTTAGAAGCGTGTCGTCTTGGCTGAATCCCAAGTCGTCGATCAACGCCTTTTCCGCACCTGGGAGGGCCGCAAGACTTGCTTGACGCACAGCCATGCGGAACTGGTCATTGACAGATATGATGATGAAGTTGACATTTCCCATCCTGAGAGCAACATGTGGCTCCGTATCCGTCATGGTAACGGACTGATATGGCGCGAGCTGCAGTGGAGCAAGCCGCTTTCGCTGACTCTCGGTATCCAATTCAATATGCAGCACAAAAGTATAGAGTTCCGCATGGGCTCCGTTCATCTGCCTTCTCCTGAGGAGATATATCTCCTTCGCGCCCTGCTCCCAGCGGATCTCGCGCTGCCAACAGTACTCAATCACTTGAGGATGGGCCACGACAGCCGCCCGCCAAGGTTCGAGCTCGGCAGTTTCTCTTATCCTCGCCAATTGCGGCTCAATATCAGCGGATACGTCAATACGATCCCATAGGGTCTTAAGATGCACACGGCCCGAAGCTGCGCTGGTCCCACCTCGAAGGAATCGTTTCCAACTGTCTGGGTCACTTGGCGGGTCGGTGGCGAACGAGCAGTTGCGGCCAAGGCGGACGAGATAGTCGCCGATCGCTAGCAAGGACCGTTGCCATTGATGGGGCTCACCAGGCAGACTTACCAACCCCCGCCCGCTGAAGGTCTGGTTTGCTTTGGCTAGGTACTCGTCGAAGCGGCTTTGCAGTTGAGTGTGCTCGGCCGGGGACCATTCTTGAACCAGCCGCTCGTTAGCCTGCGCGCGAACGCCTGAGAAGTCCAAAAGGAACCCGATCTGCCCTCGGAAGTAGCCATGAGCCTCGGCTTGATGGAGACGATTTACCCAGTCCGGCCTTGACAGCATTAACTGGGCCTTAAGGATCTCTTCCTGTACCTGGTCGCGGCTGAATCCGAGTGGCTCGGATTTCACCGTTGCCAAGTGTGGCACAATCTCCGGGCTATGCGGCAGGAGTTTCTGTAGTCCTCCTAGGCTTCGCTCGTAATCGTCGGGACGCTCGATATCGCTGTTCTGAACGAGATTGAAAACCACCCGCATCCACTCTTGAAACTCGACAGGGCTCACGTCGCCCTCATTAGCTCGCAGATACGACGTAAAGGCTGCGAACATTACCAATTCGCTGTACTGCAGCGTTGTTGGGGTTGATCGCGCCTTCGCAAAGAACCCGGCCTCATCGAAATAGCGCGCATCCGGCAATTGCGCTGTCAGCTGACCGCCCCCACTGCTCCAGGCCTCCAGCAGGCAGATGAGATTGCCAGTAAAGGTCTTGGTCAGCAGTCCCAGTTCAAGAAAGTCGGCGTAACCTCCCACGCCCTGGCGATACCTCGTTACCGCCGGTCCTCCGCCCGGCGAACGATCTGGATCGATGCTAACCCATGCGACGATCCAAAACAGATTCATCACCGCCGCGTCAAAGACGGCGTTCCCGTTGGCGCGGTAACGCCAGAAGAAGTCCGTCCATTGGGTGTCCATCCGCCGGGAAAAGAAGTCGTGAACCGGGACCGACGTGCCGCCGATGTCGCGCCGTTCGGTCGGATAAAGCTGCTTCAGATGCTCCTCAAAGCGCGCCTTGAAGGTCTCAAACGGCGTTAACGGCTTACCCCGGGCGTTCATCTTGATGTAGAGGTCGTCCGAAAGCCCGAAGTGCTCCAGCGGCAGCAATTGAAATGTGATCGCCGGCCGCACCTTGTCCCGCAGCCGCGTGAACAGCCCGTGCGAATCGGCAAAACGATCGTGGATCGCGTCCAGCATCGTCAGAGCCGATTGGATCGTCGGATCGAGCCGCCAGTGCAGGTAGAACCAGGGTTGGTTCTCAATCCGTCTCTTAACGCTGGCCGTCTGCTGCGGCGTTTCATCTGGAACATACTGCATCAACTCGTCGAAGAATTCCTTGCTGCTGGGACGAACGGCGTAGGAGAACCGCGAGTGCCGCCCATCCCAGGCGATCGCCTGAAACTCTGGCAGCACCCCATCCCGCCAGGCAAGATACCAGTGGAGCAGAAACAGCGTCGTCAGTCGCTGCTGGCCGTCCAGGGGCAGGAAATGATCGTCATTGTCCTCCATGCTGCCGTACACGAAATCCAAATTGAGCGGCAGCGCTGCCTCGTCGGCCGCCCGCACCAGCGCGTCGTGAAGCGCATCGAGGAATCCATCCCGGACCTGTTTGGCCGTGTCACGTCCTTGGGCAAAATCGCGCTGAAGCCTCGGCACCACGATCCGCTGGCACGATTCCAGCAGTTCAACGAAGGAGATTTGTCTTCCGAGGTCAGGCATGAATCCACTCCCCGTTGAAGAAATCGTGCAGGGCATCGGTCATGGCCTTCAGATACCCCTCTTTATCGTCCTGCCCCCAGAACATCACGTTGTCCACTTGAGCGCTATAGCACTTGAGGAACACGTTTCGGGTGCAGAGCGGCACGAAGACGCCATCCCGGTCGAGCGACAGTATCCGTTGCCGCTTCACCGCGAACGGCGCGTTCTTGTAGCCGCGGTTGGTCTGACTATCCAACAGCGCCAGGTTCGCCACGGTGTGGTCTGGCTCGGCATCGTCCGCTTCCTGGAAGTACTTGAGCAGCCGCTCATACAGCGATTCAAACGCAGCATCCATCTGTTTGGGTGTATCCGTTGCCAGCAGGGCCTTGATCTCCTCCTGGAGTTCAGCCTGATCGTTCATCGACTGAAGATACCCAAGGCACTGCTCCAACCAGGCGGATTGACTCTTCCATGTCCCCGGGCGATCCGACGCGATGGAACGGACGTGTTCAATGTCCCACATTCCCATCTTGAAGCTCTCGAACTGGAACCGCATGTTCGACGCCGGATGCAGCAGGAGCGTCGCGAGGTTAAAGAGCAGGAGAATTGCCTGGACGCGCTGGGAATGACGGCCGTACTCGAGCTCGGCCAGCAAGTCGCCGATCCGCTCTCGCAGGGTTTCCGAATCAAGCTGCGCCAGTCCATCCTCGCCGGTGATCGAATGGTATATGTGTTCCCTCAGCGATTGCCTGAACGCCTTCTTCGTCGCCCCGCGTGCCAGTCCGCGCAAGACGTTGATGTCAACCTTCCTCCAGACGAGAAAGCCGACCAAGTGATACAGCCGTCGGTCCTCGAACCACTCCTCCAGCAGCATGAACGTCCGCTTGACCGCCAGCCATTCCTTTTCGGGATCGGCGTTCTTGCCGCTTAGCTTCTGGCTGAAGTAATCGAATGTCGCGTAAGGATTGCCACCCGCCTTCATCCCGCCTTCGCGCGCTACCAGGGTGAAAAGATAGCCGATACGGTTGCCGCGATGGGTTACGTCATTGCTCAGGAAGGCCCAGAACTCCTCCCGCTGCAGTCCCTTTTCCATCAAGTCCCACTCGTAGGCGATCTTCAATTCGAGCGAATCCGTCCCCGTCACGCGTGCCCGCCTGAGGAACAGCGCCCGGATCAGTTCGTCATTGGTCAGCGGAATCTTTCCGACGTTCAGGCGGGTGAAGGCCGCGACGGCGTTCTCGGCGGGGTCCAACTCGTACCAGATGAGCTTGCCCTGCTTCTGCAGCGCCGCCTTGATCGTTTCCACCTCCGCGTCCCGCTGTTCAAACCAAGCCTCAATCGTCTTCATGGCCTGGTCGATGTAGTGGAAATCGATGTTGGCTCCGGCACGCTCCTCAGTCGGGTGCTCCAAGAAGTCCGACAGGCTCGGCCGAGTCTCGTATTCCAGCGCATACAGCTTCTGCCGGTATTTTTCCGCCAGCCGGGCATTGAAATGGCGCAGGATCAGCAACAAGGTCGTCAGCCGCTGCTGGCCGTCCACCACTTCGTACGCGCCATCTTCCGTGGGCCGCAGCACCAGAGGTTGCAGGCAATAGAAATCTTCCGGCTGCGGGTTTTCCCGCTGTGTGAACTCGTGAATGTCCTCCAGCAACTGCTCCACCTGCCGCGATTCCCAGCGGAAGCCTCGCTGGTAGTGCGGAATCCGGTAGCGGATCGGCCGATCGGCGACGTCCACCCGAAGCTCGTACACGCTTTTTAGGCGGATGTTCTGCTCAGGCATGGCTGGCCTCCGGTGTCACGAGCCGCGTCTTGCCGGTTAACAGTTCCTGCATCATCGCCTGCTTGAGGTCGGCGGTCTTGGCGCGGCGGTGTTCCAACGCTTCAATATCGGCACCCATGTCCTGGAAAACGGCCGCAATAGCAACTTGTTCCTCAACGCAAGGCAGCCTCATCTCCACACTCGCGACGTGAGCTCGGTTCGTCGCATAGCCAGAGCCACATGTCGGATCATAAGCCGTCGTTGCGGCGACCGTGTTCTTCGGCGATATTCCGATGACCCTAGCGATGACGCGGCTCACCTTGGCGGGCGTGTAGAACTGGCCTTTGCTCTTGCCACTCTCGGTGGCGAAATGCCGCATCAGGTACTCGTAGGCGTCGCGGAGAATGTCGTCGTGGTCGGCCCGGTTCTTCGAGAAGTCGAGGTCGGGCTTCTGGAAGATGCTGATGAGGTTGGTCAGGCGATCCACCATCGCTTTGCCCTCACCAAGCTTGTTGGGGTCATTGAAATCGGGGAAGTCGCTTCGGGTCAAGCGGGAGTTGTGGTCAATCAACGGCTGGATGATCTGCGTGCTGATCTTATCGCCGATGTCGCTCTTGCCCTTGAGGTTGACCATGTCCTTGAAGCTTGCCCCCTTGGGGATGGTGACCGGGGGAGCGAAGTCGTCCGAGTCGGCGTACTTATCGGAGATGTACTTGATGAACAACATGAACAGGACGTAGTCCTTGTACTGCGACGCGTCCATGCCGCCGCGCAGCTCATCGCAGCTTTGCCAGAGCGAACTGTACAGTTGCGACTTCCTCAACGCCATCGATCTCTCGCTCTTCCTGCAGGCCCATCTGCTCTCAAAGCCATCTTTTCCTTCTCTTCGCCCAGCCAACGGTCAATCGTCGCCCGGTGGAACCGCGAGTATCGCCCAACTCTCTGCTCGTGCGACTTGCTGGCCTGCGCCAAACGAAACCGGGTCGCCTCGCCAATACGAGGCAAATCGCCAACTCGCGGATGGTCATGTCGGCGGAAGCGCTCGTCCGCAAACCCCGCAAAAGGGCGAGGTGGCAATCCTGCTGCGTGGCCGTCCGGTGATTGCCAACTGGTCTGTTCTAGTCGGTGTTGCACAGTGCTGTCAATGACGGAATGATATGAGGCCCACCAAGCCGCCGGGTGTGATCAACGTGAAATCTTTGCCGTTTTGACGAGGGAATGTAGCAGAGGGGGGGCATGTGGTAGTATGGGGTGAGTAGGGAGTATGGGGTCGGGTGCATTCAATTAAAATTTTTGGGGAAAGTGTAAATTCAGGACTCGACCCCCATCAGCCCCCCGATGACGGAGAGGGGAATCCGCGGGGTCCGGACCTTTGACGCTGTAGCCGTGCTTGAACGGGCTCTCGCCAACTTGCGTCGATCGCCCCCACCGACGCATCCAAGGATTCCGCTCCGCTGACTGTCGCGCAGAGTGGTCAGCTTGGGGTCGGGACGGCTCGCTAAGCGGTGACTGATGTTGCATCGCCGCCGCGTCCTGAAACTGCGCCTAGCACTTCCTGTTCCATTGTCATGCTACCGCCTCCTCGCCTTCAGCGATCCGGTCTAGCCATTCAGGGTCCCAGATGTGCTCCGCGATCTGGCGGTACAGCATCTGACGCTCGTCCAGGTCCGCCTTATTGAAGTCGTCGACAGCATGAAATGGCAAGCCGCTAGAGCGGACGAAGCGTGTGAAGCCGGGGTTATGCTCGCGCCCAGGGCAGGGACTTGGCCAGGATGTTGTGCTCGACGTAGTGCTTGCGCTTGCCGGCATACGTCTCTGCGCCGTAGCTGGCGTTGAACGTCTTGGGCAGCAGGAGCAGGTCGCCGAGTCGACTGCGGTAGTCGGCAAACTCCGTCGGATGGTTGAACTCGTCCTTATGCCTGGCGTATCGGCGGCCTGTATGCTCAACCTCAACCCAGCGCTTGCCACGGGTCTCAATGAATCCCTGGTGCCGCGGCATGCCGCCGACCCCGTCTCCACATAGTCGATAAACCGAGCGAGCATCCGCTTGATGGGCTTGTGGCTCCACTGGTTCAGGTAGAACGTGGAGAAGCCGTCGAGCGACTCATCCTGTTCGGCCAGGCGTTTCTTGAGCGCCGCGACGATCTTGGCTGGCGTCCGGCCACGGATGTCGCGCACGACGGTAAACACGTTGTATTGCAGGGTGTTGTAGTCGATCTTCGTGAAGTTGCAGAGGCGACGGGTGAGGAAGATGTCGATGTACTTGGCCACGAGGCGGAACTTGAGAAGGATCGTGGCCTCGGAATCCGACAACTGAATAGCCGCCAGCAGCATGGTCGGTTGGTGGGTGAACTGGTGCGAGGCATTGTGGTAGATGTTCTCCAATCCTTCGACCGGCTCGCACTCGGCCCGGCGAATCTCCAGATACCACTTGACGTAAAAGGCCATGTTCTCGCAGATCAGCGCTTTGAATCTTTTAGGGGTGTTCAGGCCCAGCGCGGCGGACTTGTCGCGGACCCAGCGGTGAAACTCCGTGCCAATGCGGTCCCATTCGCCGGGTGTTGCGTTCTTCTTACGCTCGCGGATGCTCTCGGCGTGCTGACTGCGAAGCCAGGCTTTGAAGAAGTCGGCGTCCGCCTCTTTGTTGTCCGCTTCGCTCTCCTGCGAACGCAGCTTGCCGATGAGTTTTTTCCATTCCACCGTTCCGGCGATGCGGTCGCCTTCGGTGGTTATCTTCGAGAGCAGGTAGCCCTTGAGCATCTCCGCCGGCGACAACGACAGGCCGCGGTCGTTCATCGTCTCGAAGATGGTGTAGGCCACGTCGTCAGAGTAGGCCGTGATTTCGACCACGTGGACGTTCTCAATCAGCCAGTCCGCGAAGTACGGCAGGACTTTCTCCTGCAGCTCGTCGGGGAACAGGTCGCCGATGTCACGGTATCGGTCGAGCATGTTCTGGCAGGACTCGTCCAACTCGTCGTCGTCGATGGGGGTATCGTTGTAGATCGAGTCCATTACGGCACGGCGCTGTTCCACGTCAAGGTTGAACGACACCTTCCCATGCTTTTTCGAGTAGACGAGTTGGGCCAGGCTGTCATCCTCGCCTTGATCCTTCAGCCGATGCAGTAGCCACATGATGAGTAGCGACAGGGTGGTTAACCGCTGTTGGCCGTCGATGATGTGGTCCTTGCCGCTCTTGCTGCTGATGATGATCGAGCCAAGAAAATAGTGGGCGTACTTGGCCACTTCTTCGCGGTCGTGGCTGCTATTGAAGTCGTTGAGGAAAATGCCGGTCAGGTCGTTTATCAGCTCCTCGACCTGCTTGGTCTGCCACTTATACTCGCGCTGGTAGTAGTCGATGTAGAACTTGCGCGCGAACAAGATTTCCTTGATCGTTTTGCCCTTGCCGTCAATGCTCCGAATGGCGATTTGCTCGGTGCTCATCCGACAACCTCCCTAAGCTCGGTCACGGTGTCTTTCATTGTGGTGTCCTGGGGCACTTCTCTCCCGTGTCGCATTTTTTCTACCTGCCATCATACCCGAACGACAAATAGGAAAGGAATACCCCCCACAAATCTGCTGATCTTTACTTCCTTCCAACTCGAATCGCCCACGGCCTTCACGAGATGCGGAGCACGGGAGTCGGGCCAAGCGTAGGCCAGCTCCCTCACATCCAAGAGAGTTCGCAGGTTGCCTGCGTCGGTCGCCCCCACCGACGGAACCAAAGCAAGTTCTCCAACCTGCATCGGTCACATCGACCGAAGCGAATTGCGCGGACGAGTGTCGAACCAACGCGTGGGTGCCACCGGCGGCACCCGGCTTTCCCTGATTTCGGTGAACTGGCGGCGGGTGCGCGTGGCAACGCGGGCGTCCTACCCGCTCTCGCGCCCCTCGCCTTGTGCCGCTTTGATCTGGCCGAGGATCGAAGCGTCTGTGATCTGGTCGTCGCTGATCAGCAGGAACATCTTGCTGAGAAGTTCGGCGACCTTCGGGTCCGAGCCCTCGGCGAACGGCAGGTAGATCGGCTGCCGCGAGGCGAGGCTGCGGTCCGGGACGATGCAGAGGCATTGACCCGGCTCGATGTGGACCGCCGCGGTGCCGAGGTGCAGGCGGTATGGCAAGGAGGCCGACGCCGCAGATTGTGGCGGACGGGGTGGAGCATGAATGCCAGTTTCGGCTGCATGCGCTCGGTGTGGAGGCGAATGCCTATCAGGACCTGCTGGGGGCGGCGCTGGAGGAGAACTTCCGGCGGCGGGGGATGTTAGGGGTACGGGTGAAGCTGATCCAGAATGATGCGAACAAGCTGGTGCGGAGGAGCGCGGCTGGGGCCGTTATGCCTTGCACTTATAGAAGGTCTTCCAGTTTGCGAGCGCCGTGGAGGATTCGCTGGACCTCAATCCCGCCTTCGATCGGCATATAGAACAATACGTACTTCCCTACCGAAAACTGGTAGAGGCCCGATCGATAGCGATCCGCTCTTTCGCCCAGGAGAGGGTTGTCGGCAAGCATCCAGGCGATTTCATCAAAACGGCGGACCATCTTCTCCGCTGCCGTGACATTTTCTTGCGCAATGTACGCATAGATGTCGGAGATATCGTCCAGCGCTAAGAGCGTGTGGAGCAATCGGGCCATCAGCCGTTCTCGCAACCCTGGCGGCGGCGACACTCGGCAAGTATCTTCTCGATGTCCCATGCCTCCACTTCGCCGCGAGTGGACTGCTCAAATGCTTTTTGCAGTTCCCGTCGAGTGTAGTCGTCCAGCAGCCGTTCATAGTTCTCGTGCGGGAGCAGAACGTAGAATGTCTCAGTACGATCGTCGCGCAATGCGATCGCCTCGCCAGGACGCCGATCAACGGCGTGCTGAAGTTCACTAGGAAGTCGTGGAGTCATGAATGATTCCCATGGATCCTAAGGCCCGTAAAGAGTAGCGGCGTCTGCAGGTATTCTCCCGGTCTGCGTAGCCGTAGTCAAGAGAGGGGCATGGAAGGCAAGTCGAGTTCAGCCAAGTGAGCGCTGGAATGACGATGAGGTGCGAAATCGGCTGCGGGTGTAGGCGGGGAAGAACAGAAGCATTGAACAGGAGGTAACGGAGGGGTGTCGTGGTGGTATGGGTCGGGTCCGAGCCCTCGGCGAACGGCAGGTAGATCGGCTGCCGCGAGGCGAGGCTGCGGTCGGGGACGATGCAGAGGTGATGACCCGGCTCGATGTGGACCGCCGCGGTGCCGAGGTGCAGGCGGTAGCGGGCCAGCTTGCCCTCCACGCGGACGAAGTGCCCGTCGATCGTCGCGCACACGGATCCCCAACTGCTCGATCAAGACGCCCACCGTTTCGGTCCGGCTGCGACACGACTCGGAGAAGAAGGGAAAATCAAACGAGGGGACGTTCTACTTTTCTCGTCAAAAACGAGAACGTCCCCTGGATTTTCCTCGTACCCTCGTTGCAGACTCACGAAATAACCAAGCCGCATTGTGCGCCGTTGGCAAGTCATGCTTCTTCCCCGGAACTTGGCGGCTTCGGTTTCTTTTTCGTGGTCTTCTTCTTGGTCTCCTTCTTCGGCTTCGCCGCTTTCTGCTGCTCGATGCGATTCAGTTCATCTAGTGTCTGTTGCAAGTGCTGATCGACTGGCTGGGGGAGCGCCGCCTGCGCCCGGCGGTACTGATCAAACTCGATCTCTGCTTTGGTGACGGCGTCTTCGTGCGAAATCCGGCCGGCATGGGTGAGGATGTCCCGGTCGCTTAGTGGTCGACATGGCGGCTAACCTGTCGGGCACCCTCGGTTTGAACTATTAAGTAACGCTTAATCGTTGCCTCCGGCGACAGTTCCCCCTCGTCGTAAATCGCTTTCAGGTGCTGGTTAATGTTCGGTACGGTGGTTTGGAATAATTCCGCCATCGCCCGTTGTGGCAACCACACGGTGTCGCCCTCGATCCGTACCTCGATCCGGGTGGTTCCGTCCGCGGACTGGTACAGGAGGAACTGACCGGCGGGTTCGGGGGCCGGGGTCGTCAAACTGTCGATCATGCCGGCTCCTTCGGGGACAAACCCAAGCTGGCGAGAAGTGATAGGAAAATTGATTTCCCTACGCCCTGAGTTTAGCCCCGAAGAATTGGGTGGTCAACGGGTGCCGGTAGGAGAAGGCGGCCTGGGGCCGCCTTCTCCTACCGGCACCCCGGGAAGCGCCACCGAAGCCGGGCACAGGAGACTCCTGGAGGCTTCCCAGCGGTGGCGTACCGCCTGGCCGCCCAGCAGATCCAGCCAGGAGCCCGCCACTGAGACGCACCATGCCCGTGTCGGCAGCGGCCGGGCGAACGGTGCACGGGGCCTTCTTGTTCTTCTTCCGAGACAACGCGTGGGCGCTACCCGGTTTTCCCTGATTTCAGTGAACTGGCGGCGGGTGCGCGTGGCAACGCGGGCGTCCTACTCGTTCTCGCGCCCCTCGCCTTGTGCCGCTTTGATCTGGCCGAGGATCGAAGCGTCTGTGATCTGGTCGTCGCTGATCAGCAGGAACGTCTTGCTGAGGAGTTCGGCGACCTTTGGGTCCGAGCCCTCGGCGAACGGCATAGATCGGCTGCCGCGAGGCGAGACTGCGGTCCGGGACGATGCAGAGGTGATGGACCCGGCTCGATGTGGACCGCCGCGGTGCCGAGGTGCAGGCGGTAGCGGGCCAGTTTGCCCTCCACGCGGACGAAGTGCCCGTCGATCGTCGCGCACGCGGATCCCCAACTGCTCGATCAAGACGCCCACCGTTTCCGTTCGGCTGCGACACGACTCGGAAGAGAAGTAGCCCTGTTGGCCGCTCTGGGCGACGGAGACGACCAGGTCGGCGTCGCGCATGGCCTCGGGTGCCGCCAGGCCGGCAGTTCGGAAAGCGGCAGCCAAGTCCGCGCGTCGCCCGCCTCCTTGACGCCGGCCGGAACGGTTGAAGATCCGGCCGCCGTTGGCGGTCGGGTGCTCCGAGAAGTAATGCCAGACGTCGGAGAAGAGGACGCACGCGCGGAGGCCGAAGGCCGGCATGGCCTTCTGGCCAATCTCGCCCGGCCGCCAACCGCGGGAGCTGAACAGCGCGGCGGCCACCCGCGAGGTCAGCATGTGGCCGCTGAAGCGTTCACTGAACGTCCTCGTCTCTTCTTCCGCCGGCGTCAGCACGTGCAACTCGTGGAAGGCCGAGTCGTAAGGACAGCCAATGCGATGCCACCGCGTAAGACCGGTTCTGCCGGAATCTCCTGCCGATACGCCCCCCTGGAGATGGGAGTGAACAACGCGGCCTCTTCTCCGTCGCCAATTCCGGCGATCGTGTGAGCTGAGGCTCTCGCCAAGATTTCACAACCGCAACCACCCGGAATGCGGGAATGGAGCCTCGGATCGCCAATTTGACAGGTCTATGTCTCATTAGGCTAATGACAGTCGATATTCTTGTTGACTAAAGAGACGCATCAGGTATCATTGACTGTATTAAAGCCGCCAGGAGGACGCATGCTCGCTACTCTTGATACCCCCCGTCTTCGGTTAGCCATTGCTTCCGCTAATTTGAGCCAGTCCGAGGTGGTGGCACGATCCGGGATCTCGCGGGCTCAACTAAGTCGTCTGATGGGCGGGGACAACCCGCAGGTCCGACGAGGTACCCTCGAACGGCTGGCGGCTGCGGCGGGCGTTTCCCCCGAGAGTTTGCTGGTAGGCGGATTGATCACGCGCTACCGGCAGTGGGTCGCTGAGCAAACCGGATCGATCGACTTCCGCGGATTTGGCATGCCCACGCTCCAGCGCCGGCCGATTGGGGAGATCTTCGTCGACGCGGCCGTCGAAGAGGAATCGGCGGAGTGCCAGGAAGACTGCTCGCCGCAGAGGCCCCCATCGCGGCGCCTGGACCGCGGCGCCGATCGAACCGCGTCCGCAACGAGGTGCGTTCTCGACCACGACCGGGTGATTCTCCTCGGCAGTCCAGGAGGCGGCAAGACGACCCTGTTGCGTTTCCTTGCTCATTCGGCTGCCGTGGCGCGTGAACCGTCCCCGGAGACTCCCCTTTACGTTCGCCTGGCCGAGTTCGCTCGTGCGCAAGAGTTGGATGATCGCGCTGATCTGGTGAAGTTCGTTGCTGCGCGCGCCGCGGAGCAAGGATGCCCTGACATGGAATCGTCGCTTAGGGATGAGCTCAAGAGCGATCGACGCCGATGTTTGGTGCTGTTGGATGGTCTCGACGAAGTCGGTAACGAGGACCAACGGGAACGACTGATTCGGAGCATCTTGGAGTTGGTGGAAAGATATCCTCGAAACCGGTACGCCGTCACGTCGCGACCCGCGGGTTTCGATTCGGTGGCCTGGCGAAGCCAAGGGTTCTCCGTGTTCCGCCTGCTCGATTACGATCGCGAACACCTTGAGAGTTTCGCCGAGAAATGGGCCGCTGCGCTCTCGCAAGCTGAAAACAAGCCCTATGGCGAGGTTTGGGAACGGCTGAACCGCGCGATCTTTGCCAGCCCACGGGTCCGGGCTCTCGCATCGAACCCGCTGATCGTGACGATCCTTGTCCTGCTCAATGAAACACGCGGCGGCGTGCTCCCTCGCAGGCGAGTCGATCTGTACGAAAAGGTCGTGGACGTGTTCCTCGACACGTGGGAGAGCAACAAGCGATCCGCCGACGGGTTTGAGGAGACTCGCGGCATCGACTTGGATGCACGCGAGTTCCGCTGGTTGCTTTCCGACCTGTCGCTGGCGATGCAGAAAGCCGATCGAGCGATTGCCCCGAGATGGTGGATGGCAACGAAGATCGAAGAGTACTTGCAACTCAAGCTGGGCTTCGCCCTCGAGGAAGCCAAGGACGCCTGCGATCGGATCCTCCGCTACCTTGCCGAGCGGACGGGCCTGATCGAGGAGCGAGGCCTGGGGCTCTTCGCCTTTTCTCACCGAACACTTCAGGAGTATTTTGCGTCGCTTGGCGTCATCGACGAAGCCGATGCTGCGCCGCAGCGCGGCGTGACAGGCTGCTTGCGAGGCTACTATTTCCATCCGCAGTGGCCGGAAGTGGTTCGCCTGGTCGCAGCCCAATTGACGCCCCCGCTGGCCGAGTCGCTCCTGTCCAGCATTCTGGATGACCCGGATCCGGTCGGCCGTTTCTTGCGACGGGGGCACCTGCTGGCGCTGGAGTGTTTGTCAGAGGGAACGTCCATCGCCGACCGCCGCCTCGTCGCCGGAATTCTCGATTCTCTCAAGGATTTGGGGCGTTCTCGATGGCTTGGAATGACTCTGCAGGTCATCCACGCGCTGCAAGGCGTTGAGGGAACGCGAGTGCAGGACATGGCGAATCGCACCGTGCAAGCAATCTTGGAAAACGCCCGAGATTATCTCGAACGGGACGAGTACGATTGTCTCTATCAGTGGGCTAATGCGGACGAGGTTTTCCGACTCGCGCAGGAGGCGCTGCCCGCCACCTATCCGAGAGAAGAGGCGGCTCGCGAAGTGACGGTAGAAGTGGGAGAGACGACTTGCCGGATGATCCGCGTCAATTCCGATCTCCTGTCGCAAAGCCCCGAGACGTGGTATGCGAGCGCGTGTTCGCTGATCGAGGATCCGGGCCAGACGATCGAACTGAAGCAGTTCCTGGTGCGAGAGATGGGCCGGAGAGTTCTTACGCAACCACGATGTCGCATCCGCCTGCGGAAGATCCTGTGTTCCGAGATGCCCTCGCCTCTGCGCTCTGCCAGCGCGGAAGCGATGGCGGTCGTAACCAGGGGTAAGAACGACACAAAGCGTCTTCTGCTGCGGACCCTGCTGAAGGACAAGGACGAAGCAGTCCGGCGAGCCTGCGCGGTTGCGCTAAGAGAGGCAGCCGAACACGATTCGACCATTGCCGATCGATTGATCGAGGTGCTCGCGAGTGATGCATCCGACGCCGTCCGCGCCGGCGCGGCGCGGGGCTTGCGGAAAGCAGCGATGTCCCGGCCCGCCGTTCGCGAAGCGCTAAAGCGGCATCTGACGAATAGGGATGAATCGGATGACGTACCAATCGCGTGCGCGTGGTCGCTTGCCGCCCAATTCGCCGACGATTCCGTTTTGCCAGCCACGTTGAAATCCTGGCTCCAGTCGCCGCGGTCGCCACGGCTTCAGCGAGTGGCTGCCGAACTGCTGGCGACGGCCATGGCCGACGAGAGGCTGGGTTGGGACCACGGAGTGATGGAGAGGGCTGAGAGTGTGCTGATGGGTCTGGAAGATCCGTGTCCTTGCGCGCTGGACAGCCTGCGCGCGGTGGCCACCGCGCGGGAGGTCCGCCACGGTCTACGGCTCGAGAATGTGCTGCGCGATGCGCTGCGGCCGCTTGGCGATTCGATCGAGTTGGCATTTGTTTTCGGTTCCACGGCGAGAAACCGGCAAACGCAGGAGAGCGACATCGATCTGCTGATCATCGGCGGGGCAACGCTCAAGTCGCTCTCGGGATCGCTTCGCCAGGCGGAGAACGTGCTGGGACGCCGTATCAGTCCGGCGATCTACACCCGCGATTCGTTCCGCCAGCGGTGCCAGCGCGGCGATCCGTTTCTGCTGGACGTTTGCCGTCGCGAGAAGATCCCGGTAATTCAGCCCGGCGGTAAAGTCTCGCAAAAGGAGTTCGAGGATGAGCTTAGATCAATGGTTGCAGAACGGATGGATTCATCGGCATGATCCCACGATGCCGGAAATCCAAAAGCTTCTGCAGGTGGTCGAACGCGAGCGGTCCGATGCGCGTGCCCAAGGGATCAGCGTAGACGGCAAGTTTGAGCACGCGTACACCGCTGCTCTGCAATTGTGCGTGCTCGCTCTCCATGCAGCCGGGTATGATGTGCGCAAAGGCGAGTCTCGTCATAAGAGGGCAATAGACTCGCTGCGGTACACCCTTGGGGAGTCCTGGGCAGAAACTGCGGACTACCTCGAGCGCTGCTCGCGGCAGCGAGGGCAGGCCATGTACGAACGCATCGATGTCGTGAGCCAGCAGGACGCGGATGAGCTTTTGGACAGCGTCGAGCAGTTAAGGACGGGTATCGTCGGTTGGCTGAAGGGAAACCATCCCCAACTGCTGCCGCCGGGTGTGTAGGGTTATGCCATCCGGGAATACCGCACCGGAGACGCCGAGACCCTATGTTGACCGACGTGCATACCTGGATGTGGCAGGACCGGGCGTGGCAGGGCATTTCGATCAAGAAATCTGGTGCGAAAGGGGAAAGCATGGGTGACGCCCGAGGTCGCTTCGCTGCTGGATCGGTTGCGCACAAGCGCCGAGCAGTGGCAGTTGACGATGCGTCGCTTGTTTCTGCGGCCGCGCGCCCTGCAAAAGAATAAAGGCAGCTTGTTCGCATGAACCACGGGGATGCCCCGCAAGTCGCCTGGACGCTCGCCGCCGGGCTCGGCTACTATCCACTTCCGTACAGGAGATTAGCCCTCAACTGTGCGCGGTCGCATCGGGTTACGATTGTTTCCCGGTGCGGCCGTGTATTCTTCGCCCGTCTCCTTCTTTTCTGTGCATACGTATAGATCCTAGTAACGTGCCTGCGACCGATTATACTGGGGGCATCGCTAGGGCATTCTCACTTGTGCAGACGATGAGGCGGCATCATGTCAAAGAAGACTTTCGGCGAGCGTTGGCAGCTATTCCGAGACATCGTGGTTGACCCATTCACTCTCGTGCTTCTGGCTGCTTCGATTGGACTGGTCGTAGCGTCAGCAGCGCAGACAGATCTCGGCCAAAGAGGACATGGCGGCTGCACTGAAACCAAGGCTTAGTAATGCAGCACACATGATAGCTTTATTGGAAGAACTCGCGCAAGTGGGAAAGGAGATTGGGGACCGAAGAAAGCCCCGGAAGGAGGCTCTCAACGAAGAGCAACTAGTAGAGATGGCCACGCTGCTACAGCGTCGCGGTCGGATTCTTGCG
Organism: Thermoguttaceae bacterium; assembly: GCA_040768665.1. Taxonomy (GTDB): domain Bacteria; phylum Planctomycetota; class Planctomycetia; order Pirellulales; family Thermoguttaceae; genus JABWBD01. The sequence continues at coordinate 41,691 of JAXGMN010000082.1, forward strand.
CAACTGCAAGACACGGGATTCCCCGTCGAAACGTACATCGCTAAGAGGATTTCGCTTGATGACTCCTTTGCTGCCGCAGCATCATCACCCTCGCGACAAAAGGCAAGCAGCGATGACTCGGAAGCGAGCACACAGCCGGTAAACCCGACTGAAGAAATGTGAGGAGAACTCTTCCGGCAGGTTTATGCGATCCCGAGGGAGAGTTTAAGGAGAGTTTAAGGGGACGCACCTCTTTGTTCCTGCAAAGAGGTGTTTCCCCTTAAGCGGCCCTAATGACCGCCGGTTTCTCAGAGGGACGCCGGATCAGCGAGCGCGCGTCGGTCATATCGACCGAAGCGAATTGCGAGGTCGAGTGTTGAACCAACGTGTGGGTGCCACCGGTGCCACGCGGTCCTCCCTGGTTTCGGTGAACTGGCGGCGGGTGCGCGTGGCAACGCGGGCGTCCTACCCGCTCTGCCGCCCCTCGCCTTGTGCGGCTTTGATCTGGCTGAGGATCGAAGCGTCTTTGATCTGGTCGTCGCTGATCAGCAGGAACATCTTGCTGAGAAGTTCGGCGAGCTTCGGGTCCGAGCCCTCGGCGAACTGCAGGTAGATCGGCTGCCGCGAGACGATGCTGCGGTCCGGGACGATGCAGAGGTGATGACCGGGCTCGATGTGGACCGCCGCGGTGCCGAGGTGCAGGCGGTAGCGGGCCAGCTTGCCCTCCACGCGGACGAAGTGCCCGTCGATCGTCGCGC
>JAXGMN010000083.1:0-41018 GCA_040768665.1 Thermoguttaceae bacterium
GTTGCTGGGCGGTTCGGCAGAATCGCTTCAGCGAGACCAGAAACCTGAAGCAGAAACGTAAGAGAACATCAAGAACGTACAGGGATTGAAAACGGGGCGGCCGGTGAGGCCCAAGGCGCCAACCAAGTCCCACACCCGCCAGGCATCTACCGGGCGGATTGGTCTGCGCGCCCGGGGCGATGATGCCTTTATTGTACCGCGGGCCGAACAATAGTGGGAGACGACGTCATGTTATCACTGCTGACCCGTTTGATGCGTTGCGGGGAATCACGCACCGTTAAAAAAGGGAGTCGGAGGAAGCGACGTTTTGGCACAATGGACGCGCGCTTGGAGCGGAGCGTTTGGAGGACCGTACCCTCCTATCGGCAGGCGCGCTCGACCCGACGTATGAGAATGGACGAATCACCGGCGGCGCGAGGTTTATCGATGTTTCTGGTGAGCTTGTTCAGCCCGACCAGAAGGTTGTGGTCGTGGGAACGGGGTACGATGCAGTGCAGCCGGTAACGCACCAGGACGATCGCATTGTCTTGGCGCGATTCAACGTCGACGGTAGTCCTGACAGTACCTTTGGCATCGGCGGTATCGTTACCAGCCGATACTGGTGGGACTCTTACGCAACGAGTGCTTATGCGGCAGCTCTTCAGCCAGACGGCAAGATTCTAGTTGCAGGATCAGTAGCGGGATCTGTGTCGGCCATCGCGCGTTACAACAATGATGGGAGTCTGGACACGAGTTTTGGTAACGGTGGCTGGGTGTTGCCGCCCGAGGAGACGTACGGCTTCATGCGGAGCGCACAAACGGTTGGTGTGCAGTCCGACGGGAAAATCGTGATCACTGGTCCGTCGACTTACAACACGATCCCACTCGCACGATACAACGCGGATGGCAGCCCTGACTCCGAGTTTGGGGTTGGTGGAATCCAATTGGTATATGTCGAGGAAGGGGCGCAGATAAAAGCTCTCGGGTTTGAGCCGGACGGGAAGATCGTAGTCGCCGGCAGGGTGGGGTCAGACGCGTATGACTTCCTCGTGGCTCGCTTCAACGTAGACGGAAGTCTGGACCAGACCTTCGGGGGCAGTGGCTTTAGGTGCGCAGACTTCGGCGGTGGATCCGACGATGCTAACGCCCTGGTGATCCAGCCGGATGGGAAGATCCTTGTCGGAGGCACCACTCGTGAGCGCTTGCCGTGGGAACTCGGCGATCCTGATTTTGCGATGACTCGTTTTAACGTCGACGGTGGCCTGGACGAGACTTTCGGCACCTTTGGCCTGGTCACCACGGATTTCGGTTCCGCTTCTGTCCTGAGCAATGACTATGCAAATGCACTTGTCATTGATCGGGACGGCAAAATTCTGCTGGCTGGCAGTACCGGCGACCGTCGAACGGCCATCGCACGATACAACCCGGACGGAAGCCTTGATGCGGACTTCGGCGACAACGGGATGCTTCTAACGACCACAATACCGGGAGCATCTGGTGCTGTTCGGGCAGCGATCCAGCCGGACGGAAGAATTGTTATTGTCTCGCCTTGGTTTGCGTGGTCCTACTACCCAGAAGGGTTTACGCTCGCGCGCTACCTACCCGGGTCCGTGGGCTTCTATGACAACGGAGATTCGGCGGGAAAGGTGCTCATTGCCGCCGGAACTTCGGGAGACGACCGAATTCACTTTACACCGGACGATCTCGGCGATGGAATTGAGGTCACCATCAACGCTGTCGCCTACGGGGCGTTCAACGCCGATCGCCTGATCGCCATGGGCGAGGGGGGCGACGATTGGATTGAAGCCGCGGGAGGAATAACGGCTAGTGCGTGGTTCTTCGGCGGCGAGGGCAACGATCGCCTCAAGGGAGGCGGCGGCAACAACGTCCTCGTCGGCGGCACCGGCGACGATCTGTTGGTGGGCGGAAGCGCCCGGGATCTGTTGATTGGCGGTGGGGGCGCCGATAGGTTGGTGGGCAGCGCCCAAGACGACATCCTGATTTCGGGTACCACGGACCACGACACACGTGCGCTGGCACTCGCTGCGATTATGAACGAGTGGACCTCCGCCCGAACCTACGTCGAGCGCACCGCAAACCTTTTCGGCAACGGCACGGGGGATCGCGCCAACGGTCTCGTGTTTCTCACTTTAGACCGCTATTGGTGCGATGAATACATGGGCGAGTGGCAGATTGCGACTGGAACCGTACATGACGACGACGCCAGCGATGTCCTCACGGGGTCCGCGGGACAGGACTGGTTCTTCGCCAACATGGTGCTCGGAAGCGAGACCCCGGACAATGCCACTCAAAAGGACAAGATCACCGACCTGCACGCCGCGGAGTTCGCTCCGGACCTGGACTGGATCCTTTCCTATTAGCCTGGCAACCATTCAGTTGTGGCACTCGCCGTTCGTAGCCGGCTGCGCCCGAAAGTGCAAAAGGGCCAGAGGATAAGGAGCGAGTAGCCCCGGGCGGTTGCGCGCCCGGGGCTCCCGCAGGCACGAACGAGCGGCTTTGCGCTCGCAGCTTGAACCGTGAATACTCTTGCCTGGACAGTCTCTGTTCACCGTTCAAGCGGCGCCCCAGGGCATCGACCGCGCGTTTCGGCAGAAACGCCGCGGCAACAGCAGAAAGCCGACGCAGAAAAGAAAGCGACCGGTGAGGTCCAAGGCGCCAACATTGTCCCTCACCGGCCCGGCATCTCTCGCGCGGATTGGTCTGCGCCGCGCGGGAGATGAGCGTTGCAGCGCAAGCCAAGTCCAAGAGAAAGAGACGGAGGCTGTATCATGACTCGTTTCTGCACTCGACGCACGTTGTGTCTGGCGATCGTCCTGGCGGCCGGGGTGACGGCCGGAGGCATGCTCTCACCTGCCAGCACGGGCAAGCCGCAAGGTTGGTCTTTGGCGTCGCAGCTTGAAAAGTGAATACGCTTGACGCCCGACAAGCCGGGACGGTCTCTCTTCACGGTTCAAGCAGCGCTCCAGGGCTTCGACCGGGTGTTTGGGCAGCAGCGCCGCGGCAACAGCAGAAAGCCGAAGCAGAAAGACCAAACCGGCCGGCGAGGCCAAGGCGCCAACCATGTCCTCACCGGCCTGGCTTCTCTCTCGCGGATTGCTCTGCACGGCGCGGCTTGCTTGCCCGCGGGATGGTTACGTTCCTTGCTACCTCCGCTCCGCGCCGCCCAGCCACCGCGAATGCCCGCGGCTCGCCCGCGGGATCGTTACGCTCCTTGCTACAGCTCGTGCCAACGCCGCACGTAGAACCGATCTTCTTCGACTCCACCTCCCCATAGCTGCCGATGTGCGCGCTTTGATGCCAGAGCCGCTCGACGCTTGAGCAGATTGGACCCGAGTCGGAGGGCGGCTGCATGTAGCTGGGAGCGTACAGATCCCCGGGGCGAGCCCGGAGCATTTTGGGGTTGAGGCCGGGCCGGGCTCCGGTAGCTGGGAGCGTAAAGATCCCCGGGGCGAGCCCGGGGCATTTTGGGGTTGAGGCCGGGCCGGGCTGCGGTAGCTGGGGAGCGAAAGATCCCGGGCGAGCCCGGGGCATTTTGGGGTTGAGGCGGGGCCGGGCCCGTAGCTGGGAGGTAAAGATCCGGGGCGAGCCCGCATTTTGGGTTGAGTGGGCCGGGCTCCGGTAGCTGGGAGCAAGATCTCGGGGCGAGCCTTGGGCATTTTGGGGTTGAGGCGGGGCCGGGCTCCGGTAGCTGGGGAGCGAAAGATCCCCGGGGCGGGGCATGGGGTGAGGCGGGAAAAGATTCGGCAAGCCCGGGGCATTTTGGGGTTGAGGCGGGGGCCGGCTCCGGTAGCTGGGAGGTACGATCCCGGGGCAGGCCCGGGGCATTTTGGGGTTGAGGCGGGGCCGGGCTCCGGTAGCTGGGAGCGAAAGATCCCCGGAGCAGGCCCGGGGCATTTTGGGGTTGAGGCGGGGCCGGCCCGGTAGCTGGGAGCGTAAGATCCCCGGGCGGCGCCCGGGGCATTTTGGGGTGGAGGCGGGCGGTGGTAGCTGGGAGCGGAAGGCAGCGGGCATTTGGGGTTGAGGCGGGCTCCGGGTAGCTGGGAGGTGAAAGATCTCGGGGCGAGCTCGGGCATTTTTGGAGTGGAGGCGCGGGGGGAGGAAGTCGGGCGGCGGGGCATTTTGGTGAGGCGGCTCCGGTAGCTGGGAAGAGCGTAATGATCTCGGGGCAGGCCCGGGGCATTTTGGGTGGAGGGGCGGGGCGGGCTCCGGTAGCTGGAGAGCGTAAAGATCCCCGGGGCGAGCCCGGGGCGTTGTGGGGTGGAGGGGCGGCGGATGAAATCCGTGAGGCCATCGGAGAATGCCCGCGGCTCGCCCGCGGGATCGTTACGCTCCTTGCTACCTCCGAGCCGCGCCGTCATCGGAGAATGCCCGCGGCTCGCCCGCGGGATCGTTACGCTCCTTGCTACAGCTCGCGATGCCAACGCCGGACATAAGCGCCAATCTTCTTCGACTCCAGCTCTCCGTAGCTGCCGATATAGGCGCTCGGCTGCCAGAGCCGCTCGACGCCGGCGCGGATGACCACGTCGTCGAAATCGCTCCACATCATCTCTTGCGACGCGTTCATCAGCGCGACGACAAGCTCCGCGGGTGATACACTCGGATGAAGTCGCACAGCCAAATGAACGTGATCCGGCACGAACGACACCTTCTGCAACACAAAACGCGTCTGCTCCTGGAGCTCTCGCCAGCACTGTGTGGTGGCCTCGGCCGAGCTTTGGGCGAATACGCCCTTTCTCCGCCAGGTAGAGAGCACGACGTGCAGTTGCAGGATTGTCACCGCATGGACTGCGCTGAGGCGCTGTTCGTCTGCCGGGGTAATCGGAAAGGTTTTGACGAAGACAGGCGGGTGTCGCCGCGAAAGATAGCGGTGATGCTCCCCTTGCTTCTCGAGATATTGCTCGACGGTCTCCGCCGAAGACTGACCGGCGGTGGATGCGAAATAGCCCTTGCTCAAGAGATTCTCCGGCTGATCCAGCGCGAGCCGCTCGCGGAGCCACTTGCTGATGCGTCCCTTCAACTTGCCGGCAAATGCGGCGACCGTTTCCGCCGGCAGAAGGCTTGCCAACGCCAGGACGCTGGTTGAATCGGCCGAAGCTTCGAGAATGTGGACGTCGTAGGGGGCGAGGCAGGATTGCAGGGCTTCGCAGGTGAGGCCGGCCAGGACTGGCTGGACGCGGGCTCGGTACGTCTTGCAGCGAAGATATACGCGGTAGCACCAGGCGAACTCGAGTTCGTCCGATTGATAGGGCTGGATGAGCATGGCTGAGCACCTCACTCCGCGGGCCTTGGATGGATAGTAGCATAGCGAATCGGGAGGCAGCGCGATAGCTGGGAGCGTAACGATCCCCGGGGCAGGCCCGGGGCATTTTGGAGTGGAGGGGCGGGGCCGGGCTGCCGTAGCTGGGAAGCGGGACGATCCCCGGGGCAGGCCCGGGGCATTTTGGAGTGGAGGGGCGGGGCGGTTGCGTGTAGCGGAGAGCGTAACGATCCCCGGGGCAGGCCCGGGGCATTTTGGAGTGGAGGGGCGGGGCCGGGCTGCCGTAGCTGGGAGCGTAACGATCCCCGGGGCAGGCCCGGGGCATTTTGGAGTGGAGGGGCGGGGCCGGGCTGCCGTAGCGGGAGCGTAACGATCCCCGGGGCAGGCCGGGGCATTTTGGAGTGGAGGGGCGGGGCCGGGCAGCCGTAGCTGGGAGCGTAACGATCCCCGGGGCAGGCCCGGGGCATTTTGGACTGGAGGCGCGGGGCGGCTGGGTAGCTGGGAGCGTAACGATCCTCGGGGCAGGCCCGGGGCATTTTGGACTGGAGGCGCGGGGCGGCTGCGCGTGGCTGGGAGCGTAACGATCCCCGGGGCAGGCCCGGGGCATTTTGGGGTAGAGGACGGGGCGGCTCCATGAACGGTTTTGGAAAGGGGGTGGTACTGAAGCTATCAATCGCTGGTCCTTCGAGAAACGCGCACGTTGGAGGACTGCGAAATGGCCTTCGACCAGGTCCGTGAAAGACCGGACGCCAGCCCTGAGCTCACGTGAGGAAGTAGAAAGAGCGGCCGGGCGGCCAGGCGGGGCTCTGCGCGGCGACTCTGCCGGGTGGGAAGGGGCGTGTGCTTGAGCCGCCCGCAACCCGCTAGACGTGTGCCGTAGCGTCTTTCCCCTCCGGAGGTGCAAACTTAGCTTGCCAAACTGCAGTGATATGCGAGAATTACGTTGGGGAACAAGGGCATCGGCGGCAGCCGGTCCGCTCCGGTCATGCCGTCGCACACGATCGGTTTTGGGGTGATCTTATGGTGAGTAGCGAAACCGAGCTACTGACGAGGTTCGACGAGCTCAAATCTGGCGATCGGATCGAGGTGGAGCATCTCGTGACGGTGGGGATGAAGCGGTGGACCACGAAGACCGTGGGAACCGTCGTTCGCACGGAGCGGCGCCGCCATGGCCTGCATTTTCGTCGCAATGTCGACGACAAAGTCTTCAGCGATGTCATCCTCTTGGAATTGCCGGATGGCGAGCTTACGACTGTGACGATGGACGAATTCACGGTCGTGCGGCCGGCGTAGGCCGATCGGATTTGGTGGAGTCTCTTCGAAGCGGACGGTTTCGCCCGCGGTGGGGGGTGTTTTTTTCGAACCGATGAATCAGCCGTACGACCCCGCCAGTTCCCTCTTCGAGGCTCATCCGCGAACGTTCGAGACGAACCGCTACGTATACCCGGTCGTGAGCCGTCGTTCCGGCGGGATCTCGATCGGGGTCAACCTGAATCTCGACAAGGTGTGCAACTTCGACTGCGTCTACTGCCAGGTCGATCGGGCGGAACTGGGCACACGCGAGTTCGTCGAGACCGATCGGCTGATTGGGGAACTCGAAGAAACGATCGCCCTGATCGAGTCGGGCCGCATTTTCGAAACCCCGAAATTCGAGCACACCCCGCCGGCCTTTCGGCGGCTGAACGATATCGCTTTCAGCGGTGACGGCGAGCCGACCACGTACCGCAATTTCGACGAAATCGTCTCGGCCACCGCGCTCGTCCGCCGACGCCACCGGCTCGATGACGTGAAGCTCGTGCTGATCAGCAACGCCAGCATGTTTCATCGCGACCGCGTCCGCGGGGCGCTCGAGATCCTCGACGCCAACAACGGCGAGATCTGGGCCAAGCTGGACGCCGGTACGGAAGATTACTACAAGAAGATCATTCGCACAGCGATCCCCTTTCAGCGTATCCTCGATAATCTGCTCAGCGCCGCGCGAGTGCGGCCGATCGTGATCCAGTCGCTCTTCATGCGGGTCAACGGCGATCCGCCGTCGCTCGACGAGCAGCGGGCGTATTGCGATCGGCTCAGCGAAATTCTCGCCGCCGGCGGAAAGATCAAGCTGGTCCAGGTGCATACGATCGCCCGCCCGCCCGCGGAAACCTGGGTCGCGCCGCTTCCCGACTCGCTTGTCGATGCCGTGGCCAAGCTCGTCCGAGACCGAACCGGTCTGCCGGTCGCCAAGTTCTACGGGGCGAAGTGATTCGATCCCCACGCGGTTTGGCGGACGCGATCATCGCCAATCGCTGTACTTGCCGCAGTCGGCGCTGTGGATCGCCCGGCCTAATGGGGGGTATTTCCGCAAAAGGCGAGCGATTTGCCTTGAAAGCGAGCGCGTCTCGGTCCAACGATCAAGAAACTGTCCACTTGCACTCCGCAGCAGCGTGTGCGAAAAAAGACCTTGTGGCCGACGGGTCTCGGTGAAAGACTCGGCGTTTTACCGCTTTACGGATGCCCCGGGGAGCCTTTTGCAGTAGGATTCTGTGCCAGTCAGGTCGGCCATGGTGAACGGAAGGCCCGCGCCAGAACGGGTTCTTCGTTCACGGCGAGAAATCCCGACTCGCGATCGGCGTTTGCCTCCGGAGATGCTGACATGCCCGGTCTTTTCACACAGCGGCCGCGGCGGAAGCGGGGTCGTGACCGCGCCGGCGGAAGGCCCGCCTTGCCCGGCCGAGGACTGCGGTTCGAGAGGCTGGAAGACCGGAGGGTCCTCTCGGGCCTATCCGCAACCGATGCGGGCCGTTCCAACTTCCTGGACGTCGATCCGAGCTTATACGACGATTCGCATATCCTCGTCCGTTTCCGCGACGATGGCTCTGCGCCGGAAGAGCAGGAGGTCATCGGCGGAAGCCTGCTTGCGAGCAGCTACTCGTCGATTCCCGGTCTTCGCGAGATCCGACTGGCCCAGGGTGTCGAAATCGAAGATGCGTTGGCCTTCTATCGAAACCATCCGTCGGTGCTCTACGCCGAACCCAATTACCGGGTTCGGGCCGCCGCGCTGCCCAACGATCCGTACCTTGGCCAGCTCTGGGGACTGCACAATACGGGGCGAAGTGGAGGTACGCCGGATGCCGACATCGACGCGCCTGAAGCGTGGGAACTGCTCAGCGGCGACGGCGGAACGATTGTCGCAGTGGTTGACACGGGCGTCGACTACCTGCACCCCGATCTGGCCGCAAGCATGTGGCGTAATCCGGGCGAGATTGCGGGGAACGGTGTCGACGACGACGGCAACGGCTTCGTGGACGACGTCTTCGGGGCCGACTTCCTCAACCAAGACGGCGATCCGATGGACGACCATGGCCACGGCACGCACGTGGCGGGTACCATTGCCGCGGTGCACAATAACGCGCAGGGGGTCGCAGGCGTCAATCCTCACGCACGGATCATGGCGTTGAAATTTCTCGACGCGTCGGGGACCGGGACTGTCTTGGATGCCGTCGCGGCGATCGACTATGCCGTTTCCCACGGGGCAAAGATCTCCAACCACAGTTGGAGCAGCGGCGGGTTTTCCCAGGCCCTCGAAGACGCCCTCGAGCGAGCGAAGCAGGCCGGGCACATCGTCGTCGCGGCGGCGGGCAACGATGGATCGAATGTGGACGTCTCGCCCTCCTATCCGGCGAGTTTTGCTCTGGACAATGTCGTTGCGGTGGCGGCGACCGATCGCAACGACCGGTTGGCCGGCTTCTCGAACTTCGGCCCGGTGAGCGTCGATCTCGCGGCCCCCGGGTACGCCATTCTCAGCACGGTGCCCGGCGGTGCGTACGACACCCTGAGCGGCACTTCGATGGCTACTCCGCACGTTGCCGGTGTGGCCTCGCTCGTATGGGATCAAAATCCCGGCTGGAGCTACTCGCGAGTGATCGACAAGGTTTTGACGGCAGCGGATCCGATTGCGGGCCTGGTTGGCAAGACAGTCACCGCAGCGAGGCTGAATGCCGCGGAAGCGTTGCGCGTGGATGCCCGCGGCCCCCAGGTCATTTCCAGCTCTCCGAGCGGCATCCTGACCGGGTCGGTCGCCAGCGTCCAGCTCACGTTTAACGAACCGATCGATCCGAAAACGTTTACGACTGCGGACGTCGTGCGGTTCACCGGCCCCCACGGCGCTTTGAGGATGACCGGCGTCACCGTTTCCGAAACCCGTGCCACCGTTTCGTTCGCCAGGCAATCGGCGCCGGGACCGTACAGCCTGGTGATCGGCCCCGGAGTGCGCGACGCGGCCGGCAATGCGATGGACCAGGACGGCGACCGCGTCAACGGTGAAGTGTCCGAGGATACTTTCACGGCCACATTCACAATCGTCGATGCGCTGGCGTTCACGTCCGACGACGCCCCAAAGACGATTCGCGATCGGGCATCCACGGTTTCGTTCGTCGACGTCGGCCAGGACGTCGAGATCGCCAACCTCGACGTGTGGCTCGATCTCAACCACACATGGGACGGCGACCTGCGGATCACCTTGGTAGGTCCGGGAGACGACACTCCGAGGCGCGTTGTGCTGTCGGAGTTCCGCGGTGGCGGTGGCGATGGTTATCGAAGCACTCTCTTTGACGACGAGGCATCCCACTCCGTCGCGGCAGGTTCTGCACCGTTTGCGGGCAGCTACCGGCCCGAACAGCCGTTGTCCGCATTCGACGGACAGAACGCCCGCGGCCGGTGGAGCCTCGTTATCGAAGATACCGCGGCGTTCGACGAGGGACATCTCAACGACTGGGAGCTGATCATCAAGCCCCAAACGGGCGCTTCCACCGATCGGCCTCCGGCCGGCGATGCGGCGGAACCGGCGCTGGCGACGGGCCACGCCGTGTCCGCCGTGACTCCCACTAGTTCGTGGACGACTGTAACGCTCGACCACGTGTACCGCGACATGGTCGTCGTCGCGTCCGCCAATTACGGCGCCGGGCAGAAACCGGCGGTCGTCCGCGTTCGCAACGCCCAGGGTAACGCGTTCCAGTTTCAGGTCGTCACACCCGGCGGCGGCGCGGTCGACGGGGTCGACGTCTACTACCTGGTCGCGGAAGCCGGAGTTTACAGCGAAACCAAGCACGGGATTCGCATGGAAGCGGCGAAGTTCCAATCGACGGTTGTCGACCGTGCCGGGTCCTGGCTCGGCCAGCAACGCGACTACCAGAATACTTACTCCGATCCGGTGGTGTTCGGCCAGGTGATGACCGCCAGCGACGACTGGTCGGTTTTCTGGTCCCGCGGGGAGTCGGCGAAGGACCCACCCTCGCCGTCGACTCTCTACCTTGGCAGACACGTGGGGGAAGACAACCAAGTTGCGCGAGCAGGCGAGACCGTGGGATACATGGTCTTCGAGGCGGGAAGCGGCATGCTGGGCGACCTTGAGTACGAAGTCGGCCTGGGCAGCGATACCCTCCGAGGCTTTTCCGACCGCCCGCCGTTCAGCTACTCGCACGGCGTCGCTTCGCCGATCTCGGCCATCGTCAGCCAGGCCGGCATGGACGGGCTGAATGGCGGCTGGGCCGTGCTGTTCGGCAACGATCCGCTCGGGCCGCACCGCCTTCAACTGGCCATCGACGAGGACCAGATCCGCGACCCCGAACGTTCTCACATCACCGAGCAGGCGGCTTACATCGTGTTTGCGGATACCACGACTTCGGCGTCTCCCGAGCTTCGAACGGGAGTGGCTACGAGCCTGGTCACGGTGACCGATTCCTGGACGACCGTCAGCCTGGACCGATCCTATCGCGACATGGTCGTGGTGGCCACGCCCAATTACGGCGAGGCCGACGGGCCCGCGGTCGTCCGCGTCCGCAATGCCGAGGGCGACTCGTTCCAGTTCCAGGTCGCCGCTCCCGGCGGCGATGCGATCGACGGCGTAGACGTCCATTACATGGTCGTCGAGGCGGGCGTCTACAACGAGACCGACCACGGTATCCGCATGGAGGCGGCGAAGTACGTTTCCACGGTGGTCGATCGGCCCGGATCCTGGGTCGGGGAGCAACGCCAATACGGCAACAGCTATTCCAACCCGGTCGTGTTCGGGCAGGTCATGACTGCCAACGATGGCTGGTCGGTTTTCTGGTCCCACGGCGAGTCGGTTGGGGCCCCGCCGTCGCTCTCGAGCCTGTACGTCGGTCGGCACATCGGAGAAGACACGACCACGGCGCGCGCGTCGGAAACGGTTGGCTACATCGTCTTCGAGGCAGGAAGCGGCACCCTGGGCGACCTGCCCTACGAAGTCGCGGTAGGCGCCGACACGCTCCCGGGCATGTCCAACGGCCCGCCCTACTCGTACTCGCACAGGATTGCATCGCCCAACTCGGCCATCGTCACTCAGACGGGCATGGACGGACTGAACGGAGGCTGGGCCCTCCTGTACGGAGACAGCCCGCTTGGCCCGAACGGCCTCCGTCTGGCAATCGACGAAGACCAGATTCGCGACCTGGAACGCTCCCACTTTACGGAGCAAGCCGCCTACATCGTGTTCGGCTCCGCGCCCGAAAGCAATCTGCTCGCGAGAGATCTGGCCCTGGCGATCATCGCCGACGAGCTTCGGCATCGCGACGATCACCCGACGCCCGCCGATGCCCTGTGGTTCGATCCGGTCCTTTTGGATTGCGCGTGACTCGTCACCGCCTCCAGTATGGGGAGATGGTCGATATTGCCGGGCTGCCCGGGCGGGAACGTTTGCCGCGCAATCACGCCAGGGCTTGTGCCCGGTCAACGGCTTGCGACGAAGTACACGACCGGTCATACTGCGCCCCGTAGGGCGGCGACCGGAAGATGAGACTCCAAGGAGGAACGCCATGCAGATTGCCGGAGAAATCCGAATCATCACGGTGGCAGCGTTTCTAGCGATAGCCTGCGGAGGCAGCCAGGCCGACGAGAAACCCGATGCCGATTCGGTTCTCGACGGCACTGTCTTGCGCGACGTTTGGCCGGGGCACTACGACCTGCTCAGGACCCGCAGCCAGCGAAACCGCGAGATGATCAACGCTTCTCTCCGCCGACCGGACGCCAGGCCGGTAACCGTCGCGGTCTGGCAGATGCGCAATCACTGCGGCGGCCGGCAAGGCAAGCGAAACAACCTCCACCGCATGGTCGAGGCAATCGAACGTGCCGGACGGGAAGGCGTCGAGATCCTGGCCCTGCCCGAAATGTGCCTGCCCGGCTACTTCACCCGTTCGGCCGGCACGCCCGCGGAGGCCGCGCTCGCCAACCGCGAGCTCGCCGACGATCCGTCGAGGAGCGAGTGTTTAGAGCAGCTCTGCAACGCCGCCCGCGCCCACCAAGTCGTCTTGGCATTCGGTTTCTGCGAAAGGCACGAGGGCAGATACTACAACGCGATCGGCGTCATCGATGCGGACGGCACCTGGCTCGGAACGCGGCGCAAGAATCCTCTATCGCCCGGCCCCTACGATCTCGAGTCGTTCGCCGAACCACCTCCAACAGAGCGGTGCGCCGTGTTCCGCACTCGCTATGCCACCGTTGGCGTTTCGAACTGCTTCGACGGCGAATTCCCGGAGTCTGCCCGGCGGATGCGGTTGGCAGGGGCCGAGGTGCTCCTCTGGTGCAACGCGGCCACGGGCAACGTTGCACTGGGCAGCAGCAACCGGATCCACCATTCCGCCAGCTACGCGCAGGCGAACCGGATGTGGGTCGTGTGCTGCAATGCCGTGGGCAAGGAGTGCTATGGCACGAGCGTGATCGTCGGTCCCTCGGGCGAACCGCTGGTCGTGCTGCCCACCGACCGCGAAGTGTTCGGGGTGGCCACCATCAATCTCACCCTGGGTGCCGACTGGGGCCGCTGGCGAGAGCGTCTCGATCCGCAGTTGCTGGCACCGCCCCCTACGGAACCTGAGGCAAGACCATGAACGACACCTTGAACTCACTGCTTGACTACCTCCGGGAAAACTGGCCGGAATTGCTGTGGATCGTGGCCGCGGCCGGGATCGCGTCGTACATGGCCGGGAGGCGAGCTCGCCTGCGGTGGCGTAAAAGAGATTTCATGAATCGGCTGAACGTGACGCTCTCGAGCGTTGACGCCGGCACCCTGCGAATTCGAACGATCCTCGAGATGGACTGCGAGCAGATCTTTCTCAATTCGTCCGCTGCGAAAACGGTCGTGAAGCTGGCGAAACGAACCACCGCAGACGATCCGATTCTGCCGATCCCGAAAGAAGATTGCTGGTATTACCTCAACGCCGTGCTGAACGAAATCAGCGAGCGGTTCGCCGACGGACACATCAAGCGCGACCTCGGCCTGCCAGTCGAACGCGGCCAGTATCTATTGTGTCTGACGTGTGAGCGCGTGGGGCCTGTCCGCACCCAGAAGGTCCGTGCCATGCTCGTCCGCAAGTCCTTCCTGACCGCCCTGCCGGACGAAGAACCGCAGTACGAGAGTCCCTGGCACGCCACGCGATGGCAGACGCTTCATCAGATCGCCGAACAGTACGCGAAGAACCCGCACCGGTTCCTGGAGGTGGAGATCTGTCTCTGACTTTCAGGCGAGGGGACGGCTCATCTGAACGGCAGGTGCTGCACAACGCTGGCCCATTCCTCCAGGTCAGTAGCCTTAGCGATCAGCTCCAGATCCCTCACGTAATCACCAATCGTGACTCCCAACTGGTTGCCGTAACACAATCCCGCGAATGCCTCGCCCTCGCGCTGCCACCGTTCTGCCAGCGCCTTGAAACGAATGTCCTGGGTGAAAACAACCCGGCCGAGGCTGCTCGCACGGCGCAGCAAGTCCTCGTCCTGCATTTCGTCTGCACCGTCGTCGTGAGCCCGCAACACGTTCACCCCGCGCAGACGAAGCTGATCATGGATTGCTTTGTCCACGTGGACGTCGAGATAAAGCGGAACTGCCATCTCTCATCCCGATCTACTGATGCGGCAACAACCCTTTCGCCCGCAAACGGAGCTCCACAGCAGTTGGTTCAGCGGCGCCTCGCGATTGCTCACTGAGCTTCTGCTCTTCCGCGATCTCGCCTTCGATCTCCGCCTGATGATCGAAGTAGTACGCCATCGCGGAATGAACTTCCGCCCGCCTCAGGTGCGGATAGTGAATGCAGATTTCGTCAGCCGACCAACCGTGGTTGAGATAGTCGATCACGATCTGCGCCACACGAATCCGCGGAAGCCGTCCAAGTCTGGCGGGACTGCCTTCAGTCTTAACGATGTGAGGGTAGGCAATTCCTGTGGTCATGAAAGCCTCCAAAAAAGCAGCCTACCGCTATTCTAGGCCATCACCATCTCTGTGTCCACCGGCGGAAACGTACCGTGGGTCACGATACGCTGCCAACGACGTGTTCGGGGAACCGAAGCGTCAAAGCTCTCCAAGCATCTCGAGCAACTCTTTGACGATCTTCGGTGCCGTCTCCGGCTCGACGTTGTTGGTGCCCATCCAGGTCTCGTAGCCGCCCAATTCGAAGTGGCGTGGCGTGGGAAGATACCCGTAAGAACCGTTGCCGAAGGAGATCACGAACGTCCGCGGCAGCGGGCTCTTCTGTTTAATCTCAAGCCCGATCTCCGTAAACGTCTCAAACGGCACCGTCACGATCCCCACGTCGCCGATCCGTACCGCCTGGAGCAGAATGTCGACCTTCTCAGGCGCCGCGTCGAGCTTCTGGAATCGTTCCGCGTAGACCCGGCGGCGGTGCTCCTGGTGGTCTTTCGGCTCGTCCGTGCGGGCCAGCAGTTCGTTCGCCCAAGCCATCTGTTCCGCGGTCGGCTTGCGAACCGCCAGTGTCAGCTCGCGACAAACCGCGCCCAGCGGCACCTGATCGTGGAACTCCACGCCGGCATGGGCCTTGAACACGTCCTCGGCCACGTGGTTGGCCACCGCGCGCATTTTCTCGTACCGCTCGTATTGCCGCGGCTTGCCCCCGTAGTCGTTGCTGTTGATATCGCCGCTGGTGCCGTTGCTGAGAATGCCTACAAAAGGCGGGGCGAGCCGGTCGGCCTCGAAGAGCTCCTGGATCCGGTCGGCGAACAGGGCGAAGTAGTCGGCGCTGACCGCGCCCGGCCCGACCCCGCCGACGTAATGCAGCGAATAGTTGGCCAGTAAGGCGATGGGCCGACCCTCGGCCGATCGGACGCTGACGAACGAAATCTGCGGGTCGGTGGGGCCGGCCGGCTCGATCAAGTCGGGGCTTCCGTGCGGCGGGTTCATCCGTGCCTTGTCCATCCCGCCGAACGGAGTCCGGAGATGCTCGCCCGGTTTCATCAGCCAGCGGCGGTTGAAAACGTACCGGGGCTCCCGGGCCACTCCCCAGCCGACTTGGGCCGGCTCGAGGTTGTGAATCGCCGTCAGCGCCGCGTCGACGATCCGCCCGATCAGGAATTCCTGGTACGGATTGAACTGGTTGTTCGGCCGAAAGCGCTCCTCGCCATACGCACTGGGCGCCGAGTGGGTGTGGGTGGCGGCCGTCAAAATATGGTCGACCGGCAACCCGGTCTTCTCGCTCAGCCGCCGCTTGGCCTCATCGAGCACGTCGCGGGGAATTCCCAGGTTATCGCAGATCGCAATGCAAAGCCGAGCCTGCCCGTTATCCAGCACCAGACAGCGAACGTGCAGCTCATCGTGGATGTGCGTCGACGGAACCGGTTTCCAGCCGCCGATCGTCGCAAGCCCGATCGTCGGCGTGATGTTCGCGGTCGCAGCGCCGGCCCTGAAAACCTTCTCCTTTGCCGCCGCATCCCCGGCAGCGGCCGCGGGCCGGCCGACCAGCAGAGGGCAGAACACAATCGTTAGCAGCGCGGCTACATTGAGCAAGTTCCGGTACATGGTGTTGGCTCCCTGTCAGATCGCCGGGCCGCTCACCCCGACCGGCCCACTGCCCGTCACCATACAAGAGACGGCGCTGCCGCACAAGGATCAGAACGGTATGTCATCTTCGTAAGCGAAGTCCTGCCCGGCGACGCTCCAATTCTCTTCGACTTCGCCAAAGTCCCGCAGGTCCTCTTCGAACTCCAACTCCTCCGGCCACTCCTCGACGATTCCCACCCGAATCATGTCCTGCCATAGCTCGGGCCGCTCCTTCTTGATCGACTTGAATCGCCGCCGGCGCCCCGGATGCGCCTTGCCGATCTCGAGTACGACGGCCGCCAGCTCTCGGACCTTCGGATCATCGCACTGCGCTAATTCCGCCAGACGCGAGAGATTCTTCTTGGAGATGTTCGACTGGCGGAAGAGATAACGTTCGATGTCGTTGAGGGCATCGATTCGGAACCGCTCAGCTCGCGGCAGCCGCTGGCACTCCTTGCAGATATGCGTCCGGTGCCCTTTTCCCGAAAACCGCTCGTTCGGGCGGCTTCTCCCACAAATACGACAGGAATGTCCCATGCAAGCGCCTCGTGTGCCAAACGCGACCGTCGAAAGCTGGACCGGCATCATACCCTCCGCGTCCGTTCGACGCTACCGGCGGACGGATCGGGATGCAGCAAGAGCCTATCCCAAAACCTCGCGCGGAGAAGGGGACGAGCACATTTTGCTCCGAAGACTTCGCAAAATGAGCCAGTCCCCAACGGTTTTGGGATAGGCTCTAAGTTAAGCCATGATAGCGAAAACGGGGGAAATTTCGCTATCCGCGAGGCGCCTGTCCCAGTTTTTTTCACAAGCTCGGCGAGTGTGGCGATTTGCCGCATCGTAGCGTACCATGCAAGGATGCAAGATCTGCTGAAACCCCTGCTGCTGGTCGCCGTCGTCCTGCTCGTCCCGATCATCCCGTTCCTCGGTTTCGGCCCTTGGTTGGAAGAGCGGATCGAGAACGGACTCCGGGGAACTCTCCCACCCGCCGTGGTCGCTCTGGCGGTGATCGGACTGCTTTCTACGGACGTCTTCCTGCCGATCCCTTCGAGCGTCGTGAGCGCCGTGGCCGGCAACGCCCTCGGGACGGTCGCCGGTGCCACGGCTTCCTGGGTGGGGATGAGCCTGGGAGCGATCTTCGGTTTCGCACTGGCGCGGGCGTTCGGCCGCGCGCTGGCCCTGCGTTTTGCCGGCGGAGAAGACCTCGATCGAATCGACCGGGCGAGCGATCGTTTCGGACCGCTTGTAGTCGTATTGGCCCGCCCGGTCCCGGTGCTGGCTGAAGCGAGCGTTCTGTTTCTCGGCACGACGCGGCTCGCCTGGCAGCCGTTTCTCGTGGCGGCCCTGCTCAGCAATCTTGGCATCGCAATCGTTTACGCCGCATTGGGCAGCTTCGTACGGCTGCCCATCGCGCTGGCCGCCTCCGTCGCACTTCCACTCGTTGCCGCAGCAGCCGCTCGATGGCTCTGGCCGAAAGAAAGGCAAGAATGACCTCCGACCACCTTATGGATTCCGGCGATCCGTCGCTCTATGAAGTCGTTTCCCACCGCGAGGGCCCCCAGGGCAGGCTTCCGCTCACGCCTGACATGCTCCGCGACCGTCCCAGCGGCGATTTGTTCGGCATGACGCAGGATGCCGGGATGGGCTGGGAGCCCTCGGCCGTGGCCGGGCCGCAATACGTCCTCTTGAGCACACTCGGCGGGCTCCGCGGGCCGGATGGCCGCCCAATCGCGTTGGGCTGGCACACCGGCCACTACGAACTCGACCTGGCGCTGGCTGCCGCGGCAGAGGAGTTTCGCCGGCACGGTGCGGTTCCCTACTGTGGATACTGTACCGATCCGTGCGATGGCCGCACCCAGGGCACCACGGGGATGTTCGACAGTCTTCCCTACCGCAACGACGCAGCGGCCATTTTCCGCCGGCTTGCCCGCTCGATCCCGACCGCGCGCGGCGTGCTCGGCGTCGCCACCTGCGACAAGGGACTGCCGGCGATGATGATGGCGCTGGTCAGTTTCAGCGACCTGGCGTGCGGTCTGGTCCCCGGCGGCGTCACGCTGCCGCCGACGGTCGGCGAGGATACCGGCAAGATCCAGTCGATCGGGGCAAGGTTCTCCCGCGGCGAGATGTCGTTGGACGAGGCATCGCTGGAGGGCTGCCGGGTGTGCGCGTCTCAAGGCGGTGGATGCCATTTTCTCGGCACAGCGGCGACGGCCCAGGTCGTCGGCGAAGCCCTGGGGCTGACGCTGCCGCATGCCGCCCTGGCGCCGTCGGGCCAGGCGATCTGGCTCGACATGGCATCGAGGACCGCCAAAGCGATGATGTCCATGGATCAGCAGGGGCTGAGAACACGGGACGTCGTCACCGACGCGTCCGTCCGCAACGCCATGACCGTCTTCGCGGCATTCGGCGGCTCGACGAACCTACTTCTGCACTTGCCCGCAATCGCCCATGCCGCCGGATTGCGGCGTCCGACGATCGGCGAGTGGACGGAAGTGAATCGTCGCGTGCCCCGCTTGGTGAGCGTGTTGCCGAACGGCCCCGTCAATCACCCGACGATTCGCGTCTTCCTGGCCGGCGGTGTGCCCGAGGTGATGCTCCAACTGGCTCGTCTCGGCCTTCTGGAACTCGACGCGCTGACGATCAGCGGCCGCAGCCTGGGCGAGGTGCTAGCATGGTGGGAAACGTCTTCGCGGCGAACGGCCCTGCGGCAGCGCTTGCAGGAATGCGACAATGTCGATCCGGATGATGTGATTTTCACACCCGATCGTGCCGCGGAATTGGGAGTGACCAGCACGGTCTGTTTTCCGCGGGGCAATCTGGCCCCGGATGGCTCCGTCATCAAGAGCACGGCAATCGACCCTCGGGTGGTCGATTCCGACGGCATCTACCGCAAGACCGGCCCGGCGAGAGTCTTTGTTCGCGAGGCCGACGCGGTGGCCGCAGTGAAGGGGACCGCCGGTCGCCCGATCGAGCCGGGCGACGTGATCGTGCTCGTCGGTCGCGGCCCGCTCGGCTCCGGGATGGAGGAGACCTTTCAGCTTACGTCCGCACTGCGCTATCTGTCCTGGGGCCACGACGTGGCCTTGGTGACCGACGCCCGCTTCTCCGGCGTAAGCACCGGGGCTTGCATCGGCATGGTCGGGCCGGAAGCCTTGGCCGGAGGCCCGCTGGGAAAAGTCCGCGACGGCGACCGCATCCGCATCGTGATCGATCGAAACCGTTTGGATGGCTCCGTGGACCTGGTGGGAGACGAGCAGCGAACGTTCAGTCCGGATGAGGCGGCTTGCGTTTTGAGGGATCGCCCGCCGCAAGCTGCCTTGTCGCCCGACCCGGCCTTGCCCGACGACACTCGCCTCTGGGCAGCCCTGCAGCAACTCGGCGGCGGAACTTGGGGCGGCTGCGTGTTCGACGTCGAGCGGATCCTCGATGTCATCCATGCGGCCCGCCGAGACCAGGGCTGACTGAGTGAGTGCGGCTCCTCTTGGGCCGCCAAGCTGGAACCGAATTTCTCAGAAATCGGGCTCAAGTCGAGGGGCTGAGAAAGCCGATAAACTGGCGGCAAAAGCGGGGGGAGACTCTGGCCGGAGGGAGCCGAGCATGAGCATCTGGGCCGTGGGAGTTCGGGCCGCGGGACAAACCGCGTTGCAGTCTGTGGCAAGTCTGATAGGTTCCCCGGCTCCGGAGCGGTCGGAGTCGTCCTCGGACGCCGCTGCGATCGAGGATGAACTAATCCTCTCTACGGAAGCCGAATCCGCGAAACAGCCCGGCCTGGGGCCGGATCTCGTGGCCAGGCTCTTTCCCGGCGTGCCGCGCAGCGCAGACGGCAGCATCCACCTCGAAGACATCCGCACGTACCGAAACGAGCGGAGAGACGCCCTGAATGCTCGTATCCGCGAGGCATTTCGCGACGCCGGGCTCGATACGAACGAGGAGATTCGACTTCAGGTCGGCTACGACGGCCGTATCGTCGTTGCCAACGACCACCCCCAGCGGGAAGAGATCGAACAGATTTTCGCAGACGACGCCGAACTGCGAAATCACTTCGCCGAAGTCGCCTCGCTCTCGGAACTGATCCGCGCGGGCGACGAAGCGACCAGGTTTCAACGGGCGTACGCCAAAGATCCCGTCGCCGCAGTCGCGGAGTTCTGGCACCTCTTCTCCGGGCAGGCTCGCCCTGAGTTCAGTCTGCTCATTTGTGGGGACGAGAGTTCGATCGAATTTCAGTGAGTGGCTATCCGCAAAAGGGTGACAGGCACCCTACATCTTGTGCGGCACCCGTTTCGAATACATTACATCCGGTAGCCACTCCCCGTTGCCGGATAGGCTCTGCGTTTGGATTCGGTGCTCTCGGGGATCCGATGGCGATGCGGGAGTACCGGCCTGCGGCAGATTGACGCAGGAGAGCGACGCATTGACGGCTATCTTGCTTCATTCGTCTAAGCAGTTTTGGCCTCATTCTTCAAGCCGGCACGCCACTTGCACATTTTCAAGGGGTCCCTACTCGGGCGCTCACCCATTGCGTACGCGCCCGCCGGGGGCAGAGTTAATCGATGCCGCGACGCTCGTCGGGCGGCATCGTCGTGTATGGTTCATTATTGAAGGGAGAAGAGAAATGAATTGGGATCAACTGGAAGGGAAATGGAAGCAGTTCAAGGGAGAAGCAAAGGCGAAGTGGGGCAAGCTCTCGGACGACGACCTCGACGTGGTCGCCGGCAAACGGGAGAAGTTGGCCGGGCGGATCCAGGAGCGCTACGGGTACGAGCGAGATCGGGCCGAGCGTGAGGCCGATGAATTCGTCCGCAGCCTGTAGCGCGCTGTCACAGGACGGAACGCTGCTGGGGTCGCTCCTGATCCCCAGCACAACGAGCGGCAAGGAGTGGCCGAGCCACTCCCTTACGGTTATCACAATAGGGCCGCGAATTTCGCGGACCAGCGTCTTGCACGAGCTGTTTGGAGAGACCACCGGCAGCCTCAATCCTCCTCAATCCTCTAGGCCATCCAGACTGCCAAACAGTCATGAACGATTCGCAACCAACACCAGCGCGCCCGCGGTTCTATTCCTTCGGCGGAGTGATGTCGACGTCGGGGACGGTGATCTCGGTCTCCTTCTGCTGGACGTCGACGTCCGGCACGGTGACATCCTTCTTTTCGGTCCCAACATCCACGTCCGGCCTTGAACGTCGACCTCCGGCAACTGGCCCGGGTCGGCCTGCATATCGACGTCGGGCATACGACCCGGCTCCTCGACCTCGGCGTCGCCGATCAAGCGCCCCAGCATCAACACGGCAATCAGTCCCAGCATTCTCATGGAAGTCCTGTCCTGTTCTCGGATTTCAAAGTAGCACTCTCAACACGAGCTTGGAGGAGCACATTCCATGCCGCTGCCGACTTCCCATGGTAGGTTCCGCTCGCCGAGCGGGACCGTGTGGCTATCTCCTCGCCAACCGCGCACTCTACCCAGGTCGCGGGCAGCATTCCTGCATTTCCGCGACTTTTTGACGTCCTCTCGCCCACATAGGCGACAAAATGGCAATAAGTGAGGCGGAACTGGAGCGGCTGCATGCCGAGCGTTCTTTCCTGGGACTCGGTACCTGGTCGACAACGGTGGAGCGAATCGTTCCACAAGCGAAAGGAAGAAGACATGGCTCGCGTGGCATCCACAAAACGACGCAAAACAGGTTTTCAACTCGTACTGGCTCTTCTCGTGATCGTCGTCCTGTTTGTAGCCATCGGTTTCTCTGTCAGGCTGGTCACGCCTCTTCCATCGCCAGAGCCAAATTACCATCGACCAGGAGAAATGCAGGAAGATATCGGGCGAGCAGCCGAGGCGAGCCGGGAGGCGGTAAACCGGACGGCCGAGGCCGTGCAGAGCGCTACGGAGAACGAGTCGGTTGAGCCATAGCCGCCGCTGCTGCGCCGAGCCCCGCGGAAAGGCGATCGGAATCGCCGTGAACAACTCGTGGCTCCGGCTCTGCCATGTTCACGCTCCGTTGCTTCGTTCCGGCCCCCGGGTCGTCGGCGGAGGTGAGTATGGCCTCCAAAAGAACTTGCATCTGCCTCCGTATCTGGGGCGTTGTCGGCATCGCCGCCGTTAACGTTGACCCAGGAATTACGAGGTTACGGCGACGGAACGTTTCCTCCTCAGCGGCAAGAGGAACAGCCCCCGATCTGCCATGCCCTTCACAATCAGGAAGGCCGACTCCAGCCAGACGGACTGAGCTCTTTGAGCAACCTTACAGGGCGTCGCGGTTTCGCTCTGCTGGTGAAGCATTTCTTTGCCCGACCCGCACGGGCTTTCCGTACGCTTGCAACCGCGCCGTTTCCGTCGCCTCTTCCCAATCGGCCAGGCTTCGAGCAGTTCATCCTTGGCGGCTCGGGCAGCCGTATCCCTGGCAACGTTCCGCATCTCCCACGGGTCAGTGACAAGATCAAACAGTTGCTCGTGGACGACTCGGCCGCCCTGCCGGAAACGGACATATTTCCAGGTTTGCTGGTGACCGTGACCACCTGGTTGTCGACGCTACGAGTTCGCTGAACGCGTACTTGCGCACGGGCCGGGCTTGCCTTGAACCAAGGGAGCAGGCTTTTCCCCTGCACCCGCGGCGATGGAACCTCCAGGCCGGCCGTCTCGAGCAGCGTCGGGAACAGATCGATGGAGCAGGCCAGTTCATCGATCCGTTTCCCGGCCGGCACCACTCCGGCAAGTCGGAGGATCAGCGGCACGCGCATGGTCGCCTCATACCCAGTACTTCCCTTGGTCCACGCTCCTGCTCGGCCATCATCTCGCCGTGATCGGCCGTATAAACGACGGTCGTAATGATCGGCCAATCCGTGGCGATCCAGCTCGTCGAGCACCAAGCCGATGTTGTGGTCGATCTGCGAACGTATCCGTAATAGTAGGCCAACGTTTTCCGATGCAGTTCCTCCGAATCGTACAAACCCGACTTGCTCAGAAACGACTCTGCCCCGGGCATCTCCCGATCGATCTGGTGAAGACGGGAGGCAGGGTCCGTTCGGCTTGGATCGTACCAGCCAGAGCGAGGGCAGATCGGCGTATGGCCATGGAACGAACACCAGACGACGAAGGGCCGTTCCTTGTTCTGCCGGATGTATTCGATCGTCCTGGCGACGGCAACCCACAGCGTCATGCTCCTCGTTGCGAGCAGGAGTTCGCCCACCTTGGCCCGGCCGGTGCCTATCGTATGGGAGCACGGTCTCTTCGTTGTACTTCCATTCATGGGCCGGCACCTCGACGACGTCGAAGCCGTGGTTGGCCGTGGCCGGGCCCATTACCATATGGTGCTTGCCGAAAGTGGCTGTGGCATAGCCGGCGGCCTTGAAAAGTTCGGCCACGGTCAGCTCCCGTGGGTTCTGCGCGTTTCCATTGGAGTACGTGCCGTGGCTCCGCGCGTAGCGACCGGTCCAAATCGAGTAGCGCGAAGGAACGCACTGGCCCGTCTGGCAGATCGCCCGGGTGAACAGCGTGCCCTGCCCGGCCAGTCGGTCGAGGTTGGGAGTGCGGATCTCCTGATTGCCGTAACATCCCAGAGCCCGGGCGTTATGCTGGTCTGACATGATGAAGACAACATTGCGCCGGGTTTCCGTCTGCGGGGAGGATGCCTGCGCTGCGGGAGCGGCAAGCATGAGCGAGAGCAGAACAAGCGATAGGGAAGCGTTTCCCACGAGCGTGGCTCCTTCGTTTTGTGACGGTGCGCCGCCGGCGGCCCGACTGCCGCAGGCGATCATCGGCCATCAAAGCCCAATTCTACCGCGGACTCGCAGCCACGTCGAGGAAAGGTGTGCGGCGGCACCGACCATCGCTCCACAGCAGTTACCGGCTAACATTTCTCGCTCCGGCCTCCCGCGTTCACTGGCGGATTGGGCTTTACGAAAGCGGCGGAAGCTCCCCGAAGCGGACGCGAGACTGCGACCCGGCGGTTGACACCGGACTGGCTGCCAACAACCCAGACTTCCCGCACGTGAAACATCACCTGCGTGGCACCGTGCAAGTAGAACAAGTCGGGATAGCCGTGGCCGTACGCGCCGAACTCGCTCAAAGCGCCCGGCTGTTGGCCCTGGCGATCCGGATGGCCGAGCCAGGTGCCGTTGGCGGCGAAACTTTCTCCGGGTCGCCATGGACTCCGGCGTGGGAAATCGGCGGTCCCGACGACGAGTTCGTCCCGGAAGCCGTCTTCGGGGCCAAGTTGAACCGTTGCACATTGGACCATCCCGTATTGTTTTCGCACAGTGCCGGCTGCAGCCACTCTCTGCCAGGACCGATGCCCGGCAGGGCTAATTCCTTGTTACGAAGCGACTTATGCCACATCCTCGCGCGAGGGTGTTGATTGGTACGCGTCATGCGTAAGCAACGCAGCGAGAGTCTGACAGGAAAACGACGATCCTCAGTCATGGAATGGAGTCATGGCCATGCTTGTGTTCGGCAGGAAGCAAGGCGAAGCCGTCGCGATTGGCGAGAACATCCAGGTCTGGATCCGCGAAATTCACGGCGGTCGTGCCAAGATCGGGATCGAGGCTCCCGATCGAGTTGTGATCCGGCGCAAAGAACTTCCCGGACACGTCGATGCGTCGAACCGCAGCAGACCAGCCGAGGAATGACGGCTGTACCCTGCCGGAATCTGCGTTATCCCCATCGTCCACGGGGCTTTCGTCCGTGATTTCGACCCGGCGTAAGCGGCGCCGCGATGCCTGCTCTGTACCCCCGAAGAAGTGATAGGAGAAGTGAAGTGAACCCTTGCCCTGTGAATCACGATCTCTCCACCCTTTCCGTCCCGGACTCGCTTTTCGCGGAAGGTGAACGGTTAGCGCGGAAGGTCGAGAGGGTCGAAATGCTCAAGGCCGACAAGCGGTATCGAGAGGCCGACGACCTGGCGTGGTCCGTGCTGCGGGAGTTGGGGATAACCGATTATCAGGTGCTCAAGCGGTCATCACCGGAGGAGCTTCTTGACATCGTTTCGTCCGAGCTCCATGGCGTCGCGTCGCGCATGCTTTGCGAATGCGGGCTGAGCTATAAGTTCCGGAGAGAGAACTATCATCTGCACGCGATTCGATTCCTCGAGGACGCCGTGCTGTTTGATCGGGGAAACATCAAAGCCATCCTGAATTTGACCGACCTCTGCGTGGAGGTTTCTCCCGAACGGTTTCATCCCTACATTGGCCGGCGCGAAACGGGCTATCCCACCGGCAGCCCGGAGCAGGAGATCTTAAGGGAGTGGGAACTTGGGTTCACGTTGCTGCAGTCCATGCTTGAAGAGGAGTTCGGGATCACTGCCGAACATCTCCGCGGCGAATCGCCGCTCCCGAAGTTTCGCGACGAGCAAGACGAAGGATATGCCTTATGGGCCGTTAGTAACCTTGGCCGGATCATGCTGCACATCGGGCGTCAGGACAGAATTGAATGCCCCGCGAACAGGGGAGAGCCGTTTTTCAGTGAAGCCGCCGAGTGTGCCGGCCTTGTTCTCGATATCGTCGGGCTGCCGCGCAAACGGCTGCAAATCGGTGAGGCGCTCGACGCGCGGCTCAGGTCCGGCCATGAGCCGTTCGGCCGGCGCACTCGTGCAGTTGCCGAAGCCTTTTCGTTGCTCGGAACGGTCAGCGAGTCGCGCGGGGATGTAAGACAAGCTCTCTCTTTCTTCCGGCTGGCGAGTGAGGTCGATGATACCTTGCGCTACGTGCAGAACCGGGTACAAGCTTTATCGCTTTGGGAAACGCACGGCGTTGCCGCATCTCCAGCGGCAAGAGGTAAACGGAATGGACGCGAGGGCCGAAGAGGCAGGCACATCGAGAAACGCTCATCCAATGCAGCCCATGAAAGAGCGTCGTGGTGTGAACTGCGTGCGCAGCAGCCGGAGGCGCTGGATGGCCGAGCATCACTCGCCGTGGAGCGTGCCCTTTCCAACGCCGTGGCGTTGCGTCCTGTTCTGGAGCAGTTCCTGAAAGACGTCGGAACGCTCAAGCTCCGTGGAGCCGAAGCGGAGCAAGCGCTGCTTGATGAAGCGAGTGCTCATGAATCGCGGCAGTGGGAGACCGCGTTCAGCGCAGAGGGCTTTTTGGCATTGCTTGGCGTCAATGTATTACTCGAACAAGTGGCTTTGCGCAAAGAGACACATCGGGCGGCCCGCGCCGAGGCGGTGCTGGCGCAGTACCTGGAAATCGAAGAGGCTGCAGCGTGTGATCGGGCACTGCAAGAGCTGCGGGAGAAAGCGCGGCCGGCCCTTGAAACACTCCTGCATTTCGGTTGAACCTAGTCGGAGGATAGGGGGACAGGCACATTTTTACCACCCCTGTAAAAGTCCTAAGCTAAGGTCTTGCGAATTCGTCGTTTAACCGCAGTGCCCAACGGGCCGCGCTTGGGGCGGAGCCCGGCGCGGCTATCGGTCACCGGCGCGCGGCCCGTTGGGCACTGCGTTTAAACGACCTATACAGGGGTGGCACATCGTGCTCCGAAGACTCCGCAAAATGAGCCAGTCCCCGACGGTTTTGGGATAGGCTCTCGGCCTTCCTCGGCACATGACTGGCAAAACGTCGCAATGGCGGAATCCGATGGCTGGTGTGACGGTCTCCGTGCCCTCTCAGATGCAGCATGAGTCCCGGAAACCGACCCCGTTGCGACGGTTCGGCGTTCCAACGATAATAGACGTCCGGCCGACAAAACGATCAGAAGCTCATGAGGCGGCTCAACGCTGCCCGCAGCAGAAACGGATCAGACCGGATCGGGCCAGACCAGACGAAAATCACACGAAAGGATGAACACCTATGAGACTTGTCGCACTGCTGGCATGCATCGGATTGTTTGCCACTTATTCTCAAGAGAGCAACGCGGCCGACCAGGCATGCAAACAAGGCGTCGCCCCATCGTGTCAGGAGACGCCCCACGAGCGCGACTCCCGGATGCAGTGGTGGCGCGAAGCACGTTTTGGCATGTTCGTCCACTGGGGCCTCTACTCCGGCCTGGCCGGCACTTGGGAGGGCAAACCCGTCGGAACCAAGGGGGGCATGGAATGGATCCAGCAGCGGGTCAAGGTCGACACCGACACGTACGCCAAAGCCGCGATTCCCAAGTTCAAGCCGACCGCCGACTTCGCCCGCCAGTGGGCCGCACTGGCCAAACAGGCCGGCTGCAAGTACCTCGTCTTTACCAGCAAGCACCACGACGGATTCGGCCTGTTCGATTCGACCGCCGGTGACTACAACACCGGGCACGTCCTAAATCGCGACCTGGTCAAGGAGATCGTCGATGCCTGCCGTGCGGAGGGCCTCAAGGTCGGTTTCTACCACTCGGTGATCGACTGGCACCACGACCAGTACGAATACGCCAAGTCGAAACAGTTGCCACACCCGCTCAAGGGCCAACCCTATCCCAACGGCGACCGCGATCACGCCAAGTACCAGGCCTACCTCCGCCAGCAGGTCAACGAGCTCGTCTCGAACTACGGCCCCATCGACATTCTCTGGTGGGACTACAGCTCGCAGGACTTCCAGGGCGACGAGGCATGGCGAGCCGGCGAACTGATGAGCCTCGCTCGCTCGAAACAGCCCGGCATCATTATGAACAATCGCCTCTTCCGTATCCCCGAAGCCGGATGGTCCGGCATGGGCACCGCAGGCTTCATCCCGCAGCTCGATCCGAAGTACGGCGACTTCATCACGCCCGAGCAGCACATCCCCGCCACCGGCATGCCCGGCGTCGATTGGGAAACGTGCATGACGATGAACACCACGTGGGGATACAGCGAGCACGACCACGCCTGGAAGTCCGACGAAACGCTCATTCGCAACCTCGTCGACATCGCCAGCAAGGGCGGCAACTACCTGCTGAACATCGGCCCGAAAGGCGACGGAAGCGTTCCGCAACAGAGCATCGACTCGCTGAGGGCCATTGGCGAGTGGATGAAAACCAACGGCGAAGCGATCTACGCCACCGAGGCCAGCCCTTTCGAGAAACTCGACTGGGGCCGCTGCACGCGGAAGCAACTCAGCGACCGTGTGACGCGACTGTATCTCCACGTGTTCGACTGGCCCGCGAGCGGCCAATTGGTGCTGCCCGGCCTTACGAACCAGCCGGTCGAGGCTTTGCTTCTTGCCGGCAAGCAGCGGCTGAAGGTCGCCGGCAACGACCAGGGCGTTGCGATCACGCTGCCGGCCGACGCGCCTGACAAGATCGCCACCGTGGTCGTTTTGGATATTCAGGGCTCGCCTAAGATCGTCCGACCCGAGCCATAGGCCGGAGATTTTCAGCCGACATTCAAGAAGAGAGGAGATTTCGGTTATGACAACGATCCCGCGGAGTCTGCTTGCCCTCGCCGTGCTGCTTTGCCCATCGCTTGCCGCCGCCGAGAAGCCCAATATCCTCTTCCTGCTGAGCGACGATCACAGCTATCCGTTTGTCGGTTGCTACGGAGACGGCAACGTCACGACCCCCACGCTCGATCGCCTGGCCGCCGACGGCATGAAGTTTCACCGCTTTTTTACCGCCGCGCCCCAGTGTGTGCCGTCGCGGGTCGCGCTGTTGACCGGTCGCTCCCCGGTCGCCGCCCGGATGACCCGCTTTTCCGCGCCGTTGCCCCGCGACGAAGTGACCTTCCCTGAAATGCTCCGCGAACAGGCAGGGTATTTCACCGGTGTCTGTGGCCGGAGCTATCACCTGGACGGTTCCGGCAGGCAGCCCGCGGCGGTCGCTCGCATTTTCCAGCAGCACGGTCTGAGGACCTTTGCCGACCGGGTCGATTACCTCCGTACGGGACCGGACGCCGAGGTTGCAGCGCAGGTGGCCGAGTTTCTCGACCAGAAGCCCGCCGAAAAGCCGTTCTTCCTTTGGGCCAACTTCAGCGATCCGCACCACCCGTGGAACGCACCGGCGGAGTTCCGGCCCGATCCGGCGTCGCTCCGGCTCCCGGCACACTGGCCCGACTTGCCGGGCATGCGCGAGCAGTTGGCCGACTACTGCGCCGAGGTGAATCGCGTGGATCGAACCATTGCCGGCGTGCTCGACGTGCTTGCCGGCCGGCAGTTGCTCGAGACTACGCTTGTCGTCTTTGCCGGCGACAACGGCGCCGCGCTGCCGCACGGCAAGGGTTCACTCTACGACCCCGGCTCAAACGTGCCGCTGATCGTCTGTTGGCCCGGCGCGGTAAAGGCCGGCGGCGAATCGCGCGCACTTCTCAGCGGCGAGGACCTTGGGCCCACGCTGCTCGCAGCGGCTGGCCTGTCGCCCCATCCGAATATGAGCGGCGTCAGTTTCCTTCCGCTCCTGGAGGGCAAAGAGCACACCCCTCGCAAGCACGTCTTTGTCGAGCGTGGTCCGCACGGCTCCGCGCCGGTGAGCGTGAACATGAGCAATGGTGGCTACGATCTGAGCCGTGCGGTGCGCAGCGACCGCTATAAATTCATCTACAACTGCACTCCTTGGATTCCCTACTCGCCCGTGGATTCCGCGGGCGGCGCCGCCTGGCCCCAGATCAAGGCCGCCGCTGCCGAAGGAAGCCTTGCTTCCGGCGTTCAGGCAACCTACTTCACCACGCCGAGGCCCGTCTACGAGTTGTACGATCTCGACAACGATCCTTCGGAACTGAACAACCTCAGCGGAAATCCGGAACTGACCGCGGTTGAACGGGAGCTTCGCGAAGCGCTGGCGGAGAAAATGATTCTCGATTGGGACTACCTGCCCCTGCCCGCGTTGATCAACGACGCTTCGCCGGCCAAGGCAAAGCCAAAAGGAGGCAAGCAACGTCTTCGCTAGCGTGACCGCGAGCCTTTGAATTGGGAGGCGTCCGCTGCTGTCCATGGGACACAGAACCTATCCCAAAACGGCGTCAAGAGAAGGGGACAGGCACATTTTGCTTCAATGACTCCGCAAAATGAGCCAGTCCCCAACGGTTGCCCAACGGTCTTGGAACAGGCACAGGATTGATTCCTCGTTGTTGCAGGATGACACATCCAGTGTTGCCGCCTTGCACGGCCATCCGGGAAACGCTTCTGCGACCCCGAGATATTCCAGACTCGCAACACCTTGCCATGAAAAGGTTTACGCCGCCTTTTTGTTTGATTTCGCAGATTGGTACACGCCTTGCGTTAACAACAATCAGCGGCGATCAGGAAAAACGACATTCGCCGGACGCTTGAAAAGGAGGCAGGCCATGCTGGTGTTTTGCAGGAAGCAAGGTGAAACCTTCTCAATCGGAGAGAACATCCACGTCCGGATTGTCGAGATCCGTGGCGGGCGCGCGAAGATCGCTATCGAAGCCCCTGCGAAGATAGCGATCCGGCGCGGGGAACTTTTGCTGCCGACCGCCGCATCAAACCAGAAGTCAACCGAGCGATGAATGCAACATCACGGCAGAAGCTACAGAATTCGCATCGTTTGCATACGATTTATCCATATTCCCGGACCAGATCATGGGTCGATGGCGACTCGTGCCATGGCTCGAGAGTTATCTCCCCGCGCGAGACCGGGCTTGCGCGGGGCTCTTTTCAAGCCGATCATTGAGGAGTTCCGTCATGAATCGAAATCCAGATTTGATTGCCAGGAGGTTTCGAATCATGCAGCAGGCCCATTTTGGCGCGATCCTGCTGCTCCACATCGGCGACTTCTACTACGCGCTGTTTGATCAGGCCCTGCCGGTTGCCCAAGCGACAGGTGGTTCGCTGGCAGCACTGCGAGGCTATGGGGATCATCGGTATTGCGGCATCGCGGCTGAAGGCCTCAACGAGGCGGTATCGACGCTTGAGGAAAAGGGACACCGTGTGGTCGTCCTCGACGGGGGCTTTCTCCTGCAATAGAGGCCCTAACAAAACGGGGACAGGCACCTCGCAAAGACGCCTATTCTCCGTGTTTTGCGACTGTTTGGCTCGGAGCCAGTCCCCGTTTTGTCAGGGCCTTTTAGATTTTGACTGCGGCCATCCTGCCCCGCTGACACTCCCGGCCTAACGCGTAAACACCTGCCGCGACTACGCCTGTTTCAGGCCGCCGACCCCATCCTTACGGGCTTTCAGCGTCGGGTCGCCGGTCATCGGCAGCGTCACCGCGCGGCCGGTCTCGGCGGCCTTATAGATGCCGAGGATGATCTCCACCGAGCGGCGACCTTCGCGACCGTCGATGAGCGGGCGGCCTCCCTTCTTGATCGCCTTGAGCACATCGGCGAACTGCTTGGCGTGGCCGTGATGCCCGATCGCCGCCGGATCCGCCGCACCGCCGCCGCCGCTATGCCGTTCGGCCATCTGCTTCTCGACGGCAGCGTCGGAGGCTTTCTTCTTCTCAAAGTCCCACTTGACGATGTCCTCCTCCTCGACCATCACCGAACCGGTGCTGCCGTGAATCTCGATCCGCTTCAGGTACCCCGGGTAGATCGCCGTGCTCGCCTCGATCACGCCCAGGGCGCCATTGGCGAAACGCACCGTGGCCATGGCGACGTCTTCGACCGCGATCCGCTCGTGCGCCAAAAGGTCCATCTGGGCCCGGATCTCCACCACGGGGCCCATCAGCCAGGTGAGAAGATCAACGCTGTGGATCGCCTGATTCATCAAGGCGCCGCCGCCGTCCAGTTCCCAGGTCCCCCGCCACGCGCCGCTGTCGTAGTATTTCTGGGTGCGATACCACTTGACCAGCGCATCGCCCACCGTCAGCCGGCCGAAGCGCCCCTGCTCGATGGCTTTCTTGAGCATGACGTTGGTGTCGTGGAACCGCGAAGGGAAAATCGTGGAAAGGACCACGCCGGCTTTTTCGCACTCGTCGATGATCCGGTCGCAACGCCGCAACGTGATTTCCAGCGGCTTCTCCACGATCACGTGTTTGCCGGCTCGCGCGGCGGCGACGGCAGGCTCCATGTGGGCTCCGCTGGGTGTGCCGATGGTGACGACTTCGACCGCCGGGTCGGCAAGCATCTCGTCGAGCTTGTGGTACGCCTTGCACCCGGTCGACTCGGCCAAGCGGTCCGCCGCGGCCGGCACCATGTCGAAACAGGCGGCCAACTCAGCCCCACGGACGTCGTTGATCGCGCGGGCATGAAAATTCGCGATCATGCCGCAACCGATAATGCCGAATCCAGTCGCCTTCGCCATCGGAGTTCTCCTTCAGAATCATGGATCTTGCTGCACAAGACCCGGATTATAGGAAGGCTGCACAGGCATGAAAAGGGGAGGGGGAGATGAATGGGGTGATCGAGCATGGGAAGCCTCAAGCGGCCGAAAAATGGACCAGTCCCCGACCGCCTTGTGAACGCTTACGTTTCTGGCTGTAATTGGCCAGCGCGATCACCCTCCCGGCTCCGGCGTCGCGGCAGGTTCCTTCTGAAAAAACATCAGGTGTTGCCACGGCAATCCGTCGAATTGCTCGACCAGTTCCAGGCCGTTCGGCGGGAGTTCTTTGAGGATCTGTGCCTTGCTCATCTTGTGCAACGGCTTGATCGGCACCTCCGGATCTTCGGCCCGAAATTCGACCAGCGCAATCCGGCCGTCCGGCTTTAAGCTGCGGCGGATTGCCTGGAGCATCGCTTCGGGGTGCGAGAACTCGTGGTAGACGTCGACCATGAGGACGAGATCGAACGTCTCTTCAGGAAGCCGCGGATCGTCCGGCGCCCCCAGCACGGGCACGATGTTTCCTAGCCGGGCCTGCTTCGCCGCCTGGCGGAGCAATCGCAGCATTTCCGGCTGGATGTCGACCGCGTAGACCTTGCCCTTGGGCCCCACTCGCCTGGCCAGTTCGAGCGTGTAGAAGCCGTTGCCGCAGCCCATGTCGCAGACTACCTGCCCCGGCTCAATGTCCAACTCTCTTAGCAGGGTCCTGCAATCCTCCTCGCGCTGGCGCGACTCGCGGACCAGCCACGGAGCCCCGAGGACGTGCATGGTGGTCGCGATTTCGCGGCCTTTGTAGTGGGTCTGCGCGGGCGGCGCCTCCGGGGCTGCCACCTGAGCCGGCACCGCCGCAGGCAAACCCAAGCTCAAACACAGCAACAAGACCAACAACCATCGAGAGAGCGGCTTGCTCGTCATAGAAGCCTCCTGGATCCCCGTAGCCCGGCTGCGACGCGCCGTTACGCCGGAATTCTACGGGCGCGGCAGGGCCGGGACCGAGCGGTCCGAGCAAACCTCAGTCGGAGAGGCACCCTCCTGCTGTCGGACACCTGGGCCAGCGCCAGGCCGCCGGCCCAATCACGTCAGCCCGTAGATGCGGATGGCATTGTCATGCCAGAGCTTTCGCTGCTCCGACTCGGGTCGCTCTTTCACCAGTGCATGCAGCGCCAGCACCCATTGGCGGAGCGTCGCGCCGCGGAGGCAGACGGGCCAGTCGCTGGCGAAAGCCACACGGTCGGGGCCAAATGCTTCGAGGCAGTGGTTGACGATCGGGGCCAGATCTTCCGGCGACCAGTCCCGGGGCACGCGTGCAACGATCCCCGAGATCTTACAGGTTACCTGCTTCCGGCGGGCTAATTCCGAAATACCCCGTCGCCAGCGCTCAATCGCCTCATTCTGCCGCGGTTCTCGGAACCAGTTCGGATCGGCGTTGCCACAGTGATTCAGAATGAACGGGGTGCCGGGGCAGCGGTCGACGAGCCTGGCTCCCTCTTCCATCGCATCGTTGGGCACATTGAGGTCGAAACGCAATCCCATCTCGCCCAGTAGCCGGACGTCGCGCAAGAATGGCTCGCTGAGATGAAATCCCGCTTCGACATCCGCCTTCTGCAGGATCCGCCGCACACCTTTCACGTAGGGGCTCTTGCCGTAGCGGTCGATATAGGGCCGGAACTGGTCCGTGCCCGGCCGGCCGCCGATCACGGCTGCGACCGTCGGGTTGTCGTCGAGTTTGGCAACGTAAATGGCATATTCCGCCTCTGCGACCAGTTCTTCCTCCTTGGCGGCAACCTCCATATAGACGGCTTTGGTGATCGGCAGCCCCTGGATCGCCAGCAGATAGTCGCTGCTCGTGAAACTGCGATTGAGCAACTCCGACGACTTGATCCACGCCAAATCGAGCACCTTGCGATCCCAGAGATGCTGATGTCCGTCAACGATCGGCAACTTCGGCATCTCCGGCACGAACGGCGTTTCCGCCGCAAGCCCGCTCGGTACGCCGGCCGCACCGAAGCCCGCTAAAGCCATTGCGGACGATTGCCGGAGAAATCTTCGACGAGTGACGCTCATGATGCCGTTCCTTCACGCGTGGATTGCTGCACTTACTTGCCAGACCGCACCCAGAACGCCGCGAGGGCGGCAGATCCGAGTTTTCCAATTCTAACGCTTCGGCAATTGTGCCAGCAACGGTGCTACAGATGGGGCGACTTCTCACGCTCCCTGACTTACAATGCATGCAGTGGCGGACTACATGCCGCCGGACCCGCGGAGGGGCACACGCCCCCTTTCCCCCTTTTTTCTCCTTGAATCGCTTTGGTGGGATCATCGCGAGAACCCCGAAACGCCGGAGACATCGTCGACACACGCCGCGGTTTTCGCCGAAGGCAGTCTTTGACACCCGCACGCACGCCCAGTTCCCTCCTCGCCAACGGCGGCACGCTCAACACTCCATGGGAGACATACTGTGGACTATCCATTTGACAGTTCCCGAGGCCGTCCCAACCGGCCCGCTGACGTCCCCTGGGACCGGATCCTCGTCCTGGTCCCGGTGGCGATCCTGCTGATCACCGCCCTCGTGCTGGCGGCGAACAGCTTCTATACCGTTGAAGCGCACGAGAAAGCGGTCGTGATGCGATTCGGCAAGTTCAGCAAGACCGTTTCGCCCGGCCTGTGGTTCAAGATTCCCCTGGTCGACCAAGTCGTTAAGGTGAGTATCGAGGAGCACAGTCTTCGCCTGCCGTATGGGGCCGGAACTGGCCGGCCGCAGGCGCCGGTGGAGGAAGACACGCTCATGCTCACCGGCGATTTGAACGCGGCGTCCGTCGAGTGGACCGTCCAATGGAAGGTCATTGATCCTTACCAGTATTCGATCCGGTTCTACGACCCCGACGACCCTCAGTACATGGAACGTGTCATTACCACGGTCGCGCAGACCGTGATGAATCGGCTTGTGGGAGACTACTCGATCGACGAAGTGCTCACCGAGAAACGAGGGCAGATCGCGGAAGAGGCTCGTCAGGCAACCCAGGAAATCCTCGATTCCTATGCCTGCGGCGTCAGCATCCGCGATCTCCAGATGCAGCGAGTTACCCCACCGGACAAGGTCCGGCCCGCGTTCGACCAGGTCAACGCCTCGATCCAAATGCGCGACAAGCTGGAAAACGAGGCGAACAAGACCCGCAACGAACTGCTGCCGAAAGCCTACGCCGAAAAGGACAAGATGATTCGCGAGGCCGAAGGCTATGCCGACCGGCGGCGCGCGGAAGCGGAGGGCGAAATCAAGGCGCTTCTGGCGAAGTATCGCGCCTACGCGAAGGCCCCGGACGAGACCCGCCAGCGGCTCTACCTCGAAGCCATGGAGGAGATTCTCAATACGGTGGAATCAAAGGTGATCGTCGACGCCGGCATCCAACGGCAGATTCTTCCCCTCCTACCCCTCGGCGACGAAGGAGCCCGCCCATGACAAACGTTCAGCGAATCAGCCTCGTTCTCCTTACCGCCGGGCTGCTCCTGGTCTACATCGTGGGTCGGGCAACGCTCTTCACGGTGAACGAGCGCGAACTGGCAGTTGTCCTGCAATTCGGCGATCCGGTGGGGAGCTACACGGAGCCGGGCCTGCATTTCAAGCTTCCGCTCATCCAGGAGGTCCGCCGCCTGCCCAAGACCTACCAATTCTGGAGTGGAGAAAACGATGTATTGGTCGATCTGCCGACCAAGGATGGCAAGAAAGTCGAGGTCACTCCGTGGGCGATCTGGCGGATCACCGAGCCGGCGCAGTTCGTTCGCGTGCTGCGGACGGTCGAGGAAGCGGAATCCCGAGTGTCCACCTTTGTTCGTGGAGAGATGCGCGACGTGATCACGTCGCACGACCTGGCCGAGGCGGTTCGCAGCAGCGACCGCGAACTGACCTACACGCTCCAGGTGGAACTCCTCTAGTGAAACGCCTTTAGTTCCGATGACTGCGCCGGAAGGCGAGGCCGCTGCGCCTCGGCCCGTGGCCCCGATCGCCCAACCGGGAGCTTCCGAGAAGATTGACGTCGGCCGCGAAAAGATCGTGCGCCAGATCAAAGAAATCATCCAGCAGCGCCTCGAGGCGGCCGACGAAGAGGGCGAGGAAGGTCGCGGGATCCAGTTGGTCGACGTGGGGGTCGCCAGCATCGGTTTCGTCCCACAGGTCCGGGAGGCTGCCTTCCAGCGTCTGATCGCCTTCATGGAATCGATCGCCGCGCGCTACACCAACGAAGGCGAGCGGCGCAAACAGGAGATCATCAACCGTACGGGTGCCGAGGTTCAGAAGATCGAGGGCGAGGGAAGCCAGCAAGCCAGTACGATCCGCGGCGAGGTCGACGCCGAAGTGATCGAAGCCTACGCGGACGCAATCCGGGAGGCGGGCGACTTCTACAATTTCACCCGCACTCTGGAAGCCTACAAGGAGGCGCTCGGCGGCAGAACACGACTGGTCCTCGGCACGGACAGTCAATTGCTCCGTTTGCTCAACGCCTTGCCCGAACCGCCCGCTTCGCAGGCCGGCGTCGAAACGGCGCAACCGCGGCCTGCTACGAAGCAATAGCCAGTAGCAGCCCGGCTGCTCCAAGCAGCCGGGCTGCTGTTCAAGACGACCGGAGCGGCAACGATCACCGCGACAGCCCCGCCAATCCGAGAAGCACCAGAGCCGCGGTCTCCACGCGGAGAATCCTTGGGCCGAGATCGACGATTTGCCAGCCGGATGCCACGGCTATCGCGATTTCATCGTCGGTGAAGCCGCCTTCCGGGCCCACCGCCAGGCTTACGTCACCACTCGGCAGGTTTCTCAGAAACGAGGCTATCGGTATTGCCCGGTCATGCGCCGGATGAGCCAACCATCGCTCTGTTTGCGTATCGTGGACGAACCGGCGCCAATCCAGCGGATTACCGATTTCCATCAGCCGGTTGCGGCCACACTGCTTTGATGCCTCGACCACGACGCGCCGGAGCCTTTCGAGAGCCTTGTCGACCGGTTGAGCGACCGACCGCGCCGTCACCAGCGGCACCAGTCGGCTGAGCCCCAGTTCGACCGCCTTCTCGACAAGCCACCGCTGCCGGTCCCCTTTCGGCAGAGACACCCCCAACGTCAATGGCCTTGGCAACTCGCGGTCCACCTCGTGCCGCTCAAGCACCGTCAGCTCAACCTCGTTTCTTCCCGCAGCTTCGACACGGGCAATAAACTCCGCACCGCTCCCGTCGAACAGCACGATGGCTTCCCCCGGTTTGGCCCGCATTACGTGCAGCAGGTGATGGGCCTCTGCGCCCGCCAAACGCGCCTTTGGGCCGGTGATCGGGTGGTCCGTATAGTATCGGTCGGTCATCATTCCCGAATAGTTGGGGGGGGTGCCAGAGAGACTGAAGTCGGAAGGAGGATTTTACCGAATACAGCGATTGTACGGAATCGACGACCCTTTCGACTTACGAGTGGCTTGTACCACTGGGCCGACAGCAATGTACCAATCACACTGGGGCCTGCAGGATACGCCTTTCCGAAACAGCTTCGACCCCCACTTCTTCTTCGAGAGCCCCACTCATGAGGAGGCACTTGCAAGACTTCACTTCCTCGTTGAGCAACATCGGCGTCTCGGGCTTTTGATGGGCGGACCCGGCGCGGGCAAGTCCCTGTTGCTGGAGATATTCGCAGTTCAGATGCGCCGGCTGGGGGTTCCTGTAGCAAACATCAGCCTTCTCGGATTGGAGCCGACGGAGTGGCTCCGGGAGTTGGCCGTGCAGTTCGGGTTGAATGCGGGCAGGCGGGGGATGCCCGAGATGTGGCGAATGGTGTTAGACCGCGTCCGGGAGTACCGCTACCAGCAACTGTCCACCGTCGTCCTGTTGGACGACGCGGACCAGGCCTCTGCCTCGGTGCTCACCCATGTCGCTCGCTTCGTTCACCACGATCTTTCACCGGAATCCCGCCTGACTGTGGTCCTCGCCGGACGCCACGAGCGCATGGGCCAACTCGGCGAACCTCTGCTGGATCTGTCCGAACTGCGGATCGACCTCGAGGACTGGCAAGTGGACGATACCACAAGCTACATCGCCCATGCACTCACTCGCGCAGGCTGCCCTAAACCCATCTTCGACGCTTCGGCAATTCGCCGATTGCATGAACTGGCGCAAGGCATACCGCGCCGTGTGAACCAGTTGGCGAACCTCTCGCTCGCAGCCGGTGCCGGGCAAGATCTCCAGCAGATCGACGCCGGCACGGTCGAATCGGTCTACCAAGAGCTGGGCGTCGTCGAAGTCTGACCCCGCCCGCTTGGTGAGTCACTCGAACGGGCCTTGCCGGGCGTCAAACTGGGCTGAACTCTTGATCGCCCCCGCGCCACCCGTTACGCTTTCTCTGATGAAAACACCACGCAAACTGCTTCTCCTGACGGACGGCTACGGCGACGATCACACCGCCAAGACCGCCATCAACCTCATTCGCTACAAACGAGAGGAGGTCGTGGCGGTTCTCGACCGTCGGGAAGCCGGAAAGACAAGCCGTGAACTGCTCGGCTTGGGCGATGTGCCCGTCGTCGCCTCCGTGGCCGACGCGCCCGATGCCAATACCTTGCTCATCGGCATCGCTCCACCCGGCGGTAAGATTCCGCCACCCTGGAGAGCCATCGTGCTCGAGGCGATCCGTCGCGGACTGAACATTGTCTCCGGGCTGCACGACCTGCTCGTCGACGACGCCGAGTTCGTCGATGCCGCCAGGCAGCATGGCGTCCAGCTTGTTGACGTCCGGCGGAACGACGAGCACGACGTGGCCAATCGGCAGGGCATCCGCGAAGGCTGCCTCAGGCTCCAGACCGTCGGCAACGACTGCAGTCTCGGAAAGATGGTCACCAGCGTCGAACTCGTCGAGGGCCTCAAGCGGAGCGGCGTCGACGCAAAGTTCGTCGCCACCGGTCAGACCGGCATTCTGATCGAGGGCGACGGAATCCCCATCGACCGCGTCATCTCCGACTTCGTCAACGGGGCCGCGGAGAAACTGGTGTTGGACCATCAGCACCACGAAGTGATCGTGATCGAGGGGCAGGGAAGTCTTTTTCATCCGCGCTACTCCTGCGTCACCTTCGGCCTCTTGCATGGCGCAATCCCCGACGGGCTGATTCTCTGCTACGAGATGGGCCGCAAAGTCATCTACGGCATGCCCGAGTTCCCTTTGGCGCCGCTGGCTCGGGTTCGCGAGTTCTACGAAGCCTCGGCGAATATCATGCATCCCTGCTCGACGATCGGCATCGCGGTCAACACAAGCAAGTTCCCGGAAGACGAAGCCCTGGCCGAATGCGAGCGGGTAAGCGGGGAGTTGGGTCTGCCTGCGTGCGATGTCATTCGGCACGGGCCCGGCCCCCTGGTCGATGCCGTTCTCGAGCTGAAGAGGAAAGTTGGCAAATGAAACTGCTGCTGCACCGCTACGATCTGCCGCTGAAACACATCTTCACGATCGCCCGCGGCTCGACAACGGTCAACCAGGCCCTGATCGTCGAACTTCAGCAGGACGGTTTCTGCGGCTACGGCGAAACCGAACACTATCCCTACTACGGCGCGACCATCGAGAACATCACCGCCGCGCTGGAAACGGTGCGCCCGCGTCTGGAAGCCGGCAAGCTGGACGACCCGGCCATGCTCTGGGAAGAGCTGAAGGAGGACTTTGCAGGGAACACCTTTGCACAATGCGCCCTGGACCTGGCCGCCCATGACCTCTGGGGCAAGCTTCGCGGACAACCGCTCTGGAAGCTTTGGGGGCTGACCCTCGACAACGTGCCGCCGACCGACTACACCATCGGAATCGACACGATCGACGTAATGGTCCGCAAGATGGGCGAGTTTCCCGATTGGCCGATCTACAAGATCAAGCTGGGCACTCCCCACGATATCGAGATCGTCCGCGAGCTCCGCAAGCACACGCCGGCCGTCTTCCGCGTCGACGCCAACTGCGCCTGGGACGCCGACCAGACGATCCGCAACTCGCACGCGCTGAAGGAGCTTGGGGTCGAGTTTATCGAGCAGCCGCTCGAGCCCGATCGCTGGGACGACATGAGGCGGGTCTTCCGCGAGTCGGCCCTGCCGGTGATCGCCGACGAAAGCTGCCAGATCGAGCCCGACGTCGAGCGATGCCTGGGACATTTTCACGGCGTCAACGTCAAGCTCGTCAAGTGTGGCGGCCTTACGCCCGCGAAGCGGATGGTTGAGCGGGCGCGGCAGGTAGGATTGAAGACGATGGTCGGCTGCATGACGGAGTCGAGCGTCGGCATCTCGGCGATCGCCCAGTTGCTCCCGTTGCTGGACTATGTCGACATGGACGGCGCCCTGCTCCTTGCTCGGGATATTGCCGCCGGCGTGCGGATCGAACGCGGGCGCGTGATTTTTCCGGAAGAGAACGGCTGCGGTGTTCGACTGCTGGAGAAACCGGAGCGGGACCGGGAGACTCCGTGAAATCACGGGAGCAACTCCGCTGCGCGCCGCCGTCTATCGTCTCCGCGTCTTCTTCTTCAGGCTCAGGTCGCTCAGCCGGCAAGCCTTGTCGTCTTCCATCCGGCTTTGAAGGCATATCTGCAGCAAAACGCTCTCGGATTCGGTCCCCGGCATCGGATACGACTTGAGCTTCCGCAGCGCCAAATTCCGCAAGAGCCCCAGGTGCCTGGCTTCGCCGCGCTCTTCCACCCAGCCCGGGCCTTTGAGGATCAGCAGACGGTCGCAAAAATCCCAGTGGGGCCGGAACCACCGAAGCAGTTTTTCCAGCCGCGCAACGGCCCGGATGACAAGGGAATTGAATGGGACGTCGCGGGGGGCGGCCGCCCCGCGGCGGGTGGGGACAGGCACCGTCTGCGTCAACCCAGC
>JAXGMN010000084.1:0-40439 GCA_040768665.1 Thermoguttaceae bacterium
GTATCGCAGTCGCCCTGATCACCGCCAAGCGAAATCGGCGTGTTCAACACAATCACATTGTGTGTCCTTGTCTTCCCTTCCCTAACAAAACCCCTGCCGACTGGGTGCCAGCAGCCCGGCTGCTCTCAATCGGGCCGCGGTAATTCGGGCATAGGAGTTGATGGTAGCAGCCAGGCTGCTTGCGAACCGCGGTTTTGTTAGGGCCTCTAACTGAATTACTGAGGTTTCCGCCACGTACAATTGCGAGCTCCCATTGTGGCTTGGGGGGCTCGCGGCTATGCTGCGAGAAGTGCGGATTACGTTACGGACAAAGTTCACAGTTAACGACACGCCATGAAGTGTTTTGTGATCATGCCGTTTCGGGAAGTCTTTGACCCAGTGTTTGACGCCGTGAAAGACGCGGCCTGTGGGAGCATCGCCGAGGCGGCTATCGACTGCTACTGGCTCAAGGACGTGCATGCGGCTGGCCGTATCAATGACGACATCATCGCGGGCCTGTCCGAGGCAGCTTTTGCAGTCGCAGGCCGCCCTGCGACGGCTCAAGGGCGAGCACGGCCATTTCGATCTGCTGCCGCGCGGCCCCGCGGCGCTGCAAACTGTGCGGACTGCCAAGCTGCGATTTGCCGTGAGGTTTGGACCACTTGGAGCACAGAGGTTGTAAGATGCCACCTGCCGCGAGGAAGGAACGGTACCGCTATGCCGCGTTTATCAGTTATCGGCACGTCGATCCCGATCGCCGGTGGGCCAAATGGTTGGAGCGGGCGATCGAGACTTATCGGGTGCCCGGACCGCTGATTCGGCAGCAAGGCATTCGGCCCAGGGTCGAGCGCGTCTTTCGCGACGAGGCGGAATTACCTGCCTCGGCCGATTTGAGCCGGCAAATCGAGACGGCCTTACAGGAGTCACAGTTCCTGGTGGTGGTGTGCTCGCGGCGCACCCCGGAATCATCCTGGGTCGACAAGGAGATCGGTTTCTTTCGGCAACTGGGCAGGCACGACCGTATCCTTGCCCTGCTAATCGACGGTGAACCCAGTGAGGCGTATCCCGCGTCGTTGCGCGAGATTCGGCACAGCGTGTTGGACAAGCATAATCGCCCCATGGCACGGATCGAAGAGGTCGAGCCGTTGGCGGCCGATGTCCGCTCGCTGCCGAGTCGCCACGAGAGCCAGCGGTACCTTCGGCGGATGGCCCGGCTGCGGATCGTGTCGGCTCTTCTGGGCTGCCGCTTCGACGATCTCCGTCAGCGGGAACAGGAGCGTCAGACACGACGCTGGATTCTATTCGGGGTTGCCGCATCGCTGCTCTTCGCGGTCATGGCGGGATTGGCAGGACTGGCGATTTGTCAGAAGGCGGAGGCCGATCATCAGCGAACGGTTGCCGAATTCGAGGCGGAGGAGGCGCGCAAGGCGCGGATCGCGGAAGCGGAAGAGCGGCGCAAGGCGGAAGTAGCCCACCAAGAGGCTCTTCAGGAGAATTACTATCACGTCATCGCCCTTGCAGATGTGAGACTCCGGGACAGTCAGCCACGTCAAGCCGAAACCCTGTTGCTGCGGCAGCCCCCGGCCCTTCGAGGCTGGGAATGGGGACGCCTGATGAATCTGTGCCATCCAGACCTGGCCATGCTCGAAGGCAACCGCCACAAGTATGAGCTCGCTGTGTCCGGAGATGGCCGTTACTTGGCGTTGGTAGGTTTGATGTATTCTCAAGGAGACTTCGTTGAAGATGTCGCCGTATACGATTGTCGGTCGGGTGCCCTTCGCACCGTGCTGAAGGCCGGCTCGGGCGGGATCAACGCATTGGATTTCTCAGCCGACGGCGAGCGACTGGCAGTCGCCCGCGATAGTAAGATAACGATCTGGGAACTCAAGACTGCTCAACCTGTATTGGAGATTGCCGCGCCGACGGGTTCTTTCTGGGCCGTGAGGTTCTCCCCTGACGGAAGACGGCTTGCCACGGGAAGTGGCGATGGAGACGCGGGAGGCCTTCAGATTTGGGATGCCACAGACGGACGGAAACTGGTCACCATCGAAGGGTTCCCCAAACTGGTAAGGCTTGTCACGTTCTCACCGAATGGCAGCACGCTGGCCGCCATCTCATCTTCCCCTGCGGTTTTCGTTTTCGACACCAGTTCCGGAGACCGGTTGCTGTCCTTGGAAGGGCACCGGCTCTACGCGAAGTGTTGTGCGTTCTCTCCTGACGGGGCGCTACTCATTACGGGAGGCACGGACAACACCGGGAAGATTTGGGATGCCATCGCCGGAAAACAAATTCACGTGTTGGAGGGGCACCCAGCAACCGTGGACGCCGTTACCTTCTCCCGGGACGGTTCCCGAGCGC
This sequence comes from Thermoguttaceae bacterium, assembly GCA_040768665.1. Taxonomy (GTDB): domain Bacteria; phylum Planctomycetota; class Planctomycetia; order Pirellulales; family Thermoguttaceae; genus JABWBD01. The sequence goes on from JAXGMN010000084.1 coordinate 2,338, forward strand.
TGACAATCTGTGGAGACGGCATCGTGAAGACCTGGGACGTGGCATCCGGCAGAGAATTGAACAGCCGGACGCTTGGGATCACGGGCTCGCTTGACAAGACGGTCTTTCCCGACGGAAAACGGATGGCGATGTTGGCGACGCAGGCCCTGCGCGATCAATCCGACGATAAATGGAACGTCTGGATCTGGGACATCAGCGGACAGTTTCAATCGTTAGTATTGCCGAAAGACACCTCAACAAGGGCGGTGTATGCGCCGTACCTGCTGGATGAGATGCCGCTACTCTACATAAGAAGCGATGCTGAATTGGACGTCTGGGAAGTGAAAGACGTGCGGCGGCTTTCCGACGCCCTGAGTTTTCTCAAGGACACGTCGCCCGTGGCCATCTCCGCCGATCGCACCCGTGTCGCGACGCAAGACACCAACCAGACAGCCAGGTTGTGGGATGTCGCTTCCGGCCGAACGATTTCGGTCATCAAGGCAAGCTCGGAGCATTTCACACACCTTGCGTTCTCTCCGGACGGGAAACGTCTGCTAACAGAATACCATCAATTCCGCATACGACGGTCAGGGACGATCGAAGTATGGGACGTCGATACGGGCCGACCGCTGTATCTCTTGCCGGGCGAGCTGAGTGCCCTCCGACGTGTCAGCTTCTCCCCAGATGGCCGATATATTGCCGGACTCCTTTACGGACATCGTGGTGATCCTTTTCCCCTTGATTACGTCTGGGATGCCGCAACGGGCCGGGAGGTTCTTCGCCTTGAGCGGGCCACCTGTATCGCTTGGTTTCCCTGCGGGCAGCGCCTGGTCGTCGGGCAGGGAGACGGCACGATCTGCATCTGGGACGTCAAGAATCGAAAGCTGCGCAAACAATTTGCAGGTGAAGGGGGCTCGTTTCGGTCCATTGCCACAACCCCCGATGGCAAACGAGTCATTACCGGAGGCACGAATGGCACGGCCAAAGTTTGGGACGTGGCGACCGGACGGGAGTTGCTCACCCTCCGCCACCCCGATAAAGACATCATGTCGATCGCCTTCCTGGACGATGGCAAGACACTGGTCACCGAAGGCTACGAAAAGGTATACATCTGGGAAGCCTTCGACTGGAGCGTCTCTAACGAGAACATACAACGCGAGAAACGGTCACGGTACGCACGATGGACAGCCTGGAACGGCGCACCATCGAACTGACCAAACCCCGTCGTTGCAGAGGCTTTCGGGAGTCTTTTCCGCAGGCCGCCCAAATGCTCCGCCGTCCCATGTGCCTATGCCGGGTCGTAGCCCAGGTTGGGCGCCAATCATCGTTCGACCTCTGAAAGCGACATCCTCCTGGCACCTCGATTGGCGCCAATGTCGAGGAAGCGCAAGCTGCCGGTCGCGGCCGACTTGCGTTCCAAGTACTCGATCGCCTGCAAGGAACCTCGCGAGACGCACTACTGGTAGTAAGTTGGAAGTGGGAAGTCGAACGGAGGGAGGGAACGCTGCGAGACGAACGACCGAGGGACATACTGGACAGGACGTTTCGCTTCGCGGTGCGAAGTAATCATAAGAGGGAATCACAAGGACACACAATGCGCTAGTTGGCGCCGCTGTCTGGCCTTGCTGGGATGTTCGGCACTTGGCTGCCAGTTTCACGAATTCCTCGCTGCGGAGGTGTCCAATGACGGTGGCTCGGTCTGAACTCGTCGACGTGGAGTTGACCAGCTGTGGTTGGAAAAACGGCTGGAGGAGCTTTCCAGTTGTTTCGCCATCGGTTCATGAAGTGCCTCAAAGAGCCGCTGGCGCGAAAGCGTCAATCGGTCGGAACGGTGCCAAGGGCATTGCCGAGGTAAGGCGAGCGTGACGGCCGAGGTGGCTTCGATCCTGGACCGTCTGGGCACGCGCGCGGACGTGTGGCAGGTAACGATGAACCGCTTGTTTTCGCATCCGCGTGCCTTGGGTGTGGCCTTTGCGTTTGCGCGGCAGCGATTGCAGGAGGCGGCCGCCCGGCGGGGCTGCCATCATTTGGCCAATCTCAACGGCTGTCCGACATAAGCCGAAAGGCCCCATCGCTCGATTCCGCATTGTGCCGCGTGGATTCCGCGCGCGGCAGACGGCAGCTTTGCCGAAAATCGGCTCATCAGCAGAGCTTCGTGACCGTGAAAAGCAATTCCGGACGTTGACAATGGCCTGAATGAACTCGCCGCCCCGGTCTACCCGCCGTTCTTCTCGCAGTCGCCCTGATCACCGCCAAGCGAAATCGGCGTGTTCAACACAATCACATTGTGTATTTTTGTCTTCTCCACGGTGCTGCATCTCCACCAGGGGATTGGATTGCCCAGGAATCGTGAAAGCGGTACCCGGAACCGAGACCGTGCGGCGCCTGCCTGCGGAGCGCCACGCGCCATCCTTGCAGCCGAACTCACCGACAGCGTATACTCGCGCATGGCAGCCAGCTCCTACGTCCCAATTGAACGTCAACAACTTCGCTGTGTGGGAGAATCCCATGTCCACGCAACTGCCCGACGATTCCTTCGACCTGTTTGTCAGCTATGCGCACCTCGACGATGCCCAGGGCTGGATTACTGCCCTGGTGGCTCAGATCGAAGCCACGCACGCTCGGTTCACCCCCACACCGCTGCAAGTGTTCTTCGACCGCGACGCGATCCGCTCCATGGATGACTGGGAGCTGCGGATCCTCAAGGGCATCCGCGAGTCAAAACTCATGGTGGCCGTCCTCTCGCCGAACTACTTCGCCAGCGCCTACTGCAAGAGAGAGTGGGCGGCGTACCTGGAGCGCGAGTTGGCCCAAGCTCTGCCGGGCGATGGGATCGCGCCGATCTACGTCGTCAGCCATCCGGCTTTCGACTCCAGCGACGGACCGCAGTTGGACGAGTGGCTCAAGAACCTCCAACGCCGGCAGTATCTTGACATTCGACCGTGGTGGCAAGAGGGACCAAAGGCGCTGGAGCAGCTTGACGTGGCACGGCGTTTGGAGGACCTGGAACACCAGTTGAACGACCGCCTGGAACGGCTGCGCCAGCGGCAAGCGTCGCGATCGACCGTTCCGGAACACAATCGCAACTTCGTGGGCCGGCGCGACGAACTGCATGACTTGCGCAAGAAGCTGGTCGGCGGCCAGGTCGGCGCGATCACCGCCGTGCAGGGGATCGGAGGCATCGGCAAGAGCGCCCTGGCCTTTGAGTATGCGCGCGCGTTCGTTGACGACTATCCGGGCGGGCGGTTCTTGGTCTCCGCAGCGCGCTTGACCGACTTGCGAGCGGCGTTTGCCAAGCTGGCTCCGGAACTGGAAATTCAGTTCGACCAGCGCGAACAACTGGACCTGGCGGCGCAATGGTCGCGGCTGCGGCGGGCCTTGGAATCGCGCGAAGGCACGCTGGTGGTGTTGGACAACGTGGATGACGCGCGGTTCTTGGCGCCGCGCCAGTTGGCCCAATACCTTCCGGACCCGCAGCGAGTCCACGTGTTGGCGACTACGCGCCTCGACGCCGACCGCCTGCCGGGCGTGGCTTGCCTGCCGCTGGATCAGTTGAAGGATGACGAGGGGCTAGCGCTGCTGGAAAAATACCGTCCTTTTCCGACGGAGGATGAGGAGGATGAGTGGAAGGCGGCCTTGGCCATCGTGCGGCGATTGGGGGGCCATGCCTTGGCCCTGGAACTGGTAGCGGTCTACCTGTGGCAGAACCCAGAGATCTCCTATGCTGGCTATCGCTCGCGATTAGAGGCGGAAGGGATGGGGGCTCTCGATGTGGTAGCCGGAGATCCGTATGTGGAACTCACCCGGCACCCAGAGAAATTCCTGGGCCGCCTGCTTGAACCGACGTTGTCGCAGTTGGCGCCTGCCGAGTCGCGTGTCGTGGAGTATGCCGCCCTGGCGCCGCCCGATACGGTCCCACTGCCGTGGCTGAGGGATCTGGCGAGCAGAGATTTTCCGGAGCTCGCCACCCCGCCCGAACTCGGTTACCCGGATGCGTGGAAAGGGATCGTCCGTCGCCTTCAGGGGCTGCGCCTGGTGACTCCGAGCGACGACCCGCGCGTGGGCCGCATCCATCGCCTGGTGCAGGATGTCGTGCGATCGCGCCTGGGAGACGGCGTACGGCAAGTGATGGAATCCCGGCTGGCGGACCACGCCTACAGCTCTTCGGAGCGATTGGCCGCGCGGTGGGGCCAGCGTGACTTGGCCTGGGAGCTGGCAGCATTACGGGACATGGCGTATCGGCTGATCGAGCATGGCGACCGGCGCGGCTGGTTGCAGGGGGAGAACATCGCGACGGGCCTGTTGCACACGGGGCGTCTACTTGACTTGGGTGAGCTTCGCCGGCGCTCGCATCAATTGCTGGCGACGCGTTGCGAGGCGGCGCCGGAGAACGCCGACTACGCCCGCGACCTGTCGATCAGTTTCAACAAGCTGGGGGATTTGTCGCGGGCCCTGGGGGACACGGCGGCGGCGCGGCGGTACTACGAAGACGCCTTGGCGGTTCGTCGGCGGTTGGCCGAGGCGGCGCCGGACAGCGCCGACTACGCCCGCGACCTGTCGATCAGCAACGAGCGGCTGGGGGATTTGTCGCGGGCCCTGGGGGACACGGCGGCGGCGCGGCGGTACTACGAAGACGCCTTGGCGGTTCGTCGGCGGTTGGCCGAGGCGGCGCCGGACAGCGCCGACTACGCCCGCGACCTGTCGATCAGCAACGAGCGGCTGGGGGATTTGTCGCGGGCCCTGGGGGACACGGCGGCGGCGCGGCGGTACTACGAAGACGCCTTGGCGGTTCGTCGGCGGTTGGCCGAGGCGGCGCCGGACAGCGCCGACTACGCCCGCGACCTGTCGATCAGCAACGAGCGGCTGGGGGATTTGTCGCGGGCCCTGGGGGACACGGCGGCGGCGCGGCGGTACTACGAAGACGCCTTGGCGGTTCGTCGGCGGTTGGCCGAGGCGGCGCCGGACAGCGCCGACTACGCCCGCGACCTGTCGATCAGCAACGAGCGGCTGGGGGATTTGTCGCGGGCCCTGGGGGACACGGCGGCGGCGCGGCGGTACTACGAAGACGCCTTGGCGGTTCGTCGGCGGTTGGCCGAGGCGGCGCCGGACAGCGCCGACTACGCCCGCGACCTGTCGATCAGCAACGAGCGGCTGGGGGATTTGTCGCGGGCCCTGGGGGACACGGCGGCGGCGCGGCGGTACTACGAAGACGCCTTGGCGGTTCGTCGGCGGTTGGCCGAGGCGGCGCCGGACAGCGCCGACTACGCCCGCGACCTGTCGATCAGTTTCAACAAGCTGGGGGATTTGTCGCTGGCCCTGGGGGACACGGCGGCGGCGCGGCGGTACTACGAAGACGCCTTGGCGGTGAGTCGGCGGTTGGCCGAGGCGGCGCCGGAGAACGCCGACTACGCCCGCGACCTCGCTGTCTCGTACTACAAACTCTCTAGATTGCATCAACAGACCTACGAGCAGGCCGCCGCGATGGAGAACCTTCGCCGCTGCCACGGCGTTTTGCGGCGGATGCGCGAGTGCGGCATGCATCTCGACGGCCCCGCGGCCCAACTCTTCGAGCGACTTGAGGACATGTTCGGCGGTTGAGGAACCGCAGACTTGTCGTAGAGAATTGCTCGGAACGGCTTGCCGGCACTACGTCGGTCGCGCCGGTTCGGAGTCAGACCGGGTGGTATAACACGCATCTCATCCTTCAACGGCGGCGGTAATTTTGGCCCTGAACTCCAGACCGATTTCGTTTCGCCACGGACCGGCGGACCGTCACTCTCGGCTGACCCTCGACAACTTCGATGAGGTGCTCTGCCTGCCGTGGGTGCAATCCATCGGAATCCTCAGAGGCGGCCTTGATTCCGAGTCGCACCTTTCCGCGTTGGACGGACAAAACCAGGAGGCGCACCTCACCGATCGTTAGTTCCTCGCCTGCCCGGCATGTCTGGATACGCATTGCTTCCTCCGTGCAAAAAACAGCGGGGCATCCGTGCCCCTGGTTGACGCATCCCTGCTTACCGTCCGATCACGGGCTGCCGGCGAAGACGCCGACGCCTAAATCACAAGGACACACAATGCGCTCGTTGGTGCCGCTGTCTGGCCTTGCTAGGATTGTCTGGACTTGGCTGCGCGTTTCACGAATTCCTCGCGGCGGAGGTGCTCTATGACGGTGGCTCGGTCTGAACTCGTCGACGTGGAGTTAACCTCCTGGTATCACGTTATTTCAAAGACCGTCCGCGGGGCGCTGCTGTTGGCGGAAGGCCAGGAGGATCGCAAGCTGTGGTTGGAAAAGCGGCTGGAGGAGCTTTCCGGTTGCTTCGCCATCGGTTCATGAAGTGCCTCAAAGAGCCGCTGGCGCGAAAGCGTCAATCGCTCGGAACGGTGCCAAGGCCATTGCCGCGGTAAGGCGCGCGTGACGGCCGAGGTGGCTTCGATCCTGGACCGTCTGGGCACGAGCGCGGACGTGTGGCAGGTAACGATGAACCGCTTGTTTTCGCGTCCGCGTGCCTTGGGTGTGGCCTTTGCGTTTGGGCGGCAGCGATTGCAGGAGGCGGCCGCCCGGCGGGGCTGCCATCATTTGGCCAATCTCAACGGCTGTCCGGCATAAGCCGAAAGGCCCCGTCGGTCAACTCCGCATTGTGCCGCGTGGATTCCGCGCGCGGCAGACGGCGGCTTTGCCGAAAATCGGCTCATCAGCAGAGCTTCGTGACCGTGAAAAGCCATTCCGGACGTTGGCAATGGCCTGAATGAACTCGCCCCCCCGGTCTACCCGCCGTTCTTCTCGCAGTCGCCGTGATCACCGCCAAGCGAAATCGGCGTGTTCAACACAATCACATTGTGTGTTTTTGCCTTCTCCAGTGCGGCAGTAGGCGCAACAGTTTGCATACTGTGCGCGCACTTGTCGCTGGAGGTCGACGGGAACGTACACGCTCACGTCCGGGCCGCCCCAGTTCCCTGATGCCACAACGTGTACCTGGCGCGGGTTTTCACGAGCGTGAGCTGATCAACTCGCGTCAAGAGCCGATCCAATTCCATGTCTTCCTCCGGCGTGAGGCGGTCTTCCTTGCTGCGAGCCATGAGGTCGTCCAGACGCGTCTGGAGCGAAGGAGCCAGCATGCCGTCCGCAAGGGCCTCCAGTTCGCCGCTGCTCAAGCCAAGCAGTACTTCTGATTCATTGCTCATTGTAGCGACTTTCCGTACCAAAGAGGCCCGCAGAAAACGCGAATAAACGGTCTCCATCTAAGCTTTTTATTCTAGCCCTTCCGGCCGGCGCCGCCCAGCCTGTAATGGTGCGAGGCCCGCTCAAGACAGAAGACACACACCGAACAAGGACACCCATAACCGCCCTGGGGTCAAGGCCCGGATTCGGGTTTCTTGAAGAGGCTCGATGACCAGCGGAAATGCCAGTCGGGGAATCCGTCCGTAGGGCGATTCATTGATCCATACCTAGCATTCGAACAATAGAAATGGGGGCTCACTGCCACGATGCACCTTGAAGTGTTGCAGCAACTGCGGTAATTCTTGAAAGGAGATTTGGGCTAATCGCCACTACTTAGAAGACGGACGGATAACGATGAAGACGATTCCAGCCAGGCAGGTCAGCCGCTCGAAGCGAGACGAGAGGCTTTCGGGTAGCCGGTCAGTGCGAGCCGTGTGTTTTCTCGCTCTGTTGATTCTTGCGGCGACCGGCGCTTCGGCGGTCCGGGCCGACTCCGGGGAACCGTGTTTCGAGATCGCCCCTATCCGGGCCGAAGGAGGCGACTATGTGCCGCCGCCGTTCGGGCCGGTGGTCGCCGAGGGTGCAGCCGTGACGTGCGGCACACGGTCTTATGATCTGACCGGGACGGTCCCGGTGCCTGCCATCGACGGCCGGCCGTTGCTGCAGGAGGCCGCGATGATTGTCAACGGCGAGCCGTTGACTCCGCCGGCGGTAGAGTGGAACCTGGCCACGCCCGCCGTAACCATCGCAAGACGGTCCTGGACGGCGGGGCGCGTGCGGCTGGAGCTGACCCAAACGGTCGAGTACGACGGATTCATCACCAGTGATCTCAAGCTCGCGCCTGTGGAAGAGAAGGCAATCGTTCGTGAGGTGACGCTGCGACTGGTGTTCCTGCCCGAAGCCTCGGTTCTCTATCACATCCCATCCACGAGCAAGACACCGGCCGGCTTCTGGCCCGAGAGAGTGGAAATCAGCGACCCGATCCCGGGTGTCTGGAGCGGCGACGACCAATGCGGCCTGGCGTGTTATATCGCAACGTTTCGCGACTGGCGCAATGCCGGCCCGCGAATCGTGCTGACCCGCGAAGGCCGGGGCCCCGGCGTTCTGGAATATCGCATGGTCTCCGAACCGGTTGAGATCGACGCGCCGGTGACGTATCGGTTGGGGTTCATCGCCACGCCCGTCCGGCAGCCCGAGGCCAGGCACTGGCAGCTCTTCTCGCTGCCGCCGACCCTGGACGACCTGCAACGGCACGTCGACCGCAACCTGTTCTGGAGCCAGATCTCCGACCGCTATGCGACGTTTCGGACGAATGATCCCGCCAAGGACGCAGAGAAATTCGAGGCCGTCGGCGAGGTACACCGTCGAGGCAAGAAGGCCCTCGCGTATACAACCTACGCGCACGTCGAGGAAGGGGCGGCGGAAACGCCGTCCGCCCGGCTGACGATCACGGCAAAGGGCCGAAAGATCAGCTCGTCGATCGGCGGCAGCATGGCCGACCGGAAACGCACGTTCTGCTGCCCGGGGAGCCGCTCGTGGATCGCGTGGAAAGCCGAGGACCTCCGCCACGCCATCGAGCGCTACGGCGTCGACGGTTTCTACATCGACACCTCGTACGTTCTTCTTGCCTGCGCCAACCGCGAGCACGGCCACGGCTGGCTCGACGGCGACGGCGTTCTCCAGGCCGACTTTCCGACGTGGTCGATGCGCGAGATCTGGCGGCAGTCGTACGAATTGCTCTGCCGTGCGCGTGGCAAAGCCGAGATCTACGCGCACCACAAGGCCGGCTGTCCGCCGGCGCTTGCGGCATTTACCACTGCATTCTGCGATGGTGAACAATACACCTCGCAGTCGATCAAGAACCTCACGCTCGACGCCTTCCGTGCGCAGATCGGCGGGCGCAACGTCGGCCCGCCGGCGCTGTTTCTGTGTGAGTACTATCGCTCGCAGAGCTACGGCATGCACGAAGCCGCAGAGCACCACAACCCGACCGAGAGCGTGATGCTTCCGCTGCTGCACGACGTGCTGCCGACCGGCTATCCGGGCAATCACCCGGTTCGCGAACTGCTCCTGCTCAGCGACGACCTGGGAATCGCAGAATCTACTTGGATCCCCTACTACGCGGCAGACAATCCTTGGCGAGCCGACGGCGCCAACGGGCTGGCGGTTTCCGCGTATTGCACCGCGCGCGGCGATACGCTGCTGGTCGTCGGCAACCCCGGGTACACCGACGCTCGCTTCCGGCTGACCGGCCCGGCTGAGGCAATCCAGGGTCGCACGTTCCTGGCCATCGATGTGCTGGCGCGGATCGGAAGGCACAGTCCCAGCACGGCCGGCTATCGCTGGGAAGCGGCGGACCCGGGCGACCTGTCCGTGCCCGCGCGCGGACTCGGCCTGTTTGCTTGGGTCGAAGCGCCCGCGTCGCTGGCCGGCTTTGCGAAGCAGGAGGGATTCGCCGGGTCGGAGGCAGCGCACCAGCGGCGCGTGCCGGTGCCCCAAGGGGCCACGCTGCTGGACGACTTTGAGGATCCCGACTGGACGATCGCGAACGATCAGGGTGGCATGACCACGACCGACCGCGAGCCGGTCGACACCCGGCGTGCCCTGCGGGTCGTGGCCAGGCCGGAGCACAATGCGGCCGCGATTCTGCGAACGTTCGACCGGCCTCAGGACTGGTCGGCCTGCGAGTCGATCAGCCTCTGGATCCGACCGGAGCGGGATCAGCCGGTGCGGGCGTTTGAGGTCCGTCTGCGAGATTCGCAACGTTACTTGCCGCCGGCAAAGCTCGTGTCGCATGGTCTCAAGGACGTCCTGCCGGCAGGAGTATGGACGCAGCTCCGCTACGACTTCGGAGACATCCCAAGACATGAGGTGCGAATCCTCAGGCTGTATTACCATCGCGGCGAGCTGGTTTCGGGACCGTTCGACGTCGACGAGGTGATTTTGCACGGTGGCAAGCCGGCCGAAGCGTCGATTGGTCTGCAGCGCACGCAGCCCCCGGCCGCCCGGCGCGCGCCGATCGACCGTCCCGGCGCCACGCCGCAGTAATGAAGAGCGCCTACTTTTTCGCGTTCAGGCACTGCATGTAGTACTTCTGCACGTACGCTACGCATGGCTGGCCGTTTGCCGACTTCTGCCGGCATTGGGCCGCCGAGGATTTCGCCTTCTCGAGGACTGCGCGGGTGCGGGTAGGCGATCCTTCCGCAACGTCTTGCTCGATGTCCTCGCGGGCGAGGCCGAAGCACGGACAGATCGGCGCCGTGGGATCCTTGGGATACACGCCGTGCGGCAGTTCGGCCGTGCTGACGGTCCGGCCGAAACAGTCGAAATAGACGACCTCGCATTTCGGCGCCGGGCAGAAGTTGGCCGGGTCGGTGATCGCGGATCTCTGCGGTTCGGTGAGGAATGCCTGAAGCGTTTCGCTGCCCACCGGCTCGCCTTTCGAACCGCAGCGAGGGCAATAGTCGGCCGTTTGGTCCGGCTCGCGGATGAAGGCTTTGTTCATGGGGTTTCCTGAGATGCAGGCGGCACACCGCAGGCCGAGTCGAGCGTCGGCAGCGGCCGGAAATCGGGATGCTCGCGGTAGATCAGGTTTCGGCGTCCAAAGTACGAGCCGTAGTACGGCGCATTCGCATCGGCCCAGGTCACCAGCCGTGCCATTTCTTCGTCGGAAAGCGCCGCATCGTAATGCCCCTGCCGGATGATCTCAATCAGCCGGCTGGCGTGGGAGCCGAGTGCCTTGGGCGGCAGCGGCACGACGTTCGTCTTCTGCGCTCGCGGCTGAGGGCCGTGAAATTCCTGGATGTACGCGACCAGCTTCTTGGCCATGATTTGCTCGTACGAACGGTTGAACCAGGTTGTCAACTCGCCGGAGAGGTCGAGTCCGCCATCCTGCTTGTCCGGCCGGTGGCAGCTCACGCAATGGCGGTCGAAGATCGGCTGCACGTCGGTCACGTAGTGGATCGGCCGCGGCACGGTTTCTCCGGGCTGAGGGGCAGGTCGCGCCGCCGGAAGCCGCATCGCCCGCGGCAGGGCCGGGGGTGGGGCCTGCCAGCGCGGTTCGTGGCAACCGATGCAGGACCTCGACTCGCCGGGCTGCAGGTTCACGAAGCTCCGCATCCGCTGAACTTCCATGAAGTTCTCGTCGAGAGCCTGGAAAAAGAGGTTTCTCTCCGCTGGAACGATGAAGCGGGCAGAACCGTCGCCGTGGACCGGAACGACTCCGTGGTGGACCTTGACGAAGATATGGGCGTTCATGCTGATGATCGCATGCTGGCCGAGTCCTTCGTCGGCGGGCCAGAACCGGCGGGCCGACCAGGGCCGGGGAACCTGTTCGAGGATCCGCAGGTACTTGATCGTTCCTCGCTCGACGCCTTCCAAGCCGCGGTAGACGTCGCTTAGAACCAACGTTGCCTCTTTCGGGCCCGCGCCGTCTGATTCTCTCGGCACACGCGGCGCGACGACCGCGGGCTTTGCGCGCGGTGCCATCGGCATCGGCTGCCAGCAAGAGATATTTGGGTCCGAATAGAGTTTCACCCGATTGCCGAACCGATCGATCAGGTAGAGTCCGTAGGCAGCCGCGTCGTTCCAGGGCCGATCCGGGTTGCAGGTGACGAGGAAGAACTTGCCGGCGCAGGCACCGCTCGCCGGATGCGACAACGGATACGGCTCGGCGAAGAGGGGGCCGACGTTGTCGGCCACCCATCGTCCATTTTTCCAATGCGTGTAATTCTCGCCATGGGGGAAGCCGCCGATGCCTTCGATGCTGAGATTGGTGTCGGGCGTGAGCGAACGAATCGGTGCGTGGGTGCGGATGTCGCGGCGGGCGTCGATCCGCAGGAGGGGCCCGACGGCAAACGGATGGTGCATCGTCGCCGTGCAGACAAACTGGTCGTTCGTTCCCGGGATCGCCCGGGCGTGGATGAGCACCGGCGGAAACTCGATCTCGTTGCCGTAGATCTCGCACGAACCGCTGCCATCGGGGCGCATCGCCCAAAGCGCCTGGACCGCGATCACTCCCTTGTCGACGTATTCCCAGCGGGTGTAGAGAATCCGGCCGTCGTTCATCACGCTGGGCGTCGACTCGCTCAGCGCACCCTGCGACAACCGCCGCATACCGCTGCCGTCGCCGTTTATTCGATAAAGGACATTGACGCTGAGCGTGTCGCCCTGGTCGCAGAGCACACCCTGCTCGCAACGGGTGGAGGCAAAGCAGATTCCGCCGTCGGGCAGGTAGCAGGGATGGAAATCGTCGGTGTGGTGCCGATAAACTCCCGAAGGTTTGTAGCGAGGATGCCAGTAGCGAGCGATCCTTGCCTCTTCGTCGGGCGGGTCGAAGGTCAACTGGCGAAGCCCCTCGGCGTCGATTCCGACCTCATAAAGCCGGAATCCCCGGCCGGGAGCCGCTTTGTAGCCGAAGACGACGCGGCGGCCGTCGAACGAAAGATCGTAGCGATCGAAAATCCCGCCGGCCAGCGAAGGAACCAGCTCCACGACCTCGCCGGTATCCAGGGACAAGACGCACAGGTTGCCTCCGAAACGGCCGGCTCGCATGAACTCGGCGTAGTACCATCCGGGCGCGTACGTGTAGCGTTTGACGAAGAGGATCTTCTTGGGCATCAGGGGATTGGCGGCGACCAGCGCGTCGCGCTTCAAGTCGTCAAGTGCCTTCGCAATTCCGCTCGGCCGGGAAGCGGCCGTCTCCGCGGCGGCCGCAGCGAGCTGCTCGGTCAGTTCATCGAGACGTTTTCGAAACACGTCGCCCGGATACTTGTCGGGGAAGGAGGCATTCAAGTCATCCACAGCGGAACGCAGATTGGCCAGTTGCTTTGCCGTCAGCGCCACTGCGGCGGCATCCTGGCACAGATCGAGCCACCGCGGGTCCGCAGCCGGAGCGGCGGCCGATCGTAGCGCATTAAGGCGTGCGACCGTCTCCGACGCCAACGTCCCGGACTCCTCGATCGCGCGGCGAACCAGCGCCTCTTCCAACTCCGTATTTTCTGGATGGGCGAACCAGCCGTCCGGCTCGAACCATTCGAAGGAGACGTAATCCAGCAAGGGGTTTTCGTCGGCCGGGAAATCGCGACGGATCGTTTCCCAGACTTTGGCCGTCTGAGCGGCGGGGACCTGTATGCCGTACCAGGCGATCATCCGTTTACGAGCCGCAAGAAGCGTTTCCGGAAGTGTCGCTTGCCTGGCATAAAGAGGTGGTACTCGCTGCCCGGGCGCGAGCCCCTCGGGTTGAGGCAAAACGCAGAATTGAATCTCAGCGATCTGGAAGTTGTAATGCTTGCCGCGCGATTCGTAGCTGGACGATATCCTCATCCCGACGTATCGCGCCACCACGCCGTCCCACGCCAGTTCCTCTTGCGCTCCGTTTTGAAGCGGCGGAACGGTGTGCCCGGGAAGGATTGCTTCGATCCGATCGTCTCCCTCGAGGTCGTCCTTGACGGGGTGATTCTCGGGTTCGTCGTCGGTGTAATGGAAGAAATCCACCTGGCGAGGAACAAAGCTCCCGCCGCCGTCCCGAGCCGTCAGTCGGGCACCGGTAAGGAGAAAAGGGCGTCCAAGATCGAAAACCACGTGGCCGGTGACCGGTTCGTCGCCTCCGGCGGGAATGGTCGATGAGTCGCGGCCGTTGGGCGTGTCGTCCAGCAGACAGCAGAACGTCCTCGGATCGCCGTCGATCGCTTTTTCGGCCGCGTACTGCGGATCGGGTGCGCCGCCGGGCATACGTCCTTGAGGAAAGGCGGGCCCGGACGCGTCGACAATCGCCACCGGCGATACGAACTCGGCGCCACGCGCATCCGTGACGGGTGCCGTCGCGAGGAGCAGTATGAGCAGTAGATTGAACCGCAAGGTATTCCCCTCGTTGTGCCGTCTGCTCCGTCGTTGTGTCAGACCGATTCGGCGGGTTCGCGCTGGCGGACAAAGAATCAGGATAACCGTTCGGGTGAACCGGCAGCAATACTATCGCCCGAGTACCTATTCATCCGTGCCCCGGCTTTGCCATCCGTGCTACTTTGTCGTCCGGTTAAGAGCCTATCCCAAAACCTTCGAGGAGAGGGGGACAGGCACATTTTGCTCCGAAGACTCAAAATGAGCCAGTCCCCGGCGGTTTTGGGATAGGCTCTCAATCGAATAGCACGGATGGCAAGGCCGGGGCACGGATGGAAGATGAGGAACAAAGGCGGAAACCCAGTAATTCGTCAGGCGGCCCCGGTTTCCGCCTCCCCGGGGCGGGACTTGCCAATCCCGGGTGTTCGCCGTTTCCGACTCCCGGGCAACTGGCGGCGGCACGTGGGACCGCTATGACCCCTACATTCCGACTGCCGCTGCTGCGGGATCGAGGAACGCCGGTTTTCCTGAATCGTTCGGCGACCTACAATCGCGCATGGGCCGAAATGTCCCCTTATGGCTTGCCGGCAGGCAACAGGATGGTGCACAAACCGATGCTCGAATTCATCGACCTGACGAAAAAAATCTCCAAGCCCGACTACCAGGCAGTCATCGACGGACTTGAGGCTCGTCTGGGCGAGTGCCAGCGTGCTGCCGCGGCGGCCGGTGTGCCGGTGGTGCTTGTTTTCGAGGGCTGGGACGCCGCCGGCAAGGGCGAGGTGATCAACAGTCTGGCCCAGGTCCTCGATCCGCGAGGGTTCCGCGTCCACGTGATTTTGCGGCCCAATGAGGAAGAACGGTATCGCCCCTGGATGTGGCGGTTCTGGAACCAGTTGCCACCGGCGGGCAAGTTCGCGCTGTTCGACCATTCCTGGTACGGTCGGGTCCTCCGCGAAAGGCTCGACGGCGAAGTATCCGATTCCGATTGCCGTGAGGCCTACGAGGAGATCCGCCAGTTCGAGCGGCAACTGGTCGACTTCGGCGCCGTGCTGATCAAGTTCTGGCTGCATATCGATCGCAAGGAACAGAAGAAGCGGTTCCGGAAGCTGGAGAAAGACTCTGCCACATCGTGGAGGGTAGGCGACGACGAGTGGAAGCAAAACAAGCAGTACGACCTGTGGCTCACCGCCACCGAAGAGATGCTCGAAGAGACTTCCGCCGGGCACGCTCCGTGGGTGATCGTCGAAGCGACGCAACGGAAGTTCGTTGAAGTGAAGGTCATGGAAACGGTCGTCGTGGCGGTGGAGAAAGCGCTCCGGCGGCGGGCGGCAGCGCCCGAGCCGGTTTATGCTCCCATGCCGAAACCAGAGGAATCGCCAACGCACGAGAGAACGGTGCTCGACCAGTTCGACCTCAGTCTCGCGCTGGACCGCGAAGACTACGAACGACAGCTCGATGACCTTCAGGAGCGGCTCTTCCGGCTGGAGCACGAACTTTACGTCGCCCGGATTCCCGCCGCGATCCTCTACGAGGGGTGGGACGCGGCCGGCAAGGGCGGCAACATCAAGCGGCTCACGCGCGGTCTCGACCCTCGCGGCTACGAAGTGATCCCGGTCGGCCCGCCCACGGAGGAAGAGAAGCTGCGTCCTTACCTCTGGCGATTTTGGCGCGATCTGCCCAAGGCGGGACACATCGGGATTTTCGATCGCTCCTGGTACGGTCGCGTTTTGGTGGAGCGGGTCGAAGGGTACTGCACGGAGGAAGAGTGGCGGCGGGCGTACCGCGAGATCACTGAATTCGAGCGGCAGATGACCGACTTCGGGACGGTGCTGGTCAAGTTCTGGTTGCACATCGACCAGGAGGAGCAACTCCGCCGTTTTCAGGCCCGCGAAGATACGCCCGAGAAGAGCTGGAAGATCACTGCCGACGACTGGCGAAACCGCGAGAAGTGGGACCAGTACCGCGTGTCGGTGGTCGATATGCTTCAGCGAACCAGCACCGCCCATGCGCCGTGGACGGTGCTGGAGGCGAACGACAAGCTTCACGCGCGCATCAAGGCGCTCGGTACGGTTGCCGAGGCGCTCGAGCGGGCGGTGGCGAAGAAGTCACGCCGAAGGACACGGTAGCCCTCGGCCGGACGAGCCGGCAGGGGTCCGTGTGGGATGGTCGGTCTTGGCTAGCTGTGGAGCCTTGTTCACCTGCCGGACGAGCCGGCAGGGGTCCGTGTGGGATGGTCGGTGTGGGCTAGCTGTGGAGCCTTGTTCACCTGCCGGACGAGCCGGCAGGGGTCCGGGCGGGATGGTCGGTCTTGGCTAGCTGTGGAGCCTCGTTCACCTGCCGGACGAGCCGGCAGGGGTCCGGGCTATTCGGCATTTGAGCTGTTTAGAGCTTCATTCGTACTGGAGCTTGAAGTGCCGCGTGATCGACTTGTTTGCCTCACCTTTCTGCGCTTCGAGGACGATTGTCCCGTCGGTCGAAGGCGAGAGTTGGAGGAGAAACAAACCATCCTCTGCAACGGGCGTCTCGTGTCCGTTGATTCGGATGGTTGTTCCGGGATCCGCCCACCCGTGGACGTCGACGGAGCAGTCGTTGGCGATGGTCGAGTGTTCGAGAGGATTGGTTTGGAGCAGCACGCGCGGCGATGCGTCCAACTCGACGGCCTCTTCGATCGCCTGTCGCCGGGCGGCGTATAAGACATCCGGGTCGCGTGTGAAGTCGCTGTAGGTGCGGACCACTCGGGAGGCGATTTCAACTCCGCGCCGGTTCGGCTCGACCAGTTCGGCGATGCGCGGACTGAGCGCCTCGCGCAACGCGGCGATCTTGCTTTCCAGGAGGCAAAGGCATTCGTAGTCCTCGAGGCCGTTGCGCATCTGCTCCCATCGAAGCGAATTCAACACTCCTCCGGGCTTGGGATAGACATGCCAGCCGTCGCCGCGGTGTTTGCCCGGGGCCTCGATGGGATCGTCGGTCCAGACGTTCCACCCCCAGTGCAAATAGCCTTTCAGCCCGTAGCGGTAGTTCAGCCAGTGCATGACCCGAGAATCGATCAAGGGAACGTCGACCGTCTTATTCGGCAGCGACCCTCCCTGGAAGATCCCCACCGTGTAGAGCCACATCTCGTTGCCGCGGCGCTGCGCTTCCTCGTAAGCATTCTGCCATGTCGACAAGTGATTGAGCTTGGGCACCCACACTTCCAGGCGATCCAGGCAGTGGGTCGTTTCGATGGCGTCGATCCGGCGAAGTTCCGGAGCGCACTGATGGACGAAATCAGAAGCCTCGCGCCAGGGCATCACGTTGTGGTTGGAGGGTTCGTCGCAGATGTGAAATACGGTCTTGTCGAGCCATTTCTTCTCGCGAAGGTGCTCGACCAGGGCCGGCAGGAACTTCGGCAGGAACTCCTTCCCGTCGAGCCTGACCGTCTTGCCGCTCGGCTCGTCTTTTACACTGAAGTCCCTCAGCAACACCTCGCGACTCGACCAGCCCCCTTCGCCGAATCGAGCGACAAAACCGGTCTCCAAGAGATCCATTCGCCCCGTGTCCCAGAAAACGTCCGCCCATCGATCGAACTCGGAGAAGTCGAGATGCAGGCTGCCGTCGGCCGCGCGGGAACTGCGGATCAGTTCCAGGCTCACGCGGAAGACGTTCTGCCGGTGCTCGGCCATGTTCTCGGCGTAGACCTTGAGCATCCTGTAGAACCCGTCCTTGTCTTCCGGGTCCACACCGTGATGCCGCTGGAAGTGGCGGGTGGTAAACCACTCCGTCACCATGACGTGGCGCTGCTCAGGAAGCAGAAGCGGGTAGACGGTGACGACCAGCGGCAGCGCCGCGCCGGCGTCGCCCGAGCGGACCGTGACCTCGCCGAGGTACTCTCCGGCCCTGGCGTCTCGAGGAATGCGAATCGAAAGATAGACGGCTTTCAGCGATCCCTTTGCCAACGGGCATTGCCGCCGATCGCTCAGCAGATCCGGGAAACGCGCGGGCGCCGGCCGAGTGAGATCGTTCTTGTCGAGCTTTCGGGTGTTCTCCTCGATAAAAATGCTCTCCACGAAATTCCATTGGACGGCTTCCGCAGGCAGCGTGGCGGAAGGGTCGGTTTGCCGAAGCGGGCCGATCGCGATCGTGAGGTCTTCGAGATCCTCGTTCGCTCGCACCACTGCCTGCGCCGAGACGACTTCGCCACGGACGCCGAACACCCGGATTTCCGCAGCCTGCTTGTCCGTCAGTTCATAGCCGTCTTCAAACACGCGAACCGCATCGCTTACCGCGAAGACGTCAAACGGCGCGGCGTCGGCACCCGCAGCAGCGATGCACAACCGCACAACCGCAAGCAATACAAACCATCGAAGACTCGACCGGCATTCAGCGATCATGTTGAGTTCCTCCTCAGTGCCATTTGCCATGTTGTCTGCAGAAGAGAGGGGGGCAGGTCCATGTTTTCGGCCAACGTCTTTGACGCCAAAACACCCGAATCGGCCGAAAAATGGACCAGTCCCCGGCCGTGAACGGTTCCATCAGCGGCTGCCTGCTCCTGCAATGGCATCAGCTTACCTGTGACACGCTGCGTGGGCAAGGAGCCTGATGTGGGAAGGTGGTTTTGCCGGTGAGCGGGTGAGTATGGCCGTTGGCCAAAGATGATTGTGCGTGTTCATCGGTTCTGGGGTGATTACCCCAACCTACGGTGAAAACAGGCTTTCGGCCACCAGGCGAAGCATACTGTCTCCGCGTGCGCACTCGCCGCGATGGAACCCATGGAGCGAACAACTCGTGTCCAGAATTCCGCGTTTTTTCACCATCCCGACTCCGTGCGGGCCCCACATGCTTGCCGGCTTTCGCATTGGTTGACACGTCGCTTGGCGGACCAAATACTGTGAGCAGTGCCCATGTCCTGACATGACGGAAACCGGTTGTTTACGGGAGGGCCTGAAATGCGTTGTCGCTGTGGTTGGATGGTTGCGATTTGCTGCCTGCTCGGTATCCCGCCAGCCAATGCGGCAGGACCGCCGACGTGCACGGTCCACTTCTTCGACTGGTACGTGACCGGCAGCCAGGCAGAACTCGAGGTGAGACAGAAGCAATGGACCTACCAGGTCCGCTGGGACGAACTGGGGATCGAGCCGGCCCAGATCGGCAACACCGAGCACTACTACGAGGTGCAGTTCGAAAGAATCCAAGCGGCCGGGTTCGACGGCATTCATTACGAATGGCACAAGAACAACCCCAAGCCGCAGTTCCTTGCGGCCCTGGAGAAGACGGGCGTGCCGCTGGCCATGTTCTACGACATGGAGATCCGCTTCTCGAAACGGCCGAGCTTTATCACGCCCACCGACGAGTTCGCCGCCGAGGCGACCGGCGACGTGCTGAGCTTCTATCGCGCGGTGCCCAAGCGGCTTTGGCTCCGCGACCGCAACGGTAGACTGCCGATCATCGTCTATGGTTATCGGTTCGACCGGAGCGTCACGGACCCGGCGCGCTGGAATGCCTTTTACCGGAAGCTGCTCGACGGCATCGAGCAGGGGCTCGGTGCGAAGATCGTGCTCCACTGGACCGATGCCTGCGCGCCGCAGCAGGTCTACGCCTACCAGCACTTTCACCAGATCCAGAGCTATACGTTCAACGAAGCCGGGCGGCAGACGCAGGCCGGAGCCCGTTCGGTGACGTTCGTCGTCCACTACGACGACCTGGGTGTGTCGTTCGCTCGCGGCGGGCCGAGGCAGCAGCGGTGGATCCGCAACGACGTCCGCTACCTTCAGGAGTCGCTCTGGCTGGCGAAACATACCGATCCGGACCTCGTTTTCAACTACGGCTGGAACGAACTGTACGAGGGGGAGCACCTTCTGCCCGATGCCCATTGGGGGACGTGGCGCTACGAGGTGGCCGCGGCGATGATCCGCGATATCAAGGCGGGCGTCCGTGCCGACCTCCCGCCGACACTGGTCATCGCGGACGACTTTTTGCCGGCCATGCACGAAGCCGAACCCGAAACCATGTCCGTGCTGAACCGGGAGATGAACCTGCTTGCCCGGTTGCGATCGATCGTTCCCCAGGCAGACGTCGTGCTCTCAGGCAGCGGGCCGAATCTCGCCGAGTACGAGGTGATCTTCAGCATCAACCGGCGGAAAGACGCTCGCGAGGAAGCTGCGCTGGCCGACTGCGGCAAGACGGTGGTTTACGCGGGGCCCGATTTTGAGACCGAAACGCCGATGACCCACCGTTTTACCAACAAGCCCCGGCGGAGGATCCCACCGTCGAAGCTCGGCCCCGCGAATGAATTCGTGGTGGCGAGCCGCGCCGTCGACCTCGACCTTGCGGCATATCCCATCTTGAAATTCCGTTGCCGCAACAGCGTCGGCACGATCTTCCATGTCCGCTATGAGGGGATCACGGCAGACGGGCGGCGCGTCCAGGCATGGCACGAGTCGAGCCCGACCGACGATCGGCAGACCGGCGGCAAGTGGCAGGAGTTCGAGGCCAACGTAGCCCAAATCGCCAGGCAGGCCGCCGGAGAGCCGATTGCCAGGCTCAGCCGCATCGAGTTGATTCTCGACGACTTGGACGAGAACGGGCGGTTTACCTTGGACGTCGATGAGCTTCGCACGGTGAATCCCGCCGGTAAGGCCGGATGGGAGGAGACGTTCGACACGCTGAACGGCTGGACTTCGCATGCCAGCTTCGAGGGAGTGCCGGGCGCGAAATCGCGGTTCGGCCTGAAAGCCGAGAAGGAGGGCGACACAACATTCGCTCGTTTGTCTCTCGAGGCCCAGGTCCGCGAGGACACCGGCGGCCCTGCGGACGAATCGACGCAAGGGATCGAGCCGCTGCCGGGAGTGAAGACGCTCTGGCAGGCGGAGGTCCGCGGCCACCAGGTGCCCCTGCTGCTGGCTCGCGACCGGTCCTACTGGCTCAACACCTACACACCGACCGACGATGGCTGGATCAAGCTCATTCCGGCGGCACTCGGGCTGCCGGTCCACCAGGGCGTGCTGTTTCACTCGTTTTCCTATACCGTAACCCCCGAGGGCCTGAAGCCTCATCGCACCGAGGCGGCCATGGTCGTCCAGGAGGCGGAACTGCCGATCGAGCGCGTGCGACTCGTCGCCCCGCCCGAACTCGACGAGGCACTGCCGCACACGCTGCCCGTAAGCTCGCGGCCGATGTCGATCCGGGTCGTGCGGGGAGAGCGGAAGGAGATTCCTGTTTCGCAGTCGAAGGAGAAACCGGCAAGCATCGTGCTTCAGCCCGGAGAAATTGTCGAGGTCGCGCGCAAAGAGCAGTAAGAGCCTATCCCAAAACTGGCGCGGAGGGGACAGGCACATTTTGCTCCGAAGACTCCGCAAAATGAGCCAGTCCCCGACGGTTTAGTCCCGAGCGTTGCCATGCGGAGGTGCAGCATGGAAGACCGTTACATCGCTCTCTGGGCGGAACTCGGCAGGCGCGGATCCGAAGAGGCGAACCGCCGGAAAGCATCGCCCCGGGGCAGCTATCGACACGAAGGCTGCGGGAACTGCTGTGTTCAGGTCGGTATTCCGCCGTTCCGATACAAGGCCGACGGGCGGATCGTTGACGTCGTTGTGCGGGATGTCTGCGAGGCGAAGCTTGTTTCGGACACGGAAGAGCTTCCGCTGCCGGAGAATATGCCGGCGGAACTGGTTGAGCAATTGTCGAGGCTCGCCCCGCTCGGGCTCGAATTCCGAGGCGAGCCCTGCATCTGGTTCGACATGCGGACGCGGCGCTGCAAGCATTACGAACTGCGCCCCAATATTTGCCGGATGTTCGACTGCGGCGGCAGGGCGAATCGCGACCGCCAAGACCCGAGGCAATAGGTCGCGATTGCAGCCCGTAAAGGCACTTCCGGAAGCTGGCCAACCTCATTCACCTGCCGGGCGAGCCGGCAGGGGTCTCTGGACGTGGCGGCTTGGGATCTACCTCATTCACCTGCCGGGGCGAGCCGGCAGGGGTCTGGGGACGTGGCGGGTTGGGCTAGCTGGCCGACCTCATTCACCTGCCGGGGCGAGCCGGCAGGGGTCTCGGGACGTGGCGGCTTGGGATCTAGCTGACCAACCTCATTCACCTGCCGGGGCGAGCCGGCAGGGGTCTGGGGACGTGGCGGCTTGGGGGCTAGCTGACCAACCTCATTCACCTGCCGGGGCGAGCCGGCAGGGGTCTGGGGACGTGGCGGCGGGATCTAGCTGACCAACTCGTTCACCTGCCGGGGCGAGCCGGCAGGGGTCTCGGGACGTGGCGGCTTGGGATCTAGCTGACCACCTCGTTCTCCTGCCGGGGCGAGCCGGCAGGGGTCTGGGGGCGTGGCGGGTTGGGGGCTAGCTGGCCAACCTCATTCACCTGCCGGGGCGAGCCGGCAGGGGTCTCGGGACGTGGCGGCTTGGGATCTAGCTGACCAACTCATTCACCTGCCGGGGCGAGCCGGCAGAGGGGTCTGGGGACGTGGCGGCTTGGGGGCTAGCTGGAACCTCATTCACCTGCCGGGGCGAGCCAGGCAGGTCTGGGGACGTGGCGGGTTAGGGTCTAGCTGTGCAAGCCTCGTTCACCTGCCGGGCGAGCCGGCAGGGGTCTCGGGACGTGGCGGCTTGGGATCTAGCTGACCAACCTCATTCACCTGCCGGGGCGAGCCGGCAGGGGTCTGGGGACGTGGCGGCTTGGGGGCTAGCTGGCCAACCTCATTCACCTGCCGGGGCGAGCCGGCAGGGGTCTTGGAACGCGGCGGCTTGGGGCTAGCTGGCCAACCTCATTCACCTGCCGGGACGAGCCGGCAGGGGTCTGGCCCCCGGTTTCCAAGCTATAGGGTCCACCAATGCGCCGGGCCGGCGAAGCTTGGTCGGCTACTCGACGACTTCCAGGTCGGCCATGTAAATGGCCGTGATCGGCTTGCCGGCTTCATCCTTCTCATGCGACGAATACCACGATACGACGCCGCGAGTCGGGCTCAGCTCGACAAAGCCCGGATACGAATTGTCGCCGCCGCTGGGCAGTTCGGCGAATTGGTGGATCGTGTCGTCGGCGAGCCAGTAGAGGGCCGTCTTCGGCCCGCCATCCGTGCTTCGCCGGCCGCCGACCAATAAGCGG
This sequence comes from Thermoguttaceae bacterium, assembly GCA_040768665.1. Lineage (GTDB taxonomy): Bacteria > Planctomycetota > Planctomycetia > Pirellulales > Thermoguttaceae > JABWBD01. The sequence goes on from JAXGMN010000084.1 coordinate 25,454, forward strand.
TCGCCCACGCGCCAGAAGCGGTCCGCCGATGTAGTCCGGCAGGTCCTTTCGGCTCCACTGGGTGTAGGGCGGATCCGATTGCACCAACTGTGCGGGCCGTGAGCCGCTGCGGCTGACCGCGGTGAGACGACCGTCTTTGTCAAATAGGAATGCGGTCTCGTCACCGCGGTCCTCCTGGAAGGAGAGAATGGAACCGCCAGACCAGCCCATCCTCGCTCTGGAAGCATCGCCGACTGCACCAGGTCGCGGCTCGCCCGAGATTTGGGCATGACCGCGGTTCCTGCGGCCGCAAAAAGATAGGCTTTGCCGTCGTGCACCGCCGCGCCAGATATAGTGGCCGTAGGTGCCTTCGAGCTTGCGGACCGTTCCATGTCTTCCCATCCTTCGTCCAAACGGCAAAGCCCAGGTGCTTATTGAGGTCGTACTCGTCGCGCGGCAGCGGGCCGTCTCCGGAATACCACGTGCCGGTGTAGACGAAGAGCTTTTATCCTGAAGCAGAGAAAATGCGGATCGCGGGTATCGCGGCGCGGCACGGCGAACCGGTTGTTCTTCCTTCCATTGCTTCATGTCGTCGCTGGAAAGCACGAGGATCGACGATGTCGGATGGACCATATGGCCGTCCGGGCAACTGCGGAACGTCAGCCAGAACCTCCCCTGCCAGCGGATCAGGTCGGTGAACGCGTTGTGCTCGCCATTATGGAAGACGCGGCGGACGTTGGTGACATGGACTTTCGGCAGATCCGTGGCGCTCGCCAGAGTCGACGGCCGCCAGCGGAAGAATACAAACCGTCCACGCAAAAAGAATCGCGTTTCGGCGGGTTTTGGGGACGACGGCCCTGGGTACGCACGGGTGCTTTCGCATGGTGGGAACTCCTGAATCGGGGGATGCACATAGCGGAGTGCCAAATCGGACGTGGTTCACACGGCGGTTGCTGAGCAGATCTCCTGTATTCCTGCCGCGACCCCACTTGAGAAGGAGTCGGGCGGGATTTCGGGCGCGGCGGCATACACGCGGATCATTTTCCGGGCTGCGACAGCGGTTTGCAAGCAAAAGGCTGTGCAATCCCGGTCAGGTACGGCACAATGAACGCTTTGGGACCGGCTCCGTTGGAGCCGGGTGCGGCGCCCGGAAGACGCATCCGATGTTCGACTACTCGATCAGCTTCGAATCGCCCTGGTACCTGCTCCTTCTGGTGCTGGTGCCGGCGCTTTGGTGGTTCAGCTTCCGCCGAATGGGCGTACTGGGGCCATGGCGGCGGTGGTTTGCCCTGGGTCTGCGGAGCGTGGTGATGACGCTGCTCATCCTGGCCCTCGCCGGGATTCAGATGGTCCATACCAGCGATCGGCTCACGGTCATCTACCTGCTCGACCAGTCGCTCAGCATTCCGGCTGAGCAGCGGCGGGCGATGATCGGGTATGTCAACGCGGCGATCGAGAAGCACCGCGAACACCTCGATCGCGCCGGCGTCATCGTGTTCGGCCGCGACGCGGCGATCGAGATTCCGCCGTTCGATGATGATGTGAAGATGCCGCTATTGGTAGAAAGCCTTCTCGATCCCGAATACACTAACCTGGCCGGCGCAATGCGGCTCGCCCAGGCCTCATTTCCCGAGGATGCAGCCAGGCGGATCGTGGTGGTCAGCGACGGCAACGAGAACATCGGCGACGCGGTCGAGCAGGCCCGCGGGCTTGCCGGGGCCGGCGTGGGCATCGACGTGGTCCCGGTCCGTTTCGATCGGCAGGGGGAAGTGATCGTCGAGCGAGTGACGATCCCCAGCGACGTCCGCCGCGGGCAACCGTTCGACCTGAAAGTGATCGTCACCAATACGAAGAGCCCTGAAGGCACCGATCCCGGGACGGTCAGCGGACGGCTCGTCATCCGCCAGCGGGCCGGCGACCAGGCCCGCGTCATCAGCGACCAGGTTGTCGAGCTTCCGCCGGGCAAACGGGTCTACACGGTCCGGCAGGAGATCGACGCCCCCAGCTTTTACACTTATGAAGCCGAGTTCGTTCCCGAGCGGCCGGAAGACGACACGATGCGTCAGAACAATCGGGCAACGACCTTCACCCACATCCGCGGCAAGGGGCAGGTGCTGCTGATCGAGGATTCCGCCTCGCCGGGGCAGTTCGAGCGGCTCGTCCAGGCGCTCCGGCTGCGGAATCTCGAAGTGAGCATTCGTGGCAGCGAACAAGCCTTCACGAGCCTGGCCGAGCTGCAGCAATTCGACACCGTGCTCTTGGGCAACGTCCCGCGCGAGCACTTCACCGACGACCAGATTCAGATGCTCGTCCGCAACACCCAGCAGATGGGCGCCGGCCTGGTGATGCTCGGCGGTCCCAACAGTTTCGGGGCCGGCGGCTGGACGAACACCGAACTGGAAAAAGCCATGCCGCTCGACTTTCAGATCAAGAGCGCCAAAGTGGTCCCGCGCGGGGCTCTGGCGATGATGATGCACGCCTGCGAGATCCCCGAGGGGAATCACTGGCAGAAGGTCATCGCTCGCGAGGCCTTGAAAGCGTTGGGAGAGCGCGACTACTGCGGAGTGGTGCACTGGATGGGATCCGAGCAGTGGCTCTGGGGCGGTCTGCGGGTGGTCGGCGGCAACCGGCAGCAGATGCTGGCTCGCATGGACCGCATGACTCCCGGCGATATGCCCGACTTCGACCCGGCCATGGTCATGGCCCAGAAGGAATTCGCGCGTGTGCAGGACGCGGCAATCAAACACATGATCATCATCAGCGACGGCGACCCATCGCCGCCCAGCCGCGGAGTGATCGCGGCGCTGGTGAACCAGCGGGTGACCGTTTCGACCGTGGCGGTCGGGGCTCACGGCCCGGCGGAGAGCCGCGTGTTGGACAACCTGGCGAAGGCGACCGGCGGCAAGTTCTACAAGGTAAACAATCCCAAGGCCCTGCCGCGAATCTTCCAGCGCGAGGCCCGCCGCGTGGCCCAGCCTCTGATTTTCGAAAGCCGCAGCGGAGTGCGGCCGGAAGTCCGCTTCCCGCATGAAATGCTTAGCGGCATCGAAGGGGCTCTGCCCCTGACCCACGGTTTTGTGATGACGTCGGTCAAGGAGAACCCGCTGGTCGAGGTCTCGCTCGTCTCGCCGCAGCCGGCCAACGAAAAGAATGCCACCATTTTGGCAAGCTGGACTTATGGCTTAGGGAAGACCGTCGCCTTCACCACCGACTGCGGTATGCGCTGGGCCTCGCCCTGGACCGGCTGGGAGAACTACGATAGGTTTTTTGGGCAGATGGTCGGCTGGTCGATGCGCCCCGTTGGCGACGAAGGGAACTTTGTGGTGGCGACCGACGTGGCCGACGGCCAGGTTCAGCTCGTGATCACGGCCCTGGACAAGGACGACGAATTTCTCAATTTCCTGGATATGTCGGGCACGGTCGTCGGCCCCGACCTCGAGCCGGTGCCGATGAAGGTCGCGCAGACGGCTCCGGGCCGCTACGAAGGCACTTTTCCGGCCCGCGACTCCGGCAGCTACTTTCTGATGGTCAATCCCGGCGGCGGAAAGGCGCCGATCCGCACCGGCGTCAGTGTGCCCTACTCCGACGAATTCCGCGCCAAGCCGGCCAATCTGAGCCTCCTGGAACAACTCGCGCAGCTTGTCCCCGATGGCGGCGAGCCCGGCAGGCTCGTCCCGCTGCCGGAGGACACGCAGCCGATTGAGCCGGCCCTGGACGTGAACAGTTTCCGGCACGACCTGCCGAAGGCGACCAGCAGTCAGGATGTCTGGTTCCACCTGGTGTTTCTCGCGGGCTGCCTGTTTTTCTTCGACGTGTTCGTCCGCCGCGTGCAGGTGAGTCTCGCCTGGGTGCCGCCCTTGGCCGGCCGGATCCGCGACCGCATCCTCCGCCGCGCACCCTCGGCGCCGGAACCGGAAACGATCGAACGGCTGCGGAGTCGAAAGGCTGAGGTCATGCAGCAGGTCGATCAGCTCCGCGCCGCGACTCGCTTCGAGCCGGCCGAGCCGCCGTCGTCGACTGCCGCGGAGATCGAGGAATTCAAGACGCCCACCGCTGCGGCTGCCGCGCCGCCTCGGCAGCAGCCGGGGCTGGCGCCCGAACAGGAAGAGGAGAGCTATACGGCGAGGCTTCTGAAGGCGAAGAAGAAGGCATGGAAAGAACAAGACAAGCGACAGGATTAAGTCACCAGTACAGGGATTTCCATCAATGAGCATAGCCGAAACCATGGAGCGGCGGGCACAGGAGTTCGTCGACCGATATGCCGCGATTCGGGAACAGATTGGCCGGGTGATCGTCGGGCACGAGGAGATCGTTCACGGGGTGCTCACCTGCCTGTTCGTCGGCGGGCATTGCCTGCTGGAAGGTGTGCCTGGGCTGGGAAAGACGCTGCTGGTCCGCACGCTTGCCCAGGTGCTCGATTTGCATTTTTCCCGGATCCAGTTCACGCCGGACCTGATGCCGGCCGACATTCTCGGCACCAACATGGTCATGGAAACCCCCGATGGCCGCCGCTTCTTCGAGTTCCAGCGCGGGCCGATCTTCACCCAGATCTGCCTAGCCGATGAAATCAACCGCGCCACGCCCAAGACGCAGTCGGCCATGCTGGAAACCATGCAGGAAAGCGCGATCACGGCAGCGGGCACGCGGTACGAACTGAAGAGGCCGTTTCTGGTGCTGGCCACGCAGAACCCGATCGAGCAGGAGGGAACCTATCCGCTCCCGGAAGCCCAATTGGATCGGTTCTTCTTCAAGCTCGTGGTCGGCTATTCCAACCGCGAGCAATTGGCCCGGATTATCGATCGGACGACGCGACAGGAGGTCGTCCAGCCGAGCAAGGTGATGGACGGCGAAGAGATCCTTCGCTGGCAGAAGCTGGTTCGAGAGGTGATTCTTGCCCAGCATCTGCAAGATTACATCGTCCGTCTCGTGCTGGCCACGCACCCTGGCGGCGAGTTTGCCCTGCCGATCACCGGGCAGTTCATCCGCTGGGGCGCCAGCCCGCGGGCCGCGCAGACTCTCGCCCTGGCAGCGAAGGTTCGGGCATTGCTCGACGGGCGATACAACGTGAGCTTCGAGGATGTTCGCCGAGTATACCTTCCGGCACTTCGGCACCGAATCATCCTGAACTTCGAGGCCCAGGCGGAGGCGATCGAGCCGGACCAGGTGCTCCTGGAGATTTTGGAGAAGGTGCCGGAAAAGGGGGACGGGTGAAGCCTCACGGCTTCGTTGCCGTCAGGAACAGGTCCACTCCGGTTCGGTCGCAGCCGATCGTGAAGTGCTTGCGCGGAATTGTCGCTTCCGTGGCCAGGAGCTCCAATTCATCGGCGGTGCGGTAGAGCAGATACCAGTTGCCGATCCATTCCATGTACGCCCGCGTGGGATTGTGCGGCGCGAAGTTGCCCACCAGCAGCATTCCGCCTCGAGCAAGCTGATCCCAGAACAGCCGAAGCATGCCGATCGCCGGTTCGTCGGCCAAATAGTCGAACAGACCGGAGCAGACAAGAAAATCGGGACGCTGGAGGATCTCGTTGGAGTTGGACCGTTGCGGCAGGCGATAGAGATTGACGCGAAGGCACGATAGAGCCTCGGGCGGCAGAAGCGGTAGGATGTCTCGGGTAGCGAATTCGAGCGAGCCTGGATCGAGGTCCAACAAGCGGACACGAATCCGGCGACGACACTCCTGCGGCAAAGCCACCAGCGCCTCACGAACATCAATGGCCGCGCCGGAGCCGACGCTTGCAGCGTAGTACTCCGGCCCGTCGTGCTCGAGGCAGTGAATGGCCATCGCCGCGGCAATCTGTTCAAACCGCGCCCGCACCGCGTCCGGCGCAGCCTGCCGGAGAAAATAGCGATCGAAAGCCGCGCCGAGAGGGTCCTCGCAACTCGATCGCTCCCAGATCCGCGTGAGCATCTCGTGGTCGCCGGCATAGCCGTGAGGCTTCGTGCGGGCGTGGTTCTGCAGGCTGCCCCGGACGAGCAACGGACCGGCGATCCGCCACAGTTCGCTCGACGGGAGTTGGTTGGAATCGCCCCAGCAACCGGTCGCCGCCAGGCGGTGGAGACAGGCCGACAGGGCGCGATCGACCGCGGCGTCCGCGAGTCCTGCATCGGTCCACGTCGCGGTCAGCCGCTCTGCCCGCTGGAGGTCGACGACCAGGTGCTCTGCCGCCGATCGGACGACCGAGAGCAGATCATCCCCGGTTGCTGCCGGGGCTGGACCGATCGCTTGCCTCCATGCGGGGCCGAATGTCATCGTGCTGCCAGTCGTCTGCGCGAATTCTTTCCAAGTGCCGGATGTTCCAGCGGCTGGGGTAACCGTTCACGGGGCGGAAAGGAGGGGGACAGGTCCATGTTTTCGGCCAACGTCTTTGACGCCAAAGAACTCGAATTGGCCGAAAAATGGACCAGCCCCCGTCCGCCCCGTGAACGGTTACCCGCTGGGCATACCGTACCGCGCCGCGGACTGAAACTCAATGAGGGCTGCGGCTGTCCGTTTGGGTCTCCCTCAACGTGACCACGGCGATTTCCCCCTTCCTTGACGACCTTCCTCCATTACGGCATCATCATTTGTGGGCGGATTCGAGGCCGTGGTCGGAGAGAATCGCTAAGGCATGCTATCCCTTCTCGTGCTAATCTGGCTGGCGGTGCTCGGCGGAACTATCGGCAGTTTCTTGAATGTCGTCGTGTATCGGCTCCCGGCGGGCAAGAGCCTCGTGCATCCGGGGTCGCATTGTCCGGTCTGCAAGCATCCGATCCGCTGGTACGACAACGTGCCGGTGTTCGGTTGGCTTGCCCTTGGCGGACGCTGCCGGGACTGCGCCGTGCGAATTTCGATCCGCTACCCGCTCGTGGAAGCAGCGGCCGCGCTGATCTTTTTGGTGATCGGTGCAGCGGCGCTCTTCAGTTTCGGCGACAACCTGCCACGAAGGCCCGTGCCGGTGGTCGACGGCACGGTCCTCTTGGCTTGGACACCGGAGCGACTGGCCGGCATTGTCGCTTATCATCTCCTGCTCATGAGCACTCTGCTGCCTATAGCGTTGATCGAGTTCGACGGCGAGCCGATTCCGTGGCGGCTGGCATGGCCGGCCATCCTGATCGGGCTCGCCGCTCCGGTCGCATGGCCCTTTCTTCATCCGGTACCGGCATGGCCGGGATGGTGGGGTCCGCCGGCCGGCTTTGCGGACGGGGCAGCCGGTCTTTTGGCCGGACTTGCGCTGGGGTTCATCGTCGAACGGCTCGCAGCGTCGGACGTTCGCGGGATTGTCCTGGGACCAGGCTGCGTAGGGCTATTTCTCGGCTATCAGGCAGCGGTCGTCCTCGTGTTCGCAGCGGCAGTCCTCCACCTCCTCACGCGGGGGCTGGGGAAGTTGGCGCCGCGTCTCGGCCGATTGCCCTTCAACGGCTGGATAACGCTGGGGGCGCTGGTGTGGATTGTCTTTTGGGGTTCCCTGGCTCAAGGGCCGCTGGCGATTTGGCCTTGATCCGGATGCAACGGGCCCGAAATACTCTGTGGTATGCTTTCGTGTGGAAGCGTGATTCGAAGTCTCTTGCCCGGAGGGTTGCGGATGTTTGACGAGGAAGTGGAACGCGCGAACAATCTGGATCGGATCGTTCACTCGCCGAGTTATCGCGTCGCGTACAAGGATGTCGAGTTCCTGAGCGATCCCGATCTGCGGCCGGTCCGGATGCAACTCGAACTGCTCAAGCCGGAAATGGCGTTCGAGAAGCACAGCATTTACTCGACCATCGTGGTTTTCGGCAGCACGCGGATCGCGGAACCTGCCGTGGCTCAGCGTGATTTGGACTTGGCTCGGGCCCGGCTTGCGGACACCCCCAATGACCGCCGTAGAAAGCGAGCGGTCGCGCGGGCGGAGCGGATCGTCGCCAAGAGCCCGTACTACGATCTGGCTCGGCGTTTCGCCCGCCTGGTGTCCGAACGGGGCCAATCGGAAGGCGACAACGAATACGTGGTCGTGACCGGCGGAGGGCCGGGGATTATGGAGGCCGCCAACCGCGGCGCCTACGACGTGGAGGCCAAGTCGATCGGGCTGAACATCCGCCTCCCGCACGAGCAGGTGCCGAATCCGTACATCACGCCGGAACTGTGCTTCCAGTTCCACTATTTTGCGATGCGGAAGCTCCATTTCCTGCTCCGCGCCAAGGCGCTGGTGGTATTCCCCGGCGGCTTCGGAACGCTCGATGAACTTTTCGATGCCCTGACGCTCCGCCAGACCGGCCGCATGCAGAACATCCCGATCATCATGTTCGGCCGCGACTATTGGGAGAAGGTGATCGATTTTCGCTACCTGGCCGACGAGGGGACTATCGCTGACGAGGACCTCGATCTGTTCCGTTACGCGGAGACCGCCGAAGAGGCGTGGGAAATGATTCTCCGTTTTCACCGGCGCTAGCGAGCCGAGGGAACAACAGCAGCCAACAAGGTCAGAAATGGCGCTGTGGCCGTCGCAATCGTTGGGCGGGAATGCTGTTGGCGATTATACCCCCTGAATAGTGCACAATGACCAAATCAAGCCGACCCCACTGGATGGTGTATAATCACACCACGCCTTTGATGGGTGTCGGCATTGTGGAGGTTTCGAAACGAATGACTTTCGTACCGCTGACGATGAAAAATGGAACAGGTGGCATGCGCTGCCGATTCGCTGCCGAACAACTCAATCGGCGGGGAGGGAGATTTGATTGACACGGGGAGTGCGGGCAGGATAGATTGGGTACAGGAGGCCGAGCAACTCCGCTGTCTCATTTCTTGATTGGCTCATTCGGCCAAGGAGTTGTCCGCGGTCGCGGATCAATGATATCACCTCCGATGGTTCGGCCTGGAATGGAGAAGGGGACTTCGCGATGGCGAGAAATGACGCCGTGTGGGGGATCGATATTGGTAATTGTTCCCTCAAAGCACTCCGATTGCGCCCGGGAAATCAGTCGGATCAGGTGATTGCGGATGCGTTCGACTTCATCGAATACTCGAAGATACTGACTCAGCCCGGGGCGGAACCCGCCGAGTTGATCCGGGACGCCTTGAAGCAGTTTCTTTCCCGGAATTCCGTGAAAGGCGACGGGGTCGCCATCTCGGTCGCCGGCCAGAACGGACTGGCCCGTTTCATCAAGCTGCCGCCGGTCGAGATCAAAAAGATCCCGGACATCGTCCGATATGAAGCCCGGCAGCAGATTCCCTTCGACTTGCAGGACGTCGTATGGGATTACCAGCGGATGGGCGGCAGTTCCGAAGAGGTTGAAGGCTTCGTCCTGGAGACGGAAATCGGTCTGTTCGCGATGAAACGCGACCAGGTATTTCGGGCATTGAAGCCGTTTGATGAGGCGGGCATCGCGGTCGACATCGTCCAGCTTACCCCTTTGGCCCTGTACAACCACATCGCATTCGATCAACTCGGCGGTGCGAAGGCCTCGGAGGAGTTCGATCCCGACAGCCCGCCGCCTTCGGTGGTCGTCCTGTCGCTGGGCACCGACGCGACCGATCTGGTGATTACCAACGGTCACCGCGTCTGGCAGCGAAGTATCCCGATCGGCGGCAACCATTTCACCAAGGCCCTCACGAAGGAGTTGAAGCTTACCTTTGCCAAGGCGGAGCATTTGAAACGCAACGCCACCGCGGCAGAAGATCCCAAGGCCGTGTTCCAGGCGATGCGGCCGGTATTCAGCGATCTGTTGACGGAGGTGCAGCGGTCGATCGGCTACTTCAGCAGCATCGACCGCTCAGCAAAGATCGACCGGGTGGTAGCGTTAGGCAACGGCATGAAGCTGCCGGGGTTGCGGCGCTACCTGTCGCAGAGCCTGGGATTCGAAGTGTCGCGGATCGACTCGTTCGATGGGCTGACGGGCCCGGAAGTGCTCAGCGCCCCGGCATTTCAGGAGAATCAGCTCTCGTTCGCTGTGGCCTACGGGTTGGCGTTGCAGGGTCTGAACAAGGGCGTTTTGGGGACCAACCTCCTGCCTAAGGAAATTCTCAAGGACCGCATGATCCGCGAGAAGAAGCCCTGGGCTTTGGCGGCGGCGGCGCTGTTGCTGCTTGGCTTTACCATCAGTTTCTTCAGCCACTCCATCGCGCTCTCATCGGTCGCGGAAAGCATATTTGGCCAGGGAGAGGCCGCAGCGGAGCAGGTTTCCGGCGAAGCGTCGCGGCTGAGCGGAGAAGCGGGTTCCGCGCGAGGCGCGTTCGAAGGCACCGACGCGATCGGCCAAAACCTCGTCAGCAATGTCGAAGGCCGGATTCTCTGGCTGGAGTTGCTGAGGGCGTTGAACGGGAGTCTCCCTTCGGATCCCGCCAACCAGCGACCCGAGCAGATTGAACTCCGCAACGAACTGCACGTCACCAATGTCGAGTGCGAATGGACCGAGAACCTGGAGAACTGGTTCGCTCTGATGAAGCAGCAGAACTGGTATCAGCCGCCGCGAGGGCAGGCAACCGCGCCTGCGGGCGGCGATGCTCCTGCGGAGGATCCGGGCCCCAGTGGCCCGGGCTGGGTGATTCAGTTGACCGGCCATCATTTTCATAACCGCGATGTGGCGGGCGGCAATCAGGATGCCGAATTTGTCCGGAACACTCTGATCAGGGAACTCAACTCGGGCAAAGTCATTCTACCCACCCCCGACGGGCAGGGGGTAGAGCCCGTGGCGATGAAGGATCTAGGTATTGGCTATCCCGTGTTGGTCGATCCTCGCAAGACGATCGTTGTGCAGGTCGTCGATCCTTACGCGGAGCCCGAACCCACGACCACAATGCCCGGAGCTGCCATGCCGGGAATGGGGATGGGCATGGGCATGGCGGGGATGCCCGGCGAGATGAGCGGAATGAACCAGGGCCGCGGCAAGACGATCACCCTTCGGCGGTTCAACTTTGTCGTTCAGTTCTGCTGGCAGCCGACCCCGCCGACCGCGCGCCACGAGAAGGAAGAGGCGGCCGAGCAAGCCCAGCCCGAGTCGGAAGAGGCTCCTGCCGCTGCAGACACGGCGCAGAACCAGTCCTGAGAAGCCCGTCTACCGTTGAGAGGTACTGAGCAATGGATCAAGTCAAGGTCGCGTTGGCCGTTCTCAAGAAACACCATTTCTGGGTGCTGGTCGTGCTCGTGCTGCTGGTCGGCGGCGCAGTCTGGGCGATGGCTTCGTCGGAACTGGCCAAGCAGTACGAGACGCGGAAGACGGATATCGAGGGCAAGCTGAAATCGGTCCGCGACATTCCGTCGAACCCGCCGAATCAAACGCTCGTCGACGCGATCAAGCAGCGACACGGGATGCTGAAGGAGGAGGTGCTCGAAGCGTGGGAGTTCCTCTACAAGGAACAAAAGAAGAATAATCCTTGGCCCGCGGAATTGGGCGAAGATTTCTTGATGGTTATTAATTCGCTAGGGCCGGAAGATGACATCCCGGCCCAGTACCGCGAGACCTACCAGAATTTCATCGCAAACCACCTGAAAATGCTCGATGACATCATCGACCGGCGCAAACCCAAGTACGACCCGACGATTCCGGGGGCCGCACGGCCGGGAATGATGGACCCGATGATGTCCGGCGGCGGCATGATGGGGGAAATGAGCGGGGCGGGCACCGACAAGGAACTGGTCGGCAAGACGTTCTGGGACGACGTGGACCGCGTGAAACAGGGTTTTATGTGGTCCAGGCGGCCGGAGACGATTCAGGTCCGCACGGCCCAGGAGGACCTATGGGTCTACGAAGCGCTCTTGCGAATCATTCGAAACACCAATGCCGGCGCCAGCCATCACTACAACGCGTCGGTCAAATCGATCGCAGCGCTCCAGATCGGCCGGGCTGCCGCTGCGGCGTTCCAGCAGTCTGCGAGCCGCTTGAAGATATCGGGTCCCCAGGGCGGCGGGATGAGCATGGAAGGCATGGAGGGCATGTCGGGAGATCCCGGCATGATGTCGATGGACGCGGGAATGATGGGTGCGGAGATGGAGGGCGGCGGTATGATGTCGGGGGATCCGATGGGTGGCGGCGGCGGCGACGTCGCTGCTGAGGACCGCCTCCGAACCACCCTCTACAACGGCCGGTACGTCGACGAGAAGGGCAAGCCTCTGATGGCCAGCAGCGAGTCGCCCTTTGCCGAGTTCAAGATGATGCCGATCCGAATGGCGCTGGTCATCGATCAGCGCAAGATTCCCAAGCTGTTGGTGGAGTGCGCGAATTCCAGCATGCCCGTGGAAGTCCACCGTGTCACGCTGAATCCCGGCAAACACGCCACGATCAACTTCTCCGGCTTTGGCGGTTCGGGCGGCGACATGGGGGGCGGCTATGGCATGGGGATGTCCGGGATGGGGATGGGCATGGACGGAATGGGCGGCGGCATGGCGGACATGGGTGGCGGCATGAGCATGGGCGGCGGCGATCCAATGGGCGGCGGCTACGGCGGCGACCCGATGGGCGGCATGGGAACCGGCTTCACCAACCGGAACTATGGACGCTTCGATTTGCCAATTGAAGTCGAGATCATTTATATCTTCAATCCTCCCGACCGCGAGAAGTTGGGCACGGGCACGGCGGGTGACGAATCGGCGGGGACGGCCGACGCGGGATCGCCCGTCCCCGCGGCCCCGGCCAGTGGACCGGTGCCGAAGATCACGGCGACCCCTCCGGTCGAGACGCCGGCCGCCGCGCCGGCTACGCCGGAAGCGACCTCCCCGGCCGCCCCGGCACCCGCCGGTGCAGCCCCGGCCGCTGCACGTCCGGGACAACCGGCAGCGGCCGATATGCCGGGCGCAGAGCCCCCGGCAACTCCGCCCGCGAGCCCGCAGCCCGCCCCGGCAGCGACGCCCGCGCCGGCTGCCGGTGGAACTGCCCCGGCCAACGGATGAGGATAGTTCAACACGCGACCTGGTTGCTCTGCGGCTGGCAAGCCGTATGTAAGAAAACAGAAGGAACAGCAACATGGCTAAGGTTCGCTTCAACGCCAATGCGATGAAGGGCTTTTTCACCCACAACGTGGAGAAGATGCTTTTCGCGTGTGTGGTCTTGGTCTTCCTGGTTTTCGTCTACGGCGCCATCGGCCGGGAGAAGCTCGAATTGGCCCCGGAAGATCTCACCAAGGCCGTCGATGAAGCCAAGCAGAGGCTCGCCAACACGGATCCGTCCGGAGTCGATGAAGAGCTGCCGATCAAGGACTATCCTGCGATGGCCATGGGGATCCGCAGGGCGGTCGACGACAAGTTCTACCAGCATCCGACGCTGTGGGACCGCGCGTTGTTCGAACGTGGAGACGCGCTTCGCCGTCAGCCCGAGATCTATCCGGTGCGAGACGTGAGGGGCACGCCCGGCTACGGCTCGGTAGGTGCGGGCGCATCGGGAATGGACATGGGAATGGCTTCGGGGATGGAGATGATGCCCGGAATGCCGGGTATGCCGATGGGCACGCGCGGGCAACAACAGGCCCTCGGTCGCCGGTGGGTTCTACTTACCGGGCTGGTCGAGATGGCCAAGCAGATCGAAGCTTTCAAGGAGGCGCTTCCCAGCACCTCCATTCCCGGGCGGACGCAGGCCATGGGAATGGGGGAGCCGGGAATGATGGCCGATCCGGGCATGAGCGGTATGCCCGGTGGGCCGACGAGCCTCGATGACCCGAACTGGGCCTATGTGCGGGTGGAGCGGGCCGAGGTGAGCAGCACCGGCGCCGGACAGTTGACCTGGCAATTGCTCAACACCCGCGAGCAACGGCAGAAAATCGGGAATGTGGCTCAGTACGGCGGCGATGCCATGATGGACGGCAGTATGGGGGCCATGGGATCAGGTTCTGACATCGTGGAATCGAGATATGTGGTCAGCCCGTGGGTGACGTTCCCTCTGCCCAATCTTTACAACTACAAATGGGGCGCGGAAGCCGCACACGCTCCCGAGATTCCTTTGCGTCCGAAGCAAACGTCGCTTCTGGGTCCGGATGGCATGCCGGCGGGGATGACTCCCGATTCCGCCATAAAACGCCCGGAAATTCCCGACGATCCGCTCGCTCCCGGCGCTATGATGCCGGGAATGGGCATGTCGGGTATGGAGGGCATGATGCCGGGGATGGATCCGATGACCATGTCCGGAATGGAAGGCATGGGAATGCCGGGGATGCCGGTCAAGAAAGCCGAGATTGGGTTGTTCCGTTTCTTCGATTTCACCGTCGCGCCGGGCAAACACTATCGCTATCGCGTCAGGCTCGTGCTGGCCAATCCCAATTTCGGCCTGAGTGCCCGCTACTTGGAGACGGAAGAACTGGCCAAGGAGCGGTGGATCGAGACCGACTGGAGTGAACCGACCGACACGATCTCCGTACCCAGGGATTCGCGTCTGCTGGTCGGTGAGGTCAAGAGTTCGCGATATGTGACGGTCGAACCGTCTACCACGATGATCCTTGTCCATTTCGACGAAATGACCGGCAAGGAATCATCGGCCGAAAAGGCGGACGTGCTTCGCGGGCAACTGGTGAACTACGACGTTGAGGTCGAAAAGGCGGCCGCCACCGGAATGATGCCCGGTATGGAGGGGATGATGGATCCGATGATGATGGACCCCATGGCTGCTGAAGCGGGCGGAGCCCCCGCCAGACGCCCACCGAGGCGCAGACAGCCGGAAAAGGAAGAAGAGAAGGAATACGTCCAGTATCGCACGGGCAATGTCCTGCTGGACATGAGCGGAGGCGATCGCCTTCCCGGCCGCGATCGTGATCTGACCGAACCTTCCAAGCTCTTGTTGCTCGATGCGGATGGAAATCTCGTGGTCCGCACGGAACTCGAGGACAAGAAGGAATTCAAGAAGTACAAGAAGGAAGAGAAGCCGAAAGCGAAAACGCCGGCGATGTCGCCCGAGGAGATGATGGGAATGCCGCCCGACATGATGTCGCCCGACATGATGCAACCTCGGCGGCGCGGTAGATAGCAACGCCGCCGATCTTCATCAATGCCAGCCCGCGGCTCCCGTAAAGGGAGCCGCTTTTTTTGGGGGGATGGTAAGGCGTGTGGGAGATGATCGCATCCCC
>JAXGMN010000085.1:0-38564 GCA_040768665.1 Thermoguttaceae bacterium
TCGCTCTGCGAAGGAGGAGACCATGAACCGACACGTAGGGATGGGCAGTCAATCGCGGTTGTCGAGGATCTGCGGGGAGATCGGCATGATGGCCGCCGTCGTGTTCGCGATGTGGGGATCGGCGGCTGCCGAGGTGCTCGAAGTTCACAGCGGGAATGCTGTTTTGAGACTGGGTGAGGCCACGGGCGCGCCCCTGCAATTAGCGGACACGAAAACTGGATTGGAATTGGCCGGCAAACGCCAAGAGCTGTTTCGCCTGGTCGTGGTCCCGCCGGGCGCCGATCCGCGACAGCCCATGGAACTGTCCTCTCGGGATGCGAAGGCGGTCAGTCGCGTCGAGGGCGACGGCGTACGATTACGATTCGAGGGGATCGGAAATCGGGAACTGGCCGCTGTTTGTGTCGTGGAAGCCGGAAGCACCGTCATGGTGTGCGGGATTCTGTGTATCGCTTGGGCGTAAAAGTGGCTAACGGAGGTGCGGTAAAACATGATGAGAGGAACCACGTCACTTTTCTACGACCAGGACCACGCAACATGAACAAGACAAAACCCATTCGGGCGCCCGTTATCCTGCTCGCCGGGCTCTGTACCGTCGCATCGCCGCCGGCATTTGCGCTTGCCGCCGAGAGCTTTGAGAGCACGGTGAGCGGCGGTCACGACGCGTTGCCCGCCGCCTACGTCCCGCCACTGGTCAGCAACGGAAGCCTCTGCATGTTGATTGACTATCAAGGAGGCCAATCCCAGCGCAGCTACGTGAACATGACGCCGGGCATCTGGTGGCAGGGCCGGCGCTACGGACCGGGACACCACGACATGGTTCCATTCGGCCATTTCGAGCAGGAACTGTCCGTTGCTCACGAGGTGTACAAAGTCCCGACGCGTTGGGCGCAAACGCTGAACACGCAAGAGGCGGTGGTGACCTGCCGCAACGACTACGGCGACGCTTTGACGGTCGAGACGGTCGTCTTCACGCATCTTGCGCACGGTCTGCTCGCGGTGAAAAAACGGATCTTTGCCAAGGATCCCCAACCGCATTCTGCCCGCCTGACCTTCCGCTACCTGTTCACTCCGCCGGGAGATGAAAACCGTGTTCCGCGGCGGATGATCTGCTCATCCGCTTGGCAGGAGGACTCCCAGACCGCGGACTTCCAGTATCAAGTGGACGGTCATCGCCCCTTCAGCGGCATCATTTCGGTGTTCGCCGACAAGCCGGTGACCGCGGCCGTCGACAAGCAGGCGGTCTCGCTGTCGGCCGAAGTCGGGCTCGACGCGGCCCAGCCTTCCGAAGTGACGTTCTTTCTGTCGTTCGCCGACTCGATCGACGGAAAGGACTACCTGGATCGGGCGGCACAGTTGAGGTCTCGCGTCCGGCAAACGGGTTTCGACGGGATGTTGGCTTCGCATCGGCAGCAATGGGGCGAATTCTGGAACGAGTCGTACGTTCGCATTCCAGACGAGCGGCTGCAAAAGGTGTATTGCACGGCCCAGTACCACCTGCGGGCGAATGCGACCCCATGGTCGTTCCCCGTTGCCGTCTTTCCTACGCACTGGGCGGGGAAGTACTTTGGCTGGGACGAGATGTTCTGCCATCAGGCCTTGATCAGCAGCAACCATCCCGACATTGCGCGGCGCTGCCCGGAGTTCCGGTTCGCCGGGCTGGAAAAGGCGCTTTATCGAGCCGCCCACTATGGTCAGCCCGGCAAGTTCGGCGCACGCTATCCGTGGGAATCGCTGGAGGACGGCACGGAAGGAGCGCCTCCCGGTTTCTGGTTGGACCACGTGTTCCACATGTCGAACATCGCCCAGTCGTGCTGGCAACAATACCTCTACACTGCGAATGCAAAGTACCTGGAAACGACGGGCTATCCCGTGATCAAACAGTGCGCGCGGTTCTTCCTGGCGAACATGGTTTACGAATCGGCCGATGGCGGGATGTTCCTCGGAAAGTGTACGGATCTGGAGCGGCTTGGGCCGGCCAGGCAAAATCCGTTTATGACGTCCTGCGGCGCGATCTACACGATGGAGGCCGCGGCAAAGTCGGCCGCGCTGCTGAAAACGGATCACGAAGAGGCCGAGACATGGAAACACGCCGCCACGAAACTGCGCGAGTCGCTGCCACACAAGGACGGACGGTATGTGCCGTACGCCGGTTGCGAGGAGGAAAGCGTCGCTTCACTGGGCGGACTGTTTCCCTATCAGTTGTTCGATGCGAGCAACTCGCTACAGAAGAACGCCGCCTACTGGTTCATCGAGCATGGAAAGCAGTCCGGAAATATGTATCCGATGGGCAAGTCCATGTGCGCCTGGTACGCAGGGTGGTTGGCCGCCGCTCTGGCCGTGCTGGAGGACACTCGGGAGCCGGCGACGTTGCTGTCCAGTGCGGCGGAAGGAGCGGGCTGTTTTGGCGAGCTTTTCGAGATCAACGAGCCCGCGGTGTCAATCAAGCCGTGGTTTTCCACCGCCTCAGGAAACGTCGTCTACGCGTTAAACCAGATGCTGGTGCAATCCCGCGATGATCGCATCCACATTGCGCCGGCCGTTCCCGAGGAATGGAAAGACTACTCATTCAAGCTCGCCTGCCACGGCAACCTATCCGTGGAGGTGGCCGTGAAAGGCGGGCGTCTTGCCAGGCTGACCCTGTGTCCGGGAAACGCGGACCTTGACCTGAAGAGAACGGTGGTCTTGCGCGAAAGCCTGCTCGACGGGGTAGCTCTCGACAAGACGGTCGTGTCGAGCGTGACGAATGAAGACGGCCAATGCCGGCTCGAGGTCCAGTTCAGGGGACCGACCGATCTGGTGACGGCTTCCCATTGAATATCCGTGAACATGAAAACCATCGCAAAAAGAACCGGTTGGGTACTTTCGATCGTGGCGGTCGGATCGCAGTTGATCGCGGCGGGCTTACCGGCAGCGCCACCCAAGAGACCGGTGTGGTCCGTGCAAGAGTGGCAGGGGATGCCCGCCCTTTGGAAAGACGATCAGCCGGTCACGCCGATGTTGTTCTGGCAGTGGAAGCCCGAGGCGTATGAGATCGAGCATTTTTCGGAGGCCGGCATCAACCTCTTCAGCTTTTTCGGTTCTTTCCAACACTACGCGCACCCGTATTGGAAGCAGGATGGCAGCGTAGAGTTGACGTTTCAGGATGCGGAGATCCGGAAGTTGTTGTCCTTCAGTCCCAAGTGCTATTTCCTGCCGCGGCTGTTTGCGACGGCGCCCGCCTGGTGGGTCGAGGCGAATCCCGGCGAGGTGTGCCTGTTCGGGAGTGGGCGTCAGCTCAAGGAACCTCGGGAGTCGTTCGCTTCCGAAAAGTGGTTGCGTGAAGGGGGCGACGCCTATCGGCGGGCGGTCCGTCATCTGCTCGATGCCGACTATGGAAAGAACCTGCTGGGCCTCCATGTGACAAACGGCCCTTGGGGGGAGAACTTCTTCTGGGATGCCTATTGGGGATCCAAGGCGACTCCCGAGGCGTCGGATGTGTCGGAACCGATGCGGCGGCGGCTGATCCGCTATCTGCGGGAGAAATACGGCGATGACGTACAGAAGCTGCGGAAAGCGTGGCACGATGCGTTGCTGGATTTCCAAACGGTTCAGGTGCCGGATGCCGCGGCGCGCATACGGATGACAGCCGGCGCCTGGCGCGATCCACAACAGTCGCGGGCGGTGATGGACTACTTCGAATGCCACAATCAGACGGCAGTCGAGATGATCGATCACTACTGCCGAATCGTCAAAGAGGAAAGCAACAACTCGTTGGTCACGATGGCGTTTTATGGTTACACGCAAGACGAAAACTGGCCGATCGAGTCGGATCACCGGGGTATCGCCAGGCTGTTGCGCTCGAAGCACCTCGATATGCTGTCGGCACCGCACACGTATCGTCGCCGCCGGTTGGGGGAGGACGGAGAGATGCGTCAATACCTCGCCAGCGCGGCTCTCCACGGCAAATTGTTCATCGACGAAGGCGACGATCAAACCTATCTCGAGAAACGGAAAGCCAGGCCCGATCCGCGGTGTCACGTCAACACGGTGGAGGAGACGCAGGCACTGCTCTACCGCGAGTTCGGCAACACGGTGACGCATGGCGTCGGGCTGTGGTACATGGATCTGCAAGGCGGCTGGTTCCGCGATCCGGTGCTGGTCAGCACCGTCGGCCGTATGAAGAAGTGGGCGGACGTCGCGATGACCCACTCCCGCCGGCGCAACGCCTGCGTGGCCGTAATCTCCGCGCCCCAGAGCGAATTCTATCTGGGATACCGCCAGACCCCCGACAACGAGATTTCCGACGCGCTTTACCACCACCAGATGGCGGAATTCTATCGGGCGGGCGCACCGTTCGACTGGTATCTGATCGACGACCTCGAGGCGATTCGTGACAAGGATTACCGGGTGTATGTCTTTCTGGATTGCTTCTACCTGACCGACCGGCAGCGCGAAGCCGTGGCGACGCTAAGGTCAGGAGGCCGAACGCTGCTTTGGTTCTATGCGCCGGCGTACGCCTCGCAGGACGATCTGTCCTCGGCTCGAATGGAGTCACTGACGGGATTCGCCTTCGATCAAGCGGAAGAGGGAATGCTGCAGGGCGTACTGACCGCTTCAGGCGAAACGGTCGGAATCGCTAAGCGGCAGAAGAGCCTGTTTACCGTGCGCCCTGGCGAAACCGTGCGCGAACTGGCGCGAGGAACGGGGAGTTTGAAAGACAAGATCATGATGGCGGTGGAAAAGCACTTGGAGTGGACATCCGTCTTTTCCGCGATTCCGGGTGTGACTGCCGATCAGTTGAGAGGGTTGTACCGGGAGGCCGGTGTCCATGTCTACACCGACTGCGGCGACGTGCTCTCGGCGAACGAGTCGTGGCTGATGCTCCACACGAAGACCGCTGGCCCAAAATATGTTCTTCTGCCAAAGGAATGCGGCAGGATCACAGAGGTCATAAGCGGAAAGATCATTGGCGAGAACACACGCATATTCTCAATCGACCTGCCGAAATTCAGCACGGCAGTATTTTTGCTGGAATGAACATCGTCATCAGATCGCAACACTTCTTCGCGGACTCGAAGAACGATGGCACAACATGGTGACAAGGAACACATCCTATGATAAGAGAACTAACGACACTTTTGCTCCTATGCACCATGTTCCATGGTGTCGAGTCGACGGCTGCCGAGAATCCTGAGACCGCGAAAGCCCGCAATACCCCGTCGATAACCTACGATGGCAAACGGAAGGCGTTTCTGCTGCAGACAGACCGTTCGAGCTATGCCTTCGGACTGGCTTCCAACACCGATCTTGTCAATCTGCACTGGGGTGGAAGGCTGACGAACATCAACGATGTTCCCGAACCGTGGGAGACACATTACCTTCACAATCCGTTCAGCCGTGTCTATTTGCGGTATAACCGCGTCGAGTATTCCACGAACAGGGCCGGTGATTTTCTGGCGTCCTGCTTGAAGGTAGAAAAGCCCGACAAGTTGGTGAATCTCGCGCTGACGTTTGTTTCGCACAAGATCGCCGGCGATCATCTCCAAGTTGAACTCAAAGCGGCGACCTATCCATTTCACGTCGTCCTGCACTACGAAGTGTATCCCGAGTTTGACCTCATCAACCGCTGGGTCGAAGTAACCAACAAAGGGCCGGAGAAGATCCTCATCGAGAATATCCAGTCGGCGATGTGGCATGTGCCCCATCAACACAAATATCGCCTGACCCACATCGCGGGCGGTTGGGGTGGGGAATGGCAGGTGCGGGAAGAGTTTCTCGATCAAGGTGAAAAGATCCTGGAAAGCCGGACTGGAATCAGCGGCCACCACCACGTCCCGTACTTCGCACTCGACCAGGATGGGCTCGCTACCGAGAAAAGCGGAGCGGTCTGGTTTGGCACGCTGCAATGGAGCGGAAGCTGGAAGATGAACGTCGAGCAAACTCTCAATAGTCAGGTTCGCGTCAGCGGCGGCTACAACGACTTCGACTTCGCATTGGAACTGGCCCCGGGCGAAAGTCATAGCACGCCCGTCTTTACCGCCGGTTTTACCAAGGGCGGCTTCGGCGAAGCTTCCCGCATGTTGCATCGGTATCAGAAGAAATACCTGTATCCGGAAAACATGCGTGACGTGGAAGTCCCCATCGTCTATAACACGTACGGCGCTCTTGGCGGCACTTTTGGAGGCAGGGTCACGGAAGACAACGTCATGGCGCTGATCCCCAAGGCGGCCAAGGTGGGCTTCGAGATGTTCATTATCGACGCCGGTTGGCAGACGGCGGTTGGCCAGTGGAGCGTTCATTCCGACAGGTTCCCGCGCGGGCTCAAGCCGGTCATCGACGAAGTGCATCGCCACGGCATGAAGTTCGGACTGTGGATCGAGCCCGAGCATATTCGGTCCGATGCGGCCCTGTTCACCGAACGAGAAGAATGGCTATTCGCAAAAGATTCTCGCTCCGCTATGCTGAATCTCTCACGGCGGGACGTGCTGGAACATGTCTACCAAGAAATGGCCAGGCTGCTTCAGGAGAACGACATTCAGTATCTCAAGCTGGATTTTAACCGCTATTTCGACGTTCCCGACGTTCCTGACCGGCGCACCATGCGGACAAAATACGTGCAGAACTTCTACGAGCTGTTCGGACGCCTGAGGAAGGAATTTCCGGACGTCTTTTTCGAGAACTGTGCTTCCGGGGCCGGGCGACCGGATTTGAAAATGGATGAGTATTTTGCCCGCATCAATCGGAGCGACATCCAGATCCCGCTGGATTGTGTCCATCTTCAGGAAGGTTTTACCTACCTCCATCCGGCGTCTATGGCCGGCGGCGCCTCCAATATGGGCGTGTACGGCGCCAACCAGGCCTGGTGGGCGGGCGGCGCCTCCAATTCGCCCGTCCCTCTGCAGTTCTCGGCCCACATCGGCATGACAGGCTGGCTCTCCATGAGTCCGCAGATCGATCAGATGTCGCCGGAAGAACTTGCTGACATCAAGAAGTATTTCGACCTGTTCAAGAAGATCCGTCACATCACATGCCGCGGGGAAATTCACCGCCTGGCCTCGATGCGAAAGCACTCCTATGCGGCATACGAATTTGTCCTGCCCGACAAAAGCGAAGCGCTCTTGTTTGTTTTTGGCCACGGCATGAGGTTCAACGAGAGGATACCCAGGCTCCTTATGGAATCGCTTGATCCCGACAGAATTTACGACATCGAGGTCCATGGGGCTCTCCCGGCTTCGGACAGGGCCCCCAAATCCTATAAGCCTCCGACTTACCGTGCTGTCAGCGGACGCGCCCTTATGGAAAGCGGTGTGCTCGCCGGTCTGGCCGGAGATTATGACAGTCGCATTTTCCATTTCAAAGGACGCTGAACATGCGCATGAAACTAAGAATCCTAGCCGCCGTCCTTCTACCGCTGGTGTTCGCCAGAAACGTAGACGCGGACCAAAAGGAACCCCCTCTGTGGCCGGCGTCCTTGGAGCAATACCACAAGCGTTTTGCAGACTTCGATAGAGAGGATGCAAAGAATATGCCGGTTCCGGGCTGCACGGTTTTCGCGGGCAGTTCCAGCATCACCGGCTGGAAGCTCATTCCGGAGGATTTCAAGGATGTCAACGCCATCAACCGCGGATTCGGCGGCGCCATCTTCCCCCAGTGGCTGCTGATGGTGGACCGATACATCATCCGCTACAAGCCGGCCAAGGTGGTGTTTTACTGCGGTGAAAACGATATCGCAGGAAAACATCCTCCTGAGAAGGTGCGCGATAACCTGGAGACGTTCCTGAGCCGAATCCACACCGCCCTGCCGGAAACAGACATCTATTTCATCAGCATCAAACCCAGCCCGTCCCGCTGGAAGCTCTGGCCGGCTATGACCGAAGCCAACAAACTCTGCAAGGAACTCTGCGACCGTTTGCCGCACGCAACGTACGTCGATGTTTCCGAGGGAATGCTTGGCGAAAACGGCGAGCCGCGTAAGGACATTTTCCGCGACGACAATCTGCACATGAACCGCACCGGCTATACGGACATCTGGATTCCCCAAATCCGCAAGGCATTTGCGGAGAACGTCGTGCTGAGAAATTCGACCGGACAGCTCCGTATCAATCCCAGCGGCGCGATGTGTTTTACGACCGAGAGTTCGGACTGCCCGGTCTGGAGTGTT
Source organism: Thermoguttaceae bacterium (assembly GCA_040768665.1). GTDB lineage: Bacteria > Planctomycetota > Planctomycetia > Pirellulales > Thermoguttaceae > JABWBD01. Next base: position 8,141 of record JAXGMN010000085.1, read on the forward strand.
CGGCCGGATCAAATGTGGGTAATTACGCTTGCCAAAGGGGAAAGCCCCTTCAAGCTGAGCGATGCGATCGACTTCACACCCGGCAATCAGAACGTACCGAAGTTTTCGGCGATCGAGGATGGAGTCGAGTTTCGCTACGACTCACTTCGGCATGGCGAGCAGATATGGGACGTCGGCCTGACGCTTCAGGTCCGCCGGGCGGGTGATGAATTCGAGTTTCTCGGGAAGGTCGAAAACCGCGCCGGCGGCTGGTGTGTGCAGCATTTCAAATTCCCGATTCTGTTCGACATCCAGAAGAGCGGCGCCGACCACCAGGGGCTGGCCGTGCTGCTGCCGAGCTGTCTTGGCGAGCGCGTGGCGACGCCTGAGAAGCTCGGCAAGCTGCGTCGCTTCACCTATCCTTCGGGCCAGGCCGCGGCGATGCAGTATTCTGTGATCGACGGCGGCGAGGCGGGGCTTTACCTCGCGTGTCACGATCAGACGAGATCGCGCAAAACCTTCGCCATCGCCAATCGGGGCAGCAGCTACGATTTTTCGCTCGAGAACGAGCCCTACTGCATGAGCGGGCAGAAGTGGTCGTCGGCGCCGGCGGTCGCCATGCCGTATGCGGGAACGTGGCACACGGCGGCCAGGCGCTATCGCGCGTGGAGCGACACCTGGATGCGACGGGCGCCGATGCCCGACTGGGTCCGCAACCAGAACGCCGGCTGGTTCCTCTGCATTCTGAAACAGCAGAATGGTGATCTGATGTTCCGCTACAACGAGCTGGATCGCGTGGCGGATATCGCCGACAAGTGGGGGCTCGACGTGCTGGGGCTCTTTGGTTGGGCCCATGGCGGACACGACCGCGACTATCCCGACTACATCCCTGACCCGAAGATGGGCGGACCCGAGGAACTCAAAGCGGCAATCGAACGGGTGCAGAAGCGCGGCAAGAAGGTGATGCTTTACGCCAACGGGCAATTGCTCGATACGGCGAGCGCCTTCTACAAGGAACACGGCGTCGAGTGTACTTCGCTCCAGCCCGACGGGAAGCCTTATGCGGATCGGTACAACAAATTCAAATCGACTCCCGACCCGACCTTTGCGCGGGCGTGTTTTGGATCGGAGAGATGGTATCAGCGGCTGTATGAACTTGGCGTTCAGGCCCAGGATCTTGGCGCCGATGGCTTGATTTACGATCAGTTCGGCATCGGTGGGCCGGGGTTCTGTTACAATGAGTCGCACGGACATGCCCGACCGAACGAGGCCTGGGCGGAGTGTCGTTTTCAGCTCACCAAGAGGCTCACCGAGGCGCTGCGAGCCCGCCGGCCCGATTTCGTCCTCATGACAGAATGGGTCATCGACGGTTTGATGCAAGACTTTCCCTACTTCCACGGTTGCGGCAACGGGTTTTATCCCTTCATCCCGACGTCCCAAGAAAAGAACTTTCCGGAACTGTTTTTCTACACGTTCCCGGAGATCATTGCGACGCAACGCAACCCGAACCCGATGTCGACTCGGAATGTCACCAACCAGGCGTGCCTTTACGGGATGCAGCACGAGACCGAGTCGCGCTATGTGGCCGACGTGAAGTACCTCGGCGGGACGCTGCCGGCACCGGAGGACTACGCCGACTGCAACTCTCCCCCAATGTTCCCGCGGTCTGCTCGACACCGCTGGAGCCGGCGGCAAAGTACCTGCGTGAGGTGATCGCGATGAGGGATCGTTTCGCCGACTTCTTCAAACGTGGCCGCTTCATCGACACCGAAGGTTTTGTCTTCGAGGGGCAAGATTCCGTCGCGCGAGGATTCCTTGCCCAAGATGGCCGGCTCGGCATTGTGGTGTGGAATCACGGTGACAAGCCGCAAGCGGTGAGCGTTTCCGCCCAAGGACGAAACTTTCTCGGTGTGTTTGCCCCAGGCGAAACCGAACCGGTGGAAGAAAACCAACCGGTTCCTTCGGAAAGCGTCCGTTTTTTCTTGTGGAGTGCAAAAGGCACCGGGTAACCGTTCACGCCCACGGTTGGGGACTGGTCCATTTTTCGGCCAGTTGGCGTATTTTGGCATCAAAGACGTTGGCCGAAAACATGGACCTGTCCCCCTCTCTTCCGCGGGCGCGAACGGTTACGGGCACCGGTAACGAACCCCATTAACACAATCGGAGTCTTTTCCTGAAATGTCTTCCATCACGCGTCGCAGTTTTCTCAAACAGTCGCTCGCGACCGCCGCGGCGGCAGCCTTATCGCCCACGCACAAGGCCCTTGGAGCCAACGACGATCTTCGTGTGGCCGTGGTGGGTTTTCGCGGCCATGGTCAGACCCATATTCGCAACTACCTGAAGATGCCGGGCGTTCGCGTCGTCGCACTCTGCGACGTCGATCAGGCGATCCTGGATCGGGAGGTGAGCCGATTTGAGAAGCGAGGGCAGAAAGTCGCCACCTGCCGCGACGTCCGCCGGCTGCTGGAGCGATCCGACATCGACGCCGTTTCCGTCGCCACGCCGAACCACTGGCATGCGCTGGCCACGGTCTGGGCTTGCCAGGCAGGCAAGGATGTGTGCGTGGAAAAGCCGGCTTCGCACAACATCTGGGAAGGGCGCAAAATGGTCCAGGCTGCCCGCAAATACGGCCGAGTCGTACAGGCGGATCTGGACATGCGTTCCCGATGCTTCAATGACAGGGCCTTCGAGTACTTGCACAGCGGGGCCTTGGGACGCATCCTGGTGGTTCGGGGATTCTGCTACAAAGCGCGCACCAGCATCGGCAAGACCGACGGCCGGGGGCACATCCCCGAAACCGTAGACTATGATCTGTGGTGTGGACCGGCTGAAAAACTGCCTATTGACCGGAGCGAGTTGCACTACGACTGGCATTGGGTCTGGAATACCGGGAATGGTGAGTTGGGCAACAACGGTGCGCATCAGCTCGATCAGATTCTTTGGATGCTCCGCGAGCGCGGATTACCGCGCCGCGTGATGAGCGTGGGTGGACGATTCGGCCTGAAAGACGCGGGCCAGACGCCAAACACCCAAATCGTCTTCTGCGATTTCCCTTCGGCTCCGGTGATCTACGAAGTCCGCGGTCTGCCCGACAAGCCGGGCAGCCAGCAGATGGATACCTATGCGGCTACGGCAGCGACCGGCGTGACGATCCGCAACCGGTGGAGCGGCAGGGGACCGAACACGGGCTTGATCATTCAATGCGAAGGCGGGTATCTGGACCTGGGCGCCCAAGCGGCATTCGACAACCAAGGAAAGGAGATTTGCACCTTCAGCAACGACGGGTCCGTCGATCCGCAAACGAACTTCATCCAGGCCGTGCGCAGCAGGCAGCAGGAAGACCTCAAGACGGATATCGAGCAGGGCCATCTGTCCGCGTGCCTGTCACACCTGGGCAATATTTCGCATCGTCTCGGGAAATCGGCCCATCCGGAGGCCGTGCGAGAGGCCCTCCAGCGCGACCACGATGGCCTGGAAGCGCTTCAGCGATTCGCCGAACACTTGGCGATGAATGACGTCGACCTGAACAAGACGCAGGCCGTGCTGGGACCGTGGGTGACGCTGGATGCGGAAACGGAACGTTTTACGGGCGTCCTGGCCACCGAAGCCAATGCGCTGCTGAAGCGTCAATACCGCGAGCCGTTCGCGATTCCGGAGCAGGTTTGAGTCGTAACCGTTCACGCCCACGGCCGGGGACTGGTCCATTTTTCGGCCGGTGGACACATTTAATTGATTCAAGAGAGCACCGAGCATGCACCACCAATTCCTGAAGTCGCTCTTCCACTGCCTTACGGTTGCCACGATCGCGGGAACTGCGGCTGTAGCAGCCACACCACTGCCCGTTCCCAACGGCAGCTTTGAACAAGGCGACGGTAGTCAGCCCGATGCGTGGGTCTGGACGGAACCGTCCGGCGCACTCCAGGCAGAATGGACCGAAGGGATCGCGCACCAAGGGAAACGGGCCATTAGGGTGCGAGTGCCCGGCGAAGTCAGCCCGGGAATTGCCTGGCGATTGGCCTGCGCGACGCCGGTCGCAGTCGATCCGGGCCAGGACTACGTCGCTTCATTTTGGCTGAAGGCCGCTTGCGATCGGCCAGTGAAGCTCATAATCGACGGCTATCACGGGGACAAGCTGGTCAAGCCGCGATTGGGGGACGGCCGCGTATACGTTCGTCAAGGCACCGTTCTCGGGTTCGGGCCCTGCGACTGGACGCGCTTCGATAAAGGATTCACCGTGCCCCCGGACGTCTCGTCGCTTCGACTGAGCTTCAACGGCAAGTTGGGGTCCGATCTGTTGATCGATGAGGTGGAGCTTCGTCCCGGGCAGCTTGCCTACGATCCCCCGGCCACGCTCGTCGAGGGCCATGCCGAAAGTCGCGTCGAGGAGAAGCTCGATCGCGGGCTGGTCGCGGTGCGGCGTCCGGAGGGCGTCTACGTGGCCTGGCGTCTGCTGCGCGACGATCCGGCCGACGTCGCGTTTCACCTTGATCGGAAAAGCACAAAGGGCCAGTTCGTCCGCGCGTCCAAAGCGCCAATTACCGTTACCACGGATTTCCTCGACACCGCACCGGAAGCCGAGCAGGCGACCGGCTACCGACTGTGCGAGGTTCGCGACGGGCGCGAGCAGGAACTGGCCGTCTGCCCAGTCGAAAGCTCTGAGCCCCAACAAGCCTACCACGCCATCCGGCTGGCGTGGCCGAACGATCGTCCTGTGACCGATGTCGAGAAAGTCGGCATCGGCGATCTGGACGGCGACGGGCGCTACGACTTCGTGCTCAAGCATCCCACGGGCAGCGTGCTGTTGTACGACGACTACACCCAATGGAAGCGATCGCCCGACACCTACAAAATCGACGCCTTCACGGCCGAGGGCAAGCACCTTTGGCGGCGTGATTTGGGCTGGGGCATCGAGCATCGCAACTGGTTTTCGCCGATCATCGTCCACGATCTCAACGGAGACGGCCGTGCGGAAGTGGTCTCCAAGGTGGCCGAGGGCGACCCCCGCAACGAGCGAGGCCGGGTGGTCGACGGCCCCGAATGGTTTGCCGTCTGGGACGGGCTTACGGGAAAGGAGATCGCCCGCGCCGCCTGGCCGAGTCGCGCGGGGTTCGACTGCTTCAACTTCATATCACGCAATCAACTGGCCGTGGCCTACTTAGACGGCCGCACGCCTTGCTTGATTGTCCTGCGGGGCACGTACGGGCTGATGAAAGTCGCGGCCTACGAACTGGTTGGCGACCAGCTTCGGCTGCTTTGGAATTTCTGCAACGCCAGCGCGCCGGTCAAGTATTGGGGGCAGGGAGCCCACTTCACCCAATGCGCGGATGTGGACGGCGACGGACGCGACGAAGTAGTGCTGGGTTCCATGGTCCTGGACGACACGGGCGTTCCACTGTGGAGCACCGGCAAGGGCCATCCCGACGGCCTTTTTGTCGGCGACATCGACCCAGCGCGCGTTGGGCTGGAAATGTACAACTATGTTGAAACCCGCAATGAGACCGGTGGCATGATCCTGGTCGACGCGGCCACGGGCGAGACTTTGTGGGAACTTGACACTCCCACCAGTCACGTCCACGGCGGCCTCTGTGCCGATCTCGATCCGGCCGCACCGGGACTGGAGTGCTTTGGCGTCGACAGGAGAGGGATCGACGGGAAAGAACAGATCGTCGGGAGCTGGCTCATGACCGCCGCAGGTAAGCAGCTAGAAACTCCGACCGACTGGGGTTTCGGCAAGCCGACGATCTACTGGGACGCGGACGTGCAGAAGGAACTGATCGGCGGCCGGTCGATTCGCAAATACCGAGGCACGTCGCAGTGGCCGATACCAACCTACAAATTCGTGCCCGTCGATCTGCTCGGCGATTGGCGCGAAGAGCTGCTGGAATTCGCCGACGAGGGCGAACTCCGCATCCATCTCTCCACAATTCCAGCCGTGGACCGCCGCGTGTGTCTGATGCAGGATCCCATTTATCGCCGCGACATCGCCATGGGTGCCATGGCCTACCATCGACCGGCGATGCTGTCGTACTGCCCCGTTGTCCAAGGACACAGCCCCCGGCTGAATACTTGCTGGCCCGCTTTTGACTACGACGGCAAACCGGCGCAGACGGACGGTTCCTATTCGAAAACGATGGTAACCGGCTCGCGGCGCGAAACGGCGCACCATACCGCCGAGTCGAGAACGATGACCGCCGCGGATGGCAAAATGCAGATCCGGCTGGACGGCAAGACCTACAAGAACTTCCCCGCGGAGGAATATGCCGTCCGGTTGACGAACCTGTCCAAGACGGAACCGACGGGGATCGTCAGCGACTTCCGGTCGCTCAAGCTCTCCATCGGCAAGCCGGATTCGGCAAACGCCGTCACCGTAAATGTGCTCCGCGGCTCCACCTGCAAGGCGACGGACTTCGTCCCGGAAGTGTTCACCATCGAGGCCGGAAAGGAACAGGTTCTGACGACGACCTGCGGGCGGTCGTCGAACGACTACGTTCCATTTCTCGAGCTGAATCTCGACGACCAGAACGGCTATCTGTTCGCGGTCGGCTGGACGGGCACGTGGAAGGCGCGGTTCGCCAATACCGGCAAGGCGGTTGACGTCGAACTCGGCATGGAGCGGACCCACTTCCGGCTTATGCCGGGCGAGACGATCCGTCAGCCCTCGGTCCTTGTTCTCGCCCGCAAGAATCAATCGCGGCGGCAGTTCAAGACGCTGGTCCATCGGTTCATGCTCGAGAACAAGGTTCCGCGCGACTCGACGGGCAAGATCATCCCGCCGATCCTGGCGGTGGCGTCAGGAGGCGGGAACAAGACGCCGCAAATGATGGCCGACGTCCTGCAATACTGCGTCGACAACAAGATGCCGTTCGACACGTATTGGGTTGATGCCGGCTGGTACGGCGCGCCGCACGAGGACGAACTGTATTCCAACTGCGGGCCGAACTGGTGGAAACACGTCGGCGACTGGCGGGTCAATACGACGACGCATCCGACCGGCGACCTGCTGCCGATTTCCAATGCGGTCCACCAGGCCGGGCTGAAGTTCTTACTCTGGTTTGAGCCGGAGCGCATGACCGATTCCGCGCCGATTTTAGAGACGCATCCCGAGTACCGGCACGGACAACTCGTCGACTTCGGCAATCCCGAAGCCCTCGGATGGATCCAGGATACGGTCTACGGGATCATCGCAAAGCACAAGATCGACGTTTACCGCCAGGACTTCAATATGGACCCCGGCCCCGTCTGGCGCGGCATGGATGCAGCGGACCGTGTGGGGATCGCGGAAGCGAAGCATATCGCCGGAATGTACAAGTTCCTGGATGATATGCGAGCGCGATTCCCGGATATCCTGCAGGAGAACTGCTCATCCGGCGGGCGGCGCATTGATGTGGAGATGATCTCGCGAGCCCACACGTACTGCCGCAGCGACTACTACATTGGGCGCAAGCCGGGCGATACTGCCTTCATCCTGGGGCAGAATGCGACGCTCAACCTCATGCCCTATTTGCCGTTTGAGGGCTGCGAGTTCAACTGTGTGCCGGTCGGCGATGATTACGCGGCGTTCAGTATCATTTCATCGGGAACCGTCATCACGCCTTCCGATTTCGACGGCGGCATCCTCCGGCGCAAGATAACCGACGACGAGACGGCCTGGTTCAAAAAGGTCTTCGATGTCGCGGACCGCATGCGGCCGTTCTACCTGGGCGACTTCTACCAACTGACTGAAGAGACCGCCGCGGGCGACGACGTCTGGTGCGCATGGCAGTGCGACCGGCCGGACCTGAAGGCGGGATTCGCGATTTTCTTCCGGCGGGGCTCTGCAGCGGAGGAATCTCGCACGTTCAAACTCGGCGGGATCGAATCGGGAGCAAAGTACGAGGCGGAATTCTACGACGGTCCGACAAAGCCCACGGACGGCTCCGAATTGGAGAGTTGGACCGTCACCCTAGCACCACGGTCCTTTCAATTGGTTTTCTACCGCAAACAGTAGGCGTGTGTTCATAGCCCAGCTCTGGAGGAATCTACGATGAAGATCGCTACGATCATGCTTGCAACGATATCCTCGGTTGGTTTGCCCGTATTCGCCGATGTCACGACGTACCCCGCACCGCCAGGCGAGGCGATCACGGGCGATTACACCGTGGCGGTGAACGGGAAACCGGTGGACGTCTACGCCGCGCAGAGCGAGTTTTTCGAGGGCGACTACTCCTTTGCGTCATTCGACTTCTCCGGAAAGGTGAAAATCGAGGTGACGTCGGCTGCGGCGTTGGATAACGTCGTCGTCCAGCCCGCGCGTTCCGCCGTCCGGATCGAACGGAAAGGTCGCCGGGCGATTACGCTGGCAGCGGATGCGCCGTTCCGTATTTCCTTGGAACGCAGTGGCCGGATCAAGCCCTTGCTCCTGTTCGGGAATGCGGAGGAGCCCGACGCCCCGCGGCCCGGCGAGCCCAACGTGGTCTACTTCCCTCCGGGCGTCCACCGTCCGGGGAAGATCGCCCTGACCGACAACCAGACGCTGTATCTGGCCGGCGGCGCCGTCGTCAAGGGATGCGTACACGCCAAGGGGACGAATATCACGATCCGTGGCCGCGGCATTCTCGGCGGCGAGGAGTCGCCCCGTTTCAAGGGCCCGGGCCGCTATCTGCTGGATTGTCAGGACTGCCGGAACCTGACGGTACGCGACATTACACTCCGCAATCCATGGAGTTGGACGTTTGTGACGTGGAACTGCGACGGCGTCGTCATCGATAACGTCAAGATCTGCGGTTCGCGCATGATCAACGATGATGCGCTGGATCTGGTCAACACACAGAACGCCGTGATCCGAAACTGTTTCTTTCGCACGCAGGATGATTCCGTCGCGATCAAGGGGCTTGCGAAGATGCCGCGGCCCTGCGAGAATATCCTCATCGAAGACTGCGAGTTCTGGACCGACGTCGCGAACATCTTTCGGATCGGCTACGAATGCGAGACCGCCGGCATGCGGAACATCACGGCCCGCAATATCGATGTATTGCACTACAGCAAGAACTACAGAGAGCCTACGCACTATTGGGCCAATGCCATCATCTGGCTCCAACCCAACCAGGAAATGCTGATGGAGGACTGCCACTTCGAGAACATCCGCGTCCGCTCCAATGGAGAGGACATATTGATGTTGATGGCCAAACCGATGCGTTGCTCCTACGGGCCCCACAAAAACCCGGAACCCGGCATGTTGCGGAATTGCTCGTTCAAGAATATCGAGGTCGATGGCGAGCGGGGCAAGTTTCGCGGCTTGCTCTCTATGCAGGGCGACAGCCAGAAGCACAGTGTCAGTGGGCTGCTCTTCGAGCACCTGACCTACTTCGGCCGACCCATCACGCAAGACTCCCCGTGCGTCCAGATCGGCCCGCATGTCTCCGGGGTCACCTTTCGAAAGTGAGCGGGAACTGGCCGAGGTACTGGAAAGGAGATTTCGATGAATTTGCCGTTGAGATATATTGTGCTGTTGGCGGCAGCGATGAGTCTTGGACTACACGGTGTTGCGGTGCCGGCCGCTGATCAGGTGGAGAGCCTCGCACCAGCTACAGATTCGAGACGCGGCCCGGGGGAACGCTGGTCGACGGAGAAGGCGCGGGCGTGGTACGACAGCCGGCCCTGGCCGATCGGATGCAACTACATCCCGTCCACGGCGATCAACCAGATCGAGACCTGGCAGGCAGAGACCTTCGATCCGGAAACGATGGACCGTGAACTCGCTTGGGCCGAGCGTATCGGATTCAACACCGTGCGTGTCTTCTCGCACGACTTGGTCTGGGAGGCGGATCCTGAGGGATTCAAGAAGCGGGTGGAGAAGTTCCTCGACATCTGCGAGAAACACAAAACTCGCGTGATCTTCAACTTCTTCACCAACGGCTGTTACGGTTTCGAAGGCGAGGCCAGGCTGGGCAAGCAGCCCGATCCGGTCCCTGGCGTTCACAACTCGGGCTGGGTGCAGACTCCCGGGGCGGCCAGCGTGAACGATCCAGCGACGTGGGGGCGCCTGGAGAACTACGTCAAAGACGTGCTCACGACGTTCCGCAACGACGATCGTATTCTTTTGTGGCACCTTTACAACGAACCTGCCAATACGAAGAAGGGGTGCAAGAGCTTGCCTCTGCTGCGCAAGACATTCGAATGGGGACGCGAGGTCGATCCCTCGCAACCGCTGAGTTCCGTTCTGGAATGGCGCACTCCGGACGACATGGCCCGGTTTCTCGGTGAGCATTGCGACGTCATCACGTTCCACAGCTATGACGGCCCTGGGGCCCTCAGGGAGAAATGGTTGGGGCGTCTGAAGGCGTACGGTCGTCCCATCATCTGTACCGAGTACATGGCTCGCCCGCGGGGAAGTACGTTCCAAGCCATCCTTCCAATCTTTCACCGGGAGCGTATCGGGGCGATCAGCTTCGGACTGGTCGCGGGCAAAATGAACACACAGTATCCTTGGGGCAGCAAGGAAGGGTCGCCGGAGCCGAAGGTATGGTTCCACGATATATTCCGGCCTGATGGCACGCCCTTCGATGTGGAGGAGATTGCGTTGATCCAACGGCTCAGCGGCGTGACGGGCAAAGGCCCAACGAAGAAATCACGATGACCGCGACGCGGCTCGAGCTTTCTGGCTGCACCAGACCAACCCCGCCAGGCAGGAATACACGCTGGAAGGCGAGCGGAAAAAGGTGGGAGACGGTGTGGTCGAGATCGACATCATCGAACAGCAGGGACGCCTTATCGGCGACAAGGGCAGCACGGTTGACCTCAACGTTCACTTCAGCAGTGGAGCACACTACCGCCCCAAGCTTGACGCCGACGCTTCGGAATCTCGCGCGTAATCATGCAGTTGACGGATGCGCTACGAGAAGCCGTTGCGGCCGACCGCGGCCGGTCCGAGTCTTGGAATCGTCTCGCGTGTTGCGTACGATTAGCTTTGAACCTGGCTGGCCGGAAAGCAAGCCGCCGATCGCTCGCCCGAACGAAAAGGAAGCGAGGTTCGACTCGGAACATCCTTGGTCCGCGGCGAAATCCATCGGCAAGAGAGCCTGCGTCCCGTTGCCAACGACACAACTCCAATTTCCAATTCAGCGGAGGAACAGTCCGATGAAAACTGTCTGGTTGATCGGCACGACGACGGTCCTGCTCGGCTGCGTTTGGGCCTTGGGCCAGGGTTACTACTACGGAGGGGGTTATGTTGACAATCGCGCGTCGACGCCCGGGGAGGGCTATGCGCGCGGGATGGCCGATATCGCGAGGTCCGCGGGGCAGTATAACCTGATGACTTCGGAGGCCACAATCAACATGACCGAGGCCCAAAAGAAGAGCATCGAGAATCGCGACCAGTGGACGAACACCTATTTTCAAATGCGACAGGCAAACAAGCAATACCGCGCCGCCGAAAGCGCCGCGCGGGCGACTATGTCGGACCTGGTTCGCTATGCGCAGGCCGGCAAGCCTCAGCAACTCAGTCCGAGCGAAGTCGATACGGTAACCGGCGATATTTCGTGGCCCGCGCTGTTGAAGACGGATGCGTTTCGAAAACAACGCGAGAAGCTCGATGGGTTGTTTGCCCAGCGTGCACAGCGGGGCGTGCTGAGCTACCCGGAACAAGCCGACGCAGAGGCGGCAAAGAGGGCAATCCTTGCCGAGTTGCAGAATCAGATCAGCACCGTCTCTGCCGACGAATACATGCGGTGCAAACGGTTCGTGGAAAGCCTGAGTTTCGCGGCGAAGCATCCGACGGCGTGAGAAGACCGCGCACAGCTATCTCGCTTGGACGCACGCCGCGCGAATCCGCATGCAACACTTATCATTCCTGGGAGCAACAGTCATGACCCCCTTTCGGCAATGCCTTCTGATGTTGGCAATCCGGGCAATCCTTTGGACATCCGCCGCCCCATTGGAGGCTGCGGAGCCCCGCGTGTCGGAGTTGATGAAGCAACTGGGTAGCTCCGATCGACCGTCACAAGTCGAGGCGATCGATCTGCTTGGCCGACGAGGCGAAGCGGCGAAGGAGGCAGTGCCCAAGCTGACGGAGCTGCTCGGAGACAGATCGCCGCTGGTTCGTGCCCATGCAGCCCAAGCCTTGGGCAGCATCGGAGCCCCCGCAAAGACTGTCACGGAGAAGCTGGTTGCGCTGGTCGGCGACGATGACAAGCATGTTCGCCGTGCCGCAGTGCGAGCCTTAGGCCACATTCGCCCGGAGCCGGAGACGACGATGCCGCTGTTCGTCAAGATGATGACGGAGGCGGACCCATCGGTGCGGCTCCATGCCATGAATGCGGTTGCTGAACTGGGAGCTGATGCCGTGCCGTTTCTGGTGAAAGCCGTCGAGGACGATGAGGCGGCCTATTGGTCTTGCCTGGTGATCAGCGAGATCGGCGCAGGGGCGGAAAAGGCCGTGCCGGCGCTGGTGGAAAGGTTGAAGGACCGCAGGCCCGAGGTGCGGCGGGAGGCGATGCTCGCCTTGGCTGCCATCGGCAAGGCGTCGGCTCCTGCGGCACCGCAACTGGCGAGGCTGCTCGATCGGCCGGTCGACCGGGTACCGGCGACCTACACGATCGGAATGATCGGGAAGGTTCCCGAAAACGCCGAGAAGAAGATCGAGGAGAACGCCCGGAGCGACGACGAGTTGCTCGCGGGGGTGAGCATGTGGGCGTTGGCCAAGCTCCATCCGGACGACAAGGAGATGGTGCGGAAAGCCGTCGAGCGTCTTGTCGCAGGGCTGAAGAACGACGAGGAGCGGGTCCGCCGGGCGGCGGCGCAGGCGTTGGTCGATCTCGACCCGGCACCGGAGATTGCGCGACCGATTCTGGCCAAGGCCATGGACGACGCCAGTCCCGAGGCGCTGGACGCGATGATGGATGCGCCGGCCGGATTGGGGGGGAAGGCGGTTCCACGCCTGATCAAGGCGCTGGAGGTCGAACAGTCACGGGGGCGCGCGGCGGCAATTATCGAGCGAATCGGGCCGGCGGCTAAGGAGGCTGTGCCCGCGCTGATCCGCTCGCTGACCGACAAGAACCCGCGGACGCGGAGCGAGGTGCTTCTTGCCTTGGGAGCCATCGGACCCGACGCGGCGGCGGCCACCTCGGCGATCAGCAGGCTGCTTGAGGATCCGGAGATCGAAGTCGGCTATGCAGCCTGCTACGCCTTGGGAAAGATCGGCCCGGCGGCCGCACCGACCATGCCGGAGCTCACACGCTGTCTCAAAGCGGAAAACGAGTTTCTGCGGATGGCGAGCGCCTGGGCGCTGGCAATGATCGACCCGAAGTCGCCGGAAACCGCGGCGCAGGCGGTGCCCGTGCTTGTGGAGGCCCTCAATGCGCCGGACGCCATGACACGGCTGCACGCCGCAGATGCGCTGGGGCGTTTTGGATCGGGAGGGCGGTCCGCGGCCGACAAGCTGAAACGCCTTGCCGAGGAGGACCCGCATGAGCACGTGCGCGCAGCGGCGGCCGAATCGCTCAAGGCGACCGCAGCGCGCTAGCAGACATCGGCGATAATACGGTGGTTAACGCCTGGGGTTTTTCAGAAATCGCTGCGTCGTTTACCACCCGCTGCCCTTGGAGGAGGCCGGGCGCCGGCTCAAGCCGGACCGGCAGGAACCGGCGGTGATGGTGCGAATCGGGCACGGTTGCGCCAGCCGCTGAGAATGAGAAAGGGATTCGAAGCCATGTCGACTTACGGCCGCCGGTTTGGGCTCGTCACCGCTCTCTGCCTTTGTACCTACTTTCAGGGGGCAGAATCCCCGGGAACGGAGATCCGAGCCGGGGATCGCGTCGTCGCTCGAGACGCGGCTCCGCTGATGGACGGGCAAGAAGCAAAGGGGCGAGTTCCTCAAGGTACGGAATTACTCGCCACGGCCGTGCGCGAGGAGTGGATTGCCGTCGAATGGTCGCAGAATGGGCAAACAACCACCGGTTGGATTCTTCGAAGTCAGTTGATCGGGAAAGATGAGCACTTGCGCCGAGATCTCGTGAAAAAGCGATTGGACGACTATCCCCGGAAGAAGTCGCTTGAGGGCTTCAAGGCTTATCCCCAGCAGAGCGGCAATACCTGCAGCGCGGCGGCAGCCAGGAACCTGCTCGGCCATGTTGTTGGAAACGCGCCTTGGGAGTTGCTGCTGTTCTTTGAGATCGTGGCGGAAGACCACAGGGGCTTGGCGCACCTGGAGGACAGGCTGAGGCAGGTAGGTATCGACAATCCCATGGCGCTAAGCGCCTTCGGCGGCACGGGCGTGGGGATCAAAGCCGCGATCAACAAGCGGTTGCCCGACGGGCTGACGTGTGATTTCCGGGAAATCCCCAAGCTGGAAGACCGCCTTCTCGTAATCGCCCGATCGATTGACAACGGCTGGCCGGTGATTGCTCCGGTAGTCAGCGCATCGCTGCAACACTGGATCACGATTACCGGCTACGACCGGGACACCCGGCAGTTGTCGACCGCCAGTTTCGGACCGTTGAGCTTCGAGCGCTTCGATGCTCTGAATTCCTGGCAGTCGACGCCGGGCGGATTGCTTGGCAAGGCCCTGCAAGTTGCGAACGAGGAGCACATGGGCCGCTGTTTGCTGGTTTACATTACCAGGGCAGGCTTTGACGAGCGGCCGGCTCCCGATTGAGCCGCCCGGGACATTCACGCCGCGCGAGGCAAGCGTCTCGGCTCGCTGCCTGGCATCGTCTGCGGGCTCTTGCCGGAGTGGCAGGAGCCATCGGGAACAAAATCCTTGACAGACCGCGCCGCATCGACCATGATGGCAGGCGTTCTGAACACATGGACAGAGTAGCAAGAGTCAAACCCAATGCGAGGCCCGAACATCATGCGATTCCTGCGAACTGCTGCATTGGCCTGCATGCTGGCCTGCTGGGGCGCCGATACGCGCTCGTTGGTCTGCTCCGCCGAGACGCTCTATGAGAGCGCCTGCCAGGAGGCCCGGCAGGTGTCGAGTTCGTCGCTCGACATGCCGTTGCCGCCGTCCCAATGGGAAGCCACCGTCGCCGAGCGCCGCGAAACGTGGCGAGAAATGCTCGGTCTATCCCCCCTTCCTCCGCGCGCGCCCCTGGAGGCCACCGTGACCGGCGTGCTCGACCGAGGAGATTACGTGGTCGAAAAGGTCCATTTCCAGTGCCTGCCCGGGGCGTACGTAATCGGGAACCTCTATCGTCCGGCGAAGGTCACCGGGCGACTGCCCGCGGTGCTGTACCTTTGCGGCCACACCAAGGGAAAAGTCAGCCCCACGTATCAGGCCAACCCGCGCTGGTTCGGACAGCACGGATACGTGGCGCTCGTGTTGGACCCCATCCAGTTAGGCGAGTCGCAGGGGTTGCACCACGGAACGTACCGGGAGGAACGTTGGGACTGGCCCAGCCGGGGTTACACTCCGGCCGGCACGGAGGTCTGGAACGCTATGCGGGCACTCGATTATCTTGAGACTCGAGACGACGTCGATCCCGGGCGAATGGGCGTGACCGGTTTGAGCGGCGGCGGCGTGATCTCCTGGTGCCTGGGAGCGGCCGACGAGCGGGTCAAGGTCGTGGTACCGGTCTGCCAGAGCGGGAGCATCGAGCACGTCGTAACGGACCGAGCTACCGACGGCCATTGCGATTGCGCGTTCTGGATCAATTACTACCGCTGGTGCTGGCCCGACGTCGGGGCGCTGATCGCCCCGCGTGCATTGCTCATCGCCTCCGGCAGCGAGGACGTTCTCTGGCGGCCCTACGGCTACCGCGACGTGGCTCACCGCATCCGCCATCAATATGCAGCGCTCGGCAAGTCCGACAAGTTCGACCTGGTCGAGGACCTGACTCCCCATGGCTATACGCCCAAGCTGCGCAAGGCCATCTTCACCTGGTTCAATACGCATCTGAAAGGCGATCCGACGCCGGTGGAAGACGACGTGACCGACTACGTCGAACCGGAAGAAAACCTGCTCGTGTTCGGGGGCAAGCTTCCGGAGAACGACCGCATGCGCGAAATCGACACGCTCCTGGTGAAGCAGGCCGAACCGCCGGCAATCGCCGACGAGGCCCAATGGCGGGCGCACCAGGAGTCGACGATCCGGCGATTGCGGGAGATCACTTTCCGGCATCTCAGGTCCATGCACCGTCCGCGGTTGAGAGACACCCGTGCTGACGGGGCCGACAGTAGCGGAACCCGTTTCGGCACGTATGTGTTCGATACGAAGGACGCCATGACGCTCCGGGTGAAGACCAGGCGGCCGCAAGACGCCTCCTGGCCGATTCCGATGGTGGCTTTTGCGGTGCAACCCGACGCGCGCAGCACGTTCGCGGGCGGCGGTTCGTCACGGCCGGGGATCGGGAGCCAGTTTGCCACCGCCGGGGTCGAGGTTCGCAACACCGGAGCGACCTCGGTCGGCCCGGGGTATCTGTGGACGTTGCGGCGGACCTATCCGCTGTTGGGCCAGACCTTGCCGGAGCGACAGGTAGACGCTGGCCGGGATTGCCGTGGTGCGACCCGCAGGAGGCTTCAACCGGCCCCGTGGCGGTATTCGGCCAGGGCTACACGGCGACGCTGGCAATCTACGCGGCCATTCTCGAGCCCAGGTCTCCGAAGTGATCCTCGCCAGCCGCGGAAGAAGCCGGGGATCTGAACGCCCGAACTGTTGGGTATCCTGCGGATCGGCGACCTGCCAGAACCTGGCGGCTGGTCTATCCCCGACCGATCCTGGTTTCGTTGGCAGCATACAAGGGGCCTACGAGTGGACGCGGCAGACTTATGGCTTGGAGCAGGAGCGACAGCATCCGGGCGATCAAGAGCGTTCGTGAATGGGCGCCGTATTAAGAGCCTATTCCGAAACGCCTCGCGAGGAGAAGGGACAGGCACATTATTTTGCTCAAAGACTCGCAAAATGAGCCAGTTTCCGATGGTTTTGGAAAGGCTCAGGCGAGGAGTGGAATTGGCGGCGACAACGGCACGGAATCTGCTGCCGGAGCAGCGCGGCGTCGGGTCCGATCTCGGTGAAAGCCACCGGCGGAGAGCCAGCCCGGTTTTCGCTCCGTTGTGCCATAACGGCTGGAATTCTCCGGAAGTTCGTGTTGTAAGAAATACAAACTTGGGAAAAATGTTGCACTCACCGGGCTGAACACAGCGATCGCTTAAGGCCACCGGTCACCGTTTCACAGAGGAACTCGTACAAGGATCGTACTCGCCGTCGCCGACCCAGGGCGTTGCCTGGAGATCCAGTGAAATGTCGGGCAGCGATACGTCGACGCTCAGAAGGTGACGAGACGTCGCCGCGCAATTGCTTTTCGCCGGCGCACGCTCGCCGCAGCCACCCCTCGTGCCGGAGGCGGTGGCACGCTCTCCGTCGCTGTTGGACGAACGGATCACGGCTCCACTCGGCCGACAGGATGCGACCCTCAGGAGGCGGCCTGCTTTCGTTGCACGCTGGCGTTCTGGCATTGGCACTCGCGGTGCAGAATACCGTCCTGTTGGACTTCTACGACTCCTGCGGCCCCTGCCGCCAGATGTCGCCCGTCGTCGACCGGCTGGCCGCGGCCGGCTATCCCGTTCCGCAAGGTGAACGTCGAGCACGAGCGCGATCTGGCAGGTCGTTTTGGAATCACCGAATCCCCTGCTTCGTCATGGTGGTCGACGGCAAGGAAGCCGACCGGATGGTCGGCGCGACCACGTTCGAACGATTGCAGGCGATGTGCCAACTCGGCATGGCGCGCCGGGCGCCGGCGCAATCGACGGCTGAAGGGTCTTCCCCGGCTACCGCCGTGCAAACGCCTCCGAGGGTTCACGGGCCGGTGGTGCCGTTGCCTTCGGTGCAGGCAACTTCCGGGTTCACTGCGGCAACCGTTTCGGCACAGCCCGCCCCAATTTCCTCGCCGCCCGGCTGGCGGGTCACGCCGGTGAGCACAACTCCGTCCACGGCATCGTTTGGCTTGTCCGACGAGCAGTTGATCGCAGCCACCGTGCGGCTGCGGATCAAGGACGCCACGGGCCAGTCGTTCGGGACAGGCACTATTATTGACGCACGGCAGGGTGAGGCCCTGATTCTTACCTGCGGCCATCTTTTCCGCGATTCGCGCGGCAAGGGAGAGATCGAAGTCGACCTGTTCGGTCCCAATCCGGCCCGAAAGGTGCCCGGCCGGTTGCTCTCCTACGATGCCGACAATCGCGACGTTGCCCTGGTGAGCATTCAAACCACCGGGCCGATGGTCACCGCGGCTCGGGTGGCGCCGCCTTCGTACGAGATCAAAAAAGGCGTTCGGGTGGCTACCGTGGGCTGCAACAATGGCGAGGACCCGACCGTCCGGCACAGTCGCGTTACGTCGCTCGACAAGTTCGTCGGGCCGCCGAACATTCAGGTGGCCGGTCTGCCGGTCCAAGGCCGCAGCGGCGGCGGACTGTTTTCGGCCGAAGGCTACGTGATCGGCGTGTGCAACGCGGCCGATCCAACCGACAACGAAGGATTGTTTGCCGCACTGGCCTCGGTTCACGCGCAGTTGGACGAGGCGAAGCTGAGCTTTATCTATCAGCCGGAGACCGAAGCTGCGCCGACCGCCCTGGCGACGGCTCCGCCGGAAATGCCGAAGGAGATGCCGGCTCCCGACAAATTCGTGCAGTTGACCAATGGCTCGTCGCAAGCGTCGCAGGTCGTCACTCTGCCGGCGCCGCCCCAGGCCAATCCGGCCTCTGCCGAGCAGCCGTTGAACCCGGAAGAGCGGGCGGCACTGGACGAGATCCGGCGGAGAACGGCCCAGGGATGCGAAGTCGTCTGCGTGATCCGGTCTCTTGCCGATCCGCAAGCAAAGAGCGAGATCATCGTCCTGGACAAAGCCTCGCCGGTGTTCCTCCGCGAACTGGCGGCCGCGGGACGGACGCATGTCCGGCAACAACTCACCTCGCTCGACGTTCCGACCGATGCCGAACAGGTCAAGTCGCCCGCCGCGACATCGTCGTGGCAGCCGAACTGGCTGCGTACCGGGACGACGACCGGGTTGAAATGATCAAGAGTCCATCCCAAGACTGGAGGAGAGGGGGGCCGGCACATCTTGCTCCGAAGACTCCGCAAAATGAGCCAGTGCCCCTCGGCAGTCTCCCTGGGCATCCGTGTCGCCGCTGAGTAGAATGTCGGGGGGCGGGGATCGTACGATCACGGGCAATGTCCACGAGGAGCCACCGGATGGACGAGTCAAACCCCTCACCGGAATTCGCCGGCGCCGTTGATGAGTTCTCTCAGCATGAGAGTCGCGAGGAGGCGGTACGTGTCGTCGCCACGTTGGCGAAGGGACTCGGCCTGCTGCGTGAGAAGTTCTACCGGCGGGTGCACCAGGACGTCGAGCAGGTCATCGGCGTCGACAGCGTGCTGATGCCGGTGTCGGAAGCGAAGACCCAACGGCTGGCGGCCGACGAGATCGACACGTTCCAGGTCGCGGAGTCGGCGGCCATGGCGAAGCAGTACGGGTACGTAAGCGGCACGGATAGCTGGTACCTGCCCTGGCTCGCGAAGCTGCGTCTGGCCTCGCGGGCCTTGGAACCGGGGGTAGAAAAGCGATTGCTGGGCTACTGGGGAGCAACCGCCGACCGCCGGCGTTTGGACTTCCAGAACTCGTTGACCCGCATTGTGCCGGAAGCGATCCAGGCGCCCCTGGTGCTCTTTCAACTCTTTCCGCTGGCGATTCTCGTCACGACGGCACAAGCCTTCGGAGACAGCGCGACCGCCGAACGGCTTCGCGGCGAGCAGGTGGAGATCCTGCCGGGGATCTGCGACTGCCGGGAGTGTGGGGGAAAACTGCTGGATCCGGGGGAAAAGTGTTCGGAGTGCGGCAATCCGCTCTGGAAATATGCGTATCTCACCTCGGTCTGAAGGTCCGTTGAAAAGGGGACAGGCACCGTGCGGGAGGCGTTTTCTCGACAATTCCGATCCAAGTCGCGCTCGGAGCCAGTCCCCTTTTCAACTACCCGTTTGAGTATTTACCGGGCGTCTGCTTCGGATCCGACCGGTTGTTGGGCGGCGACTGCCTGTTCGGTTCGCCGGCGGTCGAGCCATGGCTTGCTGAATTCGTCGAAACCGCTGGTCAACGGCGAGTCGAGCCGCGGTTGTTTTTTGAGCCGCCAGGGCAGGTGAACGGTAAACGTGCTGCCCGTGCCCAGTTCGCTTTCGACGGACACCTCGCCTTCGAGGAGCTTGCACAGTTCCTTGACGATCGAGAGCCCCAGGCCGGTGCCCGAATATTCGCGGGTCATCGCGTCGCCGCCGGGCAAAGCCGTGCTTCCCTGGCGAAACTTCTCGAAGATGACCTGCTGATCCTCCTCGGCGATGCCGACGCCCGTGTCGGCGACGCGCATGATCAACTCCTGGCGCCCGCCGCGCTCGGCGGTGACGACAATGCGTCCGCCCTCGGGAGTGAACTTGATGGCGTTGGAGAGCAGATTGTTGAGTATCTGTTGCACCCGCGCCTGGTCCTGGTGCATCGGCGGAAGATCGGCTTCGACTTCGATTTCCAAGTCGATGTTCTTTCTTTCCGACAGCGGGCGTGCCATATCGCATTGCGCGTGGATCACCTGCTCGATGGCGAAGTCGGTGAGCCGGATCTCCATCTTGCCGCTTTCCATCTTCGCCAGATCGAGAATATTGTTGATCATCTCGAGCAGCATGCGGCCGGACTTCTGGATATTCTGCACATAGCGTTTTTGCTTGTCGTCGAGCGAATTGATCGAGCCGAGCACGTCGCTGAAGCCCAGGATGCTGTTCAGCGGGGTCCGCAGCTCGTGGCTCATCGTGGCCAAGAAGTCGCTCTTGATGCGGTTCATTTCGTAGAGCTGCATGTTGACCTGTGCCAGTTCGTCGACTTTGCCGTCCAAATCGGTATTTACCTGGCGGAGTTCCTGCTGGACGGTGACGAGATGGCCCAACATCCGGTTGAAGGCGAATCCGAGGGATTCGAATTCGTCGCCGGTATTGATCTCGGCACGCATGGAGATATTGCCGCGGCTGATCCCGTCGCTGACGTCGCGAAGATGCTTCAACGGCCGGACGATCACGTAGCGGATCACGATGTAGAACGCGACCATGGCGAGGAACGCGGTAATGATCGAGACGGCCAGGAGCATGCTCCAATAGAGATCAATCGAGGCCTGCGTTTCCTGGTAGGGAATCCGGACCTGAACGATCGCCATCAGGTCGCCTTCCGCCAGAGGCACTCCGCCACGTTGCGCGACGCCGCCGAGCGAGACGCCCGATCCGACGGTATCGTACCCCAGCCCCCCTGGCGGCGAAGTGTGGCACACGGTGAGGCACGACGCCTGAGGCCGGATTGCCTGGTAGTAGATGTAGTCGGACCCCACCAGGCGGTCGTCCCAATCGTTCTTGCTCTCAGGCGTTTGACCCGGTCGGGCTCGGCCGAATCGCTCCAGGAGCTCCTGTTCGAATGCGTTCTGTGGTCCCTTTTTGGGGTCGTCCGGACTGATGAACCGCCACTTGTACTCCGCTTCCTCCTGACTCGGCCGATGGTTGGGTTGTTCTGCTGCCCGGCTGCTCTTACTGAGCTTTTCGCTCAGGTCGCGGAGGGCCGGGAGAAACTGCTCGTTGGTCTCGAGTTTTTCCCAGTGGGTCACCAGCATTGCCTGATCGGCGAGCAGTTGCCCCTTCTTGGGGTTCTGCTCGTAGACGACGGTCTCCGTCACTCGCCAGTACAGGAAAAAGCTGACTGTGATCACCAGCAGCAGAAATGCGCCGAACAGAGAGAGGCATTTCAGCTCGAGGCTGGTTTCGCCGAGAACACGATTGAAAGACCGCGAAGACATGACCTGTTGAGAAAGACACCCGTGTGTGCGCGGAGCGGCTGATCAGCCGTACGTAACTTCCGCATTTTACGGCAATTGCGTCGATTTCGCAAAGGGAGAATCCATCGCACCCGCTTGCTGAGGGGGAGTTTGCCACACAGGGTCTGCTCGGGCAGCGGTCACAGCATATCCAAAGGATCCACGTCTGCGATCCATTGGATGCCGTCGGGTGGTTTCAGCTTGGCGCCGAGGAGCCGCACGGCCTCGCGGAGCCGGTCTGCGTCGTGCCCCTGCAACTGGATCTGGAAACGGTACTTGCCGCGGAGCTTGCTGAAGGGCGCCGGGGCCGGTCCGAGCACCCGGTTGCCGGTTTGGGGGTGCTCAAGCGCCGAGGTCAGTTCATGGGCGATATGAGCGGCAAACTGCCCGGCCGCTTCTTCCGATTGTCCGCGGATGACCAGGCGAATCATGGAAGCAAACGGCGGATAGGAGAGCATTTTGCGGATCGGCAGTTCACCGTCGGCAAACGCCTGGTAGTCGTGATGGACGGCCGCTTGGATCGCCACGTGGTCGGGATTGAGCGTTTGCACGAGGACCCGTCCGCCCTTTTCTCCTCGTCCGGTCCGGCCTGCCACTTGCGTGACGAGGTGAAACGTGCGTTCCGCGGCGCGGAAGTCGGGCAGGTGCAGGGCGGTGTCGGCATTGATCACGCCGACGAGGGTCACATTGGGGAAGTCGAGCCCCTTGGCGATCATTTGCGTGCCCAGGAGGATCCGGACGCGTCCTTCGCGAAAGGCAGTTAACGCCCGCTCGTGGCTTCCTCGGCCTTGCATCGTATCGGTGTCCATCCGCAGGCACGCGTAGCCGGGAAAGCGGGTGCGGACCTCTGCCTCGAGCCGTTGGGTGCCGGTGCCGCTGTAGCGGATGCCCGCGAAGTTGCACTGGGGGCAGACGTTGGGCGTCGGCACCTGGTGGTCGCAGTAATGGCAGAGGGCCACGTCTTCGCTGCGGTGGTGGGTCAGGGCGATGTCGCAGTCGGGGCAACGGACCACGTGGCCGCACGACGGGCATTGGATATGCGTGGAAAATCCCCGCCGGTTCAAGAGCAGGATGACCTGACCGCCCTGCTTCAGCGCGTCGTGCATGGCGGTGTGCAGGTGGCGGCTGATCGCGCCGCGCGAATGGCGGGCGTGTTCGTCGACCCGCAGGTCGATGGTGCCGACGACAGGCAGGCGGCGATCGAGCACTCGGCGAGGCATCTCGACCAGCCGGTACTCGCTGGTGCGGGCTCGGTGCCAGCTCTCCAGCGACGGCGTCGCCGAACCGAGCACGAGCGGCACATCCTCGGCCCGGGAACGGGCGATGGCTACGTCGCGTGCGTGGTAGCGCGGCACCGAGTCCTGCTTGAACGACGACTCGTGTTCTTCGTCGAGGACAATCAGGCCGAGGTTCGGCGTGGGCGCGAAGATCGCACTGCGGGCGCCGACGACGACCTGCACCCGCCCTTGCGCGATCCGCTGCCATTGCCAATGCCGCTCGGCGTCGCTCAGGTGGCTGTGGAGCACGGCCACGTGGTCGAACCGTTCGCGGAATCGCTGGACCGTCTGCGGCGTGAGGCTGATTTCGGGCACGAGCACGATCGCCTGCCGGCCGAAACCGACCGCTTCCTGGATAGCCTGGATGTAGACCTCGGTCTTTCCGCTTCCGGTGACGCCGTGAATGAGGAGCGTCTGATGCCGGCGGCCGTGGAGCACGTTGAGGATCGCGTCGAGCGCCGACCGCTGGTCGGGATTGAGCGTGAAATCGGCTCGCCGCGGCACGCCGTGCTCGGCGACCGATGTGAACTGCACCCGCCTTGCCTCCGCGCGGATCAGTCCTTTGCGGCGCAAGGTGGTAATCGGCGCCTCGCTGCACTTGGCGGCCCGGGCCAGTTCCGCGGCGGTCATCGGCCCGTTGGCCGCGGCAAGGATCTTCAACGCCAACAACTGCTTGGGGGCGAGCTTCATCTGCTTCGTTCGCTCATCGATGTTGCCGTCGACCGACAGTAGCGTGGTTAGGCGCGTTCCGGCCTGGCCGCGGACGCCGGCGGGGATTACCGCCTCGAGCACCTGTCCCCACTCGCACAGATAGTAGTCGGCGATCCAGCGGGTGAGCCGCAGCATGGCGGGCGACAGGAGGCTGACCGCATCGACCACTTGAGAAAGTGCTTTGAGCGGCCTGCCGCCGACCGCTTTGTGTTCGAGACGGACGCAGTAGCCGGTGACCGGCCGGTTCGCTCTGCCCAGCGGCACGCGAACCCGTTTGCCGACCTCGATCTGAGTAGCCAGCCGATCCGGCACCAGGTAGTCGAACTCGCCCTCGGGTCCCTCGACGAACACGACGGTGGCGGTCAGGCGCTCCGACTGATCGTCGTGTTCCCAGGGGGCGGGCTCGCGATCGAAGAGGGTTGGCTGCTGGTCAGACATCGAGCCTCTACGGTTCCAGCACGGCCTTGGCGTGGCGGGCCAGGTGTCCGCGAAGATCTTTGGTGTAGTTCTGAAGGATCTTGCGGCCGATCTCCTGATGGTCGCCCAGCCGATAGAGCGCCCGGGCCAGGAACAGTTCGCGGAGCGATTCGCGGCGGGTATGGACTGCGTTGGTGTTTCGAGCCTCAATCGCGTCGTGTGTCCGGGCCTTGAGGACGGAATCGTGCACGTGCCCGGTCATTCCCGGCTTGGCCAACAGCGCGGCCAGGGCCGGTGCGGCGGACGGGTCGCCCAACCGCTCCAGGGCAATGGCAACGGCGCGGTGATGGGAGAAGTCGGCGTCGGCGTCGAGTTTCGCCACTTTGTCGAGGATGGCCGGCAGGGCCCGCCGGTCGCCGGCGAAGCCGAGGGCAATCAGGTCGACGTCGATCGGACTGAGCGCGGCGCCGAACTGGCCCATGCCCCGGTAGTTCCATCCTTCGTCCCACTCGGTTGCCGCGGCGAGACGCTGGAGGATCACACCGACCCCGGTGGGATCCCCGAGCATGGCCAGTTGCCGCGCGTAGGCGTAGCGAGTGTCGCCCTCGCTTGCCTCGAACGCATCGCGCATCAGCGGCAGGGCCTGCTTGGGGTGGGCGAAGACAACGGCCGCGGCGCGGAAATCGTTGGGAGCCTGGTTCACCGCGACGGCCACTTCGCCCTCGGACAGGGGAAGGAAATCGGTCTGTTCCAGGACGTCGGGGCTCAGGTTGCCGACTTCGACGAGCTTTTGCTGCAATGCCCTGATGTCCACCGACCGAAGCGGGATTTGCCGGCGCGAGGCCATCGCGGCCGCAAGGCCGGCGGCGTAGCCCTGGTTCTGGATGTCGGGTTGCATGCGAGTCAGCGGCACTGCATCGCGATGAACGCTGACTGCCAGACCCGTAACGAGAATTCCCTCGAGGTCCTTGGGCAGCAGGCAGCGATAGGGGATGTTGACGGTGAAGCCGGCGCGGTTCGGGGGAGTCTCCAGGAACAGGTAGGGATCGATGGTGAATCCGTGCGAGTCGAAGTCGCTGTGGGCCTGGCAGATCGTGTCGGGGTACGTGCGATCGAGCATCTGGTCCAAGACGGTCATGTAGAAATCGCCCACGATCCGCCGCCGCTCGCGGGTATCGATGAGCTGTCCCTGGTCGAACGCCTCGGGATACTTCTGCTTGGAGTAGACGAAGACGTGCCACATGTCGAGCATGTCGGTCTCGTCGACGAGCGTGAAGTCGGTGTTGGTGTAATCGGCGCCGAGCCGCCGCGGGGGCAGGCCCGTTCCCTGCATGCCGAACTCGCCGGCGCCGGTATAGTCGATCTCCGCTCCGGCTGCGGCGGCGACGTCGGCGTTGCCGGTTGCGTCGATCACCACGTCGGCCAGCACGGCGCCGCGTCCGAACGGGGTGGCCACGACCGCGCCCACGACCCGGCCCTGTTCGGCCACGGAACCGCAGCCGGTCGTGCCGAACCAGATCTCGGCGCCCTCGTCCAGCAAGGTTTTCCGCCACCACTCGGCTCGCTGCTCCGGGCGCCACGCCGCGCCGCCGGGCACGGTCGACGTGAAGCCGACGCGGTTGCCCCAGTAATAGCGCGAGATATAGCCGGCGGTGCCGACGCCGCCGAGCATGTGGAGGGCTTCGACGACGAGCACCTTGGCTCCCTCGCGGCCCGCGGCGATGCCGGCCGGCGCCCCGCCGGTGCCGCCGCCGATGACCAGCACGTCGTAACGGCCGAGCACGGGCAGGCCGCGAGTCTCCTGCTCGATCGTGGGCAACTGCTGGACCGGGCGGACACCCGTCAGAAGCTCGTAGACGTCGCCGGGCTGGGTGTCATTGGGGACTTTGCCTGCCAGTCGGACACCCGAGGGCTTTGCCACCTTGGCCGCCTCGGCGGCAGCCGCAGCCCCGATCCGCATGCCGAGGTCGATCAACTCCCGGGGCCGCACCAGCCGCTCCGCGCGAGCCCGGCTCACGTCGGCCGCGCCGCCGAGGAGGTAGAGCCGGTCGACACCGGCCGGGCGGAATGCGTCGAGGGGCAGATCGCCGACTGCGAGCGAATCGCCGCCGATCGATTGCCGGCCATGCATGGCGTCGGGCGGGACCTGAAACAGCCGGTCGGCGGTGATTTGCTGGTCCTCGTGGTAAGTGAGCGTGCGGGCCAGTTGGTCCGCGGCGGCGAACGAACGGTAGCCGGCGTCGGGCATCGGAAGCTTGAGCGTGTATTCGATCATTTTGAACGGCCCGGCGGGAGCCGTGGCTCGCTGCTGTCCGAGACACGTTGGGCAGCGGCCGGGGAAACCGCACGAACAGTAGCCGGCCAGCCCCGCGTCGACCACGCGAGCCGAACCGTCTTTGACGTCGACCGGTTCGCCGCCAATCACGGTCCGCCGGAAGGTCTGGGGACCGGCGGGATAAGGGCGGAATTTGGCGCCTGCCATGCGGGTTACGGTGCCGCGCTCGGTGGCATCGATGATCGTGCGGGCGAGGACCGCCTGGCGGCCGGCCCGATTGGCCATGACGATGCCGGCCGGCGCGCCGTGATCGTCGGTGAGCAAGTCGGTCGCGTAGCAACCGAACAGGAACGGCACGCCGGCATCGATCAGCGCCTTTTCCAAGGTTTGCTTGATGTGCAGCGGGCGGGGCGGACGCGGATGTTCCGCCTTGGCCACCCGTTGAGCGGCGGGCCGCAGGATTTCGATTTCGCCGATGAGCACACGCGAGGCATCCTCGGCCTTGGCGATGTCGAAGCGAACGAAGCGGGCGTTGGCTTTTAGCGGAGCGGCGAGCAGGATCAGGTCGCCCGTGTTCTTCTCGACCTCGACGGCGGCCGCCTCGGTCCACTGTTTCCCATCGTTGCTGGTGGCAAACGTGACCCGCTGCACCTTGAAATCCTTTTCCGGATCGCCGCTGGCGCGGTGGTAGACGTAGACCCTTGCCTCGCACATCGCCCGCGGCTCGCCCAGATCGGCGGTGATCGAGACGCTGCCGTCGAACTGTACGCTTTGCGAAGCGGGATTGCCCCACAGGGCGTCGTTGAGGCGGCCGGGCGGGTCGGTATCCCGGTGGGGCGCCGCACTGGCGATGCCGGCCGAGTAGGAAAACGGCAGACGGTCGGGATGCGGGCCGGCGTGGATCGCGACCGGGTCGTCGAAGAGGGCTTTGGCCAGCGGGGATTCGGGCTGTTCGCCTTCCTCCAGCCAGAGCCGCAGGGTCGCGGTCATGTCGTCGCCCAGGTAGGGATAGGGGGCGGCGAGGAAGACCGAAGCCCCTTGTTCGGCGGCGGTCACCGCGGCGGAGACGGCCCCGGTTCCGCCACCGACTACGAGCACGTCGACGTCGTAGGCTAAGGGAATCCGGCGTGCGGATTCGAGCACCGCCGGTTCCGCGCCCCAAGTGCAAGATACCAACCCAAGAAGGATCCAGGCGCTGAGGATCACTCGCCGCTTCATCATGTCAACTCCGTATGTCAGCGGAATAGAGGGGGACAACCTCAATATCCCAACTCCCCGATCTCGACGCAAG
This sequence comes from Thermoguttaceae bacterium, assembly GCA_040768665.1. Taxonomy (GTDB): domain Bacteria; phylum Planctomycetota; class Planctomycetia; order Pirellulales; family Thermoguttaceae; genus JABWBD01. The sequence continues at coordinate 35,895 of JAXGMN010000085.1, forward strand.
GCAGACAATGAGGACGAATGTGGCGGACAAGGGCGCCGATTTTCCAAAACTTTCTGTCCCGGACCACCCGCTCATTGTAGAGGGGATGGACGCTGGACGCCCGGATCGCGGAGGCTGGAGCTGGCGCACGGAGGCAAGGACTGCCCAGCCGGGCGATTGGTATCAACTCCGGCTCCGAGACACGACATCCGGGAGCGAGTCCCCGTTTTCGGATAGCATCTGAGTGTGGTGCCCAAGCTCGCGATTTCTCAGAACCGAGGGCATTTGGGCACCACGCGCTTCCGGGTGGTTGGATCGGTGATTTGCGGGCGATGCGAGGCCTTGCCAGGGACCCGGAGGGGTTCTGGCTGCAAACGTCGGGCGGGGGCGAACTGCAATGCGGCGGGAGCATTGGGTGCGGGAGAGTGAAAGTAGATTGTCAGAGATCTGCGAAGCGGGAGGGCGTTAAGGCGGTCTCGCCTGCGCCGTGGATGTATATGATCATTTGTCCATGTGTCAGTATGACCGATGCGGCGGGACGTGTCAAGCGTTGTTTTTCGGCCAAAGGCGCCAGAGGCGAGTTTTTTTTGGGGGGGGACTCGCTGGTGAAGAGAGGCAGATGTGGCAGAAAGGGACTTTGCGACTCAGGAATAACTTCCTCGTTTGGACGATGGGAACGGGAGCCAGTAGATGGAACAGGAGAGAACCGAGGCAGCAGAGGCACGAGGAGAAGGGGACAGGCACATTTTGCTCCGAAGACTCCGCAAAATGAGCCAGTCCCCGGCGGTTTCGAAATGCGAATGCTCAATCGCTACAAACACGGGAGGCGGTGCGGTCTAGGTTTCACCGAAGCGTTCCCGGTAAAGGCTGGGGATGTCGCGAGAGCCATGGGTTACCAGCAACAGTTGAATGCCACCCTCGACCGGCCGGTAGAATGCGACGTAGTTGTCGACACGAAAGCAGCGAACCGACGCTCCAAGATCCGAACGGAGTTGGCCCAGCAGCGGTTTCGCGGCGTACAACTGGCATTTTTCGTCGAGCCGATCCAGCAGGCGATCCGCCGCAGCCACGCTTTCGCGCGCGATATGGGACCAGACTTGAAGCAGGTCTTTGCGCGCCGGACGCGTTCGGACTACCCTTCCCATTTCCCGGTCCCGGGCTGCTGTTCCAGACGTCGTCGGCCTTCGGACTTGATGTCTTCCATATCCAGCGGTTCGAGGAGGCCCCGGTCCGCCTCTTCAATCCGCCGCTGGATTTCGGCGCGGAGCTCCGAGTGCCGACTCTCCAGTTCCCGGTAGACCTGCACGGCTTCAAAAATGAACTCCTCCCGGGAACCGAATCGCCCGCTGGCAACCTGTTGACCGATATATTGGTCAAGATCAAATGGAATTGCGTTGGTCATAATGCCTCACAGAAGCAAGAGCGGGAGATGGTCATCGCGCTGCCGCCGGTCTTCGGGAGAGCTGTCCGGCTGGCCACGATCACGTCTGCGTCTGGAATTCATTATAGCTGCCACGGACGATCACGCTATCGGGGGTCGGTGCGGCAAGATTTTCTGGCACATATCTTGGCTGTTGGTCGGTTGAGCGGGATGTCGCGGGTGTGAAGCAATCAGAGAAATCGCCGCGGGTACGGCGTTTGGCCGCCGAATGGGCAAATTTCCAGAATGCGCGCTGTATGTGACGCCAGGATTGCTCCAGATAGGGATCCATACCCGGAAAGGGGCTTGGCATCAGTCGGCCTCGCGTCTGATGGATCTGAACATCGCCCAACCCCTGCGTCTGGACTGCATTATAGCCACCCCGCGCGCTGATGCCATCCCGGCCCACCCACTCTCAGGCATGGATTGCAGACGAGGGTTTCGATACGATAGCCGGAAGGCTCTACTTCTTCACCCCCTGCAATGCTGAAGGCGATCGATGCGTTTGGGACTGTTCGGCGGCACGTTCGACCCTATCCATTTCGGGCATCTGCTGCTGGCGGAGTCGGCGCGGGAGCAGTGCCGCCTGGACCGGGTCGTGTTCTTGCCGACGGCGGTCTCTCCGCACAAGCAGGAGCAGCAGCCTGCGCCGGTCGAGCGGCGGATTGAACTGGTCGGGTTGGCGACCGGCGGGCACGCGTCGTTCGAAGTGAGTCGACTCGAGGCGGACCGGGGCGGCGTCAGCTACACGATCGACACGCTGCGGCATTTCCGCCAGGCGGAGCCCGACGCAGAGCTGTTTTTCCTTATGGGCGCCGACATGCTTGAGGACTTGCCCAATTGGCGCGAGGCCGAAGAGGTCTGCCGCCTGGCGATCCCGGTCGTGGTTTGCCGTCCGGGGACGGCGAAGCCGGACTTCGCGCTTCTTTCCGCCGTGACGACCTCCGACCGGATCGAACTCTTCCGGGAGCATCAGGTCGAAATGCCCCAGATCGGCATCAGCAGCACCGAGATCCGCCGGCGCGTCGCCGCAGGGCGAAGCATTCGCTATTGGACGCCGCGAGCGGTGGAGAAGGCGATCGAGACGTACGGCCTTTATCGGGCCGCCAGCCTTGCGCTTCCGACCTGCGGTGATCCTGCGAGCAGCCGCAAGTAGGCCATGGCGGCTGCCTGCGCTTAGGCATGGCAGTGGTGTCGAGATGCAGCGAGCGAAAAGAGGGAGGCCCTTGCAACGCGCCAGTGGGGAACATAGGATACGTGTTCCCACCCCT
>JAXGMN010000086.1:0-37970 GCA_040768665.1 Thermoguttaceae bacterium
GTACAAGTGTAGATCATCATAACCGGTCATGCGAGTGAGTGCCTTGGCAGTGTGCGCCGTTGTCTCGGCCACTTGCTGTTGCTGCCGGTTCACGCCCGGGGATCCCTCGGATGTGCCGATGTCGGAAGCCGGAGGCTCAACCGCAGCCAGTCGGGGGGGCGGCTGACTTCTTGCCGATGACGTTCGCCCCTTCCCGGCAAAGTGCGGCCAATTCATTCACTCTTGTCTCAATCGCCTTCAGGTCGTCCGTCTCCGCGATAAGTTGTTTCAATGCCAGGGCTGACTGCGATACCTGCGAGAAACCGTACATGCCGGCAACGCCTTTCAATTCGTGGGCAAGTCCTGCGAGCGCGTCGAGGTCGCCCGTGGTGAGGGCTTTCTCGATTGCATTGGCCTTGATCCCAAGCGTCGCGGCGTACTCGTCAACCAATTGATTCGTGTCGGCAGCATCCAGCAACCCGTCAAAAAGTCTGCCTTTCGCCGCTTCTTGGCAAGAGCGCCCATCCTGCGAGGTTTCTTCAACCGCGGAATCTGCTTGAATCAAATAGCGCTCGAGGATCTCAAAGAACTTCGTGCGGCTGACCGGCTTGGAAAGGTAGTCATCACAACCGGCTTCGAGGCTTTTTTCGCGATCTCCTCGCATCGAATGTGCCGTCAGCGCGATGATCGGCTCCTCCCAGCCGTCCTTGCGAAGCCGCCGAGTGGCTTCATACCCGTCCATCACCGGCATTCGGATATCCATCAGAATCAGATCGTAAGGCCTGCCGGCAGCCTTCGATGCCATAGCTCGCTCATAAGCCAAGAGCCCGTTGTCGACCACATCCAGCTTCAGATTCGTCTTATCGAGCGTGCGCTGAACAAGTCTGGCCATTTCCGGAAGATCTTCGGCCAGAAGAATGCGCCCGCCGAGCAATGGTTTGCGGCCTTGGTCGGCCTGGTGCTCCCTTTCTCGTGTTGTTTCGCCGGCTCCTGTTGTTTCCGCCGGTCCGGCGTCAATGGTAAGTGTGAAGGCACTCCCTTTGCCAGGCTCACTTTTCACTTCAATCTGGCCTCCGAGCATCTCCGCCAACCGCTGGGAAATGCTCAGGCCCAGGCCCGTGCCGCCGAAATGCCGGGTCGACGACATGTCCACCTGGGTGAACCTGCCAGTTGCATAAATCCGTTGGGGTGGTCTTGACAAAAGGCGGTAAAACTCGATGTTTTCCGGTGTAAGAAAACAATCCCCATATAGGAACCGTGGAAAACAGGAGTTCACCGCCAGTGAAGTTCAAGAGACGCGATGTTGTACGGGGTGTTTCTAAGATTCCTGAGGTTCGTTGCGAAGCCGACGAAACCAGCTTAACATCTTTCGCCGGGCTTGTCATCTACCAGCGTCTGCTTTCCCGGCTCGGCATTAAGAAGCAACTTCGAGAATGCTTTGGCCACTTGCGGCACAGTGCAACCTATCGTGGACAGGACATCGTCCTGTGGCTGGTCGTACATTTGCTCCTCGGCTTCCGCAAGCTGCGCGACCGCGACTACTACCATGATGATCCAATGGTCCAGCGGATTCTCGGGCTGAACCGTTTGCCGGACGTGGCAACCATCAGCCGGACGCTCTCCAAAGTGGATGCGAAGGCGGTCGCTGGCTACCAAACAATATCCCGCAACCTCGTGCTTGATCGACTTGAGTCTGAACGTCTCGCGCGAGTGACTCTTGACTTCGATGGTTCCGTCCTCTCGACCGGTCGGCATGCCGAAGGGACGGCGATCGGGTTCAACAAGAAAAAGAAGGGAGCCAGAAGTTACTATCCGCTGTTTTGCATCGTCGCCCAAACAGCCCAGATCCTCGACCTGCACCACAGGCCCGGCAATGTGCATGACTCGAACGGGGCCAAGCCATTCATTGCATCGTGCGTCGAGGAGGTCAGGGGACGATTGCCGCAAGCCGCGTTGGAGACGCGGGTGGACAGCGCGTTCTTCGATGAGGAGCAACTGGTTGCGTTGGACGAAGAAGGGGTGGAATTCACGGCCAGTGTACCGTTTGCGAGGTTTCCGAAGTTCAAGAAGATCATCGAAGCTCGACAACGCTGGCGGCGGATCGACGATACTTGGTCGTACTTCGAATGTGACTGGAAGCCGGACTGCTGGAAGCAGCGTTTTCGAATCATTGTAGTTCGGCAGAAGAAAGCTGTGCCTCTGAAAGGGCCGATTCAACTCGATCTGTTCGAACCACGCAGCCACGAGTACGACTACCAGGTCATCGTCACGAACAAGAAGTCCTCTGCGAAGCACGTGATGCAGTTTCATCACGGTCGCGGATCTCAGGAAGGCGTTTTCGCCGAGTCGAAACAGTTCTGCCAATTGGAGTACGTTCCGGTGCGCACTCTCTGCGGCAATCAGGTCTACTGCCTTTCGGCGGTGATGGCTCACAACCTGACAAGGGAATTGCAGATCGATACCTATCAACGGCAACACGGTACTACGATCAAACGGCGCAATCTCTGGGGCTTCGAAACGCTTGGCACGCTCCGCAACCGTTTGATCCGTCGCGCTGGCCGACTCATTCGACCGCAAGGCCGCCTGACACTTGTGATTCAAGCGAACGAGAAGCTTCGCGAGGAACTCGAACTGTACGTAGCCGGTTGATCTACGGCTGGCGCATCCGTGCGGTGGTTATCAGCGCTATCGCTACGCGCAGTCCCTCTCTCAAGCAGGCACTTTGGTCCTACGCGATCGCACCGTCCCGTCCAATGGCCCGTTGCATACCGGCTCACTTTATGCAACAGTCGGGTTAATCAAGCCGTCGTCGATAGGTCGCAGTGGTCGAGGCATGGCGGCGTCTTATCACGAATTCAACGCATGGTCAAGTGAAAAACAGTTCTGACCCGAATGGCATTAAGATAGTCGTAAGTCATTGTGCAGCCATCTCTTTCTTCAGCACCGCTCGGGGCTGGTTCATCAGCGGGTACTGCTTGGGCCGGCGCTTGCGAACCCTTGGCTCGTAGCGGTAGGGACGGTAGGGATTGACAACCAGCTTCGGCAGTTCGTCTCCGGGCTTCGCATTGCGCAGCCATCGCAAGGCGTCGATGAAGCTGATGCGGTCTACGTCGACTTCTTGGCGGCGAGCGGCTTCGAGCATCACCAGGCGGACGAGGTTGTAGACCAGCAAGAAGACGGCTAGTTCTTTCAGCACGCCGTCCACCGTCTCGCACTTGAGCACGTCCATCTTCATGGTCGTTTTGAGATGAGCAAAGGCGGTTTCAATGGTCCATCTGCGGTGATACACCCTCGCCAATTCGTCGGCCGAGTAGATGTCCGCATCCGTCAGCGTGGTCACCAGCGTGATCTCTTTGGTTCGGAACCCTTTGCAGTCGATCCGATAACGCAACTCACGCACCATGAGACTGGCGGGAAGCGAGGCATATTGTTCCGCCGGCATCCACTTGGGACAATCGACAGGCTTGAACCATTCGACCAACTGATCTTGAAAACCGAACGCCTTGATCCAACGCGAACGCGGCAATCCCTTTTTGCTTCGACTGGCACCTTCTCCTGGAACCACGTGCGGTCTTCCCGGAGTGAAATCCACAATCTGCCGCTGATGGATTCGGAACAACGCCTGCACGCCGCCCCGTAAAAGCAGGGCCAAATGAGGAAACGAGCAGAATCCGCGGTCGCCGGCGAGCACGTCGCCTTCTCGGAGTTCGGGATGAAGCTCGATCGCTCCGGACATGTCATGGGTTCGCAACGGCGAACTCAACACCTTGGTGATCATGCCCGTCCCGGCATGCATCAACGCCAAAAAATGGGCTACGGGAAAGCCGCATCCTTCCGCCTGTCCTCCCGGTTGACCGAACGCCCGTTGCAGACAAGGCTTGTCCGGCATGGAGAAGCCGGAACCGTCAACATAGAACAGACGATGGCCGAGCCAGCACCCCGTCTCAGATATCTCTTCCTTCATGCGCCCCGCTGTACGTTGGAGGAGCCGTTGAAATACGGAAAGAGGTATTCGCATTCTTGCTTGGCAATAGGCCGCCCCGGTAAAGGCCATCTGCGCCACATGACGCATGTCCGTGCAAGCCGTGTTGCCGTGAAGGATCTGCAACAGGAAGACTCGGATGGTCATCAGAGGAGTCAGGAGACGCTTCCTCCAGGTCATGCCCTCTTCCTGGCAAATCTGCTCGACTGCCTTATCCTCCAGTTGGTGGGTCCATTGGTGCTTGAATTGACGCACGACTTCGGCGATATTGTGTACCATTGAGTGGCCTCCGGTGAGTTGGAAACGGGTTTGAGCTCCCTAATCCATACTCGCCGGAGGTCTTCTTCCTGTACAGATTTGCTAGCAGTGCTAGCAGCAACGGTACTTCTGTTCTCCCAAGGCTTTACGTTTTCTTAATGCCATTCAGTTCTGACCCCTTTTCCGCCCCTTTTCGGCCCCGAGGGAGGAGAAAATTGGGCTTGTTGGTAATCCGCTCCTGTCAGCGCGGTTGCGGCAAGCCGTCACTCGTCCTCCGGATCACCCATCAGCGCCAGCGGCCAGGCCGGATCGGTCACCGCGCCGATCTTGACCGCATAGCTGGTGCGCGCGGCGATATCCTCGTCGGTCACCAGATGCACATCGAGCAGTCCTTCGGTCTTATAGCCGGTGCGCAGATAATTCTGCTCGGCCAAGCTCAGGCTCCAGCCCTCCAGCCACACCATCAGTTCCCGGCACTGCTCAGGCGACCCCTGCACATGCACCAGCAGATCGATGTCGCTGCAGGGGCCGGCGGTCGCGGTGGCGGTGGAACCGAAGAGGTACAGGGCGCGAACACCGAACCGCTCGCGTTTCACGCAGCGCGCGAGTTGCTCGGCCATGCGCTGCCGCCAGCGCCAATAATCCTCAGAACGCGGTTCGGCGGGCTGCGGCGCGGCAGCGTGCTCTTCGCCGCTCTGCACCGACGGCGCGGCCAGATAGCCGATCGCCTTGCCGAGGTCGGCATTCATCAGGATGCGCAGAACATGGCCCTGCTCGCAGCCGGGAATGTCGATGACCCGGATGACATCAGCCAAGTGCGCGAACTCCGGCACGATGTTCGCCAGCATGTTTTTCGAGCTGTTGAGGAACCGCTCGTTGAACTCCACGCCGGTTTCGTCCGGATAGAGCGGGATGTAGCGGATGCCCGCCTCGACCATGTCCTGAAAGAAGTGGGTGCCGAACGATAATTCCGGGGCGTAGCCCCTTTTCTTGCGCGCGATTTCGATCAGCACCGCAGTGTTGCAGATATCGGCATAGGTCACCTGGACCCCCTGCTTGATATCCCCCCGGCTGCCCCAGCGCCCCGGCCCCATCAGGATAAAGCGGCGCTTGGGCAAGAGCACATTCAGGCGGCCCACGGCGCGTGCGATATCCACCAGCGCATCGCGGCTGGTCTGCTCGGCATACTGCTCGGGCGAAACGTAGACAATGTGCGAAATATCGGGCACGCGCCCGTTGGAGATGAAACGCGTGGCGGTAAAGAGCGTCGTGTTGGCCGGGATGTCCTGCGGGATCGCGGTCGGCGCGGTCTCGAGCTCGGTATACTGCGGACGGCACTGCAGCAGATAGAAGTTGTGGCCGTCCGAGGCGAACTCGATATCCACCGGCGTGCTGAGTCCCTCCTGCAGCGAGAGCAGGATGGCACGGATGCGCTTCACGAAATCCGTGCGGTTGATCAGACCTTCGAACGTCGCCACCAGCTCGTCTTTTGCCGGGTCCATTTCCAGGCTGGACGACGCATGGATGTTACCGTCGCGGTAGATCGAGACCAGTTGGCGCAGGTTGGGAAACTCACGGCCGTGTTCGCGCAGAAGCTCACCGAGCGGCACGGTCTCGAAGGCGCGCGATTCGACGTTGATGACATCGACCATCGCGGGCGAATAGTGCCGGATCTCATCGGGGCTCACATTGACCCGCAGGCCGGGCTGGCCGGGCGAGAGAAGCGCCGGATAGTCGTTGCTGACGCGGTCAACGGCGCGCGTGCCGAGACCGGGCACGAGGCGCACGAGTCCGTCGTCGCGCTTCAGGCGCGGCGACCAGCGGAACTCGTTGCTGCTAAAGGCGACACCCGCATAGGCCGGCAAGACATAGGGGCCGACGCGCGCCCCGACCACCTCCTGAATCAGGATGCCCATCTCCTCATGGAAATCCAGCAGGCCGTGCTCGGCCCGGTAGAGGATGGGGTCAGGCCCGAAGACCGAGGCGTATACTTCGGCGATCGCGTCGAGCAACGCCTCCAGCCTTGCATTTTTGCTCCCCTGGTTCGGCAGGAACAGGCTTTTATACTTTCCGGAGAAGGCAGAACCGGTACGGTCTTCCAGCAAACTGGAGCTGCGCACGATCAAAGGACACTCGCCTAAATCATCCAGCGCCAGCGAAAGCCCCTTGACGATATCCGCGGGGAAGAGCGCGTTTTTGAAGAGCTGGATGATGTTGGGGTATTCAATGCGGATCTGCTCAAGCTCTTTGTACTTCTGCTCGTTGACATCCTCGAGTTGATTGTAGCGCAGGAACTCGGTTTGACAGTCGGCGGTGAGATACCAGGTCCGCGGCGTCTTGATGCCCTCTAACAGTGTTTCGCCTTTGTCTGCCGCGCGCCGCAGCAGATGCTGCGCGAGAAACAAACCGGTGCTCTTGCCGCCCAGCCGGCCATTGCTGCCGGAGGGATAGATGATGCGCGGCGCCAGCTCAAAAAAGTCAGACACCTCGAGGTGGCGCTTGGCGAGATTGATGAACTCGATGTTGTCGGAGAAGAAGCGCCGGATCAGCGAGACGCGCAGCCATTGCTCGGTCGGTTTCGCGAGCGTGGTCTCGCTGACGGTCAGCGCCCGGTAGCGCAGGATCGCGTCAACGATCTGATTCAGCGGCGTGTTGCCTGAGTCGACCGCCTTGATCAGGAAGCTGAGTTTGTTTTCCTGAATCCACTTATGAACATTCTCAAGGATGTCAGCGTTGCTCAGATGCTGCGAGGCGATCGCGAACACCTGGTCGCTTACCGCAAAGATGCTCTCGCGCGTCTGCTTGTGACTGGGGCAATTACTATCGGCGCTGCCGTCGCCATGCGGCGGGGCCAGCTCCGAGCCGAAGGTGTTCAGCAACTGGCGCGCCTCTTTCACCCCGCTCCGGAACAGGTAATAGAGCATCTTGCGCGACGTGTAGAGATAGAGCTTCTCGTCGCTGCGCCGCAACAGGTCTACGATCACCATCCATTCGTGCTGGCTTTTCGCCTTCAGCGCGGCATGGGTCGACTCCCAATCCTTAAGCAGCTTCTCAAGCTTGCGGTGAAAGATCGTCTGGCCGATGCGTTCCGCGATGGTGCGGATCAGCTTGATCTCTTTCTGAAGAAAAATCCCCTCGCGCGAACTGGGCACCTCGCTGCTGTAGGAGACCTCGATGAAACCGACGACACGGTCCTCCTCTTTTATCGGCACGGTTTCGGCCCACTGGTTAGACGTATACTGCGGCGGCTCGTAAACGGCGTCCTCGTGCACGATCCTCACCTGGCACAGCTTGGGATATTGCCAGCCGAACGGGATGATGACGATCAGCTCTTTAAGGATCTGCGGCAAGGAGAGCCGGTCGTTCCCGAGCAGCTCTTCCACCTGATAGAGACAGTTCAGCTCTTTCGCGCGCTCCCGCAACATCGCGAATCGGTCTTGTGCCTGCTTTTTTTCGCCCACTATCCCCCTCCGCCTCCTTTTGGCACAGCGTGCCGCCCGACCCGCATGCTTGTATCTCGAAAAACCGAAGCCGGGACTCAGGCACGGCCGCCTGAATCCCGGCGCTCGCGGCCGCGGCTTACGCCCAGCCGCGCTGCTTGACCGCCTCAGCCACCCGGTTGATGGCAATCATGTAGGCGGCATCGCGCATGTACAGCTTCTGGCGCTTGGCCAGGTCATAGACCGCCGCGAAGGCGGCGGTCATCTTGGTGTCGAGCTTGGCGAGCACCTCGTCCTTCTCCCAGTAGTAGTTGATGTTGCACTGCACCTGCTCGAAATAGCTGCACGTCACGCCTCCGGCGTTGGTCAGGAAGTCCGGCAGCACAAAGATGCCGCGCTTCTTGATGACCCCGTCGGCCTCGGGCGTGGTCGGCCCGTTCGCGCCTTCGGCGATGACCTTCACGCTTTTGGCGATCTTCCCGACCGTCTCGGCGTTGATCTGGTTCTCGAGCGCCGCCGGAATCAGGATATCCACTTCCTGCTCCAGCCAGGCCCCGCCCGGCAACCTTTCATAGCCCAGTTCGCTCGCGCGAACCTTGTCGATGCCGCCAAACTTGTCGGCGATGCCACGCAGCTCCTTGAGGCAAATGCCCCCAGCCTTGCGGAAGGTATACGACGCCTTGTCCGCCTGATCCCAGCAGGAGATCGCGACCACCTTGCCGCCCATTTCCGTGTAGCGCTGCACGGCATACTGCGCGACATTGCCGAAGCCCTGTACGCTTGCGGTCGTCTTCGCCAGATCAATGCCGAGAGCCTTCAATCCTTCGCGCAACGTGTAGATCACGCCAAAACCTGTGGCCTCTGTCCGCCCCAGCGAACCACCCATGCCGACCGGCTTGCCGGTGATGAAGCCCGGGTAGCGGCCGCCGTGGATCGTTTCGTACTCGTCAAGCATCCAGAGCATGTGCTGCCCGTTGGTCATCACGTCGGGCGCCGGCACGTCGCTGATCGGCCCGACGTTGCGCGCGATCTGGCGTATCCAGCCGCGGCAGATCTGCTCCTGTTCGCGCTGGCTCAGGTGGTGAGGATCGCAGATCACGCCGCCCTTGCCGCCGCCCAACGGAATGTCGACCACCGAACACTTCCAGGTCATCCACATCGACAGCGCGCGCACGGTATCGATCGTCTCCATCGGATGGAAGCGGATGCCGCCCTTCGCCGGGCCGCGCGCGTCGTTGTGCTGCACGCGGAAGCCCTTAAACACGCGGACCTTACCGTCATCCATCCGCACGGGGATCGAAAACTGATATTCTCGCAACGGCTGGCGCAGGAGATCCCGCACCCCCTCGTCTAATTCAAGCACTGCGGCAACTTTGTCGAACTGCGCTTGCGCCACCTGAAACGGGTTATACGAACTGCTCTCCATACTTCTCCAGCCTTTCCTGATTTCGCCCGACAAGGGGCGACTGTTTAAACCACGTCATAGCTTTGTTTATACTATAGTCGCCTTCCCCTCCGCAATGACAATTTTGTCGGACAGAAAAGGGGTCAGAACTATTTTCGTGTCTTTTTCTCTGGGATGAGCCCTTTTCTCGGCCGGCCGCGCGGCCGGATGGTCAGGTCAAGTGCAAGTCGCTTTGCCAACCGATCCACCCACGACGCATCGCCAAAAGGCAATCCCGTCTCGATGCTCCGGCGAATCGCCGCAAGTTCCTCTTCTTCCGGCTCTTGGTGCACGTAGGCCGACCAGCGGCGACATCGCCACGCTGCTCGCACGGCTAACTGCTGGTACGACTCCACCGGATCCAGCAGCGCGTCCGGACGGCCTTCGCCAGCGCGCCAAAACTGCTCCAGCGATACTCTCCTGCCTGCTGCACCAGTTTCGCACGCAGGGGTTCGCCTCCACGTAACGAAGCAGCGTCAACAAATGCTCATCGTCCTGAACTACCGGGCTTTCTGGGAATCGCCCCTGCCACACGTGCCCACCGCTCCCATGAAAGCGATGGTACCGCTGTGTGTGCGACACCAACAGGCTTTGCACCACTCTGCTGATGGTGCACGTCAGTGGGCGAATGACCAAATGGATGTGATTCGACATCAGGCAGTAGCCATAAAGTTCGAACGGCTTCCGCTGCTTCAGATCGCCAGCCGCCTTGAGAAAGGCAAGGTAGTCTCCTCCGAAAAAACACCGGCTGTCGATTGTTGCCTCGGTTGATGACTTGGTAAATCAAGCCGTCGTCGATAGGTCGCAGTGGTCGAGGCATGGCGGCGTTTTATCACGAATTCAACGCATGGTCAAGTGAAAAACAGTTCTGACCCGAATGGCATTAAGAAAACGTAAAGCCTTAGGGAGAACAGAAGTACCGTTGCTGCTAGCACTGCTAGCAAATCTGTACAGGAAGAAGACCTCCGGCGAGTATGGATTAGGGAGCTCAAACCCGTTTCCAACTCACCGGAGGCCACTCAATGGTACACAATATCGCCGAAGTCGTGCGTCAATTCAAGCACCAATGGACCCACCAACTGGAGGATAAGGCAGTCGAGCAGATTTGCCAGGAAGAGGGCATGACCTGGAGGAAGCGTCTCCTGACTCCTCTGATGACCATCCGAGTCTTCCTGTTGCAGATCCTTCACGGCAACACGGCTTGCACGGACATGCGTCATGTGGCGCAGATGGCCTTTACTGGGGCGGCCTATTGCCAAGCAAGAATGCGAATACCTCTTTCCGTATTTCAACGGCTCCTCCAACGTACAGCGGCGCATGAAGGAAGAGATATCTGAGACGGGGTGCTGGCTCGGCCATCGTCTGTTCTATGTTGACGGTTCCGGCTTCTCCATGCCGGACAAGCCTTTGTCTGCAACGGGCGTTCGGTCAACCGGGAGGACAGGCGGAAGGATGCGGCTTTCCTGCAGCCCATTTTTGGCGTTGATGCATGCCGGGACGGGCATGATCACCAAGGTGTTGAGTTCGCCGTTGCGAACCCATGACATGTCCGGAGCGATCGAGCTTCATCCCGAACTCCGAGAAGGCGACGTGCTCGCCGGCGACCGCGGATTCTGCTCGTTTCCTCATTTGGCCCTGCTTTTACGGGGCGGCGTGCAGGCGTTGTTCCGAATCCATCAGCGGCAGATTGTGGATTTCACTCCGGGAAGACCGCACGTGGTTCCAGGAGAAGGTGCCAGTCGAAGCAAAAAGGGATTGCCGCGTTCGCGTTGGATCAAGGCGTTCGGTTTTCAAGATCAGTTGGTCGAATGGTTCAAGCCTGTCGATTGTCCTAAGTGGATGCCGGCGGAAATATGGCCTCGCTTCCTGCCAGTCTCATGGTGCGTGAGTTGCGTTATCGGATCGACTGCAAAGGGTTCCGAACCAAAGAGATCACGCTGGTGACCACGCTGACGGATGCGGACATCTACTCGGCCGACGAATTGGCGAGGGTGTATCACCGCAGATGGACCATTGAAACCGCCTTTGCTCATCTCAAAACGACCATGAAGATGGACGTGCTCAAGTGCGAGACGGTGGACGGCGTGCTGAAAGAACTAGCCGTCTTCTTGCTGGTCTACAACCTCGTCCGCCTGGTGATGCTCGAAGCCGCTCGCCGCCAAGAAGTCGACGTAGACCGCATCAGCTTCATCGACGCCTTGCGATGGCTGCGCAATGCGAAGCCCGGAGACGAACTGCCGAAGCTGGTTGTCAATCCCTACCGTCCCTACCGCTACGAGCCAAGGGTTCGCAAGCGCCGGCCCAAGCAGTACCCGCTGATGAACCAGCCCCGAGCGGTGCTGAAGAAAGAGATGGCTGCACAATGACTTACGACTATCTTAATGCCATTCAGTTCTGACCCCTTTTCGGCCCCCGGCCCCCGCGCCTCACTCACCGCGACCCCTCGCTGCCCGCCAATTCCGGCCCACCGAGGTTTTGCACGCTCGCCGAAAGTACACCCTTGTCGGCTACTTTCCTATCCAAGGAAGTATACGCATGCGCCGGCTCAAAGTTGACGCAATTCCCCGACCAAACCGTTTGGTGCTAGTTCGGGAAGGATATCGACCACTGCCACGCTGGCTCTCTGGCGGGCTGCCGCATTGGCTGCCGGCGCCCCGGAAGTTCCTCCGCCCACGACCAGCACGTCGACTTCTTCAGACACTGGCAGCTGGACCGGCGCCTGTAGGATTGTCCCCATTTTCGTGTCAGCGAGAATCGGACTGTCCTCTTTGCCGTGGCGTAGCACTGGATAGCGGACGGCCGGTTCGGGACCGGAGAGCAGCTCTTTGACCTGCGGGCCGGCGGCCGCGACGAGCGGCAATTCGCCGGGCGAAGACGTGGCGGGCCACTTGGCAGTCTGCCGCGCTGCCCGAATTACGTCGCGGCCAGCTCTTTCGCCCCGGGCCAAGGCCTCAGCCAGGTTGTACACCGCAGCGCTGGGCGGAGTGGCCACAACGAGCGAGGGCATAGCGCCGGAGTCAGATTCTTCTCCACCGGCAGCCGCGACGATGCGCGCGTCTTCGGTGGCGTCGACGACCGCCTTGGCCAGGAACACCTGGCGGCCTGTGCGGTTGGCTACCACCAGCGGTAATTATACGCGTGTTGGCCAACTCGCCGACCACGCCGCGGGAAAGATTCTTTCTACCGCATCACGCGGCCAGACGGTCATTGACGGCTTGCATGATTGATGAGAATTGTGGTAGAACCGCAGTGTGTTGCTAGAAGGGACGCTCGGTCTAGAATCAACTTAGGAGATCTCGTTTGAGCCCTATCTCGAAGCGATGGCTGCTGCTTGGCTTGATGATGTACTTTGGCGTGCTCTTCGGCCGGGCAGACGCCGAGAACTTCCGCGTGTCTTTGTCAGTGAGTCCCTATACTGAATCGATGTTCCGCCTCGGTTTCACGTTCACCGACGGCACAATCCAGGCGACCAATCCCGAGCAGTTGCAGCGGTTGTTTGTCGCCCACGGCGCCAATGAGGTTTATGCGCGGATCGGAACGCGCCGGAAGCAATCGCCCGGCGACCGACGCCATGGCGCGGACCACAGCGTCGAGCGCGGTTTGGAACGCGCCCGGCTCGCAAAGACTTTGGGCCTGCCGTTCAATCCCGAGCTGGGTCTGTTCGCGACCTACGGCGACGTGCGCTTACAGCCCCCGCCGGATTTCAGCGAGTATCCCCAGATCAAGCTTCCTGGCGAGTGGACGAGCTTGAGACTGGATCAAATGCTGCCCGCGCTGCGATCCTACGGCGCAATCATCGCGAGAGAAATTTTGGATACGGGGGTTCAGGTCCGCATCTGGGACCTGGGCAACGAGGTCGAGTTTGGCGTTGCGGGCGTGGCGCTTGGCCCGGATCCCGAGTTCCGCCAGCGCAGCGGATACAAGCCGCCGGACGCCGTTGATCCCGAGATCGGACAAATGTCGATCCGCAAGATCAACCAGCTATCGGAAGAGGAACAGGTCGCATGGCTAAAGAAGCATCTTTGGCCCGCCAATGCCCGCATGTTTGCGGCGGTCGCGCAGGGGATCCGTTCGGTCGATCCGGGGGCCCGATTCAGCACGCATGTCAGCGGTGTCACCGTGCGTCCGAAAGTCTACGTGGCCTATTTCAAGGCGATGAAGAAGGGGGGATATCTGCCCGACGAGTTGGGCTTTTCGTATTATCCGACGAATGACATGGGACGAGGCGCGGTGAATCGCCTGCACGGCTTCAAGGAGATGGCGACGGCCGCGCATCGCGAGTTGGGCCGCCCGGTTTTCATCGCCGAGTACGCCTACGCGGCGGGCGACCGGCCCATCGGTCTGTGGGAGAACTTGCCCGTGAAGGGCTACCCCCTAACGCCCGGCGGCCAGGCGGACTTTCTTCGCGACCTGGTCGCCTGGGGAACGCAAGAGGGCATCCTCTCGGGAATCCGGCCTTGGGCGCCGGAACTTGTGACCGGCTGGGAACCGATGGCCTTGTTCTCCGCCGCGGGAAAGACCGCGACGGCTCGGCCGGCTCTGAAGTCGATCGTCACGGGCTCTTCGTCGAACGCACGGCAATAAGGGATGAGAGAGCAATGCTCAGAAACGTGATTGTGTCCGCCGGCTTCCTTCTGGTCGTCCTCCTGGCGCCTGGCGCTGCGCGTACGGCAACCTATTTCGTGGATGCCAATCTTGGCAATGATGCTTGCGACGGCTTGCGGGCAAAGTCGCCACGTGGACAACAGGGGCCTTTCAAGACGATTGCCCGCGTAAACAGGGCCGATCTGCGGCCGGGCGATTCCGTCTACTTCAATCGAGGAGATACCTGGACGGAAACGTTGGACATTCCCTCCGGCGGCATCCAAGGGCGGCCCGTCACCATCGGTGCCTACGGCGACGGCAAACGACCACTTATTGATGTCCGGAACGAAGCATCTTCAGCGATTACATGCTCTCGTTCGTACGTGACCATTCAGGACCTTTCCCTGGCCAACAGCAAGCACAACGCTCTGGGCGTCGCCTGCAAAGGCGGTTGTCGAGGAATCACTATCCGCAATATGGATATCCGAAACGCCGGCAAGAACGCCGTCTCCATTGCAAACGGCGGCAACGCAGTCCACATCGACAACGTGTCTGTCTTCAACGCATCGAATAACGGCATTCACCTTGGCGGATCCTTGGAGAACAAACTGAGCAACGTAGTCGTGGAGAACTGCCACATCTCCGGGGTTGGCGCCAATGATGGTGTCACCATTCACGAAGATGGCGACCAAAACACGGCCGGCAGCAACTTCGTGCTTCGGAACAACTATGCTGAGAACTGTGCGGAACAGGGATTCGACATCACAACCGGGGAGCACGTCCTGTTGCTGAACAACTCGTCGGCCAACAACAAAGAGGGTGGCGTCGTGATCGGCCACTCAGCCAGGCACGTCACCATCGATCGGCACCGCAGCAGGGACGAACCTACAAAGGAGACGTCGGCAGCTATCCTCA
Source organism: Thermoguttaceae bacterium (assembly GCA_040768665.1). Taxonomy (GTDB): domain Bacteria; phylum Planctomycetota; class Planctomycetia; order Pirellulales; family Thermoguttaceae; genus JABWBD01. Next base: position 14,603 of record JAXGMN010000086.1, read on the forward strand.
TCGGTGGCGAGCGGCCGCACGCTTGCCTCGTCAACAGCATCATCCAGGGCAGCGGCTATCACCTGCTCTGCATCAAGGCGAGTGATGTCAAGGTCCTCCATAACCACTTCGTCTGGAATGGCGGGGCCGCCATGATGGATCTCAGTGGTCGGGTCGATGACATTCAAATCAAGAACAACATTTTCACGACGCGACAAGATAAGATGGGACGAATCCGATTCCTGGAAGCAGCGCGCCCGCCGAATCATAAAAGCTTTGATTTCGACCACAACCTCTACTTTGCGCCGAATAAGATCACGATCTATTCGGCATCGACAAAGGAGAGTTACAGTTTTGCCGAGTATCAAGCGGCCTACGGTGTGGAGATGCAAAGCCGCGAGATCGATCCTCGCTTCGTCGATCGAGCCGGCGGCAACTACCGTCTGAAGCGTACCTCGCCTGCCATCGACGCCGGTGTCGATGTGGGCGTGAAAGAGGACGCCGAAGGGCAGTCGCGGCCCTGCGACGGGAATGAGGACGGCACAACCGCCCCGGACATCGGGGCTGACGAATTTCACCCGGCTCCAGGTAGAGAAAAGGCAAAGGATGATATTGATCCCTGAACAGCCAATGAACCCAGGGCGACCAAGGGGGCCCGGCACCGCGCCTCTCGCTCGCCGGCAGGCATCAATTGCCATACAATTCCATAAGACGGGTGAAAAGGCGTGCCGGCGGTGCCGCGCTACATCGAGACGGAACTAGCGATAAGAGTCATTTGCTCAGCTAATCCGATTCTGAAGAAACAAACCCGTGAAAGCTGTTGGCGGCAAGACTCGGCGAACTTTGACCTTCTCTACCGTGCCGCACAGTGCCTGGGAACTACCAGACGGCCGAAGCGCAACGGTTTTCGCCTGTGTGGATGACAGCGAAGTGGAATTCACGTTTGATGGAGAACGACTTTATTTAGCGCCGGCCGACGCCGCATTTCGAACGGGCCGGTGACCGGCCTGCTCGACGTTCATCGGACTTGCCGGCCATCGATGAGAGAAGAGAATGCCTCTTAGGCATCCAAGGGAAGCCAAGTCATGTTCCGTATCCAAGCCACTGCTGTCCTTCTCGTATTGTTTATCACCTTGCTGCTGTTGCTGGGCATCGGCGCGGCTCAAGCCGAAGATGCGTTGGCGCAGGGCTTCCAGAGCCCGCCACCGGAGTGCCGGCCTGATGTCTACATGAGCTGGATGGGAGGCATGGTCAGCAGGGAAGGACTAACCAAAGACCTGGAGGCGCTGAAGCGCGAGGGGGTCGGCGGAATGCTGATGTTGCAGGTACCCGACCAAGTGGCCGGCATTGTCCAATGGCCGTACCGCGACTACCCCGGCAAGATCAAGTGCTATACCGACGAGTGGTTTGCGATGGTGAATCATGCCATCGGCGAGTGTGATCGGCTGGGCCTCACCTTCTCGGCCGTGGCTTGCGCCGGTTGGAGCCATGTGGGCGGGCCGTGGGTCACCGGGGAGAAGGCGGTCAAGATCCTGGCGGTCGGGCGGAGAGTTGTGCAAGGCCCTGGTTGCTTCGAAGACGTAATCCCCCGCGCCGAGGCCTTCTATGAAAGGAAACCTCTCCTACCCCCGTGGTCGGCCGACGCCGAGGCCTGGCGGAAACGGAAAGAATCCTACGGCGATTATTACCGCGACGTGGCGGTGGTGGCCTTGCCGGCCGTCGAGAGCGGACAGGTCGTGCTCCCCGAGAAGATCCTCGATCTGACGGGAAAGATGGACGACCAGGGCCACCTTCGTTGGGACGTGCCAGCCGGAACCTGGACCGTGTTGCGACTGGGCTGCGCGGCCTTCAACGGCCCCAACTATCCTGCTCCGGTCGAGGGCGCCGGGCTGGAAAGCGATCGCATGAACCCCGCGGCGACCCGACTGGTTCTCGACAAGATGCTCGGCCGTATTGCACGCGAAGCCCGCGCCAGAGGCTACAGGTCGTTCAAGGGGTTCGACACCGACAGTTACGAATCCGGCTTTCAGGATTTCGGCGAGGACTTCATCGCCGAATTTGAAGAACGCATGGGTTACGACTGCACGATTTGGCTGCCGGCCTGGCACGATAAGCGCCTGGTCATCGGCAGCGTGGAGCTGACCGGCCGCTTCCGACGCGATATGCTCCAGGTCATTTCGGAACTGTGGCTGGAGCGATTCTACGCCGAAATCCGTCGTTTCGCCGATGCCGAGGCCCTGCAGTGGATGATCGAGCCGTACTTTCTGCTAAACATCGACTGGCGGACTGTCGCCTCTCGGGCGCACCTGCCAGGCGGCGAGATCTGGATCCGGGAAAGGCCGGGTCACGCTGACTTCTTTATTCGCGACTTGATTGGGCCGGCGCCCGATGCCGCGGCGCTATACGGCCACAAGATCGTGTGGGCCGAGTCGTACACTGCAGGCTCGGAGAACAGCGCTTGGCGCAACGATCCCTGGCTGCTGAAGTCGTATAGCGACACTGCCTTCTGCCGTGGCATCAATCACTTAGTGATGTGGATCTTCTGCCACAACCCCTTCGGCGACCACCTGCAGCCCGGCCTGAGCACAGGCTATTGGGGGACACAACTTGGCCGTAACGTCACCTGGTGGCCTTATTCGGCGGCCTGGCACTGCTACTTGGCACGCTGCCAGTTCCTACTGCGTCAAGGGCTGCCAGTGGCGGACGTGTTGGTCTATCCGCCTCGGGTCGAGGCTGTCCCGAGCCCGGTGCTGGAGTGTGCCCCTTACAAGCAGACGGTGAGTAACGAGGAGGTGCTGCTCGAGCGCCTGAGCGTGAAGGACGGTCGCCTGGTGCTGCCGCACGGGGTCAGTTACGCCGCCTTGGCGATTCCACCGTACAAGGACATGCCCGATCAGCGAAGAATAACCCCGCAGGCACTGCGGCGGATTCTGGAGTTGGTGAAAGAAGGGGCCACGCTGATCGGCGAGCCGGTGCCGTCTCGCTCGGTGAGCATGAAGAATTATCCAGATTGCGACCGAGAGATGGCAGCGTTGATCGCAGAAATCTGGGGCCACACTAATGTGGCGAAGCAGGGCGAACGCAGGCTGGAAGAGGGGAGAGTGATCTGGGGCTACCCGCTAACCGACGTATTGGATGAAGTGGCCGGCGGGCCGGACTTCGAGTTTGTCGGCGTGGCCACCGTGCCGCCTAAAGACGACCAACGTCCGCGCTACGATTTTTTCCATCGGCACACGCCCGATGCAGAGATCTACTTTGTTGCCAACGCACGTAATGACCCGTTGGAGGCGGTAGCCAACTTTCGCGTTACTGGCCAGCGACCAGAGCTGTGGGACCCCGTAACCGGCCAGATGCGGCCGCTTCCGCAGTACGAGGAGGTGAAAGGGCGCACGATGATCCCCATGCGTTTGGATTCGCAACAAAGCGTCTTCATCGTCTTTCCCAAGAAGAGCGGAGGCAGAGAACCGGCCAAGGGCAAAGTGAATGTCCCGGCTGCCCGACCGTTGGCCCGACTCGACGGCTCCTGGCAGGTAGCCTTTGACCCCAAGTGGGGCGGCCCGGAGCAGATCGAGTTCACGTCGCTCGAGGACTGGACCAAGCGACCGGAAGAAGGGATCAAGTACTACTCGGGAACGGCCGCCTATACGAAGACGTTTGACGCACCCCGCGCAGCCCTCGATGGCCGAAAAGCAGTCTATCTACTCACGTTCCGCACCTCCGTTTGAAGGTTCGGAGCCCATCCGGTGGTATGCCAAGCAGGTTCAGTAACTGTCGTTGAACTGGGGTCGGCTGAGCAAGTCGACGCGAGATCTCGCCGTGGTCCTTCACGATTACAATACACAGCGTGCTGAAGGCTTTGAGGATCGCCGGCCCGGTAGGTGCAGGGCTGGGGCGGTTCTCCGGGTACAGACCGTACATCGGCTTACCTTTCAAGCTGCGGCGCGTCTGACGCTCCATCAAAGCCAATACCATCAGCGCCCACACCAGAATACACAACAGCCCCGCCATCCGCTCCGGCTTTTCCAGGAACATTGGCGCCACCGCCAGCGGGCCTTTGCAGTGGTGAAATCGACGTTCTACCTGGCTTTGCTCTTTGTAGGTGGACAACGCTTTCCCCGTGGGGCAACGCTTCGACGGCAGGTTCGTCTTCAGCACGTACACGCCTTCCAACTGCTTCGCGCGCTGAAGCTTCTGGGCATCGATCTTCCACGTCAGATGAAAGAGGCCCTTCCTGTCCTTCGTCAGGTTGTACTCGAAGAGGTTCCCCTCGGTCTTGTACTTCGCCTTGGCCGCTTCCAGGCGTCCCAGGATCTTCTCTTGCGTGATCAAGCTGTACTTGTTGAGGTTCCGCTCGACGGCCTCAATTTCCTCGCGGATCTTGGCCACGTGCCGTTCTCGGGTCTTTTCTTCCTGCCGAGCCTTCGCCTCGCTCCACACAAAGATCAACCGGCATTTCACCTGCACCTTCCGACCGTTCACCTCACCCTTCAAAACCACCGTGGTTTCGGCGGCTTCGTACTTGTCCCTCTTGTCTGGCGGCAGATGGGCTTGGCTCTGCGGGAAGTAATTCACCTTGTGCATCTTGCCGCGGCGTCTCAGTTTGAGATACTCTTCTTGCAGATGCGGCTGGAAGGCGCCGCCGCAAAGGAAGAAGCCATTGCCCGCCGCCACCGTCAGCAGATTGTCGATCGTGTCAAGCTTCGTATCGGCGATGTAGAGAAAGTCCGTCTTGCCCAGAGTTTTCGCCAGAGCGCGGAGGTTTTCCAAGTGCACCGGGCTTTCCGCCGCATTGCCATCCAAGGGCAGATGCCCGATCGGCACGCCGCCGTCGGCCGTGACGTTCAGCCCCATGCCGATCTGCTTGACATTCTTTCGTCCGCTCTTCGTGCGGCCATAGGTGGGCATTGGCGGGGCTTGCCCCTCCGTCAACATCTTCTCATACGCTCCGTAAAGTTCCACGTCCGTGATGTCAAAGTGAATCTGGTTCACCTGGACTTTGAAGACCTTGATCATCCCAGTTACCAGAGATGCTTCAATCACGTCCCTGTGCTTGGCTATACGCTCCAACGCCCGTCCGAGAAGATCGTCGTTGAGCTGTTCCGCCGTCACGCCGTAGTAGTCGGTGAGGCTCGCCTTACCCGCCCATTCGCCGATACGGTACTGCGCTTGGGGGCTGAGCAACCGATTCGCGATCATGACCTCCACCAAGTTGCCGAGAGGTATACCCCCTTCCCAAGGCGCAGCCTTATCTACCACCGTGCCCAGCCTCAACCGCTCGAAGTAATGCACAATCACCGGCAGGGCACCAACAATCTGCGTATCGAACCGAACGCTGGCATCCATGCATGGCTCCTCCTTGGCCAGTTCCCGTTTGAACCTTCCTCAGCTTGCCAAGCATGCCACGATGTTGCCAGTCTTGTCCAGATCAACTTCCGCCAGGGGGTGCGGAACGTGAGTATCTAGACCTGGGCAAGGTCAAGAACGTGGCCCGCGTGCGACTGAACGGCGAGGATCTGGGGATCGTTTGGTGCGCGCCGTGGCGTGTCGCTGCCGGTGGGGCGCTGAGGGAGAACGACAATCGGCTGGAGATTGAGGTTGTTAATCTGTGGGTCAACCGGATTTTGGGGGATGAGCAGGAGCCGGCGGATGCGGAGTACGTGGAGTCGGGTGATCCTCAATGGCCGGGCGGCTATCTCCAGGGTATTACTGGGAAAGGGCTCAAGGATCTGCCCGAGTGGGTGATCGAAGGGCGGCCGCGGCCCTCCAAGCGATACACCTTCAGTAACTGGCAGTTCTATCCCAACGACGCCCCGCTGATGGAATCCGGATTGATTGGGCCGGTCCGCATTGTGGCGGAGATGGAGTGAAATTCCCGGTCGTCGTGTTCTGATAGACCTGGTTCATTGGCAGATGGTGGAAGTGTAACCATGAGTCACAGCCAGGCCTTCCGTTTCTTGGTTGCCGCGACGCGTTTCTGCGGTGCCGGCGTGCAGGCGTTCACGCATCGCGAAAAGCAGGCGATCCAATGAGACGTAACTCGAAGACGTTCAAGCGTTGGAAATCCAGGCCAAGTCCAATAGCGCCAGCACCGTTGCGTAGTTCCAGCTCCAACCGGAAGACAACCGGTCGGGATCCATCCGTTCATGAAGTTCGGGGATGCGGGCGCTTACACGACGGCAGAGTTCCACCTCGCCGGAAAGCATGGCGGTTTGCCAGCTCATCAGAGGAACGGTGATGGTCGGCCCCAAGTAGCTTCGGTCGACGTTGTCCGAAAGCCGGATTCCGTGGCGGCTTGCATCGTATTTTGCCCAGAGATCAAAGACGCTCGCGGTGGATGCCGTCGTGAAGCCGAGTGGCTCGAGGTACTTGTCGTACTCGTCGCTCGCGTTGTCTCCGATCCAGGTCGGACGCCGCCAGTGGGTGAAGAAATTGGCTTGGAGCATGTCTCTTGCCGTCCGGCGCAGGCGATCCACCACAATCTGCCGCCGGCGCGGGTCCTTTTCGACACGTGCCAGTACAGTCAGGCGAAAGGCTTCCTGGTGCTTGAAGAAGGTGTAGCGAGGCAGTTGCTCGGGCAAGGGGCGGGCGATCTGCTGCCAGCGCCAGCCGCCGTTCTCGTTGCTGTACTTGTCGTATTCTGCCTGCCAGCGGTCGCCGGCGCCGACGTCCTTGACCGCTGCCAGCAGGAACAGCAGGAGGTGGTCGGAACGGCGCCAATCACCTCCTCCGGCGTGCGCCTCCCGGCTGTTGTCCTCGACGAGCACAATCCACTTGTTCCTCTGCATGCGGTCGGCGATTGCATCGAGCGAGCCGCGGATGAAGGTCTTCTCGTCGGCATTGGCGATGTGGCTGTGATAATAGCGCCACAGGCCGCACACATACATTGTGTGCTGATCCAGCGACGAATCCCGGTAGTAGCTCTTGCCGTTCGGGTGCGGTCCACGGGGCACGAAGCCGGCGACGGGGCTGAGAGTTCCGATGCGTTTCATGCCCGCAAAGATCCGCCGGGCCAATTCGGCAAAATACGGCTCCTCGGTCGCGTCGTACGCCTCGCAGAGGGCGAAGAGGAGCGTGCCGTTGTGAAAGGCCACGTCCTCGAAGCCGGCGCCATAGCCCCAGGGCTTGTGAACGCCGCGAACGTACTCCCGAGCCACGGCTTCGGCCGACTCGAAGGAAACTTGGCCTTTGGAGGTTTCAAGCCGAGAACAATACACCAGGTCCGTTGCAGGACTGCCATAACTCTCCATGTAGCGCCTGCAAAGATCCCGAGCCGCGGTGATTCGTTGGGATGTCAGCATCGGATCGACCGCCGGGGCATCGGCAGCGATCGCGAGGAATCCCGTTAGCCAGAAACATGTAGCGATTGTTGTTGTCATGCGCGGCTCTGTGATGCTGGAAATCAGTTTCTGTTGCGGAAGGGCCGTTTTTTGGCGAGACCTGCTGCTTGAACTGGGATTCTCACTATAGGCTCGGCTCTCCGTGTCGTCAAGCGATGACCAACACCGGCTGATCGATGGTAGTGGACTGACGGTTGATCGAGCCCTAAGTCGCTCCGTATCGAGAGACTCAGAGGGCAGACAGTCTGTGTCCTATTCGGAGAACGAACAGGTCGTGAGCCGTTTCACGATCAACGACGTCGTTCTCACTAGCGATCATCCTTTCCGCAGCTTTCTACGGATTGTCCGAGGACGGTCGATTGGAGCGGCGGTGGTCGCCGCTTTACTAAACTGTGTGGTTCGACGGGCATGGACTGATCAGACGGCGAACCACCGCAACACCCTTATAGGAGTGCTTAATGTACAGTGGGCTTGTATGAGGACGGACGGCCCGGCAAATTGTTCCTCACGATGGCCAAAGAAGGCGGCACCATCGGCGGGTTGATGGACACCGTTGGCATCCTCACGAGCCTGGCCCTTCAGCATGGCGTATCGGTCGAAACGCTGGCCCGGAAATTCGAGCATGCCGGCTTCGAGCCCAGCGGCTGGACCCGTAATCCCGAAATGCGTCGAGCGGCTTCGACCGTTGATTATGTGTTTCGTTGGCTAGGAATGCAGTTCAGCGAAACCTACCGCCACGAGAAGCTCAACGCAATTGCACCCGGATACCAAGTACCGACTCCAAATGCCCCATGAAGACAGTATCCCGAGTTTGACGCTGCCCGATGATGCTCAAAGTCACTCAAGTTGCCGAGAAGCTCAACGTATCCGAGAGCATCGTCTATGCCCTGATAGATGCCGGCCGACTTGCCTGCGACCGGATTGGAGTTGGCCGGGGCACCATCCGCGTCTCGAGCGAGGATCTTGACATCTACCTGGCATCGTGTCGCGTGGCAAACGGCGGGGAGCCTCGCTCGGCCCCCCGCCCTCGCCTTAAACACATCACGATCTAGCCGAGCGCTTTTTTCGCTTGCGCAAGCAAGTGCTTCGGGTTGAGGGACAGATGTTGATAGGGGTCTGATCCCGAAACGTGCTAGCAGTTGAATGGTTGATTTGGGAATAATTGCTCTTGGTAAAAAGGCGGACACTCCTGCATATTGCTGGGATTCTGAACAACCTGGCAAGGGATGCGAGGAGGTCCGCCATGGAAGTGCGAATGGATTCGAAGGACGGGACGCCAGTCGCCTCGCCGTTGGAAGTCATCGAGACTTTTCTGATGCAGACGCAAAGGGACATTATACCGTGGGCCGAGCAATTGCAGTAGACCCCTGACCGCTTTGCCGAGATCGAACAACGGATCGATCAGCATTAATCGATGGCGGACGGGTACGTCTGCGGGAAAACAAGAAACAGAAGGCAAATCGCCGGAAGAAGAAAGGATCTCGTCAGAAGTTCGACACTCCCTGGCGGGAGCCTAAGGCGTTGATCATCTTTGAGTTCAACGAGCATGGTCAAATGGTGAAGAAGGAACGTCAGCCGTTGATCGACGGAACCTTTTTGGGCCCGGACCACTTGGCGGAGTTGGTGGCGTTTCACCTTCATCGTCTGGGCGTGGCCGAAGCGGAGTTGGTCGTGTTCATTTCGGATGGGGCACGTTGGATTTGGGATCGTCTGGATTGGATCGAGAAACGGGTCGGTTTGGACCCGTCCAAGACGGTCCATGCACTCGACTTCTGCCACGCAGCGCATCACATCAGCCTCGCGTTGTCGCATTTGGGGTACACGGCGGCCATGCGGCGTAAGCGGTACGTCGAACTGCGTCGATTATTGCACCGCAGCCGTTATGACGAGGTTGTGTCACAACTGACCGAACGCGCGGAAAAACTGGGACTTCCGACAAACCACGACGTATGGACGGAAATCAGCTATTTGGAGAAGCACGGCGCCCAAGGGTATCTGCAATACGCAACGTTACGTCGTCGAGGCGTTCCGTGTGGAAGCGGAGCGATCGAAAGCACGATCCGTCGTGTCATCAACCAGCGACTGAAAAGCAACGCGATCTATTGGCTGGAAGAGAATGCTGAAGCAGTTTTTGCCATTCGCGCCCTGCTGCTTTGCGACCGCTGGGAGGAAACGTTGCCCAAGGTTCGCCAGACGATGGCCAGGGACCGCCGCATTGCCTGACGCTGGCTTGCTCCCGACCTGACCAAGTTACCGTGATGCTTCCGGCAAAAGCATCCAGGCCGGGATCTTCAGTTGAACGCCCTGCGGGTCGATAATCGTTACCGAATCGTTTCCGCGACGAGCCCGGCAGGAGACTTCCACCTCTTGTCCGTGAAGCGGGTGGAACCGGTAGTACACCTCGCTGCTTGAACACACGGTTTTATTGGTGCGGTTGGTGGCATCCCCACGTGCACACGCTGGCCACTTGTGGGGCGTTTACGCGCGACGGCGAGTTCCTGGAAGTGGCCGAACTGGACAAGGAGCGGCTGCGGGAAGCCTGGCAGGAGGCGGTGTTTGCCCTGTATCTGGCCGAGGGCAAGATCGAGGCGGAAGTGGTGGAGAACATGCGGAGTTGGCCGCACAGCGGGTTCAGTGTCGATCAATCGGTGTTTTTGGCGGCGGGCGACCGGGAGGGGATCGAGCGGCTTGTGCAGTACATGACGGGCTGCCCCTTTAGCCTCTCGCGCCTCGTTGAGGTGACCAGCAGCGGGCAGGTGGTTTACAAGGCGGAGAAGGACGCATGCCGGCCCTTTCGCAATCCGGAAGACGAGGGCCTGGCACGGGGGCTGAAGCGGAACTTCCAGATCCTCTCTCCGCTGGATTTCTTGGCCGAGTTTACGCAGCACATTCCGGCCACGGGCTCGCATCTGATCCGATACTACGGCTGGTATTCGAATAAGGCACGTGGTCTGCGCGCGAAGGCAGCGGAAGCCGCACGCGCGGCAGAATTGCCGCCCGCGTCGTCCGGTCCCGAGGCGGCAGGGGTCCGGACGCGAAGCCGCTCGAGCCAGACGTGGGCGATGCTGATCAAGCGGGTGTAGGAGGTCGATCCGCTGGCTTGTCCGCAGTGTGGTGGCCAGATGCGGGTGGTCGCATTCATCGAGCCACCGCAGCAGGAGGTGATCGAGAAGATTCTGCGTCACTGCGGTCTTTGGGAAGCGGCGCCGCCGCGCTCGACCGCCGAGCGAGAATGCTTCCGTCCACGTCGGCGATGGCTTGTCGGACCCCTTGGCGTCGCCTTCCGACGAGCCGGCGGAACTCACCTACGTGGACGAAGCGACCTTCTGGGCGACGTTCTGATTTTGCCCGCCCACGCGCTGGGCACAGGGACGGTGCGTGCCAACTGCGGGATTCGCCGTTGATCTGGGTCCGACCAACCATCACCGAACTGTCCGAGAGCTCCCAAAGAGCGTCCTGGGGCGCTTGCTGCCGTGCCGGGGGGTGCAAGAAGGCGAAGGCCGCCGCCGCCTTCGGCCATTCTGCCACCCCCTTGACCACCCTGTTCTTCCGGGCTAGACTCAGCGGCCGTGGGAAATCATTTTTCCTATCACTTGGCGGGCAGCCGGCGGCGGATCGCAGGAGGCCGCGAGGCGGTCGATCAGTTGACCCCCTACCTCAAGGAGGCGCATAACGGCGTGCTCGTGTTGCACCACGTGGAGCAACTGCCGACCGCGCTTCAGGAAGAACTGGCCGTGCGACTGCCCTCCTCGGTCGTCGCGCCCGGCCTGGCCGCACGCGTTTCCGGCGTGGATCGCGACGGCTTGCAGGAGTACGACGTGCGGATTATCGCCACGTCGACGTTGCCGCCGGACGTGCTTCTCGAGACGGGACGGATTATTCCCGATCTGGCCGCGAAGCTGCGCAAGCGGCACGTTCGGATTCCTTCGCTGGGCGAGCGCGGCCCCGAGGACGTGCGGCTGGTGTGCGAAGACATCTTGCGGAGGATCGCCGAGCGCCAAGGATTGGACGGCGCGCCGCGCATGGATGACGAAGTGGTCAGCATCTTGACCATGCGGAGCTGGCCGGAGAACCTGTCCGATTTGGTGTCCGTGCTGGAATACGCGCTGCGGCGCTGCCGCGGCGGGACGATCCGACCGACGCACTTGCCCAAGAATCTGCCGGCTTGCCGGCCGAGCCCGCGGACGCTGGATGAGGCGGTGGCACAAGCACAGCGGAGAGCGATTGAAGACGCCCTGGAGCAGACTGGGGGCAAGGTGGCGGAGGCTGCCCTGCTTCTCGGCCGAAATGAGAAGGCACTGTTCCGTCTTATGAAGACGCTGGGCATTCCAGCCAAGCGTAGCCAGCGAAAGCCGCATGGATGACAGGCCAATTGTAGTGGAGGCAGGTTACCATGACGCATCCAACCATTTGTTGCCCAAAGTGTGCCTCGGAGAACATCGTGTTCAGCAAGAAACGCAGTATCCATTTCTGCGAGGATTGTCAACACGAGTTCACGCCCGGCAGGCTCGTTGCGCCCATGCGCATCTTCCTCAGCTACGGCCACGACGCCAACGAGGAACTGGTTCGACAGATCAAGGCCGATCTGGAAAAGCGCGGACATGACGTGTGGTTCGACAAGAGCGAGATCAAGTTTGGGGACGACTGGCGGCGCGCCATCACGGATGGCATCACAGGCAGCCAACGGGTGGTGTCCTTCCTCTCGAAGCATTCCACGCGCGACCCCGGCGTCTGCCGCGATGAGATCGCGATCGCCATCGGCGTGAAAGGCGGCAGCATCCAGACCATCCTCGTCGAGAGCGAGCAGGAGGTGCAGCCCCCGGTGAACATCGGCCATATCCAGTGGCTCGACATGCACGACTGGAAGGACCGGCGCGCCGCGGGCGAGGCGACCTGGAAGCCGTGGTATCAGGCCAAGTTCGCTGAGATCCTGCGGGTCGTGGAGAGCGATGAAAGCCGGCGGTTTGCGGGTGAGATCGAAACGCTGAGCACCCATCTCAAACCGATCAAGTCCGAGGCCCGCATCTGCCAGTTGCTGAGCAAAGGCTTTTACGGACGCCAATGGCTGTTCGAGGCGGTGGAGAAATGGCGGCAGGACACGAAGCTCGACTCCCGGCTCTTCTGGATCATGGGCGCGCCCGGCGTGGGCAAGAGCGCCTTTGCCGCGCAACTGACCCATACGCGAAGCGATACCGTCATCGCCGCCCAGTTCTGCGAATGGGACAAGCCCGACCACCGCAACGCACAGCGGGTCGTCCGCAGCCTCGCCTTCCAACTCGCGACCCGGCTGCCCGATTATCGCAAGCTCCTGCTGACCTTGCCGGAAATCGCCGAACTGGACCGGAAGGACCCGGCAGAACTGTTCGACTACCTACTGGCCAACCCGCTGCGTTCGGTCATCCACGGCGGCCGCCAGCGGTATCTGATGGTGATTGACGCTCTGGATGAAGCCGGCGAGGCTGGACGCAACCCGTTGGTGGAAATGCTCGCGCGGGACGCCCAACGCTTGCCCGACTGGCTTGGAATCGTGGTGACCAGCCGGCCGGAGTTCGATGTCAAGACTCCGCTTCAGGCATTGAATCCTTTCCGGCTGGACACGCGGTCTGAATCCAACCGCGCCGACATCCGCGACTACCTGCGACGGGAACTGGCGTTGCATCTCCAGAACCTCCCGAATGCCGACCGCATCGTGGAGAATATTCTCGAAAAGAGCGAGGGCGTGTTCCTCTACGCCGAACGATTCTGCGACGACGTTCGGCGCGGCCACCTCTCGCTGGACCACCCGGAGCAGTTTCCGCAAGGACTCGGTGGAATCTTCTTCCAGTGGTTTCAGAGGCAGTTCCCCGATCTGGAGAAATTCCGCCAAGACGTCCGCCCCGCGCTGCGGGCCATCCTTGCCGCTCGCGAACCGCTGCCCGTGGAGATTCTCCAACGTCTGTTCAACTGGCAGGAGGAGGAACTTCGCGACTTCATCCGCCCGCTGGCTTCGCTGTTTCCGGTCGCAACGGAAGCGTGCTCGCGGATGACCCATTACGACACAGCTTTTCCGCACCTTCGCTCAATCGACTACGCCACGCCAAAGATTGACCAAAGGGTCATCAAGGCATACCACAAGTCTCTCGCGGATTGGCTTACCGACGACCATCACGCAGGAAGTTACTTTGTGAGTTCGAAAGAGGGTCACCGCAATCTGGCAGAGTTGGGTTGGAAGGAACTCCATCAGACTCCTCGCGCGATGTTGCCGTATCTAATTTGCAGCCTTCCGCAACACCTCGCCGCAATGGGTGACGTTGGTCGGCTTCGCGACGTGCTCAACGACCAGTGGTTTTGGGAACATAGTCCAGTATTCTACCGAGATGAGTTTTACGGATGCCTTGCGCAGACAATGTCTGTGGAGGATCTGCTAGCCGCAATCGCACCTGCCTTTTCGCATTTTGCTCAACGAGCCGCAGTGAAATCGCCGACCAATTTGGGTTACACCCTCTTCCCTCATGAACCCGGCGTGATTTTCGACGGCGGCACGCCTCGGTATGCGACAACAGACGTTGGCGCAGCGTTGGAGTACACGATCCCAAAGGGTGCAACGGAGCCTCCCTTGGATGTGCTTTGGGATTTCTTGAAGTGTTGTTACAGCACCTTTCTCGCTGCGTCAGCATTGCTTCGAGGAGTTCCCCATCCATCCATTGCAGAATGGTACTGCAAATATTGGAAGCAATCGGATGAGGCGAGGGGAAGGGGTTTGCAGGCAACATTGGATACGATCGATCAGTTCTACGGTTTTTACGAATGTGGCCTGGCTCATCGGGCGGCACACTTGTCCTGGCAGATTGACGAAGTGGAGAAAAAAGGGGTTGTCCGCTGAAGCCACGCGCGAAACTCCGCCGTTAAACCTCACATCCAAAGGAAAACCATGACTCAGGCACAGCATTCGGGCGCATGGATTTTCGTCTCCCACTCGCACCGCGACTTGGAGAAGGTCCGCCACATTCGCAACGAACTTGAGCGGCGCGGGCATAATCCACTGCTGTTCTTCCTGAAGTGCCTGGAGGACGACGACGCGCGCTTGCCCGAACTAATCCGCGAGGAAATCAAAGTCCGCGAGTGGTTTATCCTCTGCGACAGTCCACACGCCAAGACCTCCGCGTGGGTGCAGCAGGAGGTCGAATTGATTAAGGGGATGGAGGGGAAGGCGTTCGAGACGATCGACCTGAGTAAAGACCTTGAAACCGAACTTCACAAGCTCGTCCGTCTTTCCAAACGCGCCACGGTCTTTCTCGCTTATGCGCGGCAAGACCGTGACACCGCGGAGCGAATTCGCCGCGCGTTGGAGCGACACGACTATTCGGTTTGGCTGGACGCTGCGATTCCTCCCAGCGGGGATTGGGCCGCAGTTGTCCGCTCAGCCATTGACGATGCCGTGAAACGGGGATTTGTGCTTATTCTGTTGAGTTACGACTACTTGACCAGCGACTGGTGCAAGTGCGAGGTCGAGTATGCCTGCCAGCGAGCCGGTCAGTCTCAGCGCAGCAACGTCATTCCCGTCCTGGTCACCCCGTTCGCGACTCCGACCTTGCCGCTGCAACTGCAGGCCATCCAGTGGTTTGATCTTACGAGTGGGCCGTTTGACGATCGGATGGAGGAGTTGATCAGTGCGATGAAGACCCGGGAGATGGAGTAGCAGATTGAACTCTGGGGGATATGTAGTGCAACACACGCGCGGATGCTCTTTCTTCGCGATCGTCGCGGAGACGTGTGCCTCGCTTTCTTCCCCGTCGGCGGGCGGCGGCTTTCGACCGGTCCGTTTCCTGGTATTGAATTGCTCGACTTTGGCTACAGGATGATGCTACGGTGACGCGATGCACGGAGCGCAGCGAACACGCCGTGGTTCACGGCCAAACCGATCCTTCGGGGGGGCGGAGTGCTGGCCGCGTCTCTACTGTGTGAATGCACTGCTTGTGGGGCAAGTTCGTGGTAAAATTACCAAAGGAGGAAAATGATGACGGCCGAGCACCAAGACATCTGTAGCGCAATTCACGATCCGGTGGCTCGACTGCTCCTGAGCGGACAAGTCCAAACGGTTCGGGAAGCCGAGGAACTGTACCTCGATTCGTGCCTGCCCGAGGTTGTCGAACTCCTTAAATCCCCGCTTTCGGACGAGGAACTTGGTCGGCACCCTCTCATGGCAATGCTCCGGTCGCACGGCAGCCGAGGCTGGGAGGAGGCGGTCGATTGAACCTCGAAGCCTCCCCGCTCCACCGCACTCTCGTCGAGGTCGTTCGCCGGCAATACCAGGTTTTCTGCCAAGATCGGGACCGGGCCGACAAGGAGGCGATTCGCGCAGCGCAACAGCCGCGGCAGCAGTAGTGCAATAGTCCGTGTTGGCTGTGGGACCTGGGTCCGAACCACCTGCGCTTCCGTCACGAGCGAATAAGAGCTGCAACTGGACAACGACGAGTCGTGCGCGCCAAGGACGCCAACGGTGAAACCGCCAACTCCTGGGAATACTGCCGGCAACGGATGGGCCGCGTGGAGCCATTCTTCGTCCGCACCTTCGTCCAGCGCTGCGGCTCGGCGCGGGAGCCGTTGTGGCCCAGGGCGGATGGTAGCAGTTCTGCTACGTAGCAATTCTGCTACGTAGCAGGCTTGACACGAAGCGGGCCAGGGGGTAGGCTGCAAGCATGTTCCAATCCAGCATACCGGTCACGGCGGACAGCTTCCACAATCGCGCCGCGGAATTGGAGAAGGTGGCGGCGGCGATCGAACGGCTCCAGGCCGGCGCCCCGGCTTGGACGGCCATTATCGGTCCGCGCAAGGTCGGCAAGACCAGCCTCGTGCTCGAGGCGGTGCGGCGGGCGTCGTCGGATACCCTCTGCGTCGCCACGCTCGACGTGCAGGAGCACGCGCCGCCATCCCCTGGCTTTTTCCGCCTCTACGCCCTGCGCGTACTGGATGCGATGCTCGGGCGCGAACTGGGTGAATCCCTCGAGCGCCTGGCGCGCGTGCCGGCCGACTACCGTCGCCGCCTGCAGGAGGCGCCCGGCTTCGCCGGCCTGCCGGGATCGTTGCGAGCCGAGGTTCTCGAAGTGGCCGACGGTCCTCCTGACCTGGCCCGCGCCGCTGCCTGGCTGCAGCTTCCCGAGGCACTGGCCGGCGCGCTCGGGCGGCGGATGATCGTGGCCGTGGATGAGTTCCAGGAACTGGCCAGCCTCGCCTCTCACGGCCGCTCCTTCGATCCATTCCCCCTCCTGCGCAGCGTATGGCAAACGCACAAGCGGGTGGGGTACATCGTTTCCGGTTCGGCCCGCTCGATGCTGCTGGCGCTGCTGACGGAAGAACGCTCCCCCTTCTTCCAACACTTTGCTGTCCTGGAGCTTGGCCCGTTCGGACGCGACGAGGCTCTCTCACTGTTGGAAAGCCACAGCCCTCCGGATTGCCGGATCGCCGGCCGGGTGGCCGCCAGCGCCGTGGACGTACTCGGCGGCCATCCGTTCTATCTGCAGATTCTCGGAGAAACCCTCACGGCGCGCCGGCGCAAGCCGGCCTTGGACGACCTCAAGGCGGCGCTCCAAGAGCTGGTCTTCTCGCGGATGGGCCGGCTGGGACTGTACTTCGAGAACGAGTTCAACCGGCTCGTTGGCCAGGCCGCGTCGCTGGCGGCGACGCTGGAGACGCTGGCCGGAGGCGCCGCGCGGCTCACCGATGTCGCCGCGCGCATCGGCGCGGCTTCGGGAGCCACCGCGCGCTACATCGAGCGGCTTGGGGACGCGGTACGCCGCCGCGACGATGGCCTCTACGAGTTGGCCGATCCGGTCTTCGCACATTGGCTGCAATGGCGGCAGCCCGGGGGCACCGTGGTGCCCATGACCCTCGTGGGCGACGAAGCGGAGAGAACCGTGGCGTCGGCCCTGGCCGTCATGGGCTTTGATCTGGTCTATCAATCGCGGGCCTCGCGCGGCTCGTTTGATCTGCTGGGCATAAGGGGCAGCTCGCAACTGGGCATCCAGGTCAAGCGTTCCGCGCTCCCGCTGCGTTTCCCGCTCGCAGCGTGGTCCCGTATGGAGGCCGACTCCGCGCGGCTCGGGTGGGCATGGGTGGTGGCGTCGGTGGACCGTCGGGCCAAGGTGACCATCCTGGATCCCACGCGTGCGCGTCGCGGCCGCGAAGTGCGCCTTGACGAGACCGCAGCCGTCGAGAACCTCCTGTTGTGGCTGGATCAGCGCTCATCGTAGCGCCCGGCCGAGAGACCGAGGAAAAACGGAGCTGTCCTCGAAGCTGTTCCCCATCCCTCAATCCCCTGCAATGTCGTCTGGCTGGATGAACGAGTTCCTGCTGAGAGGCTGTTGGGAAAGGGCTTACCTGCAAGACAGTTTCGACGCGGAGAGTTGAACCCCTCAACGAAAGACGAATGGGACCATGACCTATCACGACAAGTCTCAGTTGATCCGCCGTCGCAGATTCCTCTGGGCAGGCACGTCCAGCCTGCTGGGATTGGGGCTGGCTGGGCTCGGCGCGACGGCAGCAAGTGCGGCGGTCCCGCTGGGCGCGCTCGCGGCGGAGCCTTTGGAAATCGGTCACCAGCCACAGTTCCTCTTCGACCTCTACGCCGTTGACTGCACCTGGGGACTGCGGTCCAAAGGCGACCCGGTCAAACGCGTCTTTCATCCGCCGACGAAGCACAAGGCCAATCCCGTGCTCACGGAAGACAATCCGAGCTGGCTTTGGACCGCGCGCGACGCGCCGGGCGGAACGATTCATGCCTGGTACCAGGCGAACCAGTTCTCGGCGGGCAAGAGCGGAAACTATGCGACCAGCATTGCGTATGCCCGGTCCGACGACGGCGTCCATTGGGAGAGGCCGGTCCTGGACCTTTTTCCTCGGGACGAGTGGCCGCGTGCCGGCCAGGCGCCTCTGAAGTTGCCTCGCAATGCAGTCCTGCATGCCAGCCTTCTGGACCCGGCTGCCGCGCACTCGACGTGTGGCACTCCCATGATTCTCGACGTGCCCGAAAAGGATCGACGGGGATATCGTTATCTCATGTTCTACAAGATCAGCGGCATGCCGCTCAGCGGTCTCCGCCTGATTGGCTCTCAAGACGGAATCCACTGGGACCCGAAGAGCGACTTTCTGGTCAGCAGGCTGCCGAGCGACCACCCCAATGCGATCGTGCACGATCCCCAACGGCAGGAATATGTGATGTTCTGTCGCGCCAAACACATCTACCGCGCGATCAACCAGGGCCGGGAAATGATCGACTGCGGCGAGTCGCGGCGCGGGATCGCCCGGATGACGAGCAGAGAGCTGTGGACGGAGTGGACCGGCCAACCGCAAACGATCCTGGTGCCCGACGAAGTCGACGCCGCCACCGGCTTCAACTACTTCATGGCGATGCCGGTCTGGTATCGCGCGGGCATCTACTGGGGTTTTCTCGAACCCTTCCGCTGGAACGACCTTGTCTACTCGGAGCTGGCCTGGAGCCGCGACGGAATACAGTTCCATCGTCTGCCCGGCCGGCCGAAGCTGATCGAGTTTGGGCCGGAGGGATCGTGGGACGATAGCCTGATCTTCGCCTGCCCGAAGTGGATCGAGATGGGCGATCAATGGTACATCTACTACTCGGGCTGGGACGGTCCGCACGACAGCGTACCGAGCCGGGGCAAGGCCCGGACGGGAGCCGTTGGCCTGGCCACGATTCGCAAGGAAGGATTCGTCTCGCTTCGCGCACCGAAGGAGGGTGGGGTCGTCTGCACCCGGAGCCTCCGCTGGCCGGGAGGATCGCTGCTGGTCAACGCGGCCGCGGCCGAAGGCGAGTTGTCGGTACGGATCAGCGATGAACTCCGCCGGCCGATCGGAGGGTTGGACTATCCTGACTGCATCGTGCTCGACGGCGACAGCACTCGTCAGGAGGTTCGGTGGAAGACCGGCGGCTTGGAGCCGATGGCGGGACGCGTGATTCGGATCGAGTTTCTTCTCAAGAATGCGGATCTGTACACGTTTGGCGCTGCGCCTCTTGACGAATGAATCTTGCAGAGCCGCCGGATTCCGTGCAAACTACTCGGTGGCCCCCGCGCAACCCTACCTGCCGAGAACCTGTCTTGGGCACGACCACCACGATCACCGCCGCCGAGACGCAAGCACCCACCGGCTACCTGGAGCTGATTCGCGAAAACGCCGATTTCCGCGCTCTCTGGTTGGGGCAGATCGTGAGCCTGCTGGGCGACTGGTTCAACATGGTCGCCTCTGCGGCGCTGGTGGCAAAGCTGACCGGATCGGAACTGGCCGTAGAATGCTTCCGTCCACGTCGGCGATGGCTTGTCGGACCCCTTGGCGTCGCCTTCCGACGAGCCGGCGGAACTCACCTACGTGGACGAAGCGACCTTCTGGGCGACGTTCTGATTTTGCCCGCCCACGCGCTGGGCACAGGGACGGTGCGTGCCAACTGCGGGGTTCGCCGTTGATCTGGGTCCGACCAACCATCACCGAACTGTCCGAGAGCTCCCAAAGAGCGTCCTGGGGCGCTTGCTGCCGTGCCGGGGGTGCAAGAAGGCGAAGGCGGCCGCGGCCGCCTTCGCCTTCTTGCACCCCTTGACCACCCTATTCTTCCGGGCTAGACTCAGCGGCCGTGGGAAATCATTTTTCCTATCACTTGACCACGACAGAGTTTAAATCCATCTGCCGGTGTTCGAGATAGGGATTGCGCACCGTGTTCTGCTCTGACACCGCGATCGTCGTGCGTGGCTGAAAGTACTCGCCTTCTTCGCCGGGGAAAATCCAGCGGATGCCGCCGTATTTTTTCAGGATTTCGTAGGCTCCGTAGAGGGTGCCAACTGGATCTCCGCCGATAATGTAGAGGCCATTCCTGCCGGCCCGGATGGCAAAGCCTCCTTCTTTCAGTCCGGAAACCTGCACCCCGGCGGCTGCGGTCAAAGCCTGGTCCTGGACGGTGCCGAGAAAAACAGGATAAAGATTGCCAGTTTTCGCCGGTGCGATGGAAGGAGTCTCCCCGGCCGAGATTTTCGCCAGGTATTTTGCCAGTTCCCGGGCGGCATACTGCACGGGAAGCGGGGCATCTTCCGCAACGATAATCTGCGACACCGCCTTGCCGTCCTTCAGCAATGGAAACTCCGCCGCCCAAAGCCCGGGCGCCAGCAGAACCTGCAGAAGCGGAATCAGGAGTCGATGCATCGTTTTTCTTCCCTTGGTAATTACGGAAGAGGGATGAGAAACCTACTGCTGGTATAGTCTGACCGGACCGACGAAGACCCAACTGGTTTGGTTTGAGACGCTGCCCTTTTCAATCACGCGAACCTGGATCTTGATTTCCTTTGCGTTCCCGGCAGCTTCGGTCAAATCCATGTTGATCCAGTCTTCCGCCTTCGGGTCGGCAATATCACGTTTGAAAAGAACTTTCCCGTTGGCCAGGACCTCGATAAGACGCACGTTGTGATATCTATGGTCAATCCGCGTATCCACCATGAATAGTTCCGCAAACAGTTGGCCCTTGAATTCAGGCTTCGGAACGTTCAATTCGACATAGCCGAAATCGCCCGGGGTGGAACGGGTATTCAGCGGAAGGAGAATCGCCGCCGCCCTTTGTCCATTACGTTCATAGTCGCCGACGCAATAAGCGCCGCGGGTCATCGCCGGGTTGCACGTCCAGTCAGCCGCGTCATACGTTTTCAGCGTTCCAGCCGGGACAGGCCGAGTTCTATTCGCGAAGAGCGAAGCCAGATCCCCTTCCGATGGCTCGTCAAGGAATGGCAGGAAATCCTTGACCGGTTGGTTGACGAATTTCTTCCATTGGGCGTCTTTCTCCTGGAGTTTCGTCTTCTCGATTTCTGAAACCGTGTTGCCCCTTGCCAGCCGGACGCGCCAAAGATCCAAGACCGGCTCGATGTCCTTGAGTTCCTCCAGTTCCTTGCTGAGCCTTTCGAGCATCGCGGGAACCTTTGCATGGACCTCCGACAGATAAGCGTTGGCGGCATCGGCGCCCTTTTCCGCCTGAATCTGCACCGCCTGGAATTCGAAATCCGCATATTCATATTCCGGATATTCAAGCGTCGCCTGCTTGCGGGCGAACTTCAAGCTGACCTGAATCGGCTCCAGGTATTGATAAACCAATCGTTCCCTGCCAATTGCCGTTTCTTCGGGAGATCCGTCTGCCAGGGCGGCAGCCAGCTTGTCCAACCGGTTGAGCAACTCCAGAGCCTTCGTCCGATTCTCCGGGCTTTTCAGGCGAACAAGCGTATTCTCCGGCGCGCGGAAACTTGTGCGGTCAGGCATCCAATAGAGTTGCTTGAGCTCGACCCAGGTTTCGTCGAACTCGCGAATGATGGCGACCTGGGACGGCCCCCAGACATAATCATAAATGGAATCGCGCAGCCTCGGCCAGTCGCAATCCTTGGGGTTCCAGCCCCACTGACCGAACATGCCCAGGGCGTATTCCGCCGGCCAGCCGCCGCACAAGGCCCATAGATTGATCCGATCCGTATACAAATCCGCGTCACGGATGTTCTCGAATTCGGGATAACCCCAACCCGGGGTGATCGGCAGGAGGTTCATGTAACTTGGCTTGCCGTCCTTGCGCTGCGTCGTCAGGATCGCGGAAGAATGGATGAACCCGGCCTTCGGGTCTGGATAGCTCGTTTCGCAGTAGTTGTACCACCAGGCCGGCTTGCTCTTCAGTCCCATCTTCCGGCACAACTCATAATCCGCCTTGCAGGGAACGCGGGTGAAGATCCACGAACCGGTATTGAACGGCTCGATTTGCGCCATCGCCCAGTTGAGCGGCTTATCGATGGTCGTATACTCGGCGCCGCCCGGGGTAAACATCATGTTGATTCCGGTCATGCCGGTTTTCTTCATGTAGTCGGAAGCGTACTGGGCCAGGCGGACAGGGTTTTGCCCTCCGCCTGTATCATCCATGGAAACCCATATTCCGTCGCAACCAAGTTTGATCAACTCGTCAAACGTCTGGGTCAGTTTTGAATAGTCGCCTTCCGGCAGTTGGCAGGAAACGGTTCCATACACAAAGAACGCCCGTTTCTTGTACTCCTTGAAGACGCGGTGGAACAATTCCGTATCGATCGGCTTGCCGGGTGGGCAGCCCATCGACGATTTGCGCGCATCCATCTTCACGGTGGCCTGCTGGTCCGGATTGTCGCGGAAATCACTGAAATTGATGCGCGCGTGAACATAGGCGTCCAGTTGACCGGGCTGAATCTGCTGGGCCATGACCGAATGGGGACGCCCGCGCCACGGAATGCTCGGCCAGTCCTTCACCGCCGCAACGGTAACCTTGGCAACGCCGTCAGCGCCCTTTTTCATCAAGTCAAAGAACGCCTCACCGCCATAGATCAATCCGCCCATGTCCGCCCCACGGATGGTAATCCAGTCGACATCGTTGCGCTTTGCAAAGGCAATGGTAAACCCATTGAACGGCAAGTCTTCCATGAGTGTGCCGGAAAACTCGTACACCTGCTTTACGGAACCGCCCAGTTCGTCGGCCGTCAAGACCGGGAAGGTCTGTTTGAAGCGGCGTTCGATATGCGTCTGCAAACGGCCGGCCGCGTAAAGTTCCTGTTCGGAAGCGCCGGGGGCAACAACAATGGCCGCCGTTTGCGCCGTACCCAAAACCAGTGTGTCGCCCGAGGCCCTGTACTCCTTCGGCCGCGGGACCATCGGACAGTCCTCTGCAAGGACAACTGCGCTCAACCAAACCAACGCACAAGACAAAAGTGGTGTCTTCATAGGTTCTCCCCCAAGCTGGCCAACATGGAGATCGGAAACTCGCGCGGCGCCCCATCCACCATGGCCGCCCCGGCGCGAATCGCCACGGGTGACTCGGCGCGCCCGCCAGGGACCATTCCCAGGTGCCAGAGCAGGACAACGATCGACAGTGATGGGGTTCTCAGCCACATGAGACATTCCTCCCTTCGTAGTAAAAGGTCGTGACGGGATGAAAGCCCAAGCGGCATTGTCCATCCCAGTTGTCATGCGTGTCAACCGGCAGCTTCTTGGCAATGCGAGCAGCGTTCGTTCCAAGCTTGCCTCGC
>JAXGMN010000087.1:0-35851 GCA_040768665.1 Thermoguttaceae bacterium
GGCAACTACAAACCGCCCTCACGCGCGTGTTTGCCCAGCGTGTGTAGTTGCCAAACATCGCCCCACCGACGCGGGGTCGGTGGTGGCGTTTACAGTTTGAGAAACTGGCGCAAATGGTTTCGGTTGCGGCCGAGGGGAGGGCCAAGATGAAACAGGGAAAAGAAGATGAGGGAAAGGAAGATGGTTCCCAAGTCGCAAATCGAATTCATCTCCCTCCGTCATCTTCTTTTCCACCATCTTCTTTTCTCAGCTCTGCCTTCGATGGCCAATTCTGCGTTGATTGCGGCCGAAGGCTGCGCTGAGGTTAAACGACGAATTCGCCACGCCTTAGAACCTTTACAGGGGTGCCTTCTCGGCCCCCCTCCCCAAACTCGAAAAAAACTTTGCGCCGGCCGAAAAAAACCTCTTGACCGGGTGCGCCGCATCGATCATACTGAAACATGGACAAATGATCATATTCGTCCACGGGGCAGGCCCAAGGGCATCCACCCCCTCCTGCTTCGCAGATCTTTGACAATTTGGTTCTCAGCCTCTCGGAGCAACCGCTATGCTTGCGGCAGTTCCCTCGCGCTCGGCGTCCGTACCGGAACTCCCTCCCGGGGCGTTCGCAAAGCCTCGCATCGCTCGCAGATCATCCAACCCAACCACCCAGAAGCGCGTGGCCACCAAATGCCTTCTGTTCTGAGAAAACCGCATCCTTGGTGGCCACACCCTCGGCCGACGCAAAGCTGGTATAACGCGACTTTGCCGAGGCCCCGTCGCGGTCTCCCGGAAAGACTCTGGAATCAGGCCAAACTCTCGAAAGGCGGACGAAGGCCGGCTGCCACGTGGCAGGAAGAGGGGAGAGATGAAAGCCAGGAGTCGAGCCGCAGCTTCCCAATCTCCTATTCCCGGCCTCTTCGAGGATCGAGGATAAAACCAGACAGCCCAGCGGGACAGGCCCCGCTGGGCTGTGCAACTCGATCGTGGTGCGGAGGAATTGGAACGCCGCAGGCTCAGGCCGCCTTTCGCTCACGACGGGTGGCTCGGATACCGACCAGCGCAATTCCCAGACCAACGAGGCCCACGGCCACTCCGGGCTCCGGGACGGCGGCAAGATCCTTGTGCTCGACCGTAAAGCTGGTCGCTCCCGAGACCTGAAAAACGACCTGCATACTCTCGCCGCTCAGCAGACGGCCACCATCGGCGTAAAGTGACGTTACGCCAGACGAAGGCGAACTGAAAGTGAACGGCGTGTCTTCGCTTACGAGTGCCAGACTGCCCTCTTCTGCCCCCTTCAACGTCCACGTGAAATCCAGCCAGTCGAACCCGGTGTTGTTGACGATCGTTTCCGTGATCGTCAGCTCGCCGTCGGACGCACCGCTGAAGTTCAAATCGAACGTTACCGGATTAAGGAAATTCAACTGAACCGCCACGGAGCCCCCGCTGACAGTGAGGTCACCGGACAGCAAACTCTGGCTGGGCGAAGAAACCCACGTATCAGCCGAGGCCGTGGCAGCCAGCAGAATCGCGCCGAACGTGAGGGCGATTCGAACAAACGGTTTTGAAACCATCGGCACCTCCCTTCGAAAATGGAAACTGCAGTGAACGAGCAATGGTATCGACCAGCATAAATGGAGCGGCTGGGATGTCAAGCTAGTCCATGGGGTTCAAGCGGTATTTCTTGCACTTTTTCCATTATCGAGGTGCGCGTTCGCAATTGCGAAGGTTGATTCGCATCTGCGTGAAACCAAGGGCCGCGACGTGAGATCGAATGGGAGAATCGAACAATCATCGTCCCGAGCCTTTTCAAATCGTGGCGGGTGGACATAAAAAAAAAGCCCCCGCCGCACCGCAAGGCGGGCGGCCATGGGGGGCTTCAGAAGGGACCGATTCACGCCATGGCCGCGGCAGGCTCCTCGCCCTGGGTGAGAAGGCTATTCCTGCGAGTGACCCTACTGAATATCAGGCCGGGGAGATTTTCTGTTTCGGCGGGAGTTGTCGATCCAGTCGAGGTATTGCTCGATCTCATGCAATGGCATGCCGAGTTGAAGTGCGGCTGCGACCGCATCTTCCCGCTCCGCAATCGTGCCGGCGCGTTCGAGAGCCGATTTCGCGATTTCATGAGCCATAAGAATCCAGCGCTCAATTAGCGTCGCCGTTGGTCAGCGGGATTCGGGGTGCTTTGCGGTAGTGGACGACACGCTGAAATGCGCCCGCCTCGTAGACCTCACGAAAGATGGCTTGAAGATCCAAGATCCTATCGGGATCCGAGCCCGCCAAGGGAACGCGGACTCGCGGCAGCGCAGCCGACATCGCGATTCCCCACACCTCGCACGCGTAACGTTGGTCTCCTCGCGACAAGCTCACCAGGTAGTGATAGGGGCCGTGGCGCAGCAGGGCCTCGCGCGGTGCCGCGACCGTGTGCTGGCCGAACCGCAACAGGTCGATCTCCAGCAAATGGACGTCCGTCGCAAGCACCTCGCGCTGCTTCTGCCGATAAAGCTCGCGCCCCTCGCTGCCGGCCGACTTGTTCCGCGGGCTAAGGACCTCGATCGTGGTGACCACGGACCGTTTCGCGTCCAGTGCGCGGATCTCGACAAAGCTCTCCACGACTTCGTCGGCCGCCACCGCCACGACCGGGGGCGGATCGCTCAACGTCTCGACCCCACCCGGCTCCGAAGGCGGAAGCCCGCCGCGGCTTGTCGGCCCTGCCTTCACGAAAACGTCGGGGTAGATGTCCCGATCAGGTCCTTCGAGATACACCCTCTCTCCAAATGCAGCTACATAGCCCTCTGGCAGTACGCGGTTCAACGCCATGCCGATATGGCTGATCAGGAGGTGATGTACGCTTGGCCAGATCGCCGGGTCTTCCAGATAGGGATCCATGCCAGGGAACGGGCTAGGCATCGCGGCTCTCCCATGGAAACGTTGGGGCTTTATCCCATTATCCCATCGACACAAGCAACCAGCAGCGACCTCACCGGGTGCGGGAGGAGGTAGCCGAACTCGTGAGTACCATCGCACGACCGCTGTCCGGCATCCAGCCCCAATGACTTCCCCGTCGCTACCGTCGGCCAACTCTTGGCGAACGACAATGGACGGACAGGGTTTGCTCGCCGGCCGTTCGCGTTCCAGCCGAGCATCCTCCAACCCCGCCACCACCTGCCAAGCCGCAACTTGCCGTTCCTCACAGCGCTGGTCGGCGTGCCAAGACACAACAAACCGGTCTTTCGGACAGCGTCACGTATCTTGCGGAACAGTTTCCCCATCACCCAATTGTACGGTCCCCCTCTCCGCGACACAACCCGCAGGCAAGAGCGCCAGGAGTCCGCTTTCTGCGGCTTCCACGAGCCCCTGCGAAGAGAGAAGTACTCGGCCCAGATAGTCCATCTGTTTCTTCGTGGCCCTCGGCGGACGCTCCGCAGCACCGTTCACCGCGGTGCTCCCGTCGTCCAACGACCAGCCGGCTCTCCTAATCGAGCGAACCGTTCCATCAACCGGGTCTCCTGCTGAAACGAGTCGTTCGCCGAGCCAGCGGGGGCAGGATCGGCGGGTCGGACGAGTGGGAACTGCTGTTGCGGACGCCGGCTAACGATCCGTGATCCGTACAGCCCGATGAACGAGCGGGAAGAGAGGTGAGTCGAGAGTCCCTTGCGCTTCGGGTTCGTATGGGTTCGTGAATAATCCGGGCTATCCGGCCGTATTAGACGCACTGTCAGGGAGCCAAGAGCGCAAGCAACGTCCAGCGGCACTTCCGCACTGCTTGCGATTGTGGTAAAGGCCTTCTCGTATTAAAGAATCGATTCAATCGCAAGCAGCGGCACACAGACGCGTTCGCATTTCGGGCCGGTCTACTTCCCGATGCAGAAGCGGCTGAAGATGCGATCCAGGACGTCCTCGGTGTAAACGGCGCCGACCACTTTGCCGAGTTCGTCCAGCGCGGCTCGCACGTCGGCGGCTACAAGCTCTTCCGCACAGTCGCCCTGCACGATGTCCCGTGCTCGCTGGAGGCATTCGGCGGCGGCGGCCAAGGAACCGTGGCAGCGAACCGCGGTTCCGGCAACGACCTCTCCATGGGCGAGCGTCACATCGAGTACGGATTGCCGGAGTCGGGTCTTCAAGGCGTCGATGCCTTCGCCCGTCCGGCTGCTGGTCCGCACGGCCGGGCCGGCAAAATCAGCCGCCGATGGGAGGTCGCTCTTGGTCAGTACCACGAGCGTTTCGGGGCCGCTATTGCGCAAGAGAGCCCGTTCCATGGGATCAACCAGACGGGTCGAGTCGAGGCAGAACAGGCGGACTCGAGCCTGCCGGGCCTGCTCATCCGATGCCGCCTGAGCCGCCTGGTGGATCTCTTGAGAATCCGTATCCGCTCCCGTCGCGAGACCGGCGGTATCCGTTAGCATGCAGCACGCCCCGCCGAGATCCAGCCGAACGGTGAGATAGTCGCGCGTCGTGCCCGGTTGATCGAAGACCAATGCCCCGGGCTTGCCGGCCAGGGCATTGAAAAGGCTGCTCTTGCCGACATTCGGCCGCCCGACGAGGGCAACGCGAACGACCTCGGAGGTCTCGGTCCGCGACTCCATCTGGGCGGCAAGCCGGGAAACCCGTTGGGCGGCTTTCACGAGTTGGCGGGCGATTTCGTCGGCGGTAATGAACGGCAGGTCTTCGTCGGCAAAGTCGAATCCGGCTTCCAGATGGGCCAGCAAGTCCAACAGCCGGCCGCGAAGCTGGTCGAGAGGGCCCGCCAGTCCGCCGGCGAGTTGGGCCAGAGCGACGTCGAGCTGCCGCGGGTCGGCGGCGTCGATCACACCAAGCACGGCCTCGGCCTGCGTCAGGTCCAACCGGCCGGCCAGGAACGCGCGGAGCGTGAATTCGCCCGGCTCCGCCAACCGAAAACCGCTGCCGAGGAGCATGCGGAGCGCTGCGTCCAACAGAGGCTGACTGCCGAGCGTGTGGATCTCGGCTGCCGACTGTCGGGTGTAGCTGCGCGGCGTCGGCCAGACGTAGAGATCGCAGGGAAGCCGAAGCGTGGACGTGACCTTAAGGCGGCCGGGGATCACGGACGGAACGCGGATCTCGGAAAGCTCTCGCGGCGGTTCGGCGAAGAAGTGGGGGCGGAGCCAATCGATCACGTCGGGCCCGCTCAGCCGCAAAACGCCCCGGCCCGCGCCGCCCGCCGGCGATGCAACGGCAGCGATCGAGTCGTCGAGAGGATAGAGCATCGGACGTTACCGTCGCGGGCGGTCTTTCCTCTTTTTTCGCGCGGCCCCGTCGCCGTTGCCGCCGCGGAAAAACGACTTGAGGTCCAGCTTATCGGCCTGCGGCCGAGGCCGCTCTTCTCGCCGTTTGGGTTCCGGCGGCGTGGTGGTCTGCGCCGGGGCGGCCTTGGGGAGGAATCGCCGTTCGGTAACGCCCCACAGGCTCGAGGCAATGAAGTAGAGGCAGAGTCCGCTCGCCACCTTGAAGAAGAGCACGCCCATGAAAATCATCATGAACTGCATAATTTTCTGCTGCATGGCGGCCTGCTCGTCGGCCGGCGGCGGCATGAACATCTTCTGCTGCATGAGGAAGAGCAGCACCGTGACGATCGGCAGCAGGTTGAAATACGGCCCGAGGCCGAGGAAGCCCGATCCATGCACGACGAAGTCGGGCATGAACCAGCTCCAGTCGTAGAACATGTCGGGAGCGGCCAGATTGGAGCACCAGCGGATGCTTTCAGAAAACAGCGGGGCCTGGCGGAGCTCGACGTCGACCATCAGCGCTCGATACAGCCCGATGAAGATCGGCAACTGCAGGAACATGACCAGGCAGCCGCCCATCGGGTTGTAGTTGTGCTTGCGGAACAGCTCCTGCTGGGCCTTGCTCCGCGCCTCCAGGTCTTTCTTGTATTTTTCCTGGATCCGCTTGATCTCGGGCTGCAGTTCCTGCATTTTCTGGGCGTTGGCCACCTGCTTGATACTCAGCGGGAACATGCTTCCCCGAACGAGCACGGTCAGCAGGATGATCGCAATGCCATAGTTTCGGACGACGCTGTAGAACAGGTGCAACACCCAGAGCAACGGCTCGGCAACCCACCAGAACCAGCCGTAGATGACGATGTCGCCGAGTCCATACTTCGCCAACAGCGGCGGGCGCTTGGGTCCGGCGAAAACCACGAAGCTGTGCGACACGGGATCGTCGGGCTTGAGATCATAGTCGACACTGGTCATGCGGCACGAGGTATTGACCAGTTTCAGCCAGTCCTCGTCGACCGGTCCGACCCGCAACGGCTGCGACTGGGCGAACCAGACTTCGCCGGGGCTTTTCGTCTGCGGAATCATCGCCGAGGCGAAATACTGCGCGTCGACGCCGATGAAGGTCAGCGGTTCGGCCTGCCACGGCGCGTCGGTCTCGCCGGCAGCAATGTCCGGCGCGCCGATCAGCGCGGGGACACGGCCATTGAAGGAAACAACGACATCACGCATGCCCACGGCACCCCAGCCGCGGCCTATCTTGCTCGCGTACCAGTAGCCTTCCGTGGGCAAGCCGTTCGGGCCGTCCAGTTGGTAAGCAACGTTGCGGTTTTCGACGCCCTGGTTCTTGATCTCGACATCGAAGACGAGGTGGTATCCTTTGTGATCGGGATCGTCGGCCTCGTCGGCGGGCACTTCGACCAGCCGGTAAGTCTTTCGCACCTCCAGCCCCCACTGGGGAAGCGCACGGCGGAAAACCACCTTCGACTGCGTGGCGGATTCAACTTCCCAGTTGCCGTCGCGGAGATGGATCCCTTCCAACTCGTGGGCGATCTTGGGGCGCGGGCGGTCTCCCTTCGCAGGTTTCCGCTCCTCTTCAAGATCTGCCCGCTGGATGTCTTCAAGCTTCTTGTCATCGATACGGCTCATCGTGAGCAAGAAGGAATGAGGATCGCCTCCTTCGGGACGCACGACCTCCATGGGCCGGCGGCGGAGGGTTACGGAGACAACCATCTGTTTCCCACTTCGAAGGAACTTGACCGGAACGACCTGCCCCGGTTCCGTATTCTCCATCGCCTTCTCGAAGGAGAGCAGCCCCGTAACCGGAAAGACGTCGATGGCTTGGATCAGGTCGCCGGGGCGAATCCCTGCGTCGTCCGCCGGCGTTCCCCGGCCGACCACCTGAACCAGCGCGCCGGCGCCGCGTTTGCCCGCATCCATGATCAGGTGGCCCATGTAGCCATTGCGATACTCAAGATCGCGGTAGCGACGGCTGCTTAACTCGATACGAGCAACGGCAGCCCCGCGATTGGTCAGAGTCACCAGCATCCGGTAGGGGCCGTCAGGATCAACCGAGCCGATCGTAAGCCATCTCTCCTCCGGTTCCGGCTCCGCCTCTGGTTTGGCGGGTACCGCAGGTTCATCCTCTGCAGGCCCCTCTTCAGGGTCCTTCGCAGCAGGCGGTGCTGCCTTTTCGGCACCCGCCTCTTCCTCTTTTTCATTCTCTTTCCGGGGGGCATCCTCAGCGCCCTGGGCGACCTCCTTCTTCTTAGGCTCCGGCCTCTGGGGTTGGGGCGGGTTGAAATAGAGGTTCAGCGCCAGAATGGCAAATGAAATCGCGAGGAACAGGGCGTAGCGGCCCCACATTCCTTGCGGTCGGTCGGATTCCATAGGATGCCTTCAACGGTAACAGATTGGAGGGCGGCGGAGGGCGGAGCGCGGCCGCACCATCAGGGTGGCATGGCTGCATGCCGAAGGGCCGCTAATGTCCCTACCATGTTATTGTCCCCGGTGCCTGGAATCTTGCAACGGCAACTGGGGAAATTCACCGGCAGCCTTGCGGGTAACCTGGATTAATCACGAACACGGAGTTCTCGTGGCAGGCTGCGCGATACGAAGCGCGAAGCGCAAGCGAGGGCAACTCGTTGTGCGGCCCTCGCTTGCGCATCGGGTTCGTAGGGGTTCGAAAATCATCCGGTCTAGCGCCCGTCGCGGAGTCGATCGCCGAGGAAATTATCCAACTCTGGGACGCCGTAGATTTTCTGGATCGTCTGTTCGACAGGGTATTCCACGCGACGAAATTCGACCGCCTTTTGGTCGTCGTCAATCACGATGTAGCACGCCCGCGGATCGCCGTCGCGCGGTTGGCCAACCGAGCCGACGTTGACCATGACCTTCCCGTTGCCAAGCCGGTAATGAAAATCGATCTCGTCCGGGCTGAAAAAGCAGAGGTCCTCAGTGAAGACTCCCGGCACGTGGGTGTGGCCTTGAAAGCAGTATTGGCCAATCAGGGCGAAGATCTTTTCCATCTTCCGTCGGTTGTAGATATCCTCCGGAAAAACGTACTCGTTGAGCGGATTCCGCGCCGAGCCGTGCACGAACAAGAAGGAGCCGTCCTGGTGATTTCGCGGCAGCTCACCCAAAAAATCCCAACGCTGTTGACCGTTGGAAAGATCGGAGGCGCTTTCCAACTGGTCCCGCGTCCAAAAAATGGCTCGTTCCGCCCCGGTATTGAAACCTTCCGGGTCGAACAGGGCGCCCTGATCATGGTTGCCCAGGAGACACACTTTGCATTTACTTACCAGGTCGATGCACTCGCGGGGGTTAGGGCCGTATCCGATGATGTCGCCGAGGCAATAGACAGCATTGATTTCTTGCCCTCGGATGTCGGCCATTACCGCAGTCAGGGCTTCCAGATTGCTGTGGATATCGCTGATGACCGCTCGTTTTACCACGGTAAACTTTCCAGGCTCCCGGCATGGTCAGCCGGCGGGATCTCGACGGGTTTTTCGGACGAACAGACGCCCCCCTTGGGGCCGCTTAGTCTATTCTTACCGAAATGCCGGGTCAAGTCGAGGGGGTATGCTCAGTCCGATGAAAAAGGGAATAGACACCGCAACTAAAGTAATAATGCGTGAGTGGGACCGAAGATGCAAACTCTCGCTTAGCCAGTCCCCTTTTCATCCTGTCCAATAGGGGGTCCAGTGAAGATTCTTGCCCTGGAAACGACGGAACTGGTGGGAAGCGTAGCCGCATGCGTCGGCAGCAACCTGCTTCTGGAAAAGGCTTTAGATCCAGGCCAGCAGAGCGCACGTTCCCTTGCGCCTGCGATCAAGTGGTTATTGAGAGAGGTTGGCTGGCGGCCAGTCGAGGTGGAAATCATAGCGGTTACGATCGGCCCGGGGTCGTTTACCGGCCTCCGTTTGGGCTTGGCTACTGCCAAGACCTTGGCGTATTGCACCGGCGCTGGTCTCTTGGGCGTGGATACCCTGGAAGTCGTCGCTTCGGCCGCACCGGAAGAAGTCTCGCATTTGGCGGTTGCCGTCGATGCCCAGCGCGGACAGGTGGTTGCCTGCGAATTCCGCCGGGACGGCCGTAGCGACCTTGCTCGGTCGACTCCGTCCGCGTTGCTCGACGCGGGGGCTTGGCTTGGGGGGCTGCCGAGATCCGCCTGGGTAAGCGGTCCGGCGTTGCGACGTTATGCCGATCTCGCACCGTCACACGTAAGAATGCTCCCCCAAAACTTCTGGGCTCCTTCGGCGACCCAGGTTGGCCGCGTTGCCGCCCGGGATTGGACCGCGGGCCGCCGCGACGACCTGTGGTCGCTCTCGCCTGTCTACTCGCGCCGCAGTGCGGCTGAAGAGAAATGGCAGCGAAGCCAGGCGGAACCCAGCGGCAACGACTCGTGACGCAGGCGCGAGTCGGCGTCCGCCTGGACCACCAAAGGCGGGAAGGAAAGGGACAGGTCCATGTTTTCGGCCAAGGTCTTTGACGCCACCCTACTGGAATTAGGCGAAACATGGACCAGTT
Organism: Thermoguttaceae bacterium; assembly: GCA_040768665.1. Classification (GTDB taxonomy): domain Bacteria; phylum Planctomycetota; class Planctomycetia; order Pirellulales; family Thermoguttaceae; genus JABWBD01. Next base: position 9,744 of record JAXGMN010000087.1, read on the forward strand.
CCCGACCGCGGGCGTGAACGGTTACAATCCGGCAATGTCAAGCGAACCGTCCCCAATATTGCCGTCTCGTTCGCCGCCGTGGCTGCTGCGGCGAACCGACCAGGTCATTGCGGCCGCGTTGATCTTCGTAGCGTTGGCTGCAATGGTCGGCTGGTACGCCATCCAAGGTGGTTTCGCAGGACGATTGGTGGAGCTGGAACGAGAAGAACCGCTGAGGGTTCGTTTTGCGGTCGACATCAATACGGCCCAGTGGCCGGAGATTAGCCAGTTCCCGGAAATAGGGGAGACCCTGGCGCGGCGAATCGTTGAGTCGCGTGAAAAAGAAGGACCGTTTCTCGATCACCAGGACCTCGCGCGCGTTCGGGGCATCGGCCCCAAGACGTTGGAACAGATCAAGCCTTATCTGTGTCCGATTCACGACGGGGAAGTGTTGGCCGGGCAATAGCCGAACGTGTTCTGGCGGTCCCAATCGGCGCCTGATACAATGGCGAGCGCTTGCCCGCCGCTTGGCCAGGGTCACCGTTCACGGGGCGGAAGAGAGGGGGAGAGGTCCATGTTTTTGGGCAACGTCTTTCGCGCCAAAACGCCTGAACTGGCCGAAAAATGGACCAGTCCCCGGCCGTGGGCGTGAACGGTTATCCGCCAATGAATATCCGAACAGAAGGGACCCACTCATGCGCCCGTTCGCTGGTTTCATCGCGTTGCTCCTGATCGCGCCCGCATGGGCTGCCGACAAGCCGAATATCGTGCTCATCGTATCCGACGACCAGGGCTACAACGACCTGGGAGTACTCGGGGATCACATTGTCACCCCCAATCTCGACCGACTGGCGAAAGAAGGCGTGCGGCTGACGAGCTACTACGTAGCCTGGCCGGCGTGCACGCCCAGCCGCGGGGCGTTCCTCACCGGCCGCTATCCCCACCGCAACGGCATCTACGACATGATTCGCAACGAGGCGCCGGATTACGGCTACAAGTATACGGCCGACGAATACGCCGTTACGTTCGAGAGGATCGGCGGCATGGACACTCGCGAGATCCTCCTGCCGAAACTGCTCAAGAAGGCCGGTTACTATAGCGGCATCTTCGGCAAGTGGGACCTGGGCGTTCACCGGCGCTTTTTGCCGTTGCAGCGAGGATTCGACGAATTCTATGGTTTTGTGAACACGGGGATCGACTACTACACCCATGAGCGCTACGGTGTGCCGTCGATGTACCGCAATAACGAGCCTACGACCGAAGACAAGGGTACCTATTGCACGTACCTTTTCCAACGCGAAGCCGCGAGATTTCTCCGGGAGAACAAGCACCGGCCGTTCTTCCTTTACCTTCCCTTCAACGCTCCCCACGGGGCATCGAGCCTGGACCCGAAGATCCGCAGCGGCGCCCAGGCACCGGAAGAGTGGCGAAAGAGGTATCCCGAACTTCACGCCAAGGAAGGCTACGTCGAGGCGACCCGGTACGGGAAGCCGGCGACGGTGTCGAACAAACCGCTTCGGATGACGAACTACCTCGGGGCAGTGACCGCAATGGATGCGGCGATCGGCGAAGTGCTCAAGCTGTTGGACGAGTTCGGGCTGGCAGAGAACACGATTGTCGTCTTCTTCTCCGACAACGGCGGCTCGGGCGGTGCCGACAACGCGCCTTTGCGCGGCCACAAGGGCCAGGTCTTCGAAGGCGGCGTGCGGGTGTGCTGTCTGGTGCGTTATCCGGCGCGGATTCCCGCGGGCACGGTGAACCACGAATTCCTGACCTCGCTCGAATGGTTCCCGACGTTTTTGAACCTGGCAGGCGTCGCGCCGCCCGAAACCGTCGTCGTCGACGGCTTCGACATGATGCCCATCCTTGCCGAAGGCAAACCGTCTTTGCGTCACAGTATGTATTGGAAACGCCGGGCCCAAGAGGCCGCGCGCGTGGATCATTGGAAATGGATTCGCAACGAGAGCGGCACGTGGCTCTTCGATCTTTCCAACGATGTTGGCGAGCGGGACAATCTTGTGGAAAAGCTTCCTGACAAAGCCAGGCAAATGCAGACGCACTTCGAGAACTGGCTCAAGGAGATGGCCGCCGCCGAACCCCGCGGGCCGTTCAAGGACTTTTAGAGGCCCTAACAAAACCCCTGCCGAGCGGGTGCCAGCAGCCCGGCTGCTACTATGAACTCCCATGCCCGAGTTATCGGCGGCTCGATTGAGAGCAATCGGGCTGCTCACGGATCGCAGTTTTGTTAGGGCCTCTTAGTCTCGAGGCCGTTGCAAAGTGGTCGGATTGCTTTATACTCGGCTCACTGGCAACCCGCGTTATCGTCCGACTGCACAAGGAGCTATGACATGGCTGGCGAGTATCGTTTTTCCTTCGGTCCCTGGAACATCCACGAGGGGGCCGACCCGTTTGGCCCGGTGGTGCGGCCGACGATTGGCTTCGGCAATAAACTCAAGTACTACAAGCAGTTGGGCTTCGACGGCGTGCAGTTCCACGACGACGATGCCGTGCCGGATCTCGACCAGAAGTCGGATCTCGAAATAGAGGAAACCGCTCGCGAGGTCAAGGCGATGCTTGATGGCGAAGGCCTGGTCGCCGAGTTCGTTGCTCCGCGACTCTGGGAGAGCCCCCGAGGCGTGGACGGCGGTTTCACCGCGAACGACCCGGCTAGCCGAAAGTGGGCCATCCAGCGACTGAAAAGAACTGCGGTCATCGCGAATATCCTGGATGCCAAGTTCATTGTTCTCTGGCTGGCGCGGGAGGGAACGTACATCCGTGAATCCAAGAACGCCCTGGACGCCCACAAGCACCTGCTTGACGCGATCAACGAACTGTTGCAGTTCGACAAGAAGATCCAGGTCGCCATCGAGCCGAAGCCGAACGAACCGATGGACCACGCGTATATCCCGACGATCGGCCATGCGCTGGCGCTAGGGTCGCAGACGATCGATCCCAGCCGCGTCGGGGGGCTGATCGAAACGGCGCACGCGATCCTGGCCGGTCTCGATCCGTCGGATGAGATGGCGTTTGCCCTGTCAATGGGTAAGCTCTGGAGCGTCCACCTCAACGATCAGAACGGACTGAAGTTCGACGAGGACAAGACGTTCGGGGCGGCCAACCTTCGCGGCGCGTACAACCAGGTCCGCGTTCTGGAACTCGGCGGATACCCCCAGAGCGGCCGATTCGTCGGGTTGGACGTCAAAGCGATGCGGACCCAACCGGCAGAACTCGCCACCCGGCACTTGAGCAACAGCCGTACGATCTTCCTCAAGCTCGTCGAGAAAGTCCGTACGTTTCCCATGGAGGTGGAACGCCAGTGCATCGAGAACCGTGATTACGAGGCACTCGAACTGGCGGTGATCGAGCACTTGATGGGTGGCTGAGCCGAAGCCGGCCGGGCGGGCCATTTGACGTTTCGGCGGATGGTTGTTGTATTTCGCGTAATCGACACAATCGGACATTTCGGCAGCCGGCTGTGCAAACGAACTGGCACGGCGCCGCACGGCACGAGTGATCTATCCTTTCCGTAGTACTCGCTCGGATCCGTAGGGTGCCGATGGAATCGCTGATCGTTGTTGCCAGTCCGATTGCGCTCGCCTGGGGCGCCGTGGTCTTCTGCCGCGGGGGGCTTCTCGGCGGCTGCCTCGCGGTCCTGCTGGCAGGATGCTGCTTCGGATTCGCCTGGTTTCGCGTGCCGGTGGAACCGGTGCCCATCACCATGGATCGCGTCCTGTGGCTTGTTCTTCTGTTACAGTACGCCGTGTGGCGGCGATGGGGCTTGGCGGATCCGAAGCCGCTGGGCCGGGTAGACATCGCGCTGTCGGCTCTCTTTGTCGTCCTCTTTTTGAGCACGTTCAGCCACGACTGGCATTCGCGTGGAGCTGCGCCGGCCGCACGGCTTCTGTTTTTCTGGATTATGCCGCTGGGCATCTACTGGGTGGCAAAACAGTCTGCTCTGACAGAGCGGGCGGTCCTCGCGTTGTTCGGCTTCCTTGCCGCCTTCGGGGTCTACTTGGCCCTCACCGCGCTGGCGGAGACGCGCCAGCTTAACGGCCTGGTCTTTCCCGGTTATATCGCTTCGCCCGAGTACCCCGAGTTTCTCGGCCGCGCGCGCGGACCGCTCTTGAATCCAATCGGCTGTGGAATCTATCAGGTTGCCGGCCTGACCAGCCTTTTGCTTTGGTGGCCACGACTTTCGCGGACCGGGCAATTACTACTGCTGGGGCTCGCGGCCTTGCTCTGCGCCGGAATCGCCTGCACGATGACCCGGAGCGTTTGGATGGGTGCCGGAGCCGCCCTGGCGATTCTGGCTGCAGTGGCCATCCCGCGTAGCTGGCGGCTGCCGCTACTGGGCTGCACGCTGTTGTTCGGCACTGCCGCGGTATGCAGCCAGTGGGAAAATCTCGTCGCGTTCAAAAGAGATCGCGATCTCGACGCCGCGGCCGCAGCCGACTCGGTCGAACTACGGCCCGTGCTCGCGATGGTCGCGTGGAAGATGTTTCTCGACCGACCGCTGCTGGGATGCGGTTTCGGGCAATACCTCGAGGTCAGCCCGGATTACGTCTCCGACCGGTCCAGTGACTTAGCGCTGGAGAAAGCTCGTTCCTACGTGCAGCACAATACCTTACTCGCGCTGCTGACCGAGACGGGGCTCACGGGCGCCGTGCTGCTGGTCGTCGTGGTGTCGCTCTGGTCGTGGGAGGCGTGGCGCCTATGGCGGATGCCGGCGGGTCCCCTCTGGGCCCGGCAGGCAGGTCTTCTTCTTCTCGTGCTCGTCGCCAACTACGCGATCAACGGCATGTTCCACGACGTGTCGATCATCAGCATGGTGAACATGCTGCTGTTCTTGCTGGCGGGCATTTGCTCGGGGCTGCAATTCTCCGTCCCCAAATCGATCGGAGCCGGCCGCGCCTGGTAGACGCGGCCGGCTCACGACACCTCAGTCGCCGGGAGGGCTTGCTGAGCGGGTTACTGGGCCGGTACGACCGTCGTCGGTGCGTAGGTTTCCGGTCCGGGGAGGATCGTTGCCGGCGCAGCAGTGCCGCATGGATCGCAGACCGTGCCGCAGGGAGCACAGGCATCGACCGTGGGGCAGTCGTCGTAGAGCACATCCGGCTGCGGGCTGAATAACCGCGATCCTCGGAACATGCCTTGGCAGCATTCGCAGCCGACCGCAGTGGCCGTGAGGATCGCGATAAACGACACAATCAGGATTCTCTTCATCTTTGATATCTCCCGTCGAAAGTTGCTCGCTTGCAGGCGATGCGTTCGACCGGACAACTCTACACCACGGTTTGCGATGTGCAAACGCAACAGCCGTTTTTTTTGGACATCGACGTTTTCTTTTTTCCACGCTGCGCAGAATCCGTAGGCTAAACTATTGCAGGAGGCGTTGTAGCCGGAGTCATTTTCCAACTCAGCCAAGAAGGCAAGGTCGGCCAAGATGAACCAACTGCGTCGAGCCACAACCTTAGTCATGACCTCGCGACCGGCCGTTGTCGCGGTCTTCATGTTTCTTCTTTCGTGCGCCCCACTCTCTGCTTCCGATCCGGCGGGGCCGTCGCAGATCTGGCTGGTGAGCACGCGGTCGCTGCCCGGCTACTGTGCCGGTGATCCCGCGGCCCAACTGGCGTATTGGGTGTTGACTGAAGACTCCCAATGGCAGCGCACGCCCCCGGAGGAGTTTTCGGCTGCCGATAGCCCCGCAGTGCCGACGGTCGTGTTCCTGCATGGAAACCGGGTGGGACGCGAAGAGGCCGTCAATCGAGGATGGCTGGTATATCAACTCATCAAGTGCGGCTCCCCGGACAAGCCATTCCGCTTTGTGATCTGGTCGTGGCCCGCCGATCAAATCCGCGGCGAGTTGAAAGATGTACGCGTCAAAGCGGCGCGCAGTGACGCAGAGGCACACTACCTGGCCGGCATGGTCAGCCGGATTCATCCCGACGTGCCTCTAACGCTCATCGGATACAGCTTCGGCGCCCGGTCGATCACCGGAGCACTCCAGTTGCTGGCCGATGGATCGCTTTCGGAGGATGCCGGGGCCGCGCGCCGCATCCGCGCCATGTTGATCGCCGCCGCGGTCGATAGCCACTGGCTGTCGCCGGGATGCCGTCACGGCAACGCGTTAGGCTTGCTCGAACAGGCGTTTATTACGGTCAATCCGTGCGACCGCGCACTGCGGTTCTACCCCCTGCTTTACCGCTGTTCTGACCCTCAAGCGCTCGGATGGAAGGGCCCGTCTTACGGCTGCCGGGGATCCCAGGCAGCGAAGATGGACCTGGCCGATGTTTCCCGAGCGGTCGGCGAGCAGCACGATTTCTTCCGCTACGTCCATGCGTCGTCTGTCACTTCCCGGCTGGCGTGGTACTGTTTTCTCGATGAGCCGCTGCCCGCCGAGCCTGCGGCCGATCCGCAGTCTGTCGGACCGGCTCTGAGCAGCGGGCCCCGTCCGTCGGAAGAGTCGATGGCCGCCGCGGACTAGCCGAGTCGAGGCGCGTCCGCAATAATGGCGGAATGAAAGAACCACTCGTCTACCTTGGCGGCCGCTTTCTTCCCGCGTCGGCAGCGAGAATCTCAATCACCGACGCAGGCTTCGTGCAAGGCACCACGGTGGCCGAACAGCTCCGTACCTTTGCCGGAGCATTGTTCCATCTGCGGGATCACTTTGCGCGGCTCGAACATTCTCTGAAAGTGATCGGTGTCAACCCGGGGATCGGATGGGAATCGCTCGCTGAAATCGCCCTGGAATTGGTGGAGCACAACCACCGGCTCCTGGCCGAGGGCGATGATCTGGGCCTTTCCGTCTTTGTCACGCCCGGTGAATATCCAGGGTACGCAACCGGGGCCGCGTCCGGTCCGACCGTTTGCCTGCACACCTACCCGCTGCCTTTTCGCCTCTGGGCCGAGAAGTATCGTACCGGGCAGGTTCTGCGAACGACCGAGATTCGGCAGGTGCCGCCCGACTGCTGGCCGCCGGCGCTAAAGTGCCGCAGTCGCATGCACTACTATCTTGCCGATCGCCTGGCGGCAATGGCGGAAGCGGGAGCCAGGGCCCTGTTGCTCGATCACCAAGGTTGGGTGAGCGAAGCTTCGACCGCCAACCTCATCCTGTATAACCGCGAAGAAGGACTGGTATCTCCGCCCGCGTCCAAGGTACTTCAAGGGATCAGCCTGGCCGTGGCGTGCGAATTGGCCAGACAACTGGACATTCCGAGCGGGCATAGGGAATTGACAACCGAAGACGTCACGTCGGCCGACGAAGCGTTTCTGACGAGCACGCCCCTCTGCCTCTTGCCGGTCACGCGCGTGGACGGCCGACCGATCGGATGCGGCGCACCGGGCGACGCGTTCCGGCGAGTCCTTTCGGCCTGGAGCGAGATGGTAGGCGTCGATATCGTCACCCAGGCGGAAAGGTTCGCAAACCGGATGTAACGACTATTCGGCCATCGGACCGCTCGCATTTCCGGCGCGAGAAGACTCCCTTAGCGGCAGACCGCCGCTCCCGACGGGCCTCATCCGCCGCCCGGCATGCCCCAGTGGATCACCCTTTGCTGCGGTTGGTGGAATTGTGGCGGATGGGTGACCTGAGTGCGAAGCCCGCGGGATGGAGCCGACTGCCCCGGAGCCGCACTTGGCCTGACCGCAGCATCGCCCGACACCTGCCAATCCGCGGCCGGCACGACCTTTGGATCGTGCATAACAGGCCCGGTGGCCGGCGGGACGGCACCATCGCCGGGCGCCTTGGCTTTAATCCGATAGATCAAGTTCGGCTCAGGACGGGGGCGGCGGTCGCTGGCAGCCACGATCGAGGGTTCCGGCACTGCTTCGATGTCCGGAGAGACAGACTCCAGTGGCGGAAAGCCCTGGCCGACCCATGCCAGCCAGGCGTTCTGCAGCGCTCCGAGATTCTCGATCCCGTAATGCTTCTTGGTGGCCCGCGACCAGTAGTTGTCGCGCAGACCATCGGACACGTAGTTGACAAACTTCCGCCGGCCGCCCCGCTGGATCAAGAACTCGGCGACCGTATAACCCTGCGCGTAGAGAGGCATGACGTCGCGGGGGTATTCGGTCATGGCGAACATGCGATTGAAAGCAATTCCCCGGCCCGTGCGCAAGAATTTCTGGAGCATCCGCTGGTGCTTCCGCTTTTCGCTATCATGTTCGACGCTGCTGGCGGCCCCCTCGTCGGCCCACCGAGGTAGCGGGCGACGGAAGTGGCTGGCGAAAACCATGTGCGTGATTTCGTGCGGCAGCACCGAATCGAGAATACGGTCCGCGGGCCCCTGGATGGTCATCCGCCACCCGAAGACTTCGCCGCGGTCGAACACGAAACTTGTCTCGCCGCCGGCGCCGAGATTTTCGCCGACGTGGACCGTAATCGGGCAAGGGGCGGACCACTCGGGCATCTCCTTGCCGAGCCAGGAAGCAGCCAACTCCTTGCGGTACTCCTCGGCGGCCTTGCCGAACCTCTCGGCCAGTTGCGGACTGGCCGTGTTGATGACGAAGTTGGGAGTGCGGTAGCTCGCACCAGACGATATGAGCAGAACGGCCGCCAGCAAGGCGACCCGAAGCGATCGAGCGTCCATGCTCTGCGTTCTCCATCCGAGTGTGGAGCGATCGGCCACTTCCATGCGGCCGGACGAACCGCCGACATTGTGCAAACGCCGGACCAATCGAACCGGTTATCCGTCCCTGGCGAACCGCGGCTCACCAAAAACCCGCGAATCCGTAGCCGAGGTTCGTCCCAAGAACCCCGCCGGACCGAAGCGACATACCGCAGGTGCTGTTGTAAACTTTGCAAAATTTAACTTACAGCCGTGAAACTGCAAATCCATAATGCAGAGGGTTCGTAACCATCCCTGCGGGTGGCGTATCAGCAACGTATGAATACCTTTCACGCCTTCCGCAGGACTGTGGCGGGTCGAGCAGACGAGCCGGTCGATTCCTCGGCTGCAACGCGCTAGAATAAACGAGAAGATCCAACGTTTGCGAGAGATTGCGATGGTCCACGACCCACGAATCGACGAGGGACGCCGGTTCCTCAAAGACACCGTCCGGCAGACGCTCGATTTCTCCCGGATCGACCAGTATCGTGGGATTGGGCCGCCGCCGATCGAAAAGCCGTTCGCCGCGGATGCGAGGCGGTTCGAACTGTGCTCGCCGGACCGCTGGAAAGGGATCGGCGCGGTTGAACTGGAAACGGCCATCCGCGGCCGGGAGAGCCGGCGGCGATACACGGGCGAGCCGCTGACGCTGGATGAACTGTCGTTCCTGCTGTGGGCGACTCAGGGCGTGCGCCGGCGGCTCGATTCCGGAAACGCGTTGCGAACGGTTCCTTCGGCCGGTGCAAGGCACGCGCTAGAGACGTACCTGTGCGTGTTCGACGTGGAAGGGCTGGAGCCGGCCTTCTATCGCTACCTGCCGGTGGAGCACCAGCTTCTGTTCGAGTTCTCGGAGAGTGGCGCTGCGGCCAAACTGGCAGCGGCTGCGCTGGGGCAGGCATTTGTTGGGCAGTCGGCGGTGACGTTTCTCTGGACGGCCATTCCCTACCGGATGGAGTGGCGCTACGGTGCGGCGGCTCACAAGACGCTCGCAATCGACGCGGGACACGTCTGCCAGAATCTCTATCTCGCGTGCGAGGCCATCGGGGCGGGCACGTGCGCGGTCGCCGCGTATCACCAGGAAGCGATGGACGAACTGCTCCGCGTCGACGGAAAGGACGAGTTTACGGTTTACTTGGCGCCGGTCGGCAAGGTATGGCGGCCGGGGATGCAGGCGGTGCGGTAAGACAGGTCGATCGTTGCGTCGACCAGCGTGCCGGGCCGCAGACGCCGCTCCTTGTCCTCCAATACGACTTCGGCCATGTACTGCCCCGTGCGAGGATGCGGCGTAAGGCTGATTCGCGAGATTTTGCCGGTGTATACCCGATCGACCGTTTCCGCGCGGATCGAGACCGGCGCACCGCGATGGACGGCGGCGACATGTGCGACCGGGATCCATAACAGTGCCTTCACCCGCTCCAGCTCGATCAGGTTGACGAGCGGCTGGCCGACGGAAACCCGTTCATGCGGCGCGATGAGGCACTCGGAAACCGTGGCGGCTGCGGGCGAGGAAATCGTCTTATAACGATTAAGAACGTCCTGGGCGCTGTTTCGTGCAACCCTGGTCTGGGACTGTAGCGACTCGACGTTCTCCTGCAACGTCTCGACAACCGATCGCTTCATGCGGACGCCGAGCAGTGCCTTCTTGGTTTGGGATTCGGCTGTTGACGCGCGCTCGTCGCCCAATTCTCGAAGCGGGGCCCGTATGATCCGCTGGTCCGCCAATCCGCGGCGTCGACCGGGTTCGGCGGCCGGTTCATCCGGGCGAGCCAACAGTTTCCGGGCCAAGCCCAGATCCGTCCGTAGGCGCAATTCGGCGTCATCGACCCGCTCAACGCCGGACCGGGCAAGCGCCGCCTCGGCGGCCGCCTGCTCGACGCCTGCGGTGGCCTGCCCCAGATCGCGCTCGAGATCCGAGGTGTCCAATTCGAGGAGGGCCTGTCCGGAGGTTACCGCCTGCCCCGGCTGGACGTGCACGGCCTTGACCGGGGCATCGATCGGCGAACGGAGCGTGATCTCCTCGCTCGGCTGAAGAACGCCGCGGGTGCGCAGCATCGCTGAATGAGCCGGCTCAGCGGCGATGAGCGAGGCCGTCGAGCTTGCAAGCCCAATCGCGAGGCAAGTGATCGCCGTCTGCGCGCGCAATGCAATCGTCTCCCGTTCAGGTGTTCTCAGCCGGGCTTTTTCCCGATGGTGGCGACATCGACGGGCGTGCCGTCGTCAATGGCGATGAGCCCGCTCACCGCGACCAGATCGCCGGCGGAGAGCCCGGCAAGGACGTTAAGCGATTCGGCCCGGCCGGGGATCGATTCCACGACCGGTTCCACGCGACGAGCGACGTACCCGTTCGACACTTTTTCGAGCCGGAAGCAGACCAGCACGTCGCTGCGCTGCGTCAGCGCCCGCCGGGGCATCACCACAACCGAGTCTGCCGTTTTCGCCGTAAATGCAACGTCGACCGGCATGCCGGAACGGAGGCTGCCGTCGGGGTTCTTCACCTCGACCTCGGCGGAGATCCGTTTTGTACGCGGATCCGCGACGGGCGCGATGCGGAGCAGGCGTGCCGCCGACGGGGACGCTTGCCCATCGGGGAGCACAACGCGACACTCGATCTCGCCGCGGAGGCTTGCGGCTTCCGCCGCAGTCAAGGGAACAACGGCGACCATCGGTTCGGAGACGATGATCTGGGCGGCCGGCTGTGCCGGAGCAGCAAACTCGCCCTCACTGACCATGACCTGGGCGATGATGCCTTCAACCGGCGCGCGGACGATCCGGGAGTCGTAGGTTTTCCGGGCCTCGGCCGCCTCGCTATCGGCAATAGTCAGGGCCGCCGAGGCCGCCGCGACGCAGTCGGGCGTCGCGACGCAGATCGTCGTCTTCCGACTTCTCGGCATCGGCGAATTGCGCCTTGGCCTCCTCCAGGCGGACTTGCGCGGACTTCAGGCGAGCCTGAACTTCTGAGAGCTTGATTTCCAGGAGCGAACCGTCGAGCTCCAGCAGAACGTCGCCCTTGTTCACGGCGTCGCCGACGCCAACGGGCGCCTTGACGACGCGGCCGGTCACCTCCGGAAAAATGTTCACTTCGCTCGAAGGTCGCAGTGCTCCGCGGCGAGTGAACTCGACGGTGAACGGTGTCTTGCTCAACGTCGCCGTTTCGACACGCAGAAGCGTGGAAGCCCGTGGAAGCGGGGTGGCCGCGCTCGGCGCCGGCCCTGTCTGCCGGACGAACAGCGCGTAGGCCCCGCCCAGGCAGACAACGGTCACCACGATCAGAACCGTGGCGGTGAACAAATCCGACGCGCGAAATTTGCGGGTCATGGTTTTACTCCTGCGCCGCAGAAAGCTGGATTGCGGCCGGCTGGGATGCGTCGTGACTGGATCGGTGGAAAAGCCGCGAGGCAAGGCGGGCAAGATCGTCGTGGATCAAGTAGAAACACGGAGTGAACAGCAGCGTCATGGCGGCACCTACGGTCAGGCCGTAGCAGAAGCAGGCGGCGAAGGGACTCCAGATGGAACTGTAGCCGCCCATCCCGATCGCGGTCGGCAGCAGACCGAAGATCGTGGTGATGGTTGTGCACATGACCGGCCGAAGCCGCAGTCGGCAGCCCTCGAGCACCGCCGTCGCTCGATCGTCGCCCTGACCGGGGTGCTGATTGATGAATTCGATCAAGAGGATCGCATTGTTGACGGCGACCCCGAAGAGTCCGACCAAGGCGACGCCGGTGACGATGCTGAGCGGGTGCTCATGCAGGTGCATCCCCAGAACCACGCCCGCCAGGGCAAAGGTCAGCGAAAGCAGGACCAAAAACGGCTGGATATAGCTGCGGAACTCCATCAGCAGACTGAGATAAATCAGGGCCAGGGCCGCAAGGCCGGCGATCGCCAGGCTGCTGAAACTCTCCTGCTGCTGGGCGTAGCCTCCTCCGAAACTCAGGCTCAGCCCCGGGTATTCCCGCTCGATCGCGGGGAACTCCCGGGCAAGTTCGCGATTGACGTACTGCATATCGATGGGCCTACCCTGCGGATCGACCGGCTTGCCGTGGATCGCGGCGCTGACGGTGATCAGCCGTCGGCCGTCGTGATGATAAACGGAAGCGTAGTGCTGATCGAAATAGGGCACGGCGACTTCGCTGAGTATCGGCTCGGCGCCGGTGAGCGTCTTGAGCGGGATCGCCATCAGGTCGTCGAGACTGTCGCGGTAGGGGGTGTCGAAGGCGATGCGGACGGGGACTTGTTCGTCGAGCTGTGGGTCGTAGATGTCGCCGGCGGCCATGCCGTCGGTTGCGGCGCGGACGGTGGCGGCAATGTCCAACGGAGTCAGCCCGAACTCGGAAGCTTGCGGCTCCTGGGGGAGCAGCCCGACTTCCATCGGTCCTTCGCGCATGTTATCGCGAATCTGGGCCACTCCCGGGATCCGGGCCATTCGCCTGCGAACCCTATCGGCCACCTGCCGGCAGACCCTCATGTCGCCGTGTTCGATGCGGACGGCAAGGGTTTCGGTCTGCTCCAGTCCGGTTCCCATCGACGAGACGGAGAACGCCTCCAATCCCAGCGAAGGGTTCTTTTCGCGGAATTGCTCGATTCGTCCACGGAGCAGATCGAGCAGGGCGCCGGGATCGCGGCGGGCCGTGGTGGTGGGATGAAACTGCACCCAGATCATCCCGACGTTGGCCTGGCGGACCAGCTCCATGTGTTCGGTGAACTGCATGCCGGCCACGCTGAGGTAGTTTTTGACCATGCCCGGCGAACCGGAGAGCTCGTCGAGCACTTCGCCGAGCTTCGCACCAAGCTGGTCGGCGGCGTCGAGCGAGGCGTCGCGGCCGGTCTCGAAGTTGATCAGGGCCATCGGGAATTCGGCCGGCAGCGTTTCGGTACGGATGTAGCTCATGGCCGCGACCGATAGGACGGTGATCGCCACAAGCACGAAAGCGGTAAGATAGCGGACACGTAACAGCGACGCGAGAACCACCAGATAGGCGCGTGCGAATGCGTGGCCGAATCGGCTGATCAGTCCGATGCGAGGCGGCGACGCCTCGGACGCGGCGGCAGCAACGGCAGGACGGGGCCCGAAATGGTAAACGTGGCCCGGGATAATGAAGAACCACTCGAACATGCTCGACAGCAGGGCGATCGTGACGACGATCGGTACTGCGTAGAAGAGGCTTCCGACCTGGCCTTCCAAGAGAAGCAGCGGCCAGAAAACCACGATGGTGGTGACCACGGCTGCCGACATCGGCGAGGTGATTTCACCCATGCCGCGAACGATGGCGTCCCAGCGGGAAAGGCCCGACTGCATGTGGCGGTAGATGTTCTCGAGGACCACGATCTCTTCGTCGACGAGCATGCCGGTGACCAAGACGAGGGCGAAGACGGACGTCGTGTTTGCGGTGATCCCGAAAGCCCACATCCCGATGGCAGTGCCCAGGAAGGCGAAGGGGACGCCCATCATCGCCAAGAGGCTGTTGCGAATGCCGAGAAAAAAGCAGAGCACGATGAACACGAGCATGCAGCCCGCCAGCAGGTTCTGCTTCAGCGCGCTGAGGGCATTGGAAACCCAGGGGGTAATGTCGACGGCGACGTCCAGGGCAATGCCGTCGAATTGGTTGTGCTGCTTGAAGCGATCGAGGCGGTCCATGACGCGGTCGCGGACGGTCATGACGTTGGCCCCGGAAGTCTTGGTGACCTCGACGACCACACACCGGTCTCCCTGGTAACGGGCGCGGATGAAGTCCTGTGCGAGGCCTTCTTCGAAGCGGGCGATATCGCGGAGGTAGACGTGGGCTCCGGCCGGGTCCTTACGGACGATCACGGAGCCGAGTTGGTCGACGCCCCGCAAGTCACTGACGAAGCGGATGGGGTGCTCGACCTCGGCCGTTTCGATGCTGCCGACCGGAATCGAGACAGCCGACCGCCGCACGATGGCCGCGATTTCGGGGACCGAGAGGGCGGCCTGCTGCATCCGGTCGCGATCGACGAGGACACGGACCTCCCGCTCTCCTTCACCCAGGAGCCGGACACCGGCCACTCCGGAAACCGACGCCAGTTCCTCCTTGAGCTTCTGGACGGCCCGCCGAACTGCCAAAGGACCGAGATTTTCCTTGTCCGAGACACAGACCCGCAGGAAGGGCGAGTCTTCGTCAAGTTTGAACCGCGACACGGAAGGCGGCTGGCAGCCCTCGGGCAGGTCGTTGATCTGGTTGATTCGCGACTGAAGGGCGGCAAACGCGGAATCGACCTCCGACTCGCCGGCCCCGTCTTCGAAACGGACTACGACGCGGGAAAGATTGGCCGTGCTTTCGCTGCGGTGCCAGGCGACATGGCGGATGCCCTCGATCTCGGATTCGATCCGCCGGGTCACCAGACGCTCGACCTGCTCGGCGGTTGCCCCGGGCCAGACGACGAGGGAGACGGCACTGGACGTGCTGATATCCGGATAGACCTCGACCGGCAGGCTCCGCCAGGCCAGGATCCCGACCACGATCACGAGCCAGTACAAGGCATCTGCGGTCTTTCTATGCCGCAGGGCGAATTCGGCCATCGACACGTGTCAACTCCTCGCGCGGCCCTGCCCTGTCAGGCGGGCCGCAGGCTGGACCAGGATGTTCTTTTGTTGTGTTCATGAAAACCGAGCAAGAACGGCAATCCGCCATATTTCCACTCTAAACTCCCGTCAAAGCGGATTCACCTCGAAAACGGGTGCGTACGACTCAATCTTGCCGCTGGCGTAGTCGGCCGCGAGTTGCGGGACATCGTCCCACGCGTAGACCTCGGCTCCGTCGGGTGGTAGCCAGCCGTACTCCTCGGCAAACTGGACGGCGACCACACCCTCGCTCCTCCGGCAGCCGTGGACATGGAGGAAAATCTGCCGGTTGAAGGTTGTGAAGGTCCGGTCGTAGCTGAGGTGCTTGCCATGCTTCCACCCCGAGGTGGTGATAATTCCCAATCGCCCGAGCGCCCGCAGACTGGCGCGGAAGACGGGGCCGCCGATGTTGTCGACGAAGATCGCAACACGTTGGCCGTGGGTGATGTTGTCGATTTCCTCCAGAAACGCCCCTTCCGACTGGAGGTATCGGGCACGATAGGCGCGGTCGGTCTCGAACCGCTCCTCATCAAAATCGAGATCGGGGAACTTGCGGCGGTCGATCGGCGTGATGCCAAGCTTTCGCAGGAGGTTCAACCGGTAGTCGGTCGATGCGACCAGACTGGCCGGGCAATCGAAATGCATGGCCAGTTGGGCCATGGCCAGCGAGACCGCCCCGCCCCAGCCGGACACGTGCGGCGGGGGGAAATCACCGAGGTCGAACTGCGCCCTCCACACGTTGTAGCAGAGCTTCCAGTTCTCCCACGCGGTGCCGTAGCGGACCGGGAAACCGGCCCAGCGGACGTAGGAATAGCGAGTGGGGTCGGGAATGGGGGTGACGTTCAACTCATGAAACACCGCTCGCTTGGCCAGCATGCCCATCATGTTCGGGGCGTCGTAGCCGAAGACCTTGATCATGTGGCCGTACTCATCTTCGCTGCCAATGGGCACCAGCAGACACAGGTCGCCCTCGCGGCAGGTCGTCACCGCGGAGCCGGTCTCGAGAATCCGCACGACACCGGCGTTTCCCAGCACGATCTGTTCTTCGCGTCGAATGCGGCAGACGTCGATGGGCTGCCGCTGGAGGCAATGGGTCATGTTGGCTTCCCACGTGCCGTAGATCGGCTCGGCCAGAACGTGGTGCTCAGTCATCGGCGGCAGGGGATAGTCGGCCCTCTCCAGAACACCCGGTTCGGACGAGCCCTTCTGGCCGCGGCGCAGAACCCAGGCTTCGGTCGTTGCGGTCGAGGTCCGTGTCGATGTGCTCAGCAGACGCGTCATGGCTGAAAATCCTTTTGGGAAAACAACTACCGCCTAATTGGAACTGACAGACGCCACCATTCTTTCCGCCGCATCCTGCGTTTCCTCTCCGGTTGTATCCGCAATCATGTCGGGCAGATCCGTCTCCAATCGCCGGATCCGCGGATAGAGAAAGCCCACCGTGGCAAGAAGACAGCCGATCATCCCGGCCAGCACGAACATCAGCCCGATCCCGCGGCCGGCGCCGACGCCGATCCAAAGGCCGACCGAACTTGCGAGTGGCCCGCCTTCACGCATGAGCGGCTCGAACAGCCCGTCGGCCAAGGGGCCTGCCGCCAGATAGGCTGCGGGCAGCGATGCCTGTTGCAGCATACGGCGGAGCGCGAAGACCCGCCCCTGAAGATCGGCCGGCACCTTGATCTGCCAGAAAGTCTGGCTGGTAGACTGCAGAACCGGCAAGACGCACATCATTGCGAATCCGCTGGCGCCGATCAGCACGGCCGACCTTCCGACCCCCGCCAGCCCGATCACTATGCCGCCGAGGAACAACAGGGCCATGATTGCCGGAATCTTCCGCCGCGGAACGCCGAGCGACATCACGCCGATGCTGCCCGCCATCATCCCCATGCCGCCGATCGTCAGCACGAGCCCCAGCGTCGTCGGCGAAGCGAAACTCAGCACCAGCGGAATGTAGAGCACGTTGACCAAGGCGACCAGGAAGTTGACCGCGGTGAACAGCAAGAGCAGCGACACGAGGCCCGACCGCTCGCGGAGATAATGCCATCCGGCGGCTGCCTCGCGGAGCAGGGCGCCGCTGCCGCGGGTGCCGAGATCGGTCGAAACGGGACGGGGAAAACGCACCAGCGCCAGTGTGCCGACACCAATGAGAAACGTCGTCACGTCGACCAGAAGAACACAGCCGATGCCGACCGTGGCGATCATCGCACCGGCAATCAGCGGAGTGATAATTCTCGCCAGGCCCTGGCTGAACTGCGCAAAGCCGTTTGCCCGACCGAGATGACGCTTGGGAACCAAGAGCGGAATCGACGCGGTATAGGCAGGCTCTTGGAAGGCGTTGGCCAGGGCGCTGATCGCGGCCAGCATAAACAGATGCCACAGTTCGGAGCGGCCGGTGAGGATCAGTGCGGCGACGACGACCGTGGCCAGACCTGCGGCGCTGTCGCTTGAGAGCATGACGCGGCGGCGGTCCGACCGGTCCGCCACGGCGCCTGCAAGCGGCGAAATCAAGACGCCCGGGAACGACCCCGCGAGGATCAACAAGCTCAGAAGCGTGACCGAGCCGGTTTGCTGGTAGACCCAGATGCCCAGCGCAAAAGCAGTGAGCGAAGAACCGAGGATCGAGACGAACTGCCCGCCCGCCACGATGGCAAACGTCCGCATACCGCCCTCGGCGGCGGTCTGTGCGGGTGTCTGGTGTTCAATAGGTACGGTAGTCACGCTCGGTTTGCCCCGTGATCAGTCTGTCGGATGGATTGCTTTCAGGTTGTCCAGGATTCCCTGGAGTTGTTCGGCAAGCACGTCGACGTTTTGTGGGTCGAGCATCATCGAGGTGTGCGTGCCGGGCACGCGGTGGGCGGCCAGCGGGCGGGCGAGAAGCTCTTGCCACTGCCGGAGCGGGTCTGGCTGAGCATCGCCGGCTGCCGATTCGTCGTCTGCGGCGCGGAAGAAGGCGACGTCGCCATCGTACGGCTGCGGCAGGTAGCGGCGGCCAGCCGCAGCGTTGATGTCCCAGATCCGCAGCAGGTTTCTTGCTTGGCGGGTCATGGCCTCCGACAGTTCGTTGCCCGATTCGGCCAGGCTGCTGAGGATGATCTCGACCTGCTCGGAAGGCTCGTGCCGTGCGAGCTCGTCTTCGGGCACGGGCAATTCCAGGCCCATTTGCTCCAGGTATTGCTTCGCGCCGGAGGCGAACATCCGGCGGTCGTCAAAGAGCGGATCGGCGGTGCCGCGGCTGAGAATGAAACTGTCGAACAGCCCGAGCCAGGCCACTTCGTCGCCAGCGGCCTTGAGTTGCTGGGCCATCTCGAAGGCGACAAGTCCGCCGTAGGACCAACCGGCGAGCAAATATTTTCCCCGCGGCTGCACGGTCCGGATCGCTTCCACGTAGCGCGACGCCATCGCTTCGACGCGGTCCACCGGCTCGGCTTCGTCTTCCAGGCCCGGTGCTTGCAGGCCGTAGAAGGGCTGGCTCGACTTCAAACGCTGAGCGATTGCGGCGTAGGCCATAACCACGCCTTCCGCCGGATGGACGAAGAAGATCGGCCGGTCGCCGTCGCCCGCCTGGATCTCGACCAACGGCAACTGGACCGCCCCCGTCTGCCGGCCGCCGATCGACTCGGCGAGCCGTTCGACGGTGCCGTTCTGGAAGAGGTCTCGCAGGGGGATCTGAACACCGGTGGCGGCCTCCACGTCCGCCATCATCCGCATTGCCGAAAGCGAATGGCCGCCGAGTTCGAAAAAGTTGTCGGTCGCGCCGACGCGGTCGACCCCGAGGACCTCTTGCCAGATCCCGGCGAGCAACTGCTCACTGGGCGTTCGCGGGACGACATATTCCCGCTCGATCTGCGACGATTGCGGCTCGGGCAGACGGCGGCGGTCGACTTTTCCGTTTGGAGTCAGCGGCAGATGCTCCAGGGCCACGAGCGCGCTGGGGACCATGTATTCCGGCAGTCGTTTTTGCAGATGCTCCCGCAAGGCATCGGTTGCAATCGTGCGGCCTTCTCTGGGTACAAAATAGGCCACCAGACGGTTTTGCCCAAAACGGTCCGGCCATGCGGCAACGGCAGCCTGGCGGACTGCGTCGTGCTCGGCGAGCACGGCCTCGATTTCCCCGAGTTCGATGCGGTAGCCGCGGACCTTCAACTGGTAGTCGACGCGTCCGAGAAATTCGATCTCCCCGTCACGGAGCCAGCGGGCGAGGTCACCTGTCTTGTAGAGCCGCTCGCCCGGGCGCGTGGCGAAGGGATTCGGAACGAACCGTTCCGCTGTTAGCTTCGCGCGGCCGAGGTAACCCCGAGCCAGACCTGTACCACCCAGGTAAAGTTCGCCGGGGGTGCCAATCGGAACCGGGTTCATGCTCCGGTCCAGGATATATGCTCGGGTGTTGGCGATCGGGCGGCCGATCGTGGGCCGGCTGTCGTCCTGGTCCGCGGGGTTCACCACGGATACGGTACTCGCGACGGTGTTCTCGGTCGGGCCGTAGACGTTGATCAACCGGAACGGATGGTTGGCACTCGGCCGCCGGTTCAGTTGGTCTCCGCCCGTGGTGAGCAGTCGCAAGGGGCTGTCTGCCGGCCAGGGCAAGTCGAGAACGGTTTCGGCAAGGGGCGTCGGCAGGAAGGCCACAGTGATCCCGTGGTCCGCAAGCCACGGAACGAGTTGCGACGGCGATTGACGCAGTTCGTCCGCCGGGATGTAAAGGATACCTCCACTCGTCAAGCACGGCCAGATTTCCCAAACGGAGGCGTCGAAGCCGGGAGCGGCGATTTGCGTCGCCCGGTCGTTGACCGTCCAGCCGTACTGCTGAAGGTGCCACGCGACGAGATTGCTCAGACTGCCATGCTCGACGGCCACGCCTTTGGGGCGACCCGTGGAACCGGAGGTGTAGATTACGTACGCGAGGTTGCCGTTCGTGGTGCGTCGCTGCGGCGCCGAAGCGGGCTGCGTGGCAATTGCAGGCCAGTCGGCGTCCAACAAAACGAAGCGGTCTGCCAATCCGGGATACCGCAGGCCCACGTCATGCGTTGAGAGCACAACCCCCGCGCCGCTGTCTTCGACCATGTACTTCAGGCGATCCTGCGGGTAGGCCGGATCGAGCGGCAGGTAAGCGCCTCCGGCTTTCAAAACGCCGAGGATCGCTGCAATCATCTCGGCGGACCGGTCGATCAACACGGCGACCGGAACATCGGGACCGACGCCTCGGCCGACCAGGTAGTGCGCCAAGCAGTTGCTTCGCTCTTCCAACTCGCCGTAGGACCACTTGATATCGCCGGCTGCCACCGCTACCGCATCAGGCCGTTGGACTGCGTGTGCGGAGAAGACGTCTTGCACCTGATGCTCAACGGGGAGATCTCGGTGGGTGTGATTCCAATCCAAAAGCATCTGCTGACGCTCCGAGTCCGCCAGCAGAACGCATGGATCGTGGCAATCTTCCGGACGATCGGCCATCGCCTCGAGAGCGCGGAGGTAATGGTCGGCAATTGCAGAGACCTGGTCAACGTCGAACTGGCCGGAATCATAGTTGAACGTGATGTCCAGCCGGGTTGAGTCGGGGCTTTGCTGGAAACTGGCGACAAACGTGAAGTTCGTGTACTCGAACATCCGCGGCTGGGATACTTCCACGCGTGCCTCCAGGCCCTGGTAGACGTGGAAGTGGTTGTAATTGAAGGCCGTTTCAAACAGCTCCTCCCGCTCGGCCCGCTTCAGACGCCCGGCCGGGTAGCGCCGATACGGCAAGCCCGCCCGCTCCGCTGCGAAGACTCTTTGGACCAGCGCCTGCCACGACTCGTCCTCAAGCGTCACCCGCAAGGGCAGCGTGTTGAGGAACAGTCCCAGCACCCGCTCGCCCTCGGCCTCTTCGGGACGGCTGTTGGAGACCAGGCCGGTCAATACCTCCCGCTGGCTGGATACCAAGGAGAGCACCCGCAGGTGCGCCGCCAAGAGGAGACTCTTCAGCGGCACGCCCCAGGCCTGCGCCAGCCCCTTGAGCCGGCCCACGAGCTCCACTGGCACTTCCCGGGCCGCAGTGCCCAAAATGCCGCTGGTCCGCTTGGCGCCCGGCAACCGCGGCAGACGTGTGGCCGTGTGTCCGGCCAACAGTTCCTCCCAGTACCGCTTCGCTTCCGCCGAAGCGATCGCTTCCCGCTCCAGGGCCACGAAGTCCCGATAGGTCAATCCGGCATCGGGCAAGCGAACCGCTTCGCCGCGGGCGAGCCCATCGTAGATCCCGAACAGCTCGGCCAGCATCGTCGCCACGCTCCAGCCGTCGAGGATCGCATGGTGGAAGCTCAGGGCCAGCTCGAACTCCTCGCCGCTTAACCGGTGCACCACCAAGCGGAACAAGGGCGCTTGCGTCCAGTCGAACGCCCGCCCTTTCTCCGCTTCCAGCCACTCGGCAAGCCGCGCGTCCTGCTCCGAGGCGCTGAACTGCCTCAGGTCCACCACCTCCACCGGCGCGGGCACCTCCCGGTGCACCAGTTCCAACGGCTCGCGATAGCCGCTTAAGGCGAAGCTCGTGCGAAGGACCGCATGCCGGGCCATCAGGCGAACGACCGACTCTCGCAGCACGTCCTCGTTCAATTCCGCCCGGATTCGGCTGGCGAATACGTCGTGGTAGACGGCCGTCTCGGGGCTGTACGCGCTGTGGAAGAGCATCCCCGCCTGAAGATCCGCCAGCGGATAGGCGTCCTCGATCTCCTCACCCAGCAAGGCCCGATCCTCGGCGCTCACCAGCGCCCAAGGCTCGGTCCTCTGGACCAACTCCGCCTCGCCCTGTCGAGCCACCAGCGCCAACTCGGAGACCGTCTGAGCCGAGAACAACCCCGCCAAGGTGAACCGCAGGCCCGCCTCGTTGGCTCGCGCCAGGACCTGGATGCTCTTGATCGAGTCCCCACCCACGGCGAAGAAGTTGTCCAATACGCCCACCCGCTCAAGCCCCAGAACGTCCTGCCAGATCCCCGCCAGAAGTTCTTCCACCCCGTTGCGGGGCGCGACGTACTCGGTCTCAAGCTGCGGCCGGGCCGATTCCGGCTCCGGTAACCGCCGGCGGTCCACCTTGCCGTTGGCCGAAAGGGGCAATGCCTCCAAGGCCATCAAGACCTGCGGGACCATGTACTCCGGCAGCACGCTCTTGAGCTCCCGCTGCCAGCGGTCTACCACCAAATCCGCGCCCTCATGAGGCACGACGTAGGCCACCAGACGCTTCGAGCCCGCGCCGTCCTCCCTGGCGGTGACCACCGCCTCCCGGACCTCTCCGCGGCGGCGCAGGGCCGATTCGATCTCGCCCAGCTCGATCCGGTTGCCCCGGATCTTCACCTGGTAGTCCAATCGGCCCAGGTATTCCAGCGAGCCGTCGGCCAGCCAGCGGCACAGGTCGCCCGTCTTGTACATCCGCTCGCCCGCTCGCCCGGCGAACGGATCCGGCACGAATCGCTCCGCCGACAGCTCCGCACGGTTCAGGTAGCCCCGGGCCAACTGCACTCCGGCCAGATACAGTTCCCCGGCCACGCCCACCGGAAGCACCTCGAGCTCACCCGAGAGCACGTAGCAGCGAGTGTTGGCGATCGGATGGCCGATCGGCACGATCCGCCGCGGATCGCCTACCGGCGGACAGCTCCAGCGGGTCACGTCCACCGAGGCTTCCGTCGGACCATAGAGATTCTCAAGCTTCACATCCGGCAAGCGCTCGTAGAGCCGCTCGGCCAGGGCGTATGGCAACGCCTCCCCGCTGGTCACCACCAGCCGCAGGCTCGTGCACGTCGGGACGTTCTGCTCTTCCAAGAACACCCGCAGCATCGACGGGACGAAGTGCAAGACGCTGATCTGCTGTTGCCGGATCAGCTCGACCAGATAGCCACTGTCCTGGTGTCCGCCCGGACGGGCCACGACGAGCGTTGCCCCGCTGATCAGAGGCCAGAAGAACTCCCACACCGAGACGTCGAAGCTGTAGGGCGTCTTCTGCAACACCCGATCCGATGCGGTGAGCCCATACGCCTCCTGCATCCACAGCAGGCGGTTGCGGATCCCCGCATGCTCGACCGCCACACCCTTCGGCAGGCCCGTCGAGCCGGACGTGTAGATCACGTAGGCCAAGTTTTCAGGGCCCGTAATCCGCTTGGGTCGCTCGCTCGGCTGGTCCGCCCAGGAGGATTCTTCCAGCACGATCCGCTCGCCGTGCCACTCGCCCAAGCGCTCTTCGAGACCCGGCCCGACCAGCATCACCTCCACGCGGCTGTCGGCCAGGATCGCCGCCACCCGCTCCGCCGGATACTCCGGATCCAACGGCAGGTACGCCCCGCCCGACTTCATCACCCCATACAGCGCCTCGACCAACTCGATCGATCGATAGCCCATCACGCCAACCACGCTGTCGGCGCCGACGCCCCGCAGGCGCAAGAGGTGTGCCAGCCGGTTCGCCTGCTCGTCCAGATCCCGGTAGCTGAGAGTGCGGTCCTCGTACACCAGCGCCGTGGCCTCCGGCGTGCGGTCCACCTGCGCTTCGAACAGCTCGTCCAGCGTGCCGGAGAGGTCGTAAGGTGTTTCGGTGGCGTTGAACGCCTCGAGCACCTCGGTCCGTTCCGACTCGGCCAACAGCTCCGTTGCAGCGACCGGCCCATCGGCATCCGCGGCGATCGCTTCCAGGCACTTCAGGTAATAGCCGGCCCAGCGCTCGATCTCGCCGGCGGCCAACTGGCCGGAGTCGTAATTCAACCGGATCGCCAGCCCTTCCCCGCCGGGCGCCAGGTCAAAGTTCGCCATCAGCGTGAAGTTCGTGTACTCGAACATTCGCGGCTGGGAAACCTCCACGCGCCCTTCCAGCCCCTGGTAGACGTGGAAGTGGTTGTAGTTGAAGGCCGTCTCAAAGAGCTCCTCCCGCTCCGCTCGCTTCAGCCGACCGGCCGGGTAGCGTCGGTACGGCAAGCCCGCCCGCTCCGCCGCGAACACCTTCTGGACCAGCGCCCGCCACGACTCGTCTTCAAGCGTCACCCGCAGGGGGAGGGTGTTGAGGAACAGGCCCAGCACCCGCTCGCCGTCGGCCTCCTCCGGGCGGCTGTTGGAGACCAGGCCCGTCAACACCTCCCGCTGGCTCGATACCAACGAGAGCACCCGCAGGTGCGCCGCCAGGAGGAGGCTCTTCAGGGGCACGCCCCAGGCCTGCGCCAGCGCCTTAAGCCGCCCGACGAGTTCCCTAGGCACTTCCCGGGCCGCCGTGCCCAATTCCCCGCTGGTCCGCTTCGCGCCCGGCAACCGCGGCAAACGCGTCGCCGTGTGCCCCGCCAACAGGTCCTCCCAGTGGCGTTTCGCCTCTTCCGACGCAATCGCTTCCCGCTCCAGGGCCACGAAGTCCCGGTAGCTCAATCCGGCATCCGCCAGGCGAACCTCTTCGCCGCGCGCGAGCGCATCGTAGATCCCGAACAGCTCAGCCAGCATCGTAGCCACGCTCCAGCCGTCGAGGATCGCGTGGTGGAAGCTCAGGGCCAGTTCGAACTCCTCGCCGCTTAACCGGTGCACCACCAGGCGGAACAAGGGCGCCTGCGTCCAGTCAAACGCCCGCCCTTTCTCCGCTTCCAGCCACTCGCCAAGCCGCGCGTCCTGCTCGGCGGCGCTTAAATGCCTCAGGTCCACCACTTCCACCGGCGCGGGCACCTCCCGGTGCACAAGCTCCAGCGGCTCGCGGTAGCCGCTCAAGGCGAAACTCGTCCGCAACACCGCGTGCCGGGCCATCAGCCGACGCACCGACTCCCGCAAGAGGTCCTCGTCCAGTCCAGTGCGGATCCGGCTGGCGAACACGTCGTGGTAGACGGCCGTTTCGGGGCTGTACGCGCTGTGGAAGAGCATCCCCGCCTGAAGGTCCGCCAGCGGATAAGCGTCCTCGATCTCCTCACCCAGCAAGGCCCGGTCCTCGGCGCTCACCAGCGCCCAAGGCTCGGTCCTGTGCACCAACTCCGCCTCGCCCCGGCGGGCCACCATCGCCAGTTCGGAGACCGTCTGCGCCGAGAACAATTCCGCCAAGGTGAACCGCAGGCCGGCCTGGTTGGCTCGCGCCAGGACCTGGATGCTCTTGATCGAGTCTCCACCCACCGCAAAGAAGTTGTCCAATACGCCCACCCGCTCAAGACCCAGGACATCCTGCCAGATCCCCGCCAACAGCTCTTCCACCTCGTTGCGGGGCGCGACGTACTCGGTCTCAAGCCGCGGCCGGGCCGATTCCGGCTCCGGCAGTCGGCGCCGGTCCACCTTGCCGTTGGCCGACAAGGGCAGCGCGTCCAAGGCCATAAACACCTGCGGGACCATGTACTCCGGCAACACGCTCTTGAGCTCCCGCTGCCAACGGTCCACTGCCAGCTCGGCGCCCTCATGAAGCACGATGTAGGCCACCAGGCGCTTCGACCCCGCGCCGTCCCCTTGCGCGGTCACCACCGCCTCGCGAACCTCCTGGCGCCGGCGCAGCGCCGACTCGATCTCGCCCAATTCGATCCGGTTGCCCCGGATCTTCACCTGGTGGTCCAACCGGCCCAGGTATTCCAGGGAACCGTCGGCCAGCCAGCGGCACAGGTCACCCGTCTTGTAGATCCGCTCGCCCGGCTTGGCGGCAAACGGATCGGGCACAAAACGTTCCGCAGAAAGCTCCGGCCGGTTCAAATAGCCTCGGGCCAACTGAACGCCAGCAAGGTGTAGCTCTCCCGCCACGCCCACCGGTAACGGCTCCAGTCTCGGCGAGAGAACATACGTCCGCGTATTGGCGATCGGACGGCCGATCGGTACGATCCGACGCGGGTCGCCTTCCGTCGGACAGCTCCAACGGGTCACGTCCACCGAGGCTTCCGTCGGACCATAGAGATTCTCAAGCTTCACATCCGGCAATCGCTCGTAGAGCCGCTCGGCCAGGGCATACGGCAACGCCTCTCCGCTGGTCACCACCAGCCGCAGGCTCCTGCACGCCGGAC
>JAXGMN010000088.1:0-35588 GCA_040768665.1 Thermoguttaceae bacterium
CCGAGCTTCGCCTCCGGTGTCCGATCCACTTCGCTTCGGCGTCTGCCTTGTCGCGGGCGAACCAGCCGCCTGCCCGCGCCGGCGAACCGGTTGACAGTTCCAGTGTCCAATGCCCTTTCGAGTTTTGTCAAGCTGGGGGCGGCCTGGTGGAGCGACCGGCTCGGCCATCGCAAGGCGATTACGACCGCCAGCTATGCCTTGACCGGCGGGGCCTTCGATGTTTGCTGTGGTCTGCCGGAGATGCTCGCGCCCACCTCGGCGATCAAGGGCGTGGGCCTCGACAACCGCTTGGGCGATAGCTCTCCTTGGTCCGACTGTCCGTCTTCTTTTTGAGACCGGGCACGACGGCCCTCGGCCGACCGGCGATGGCGGCATACGTCCGCGGAATGGCCGTCGAGCGAAACGGATGGCTCGACGAGGCGACCTTTCAGGACGGAGCCGGACGTCACTCGGCCGGAATTTCTCGCGCAAGGTCGTCCCAGGCCGCGAGCCGGGGATCGCGAGCTCCATACATCCCGGCGAGTCGCTCCCGCACCCAGGCGCGGTCCAACTGGGTACCCTGCGCTCGCAGGATCTGCTCCACGTCGGCCAGATCCTTGCGCCGGAAGAACATCATCTTGAACACCGTCAACGTCTCAGCGTCCCAGATTATGATAGGCTGGTTGGCCAGTTCCACGCGCTTGCGCCTCGCGCGAGCGGCTTCGTAGAACGGAACAATTGGTAAAAAGACGTCGACTCGGATGCCGGCGTACCTCACGCGACAGAAGCCGTCCTCGCGGAGTGACTGCAGAGATTGCGTCGCGGACAATTCGCAGCCGATTTCCTGCAACAGCCAGACGCAATCAGACGGCTTGTCCGGCGGCAGATAGAGCGTCACGTCGACGTCGACCGTACCACGAGGCGCGCCCCAATAGCCTAGCGCGATCGCGCCGCCGAGCGCGTATTCTTGATGCCGCAACGCCAGTTGCTCAGCCAGTTGGCCGGCTACTGCCGCAGCGTCGGCGGGTGGTTTAGCTTCGGACACGAGCAGCGTGCTTTCTCAGGAACTCGCACGTGGATGCCGGCCAGGGCGCCGGTTCCACATCCGGCAGGCCCGCAGTCAGCCGGCTGCGGTAGAGGACGCTCGCCGCCTTGCACGCCGATTCGAGCAACTCGCTGCGCTCCCGCATGCTAAGCATGCGCAGCCGCGCGACGTCCTCGCCGCAGGCATCCTCGTGTGCACTGACCAAGCGGTCCATTACGCGTGCAGCTTTCACAGCCATGCGTCACCTGCCTTCTTTTCCGTCTGGAACCATCTTAGCAACGTTCGAGAAAAAAGTGTCAGGAACCATTTGTGTGAAGCACCCGAAGGGCCGATTTCCGGCAAATGGTTCCTGACACTTATTTCTCGATCAATCCTTACCCCCTATAATTGTAACGTAGCATTTCCTGATTTCAACCTGTCAAAGTGCTGGTTGGGAACTCGTTGAGAAAGGGGGCTTACGATATCGTTGCCAACGGCCGGTCGCTTATCCCGACGCGGCGTGGCATATGCCTGCAATTCGCCCAGGGCACCGGATCCCGGCAAGGACCAGCTTATTACTAGCCGTGCGAGTCGAGATCATCGACATCGCCGAGCGGATCGGTCCGCTCCTCGTCGCCTTGGAACCAATGATCCGCGACGGTCTCCTGACCATTGTGGACGTCCATGTCCGGCGATTCCTCCCCGATCCGGCTTAGGGCCAATCCTCAGGGAGCTGCAAATACCAGACATCGCCCACCAGCGGCCACGCATTGCCCCCAACGATCCACAGCTTGTCCTGGAAAACGTACGCCGACTGCTCGTGTCGGGGCGACCAGATGGTCTTTGTTTGAAGTTGCTCCCAATGCTTGCCGTCGGCCGTGTACCAGACGTCGTTCCAGTTTTTCGACGGCTCGTTCGACCAGCCCCCAAGCACCCAGATGCGATTGCGGTAAACTTCCGCCGAAAACCAGATCCGGGGCGTCCATCCGGCGGCCCCGGTCACTTGCGTCCAGTTTACGCCGTCGTTCGAGTTCCAGACGTCGTTGAAAGCCTTGTATGTCGGCAGGTAGTTGCCGCCTCCGAAGACCCAGAGCTTCCCGTCGTACGCCACCGCCGCGTGGTAGGCCCGCGCGGGCCAGCCGGCCTCGGCGGTCGCTTGCTTCCACTGCTTGCCGTCGTTCGAATACCACACATCGTTGCGCAGACTCTTCTCCGTGCCGTGGAAATACTGCTCTGTTCCGCCGAGGATCCACATCTTGCCGTCGAACACCGCACCCGCGGCGCCCAGGCGAGGGCTCCAAGGGGCAGCGTCCGTCGCAAGCTCCCATTTCTGCCCATCCTTCGAGAACCAGACCTCATTGCCGGCGGAAGCCCCCGGCAAACGCCCGAGGTGCCAACCGCCCATGATCCACATCTGATCGTCGAAGACCAGCGTGGTCGGCAAATCGGCGTGTCTCCAAGGGGCCGTCTCGATGGCGCGCTGCCAGTTCACTCCGTCGCGCGAGCTCCACACGTCGCGCGGCGGCTCCGCGTACGAATTGAACCAGCCCCCCAGGATCCACATCCGGTCCTTCAGCACGACCTCGCCCGACGAATCGCGCGGCTGAAATGCCACCTTGTCTTTCGCCTTGACCCAATCCACCTGGCCGTTCTGTCCCAGCGCACACGAAACGCTGGAAAGCACCAACAAACCCATCGCGACGGCATTCTTCATGACCAGACCTCCCACATTCTCCCGGCTCGGAAACGCCGTCATCTTATTACCCCGGAGGCGACCCGGCAATTCCCGGGCCCGGAGCACGAGAATGACCCGTGGCTTCGCTACACGCCTGCAGTCGTACGAGCGCAAGCAGAGCGGCAATACTTTTCAACCAGGAGCGGGCCAGGGCTATTGCAGAAGACGAGTCTTCTCTCCCGCAGGCCGTTACCACGCGCTTAACCCGGGAACGATATTACGCAGGTCCTCGGCATGAGTAATATCATGAACGAGGATCTTGGAGCGGCCGACGAAGTAAGTGTGAAAATCGGCGATCACCAGGTTGTGTGTTAACTCGGTGGGACCCGCCTCGACCGCCGTCAGAACCGCCGTGCCGACCGTAGTGTGAAGTGCGGCGCCCGTGCCAAGCTGACGCGCCGGAACCCAGCCGTTGCCGGAGATCCAGAAGGCATGGTTCGGCGTACAGTCGAGCGACTCGTCGGCGGCAGTCACCCGTACCAGCGGGATGGGCTCGCGGACGGTTGTGTTGACTACTGCCTTCAACGCCAACTCACCCGAAACCGGATCCTGAGCCACCACGAGATCGCCGACGCGCACCGTCTCGATGGGCTTCAGGCCGTGCGGCGTCCACACCGGCGTCCCGGCGGCGAAGCAAGATGTGGATAAGGTAACCCGCTCGTAGGTTTGTTCGATCGGTTTTTCGTAGCTCCGGTAGCCCATGCGATCGTCCCACCAGCTCCACCAGGCTTCCGGGTCCGCGGGCAAATCCTGCCCGGTTACCAGCGTCAGGGCCGAACAGATTCGCGCGTTCTCACTCCGGATCGCTTCGTTTTGCTCGGCCCAACGGCCCTCGCGTTCGGCCGTCAGCGAATCCACCTGCCGTTGCCGCCAATCGGAGAACCACCGCGTCGCCGTTGAGGAGTCGTTGGCGGCAACCGGGGGCTGCCGCTGCTCTCTCGCAGCAATCTCGTAAACCGTTTCGTGGCGAATGCCGTAGGTCTCCCGGGAAAACACCTGCTGATGGACGATCCAGCCGTCCTCGTCGCCAGGGACGATCTGGGTGGTGGACTGGACCGGCGTCGAAAGGGCGGCCAACAGCCTGCCCGCCGGTTATCTGTGTGTGGGCATTCATCTGCCTGCCAATGCCAGCGTGCCTGACGGCTGCGGTGCCTCGGGTCGCCTGGACCGTCAGCGACCTGCACTTGGGCCTACCGAAGATTGCTGCTTGATTTGCCAGATCTCCGGGCAGCATCGCATCGGTTCGGGAGCAGTGGAGTACGTCCGCTGGCTGACCTGCCACACGGATTTGCCTGCCGTCGCGACGCGTGTGGACCGTACCGCCGCGGCCAGTCCTTTCAATGTTCGCGCTCCTCCTTCGGTCTAACCGCTTCGCAATCTGTCCTGCGCTCGCATCGCGTTTGTGGTTGGAACGATTCTGCCCGCTGCTGGCCGAGCAACGCGCTCGCGGTCCGCAACGGCAAAACGAAAACGAGGAGCATTTCATGAGATCTTTACGGAAGCATTCCGCATTTACGCTTGTCGAACTACTGGTGGTCATCGCCATCATCGGCATACTGGTGTCGATGCTCTTGCCCGCGGTGCAAGCCGCCAGGGAAGCGGCGCGGCGGACCCAGTGTACCAATAACCTCAAACAACTCGGCGTCGGCTTTCACAACTACCACGACACCCACAAGGTGTTCCCGCCGGCCTACGTGATTCAGCCGGGCGGTGGAGGCGTGCATGGCACCCCGGACCCGACCACCCGCGACGCCGGCCCCGGCTGGGCATGGGGCACACTGCTGTTTCCCTTCCTGGAGCAGGGCAACCTCCACGACCGCTTCAATATGAATCTGCCCTGCTGGGATCCGAGCAACGCCGCGGCCACCGCCACGCAGGTAAACCTCTTTCTCTGCCCTTCCGCCACGAGAACCGAAGGCTTGGTGCAGGTAAAGGACGACGCGGGCGGAGTGCTGGCCACGTTGGCACGGTCGTGCTACGTGGCCAACGCGGGCCAGGAAGAACCGTGGCTTTTCGCGGTCGACGACTACCAGAATATCGCCGACGGCCCGCTTTATCGCAATTCGCGGACCCGATTTGCCGACGTGACCGATGGGCTTTCGAATACCGTCTTCCTGGGCGAACACCACCCCGTGCTCAGCGAAAAGACCTGGGTCGGCGTCGTCCCCGGCGCGATGGTCTGCCCGCAGCCGGAGTTTGCCTTCTCGATCTGCGAGCCGGGCGCGATCCTGGTCAACGCCCATAGCGGCCCGTGCAGCATCGTGACTCCGCCGGTAATCCACCCGCCCAACAGCCCGGTTGCCGCTCCGTGCCAGATGTACGCCGAGCATCCCGGCGGCTGCAACGTCCTTTTGGGCGACGGTAGCGTCCGCTTCGTTTCCGAAACGATCAACCAGCTCACCTGGGCCGGGCTGGCAAGTCGTGCAGAAGGCGAAGTCATCGGTGAATACTGAGCCGAGGCTCGATCCATCAGGAAAAGGAGAACCATCATGAATACGAGGACAACGGTTTTGGCCGTTGCGCTGCTGTTGGTAGCGACCATGCTCTGGGGATGCGGCCGGCCACAGGTCGCCCCGAAAAACTTGCACCTCATCGCTTCGTTGCGAACCGCTCTCTCGACGCGCAATCCCGAGTGGCTCGAACAGAACGCCGAGATTATCTCCCAACGCCACCAAGGCGGAAAGATGTCGGACGACGAGTACGAGGCGTTTCAAGACATTCTCGACGCTGCCCGCGCCGGCGACTGGCAAGACGCGGAGCACGATGCCATTGCTTTCCAGAAAGCGCAGCGTCCGACCGCGGAGCAAGTCCAGCGAGTGAGCCGGCACTGGCACGACGGATCCTGACCGGACGCGTTTGAGCCGGCCACGGCAATCTCGCTCGGCGTCGGGCTCACACCGTATATCGGCATCCAGGCGTGGGGCTACACGTTAGTGAATCTCGTTGGCTCGGCCGCTCCGCTGGCAGCAACGCGGTCCGTTTCTTGGAAAAGAATCGTCGATAGGACAGGGCGTAACCGGTGTAGACCAGAAATAGCGAGGCGACGGTGGCAAGCGTCGCGATGATCTTGCCCACCACGCCGAACGCGGCTCCCGTGTGCAGGAAACGAATCCAGATCCGTGCCTGCAACCCGGCACTTCGATCCTGCAGGCGGATGGCCCGGAGGATCTCACCCGTGTAGGGATTCAACTCGACGGGGATGAACGCCCGATTCGGCATGTAGTCGGCCGTGGTAACCGAGGCCTTCACCGGCGCCGTTTCCTCGGTGTTGCCCAAATCGGCGAGCGGAAGCCGGATCGACTGCCAACCGGGAAAACCGTCTTGCATGCTCTTCAATAGGGCTTCCAGGGGCAAGCGTTCGCTTCCCTCGGACGGAGGTGGAACAACGACCGGCGGAACCAGCGTCATGCGGAAATCGCGAAACTCGGGCGGTGTTTCTCCTGCCATGCGAAAGACCAGGTTGTGAGCCCAGGCAAAGGAGATGACCACTCCGGTCCCGGCCAGCACGACGAGCACCGGCAGGCTCCAGAACCCGAAGACAAGGTGCCAGTTGAAGTCGCGCGCCTTGCCTCGCGCTTTGGGCTTCAGCCGCAGGCGGTATCGCACCGCGCGGCGGCTCCAACGCTTAGGGAACCAGAGGTAAATCCCGGTAATGCACAGCAGGAGGAACGCCAGGTTGCTCGTGCCCGTGATGAGCCGCCCCACGGTGCGGCCCTCGCCGCCGATCGCCAGCCAGCGGTGGAGATCTTCCAGGAAGTGGATCGCTTCGTGGACGCCGTGGGCACGCGATTCCCTCAACTCACCGGTGTACGGATCGATGTACCATGGGCCGGACCGGCCGGCCCAGAACTGCCAGGCTCGCCGCGGGTCCTGCTCCACGACGAGGTGGTCCGCGGCAAAGCCGGGGGATTCCCGCTTGAGAATCGACCGCAGTTCGGCGACGCTCAGCGGTGGCCGCCCGTCTTCGGGCAACTCCACAGCGGCGACGTTGCGATCGCACCAGGCAAGAATCTCCTGCTCGAACGCGATCGCGATGCCGGTGATCGACATGACGGCAACCACGGCCCCTGCAAGAACGCCGAGCGCCAAGTGCAGCCAGAAGACAGCGGATCGTATCGTCATGCTGGTCGTCCGGATCCCGCTC
The DNA here is from genome assembly GCA_040768665.1 of Thermoguttaceae bacterium. Taxonomy (GTDB): domain Bacteria; phylum Planctomycetota; class Planctomycetia; order Pirellulales; family Thermoguttaceae; genus JABWBD01. The sequence goes on from JAXGMN010000088.1 coordinate 6,883, forward strand.
AATCCATATTGATCGTGCGGACTTCGCCGCCCGCGCGGGTCCAGCTTGCATGCCACGCGCCACGGTCGATCGTGTCGGACACGGTGCGCACGCTGCCGTCGGCCATGCATGCGTTGACGACCCCAGGGTGGTAGCTACGTGAACCGGTGATCTTGTTGGATCCGCGGACCAGGTCAGGCACCGCGCTATTGGGCGTCAGGCGGCCGTTCATGACCGGCCCGTTGGGAACGCTCCCGCGAAGCCAGTAGTGGTTCCTGGAGCCGTCCCAGCCGGCGATGTAGGACTGAACCGCGCTGATGTTCCCCGTATCCGCAGCGGCGGCGACCGTTGCGTCAATCGCAGAAGCCGCCGCTCGATAGCGCCGAGGATCCTGCAGGGGCGTTGGCGATGCGGGCGAGTCGCCGGGACCGATCGTCGTTTCCGCAAAGATGATCGTGTTGCTCGTCCCGTCGATAATGTCGCGCAAGCGGATCTTGGCGCCGACCCAACACAATCCGTCCGCAGGAAGGCCGTTGCCGGGATGGAACACTCCGTCGATACCGCTGCCCTGATTGAAAGCATAGCTGATGCCCGCGATCGGAATGATTGCCCCCGACGGCATCGTCAGGTCGTGAAGGTCCGCGCCGACGTCGCTGGGACATTCGAACGAGTTGACGCGGGTCGCGGCGGCCCGGTGCAGTTCCGCCGGGAGGTCGTTCAGGGCGGGGTGGCCCATGTAGATGTTGAAATCGATCAGATCCTGCAGGTTCTCCTGCTCCATGAAGGGGAGCAATTTCGCAAAAGGCGAATAATCGCTTGGATAACCGCCGGGCCACGGCCATCCGTTGTTGGGAAACGCCTCTGGATAGGTGGAGGCGTAGTTGTGCAACGCCAGCCCGAGCTGCTTGAGATTATTACTGCACTGCATCCGCCGGGCCGCCTCTCGCGCCGCCTGCACGGCCGGCAGCAACATGGCGATTAAGACGCCAATGATGGCGATCACCACCAGCAGTTCAACGAGCGTGAAGCCTTGCGGGCGCAAAGCGGATCGAGCGTCGTGACGCGACACGGCAAACCTCCTCGCGTTAAGTGTGACTCGTCGCAGCATCCCGGCTCGGACGCGGCCGAACCGCCGGCGAATGCTGCGCGCAGAAATACCTCGCTGCGGGAGGCGAACGTGGCTAGCAAAGAGGCCCGACAGCCGAGCTGGCGGGTTCGCCGAGCAGACATGTGTTTCCGAGCGGCCTCTCAGGACCAGCCCGAAAATGAAATTGATACTCAATATCACTTAGCGAACACTTTATCCCATTCAGTTCCGCTTGTCAAGCATCCACGAAAAACGCGATTCATTTTGGCAACCTGCGGGTCGTCTCCTCCGCAGTTGTCCCAGCGTAGCCAGCGCGGTCGGTCCCACGCCCGCCTCGGCGCTCAGCGAACCGTTTTCTGACGGCTGCTTGACCAGGAACCCAGGGGTGTCGTTTTGCGCGACACAGATGTCGGTTTTGTCGACAGTGCCTGTGAGCCTGAACGCGTTGCGCGGAGGGCCACGCATCCGGTCGCATCTGGTCGTGTCGCCTGGTTGATCCAAGCCCCGGTTTCGTTTATAGTGCGTGCCATCATGGTAATATGCCTGCCAAGAGGCTCCACATCAGGGAGTTCCCGACCATGACCATCCGCCGGAGACGCGTCGCGCTCCCGACACTTCTGCTCCTGACGGTACTTAAGTGCCCGATCGTTGCTTCGGAGGAGCCTGCGGCGACGCGCGAGTTCGAAATCAAGAACGACCGTGCTTTCCTCGCCGGCCATCAAGTCGACCTGTGGGGCTTGCGCTGCGGCAACGCGCTGCATAGTCCGGCGATTACCGAGCGGCACGTCCGCAATCTCGACAATATGACGGTCCACGGCATCAATCTGATCGGCGTTTATATCCAGGGGAGCAATGCCGGCTGGCCGGACCCCGATGCGGCGGCCAACGGTTTCACCCGCGACGGCAAGCTTCGTCCGGAATTCGCGGCCCGGCTCGAGTATCTCGTCCGGGAAGCCGATCGTCGCGGAATGGTCGTGATGGTCGGCCTGTTCACGCCCCGCAAAGACCAGGAATTCTACGACGAAGATGCAATTCGGCACGCTATTGAGGAGGCAGCGGGCTTCCTACGCGATCGCAGGCTCAGGAACGTCTTCGTGGATATCATGCACGAGTTCAGCCATCCGGAGCGGATCGACAAGGAGATCTTCCGCGAGCCCGGCGGCGCGGCGAAGAAGGCGAAGCTCACCGCGTGGTTCAAGGCCGTCGCGCCGCAGATCGAGGTCGGCATCTGTCCCGACGTCAACTCCGGCACGGGCGACTCGTATCCAGGCATGGACGTGCGGATCATCCAAAAGGAGATGCCGATTCCCGAGAAGGGATTCGTCGTCAATGTCGAGACGAAACGCCAGGACGTGTATCAGAACGACGGAGTCTTCAACCAGACCAATCTCGATTATATCTTCGCCGACTGCCGCCGCTTCCACGAAGCGCCCAATGCGGCGATGCTCCTGCAAGCAGCCTTCATCCAGGGCATCACCAACTACAGTGGAAGCGCGCCGCACGCCGAGATGGGCGGGTACGGCACCGGCGCCAAGGATCGCGGTGTACGATTCTACTACGAGTGGGTCCGCGATAATGTCGGCCGCTGGGAGTATCCGAAGCACATTCGCGTAGAGCCAGGGGGCTGAGCAGCGATCTCATGCGGGAAACCTCAAATCCGAAGCACCAAATCTCAAACGAATTCGAAATCGGAATAAGAAAAGCACGAAACGGGCCGGGAGATCGTCGTAGCCAAGGTTTTGGACAATCCTGTCCTTCGGATTTTGTATTTGTTTGGGATTTGCGATTTTGGATTTGGGATTCCGTAAAATGATTCGTCGCGCCTTTACCCTGGTGGAACTCCTCGTCGTCATCGCCATCATCGGCATCCTCATCGCCCTGCTGCTGCCGGCCGTGCAAGCGGCCCGTGAGGCGGCGCGGCGGATGTCGTGCAGCAATCACCTCAAGCAGATCGGCCTGGCGATCCACCACTACGAAAACAGCCTGGGAGCCCTCCCACCCGGCGCGCTGGTTGATCTTCGTCCCGATGGTACCTACTGGACCAGCTACCTGGGGCCGCACGCCCGTGTTCTCCCCTTCATCGAGCAGAACAATATCTTCGGTGCGATGGATATCAACACCAGCTACGGCGATCTGGCCAACAAAGACGCCGTCGGACGGGTAATCGACGTGTTTCTTTGCCCGAGCGAAGTCCGGCGGGAGCCGCTCACCCACGCCGCCTTCGGCGACGTCGGCGGAGTGAACTACGGGTTCTCGATGGGCGACTGGTACGTCTGGAATGGCGTCGGCAGTGGAAGTCCTCCCTGCCGCTCGGCCTTTGGCGTCAACTTCAGCCGCCGCTGGCGTGACTTCACCGACGGTGTAAGCAACACCCTCTTGATGTCGGAGGTGAAGAACTATCAGGTCACCATCCGCGACTGCGGCCCGTTCTCGATGATCAACGACCCGAACAACGTCCCCCCGCCTACCGCCAATCCATTTGCCGTCTGCCCGGAGTACCAGGCGGGCGGTGGAAGCTGCCGGGTGTTTCGCAACGCGCACACGCAGTGGGTCGAAATGTCGTGCCACCACAACGGCTTCACGACGGCCTGGCCTCCGAACAAAGTCACTCCCGGCGGCTCCGGTCTCAGCGAGCCAGACGTCGACGTCATCAGCCGCCGCGAGCGGCTGGGCGGCCCGACCTTTGCCGCAATCACCTCGCGAAGCTACCATCCCGGCGGAGTCCAATCGCTCGCGGGCGACGGCTCCGTGCGGTTCATCTCGCAGTCGATCGACGGTTTCGTCTGGCGGGCGCTGGGAACCGTCGGCGGGGGCGAAGTGATTCCGGGCGACGTTCTCTGAAACCGTACCGTCAGAAGCTTTCGTGGACTTCCCCGCCGCCCCTTGTTGCCAGTGCCCGCATGACGCCCGCTTGCATCGTGTCGGACAACAGCGATACGTGGCCGTCGCAGAATAGCACGTTGGCTCCGCCGGGATGGTAGCTCCGTGCGGCCATCCGAGCCTGCGTGGACATACCGTTCATGCAATCCGCTTGTTTGGAGTTGGGTGCATAGTAAAAGGTCATCGCCGCGTAGGGAAAACTCCCGCTGATCCATTTGTCGCCGCGATCTCCGTACCACACGTTGTCGGCCGGCCCCGCGTTGCACGCCGGGAAAAAGGACGTGTTGCGGATGTGTTGCCGCTTCACGTCGCCGGCGTAGGGCGCAAGACCGCCGCCCATCCCCTTGGTGCTTTCGCCGATGGCGATGGTGTTGGACGTGCCGTCGGTGATCTCGGCGAGGCGAACACCGGATGCCTGGTAAGCGATGCCGTCCGGAACCAGTCCGGAACTCACCAGAATGGAGCCGTTGTTGACCAGGCCACTCCCCACGTTGAACAGGTAGTTGGTCGGCGCCAATCCGTCGGGATCCGTTACGCCGACGGGATCCGACGGACACTGATACCCGTCGATCACGGTCCGAGCCGCCGGCATATTCACGCTCCCGTCGGCCACGGTGCCCGCCCCCGTAACGGTCGTATAGGGGTAGTGTCGAAAATCAAGCATGCCATACATGTTCCCTTGCTCGAGATACGGCGCGATCATTGCCAGGGCCGACCAGTTGTGAAGCGTCTTGCCCGTGCGATTCATCGGGAACGCTTGGTGCGTGTTCAGGTAATTGTGTACTGCGATTCCCAGTTGATGCAGGTTGTTCGAGCACTGCATCCGCCGAGCCGCCTCGCGGGCCGCTTGAACGGCCGGCAACAGCAAGGCGATCAGAATGCCGATGATCGCAATCACCACCAACAGCTCGACCAGCGTAAATCCGGCGCGTTTCATCGTGATTTCTCCTGGCAGATTGACGGGATGACGGATTTGTCGATATTACGATATAAAAACTCGTAATACAAGAGCCGGGCGAAGCTTTTGGGCGGACACGCCCGGAGACCCGTTGAACGCCATCGCGCGGCGTAATAAGATAGGCGAAATCGTATTACGCCACTTACGCTCCTGCACTGGGCTAAAATGCTTACCGAAGACTGGGGGGTTAGCGATATAGTCTACAGAACTAGCTTGCTGTTGCTCTATCCCACGCTGGTTCTACTGGGCTTCAGTTTCCTGCGAACGATTTGGCACCTGGGCGAACTCGTCCAGGATCTGTGGACCGTCCGCTCTCACCGCAAACCGGAAACCTCCCGGGAACTGAGAGACCTTCGGCTCAACGATTGCCACTCGCTCGCCGAGTCGCTCAGCGCGCTGGCGAAAAGCGGGCGACAGCATCCACAACTTCGCAGGTTCGTGGTTCTGCTTTTGGACGAACTCCGGCAAGCTCCCAGGGTTACACTGGAGGCGCGGATCGATCATCTCGTTGGGCAGATCGAAGCGGGGCTCGCCCGGGACGTGAACCGGGTGCGGGTGCTGGTGCGGCTGGGACCGTGCCTGGGGCTGGCCGGGACATTGATTCCTTTGGGCCCGGGACTCATGGCGCTCAGTGAAGGCGACCTGAGCCGGTTGTCGGCACAACTGGTGGTGGCTTTTTCGACAACGGTCGTCGGGCTGCTGGTCGGCGGGGTCAGCTATGTGATCGCGATGGCGCGGGCACATACGGCCGATCTGGTGGCCGGCGACATCGAATTGGTGAGCGACCTGGTCCGTACACTGCTCGATCTGCAGCATTCCGAAACCGCGTCCCCGACCCAAGGGATCGAGGTCCGGGAGGTTTCCGCATGAAACGCCGACTTCGTGCCGGCCGATTCATGGATGCAACGGCCGACGACGACCCGCTCAGTCTCGTGCCAAACCTCTTCGACCTGTCGATCGTGCTGGCGATCGCCTTTCTGCTGACTGCCTTGGGCGCCCTGAACTTTCGCGACCTGGCGCAGTCGAGCGACGATTGGACGCTCTTGAGGAAAAGCCCCTCGGGACAGACGGAGGTGCTGTCCCGCCGCGGCGGCTCCATTCAGGTGCAGCGACTCAACCCGCGCAAAGCCGGCGGCCAGGGAATTCGCCTCGGTGTGGCGTACGAATTAGAAGACGGAGAGGTGGTGTATGTTCCGGACAATTAGGGCGGGATCAGAAATCACTTGGCCCCGTGTTCAAGAGATTTCAGCATCCGTCGATTGCAGGGGGCCTTCGTCCAAGACACGACCGGCAATACGGCTCCTGACCGCGGCGCTGCTGATCGTTGCCGTAATCGTTCCCTCCCTGGCCGTCTCACAAGAACCGACCCGCAAGATCGCCTCGGGGCAACCGGTCAAGATGGCCGTCCTGGCGGAGGCCGTCCACACTCCGGTCTTTGTTCGCGCCTACGACCGCTTTCGCAAGCAGCATGGAACGGACAAACTGGCCCTGGATCTTTGGATCGAGCAAGAGTGGGCCGAGTCGCCGCGGGCGCTGGAGTTCGACAAGTACGATATAATCCTCGCGCTGCGATGCTCGATCCCGGGGTTGGAGAAGGCCGTGGCCACCGCTGCGGAAAAGGGGACGTGGGTCGTCAGCCATTCCGACCTCAAGTACCAAGATATCGCCGTGCTCATCGACGACCTGCCGGACATCGCCTCGTATTACCGGCAGCGCGGTGTTTCCAATATGGTGGGTCTGCTGGAAAAAGTCTGCGAAAAGTTCAAGGTACCGGGCGTGAAAGCGGCTCTACCCTCGCCCAGCCCGATCGAAGGCATCTATCATCCCGACGCCGGAGATGTATTCGCCGACGCCGAAAGCTATTGGAAATGGTACTCATCGCGGCCGGGTTTCAACGCCGACGCGCCGAAAATCGGCATCTTCGTCTACAACACGCTGTACCTCAACGAAGAGACCGATTTCTTCACGCAACTCATTCGCACCGTGGAGGAGGCTGGAGCGAATCCGGTCCTCGGTTTCTGGTTCCTGCCGGTCGGCGAGGACAATACGGCCGCCTCGCCGGTCCTGCGATTCTTCGCCGGCGTCGACGTTCTCATGACCTCCAGCTTTCGCCTCATCCAGGAAAAGCAACGCCACTATGAGGAGTTGCAGAAGCTGGACGTGCCCGTGCTGAACAGCATCATCCTCAATATCACGCAGGAGGAGTGGCAGCAGAGCCGGCAGGGGCTTCCCGCTTCGACGCTGTTGAGTTCCATCGTGAACCCGGAACTTTCGGGACTGATCGAGCCCACGGTGATCGCCGCCCGCGAGCAGGTGACGAACCCCGAGACGAACCAGCGGTATTTTCGTTCCGTGGTCCTCGACGAGAACCTTCAGTGGCAGATTCGGCGGGCGTTGGCCTGGGCCGGGTTGCGGCGAACCGCGCCTGCCGACCGCCGGGTCGCGATCCTCTACTACAATCACAGCGGCGGCAAGCAGAACGTGGGGGCCAGCTATTTGAACGTCACCGCCAGCCTCGAGCGGATCCTGGAAGACCTGGGCCGCCGCGGTTACCGCATCGAGGGCAAGATCGACCGGCAGGCAGTCGTCGATTCGATACGGGCGGTGGGACGGAACGTTGGCCAATGGGCTCCCGGCGAATTGGACCTGCTCGTGGAGAAAGGGGCCATTCTCTGGCCGTTGGAAAGCTACCTGGCCTATTACGACCGCCTGCCGGAAGAGGTCCGCCGCCAGATCAGCCAACAATGGGGCCAGCCGCCCGGCGACGTGATGACGGTCTCGCGCGACGGCCGCCGCTGGTTCGTGCTCCCGGCCTTTCAGGTCGGCAATGTCCTCCTGGCGCCGCAGCCCGCCCGGGCCTCGTCGCAGAAACATGCCTCGCTCTATCATGACCCGCTCACCTGGCCGACGCACCAGTACCTCGCCTTCTACTTCTGGCTCAAGCACGAGTGGCAAGCCGCCGCCGTCGTGCATCTGGGCCGCCACGGCACGCTGGAATTCCTGCCGGGCAAGAGCTGCGGCCTTGGCTGGGACGATCCTTCCAGCATCGTCCTGGGCGAGCTGCCCAATCTCTACCCGTACATCGTCGACGGCATCGGCGAAGCGGTGGCAGCCAAGCGGCGCGGGCAAGCGGTGATCCTGACGCACGCCACCCCTCCCCTGACCGAAACCGGACTGTACGGCGAACTCGCCCGGCTCCAGGAGTTGACCAACCACTACGCCCGCGCACACGACCAGCAGCAAGCCGGGCTCCAGGCGGAATACTACCAGAGCATCCTGAAGCTGGCCGGCGAACTGGGCTACCAGCCCCGCGAGGACTGCGAGCACATCGACGGCCAAGAGCAATCCTCCGCGCTCGGTTCCGCCGAAGATCGCGCGGTCCACCTCATCGAGCACTGGCTGGCCGATGTCCAGTCGCAGTCCGGCCCGCGGGGGTTGCACACCTTCGGTGAAGCCTATTCCCCGGAAGCCACGGCGGATATGCTTCCGCGGATGTTCCGCGACGAGTTCCAGGCACTCCGCGACGGCGGTCTGGAAGCGGCCGAAGAGAAGGTGTGGCTGGCAACCGCGGCGGGGGCGGAAACTCCGGCGCCGCCGGCCGGAGACAAAGCCGAAACCCGTGCCGTGATCGAAACGGCCGCCTGGCACATGCGTCACAACCAGGAACTCGATTTCCTCGCCCGCGGTCTGGACGGCCGTTTCATCCCGGTGGGACCGCCCGGCGATCCGCTTTCCAATCCGGACATCTTTCCGACCGGAAGGAACCAGTACCAGTACAATTCCGCCAAGCTGCCGACGCGAGAGGCATGGAAGGTCGGCAAGCGGATGGCGGAAGAGACTCTCGAAATCCATCGCCGGCGCTACGGCGACTACCCGGGCAAGCTCAGCGTTACCCTGTGGGCCAACACGCTGATCCGCACCCACGGCGCACTCGAAGCGGAGATCCTCTGCTTCTTGGGTGTCGAGCCGGTCTGGAACTCGCGGGGTGATCTCGAGGATGTCAAGCTCATCACGCCCTTGGGTCGGCCGCGAGTCGACGTGGTGATGACCGTCACGGGCATGTACCGCGATTCGTTTCCGGACAAGATGCTGTTGTTGGACAAAGCGGTGCGGCTGGCCGCCGATGCGCCGGCCGAATTGGGGATGCCGAATCATGTCGGCCTCAACACCGAGCGAATCGCCCGCGAGTTGACAGGAAAGGGAACCAAGCCTGGAGAGAGCCGGGAACTGGCCCTCGTGCGGATCTTCGGAGCGCAAACCGGGATGTACGGCACGGGCGTCGGCGGGCTGGTGCAGTCTTCCGGCCGGTGGTCGCAGCAGAACGAGGTGGCCGATCAGTATCTCCAGCGAATGTCGTTCGCCTATTCCGGCGGCGGCTGGTCTCAACCGGCACGCGAGCTTTTTGCGCAACAGCTTCGCGGCGTGCAGGGGGTCGTCCACGGCCGCAGCAGCAACCTCTACGGCATCATGGACCTGACGGAGAACTTCGAGTACCAGGGAGCCTTGGCACTCGCCGTCGAGCAGCTCGATGGCAAGCAGCCCGACCTGTATGTCAACGACCTGGTGCAGGGCCAGCGTGTGATGAGCGGGCGGGAGGCCGTCGTCCTGGAACTCTTGAGCCGCTATCACAATCCCGAGTTCATCGAAGCGATGGTCAGCGAGGGGTACGACGGGGCGAAATACTTCAGCCGCATCGCCGACAACCAGTTCGGCTGGGATGTCGTCAGCGATGCGATCACCGCCGACGACTGGAAGAAGTATGCCGAGATCTATCTCGAGGACAAGCACCAGTTGGGACTTCGCGAGTTTTTCGACCAGCACAATCCCCATGCGCTCGAGAACATCGCCTCGCGGGTCTTGGAGACGCATCGCAAGGGTCTCCAGGAACTCGACGGCAAGACGCTCGAATTGGCGGCGCGTGTTTACGTGGAGACGATTGCCCAACACGGCGCCGCCTGCACGTCGCACATCTGCGACGGTGCAGAGCTGAACACGATGGCCGAGGAGCTCGCCGAGGCGTCCGGTCAGCTTGCCGAGGGCATGCTGGATCGGTTCCGCCGGCAACTGCTTCGCACGGGCAACACCGAGTTGGCCCAAGCGATGGCGCCGGCCGGCGCTTCCGACCTGCCTGCCGCGGCGCCGCAAGCGGTGGAAGGCCAGGTTCTGACGCCTCCTCAGCCGCTTCCCAGCCCACCCGCGGCTGCCGCCGGCGCGCCGCAGCAGCCGGCGGCACTTGCCACCGAGCACGCCGCGGCTTCGGAGACAACGGAACCGCGAGGAGATCGGCACTGGTTGTCGACGGCATTGGTGGCGGGCCTCTGTTTCCTGGTGTTTGCCTCCGGCATGCTCGCGCGCGCGCTCCACAATCGGTAGAATACGGAGTGGTAACCCCGTCCCTTATTTGCGCGACCGCGGTCAGAACCACCTCGCTTACGAGGCTACTGAAAACAACGGCCCGCCAAGAGTTCAAGAAGCAGAGCAGCCCGGCTGTTGGCCATCCGATTCCCGTGACGTCTGGCCGTTGCCCGATGGTAGCAGCCGGGCTGCTTGATGTTCTGGCGGGTGGCTGACAGAAAAAGGTGAAGCCGTTCCAGGCAACGTGCTTTGAGCCGGCCGGTGGACGGACGTCACTCCGCTGCGCCGCCTGCTTCGCCACCCGGGGTAAACGATTGCAGGGCCAGGTAGCTGGGACCGAAACGCTTGATGTTGTCGAGTTGCTTGTCGAATTCGTCGAAGTGCGACTCCTCGTCGTTCACCAGCGACTCGAACATCTGCTTGGTGGCCGAGTCGGCATTGGCGCCGGCGTCCAGGGCGAACTGGTTGTAGATTCCGACGGCTTCCTGCTCCATCTTGGCTGCCAGTTTGAGGATCTCCTGCGGGTCGTCGATCTTGGTCACGCCGCCCGCGGCCACCATTTCGACGTCGCCTTTGAGGAAAAGGATCCGCTCGGCGAGCGTCTCGACATGGCCCATCTCGACGATTGCGATGCGTCGAAACATGGCAGAAAGCGGACCGAAGCCCTGATCGTCGAGGTGGAAATGCCAGTACATGTACTGGTGGACCGCCTGCAACTCGTCAGCCACGGCGCGGTTCAACAAATCGATACTCTTCTGGGTGTCCATATGGAAGTCCCTTCGCCGGATTGGTTAGTTGAAAGGTGACATTATGACGTTGCGGAGGTGCCGTGACAAGTATGCAGGAACGGGCTTGTCTGTCGGGGTCAATAGTGCGTAAGGACATGCAATCGTGAGTTCACGGTGCTTTCCAGGACAGCCATCTCTGCGTTGGGGACGCTCATGTGGCTGGCGGAGCTTCCGCAAGTCGCGTATTTCGGGCCAGCCGATACAGGCCACTTGGCGGGGTGCCGCTGGATGACTTCTGAAAGCTGCTGCGGTCGTTGGCGAAATCGAGGGGACATTCTACTTCTGCGAGCGGAGAGCAGACAGCTTATTCTTCCCCCACCAATATTCTCACCGACCGCGCCCTCTGCTCGGCGAGCCGCCACGCGAGCTATTCGATGAGCCAGAGCTGATGCGCCCGCTGCCGCCTCCGCGAAAGCTGGGTGTCGAAGACCGACTGCTTCCGGTTCCGCCAAGGCTGGGTGTCGAAGACCGACTGCTTCCGGTTCCGCCAAGGCTGGGCGTAAAAGACCGACTGCTTCTGATCGCGCCGAAGTTGGGCGTCGTAGACCGACTGCTTCGGGTTCCGCCGATGCTGGGCGTCGACGACGGGCTGCTTGTGGTTCCGTCAAAGCTAGGCGTCGTAGACGCGCTGCTTGGTGTTCCGCCAAGGCTGGGCGTTGACGTCCGGGAGGATCCGCCAAGGAATTGACGTGTCGTGGGACCCGTTACTCCGACACCGAACTGCGGCATGGTCCTCGAGGTGGCGGGGCCGCGCTCGAGATCGGGAGTTCGGACGGAGCGCTGCGAGCTAGGGCCGACGCTCGGTTCCTGTCCGCTCAGCCCCGGGGCAGTTCCCGGCATGCGGACGGAAGGAGGACGGTGAACATCGGCCGTCCTCCGATCCATCCGGGCTTGCGTCTCGCGCAGGCCGGACCGTTGTGCCCAATCGGGCCGGCGAGCGGCGTTTGAACCAGACAGATCGAGCCGGCGGGTTGCGGCGGTAGCCGCTGGGCGAACCTCGCGCTGCTCGGTGATTTGCGTGGAGGGGAGGCTCCACCGTTGCGAGCGCGGAACACGCGTATCGCCGCCGGTGAATTCGTGCGATCCCTTCCGCTCGAACTGCTGCCGCTGGACAGCGAACTCGCGCATGCGTGTGCCCGCTTGCGCGAAACGGGCAGTTTGTCCTTTGTCGGGTCCGCGGAAGGAGCCGAATTTGCCCCCCTCGATCGCCTCCCGCCACGAGTGCGCGAAGGCCCCGCGGTCGAATTCTTCGCGGCCCACTTTGTCCCGATATCGCCGCAGGTCCCGCTCGGTAGAGGGCGGGCGCAGATCGGGCCGTCGCGTCCAGCGGTCGAACTCGCGGTGGACCGAGCTTCGAAACGCGCCGATGCCGCCGGGGTAGGTGCGGCCATGGTGGACGAAGAGCGGATCATAGCCACGCCGATGTCCGTGGAACCGGTGCCAAGGACAAAAGCTTGGATTCCTCGCAGCAAACTGGAAGTAATTGCCAAAGTAGTAGTGGCGATGACCGGGCCATACCCAGAAGCTCCCCGATACGTTCCACGGCGAGATGTAAACCAGCGGGGAGAACCGAGAAACCACATAGCCCGGCCGGTGGAGTGGAAAGTAGTAAGGGGCGAACAGCCATCCACGGCTGGCAAGCGGATAGTCCCAGTAGCCCGCGGAAAACACGCAGCCGTACGGGGTCCAAAGGTATCGGTCAGGTATCCACGCCCACTCGTCGTAGCCGATCGTCCAGTAGCCGGGCCTCCAGACGTAGCGCTGCTGCTGCCAGATCCAGCTTCCCGGAACCCAGAAGTGTTCCTCGGAAGTCGCAATGCTGGTCGGCCCGGTCTCGAGGCTGACGGGCGGCTCGGGCAGATAGAGGACTTCTTCCGCCGCGGCGCGGACCCAGGTGCCCGGCACCCACTGCCAGCCCGCAGCCGTTTCGGCCCAGTACCCGGGAAGCCAGCGTTGCGTGGGCGGAGGTTTGCGCCATCCGCCGCTTGTCCAAACAAAGTCCTCCAACTCGGGATCCCATCCCCAGTAGCCGGCAATCCAAACCAACTCCGAGTCGTCGGGCTGGACATCCGGCGGAACCTCTTCGATCGGTTCGGGCGGGGCGCGTTGAACCAGGATGGTCGGCTCGGGGTCCAGCGCGAACGGCTCGGCAAACGCCTCGTGAATGGGTCCTCGGTTCAGGGCTACCGGCTCGCTCGCCTGCTCCAACTGCGCCCGCAGATCGGCCTGCGGGAGCTCCGGCGTTGCGACCTCGGCTACCAACCGGGACGGCCGCGGCAGCATGAAGGCCCCAAGCAGGCCGACTAGGATGAACGTTCGATGAGACATGATTTCCCCCTAACGGCCACGCAATGCGGCCCGACCGTCTGGTGCGAGTTGGTCGACAAGCTGTGACTGATGTCACGATCCGTTAGCAGTGCCAATGCCGTGCCATTGTGCCGCACGGAGCTGTCGCCGGTCAAGGATTCGGCGGCGGGCGATGGTGGAAGCCGCAAAAAAGAGCAAGAACAGGCAGGCGCCGGAGGCCGAGAGCGGAGCAGTGAGAATAGAAAAGACATAGGGAGAACTCGAGCCGCCGGGCGGTAGGCGCAATCCGATTGATGTCAATGGCGGTCGAATCGACGGCACCACTCGCCAGGGGCGGAAGAAAAGGGAGGTGCAGAGAACGCAGGTGACTGCGGAAGGCATTGCGGCGTTTCGCCTGCGAGCGCCGAAGTGTCAAGTCGACTGGTCGCCGAACGCGCAGACGAACTCGTATACTACTCAGCAGGGAGACGAACCGAGACGTTGACGGAGCCCATGGTATTGGGCGGCGCGGGGGCCGGCGGCTGGGCTGATAAAAACTTGATAAAAACGGGGACAGGCACCGCAACTAATAGCGGTTTAGCCAGAGCGACCACACAAGATGTTGCGGAGCCAGTCCCCGTTTTTATCAGCCCAGCCGGCGGCTGCGTAGCTGGGCGGACGCGGCGGATTCCAGACGCAATGCGAATCATTGACGAAGCGTCGGGTGTTGAATTAAGCTCGGGGCCATGGCACGAGTGATTGTCTCCGGAATGCCCCGCCATGGCCCAACAGGGTGAGCGAAAGATGACGTCCATGAGAACGAGTTCTCTTTTGGTCTTCGGATGTTTGTTGACGACGGTTCTGTTCTGGGGCTCGTGGGCAAGCGCCGAGGGCTCGCCGCAGTTCGAAGAGACGATTCGACAGATGATGGAGAAGCATCACGCCGCCGGGTTGGCCGTGGCGGTGGTCAAGAATGGTGAGCTCGCCTACACGCGCTCGTTCGGGCACAAGGATCTGGAAACCAGCACACCCCTGTCCGACGGCAATATCTTCCGAATCGCCTCGATCTCAAAATCGTTCTCCGCCACCTCCGTGATGCAACTCGTCGAGAAAGGGAAGCTGAACCTGAGCGACAGCGTCGGCGACCTGGTCGGGTTCCCCGTCCGAAACCCAAAATTCCCCGAGACGGCGATCACGCTCGCCATGCTGCTCTCGCATACCTCCAGCCTCAACGACAAGGAGGGCTACTTCCGCCTCGATGTCGTCAACCCCGCTGAAAACAAGAACGCCGGCAACTGCTACAACGACTACCGGCCGGGGACGAAATTCCTCTACTGCAACCTGAACTTCAATCTCGTGGGAACGATCATCGAACGCGTGTCCGGCGAGCGGTTCGACCAGTACGTCAAGAAGCACATCCTCGACCCACTGCAATTGGACGGCGGATACCACGTCGGCGCCTTGGATGCGTCGCGGTTCGCCACGCTCTATTCGTTCGACGCGAAGCAGATAAAGCTCACCCCGTCTCCCGAAGCCTACGCACCCAGAACCGAGGAGATCGACCATTACCAGTTCGGTTACAGCACACCTGTTTTCTCCCCGACCGGCGGCATGAAGATCTCCGCGAAAGACCTGGCCCGGTACATGACCATGCACATGAACTATGGCGAGCTGGGCGGCGTGAGAATCATCAGCGAAGCAAGCTCGATTACGATGCAGGAGCCCTTCCTGCCCTCAGGCCGCTACGGCCTGGCTCTGATGATCAAGAAGGACCTCATTCCCGGCAAAACCTTGATCGGCCACACCGGATCCGCGTACGGGCTCTACAGCATGATGTTTTTCGAACCGAAGGAGAAGTTCGGATTCGTCCTCATCACCAACGGCTGCGACGGCGCCAAGAGCGAAGGCTACGTCGCCCTTCTGAGAGACGCCGCCCGGCTGGCCTACGAGGAGTTGGTTCAGGAAGGACGCGAGGAGACAGGCACATTTTGCTCCGAAGACTCCGAAAAATGAGCCAGTCCCCGACGGTTTTGGGATAGGCTCTACGCGTTCTTGATCCGCAGCACGTCGAGCCACTTTGCCGCGCGATCGACGGGATACTGGCCGTGGTTGTTCTTGCTGCCGGCACACATCGCAAGTCCGATCAGGTACGGCTGATCCTGGTAATCGAACACGCCCGCGGCCGAGGACCAGGGAGTGGCCTTGCCGCCGTCTCCCGGCAACTTGACTTTCGCAAAGAACTTGGGAGGAAACCCCGCAGTGCTGATCTGACTCGGCCATTGCCGGATAACGGGGCGGTGCGATGCCACGACCCGGGCCAGACCCGGAACCACAGCTTCAAATAGTTCGCCAAACTGGTCCTGCGACGGAAGTTGACGCGCAACTCCAGCGGGAGCAAGCACGACGCCTGCAAGCCGCACGGGCACATTGAAGAAATCGAGCGCCGGGCCGCCGGCGGGAGGTCCGACTTGAGGAAGCGAGTTCACATCGATCGGATGCTCCAGGTCGAGCGGCTCGATCTTCGGTCTTTTTCGTCGCAGCGCCTTGCGAAGAACGTAAAGCACGGCAAGCGCGACGACAGCAATTACGATCCACGTCAAGAGGTTGGCTGGGAGATTGCCAGCCGCCTCCTCGATGGATCCGGGCAGATCGTTTGCGAAATCCACCTGTCAGCTCCTTTCGGCAGGAAACGGTTGGAGTGGGGCATCGATCGTTGACGGTCGACTGGAAGAGATCGGGAAGACTGAGCGGCTATCCGAAAACGGGGACTGGCTCCCGGATGTTCTGTATCAGCTCTCATCGTGGCACAAGATGTAGGGTGCCAGTCTGGGCTGATAAAAACTTGATAAAAACGGGGACAGGCACCGCAACTAATAGCGGTTTAGCCAGAGCGACCACACAAGATGTTGCGGAGCCAGTCCCCGTTTTTATCAACCCAGTGCCAGTCCCCGTTTCCGGATAGCTTCTGAACGTATTGTGAACGCTCCGCAGTGCCGACGCAACTCACCGACCTCCCCCATCCCCATCCATCGCCGCCACGGAATCTCAAAACCCCCATCCGCACCAAACCGCCTGTCTTTCCGAACTGGCAAATTTCATGTAATGCTCAAGATCCGCACAACCCGAACCGATAGATTCGTCTAACGATGGAATGGCCGCGCCGGCTTGGCGCGGAGGCCGTACAGCGGGCTGGTCTGAAGTGGACCCTTAGCAGAGAGAATACAAAATCATGGACAGAAACACCGGCAAAGACTCGGCGTACCGCCCTCTGAGCGATTCGCCCGTGGCTCACACGCACCACAGGGAAACGGATCCCTGCTACCAGGGACCGCGTCAGGTTCTCGCCCGGATGCCGAACCTGACGACACCCGACTCGCCCATGGATTCGACGACCCGTTATGGGCGCAGCGAGCACCGCGGTGTCGGTTCCGGGGTGTCGGTGAAAGTTCTGGCGGGAATCGCGGTGGGGCTGGTCGTCGTGGCCGTGCTGGGTTATCTGCTGGTGGATCAAAATAAGGAGTCGGACCTGGCAGAAACCCCGACGTGGGAACCGCAGGTCCCGGCTGCAGAAGCGGATGCCGTGCCGCCTTGGGGAAGCGGATTGACCGCCTCCTCGCCCCAGGCATCTCCAGAATCCGCGACCCAGTGGAACAGTCCCTCTCCCGCGCCGGCTTGGAATACACAAGTCCCAGGCGCTCCCGCCGGCCAGCCGGGCGATGCACCATTTGGCCAGCCGCCGACCTGGCAAGGCGAGCAGAACCGCGTCTCGAGTGGTCCCACCGAGTTGACCGCCACGAGCGCGCCGCCCTCGGAGACGGTCTGGGGACAGGTCAATTCCCCGGCATCCAGCTCTCCCGCTCCCGCGGCTGATTGGGGCAATCCGCAACAGGTCGGCATGTGGAACAACGCCACATCCGCGCAGGCTTCGGCCGAAAACAGTCCTTCAGCTCAGGGACCGGCCTGGACGCAGGGCCCGCAGACCGCGTCTGCTCCGAATGCGGCGCAAGGGTTTGTCATGCCGACGACGATGCCGACCCCGGTTGCCACAGTGGATCCGAATGCCCCTGCCGCCGATCCTAACGCTGCGGCCTCCTATGGCACTTCAGCCCCAGCTACGAATCCGCGGCTTCTGCAACAGGCTATGCCGCTCCTTATCCGAGACAGTCGGGCGTGGCCCGATCCACGACGGCCGGATCGGCTGCCTCGCCGACTCCGAGCTACGAGGCGAGCGTGCCTGCTTCTCCAACCTATCAGGATGCGACCGCCACGGTTGGCAACAGCAGCGAACCTCGGATTGAGCCTCGCATCGGCTACGGTGCGGATTTACGCAGCAGCAGCCAGTCGCCGTATCCGCAAGCCGCCGCGAATTATCCCCAAACCACAGCGACCTATCCGCAGTCGTCGGCGAACTATCCCCAGACCGGCGCGACTTATCCGCAGAGAGCTGGGAGCTATTCACAGCCGGCCGGGAGCTACCCGCAGGCGGCGGAGGGTTCTCCGCAGTCGTCGCCGAGCTATTCCCAGAGTGGCACGATCTATCCGTACACAGCCGGGAGTTATCCCCAGAGTGGTGCGAATTATCCGCAGACCGCAGCGACCTATCCGCAGAGCGGAACATCGTATCCGCAGGCGGCTACGGGGCCACCGACGGGCGACTACCGCACCGCAGACGTGCGAGCTCGCTACGCAACGGATGCGAGCATGACCACCCCGTCGAACTCCGCCAATACCGGCAGCCAGCCCGGCTATTCTATGCCGGCCTATTCAACGGGCAGCCAGCCGGGCCTGCAAGGCGGCTATCCTCCGGCGAACTCAGGCAACTACCCGGCCGGCGGATACCCCTACGGTGCCCCATCGGGTACAAGCTATCCCGGCAACTATCCGGCCAGCGGTTATCCCGGCGCATCCTACGGTCCGTCCAGTGCCGGCGGCTATGCGGGCTCTCCTTCGGCGGGCACGAACATGGCGGCCGGGTATAACGCCGCGGTTTCCGGCAATGTTCCGCAGGTGGGGGCCGCTCAGTTCCAGGGATCGATCGAAAAACCCAGCAACGTCCAGGCCAGCTATGACAGCACTCGACCAAGCCTTTATTAGAGCCTACCAGCAGCAGGACCCCGCGCCGCTGGCGGCGCGGGCGGAACCTTCCGGAACCGAGTGCCCTGCCGAGACCTGTCGCCGTGAACCTGAGGAGATATCGATGACGGCCGTTTGTCAACCGTTGCTCCAAGTCGATCGCTTCGCGTGGCCGGATGGCTGCCAGCGGTTTTGGGCCGCCGCAGCGTCCGAGTTGGAAGATCTCGCCGACGGCGTTTCCGCCGGAATATCGCTCGGCCAGAAGGTGATTGCCGTTTGCGGCTGCCGGCAGGGCAACGGTTGTACGACGCTTCTTTTGTGTGCGGCCGAACGGCTGGCCTCGCGAGGTCTGAAGGTCGTGGCGGTCGACGCGGACTTCGAGCAACCGCTCCTGGGACGCCGGTTGGGCCTGTTGCCCGAGATCGGGTGGCAAGACGTCCTGTGCGGGCTGTTGCCGCTCGAGGAGGCGCTGATCGAGTCGATCGAAGAGCGACTGACCGTCCTGCCTTTGCAAGGCCAGGCGAGCGGAGGAGTAGAACCGGAGAACTGCGACGCAGCCAAAGATATCTGCGCGCTTCGGAACCACTATGACGTGGTTCTCGTCGACCTGGGCCGTTTCAGCCCGGCCGGCGGATTGGCCGGCCGGGTGCTCAACGGTGCCGGCCAGTGGATCGACCGAGCAGTCGTCGTCCGCGACGTTCGCGACTCGACCGACTCGGAAGTGGACCGCGTCTCGACTCGTCTCCGGAAGGCCGGGATCGCCGAGGCGGGCGTGGTGGACAACTTCGCCTAAAGGCTCCAAGCGATGTACGAATCCTACTGGCAGCTCAAGCAGAAGCCGTTCGAGAACTGTTCCGATCCGCAGTTCTACTTCCCCTGCGAGTCGCATCAGGCCGCCTTGCTGAAACTCCGCTACGCAATCGAGAACCGTCGTGGCGCCGCGCTGTTGACCGGCCCCGCCGGCTCCGGCAAGACGTTGCTGGTAACGATGCTCCGTGCGATGCTGGGCGAACAGCTCACCCCTTTCGTCCACGTGGTCTTCCCGCAGATGAACTCCGAGCAGCTTCTGAGTTACATAGCGGGAGAGATGACCGGAGGGCCCGAGTTCACCTCGCAGGGCGTTGCGGAGAGCATTCGCCTCATCGAGCGGTTCCTGGCCGAAAATACCCGGCAGGGTAGGCATGCGGTGCTGGCCGTCGACGAATGCCATTTGCTCGACGACGCCGGTACCCTGGAGGCGTTGCGTCTGCTGCTGAACTTTGAACTTGCGGGAAGACCCGGGCTCACGCTCCTGTTGATCGGGCAGCCGGGAATTCTTCCGCTTCTGGAGCGAACGCCGCAGTTGGAAGAGCGGCTCGGAGTCAAGTGCCTCCTGCGGCCGTTTACGAAGGTGGAAACGGACCAGTATGTGGAGCACCGTTTGCGCGCCGCCGGCGCGAAGCGGCGAATCATCGAGCCCGCGGCCAACGATGTGATCCACCGCCTGACGCACGGCGTCCCTCGCCGCATCAACCGGCTCGTCGACCTCGCGCTGCTGATCGGTTATGCCGAGCAGCGGGCATCGATTGAGCCGGAACATCTTGAATCGGTCTGCCAGGAACTGGTGACCGTCGCGCCGGACTAGCACGGCGGGGTGCGGGAGTGGGGGCCCACGGGTCGACAGGCGCCGTTCGTTCGGCAGTTCGCCTAGACATCCATCCCGGCGATGAGCCGGCGGAGCAGGAGCGGATCGATCCGTCCTCGAAAGCGCTCCCGACCATCGATCACGACGACCGGGACACACCGGTCATACCGCGACCGGAGGTCACTGCTAGCATCGATGTCGATCCGTTCCACTTCGAAGCCGTGGCTCCGCAAGATCCCCTCTGCATCCTCGCAGAGATGGCAGTTCTGACGTGTGTAAACGGTGGCGATTTGCCGGGTAGCCATAACAGAGCTCCTGTCATTTTGTCGCACCCCACGGCGGCAGAGTGCCGCGGCGGGAGTGCGCCTCGAAACCGTGCCACAGACGGGCTGATGCGGGTTTGAAGAAGGGGACCCGCAACGCAAGTTACCGTGAGTTAATCCTATCGTCTTCCTGCGCATTCCCCGCCGGAAGAACTGGTCGCACACGGTTCTAAATAGCTGCTGGCGTTTTCCGCCGATCCGGATTACACTAGAACCTGTTTCTTATCTTCGTCGGGCAAGCCGAAGCTGGGGGGCAGGTCTCCGATTCGCGACTGCGATTTGGCTCATCGCTTCTAGAATTCAGACGGTTCTGCACGGCAGCGCAAACGCCGGGTTTTAGTATGGCGAACTTGACCGTCGACAACTTTCTCGATCTGGTACAACGGAGCGGCCTAGTCGAACGCGAGGCGCTACGGCGGGCTCTCAGTGAGCTCGGGGAGCGGGTGCCGCGGCTCGGCAAGACCGATTCTGCAGCCTTGGCCGCTTGCCTGGTCGAGGCAGGGGTGCTCACTCGGTGGCAATGCGACAAGTTGCTGGACGGACGTTATAAGGGTTTCTTTCTCAAAAAGTACAAGCTCTTGGGCCATCTTGGCACGGGCGGAATGAGCTCCGTCTACCTGGCGGAGCACGTGCTCATGCAGCGCCGGGTTGCGATCAAGGTCCTTCCCAAACACCGAGTTCAGGACACCTCCTATCTGGCGAGATTCCACCGCGAGGCAAAGGCCGCCGCTGCGCTGGACCACCGTAATATCGTCCGGGCGTACGACGTCGACAACGAGGGCGACGTCCATTACCTGGTGATGGAGTATGTCGAGGGGCAGGACCTGCTGGCAATGGTGCGCGACGGGGGTCCGCTCGATTACGCGTTGGCAGCCGACTATGTTCGCCAAGCGGCCCTGGGGCTGGCTCACGCTCACGAAGCCGGACTCGTCCACCGCGACGTCAAGCCGGCGAATCTCCTGGTGGACCGAAACAACATCCTGAAGATTCTCGATCTCGGTCTGGCGAGGTTCACCGAGGAAGACCACGCCTCGCTTACGCTGGCGCATGACGAAAATGTCTTGGGAACGGCCGACTACCTGGCGCCGGAGCAGGCGCGCGACAGCCACAGCGCAGACGCGCGGGCCGATATCTACAGTCTGGGCTGCTCGCTCTATTTCGCGCTGACAGGTCATCCGCCGTTTTGCGAGGGGACGTTGCCGCAACGGCTGATGCATCACCAGAACTCGCCGCCTCCCAGCATCTTTTCGGATCGGTCGGACGCCCCAGAAGATCTGGTGCGGATCTGCCTGAAGATGATGGCGAAAAAGCCGGACGATCGCCAACAGTCGGCGGACGAGGTGGCCGATGAACTCGCGGACTGGATGACGGCGCACCAGGTAGCGGTTGCGTCCGGCGTCCCGGGCGGCTCTTCCGGGAATCTCACCGCCACGGCCCACCGGGCGCCGCAGGGGGTTGCAAGGGAATCGGCGCGAAAAAACGATCGCCGGACGCGAGGCGGTTCCGGCCGACCGGGTAGTTCGCCGAAGAACGATCCCCGTCCCCGTGAGTCGGCCCCGGGCACGAGCGATACGGTTTCCGCACAGGGGCACCAGACGGCTGGAGGCGCGGGGTCTTCCGCCAGTCGCGGCTTCTCGAGCGTCAGTCTCCCCCCGGCCAAGCCCGGCAGGTCGGCATTCCCCATGGCTCTGCGGGCGGACGACCAGGACTCGTTTCCCGATTTCCTGCTCCGCGCGGAGTCGCCCGTCATTTCCCGAATGCGTTCCCGTGCGGCTTTGACGGACGAAGACCTGCGAACCTACCGGACGCGGCACGACGATGTGCCGATGGCGCTATGGATTGCGATCGGCCTCGGCAGCCTGGTTGCGGCCATCTTGCTGATCGTGTTCCTGATGGCCTGATTCAGCGCGAGAGAATCTGCAGGCTTTCGGCGGGCAGCACGTCGTTGAGGTTTCCCGAGCGAAATCCCGCCAGATCCAACGACACGTATTTGAAGCCCGCCGCCTGCAGCTCGTCGAGCACCTGGCGGCGGAACTCCGGATCGGCGAACCGCGCGATCGCCTCGGGCGAAACTTCGATACGAGCCATGTCTCCTCTGTGATAGCGCACCCGCAACGGCTGGAAACCCCGCTCGCGCAGGAATCGCTCGGCGCGGTCGATCATGGCCAGCCGCCCGGCGGTGACTTCTTCGCCGTACGCGATGCGGCTGCTCAGACAGGGCGCGGCCGGCTTGTCCCAGGAAGGGAGATCCCAGTGCCTCGCCAACTGGCGGATCTCGGCTTTCGTCAAGCCGCATTCGGCCAGGGGACTTTGAACCCGGCGATCGCGCGCCGCCTGCAGTCCGGGGCGGTGTTCGCCGTGGTCGTCGAGATTGGAACCGTCGGCCACCACGGCCACGTCGAGTTGTTCGGCCAGCTTCTCGACCTGCAGAAACAGCTCGTTCTTGCAGTGGTAGCAGCGGTCGGGCGCGTTGCGCTGGTACTCGGCGATCCCCAGTTCGCCGGTCGAAATCACCTCGTGTCGAATGCCGATCAGCCGCGCAAGTTCACAACACACGTCGAGCTCCCCGGCGGCCAGACTCGCACTGACGCCGGTTACCGCCACGGCCCGGTCGCCCAGCGCCAGTTGGGCGGCTTTTGCCAGCACCGTGCTGTCCAAACCACCGGAAAAGGCCACTGCACAACTGCCGTACCCCTCCAGAAACGCCAACAGCCGGTCAAGCTTCTTGGCCAGTTCGGGCGAAACGTCGCTCATTCGTATCGTCGCGCTCCCTGTTCAACGAGCAGCACTGCACGGGAGAAACCGGACGGCTCCGTCTCCTGGTCTCCCGCACGGCAGGGCGCAAAAAAAAGATCCTCCACCGCAATGCCGTGGCGATGCGTATTTGAGAGCCCGTCATTGACTAAGGGGGCACCCGGAAACGCGGGTTGTGTGATCCGCCCCGGCCCGCGATGCGGGTCGGCAAGCGGCTATACACGCGGCCGGTTTCTGATAATCAGGCGCCCAACGGGCAACGTATCGGCTCCCCAAATGTTTGGCATCGGCAGCACGAGCATGGTAGAGGACCATGTCCCTGAATTTCCGATGTGGCGGCGCTCGCCGGCATGGGAAATTCCTGGCTGCATTCTATCCTACCCGCTACCGCCAACGGGGACAAGCGAAGCTTTTTGGAGCCTTAGATGGCACGCGCGCCGGGCACTTCCTCGACGGCATGGCCGAACTCGTGTTTCACGCCCAATGCCACCCGGTTGACCCATAGTAGGGGGCGCCGGCCAGCGGCCTGGGTCCAGGCCTCGACCGTCTCTGGTTCCAATGGCCGTACTCACCAGGAAGCAAAGGCCTGATCTACGCTATCGACTTCGGTCTTCGTGCCGCTGATCACGTCCAGCAGATGGCGTCCGTCGAACTCGCCCAACCGGAAAATCGGAGACAGCGCGTCCCATGGCACGGTCTCATCCATGGCCGCCGAGACGCTTTCGCCGGGCGAGACCGCGGCGTCGCGGCTGGCATCCAACACGTCGGCCGGGTTTGCGGCCCAACAGGCAAACACCCGGCAGGCGGCTACGATATTGCCGCCCTCCCAATCGACGTCGTCCAAGCTGTTCAGCCAAAGACGTTGGGACAGGTCCTCCCAAGGGACGCCTTCCGGCGGGCCAAGCGTTGCGGTGTCGATCGTTGCCCCGGTGAGAACGGCCCTGTCCTGATTGCGTCCGCCGAACGCGTGGATGTCGTCGAAGAAAACGGCGGAGTTGACAAACGATCCCTCGGCGTGATTGCCGGAAAGGCTTACGTGCGTGGCGGTGGCGTTGAGCTGGTCCACGTTGGCGTTGCCGATCAAATTCGCCACGTCAGAGCCCCGCCTGGATTCGGCGTGCACTTCGTCGAACAACCTCGCCCAGAGTTTGTAGCCGGGGCCCGTCAGTTGCGCGACCAGCGGGTTCGCCGTAAAGGTATCGTCTTCGGCGCGACCATCGTCGGAGCCGGTGAAGTCGTAGAAGTGCGCGGTGTCGTAACCGGACCCGCTGCTATAGGCCATTACGGAAGGGAAGCCGACGACGGTGTTGGAGAATCCGGGACCGCTGATCGTCGCCTGGCGGGGGTCGCCGATAAGAGTATCGTCCCAATTCGAATCCGACAGCGTCACCTTGTCGGCGCTCTCATTGGCGTTTACCCGATCGGCCCGGATCGTGCCGAACCCATGGACCAAAACCGTGTAATCGGGCGTCGTGACACTCGCTTCCAGGCGGCCTAGATCGAAGGCATCCACACCTACGGTATCCCGGAGGAAGAGTTTGTCGATCAGCGATCCGCCTCGGCCATAGGCGACGATGGTGTCGAAGCCGCGTGCGACGTGCCAGACACTCCCGGTGCCGCTCAGGAAGCGGGCGGCCGCGGGCGTGACGCGCAGCCAATCGTTTGCACGGGAGCCGCGAAACACGACCTTGTCGGTACCATGCTCGCCCAATTCAGCGTCGGCTTGCATCGTCTTGAAGCCGCGGACGTGGTGGAAGTATCCTTGTCCCCGCATCCTCGCCCAGACGGGGAAATACTCCAGCACGTCGTCGCCTGCGGAATCGCCGAAGACCACGGTATCGCCGCCGCCGTTGCCGCGGGCGTAGATGGTCTCGGCAGTGGCGTGGATCGACACGCCGTCGCCGCACATTTTGCCGGAGCCGGGCTCGGCCGTGTACAGGTTGGTCCCTTTGGAGCCCCAAATCGTGACCGTATCACCTTCTCCTCCGTCGTAATCGATCGATTCGACGTTGGTTACCGCGAGCGCATAGGTCTCGGCCTCGAAAATGCCGCGCGTTGGCCAGAGCGTTGCGGTGTCCGCGCCGCTGGAGCCGATGAACTGCACGTTGTCAATCCCAGCCAGCCCGTCGAAGGAGAAGGCGGCGGCCTCGCCCTGGGTGAATTCGTAGGCGATTCCGTTGACGGTCATTGCGCAGGACGCGTCCGCATCGAAAAGGAACTGGTCGGAATCCGAGGTGCCATAGACGGCGACATTCGCCCCGTCATACCCGACGAGATTGGCGATGTCGAGATCGACGTTTTGCGACGAGCCGCTGAGGCGAGCAAAGAATGTCTGCCCGGCCGTGGCCATCCAGTCGAGCCGTTGCCCGGTTGCCGCGGGCCTGGAAGCCGCCAGCCGGTTGCAATCCGCGTCGAACAGGACGATCTGCGAGTCGGTGCCGGATGCCTCCAGTGTGAGAAAGCCGTCACGGACCGTCGTCAGACTGTACCAGAGCGTACCGGCCGCCAGGTCCAGGGAGGGCACGGCGAGGAAGTCGATGGCTCCGAGTTGCTCCTCGCGAGAGACACGAATGTGATGGGCATTATTGGCCTCGTCCGACTCACGGACCTGGCCGCTGCCCGTGCCGCGGTCGTCCGCCACCACCCAGATCTCGCCGAGATTTTCGCGCGCCACCACCACGGAAACGTCCTCATACCGGCCGGGATCGAGTCTGACCGTCGTAACCGTCGTTGCCAGCAGCTTCCCGCCCTGCGCCGGATCACCGTCGTAGAAGCTCACGGGAATGCCGGCCGGGACGAACAGCGCGCCGCCGTTGCCGACACGCGCGGTTGCGGTCACCTCCTCCTCATCGCCGATGGTGCGCAGGTACGACGCCGTCAAATCGGGAGCGTCGAGAGGATTGGCGTCGAGCAGGGCATTGGCGCGATAGGTGTTGTGGACCTCCCAGCTATTGGCTTCACGAGCGGGTATCGTTCCATCGTCGTTGACGTTGGTGACATGGTACGTGTGCTGGTTCCAAATCCGGCGTGTGGGGACCCAGACATCCGCGGCGTCGCCGAGCACATAGAGACCGTTCTGGTTGCCGGGGATGGCGGTACTATAGTTGTTGGCAACGGCGACAATCTCCGCGTTTCCGTCGGCGTCCACATCCACGACCAGCGGATATTCGTAGGTCGTTGCGGTGCTTTTCTCAAATTCATAGAGAGTCTGGCCGTCATCTCCGCGATAGATCCGCAGGAAGAGTTCGTCGGCATAGACGATCTCGGCCTTTCCGTCGCTCTCAAAATCGAATGCCGATGCTCCCGACTTGTAGGAACTGTGGTCCTGCGTGGCACGGCTCCACTTGATTGTGCCGTCCGATTCGAGAAGGGTGAACGTGTCGCTGCCGGCGACGCCGATCTCCGGCTTGCCGTCGCCATCGGTGTCGGCGACCGTGGGTGGTCCGCCCGCCCCGCCTCCGGGAATCGGCACAGGCCCCCATTTCACTTCGCCGGTGTGCTCGAGCAGATAGACTTCGCCCGCGGTGACGACGACGACTTCCGGGTAGAGATCTTCGTCGAACTCTGCAACAGCGGGAAATCCGTCGCGGATGGTTGCGTTCCAATAAACCGTCCCGTCCGACCGGTAGGCAGTTTTTCCGGCGACGATCTCCGGCGAGCCGTCCAAATCGAGGTCGGTCACGCAGGAGAGCGGTCCGGTTTGGTTGTCTCCACGTCCCAATCCTCCCGCATCGTTTCCTTGCCAGCGGATCGTGCCGTCGTTGTTAAGGACCGTTGCACCGATGACGATTTCGGGTGTGCCATCCGCGTCGAGATCGGCGATCGCGGGGCTGCCCCAATTGATGCCGACCCAAATGGCCGGGCTCTTCCACTTGAACGTCCCATCGTGCTCGAACGCAATCAGAACACCGGATTCATGCTCCGCGATGATCTCGGGGAAGCCGTCAAGGTCGATGTCGCCCACGGCCAGGCCGGCCTTGGCGGCCACCTCGAGGTCAGGATCGGTGACGTTCCAAAGGTCCTCACCGTCCGCGCCGCTGACCGCCCGCAAGATGCCGTCGGTGTGATAATTGTCGGCGCTGAAGGTGCTGAAAACGATTTCCGGTGTGCCGTCCTGATTGAGGTCCACGACGGCGGGGGTCATCATGACCTGGTTGGAATCGGGCCGGACACTGAATTCGCTTTTCTGCCATTCGACCATCGGCTCGAATTGACCCGGCTGCGGAGCGACGCGGCTCGCCGGCCGCGCTAAGTTGTTGCTCTCGTCGCTCTCCGCCACGGAATCGCCGCTGTCGACCACAGCCCAGATGGTGTTGCCGGCGAAACAGACATCTCCGGAAATCGTCGCGGTGACGAACGTCATCCCTCCGGCGGGCAGCGAGGCGATCGACGTGCTGCCGAGCGGCCGATCAACCGAGGCGTCGTAGGCATCGTTCCCGTTGATGTCCTCAAAGAACAGCACATCGCTGGGTGGCGACGCGGCGCGGCCGCGGTTGGTCGCCAGCGCCATCACGGTACCCGACACGGACAACGTCTGACCGTCATATACCAAACTCCTCGTATCGAGATTGTCGGTCGTCAAATCGGGCCGAAGCTCCTCGTAGGGCGGATCGGGAGGGTCGGGAGTGATGGGAAAGATCACGCTGGCGTCGAGCATGGCACGTCTTTCGAGCGATTCAACGAATAGACGGCAGGGGCGAATCCCGCTGGGGTGACGACGGCCTCGTTTGCTCAGAAGCCAGCGCAATCCAGGGGGAATACGAGAAGACTCCATGACACGCCTCCGTTGTATGAAGTTGCATGTCCTACTCGGAGGAAGGGCGGGTTGTGTTCGGTCCACCTGCGGGCGGAGCCTAGCGGCAGTGTAACTCGATGACGTGCGAGCCGCAAGTTGTGGAAGCTGCCACGAGTGACAAAAAATTGACGAGAAATGATGTTTTCTTGGGCGAACCCGATGGTGGCGGCTGGTGTCCGAGGTCATGAGCCCCTCTGCTTGGCGGCTGGCGCCCCGGGATCTTCCGCGCAACATCTTTGAGATAAGCCGACATGACACAATGGTACGAGGCGCTATTTGCTGATTTCGCCAGATCTTATGACAGGGAGTCCTTCACGCAAGGAACCCTGGGCGAGGTCGACTTCGTGGAACGGGAGCTTGGTGAGGACCGCGCGAAGCGGATTCTGGACATCGGCTGCGGCACGGGGCGACATGCCATCGAGCTTGCCAGACGAGGCTACCGTGTGACGGGCTTCGATCTCTCCGAGGGGCAACTTCGGCTGGCGCGTGAGAAGGCCGCTGCGGCCGGGGTAACCGTCGATTTTCAGCGACGTGACGCGACTGAGCCGCATTTCCACCAGGAGTTTGATGCAGCCATCATGTTCTGCGAGGGCGCGTTTTCACTGATGGAGACCGACGAGAAGAATTTCGCCATCCTCATCCACGCTGCTGCGGCGCTGCGCCCCGGCGGCAAGTTGCTGCTGACAACGCTCAATGCCCTGTTTCCCCTTTTTCACTCCGTGAAAGACTTTCTTGACGCAGGCGGGTCCGGCACGGTGACCGACAAGTTGACGTTCGATTTGTTGACGTTTCGCGAACGTGCCG
>JAXGMN010000089.1:0-33818 GCA_040768665.1 Thermoguttaceae bacterium
TGGCCTATCTGCGGGGCGGCTGGCCTTCCTCGATCGCCGCTGGGGCGCCGCAATCGAGCAGTTCCTGAGAGCCCGAAGGGAAGCGGCCGAGGCGGGTTCTTCAGGCGAGGGACATTGCATTCTGGTGGGCGCAGACCTATCGGCAACTGGGCGACGTTGAGGAACTGGGCGACGTTGAGGCAGAACTTGAAGCCTATTGATCGGCACCGCGACAATCGCCGACAACAAAAGTCCCAGTCGAATTCCAGTCCTCTGTCCTACGCAAGCAGGAAGCACATCTGCCGCACGAGCATCCTCCGTTGGCCCACGATCCTCTGCACGTGTTAGGGTCAGGAACAGACAGAGGAGAATGGGGAAACCCAGTTTCCCAGTTCGCTCGCCTTCAATCTCTCCGAACCGATCGATTTGACAGGCTGCGTTTCGGTCAGTAGAAAGAATGGTGCACGGGGGGCATAAGTGCTACTGTTTACGGCCGTGCAAGGTTCTACAAGATATGGCCAACACCTTCTCTTCCCAACTCCACCATCTCATTGAATCCGAACTGGCTGCGGGGGAATATGCCTCCGCCGACGAACTACTGCTCGAGGCAGTGCAATTGCTCGCCGAACGCAACCAGCGGCGCCGAGAGCTTCGGCAAGAGATCCAAATTGGCCGCGATCAACTCGACCGAGGCGAGGGGATCGAACTCGAAAGCGATGAGGCATTGAAAGCTCTTCTGGAACAGATCGAGACGGAGGCTGACGCAGAACTCGCTGCCGAGGAGAAAAGCGAATGAGTCGCTATACCATCTCTCCGAAAGCGAGGGACGGCGGCTCGATGACATTTTCGGTGTCAGGTGCTGCAAAGAGTCGACAGTCGAGAGCCATACGGCAAGGCGAATCCATCAATCCATCAATCCATGAATCCCCTAATCCCTAATCCTTATCCCTGCTAGTCATGTTCGAAGAGGAACATCAGCCGTTTGACAGGACCAGCAAGTGGCTCATCCAGCACCACGGCGACTCCATGCTGCGATTGGCCAAGGTCGAGAACATCCAGGCTTGGCGGCCCGCGTAAGCCGAGGTTGTCCAGCCGCGTCAGTTGCCGGACGGACTGCTGGAAGTCCGCCTCCAAGGGGAGTCCGAAGACGATCTCTTCCTGCTCGAAGTGGCCACTTACCCCGACCGCCGCGTCGAGAACCAGTTGACCCGCGACGTGATGCTCGTGTATCTCGACCGCGGCCAGTTGCCGGAAACCGTCACGCTGGTGCTCCGTCCCAAAGGCAAATTCCGCGTCCCCAGCGGACGAAACCTCCGCAGCCCCCGCGGGCTATCATCATGCCGTCTGAGTTGGCGCGTCGTGGAGTTGTGGACCATCCCGGCCGAGGCCCTTCTCCGGACCGGCGACGTCGGCCTGATCCCTTGGGTTCCCCTTACCGATTTTGCCGACCCGCCCGAGGCAATCATCCAACGCTGTCGCGAGGCCATCGACGCAAACGCCCCGCCGGGGGAGACGGCCAACTTCCTGGCGGTAACCCAAGTGCTCACGGGTCTGCGGTATAATAAAGACGCCGGGCTACTGACCGTATTGCTCAGTCTTTTAGGAGGTAGGCAAGCCATGCTGGAATCACCCGTAATTCAGGATCTTCTTACTGCACAGGCGCGAACGACCGCCCAAGAGGATATCGTGACGTTTCTCGAAGAACGCTTTGGCCACGTCCCGGAGGACTTCGCGATGGAGATCCGCTCAGTGGTCGAAGAGGACCGCCTTCGAGAACTCGTCCGAAAGGCTGCCTCCTGCGCAGACTTGGAGGCGTTTCGCAAAGCACTAGCACCTGACAACTAGCAACTTTCCAAGCCGTGCTCGAATCACCCGTCATTCAGGAACTTCTCAGTGCGAACACCCGTACGACCGCCCAGGGAGATATCTTGACGGTTCTGAAAGCTCGCTTTGGCCAGTCCCCGGAAGACCTTGCTACGCAGATCCGCTCGATAGCCGACGAGGACCGCCTGAGCGATCTCGTCGCGAAGGCCGCGTCCTGTCGCGATTTGGAGGCCTTTCGTAAAGAGCTAACAACTGACAACTAGCAACTGACGACTCCCCCGGCCATGCTCGAATCACCTGTAATCCAGGATCTTCTCACCGAGAGAACTCGTGTCGCGGCATGTCAGGCAACTCAGCGCGACATCCTTCAGATCCTGGAAACGTGATTCGGCGAGATTACTCCTGATCTTGCCGAACGCATCCAATCGGTGGTCGATGACGACCGCCTCAGGGAACTCGTCCGAAAGGCTGTCTCGTGTCCGGACTTAGAGGCCTTTCGCACAGAACTCCAGTGGTGAAAACACTGCCCCCCTGACCCTATCTGGACGAACACGCGATGGACAGAGTGGCATGAACTTTTTCGCGAAGAGCTCTTGGAGGACTGGGAACTGGTGGAGCAGCATCAACCGCTGAATCGGACTCCACCACTGGAGTAACCATGTTACAGTTGACGCGTGCAGAGTCCTTGGAGGATTTCAAGATCCGCGTTTCCTTCAACACCGGCGAGACAGGCGTCGTCGATCTGCGAGACGACCTTTGGGGACCCGTCTTTGAGCCTCTCAAGGACCCTAGTGCTTTCAAGCAATTCACAGTGTCGGAGGTTCTTCGCACCATCTCCTGGGAGAATGGTGCGGATTTCGCCCCGGAGTTCCTCTACGATAAGATGCTCGAGTAGTTGCCAGCGGCCAACCCCTCTGGCTGACGAAGATCACCATCCCGCCGATCGTGCCACGCAGGTGGCAACCAAGCACCAAGCCCGCCTGACACCTGACACCTGACACCTGACACCTGACACCTGACACCTGACACCTGACACCTGACACCTGACACCTGACACCTGACACCTGACACCTGACACCTGACACCTGACACCTAACACGAATTCCCCTTCGCGACCTTTTGCCGTGAACCACTCCAGCTCGATCCAAAACTCCTCGTCAACACTGCGAGGACAAGAAAAAGGGGGCAGAGGGCAAGAAAGGGGCCTCGACGAACCGGACACTGGCGGTTCTCTGGGCGTTGGTGGTTGATAGCGATTTCCATGGGACACGGCGGAGCAGGACGCGGTACAGGCTGTCCACCGCAGCCCTCGCCAGGTCTTGAGACGGCTGGGCGGATCGGTCTTCGCTGGATTCCGGCGTCAATCCTCGGCTTATACGTGACGGCGGCGTGCATCGCGGCGGCTGCGAGCCATGCAGGGGAACGAGCGGCAAGCCCTCGCCTTTGCCGCTGGGCCGAGTGCTTCTCTCTTCGCAGGGGCCCGTGGAAGCCGCAGAGAGCGGACTGCTGGCGATCGGCGCGTTCGCCGCTCTTGCCCTGCTAATTGCGCTTGGCCGTCGGTCGGCGCCCGCCGCTCGCGCCGTGGTGTCGCGCAATTGTGCGTCCCGGCGATTGTCTTGTTGACGGCATGTGCTCGACGACTATCGCGGCATCCGAGGGCGACATAAGCTTCTCGGACAGATTCTCGCTGCCGGCGCCTTGGTCGCCGCCGGCGGGCTGGTGATTCGGCGGCTTGGCCTGTTCGGCTGGGAAATCGAACTCGGCTGGATGGCCCTACCCGTTATGCTCTTCTGGCTCGTCTGCGCCATCAACGCCGTGACGCTCCTCGACGGCATCGACGGGCTCGCGACCACGCTTAGGATCATCCTGAGCATCACCCTCGGCGCAATGGTGCTGGTCACCGGTAATGCTGCGGTGGCCATGGTGGCACTCGTCTTCGCCGGCAGCCTGGTCGGTTTCCTCCGCTTCAACTTCCCTCCGGCCCCGTGTCAACCGAATGAGCGGGCCGTAGCCGTGCCGGCATCGCGTAGTAGAGCCACGGGGGACTGCAGTGTGGTGAAGTGATACGAAAGCATGCCGAGGTGGCAATCCGAATCGGTAAATTCTCCGACGCCCGCCGGATGCTCGAGGACCAACTCCTCAAGACGCATCCGGAAGATCCGGGAACGGCTTTCGCTGCTGGCAAAATGCCAGTTGCCCACCGGCGACGATCTCGCCGCAGCCGAGAATCTCAAGAGGCCGTTGAAGTCCAATCCGGCCGATGTGTCTGCCTTCCGGCCGCCTCGGCGGCCTATCTGGGGGGCGGCTGGACTTCCTCGATCGCCGCTGGGTCGCCGCAATCGAGCAGTTTCTGAGAGCCCGAAGGGAAGCGGCCGAGGCGGGTTCCTCAGATCACAACGTGTCGCAATGCTCCATCTCTGGAAGTCTGTCGAGCTTTGCGACCAGCCGAGTACCGATGTACTCGAACGGGCCGAGCGGTCGGCACCACACGACTTCGACGACCAAAAACACCAACTCGTCGGCAACCTCCATCTCCAAAGCCAACAGCCTATGGTCGATAGGGCAAGTGTGCACCAGACCGATGCCACTGGGCGAGAGATCCCGGCTGAGGACCGTAAAACGCCCGCCGATTGCCCCGAATTCCGCATCAACCGGCTGCACGACCACCGGTACGACAAGAAGCTCCCGTGATTCGCTACGTCGTTCTTTCACGCCGTACAAGCGCAAGTCACGAACTTGCCGGCGAACGAACGACACCATACTGGGAGGCAGGTCGCAAAGGTACGAAGCGGAATTCAAGCTCACAGGCATGAAATACCCCCCGAAAACTCAGTAATTCCGTCTTCTAGCGGTCATCTCCCCGGCAAACATTGCTTACACATTGGCGATTGTCCAGCGTACAGCGACACCATTCGCTGCCGGTTTTTTTGACGAAGTGCAGGGGCGACCTCCGCTGCCTCGCCCTGCGTCTCCGATCACGCCGTCACCGTGCCCACGCCTGCAACGGACGAGGGCAGACGGCTTGATGCCCGATGAACGATGAATCGTGACGGCGTAGCGGTATTCATCGCCCCCGGTGGCGCCCCCATCTGGTTCGACACGAAAGCGTACACAAGATCGTCGGCGCCAACACCGAGCCCTGACTTCTGCCCCCGGTTGCTTCTCCATCTGCTTTCCAGCAGCTACAGATCGGATTGGAGGATCGCACAGACATTGTACCCGCCAAAATCGACGAAGGTCGGGATCCCAGCATGCCAATGGCTAAAAAAAGCCCCGGCCGTACCGCAAGGCGGGCGGCTATGTGGGGCTTCAGAAGGAACCGATTCACGCGATGGCCGTGGCAGACTCCTCGCCCTGGAACCTGTTCCACGATTCGCGCAGCGTCCGCCGCAACTGGCTGATCCTCCCGTGCGACAGGGAGAAACAGCGGGCCACTTCACCAGGGGTGTGGCCGACGGCCAATGCCGCGGCGACCTGCCGATCCCGCTTCGGCTGCAAGTCGAGCCAGTCGGAGAAGTCGATCCGCAGGCAGGCCACCTCCGCGGGACCCGCACGGCGGTCTTCGACAGCAATCTGCCGCCAACGGCCGCGATCCTCATCGAAACGGTCCAGCCGCTCGACAAGCGTGTTGTTCCTCTGCCGGCCGTACGGGCTGAGCACGTCTTGCACGTTGCGATGGCCACCCATCACGCGGCCGTCCTTCACGCGCAGGACGCCGTGGCGGGCCAGGGCGCCCGGATAGGCGAGGTCGGTCTTTCCCATCTCGACGAGCCGGTGGTAGGCGAGCAAGGCGTGACCGATCGCCTCCTGTACCGCCTCCTCGCGGGCTTCCCGCTTGAGGCGTTGGAAGGCCGCCGCGGCGTAGAGAAAGATCTGCGGGAGCATGGCCTCGAACGTGTTGGCAGAGGGATCGGGCGTAAGCGGTTTTCGACGGCCTTTGCGTAGCGGCCGAGGTTGGATCGTGGCGATCATTTCAACGGTCTCCAATTGCTAAAGACCGCCCCCGGGCGGGGCGGTCGTGTGGGGAACACACGCCACCCCGCAACATCGCGAGGGACGAGGTGAGCGGAGTGCTCGGCGAACGCAGGGGCAGGCATCGCGGCCGGCCAAGCCTACCGCGGTATGGCTGTTCTGGCCATGGAGGATTGCCTTGGTAGAGGCCCTTTCATCGCATGCACCAGACCGCGGTCAATCGGATATCGGCAGCCGTCATCGCGAAGCGATTCTCTCGGATCTCCTGATCGCTATGGCGGAGCATCTTATCCAGACGCGACGGCTTGCTGGCCATTGCCGTCGTCCAGCAAGTGGGGCAGTTCGACGTTGCTGGCCTCGACCGCCTTCAGCGCATCGATCAACGTCGAGGCGTCCGCCGCGCTGAGGTCGGCCAGCGGCTTGCCGAATCGCTTCTGAGCAAGTCGCTCCAGACGCCGGACGCCCAGTCGGCGATTGCGCTCGGCCAACTGGTGGAGATAGTCCATCTGTTTCTTCGTGGCCCTCGGCGGACGCTCCGCAGCACCGTTCACCGCGGTACTCCCGCCGTTCTCGCCC
Source organism: Thermoguttaceae bacterium (assembly GCA_040768665.1). GTDB lineage: Bacteria > Planctomycetota > Planctomycetia > Pirellulales > Thermoguttaceae > JABWBD01. Next base: position 6,352 of record JAXGMN010000089.1, read on the forward strand.
CCCAGCCGCGGCGCCGCCTCGGGATCGGGGTCGATGGGCACGTCGCCGTTTCCGGATGCGCCGGCGAGTTGGCCCTGCTGCCGGGCCAGCTCATTGTGGACGGCCTGGCAGCAAGCGACATAGGCCGTGTGGACCTGCTGATGAAATCCCTTGAGGTCACGGGCCAGTACGGGCGACTCCGCTTCGAATTCGATCTGGCAGGAGGCACCCACGGAACTGTAGGCCGGCAGCCCGATCTTCTTGGACAAGCCGACGGAAATCGTCACTGGCATGATCCATCTCCTTGTGAAAACGTGAAAGGGGAAGCAACAGGTAGGCTCCGTGTGGACAATCCCTTTGGCAGTCCGGCAGTCGAGCAGCTCACCAGCCGTGCTGAAGTCCCGCAGCCCGCTTGGGCTGAGCGCTGCTGGAATCAGGGATCAACGATCGCCTGCTGGAGTTGCTGGCACTGCCGGACGCAGTCGCGGAGGACCGATTCGAGAATTCTCATCCTCCCGAGCACGTCCTTCTCGCGAATGGTTGCCGAACTGCCGGAGGGCTTGCTTCGGGGTGCTGCCCCGGTTGCGCCGAGAAACGACTGGGGCGAATCGCCCAAGGCGGCGGCGCGTTCCGCGAGAGAGCCTGTGACGGCAGCCGGCTTCTGCTTGTTGTCCGGCGGTTCGCCGCTTGGCGATACCAGGCGCTTTGCATGTCCTGGCGGAACGACGCGGCACGGGTCGAGGACCGACCAGACGTAGTGGCGGTGTTCGTCCTGGCAGAGCACCGGGGCGTTGGCGCCGAACAGGGAGAACTCGCGGAATCCCAAAGCGACCGCCCGGGCCAGATAGCGGCGATTCGTGCTGAACGAAACCGCCTCGCCCGTCGACCGGGAGCTGGACAGGACGATTTCGATCGGCTGGCGTCGACCTTCCTGCTTGGCCCTCAAGAGGACCTTGCCGTTAAGCTCGACGGTCACCGGAAAGTCCCTCTCGGCACCTTGCGGCAACTGGGGCAGCGATCGGAGGAGCCGTTCCGCGTCCTGCGGAGCAACGTTGAGCGTGGCAATGACCTCCTTGCCGTTTCGGAAGCAGGCATCGACCTCTGGGAACTGTCCGGTCGTGTCGATTCGCAAAAAGATGCGGTAGCCGTTCGCCTCAAATGAGATCCACTCGGCCGAGCGGCCAACTCGCACCGCTTCGTCGTGCCCGAGCTCCGTGGAGGCAAAGACCTCGTTGGCCGGCATCAGGAGAGATTCTTGCCAGGGAAATGCGAACCCACGTTGGATGAGCATCTGCCGGCCGTCGGTGGCGACGATCGCCCCCTCATCGCCCCGGAGTTGGACCGAACCCAGTGCATAGCGGGATGAGAGGCAATTCGAGGTCGTCTGACATGCGTGCGCCAATGCCCGCAGCACCCCCGGTGGGTTCTCGGTAAACCGCCACGATGCGCCCGTTTGTGCTGGAAAGCACGCCTGCGGCTCGTTCGGCGGTTCAACTTGTACCAATTGCGGCAGTTCGCCGTAGCGCCAGCCGGCCACGACCCGTCCATCGGTAAGCGCGTCGATCTGGACGGGGTCATCGACCTTCCCTTCGCAGTCGGCCAGCAGTCTCATCGGCACCAAGAGCCGTTCTGCCGGCAGCGGACCGTGAAGATGGTATTCGACGGCCGCTTGATGGCCCCTGGCGCGGATACGTAGTCCATCGTCGCACGCGAGAAGTTCCAGCGGAGGTTCCGCCTCTCGCAGCGAAACGTTCAAGGCCCGGCGCACGACTCGATGGAGGTCGTACGCCAGGCGACGGCTGAGGGTGATCAACAGGAAGTCCTCCAGGTTCTTTGGGCCGTAAGAATGACGGCGTGCAGAATACCCGGACACGAGCATTCTCGCGCCACGGCGGAACGGATCGTCGAACAGAGCGATCTTCTCGGTGATGGAGCCCGTGGCGAGTGCAGGGGCGTCCTCTTCGTTCGTCTTCCCCGGGGGGAGTTCGGCGCCAGCAGCCATCGCCATCGATTACTTGAAGAGAATGTCGCCGGTCGTGGGGCTTTTCCTCCAAGGACTGCTGGTCCAAACCACCTCACCCCAATGACAAGGATGGGGCCGACGCCGGTGTCCCTGGCGAGACTCGGGAGAACACGGACTCCGTCGAGTCGATGGCGCCGCTTCTCGGCAGCAACAATGGGGCAACGCAGAGTCACGGAGTCAAGAAATTTTCGTTCTTTCCCGGAAAACGCGCGACACCAGCGCGCTTGGCGCGCAAGCGGAACTCGGCCAACCCATGGCGGCGGCCCGTTGCACAAGAACATCACCAGGGATCGTGTCGTGCAAGAATATCCGGAAGGCCCATCCGATAAACGGTCCTTCCTATGGAAAATGCCCGACAACGGGCCAGTTGTTAAGCCCTCGTGCAACTGTCTCACGAGAGCCGGAAGAACCACACATGACGGTTTCGTCGCATCTCTCCCGCAGGGTCGACCGGAACAGGGTCAACGAGATCCAACCGTTTGATGGATCACGCAAGAGATTCCGCGTGCGCGTCGCCACAGACTCCGCCGGGAGCGGTGAGGGAAAGCTTTACCGAAAAACTTCCCAAGACGGCATCGCGCCTCGCGCGACTCCGCTGGCAACGGAAGCCAGTGAGATCAGTGGGAGTGGGGCCCGTTTCTCACACTCCCCATGACACATCCACGTCAGGCCGACGTGCCGGCACGAATGGAATCTGTCGCGACAGGGAGGCGAGATCCAGGACGGTTCATCCTTCCCCGGGCGATGTCGGCAAGCCGAGATCCGTGAGCGAGGCGGCTTTGTTGATCTTCAGGGCCAAGTGTCGCAACTCGTCTTCCGACAGCCCTTCCAACGCGACCCGGATCGGTTCCGATACCGGGCCAAACCGGTCTTCGATCAGCGAACAGATCAGCTCCATCTGTCCTTCGTGCCGCCCTTTCTCAATGCCCTTCTCCATCCCCTTCTCCATTCCCTTTTCGATTCCCTCTTCCATTCCCTTTTCATAGATCGTCTGATTCATGGCACGTACCCCAGCATAGGTTTTCGATTGCAGCAGGTTCTCGAACTGCCGCTGTTGCTCCTCATCCAGCGGCAGATAGGCTTGCACACACTCGCCGAGCAAGAAACGCTCTTGCTCGCTCAACGGTGACTCCGCCAGCCGGCGCAAGGCCTCCGCCCCCAGCCATGCCGCCCGATCGGCCGGAATCTTCATAAGTACCGAGAGAGCCACTCCCAACCAGTTGTCTCCCTGCAGGTATTCTATACCGTCCAGCCCCGGCAGGCCCACATACAGGTACTGAAAGCGGTTGATCTCCAGGCCCCAAAGTTCCTCCACGTGACGCTGCACGCCGATGCCGTCCAGCCCCACCTTCAAGTAGAGCACGATCGGCAGCACCGGCAACTCGTGCTTGTCGCGGAGAAAATGGTAATAGTACGGCAAGCGGGGCGTGAGCCGGCTGGTGCGGTCCGGCGACTCGATTTCGATGTGCACCAGCAGCAGGGAGGCGGTCACCGCGGGGTCCGTGGTCGCGGCAATCGGAACCCTCGCGACCAGGTCCAGCACGTGCCGGGAGCCCTCCGGCGGATCGGGATAGAGCTCCTTGTCAAGCCACTCGACACCGGACAGATCCAAATGTGCCGCCCAGTCGGCGAAGAACAGAAGCAGGAAGTCGTCGAAGAACTCCCGGATCAGGGTCTTGAAGCGTTGATCGTGGTCCATACTTGTGGTAATCCTCAACGTGGAAAATACTGTCAAGAGAGTCAAGAGAGTCGCGTTCCCAGGGACACGAAGGTCGGTGGCGGTTCGCGACACACACCATCCAGACCCTGCCCAACCGGGAAGAATAACCAATCAGCGGCCTTGAAACGCGCAAGGTTCGCGGCGTTCGATCTCGGTCGCGTTGCCGACAAGGTGGCAAGGAATGCCGACAGGGCATCGAGCGTCCTGTGCCCCGGGCGAAGCCGCATGGGGCGGCCGGACGCATCAGCGCAAATCGTCACTCCTCGTGGGACGATGCGAGCAGATGAATTGTCGCTCGGATGACCGTCTGGTCGTTACCCCAATCAACGTCCGCGGTCCGAGCAACACGAAGACGACTAGGTCAAGGGCACAGGCCGGCTATCTCCAGAGGCATCCCGAGTTGACAAAGTCGCAGAGACGCTTCGTCCCAACCGGCTTGTTGCGTCGCTGATCCCGTCAACGACGACTTCAGTGTGGAATATCAGAGGAACCCTTCCCGCCGTTGCCCGACCGTTCGACGGATCACGCCAAGATCTCAGTTCGCTTCGCCGAATACCCCGTCATGGGCGGCGACGGAAAGCTTCCCCAAGACGGCATCGCGCAGACAGAATCCCCCTCTTGCCCAATTGCGCTGGCGGTGGGACCCCCGCGATGTTGTCATCACCCGAATTCCGTCCACTTTCGCTCACCGCCCATCCCCATCAGGCCGGCATGCCGGCACGAAAAGAATCTGTGGCGACGGAGACAACGAGCTCCAAGACGGTTCATCCTTCCCCGGGCGATGTCGGCAAGCCGAGATCCGTGAGCGAGGCGGCTTTGTTGATCTTCAGGGCCAAGTGTCGCAACTCGTCCTCCGACAGTCCTTCCAATGCGACCCGGATCGGTTCCGGTATCGGGCCAAACCGGTCTTCGATCAGCGAACAGATCAGCTCCATCTGCCCTTCGTGCCGCCCCTTCTCAATCCCCTTTTCGATTCCCTCCTGGATTCCTTTTTCGATTCCCTCTTCCATTCCCTTTTCATAGATCGTCTGATTCATGGCACGTACCCCAGCATAGGATTTCGATTGCAGCAGGTTCTCGAACTGCCGCTGTTGCTCCTCATCCAGCGGCAGATAGGCTTGCACACACTCGCCGAGCAAGAAACGCTCTTGCTCGCTCAACGGTGACTCCGCCAGCCGGCGCAAGGCCTCCGCCCCCAGCCATGCCGCCCGATCGGCCGGAATCTTCATAAGTACCGAGAGAGCCACTCCCAACCAGTTGTCTCCCTGCAGGTATTCTATACCGTCCAGCCCCGGCAGGCCCACATACAGGTACTGAAAGCGGTTGATCTCCAGGCCCCAAAGTTCCTCCACGTGACGCTGCACGCCGATGCCGTCCAGCCCCACCTTCAAGTAGAGCACGATCGGCAGCACCGGCAACTCGTGCTTGTCGCGGAGAAAATGGTAATAGTACGGCAAGCGGGGCGTGAGCCGGCTGGTGCGGTCCGGCGACTCGATTTCGATGTGCACCAGCAGCAGGGAGGCGGTCACCGCGGGGTCCGTGGTCGCGGCAATCGGAACCCTCGCGACCAGGTCCAGCACGTGCCGGGAGCCCTCCGGCGGATCGGGATAGAGCTCCTTGTCAAGCCACTCGACACCGGACAGATCCAAATGTGCCGCCCAGTCGGCGAAGAACAGAAGCAGGAAGTCGTCGAAGAACTCCCGGATCAGGGTCTTGAAGCGTTGATCGTGGTCCATACTTGTGGTAATCCTCAACGTGGAAAATACTGTCAAGAGAGTCAAGAGAGTCGCGTTCCCAGGGACACGAAGGTCGGTGGCGGTTCGCGACACACACCATCCAGACCCTGCCCAACCGGGAAGAATAACCAATCAGCGGCCTTGAAACGCGCAAGGTTCGCGGCGTTCGATCTCGGTCGCGTTCCCGACAAGGTGGCAAGGAATGCCGACAGGGCATCGAGCGTCCTGTGCCCCAGGCGAAGCCGCATGGGGTGGCCGGACGCATCAGCGCAAATCGTCACTCCTCGTTGGGACGATGCGAGCGGATGAATTGTCGCTCGGATGACCGTCTGGTCGTTACCCCGATCCAACTTCGCACATCCGGCAACCCAGCGCCCGGGTTACGGGGACGCGACAGCGATGTCCCGATGCCTGCCGGTTTGACGTAGCGGCCGACACACTTCATGGAAGCCGAACTGCGGCGCTCCGCACGGCGCCACCCTCGCTTGCCCCCGCCCTCTTGCCTTTTTCTTCAGATCCTCGCGATCGTCTTGCCCACGGCCGGTGACTCTCGGATCTGCCGGTTTTCGCCCGTCCCGCACGAGCGAATCTGGATCTCTCACGTGGCACGTTTGTCGCGTAGCAGCCGATCCATCCACTCGCGAGATTCATCAGACAACGGGGGAACCGGATCCTGATGGTAATCGACATCAAGATCGCAGGCGGCTCGGTCGTAGGCGGCGGAAAACACCCCCTGGAGATTCAGGGGGCCTCACCGTCTTCGGGTCGCAAAGCAATGGGAACAGCGGGCAGGCGCTGCGGCAGCAAGATCGGCCAAACGCGCGATTTCGGCCGCCGGTCGCTTCGCGAGACGTGAAGGTAATAGTCCGCTGGCGGAAGCAGCTCGCGAGCAGTCAGCGACACCCCGTCACGCAAGAGATCGAGCTCGACGAAATGACTTGGCGATTTCATCACCTCGGTGCGCTGTTGGAGATAGCTCTCCCGGCCCCGTGATCCGGACACCTTGTTGGTCGGGCTGAGGATTTCGATCACGGTGACGACCAGGCGATGCTCATGATCAATGACCTCCAATCGGGCCTCGTGGATCTCGTCTTCGATCAGGGTGGTCAGGTCCACGGGTTCCGCGACCGCCGCTACGGCAGGCGCCGGCGTGATGCCATGATCCGAAGGCGAGCCGCCTTGCCTGGTATGAGCAACAGGGGGTTCCGGAATGTTCACTTGACGCCCTGGATCATTTTCGTCCGAGATGTACACGCGATTCTGGACGCGAAGAGAATACTTGGGCCGCAACGTCCGGTTGATCTCGGCCTGCATCTGAGAGATCACGCCATGATGGACGTCCGGCCATCGTCCAGGGTCCTCAAGATACGGGTCCATTCCTGGGAAATGCGAAGGCATGAAAAAACCCTTCCGGCTGACCGCTCGAACACCACAGTTCCCTCGTGCTGGACCCGCGAACCTGATCGAGCCAGGCCGTCCAGGCATCCGGGTACGAACCGAGGCAGAGATGATCCTGATCAGAACGGCCGTCGTGGACGACCGCCGGCGCGGCAACCGCATCGCCAATCTCCTTTCACGGCCCTCCTGCGGGCGGAAATCGATATCAAGATCAGCCGTAAGGAGCCCTGCCGCGAACTGGTGGCAAATCACCGGTGGGGCTCGCGCAGCGGTGAGCTAGACCGTCACCACAAGAAAAATGCCCGCCCAGGCAGCAGAAATTAAGCTCGTGCGGCTGGCTTTGGAGAAAAGCCGAGATCCTCTCCCTGGGTCCTGGCCGTTTGTCGCCCGGACTGAACGGCTGTTTCTGTGCCTGTGGATGTCTGCACTGCGAATGAGGTGATCGGTCTGGATTACTCAGACTGCCTCCACAGGCCGAGGTTGGTGGCCGACCAGACCATCGATCCTGTTCGGCAAGAACCCGTTGTCAACGTCCCGTTTCTCGCCCGCGATGATCTTGCGAACATATTCCCAACGGTCGCGACCACCTCCGACAGCTTCCCACGTTCCCTGGTTTTGGCTCGATTTCGCCGAACCAGCCCGCCAGCTTCCTAAGTGGTTGCCACTACACGACTTGCTGCCGACGGACGGCCGGAAAAAATTCTCACGTTTTCGTGTTTGGCAGAGTGCGCGCACGAAGTAAGATCGATCTTGTTGCGACTGCGCCTTTTCAGGCGGGCCACGGGAGTCAGCGGCCTTGCCCGCCAGGATCCGCAGCCATGGATGCGGTGTATCCACTCGGAGAGGAGATCTCCGGACCCGAGAGGTGGACCTCCGCGCTCCGCACTTCCCAGCGAAACATATCGCCCCCCAACAAACAGATGTCCGCTGACAGGAACTTTTCGAAGCCGTTGACCACCGCCGGGTGCGGCAGTGGTCTCTTCCGGCAACGCCTCCCCGTCCGCCGCCGCGGCAACGCCCCCGCCGTCGGCCTGGAAAATCTCCCCAAGGATTTCCGGGAACGTCGAAATTCGACTCCCTTGGATTTTTCCACTGTCCGGATATTCGCCGTTAAACGCGGTTGGCAGCCTGGCGAGTTTCCAGGTGGCCGGGCCGCTTGCGTAACGCAGGTCGCACAAAAGGAGGAATCCAAATGATATTCCCGTCAAACGCCCCCAACGTAACCGCCGTGCCGGTCTTACCGGACGCATCGATGCGGCCGCCGGGGGTAGGGACACCGACGCAGCGTCGCGGCGGCCCGCGTACGCCGGACGGCAAGCGTCGTGCCAGTCAAAACGCCGTAACTCACGGTCTTTCCGCCACCACGCGGTTGCCGGAAGTACTGGGCCGCCATGTGCTCGATGGATACGTCCGTGAGCTCACCGCGGAGTGGCGCCCGACAACTCCCACCCAACACATCCTCGTGCAGGAGATCGCCCGCCACGCCGCCGCGCTCGAACGAATCGAGCAGGCCGAGCAGGCCGCGCTCCGCTTTTCGGCCGCCCAGGCAACGACCATCGGCAGCGTTGACCTTGGCGGCGGTGTCCTTGCCGACGAGGAGATTGCTCTGGCGGCCGCGGCGAACGCAGAGTGCGTTGACCGGATCACGCGATATCGTCGCGCACACGAAAAAGGACTGCATTCCGCGTTACAGAAGCTAACTGAAGACCTTCATCGGCGAAACCCCGTTCGGCAGGAAGTGGGCGCCAGGGGTCGTGCGACACCTTTCGCCAGCGAGGACGACTGCGTCGCCTACCTGGTCGAGTGGTCCCGCGGGCAACCGTTCCGTTGTCCCCGGTGCCACCATCCGGAGGCAGTTCGGCTGGCCACCCGGCAACGTCGGCAGTGTGCCGGTTGCCGGCATCAGGTTGGGATCCGCCACGGGACGCTGATGCATGGATCGCGTGTGCCGCTCTTGGTGTGGTTTCGCGCGATCGCTGTGTTCGTGAAGAATCCCGAAATCTCCGCGGCGGACTTTGCCAAGGCGACCGGCTTGCACCGACCGAAGACCGCCCGCAGGGTGCTCAGGAAGATCCGCGACGCCGCCACGGGGCCAGATGCCCGGCAGTTGCTGGCCGGTCTGGACACCGTCTTCCAGACGCCGATCGGCGAGTTTTCCTTGGCTGCCTCAAGCGCCCCGGAAAACCCGATTTTGCAGAACGAACTGAAAGATCCGCGCTGGGGGAGGAGGTCGTAGGCCATGATTTCAACAGCGGTTCGGACCTCGGCCACCGCGGTCCATCGGCAGACCGCCTGCAGGAGGTGTACATCGCGCTGACTTTTCCGGCATGGCTTTTTGGGCCAGCCGGCATGAGGAAAACTCGTAGTTGTTTTGCTTGGGATCGATCGAAGGAGGTCTTGACTATGAGTTCTGGAAAAGACTATCTCGCGCTGCCGGCCCCGCACGATCCGGACGACCACAGCCCGCACGGCGAGCCCCGTGGTGGTCGCTCGAGACGTCGGAGGAAGATCCCCTCGCGCGAAGAGATCTACGATCAGGTTTTGCAACTCATCGGCCTGGTGGTCATGGGTTACACAAAGTCCTCGCAGGCGAACGTAATCCTAAAAGGCCTGAAGATGATCCTCGACGGACACTATCGGGACCAGCACGCCGGCGGACCAGGGGAAGACCAGCAGAACTTGGCCGAACTCTGCCGCAAGGACCCGCAACTGCTGAAGATGGTCGAAGGGCTGCTGACGGATGAACAGGTTGCGTGGGTCCTGGAAGGGCTGCAGCCGGAAAGCGGCCCCGACATCGGGGACGAGTAAGCCCGGGAGGACGGCGATGAACCCGCTGGAGTTCGCACGGGAGTTCATCTACCTCAAGGGTCGGCCGATCACGTTTGACGGTCGACCGTATTTGGAGGAAATCTACCGTTGCCGCGCTCGGCGGATCGTCCTCCGCTGCAGCAGGCAGGTCGAAAAAACCCAGTTCATCGTCAACACGATCTTACACGCCGCCGCGACCCGTTCGGGGATTCGCGTCGTCGCTGTCTTCCCGAGGGTCGAGCAGGCCCGACATTTCAGCAATTCCCGCTTGCTGCCGGCGCTCCAAAACAGCCCCGTGCTCCGCCGCGGGCTGATCGGCTCGAACAGCCGGAAGCTTCCGGTGATGAACATGAGGTTCCGCAACGGCAACGAGGTGAATCTCCGCGCCGCCTATCACTCCGCGGATGCCGCTCGGGGCCTGGATGCCGATTACCTGCTCATTGACGAGTTCCAGGACGTCGCGCCCGGCGACCTTCCGGTGCTCGAAGAGTGCTTGAGCCATTCGCAAATCCGACGCGAGATCCTCACGGGCACGCCGAAACTGATCGACAATCATCTCGAGGCCGCCTTCCGCCAATCCACCGCCAACGAATGGCAAGTCCGCTGCCCGTCGTGTCAGCACGCCGTCATCCTCGACGAGCGGGCGCTGGGGCCGAGCGGTCTGATTTGCGCCGCCTGTCAGACGCCGATCGACCCCCGCCTGGGAACCTGGGTGCCCCGCAATCCGACTGCCACCTGGGGCGCGGGCTACTGGATCAATCATCTCATGGTCCCTTGGACCAACCACGACGAAATCCTGGAACGTCAGCGGAGCTACGACGTCGCACGGTTCAAGAATGAAGTCCTCGGTTTGCCGACCTCGCTCGGCGAACACGTCGTCACCCGCGAGGAACTGGATGCCTGCTGCCGGCAAGACCCCATGGCCCGCTCGCTCAAGGATGTTCCCTCCCATGCCCGCGGCTCGCTGGTCGCGGGGATCGACTGGGGCGGCGGTGGCGTCTCGCGGACCGTGGTGGTGATTGGTTACATGGAGCGCGACTACAAGTTTCACGTCGTGCGCTTCGAACGGTTCGCCGCCAGCGAAGATCCCCTGGAGGTCGTCAAGAGTGTCGCGAAGTGCTGCGGGAGATTTCAGGTCTCGTGGATCGCGGCCGACGGCGGCGGCAACGGCCACGTGCTCAACCGCTTGTTTCTGGAACAACCTCAGACGCCCTCCGCGATGTATGCCATCCTTTACTCCGTGGCCGATCAGCAACCTTTCCAGGACGGGCGCCTCTGGAAATGGACGGTCAACCGCTCGGCGACCATCGGCGCGATGTTTTCGCGGATCAAGAAACAGTCGTTGCTATTCCCTCGGGTCACCGACTGCGGCAGCTTTCTCGACGAGTTCGCCAGCGAGATCGCCGAGTACGATGACATCAACCGCTCGATCCAATACACCCACGGTCCCACCCAGCAGGACGACGCGCTGCACGCCTGCAACTACGCGGTGCTGCTGGCCGTGTGCGGATTCCGCGGCGCAAACGGAATATGAGGCGTCGCAACTGGGAAGATCAAGCGATGACGAAAGTCGAACCGGCGAAGGCGTCCTGGCCCCGCACGGCGCGAATCACGCTCGGCAAAACTCGGTCGGGCACATTTTGCCCTTGTTCTTTGGCAATTTACCTGAGATTACTTTCGACCGAGCGGCGCCGCCGTGATTGACGGTTGGACGGACGCGGATCGCGGTGGCAGGCGGGCGGCAAACCACCGCCAGCCAGCCGCCGCCCGCCCATCTGGCCTTCCGATCGACGCCGAGTACAACGACCCGGTTACGCGGCGGGAGCTGGCCGTGGTTCATCGGTAAACACTCCTTCGTGTGAATTCGCCCGTGGCTTTGTCCGGCCTCACTCGGTCAACGGAGGCCCTCTTGGCCGTGGAAGGCTTGCCACGAACGCCCGCGAGGATCGTCCCGGCGCCGATGATGATCTCCACAACGCTGGAAATGATCACCATGGCGCCGGAGACGGTCATCCCAGCATCCGACGATCGTGAGAAGTTATTCAGAGATCAGCACGCGAGCTTCCGCCCCTGCTCTCGAATTAGCACTCATTCGTGTCGAACAGCGTTCTCCCTTTTCCCCCTTCCATTTTTCTGTCATCGGTCTCCGATTCCCGACTCCTGCCAAGGTCCCGTTCGGCAAGCGGGACCTACTGCCCCCAGCCCTTAGCCCTTCGCCCCTGGCCCCATATTTGTTGCCATATACCGGCTGTCAGTGGTAAGCTAGACGACAAGAACTTGACCACCGTGCCACCTGAGAAGGCACCATGACAGAACTGCTCGATCGCATCACTTTTGACAAGCACGTACTCTGCGGCAAGCCGACGATTCGCGGGTTGCGTATCTCCGCCGAGATGATCCTTGAACTGCTTGCCGCGGGTGAGCCGGAGCAGAACATTCTCGCCGACTATCCGAAGCTCGAGGCCGACGACATTCGGGCCGTCTTGGCTTATGCCCACCGCCTGGTGGCGGGCAAAGTTGTCTATGACGCCAACAACCCAGCCGCTCGGTCCCCGGCTTGAAATTCCTCCTTATTGACCTTTGCATTCGGAATGAGCGAGGCCGACCAACGGAAGGCCGGTGACGCCGCCAAAAAGGCATATCTCGCGTTCGTTTCCAATGCAACAACCAGTCATGTCAACGCGAGCCGGATGGCAGGCGACTGGCTCGCGGACGACGGTCACGACGTGGTACGCGTGACCGACGTGGACCCGCGTATGCCCGACGAGGGAATCCTCCATTGGGCCGTTCGCGAACAACGCATCCTTCTTACAACCGATCTCAACTTCGAGGAGATGATTTGGCGTGAAGGCCGTCCGCACTGCGGCGTGCTGCGTCTGGAAAACCTCCCCCGCACCCAGCGTCAATTGCTTCTCGAAACAACTCTGTCACAGCATGCCGGCCAGGGCCATGACGATTCTAACGATTTTCTGATTTGCTCAGTTGCGCGACACGGCGGCGGAGTTCGACCAGGTCGGGCGAGGCCGGTGCCGCTGCACGTTGCCTCGCCACTTCGCCTTCACACCGCTGGACGTAAGCGTCGACCGCCGCTTGGTTCTCCAGGTAAAACGCAATCGTTTTGTGGATCAGAGCCAGCGACAGGCTGGGATACTGCCCGAGAATCATCTCCGGCGAATAGCCTTGGTTGTAGAAGTACAGCACGTTCCAACGCGATCCGGTGCCCTGCCAGCCGGAGCGAACTGCCGCGCTGTTCGGTCAAGAATTCGGGAAGTCGTAATACAAACATTCGCCGGACACGTGCCAGGATTATTCGCGGCAAAGCCGTTCTCGGCAGTTGCGGCAGAGTGGATAGAGGTAGATCTGTTTTCGGGAGAGGTCAAAGCGACGGTGGCGGTCCTTCTTGCCCCGCCCCTGCGTTTGGCCCACGTCGATCCAATTGGCCGCTCGGTAGCAGGTCCCCCGAAAGCGGCTGGCATCCACAAAACTCTCCAACAGCCACGGCCGAATCCCGTAACATTGCTCCCAATCGCTCGGCAGTTGCCCGGCCGAGAGCGAGAGCAACTTGGAGGCCAGATGCTGGCAGCCAATCCAGGGCAAGATTAAGAAGCGAGCTTGCCCCACCACGTGCGATAAGTTCGCTCGCCGCTGCGCATCGTCCCAGCCGATCCAGCAGTCTCGGGGATTCAGCCGCCAAGCGGCAGCCCCGTAGCTGAATAAGCCCACGAGTCGCTGGTCCGCATAGGCCCAGTAACGCAATTGGGCTCCCGCCAGCGGCGCATATCCCAAGTAATGGTAGCGGTCGAGGTACTCATTCCACAGCGGCGACTGCTCGGGCGAAACCATCGCCAGCCGCAAGGGCCCCAACTCGGACAAGGAGAATTCCTGCCGCGGTTGCGGCTCGGCGGCGGCTGTGCGAGAGATTACGTGCCGACCATTGCAGTTGCCGTTGCGTGGCGGCGGCAAGGACAACAGCCCGTCCTCCTGCATGCGCAGCAAGGCCACCCGACAGCTCATCTGTTTCAGTCTGCCGTTCGGTTGACGCCAATCCAACAAGCGACACACCTCTTGCGAGATCGCTGTTCGGCTGGCATGCGGCGAAGCCGCGATCAACGGCGGAGTTGTTGGATCTCTTCGCTGCTGAAGGATCGGCCACTATAGTGGAAGCGCGGAAAGACCAGGGGGCGTCGCCGGCTTCTCGCCGCAGAAGGCGGCGGCCGGGTGATAGGCGGAAATCGACGCGGCGAGCGGCGATGGCGACTGATCTCCACGCGGCCAGCCGGGGCCGACGGGAGTAGAGGCAGACGGCGGCCGCTGGCCGGCCGATGATGCCGGTGGAATCGTGGGCCGCGTCGGCTCGGTGAGCGGGGGCGACGTGCCCGTGAGGAAGAGCGTTTCGGCGGCCGGCCGTTGGTTGGCGGGTGACGGCGGTGGCAAACCTCTGGGGTAGGCGAAGCAGCTTGGCAAGCGGAGGGTTCACCAGAGCGTCCAAGCAACGTCGCACCTCGTCAGGCAGAGCGTTTCCTGGCAACGGCTGAGCAAAAGCTTGTCGTTGTGAATCGCTGAGATTCCAGGGCAGCCATCGCTCGGCAGACGCCGGGGCCTTGCCGCCGGCCTCGGCACAGGCGGTCAAGTACGGGGCGGTCAACTACTAGTGCGGGCGTTCAAGCCGTACAGCAACGTGGCAAAGAGGGAAAACAACGCTCCGCCAACTCGCCGGCCCACACCGCCCCCGAACCCCAATAGTTCTTGCGCCCCATGGCAGGGCCTCGCAAGCGGCGTTCGGCTTCGCTGTTGTCCATCGGCACTTCCGGATGCTCGACGAAAACCGTCAAACCGTCCCAATGCTGGACCACACTGCTGAGCACCTTCTTGCGGACCGCCGGGAGTTTTTCCTGTTTCAATTCCTCATCGCAGACTTGCCGGAATGCTTCCACCTGGGGTCGCAACTGGCTGTCGTATTGGGCAAACGCTTCGCCCTGCGGATCCTTTTCCCATGCGGCCACCCGAAGTCCGTTGAGGTGGAACAATGCTCCGATCCGTTCCACCCAACTTTCCATCCAGGCATCTTGCTGAGGATCGCCCCGCGCGGCATCGAGAAAATCGCGTCGGGTATGAGTCCAGCAAAAGGCCAAAAGCAACGTTCCTGCCTTCACGGCCGCCAGGGCCTTATAGCTGCTGTAGCGGTCGACGTTGAGGATGCCGGCGGCCTGCGGTCCAAAGAACGCCTCGGGTTCTTGGGCGCTGCGGGTCAGAGCAATGGCAAAGAACACCGCTTCGCGGCTGGCGTAGACCCAGAGGGTGCGTTTGTGACCCGGTTTTTCCTCGACCTTCACGAAGACCTTCCATCCGGTCTCGTCGGCGTGCCAATGCCCTGCGGCCTGGCAATGTTGCCGGATCGCTTCGTACAGAGGTTCCAGCAGCGGCGCGATCCGCTTCAGTCCGCCCGCCAGAGTTCCGGCGGGCAGTTGAATGCCGTGGGTGGCCAACTCGGCGATCAACCGGTGACTGGGGCGAAAGAAGAGGAACTTGTCCAACAAGACCTGCACCCAGACGGAGATGCCGTAGCGTCCTTTGGGAATCAGTTTCGGAGGCGGGGGAGCGGTGATGATGCCGGGCCGACCGGGGCATCGGCACGTGGGGCGATATCGGCGGCGGCGGATCACGCGGCGATGGGCACGGACCTCGATTTCGATCGTTTCGGAGTCCTCGGTGCCGGGGAAGGGCTCGTAAGGCAGGCCGCACTGGGGGCACTGTTTTCTGGCCTTCGGGCAGATCGTCCCTCGACTTGGGGGAGGTCGCGGGAGCGACGTCGAGGACCGGGATTTTCGTGTTGCTACGCGGCCGTTTTCCGCCGCCGGGGGAAGAAGATTTCTCGGAGCGGCTCTTTTCGGACTTCGCCAAACAGTTGGCGTTCGAGTTGTGCCACTCTGCACGCAGTGTCTGGATCTCCGCTCTTGCTCGGCTTCCCGCTGTTTGGAACGTGTTGGAATCGCGCTCGCCAATAGTGGGCTTGTTGCTGTCTTTGAACAACTCCAGCAACCGCGGCGGATCCTGAAGCAATTCCTCAAAGCGCCCCACGCGAAACGGGGATTAGGGCTGTCATGCTTGACATGCCCCGTTTCTACCAAAAACGCGTCCCCGTGTCCAGATGTGTTCCGCGAATGTTTACAGTCGCATGGCCGTAACTCCATGAAGCCCGCTGAGTTCAGTCGTCGCTTGTGATCCATCATTGTATTATCTCTTGCCGCCCTTGACATCCGAACCACCCGCAAAGTCAAGAAGTGCCGCCACCCCAGCTATCCCAGCACCCCAGGAGACCGGCAGTGAGCTCGACGCGCAAATGACTAGCCACCAATGACCAACTTCCACGAATCCATTTATCCACCAATCCACCAATCCACCAATCCAATCTTCCGTCTTCCGACCCCTGACCTCTGCCCATCAACCCGTTCCCTCTGACCTCCGACCTCTGCCTTTCCCCTCCCCACCCGATCATGCTAGAATTCACCGTAGTGCAAGTAGTCCGAGCCTGCAAGTTACGGAGGCGATGATGGCCCAATCGGTGTTGGTCGAGTTAGAGTTGCCCCAGGACTGGGCGAAGTTCCGCTTGCCCACCGCCCTGGACGATCGCTTGCAGGAGTTGTTGGACAGGCAGGACCGAGAGGGCAAGTTGTCCCGGCGCGAGCGCCGTGAGGCCACGGCGATCGCCCAACTGGCAGACATGCTGTCGCTGATGAAACTCGGTGCAGAGCGTGCCGCGGCCAGGAAGGGTCCGTGACATCCGAATACATACCCTGCGACTTTCCATGCAGACGGTAGAAAAGGCATACGACGAGATCGTGGATTTCCTGGCTCGGGGCAGCACTCCGGCCGAAATTGTGCGTTTTCGTCCCTCCGGTGCGACGCAAGACCGGACCCGTTACCTGCTTGATCGCAACAAGACGGGCGAGTTGACCGACGACGAGGCGGACGAGTTGGACCGGCTCGGGCAGCCTACACCTCATGCAACTGCTGAAGGCCCGTGCCCGTCTTCACACGAAAGCTCAGCCTCCTGACTCCTGACCCCTGACTCCTGACCATCAACCATCAACCCGTTCTCCCTGACCTCTAACCTCCTGCCGCCCTTGCTGATGCCCCTGAGACCTACTACAATCACGGGAAAACGTGTCCTGGGAGTAAGTAGTTGTCATGCCCACAGTAACTGACATTGGAACCCTGATCGCGCAGACCCCCGGCATCCGCGGCGGGCGTCCCCGGATTGCCGGAGCCGGCGTGTCTGTCCAGTGTATTGCGGGCTGCTCCAACATGGGAATGACTCCCGAGGAGATTGCCGCTGAGTACCCGCACATCGCGTTGGCTCAGGTCCACGCGGCCCTCGCCTATTACCACGCGAACCGCGAGCAAATGGACGCGGAGATGGCCGCGGAGAAGACGGAGGCCGAGCGGCTGGAGCGTGAGCATCGCGCATCCCGGCAGAAGTCATGAACATCCGCCTACAGGACAGCGGCGAAACAGCACTATCGGGAGTTGCGACGAATGAAGATTCCCATTCTCATCGAACCGATTTCCGACGACCGCTTCCGCGCGACGGGCATCGAGCCGTTCGTCGGCAGTGTCGAAGCCGACACGGCGAACGCGGCCCTGGCGAAGATGAAGCAATTGCTTGTCGACCGACTCGCGCAGGGGGCTCGCATCGAAGCGATCGATTTGCCACACGGCGCGAATCCCTGGCTGGACGGGGCGGGCATGTTTCGCGACGATCCCTACTTCGACCCGTGGCAGCAGGCGATCGTCGACTACCGCCGCGAGGCGAATGAAACCGCCGACGTGCCGTGACGCGTTTTGTCCTCGATACCGATATCGTGTCCCTGCTCCAGCACGGGCATCCCACTGTCGCGATGCACGTTGGCAGCTATTAGTATCGCCGCGATTGCACTTACCCATGGTGCCACGCTCGTGACGCGAAACCTCAGCGACTTCGACGGCGTCGAGGGGCTCCCCGTGGTCGACTGGAGCCGCCCCTGACCTCCCCAGGCCAGCGATCGGAGATCAGAGATCAGCGGTCGGAAAGACAGACTTCCGGCCCTCGACTCTCAACCCTAGACCCTCGACTATCCCGATTAGTGCCGATTAGCCCGGATTATTCACAGTCTGCGCCCAGTTTGACGCGGTGGTGAATAATCCGGGTTAGTGTTCTCTAAGCTGCCCCCTGACTTCCGACCATCAACCCTCAACCTGTTCTCTCTGACCCCTGCCGCCCTTGCTGACGCCCCCGAAACCTGCGACAATGAGGGGAAAGCGAGCCCTGGGAGCAGGAGCATTCGTCATGGCCACAGTAACTGATATTGGAACCCTGATCGAGCAGACGCCTGGCATCCGCGGCGGTCGGCCCTGTATCGCCGGGACCGGGGTCGCGGTCGTTCGCATTGCAGGCTGGTACAAGATGGGGTGGACCCCCGAGGAGATTTCCCGGCGCATCGGGCATCTTTCGCTCGCGCAGATCTACGCCGCGCTGGCTCACTACCATGCCAATCAGGAAGCGATCGATGCGGAGATGGCTGCTGAGGAAGCGGACCACGACCGCCTCTACTGGGAGCACCACGCAACACTTGGCCAGACGAAGACGCAACGGTAAAGGTCCGCCTCTACCTCGATGAAGACACCATGGACGGCGATTTGGTCGAATCGCTTCGCGTCCGCGGCGTCGATCTTCAGACGGCGCTCGAGGCGGGCATGCTGCGGCGTGCCGACCGCGAGTTGCTCGAGTACGCCACGCAGCAAGGACGTGCGGTCTACACGTTCAACATTGGGCATTTTGCGCCCTCCACACGGATTTCCTCCGAAGCGGCCGGGACCACGCGGGCATCGTGGTCGCGCAGCAACAACGCTTCAGCGTAGGCGAGCAGATGCGGCGCCTGCTCAACGTGATCGGTGCCAGGACCGCCGAAGAAATGCAAAACCGACTCGAGTTCCTCAGCGACTGGGGATGATCCGATAGTCGAGAGCTTAGGGTCGAGGGTCGAGAGCCAAGTCGAGAGCCAAGCCCGCCGAGGGATCACAGGGTAGAGATCAGAAAGTCCCGACAGGGAAATGACCAATGACCAGGCACCAATGACCAACTCCCAATAATCCACCAATCCATTCTTCCGCCCTGAGTCCTGAGTCCTGACCTCAGCCCTCAGCCCTTCGCCCTCCGCCTTAAGCCATCAACCAGCAACCATCAACCCGTTCTCTCCGTCCCCTTTCCCTCCCCACCCGAACGTGTTAGAATTCAGCATAAGCCAGTCGTCCGAATCTGCGAGTCTTGAGATGTCTCAAACATTGGAAATCGAAGCGCGATTGTCGCGGGTGGAGCGGGAATTGACGCAGTTGAAGTCCGAGGTGCACCGCCTTGGTGTCGCGAACAATTGGATTGACCAGGTCCGTGGCTCATTCAAAGACGACCCGGAATATGACGAGGTCTTGCGCCTTGGCCGAGAGCTCCGTCAGGCGGAAAGCTGCCAGGGTGAGTGAACGGGCGCTTCGGCAACGGGCATTCCACTTTAGGAGGCGAAGATGATGACACAGCGATCCGTGGTATCGGTTCAGCAGGGGGTCTGGATCGACAGCCGGCGGTTGGCCGAGGCCGGCTTGCACGACTCGTTAGAAATCGTCGTCCAGCCAGGGGAGATTACGATTCGCTCGGCCGCGGGCCATGGGCCTGCGGAAGCCCGGGCGATCCGTGATATCGAGAATGCGTATCCGTTGAGTGACGAATCATTCCATGAGGGATGGAACGCGCCCGGCATGGAAGATTACGACCGATATGAAGAGCTCAGGAAAGCATAAGCGATGAACCTCCGTCGTGGCGACGTGGTCCTGGCACTCTATCCGTTTTCCTCCGGCGCGGGTGCATCGCGGCGTCCCGCCGTGGTGGTTCAGGACGATCGCGACAACGTGCGGATGCAGAATACCATCATTGCCCAGATCACGACGAATCTCCGCCGTGCTGCCGAGCCCACGCACTTGGGGATTGAAGCAGCATCGCCCGAAGGCCGACAGGCGGGCGTGCTCCACGATTCGGTGATCTCCTGCAACAACCTGGCCACAGTTCGCGAAGACCGCATCGACCGCGTAATCGGTCACTTACCCGACACCATGATCCAGCCTGCCTGAAATCGGCTCTCGGTTTAACCTGACCCCTGAAGACCAGCGAATCAGGAGACAGGAATCAGTGGTCAGAAAACCAGCGAGTCGGAGATCAGAAGTCGGAGATTGGAAAGACCCGACAGGAAAATGACCAATGACCAGGCACCAATGGCCAACTCCCAATAATCCACCAATCCATTCTTCCGCCTTGAGTCCTGAGTCCTGAGTCCTGAGTCCTGACCTCAGCTCTCAGCCCTTCGCCCTCCGCCTTAAGCCATCAATTATCAACCCGTTCTCTCTGACCTCTGACCCTTGACCTCCTGCCGCCCTTGCTGATGCCACTTGGACCTGCTAGAATGAGGGGAAAGCGAGTCCTGGGAGTAAGTAGTTGTCATGCCCACAGTAACTGACATTGGAACCCTGATCGCGCAGACCCCCGGCATCCGCGGCGGGCGTCCCCGGATTGCCGGAGCCGGCGTGTCTGTCCAGTGTATTGCGGGCTGCTCCAACATGGGAATGACTCCCGAGGAGATTGCCGCTGAGTACCCGCACATCGCGTTGGCTCAGGTCCACGCGGCCCTCGCCTATTACCACGCGAACCGCGAGCAAATGGACGCGGAGATAGCCGCGGAGAAGACGGAGGCCGAGCGGCTGGAGCGTGAGCATCGCGCGTCCCGGCAGAAGCCATGAACATCCGCCTCTTCTTCGACGTCGACGCCACGCGGCATTCGGTCGTGATCGGGTTGCGCAGCCGAGGTGTGGACGTCTTGACCTCCTTGGAGGCCGGCACGACCGAGGAAACGGACGACGCGCAACTGGCCTTCGCCACGGCGCAGGGCAGGGTCATTTACTCCTTCAACGTTGGTGATTTTTGCGATCTCCACTCCCGCTGGCTCTCCGCCGAACGCCCCCACGCCGGGATCGTCTTGGCCCAGCAGCAGCAGCTCGCGGTCGGCGAGCAAATCCGAAGACTGGTGCGCTTCGTCAACGCCCTCTCGCCCGAGGACATGCAAAACCGACTCGAGTTCCTCAGCGACTGGGGATGATTCGATAGTTGAGAGCTGAGGGTCGAGGGTCGAGAGCCAAGCCGGCCGAGAGATCACAGGGCAGGGATCAGGAAGTCCCGACAGGGAAATGACCAATCAGTTTTCAGTAATCAGTTTTCAGGCTGACCTCTGACTCCTGCGCCCTGACCTCCGACCTCCGACCTCCGACCTCCGACCTCCGACCTCCGACCTCCGACCTCCGACCTCCGACCTCCGACCTCCGACCTCTGACCTCTGACCCCTGACCCCTGACCACTGACCCCTGACCACTGACCTCTGACTCCTGACCTCTGACTCCTGACCCCCTTTCCCCTCCCCACCCGATCGTGCTAGAATTCAAAGTGTGGGCAGACAACGTAGCGTCGATCGGAACGATTTCATCATGGCAACGACAGAGTATCTGGACCGAATGCTCGATCCCTTCACAGACTGCCTTACTCCGGACGCGGCCAGACGGGTCGCCGCTTGGCGTCTGGATCCGCAGACTGAGGCACGTATCGACGCGCTTGCCGATAAGTGCACCGAGGGCGAACTCACCCCCGAGGAACGCGACGAGTACGAAACCTATGTTCGCGCCGGGACGTTATTGTCGATCTTGCAGGCTAAGGCCCGTGGTCTTCTGGCTCGCGGTTCGGAACCCTGATGGACACCGCTCTGGCGGCACATGTGCGGGCTCGGGCGGCGAACCGGTGCGAGTACTGCCGCTTCCACCAAGATCACTCGGTCGTCCGATTTCACATCGAACACATCATTCCGCGGAAACACGGGGGTGACACCGTCTCAGGGAATCTCGCGCTGGCATGTAGCCAATGGAACGTGCAGGCATGATGCATTCCTTTGTGACAGAGATCGATCCTCAGTTTTCTGCAATCGACGGGAAGGTTGCCTTGTGGTCACCTCGCCGTTTTCCGTTTCTTCGGCGTTTTTAGCTTGCTGGAATAGGCGTTGATGCCACGGCGGCTGTCGGCAAGGAGTTGACGTAGGCGGCGCACTTCGTCTTGATCTGCCCAGAGAATCCAACGGCGTTGTACCGGCGTCCGACGGGCGTGCAGCCAACCTCGGTTGGCCCAGTCGCGCAGTTTCAGATGACTCATTTTCAACTCACGTGCCAGGTCCGTCAACCACCATTCGTGTTCGCCCAGCAACTCGTCATGGGTGCGTTCATTGCCGATCAAGGCGCGACGTTTGAGCAATTGGTAGACGATCGGCGTGGTGAACTGGCCATTCGCTTTCGGCGGGTGGAAGCCCTCGGCGTTGAGCGTTGCCGCGATCTCCGGCGCAGCATGTCCGGCCTCGCGCAGCTCAGCGACGCGGTCCAGCAGGCGTTCGAAGTCGCTCAGTTGCGCGTAGGTGGCGACGGGACGAACGATCTCATGCTGACTCTCGTACCCACCGGCCCAACGGATCGTTACATCGACGACTTCGCAGTCGCAACGAACGTGCACGGTCACGCGCTCGACCAGGCAACGAATAATCTGCTTGCGGTCGGCGTTGCTCGTACCGGCAGCGTGCCACAGCGCGGGGAGGTCCGACGCCAGCGCGGTGATGCGTGCACGCTCCTCGTCCGTGAAACGATGCGGCGTTTCGCGAGTGAAACGATCGTATTCCTCTTGAAGCTGTTGTTGCTGGGCCAGCAACTCTTCCCAGCGTTTTTCCAGGCTGGCCGCCACCAGACGATTCTCGGGATCGACGGCTTGATAACGCCGTTCGGCGAGTTCCGCATCGTAGCGCGCGCGCTCGAGGCGTTGCTGCCAGTGTTTTTGCAGACGCTGCCGCTCGCGTTCCACGTCCGCACTGGCTTTCAGACTCAACTCCAGCGCAGCGGGTTCGATCGCCCGCAACACTTGCTGCGCGACGAGCCCGTCGACGACGTGGGCGGCCAAGCCATAACAACGCCGCTCGGTCGCTTCGAGATAATAACGGTTGCATGCGTAGTGGGCGCCGCCGCGAGGATAGGACGGCTGCATGTGCCGCCCGCATTGCCCGCACACCAGAATGCCCGTCAAAAGTGCGGCGCCCGCGCGAGGCACGCCGGTTGTGTCCGCGGCATTCCGGTTTTGCTTGATGCGTTCGCGGTTTTTCAAGAACTGCTCCCAACTGATGTACGCGGGCAAGCAGTCTTTGATCAGCACCTTCCACTGCTCCATCGGCACCCACGGCCGATAATTGTTGCCCGCCGACATCTTCCGCTTGGGATCGGTAGGCCGCCGGCCGTAGCTGTAGGCGCCGGCATAGATCGGATGACGCAGCACCTGGGCCAGCCCACTCACCGAGGGCCGATGCCATTCCAGTTGTCCCTTCTTGGCGCCCGTGCGTGCTCGAACGGGCATCTGCACGTCGTGCTGGATCAGCCAGTGAAACAGGCCGTAGATGCTGCCGATCTCGTCGAACTTGTCGAAGACCAGGTGCATCACGTTTCGCGCCTGCTTGTCCGGGTCGAAGTCCACCTCGCCTGTCGGCAAAATCACGTAGCCCATCGGTACGCTGTGAAACAGTTCGCCGCGCGATGCCTTGTGGTCGCGGCCGCGCAGCAATCGATTGCGCATGATATGCAATTCCATTTCGCTCATGATGCCTTTGAGCCCCAACAGGAGCCGATCGTTCGCGTCGTTGCCATCGTAGACGCCGTCCTCATCGGCGATCAGCGTGTCGAAGATGGCGCACATTTCGAAGAAAGCGTGCCAGTCTTTCGACGAGCGTGCCAGTCGGCTCATTTCCAGACCGAGCACCAAGCCAACGTGGTTGAGCGTCACTTCCGTGACCAACCGCTGAAATCCGCTGCGCCCTTCTGCCGTGCGACCGCTCTTGCCCAAATCTTCGTCGATCACCAGCACGCGCTCACGCGGCCAACCGAAGGCAACGGCCTGCTCGGCAAACGCGTATTGCCGTGCCGCGGACTCGCGATTCTCCAACACCTGTTTGGGCGTGGATTGTCGCACATATACGATGGCAAGTCTTTCCAGATGCGCCGGCTGGATCTTCGCCGAGATCAGTCGCGGGGTCGGCACGATCACGGGTCGGGATGCCGCAGGGAGTCTCTCAGCAGTCTTCATCGCGCACCCCCTTTCCGTCGGGGGGTGCGTGAAGCTGTTGAGCGACGAGCCGGCTCAGCGCCTGCAACGCCTGCTGGCGACTTAGTTCCGGGATCACTTCCCAGAGTTGCTTCAACGCGACCAGTTTCGGCGCCGGTTGCGTCCGCGCAAAAAGGTCCCGTCTTGGTTGGACTGGTCGGACCGCATGGCTTTCCTCCTTGAGCCGAGATACGACAAACCTGAAGCCAATCCGAGAGCTTCAAAAGAGCCGCCAGTGATAATAGCGGAAAGCCGGCGATGGGTCGATACCGGTTAGACTTGGATGTGTTACGTTTGCCCTTTCTGCAACCGTTTCAAAGGTTCCGACATCGCCTCACTCGATCCGGCCGGCGGCAGCCTTACACGGCTCTACAATCCGCGAACCGATCGCTGGGAGGAGCATTTCCAGGCAGTCGCCGGAGCGATCCATCCCCTTACTGCCATCGGGCGAGCGACGACAAGGACGCTGAAACTGAATCTGCCCGCCCGAGTCGAGGTTCGAAAGATCTTAACCCTCGTCGGCCGCTATCCGCGGCCTGAATCTCGTTAATAGTTGATGGTTGATGGTTGATGCTGGGAACAATCAGCGGGCGGGCAAGGTTGAGCACTTCACCGACCTGGAGGTTTGGCGTGCAGCTCACGAGTTGTTTCTCGATGTGCTCAAGGACTTGGACGCCCTGCCTCGTACCCGAGCCGCCGCGGCCCTGACGGATCAGATCATTCGCGGGGACAGGTCCATTTTTCGGCCAATGGACCTGTTTTGGCGACAAAGACGTTGGCCGAAAACATGGACCTGTCCCCTTCCTGCACCCACTGACAACTGACAACTGACAACTGACAACTGACAACTGACCTCTCACTCCTGCCCTCCGCCCGTTCCCCTCTCCACCCGCCCGTGCTATAATTCATTGTGGTGCTTGTCGAAAAGCCGGGTGTGTTGGAAGGGAGGAGTTGCCGGTGAATCTTACAAACGAACAAGTTCAGGCCATCCGGGAAGGGTCGCACGTGAGGGTTGTCCCACCGGAAGTTGGCGAGGAGTGCGTCGTGCTTCGCAGCGATGCTTACGAGAGAATCAAGGGCCTTGTTTATGACGACAGCGAGGCCGATCCCGCTGGGTTCTACCCCCTGGTTAATGCGATCATGGCGGAAGACGACGCGAACGATCCCGCGCTGGACAGTTATCAGAAGTACAAACGATGAAGCGCGGCGACATCGTCGTTGTGGATTTCTCTGTCTACAATCCTGCGGAGAAGGTCCGGCCCGCGCTGGTTGTGCAGAACGATCGCGACAATGCGAGGATGCAGAACACGATTGTGGCGTTGATCACCGGAAATGTTCGCCGTGCGGGTGAGGGCACGCAGTTGCTGCTCGACGCCAAGCATCCGGATTTCGCGGCATCAGGGTTGCACAAGTGCTAAGGCTCGAATTGTTTGGACAGGTTTCTCACTCTGCTTGAGACAGGGTCAAAGGGGCGGGGTCCTAGATTCTCGTAAGGGGCAGGGTCAAGAGGGGCAGTGGTATTGCGGGAAAGTCGTCTCAAAGAATGTGCGCCTTAGGACACAAGGACTCTGTGGTGAATTGCTAGAACCTGATCACGATTCGTCAGCAGGACGTGTTGCGCACGATTGGGATGCTGCCGCGCAACACGATGAACCAAATCGACGCCTGCCTAAAGGCCGCGTTGGATCTTGCCTGACCTTCCTGTAGACCAGCGAATCAGGAGACAGGAATCAGCAAGACTTGAAGCAACCGTTTGTTCCCTGCTCCCTGACCACTGACCACTGACCACTGACCTCTGACCACTGACCTCTGACCTCTGACAACTGACCTCTGACAACTGACAACTGACTCCTGACCACCAAGCACTAAGCACTATCCATTAATCCACCAATCCACCAATCCATTAATCCAATCTTCTCCCCCATGCTCCTCCGCCTCTCCCTCGCCGCCGTCTCCCTCGCCGCGCTCCACCTCACCGCCTGGATCACCTGGTCCGGCGCGCTGCCGCACGATGTGCCGCTGCCCAATCCCGATATGCGGTCGCTGCCCAGGCAATTGGGCGAGTGGATTGGCGAAGACAAGGAGTTGG
Organism: Thermoguttaceae bacterium; assembly: GCA_040768665.1. GTDB lineage: Bacteria > Planctomycetota > Planctomycetia > Pirellulales > Thermoguttaceae > JABWBD01. Next base: position 32,350 of record JAXGMN010000089.1, read on the forward strand.
ACCCCCGCATCGCCAAGGCAACCGGCGGCGAATACACCGTGAACCGCCAGTACCGCGGCCCCGACGGAAATATCGTCTCGCTGCACCTGGTCGTCATTACCAACTACAGCGAAGAAGGCGTGCATCACTTCCCGCAATACTGCCTCCGCGGCGCCGGCTACGAGCAGCAGAGCGTCAAGCGCCGCCCGATCCAGACCGCCAACGGCTATGAGATCCCCGTCAGCTTCTCCTTGTGGAACCGCAAAGACGAAACCAGCGCCGTCGCCTACTGGTACCATTTCGGCGACGACACGCTCTTCGACATCAACGACTTCCGCCGCGCCCATTGGGGCAGCGACGACTGGCCCCCCTGTGTCAAGATCCTCCTCCAGACCCCCGCCGGCTTCTCCACCGAGATCCCCTCCCACCTCGAAGACTTCGCCAAGCTCGTCGCCGGCTGGACGTGTGAGAACCTCAGGGGGCAGGGGGCAGGAGGCCCACAGGCAAATGACCAATGACAGGCGGAGTGGTCAGTGGCTAGTGGCTAGTGGTTAGTGGTTAGTGACAACTGACAACTGACGACTGACGACTGACGACTGGCAACTGGCAACTGACTCCTGTCCATCAACCATCAACCATCAACCCGTTCTCCCTGTCCCCTGACTTCCACTAACCACTAACCACTAGCCACTAACCACTAGCCACTAACCACTAGCCACTAACCACTCTTTCCATGTCCCTCCTCCTCCTCTCCGGCGGCTGCGGCTTTATCGGCTCGAACCTCGTCCGCCATATCCTCCGCACCACGAACCACCGCGTCGTCAACCTCGACTGCCTCACCTACGCGGGCAACCTGCACTCGTTGGCCGATGTCGAAGACGATCCCCGCTACCGCTTCCTCCAGGTCGACCTCTGCGGCGCCGAGGCCGTCCGCGCGGCCGTCGCCGAGGCCGATCCCGACGCCATTATGCACCTGGCTGCCGAGTCGCACGTCGACCGTTCGATCGACGGCCCCGGGCAGTTCATCCAGACCAACATCGTCGGAACCTTCAACCTCCTGCAGGCCGCCCTCGGTCATTACCGCAGCCTCGACGAGCCCAGACAGCGCCGGTTCCGCTTCCTCCACGTTTCCACCGACGAAGTCTACGGCTCCCTCGGCCCGGACGACGCCGCCTTCACCGAACAGACCCCCTACCAGCCGCACTCGCCCTACTCGGCGAGCAAGGCCGCTTCGGACCACCTCGCCCGCGCCTGGCACGATACCTACGGCCTGCCGGTCCTGGTCACCAACTGCTCGAACAACTACGGTCCCTACCAGTTCCCCGAGAAGCTGATCCCCGTGGTCGTACTAAAATGCCTGCGTGAAGAGCCGATCCCGGTCTACGGCGCGGGCGAGAACGTCCGCGACTGGCTCTACGTCGAAGACCATTGCCGCGCGCTGTTGACCGTGCTCGAACGCGGCACTCCCGGCTCCACTTACAACATCGGCG
>JAXGMN010000090.1:0-32865 GCA_040768665.1 Thermoguttaceae bacterium
GCAGGTGGCCATGAAGGTCATCGAGGTGGCCAACGATCGCAATTCCAGCGCCGTCGATCTCAAGGAGGTTGTCGAATCCGATGCCGCCCTGGGTGCCCGGATCCTCCGATGCGTGAACTCTTCGGCCTACGCCCTGAGACACCGGGTCACGAATCTCCAGCAGGCGATCAGCTACCTTGGACTTCGCCAGATTCGGAGTCTCGCGCTCACGGCAAGTGTGGCCGAGATGTTTGCCAAGGAAGAGACAATCGGGACCTACTGCCGGAGAAATCTGTGGAGCCATCTCGTAGCGGTCGGCATCTGTTCGCGATTGATCGCCATGCGCCAGAAGGTCTCGGACTTTGAAGACGCGTTCGCGGCAGGCCTATTGCACGATATTGGGATCGTTCTTGAAGACCAGTACATGCACGTTCCGTTTTGCCGAATGATCCAGTCGCTCGGTGAACGTTCAGTCCTCTCCGACGCCGAACGCGAGCACCTGGGATTCGACCACGCTCGCCTCGGAGCCAAGGTCGCCGAGCTCTGGCGATTTCCGGAGAGCGTGAAGGCGGCCATCGGGTACCACCACATGTCCGTCAACTACCGCGGCGCCGATCTTACCATCGTCCGTTGCGTCGAGGTGGCCAACCTGATCTGCACGGTCAAAGGATACCCGTCCGTCGGGCTCAAGTTGATCAAGGCATCGCAACCGGCCCTGAATGCGCTTTCTCTGACGAAAGAACACATCATCGTTCTGGCAAACGACCTGGATGAGGAGTTGGCCAAGCATGCCGCATTGTTTGAACTCTGATGATGAGCTTTCCCAGACGCTTGCGGCGACCATCGACGACGTTCTCGAGCTGGCGGTAACGGGCACGCCTGACTTCGACCTCTACGTCGAGGCCGCCCAAGGCCTGCAGCCCCTGGAACCTTTACTGGTCTTCCTGGTCCTCCAGGACACGGCGGTCGTTCTTCTCCATGCCCGCGATGCCGGCGGGGATCTCGACCTGGCGAGGCAAGTGGCGAAATGTCTGGCCGGACTCGTTCCAGGGGAAACTCGCGTTCAGCGTATCGATACCGTCGCCGGTCCACGGGTTGCGTTAGCGGCCTTGTTGCCCACGCAAACCGGCGATAGTACTTTGGTTTGCCTTTTCGATCCGGAGCAGCTCGCGGCGCTGGGGGGGCTCGCCTCGGAGGTCGGCAAGACAGCCATGGTGGGAGCTCTCGCTCGGCTCGTAGCGCAGTGCAGGGTCGAGAGCACCCAGTTGCGAGTCCGGGCGGAACAACTCGCCGCCGGGCACGAGGCGCTCGAGGAGTCCTATGCCCGTTCGCTCACCAAGGCAGTTGAGGAACGCGAGGAACGTCTGCGAGAACAAGAGGAACACGCATCCCGGCTGAAGGCGGTCATGATGACCGCCGCTGACGGGATCGTTACGGTTGACTTCTACGGTTCCATCGAGTCATTCAATGCGGCGGCAGCGGAGATCTTCGGCTACGTGCCGGAAGAGGTGATCGGTTCGGATATCTCGATCCTCTTCCCGGACGACGACCCGTCATCGGTCGGCGTTTTCTACGACTGCTTCTCGGGCGGACATGAAGGCGGCCGCCGCGTGTCGGCCCACCAACTGTCGGGGCGGCGAAAAGACGGCACGGTCTTTCCGTTGGAACTCGCAATCAGCGACGTCGCTCTTGAGAATCGGCGTATCATCACGGCGATTCTCCGAGACATCACCGAGCGCAAAGCCGCGGAACGCGAATTAAAGCGGCTCCATCTCTTCAACCGCATGATCCTGGACTCCGCCGGGGAAGGGATCGTCGGCTTGGACCGCGAGGGGAAAGTCGCCTTCGTGAACCCAGCCGCCGAACAGCTATTCGGCTGCCGGTCGGCTGAGATTGTCGGGAACCTTCTCCATCACCTGACACATCATTCGAGGCCGAACGGCACGCCCTATCCCTGGCAAGAGTGCCCGATTCACAAAACCCTCACCACGGGTGCGATTCATCGCGAGGAGAACGAGGTTTTCTGGCGAGGCGACGGCACGAGCTTCCCGGTCGAGTATGTCGCGACTCCGATGCGGGAAGAGAACGAGATCGTCGGAGCGGTCCTCACCTTTCAGGACATCACCCAAAGAAAGACCCTAGAAGCTCAGCTCGTGCAGGCGCAGAAGTTGGAGTCGATCGGGCAACTGGCCGCGGGAATCGCCCACGAAATCAATACGCCCACGCAGTTTGTCGGCGACAATTTGCGATTCCTCAAGGATGCCTTTCGCGACCTGGAGCCGCTCGTCAAGCGTGCCTGCGAGCGGTCTGGCGGCGGCAGGGAAGCGGCAGCCGAGGCCGGGCCGGAAGATGCCGGCGACGCCGTTGACCTTGAAGAGGTGACCTATCTCCTCGAAGAGGTTCCCAGCGCCATCTCCCAGTCGCTCGACGGAGTGGAACGGGTCGCCAAGATCGTCCGCTCGATGAAAGAGTTTTCGCATCCGGGAAACAACGAAATGCAGACGGTCGACCTCAATCGGGCCGTCGAAAGCACGCTCACTGTCTGCCGAAACGAATGGAAGTACGTTGCCGACCTGGTGACCGATTTCGATCCGAACCTGCCGCCCGTGACCTGCCTGCCGGGAGAGTGCAACCAGGTTTTCCTGAACCTCATCATCAACGCTTCCCATGCCATCGCCGAGGCCCAACGCAACGACCCCCAGGAGAAGGGAACCATCACCGTCAGCACTCGCAACCTGGGCGACGCGGCCGAGGTCCGTATCGCCGACACGGGCACGGGCATTCCCGAGGAAGCCCGCCGGAAAGTTTTCGACCCGTTCTTCACGACCAAGGAAGTCGGCCGCGGCACCGGCCAGGGATTGGCGATCGCCCGTTCGGTGATCGTCGAGAAGCACAAGGGGTCGCTGTCGTTCGAAACCGAGGTCGGGCGAGGAACGACGTTCGTCGTTCGACTGCCGCTGTCCGCTCGTTAAGAGAAAGACCGTCCATGAAGAGCCGAATCCTGTTCGTTGACGATAGCCGCCAGGTACTGGACGGGGTGCAGAGAATGCTCCGGGAGAAGGCCGGCGACTGGTCGATCACCTGTTGCGACGATCCTTGCGAGGCCTGGGATCTTGTGCAGGCCGCCCCGTTCGACGCGGTGGTCCTCGACGTCAAGATGCCCAGGATCAGCGGGCTGGAACTGCTCCGGCGGATGAAGGCAGAGGTCTCCATTCGCGACGTTCCGGTCGTCATGCTCACCGGGTTGGGCGATCGCGATTTGAAGCGGAAAGCTTTACAGTTGGGGGCTACCGACCTGCTCAACAAGCCGGCAGAAGCCGAGGATTTGATCGCTCGCATCGAGAGCGTCCTCCGGATCAAGTTCTACGAAGACCAGCTCAAGGAACATAACCTCCGGCTCGAACGGGAAGTGAGGGAAAGAACCGCCGACCTGTTCCGCTCCCGGCTCGACGTCGTTTGGCGCCTGGGAAAAGTGGCCGAGCACCGCGACAACGAGACCGGGAACCACGTGATCCGCGTCGGTTGCATGGCGAGGGCCGTCGCCGAACGCCTCGGCATGGATCGACAGTTCACCGAAACCCTGTTCGTGGCCTCGCCTCTGCACGATATCGGCAAGGTCGGAATTCCCGACGCGATCCTTCTGAAGAACGGCCCTCTTTCGCCCGGCGAACGGCACGTGATGATGCAGCACTGCTGGATCGGGGAACGGATACTCAAAGAGAACGCCCAAACCGAGATCATCTTTGATCGCATCGCCGGCAATCCGGAAAGAACCGGTGCCAAGCGGAAGAACCCGCTGCTGGAAATGGCGGCCCGATCGCCCTGGCCCACCACGAGCGGTGGGACGGAACAGGTTATCCCCGAGGGTTGGCAGGCGACGGCATTCCCGTAGAGGCGCATCACGGCTATCGTCGACGTGTTCGACGCCCTGACCTCCCGCCGTCCTTACAAACCGCCGTTTTCCGACGAGACGGCGGTGTCAATGATCGCCGACGAAGCGGGGACCCATTTCGACGAAGGCGTACACCGGGCCTTCGAGCAATCGCTCCCGGAGTTGCGAGCTATCCGCAAGCAGCTTTGCGATCGTTTCAACGACCCCCAGGAGGACTTGCGCGATGCACCGCATCTTGTTCGTGGATGACGAACCGAAGATTCTCACCGGACTCAGACGGATGCTCCACAGCCAACGCCGCCAGTGGGAAATGGAATTCGCCGAAGGGGGAGTCGAGGCGATCAAGCGGCTCGAAACGGGGCCGTTCGACGTCGTCGTCTCCGACGCCCGGATGCCGGGCATGGAAGGGGCCGAACTGCCTCGAAGAGGTAAGATGCGAGTACCCCGATACGGTCCGATCATCCTTTCGGGCCAGTGCAGCCGGGATTCGGTCCTTCAGTGCGTGGGCGTCGCCCATCAATTCCTCAGCAAGCCGTGCGACGCCGAGTTCCTCAAAGCCGTCATCGCCAGGGTTTGTGCCCGCCGTGACTGCATTCTGGACGGAGAAGTTCGGACGGCCGTATCGCGAGTTTCCTCTCTGCCGAGCCAATCCGAACTCTATTCGGCGCTCGTCGATCTCACGGCCGTCGAAACGGCCTCAGTGCAAACCCTTTCGGAGATGATCGGCGCCGACGTTGCCTTGAGCATGAAGGTCGTCCAATTGGTCAGTTCCGGGTTCTTCGGATCGCCCCAACGGGTCATCGACGTGCCTCGGGCCGTCGAACTTCTCGGAGCGGAAACGATCCGCGTGTTACGCCTTACCCGGCGTTTTCGGCCGCGGCAGCCGAACGAATTCGACGAGGTCGTCCTCTGCGACGTCAACGAGCATTGCCTGACGGTTGCCGAGGCGGCGAAAAGAGTTGCGCAGTCGGCGACCGGTGATCGCAAGACGGCGGCTCACGCCTGCGTGGCCGGCATGTTTCACGAAGTCGGCCCCCTGATCCGCCCCTCGCGGACGTCAGCGCCCCGCGAACTTGGAGGCGAGGACGATGCGAAGGAAGCGCGATCGGCCGTCATCCACGACTCCCTTGCCGGCGCCTACCTGGCCGCCCTTTGGGGTTTGCCTGCCGAGGTTGTCCAGATCATCGCCGGTCTTCACGATCCGATGCAGAGCGAAGACCGTGCTTTCACAGCCCTGACGGCCGTCCACGTGGCGCACGCCTGCCTTCACGATCGTCGCAGACGTTCCGACGGACTGGAAAGCAGCGAGTTGGACGTCGACTACCTGCGAAGAATCCACTGTGCCGACCGGCTGGACGAGTGGCAGGAGATTTGCCACGCGACCGAACTGAGCGAGGTGCTGCCATGACGGAACGAATCCTCTGCGTCGACGACGACGAGAACATTCTCCAGGCGTATCAACGAGCGTTGCGAAAGCAATTCAAGATCGACACGGCCCTGGGCGGCGAAGAGGCGCTTCGAGCCGTCGCCGGCGGACCCTACGCAGTCGTCGTCGCCGACATGCGCATGCCCGGCATGAACGGCGTGGAGCTGTTGGCGGAAATCCGAAGGGCCGCCCCCAACACCGTGCGGATGATGCTGACGGGGAACGCCGATCAGCAGACGGCCCTGGAAGCCGTCAACCAGGGACAAATCTTCCGGTTCATGACCAAACCCTGCCCGCCGGAGGATTTCGGCAGGGCGCTGGAAGCGGGACTCGAACAGTATCGACTGATCACGGCCGAAAAGGAGCTTCTCTCCAAAACGCTTAGCGGCAGCGTGAAGATGCTGACCGACGTGTTGAGCATCGTGCAACCGGATGCCTTTGGCCGCGCTTCGCGGGTGCAACGCTTCGTCTGCGAACTGTGCAACGAACTCAACGTATCGAACGCCTGGCAGATCCCGATTGCCGCGATGCTCTCCCAGGTCGGCTGCGTTGCCGTCCCCGAAGAAATCCTGCGAAAAGTCTATGCAGGGCAAGATCTCCGGGAGTCGGAAGCGGAAGCCTTTCGCGCTCACCCCAAAGCAGGGCAGGAGCTCGTTGCCAACATTCCCCGCATGGAGGAAGTGGCCGAAATCATCGGCTATCAGGAAAAGCTCTACGACGGCCGCGGTTTTCCCGCCGACTTCAGATCGGGCGACAAGATCCCCCTGGGAAGCCGGATCCTCAAGCTGGCCCTGGACTGGGACACGCTGATATCCGCGGGAATGAAACAGGAAATAGCGTTTGCCGAAATCTGCTCGCGTAAGAGCTGGTACGATCCGGCCGTTGTCGGAGCCTTGGGCCGTGTCCTGGCAATCACTACGACGTACATCATACGGGAAGTCAGGCTCTCCGAGCTTGCCGACGGAATGATCTTGGCTAGCAACGTTCGATCCACCCAGGGAACCCTCCTCTGCGCCAAGGGGCAGGAGTTGACCCACGCCATGCGCCTGCGGCTCAGCAACTACTGCATCAACGTGGGGGTTTCGGGACCGGTCAGAATCTTCGTTCCGATTGAAGTGGCCGACTATTGCACCGAACGCAACTCTGCGGCAGCGGCGAGGTAACACATGACGTCTCATCAACTCGACTGTCAATATTCGAATGACGGCACGGTGGCCTCGAAGCACCGCTCAGCCGGCGGTCGGCATTGGTCGGCCCAAATCTGCACCGCGCTTGCCAGTACACTGGCCGCCCTAGCGCTTTTGGGGTGGGCACTCGACGATTGGAAAATGCTGGCCTTTGGCGACCAGTTCGTTCCCATGGCTCCGAGCACCGCCTGGTCGATTCTTCTCTTGGGGTGCAGTGTGCTGATTTCCAGCCAATGGCCGTCGTACCGATGGATCGGGCTGCTCGCCCGGCTTGCCTCGATCGGCGTGGCGCTCATGAGTCTGGAAGTCTTGGCCCAGTGGCTTGGCGGAGGTCAATGTGCCATCGAGGCATGGCTGACCAGTTCGACCGATCGGGTAGGAAGCATACCCGTGGGGCGCATGTCTCCGTTGACGGCCGCAACACTGGGGCTGACGGCTTGGGCTTTCTTCCTGTCAAAATCATCCTTGGGCCATCGCCGGTTGACACGTCAAGCAGCGTCTTTGGTGGCTTGGGCGGCATTCCTGTTCAGTATGGCTGTCGTGGTGACCTATGCGACAGGCGTCCCTCTGCTCTATGACACGCACACCATTCCCATGGCCTTGCTGACCGCCCTTTCACTCGCACCGCTGGCGTCGGCGATCGCGTTGGGGGCAGGCGACGACGTCTTTCCTCTCTGTTTACTCGCTCCGACGCCCCGAATTGGCGTCAAGGCCGTCGGCAAGTTGGGCGGCTGCCGGTTCCCTGTTGACCTTCCTCTTCCGGTCGGCCGGCATCGGTACGGTGGGATACTCCTATTTCAAGCATCAAGTTGCGGCGTCCCGGCACGCTGTGCACAACGAGTTGTCGGCAATCGCCGCCATGAAGGCGGACCAGATTGACCACTGGCGGAAAGGGCTCATCGCCAATGGGCACGCGGTCATGAGCGATCCGTTGGCCGGTCGGCAGGTCGAGATGTTCTTGGGGGACCCGTCGCAAGCCCAATTGGGTCCTGCCGTGCAGACCTGGCTGGACTCGGTCCGGACCCACAACCAAGGATTGCAGGCCGTACTGCTCGACCTGCAAATGAACGTGCGGGCGGCGTCGCCTGCCCAAGCACCCAAGCTCGGCCCGCTGGCTCAAGAAGTCGTTATGAACGCATTGCATACGCGGCAGGTCGTGATGTCGGACTTGCATTGCAGTCGGTTCACCGATCAAATCCATATCGACCTGGCAATTCCCCTCGAGGCTTGCCTCGGACCGCCGCACCCGGACTCGCCGGTGATCGGCGCGATTGTCGTTGAAGTCGATCCACACCGATTCCTGCATCGCCATATCCAAGACTGGCCGACGTCCTCCCCAACTGCCGAGACCCTCCTGATCCGGCGTGAACGGAACGCAGTCGTTCTCCTGGAAGGTGTGCACCATACGCCACAGTCGGATTTGTCCATGCCGCTGCCGGTCGACAGCGCTGGGCTCCGTGCTTTCGAATCTCTGTTCGCACGTGGCGGGACGGAGCGGATCGAGTACCGCGGCGTCCCCGTGCTGGCTGCGGCGCGAGCCATTCCGGATACAAACTGGTTGCTCGTGACGAAGGTGAACCTGGACGAAATCTACGGCCCGCTGCGCGAGCGGGCGTGGATGACCGGGGTATTATTGCTTGCCTTCGTCATCACCGGAGCGCTGGGTGTTGGTCTCTTGGGGCGTCATCGCGACACCCGATGGCTGCAACGCCAACTGGCAGCCGAGCGGAAGCATCGTCTCATCCTTGATGCAACCAGTCAGGGAGTCTTGGGGCTGGACCCGATGGGACGACACGTATTCGTCAACCCGGCCGCATGCCAGATGCTCGGCTACACACCCGAAGAATTGCTTGGACGAAACGGCCACGACCTCTGGCACTGCCGGAGACCGGACGGAAATCCGTATCCCGCCGGCGACTGCCCTTTCCTCGCCACATTAACACGCGGCAAACCCTGTCATGCCCACCAGGAAGTGTTCATCCGAAAGGACGGCACGAGCTTTCTGGCGGAATGCACCGCGAGACTGGCATGCGACGAAGACGGCCATAGCACGTTGGTGCTCCTCTTCTCGGACGTCACCGAACGCAAGCGAGCGGAGGAAGCTCTCCTGGCATCAGAGCGGGCGGCCGAAGCCGAGCGGGCGTGGTATGAACAGGTCATCTCGATGATCTCCGACATCATTTGGCGCTACGAGGTGGATGCGCAGAGCCGGTTCGTCGACAGTTACATCTCGCCCGTCGCAGATCGCTTGCTGGGCTTTCCTGCCGGCTTCATCGGCGACAGTTTTGACACGTTCTTCTCGCATGTCCATCCCGACGATTTGCCCGATGTCCGCGAAGTCCTATCGTCGGCACTGGCATCGCCGGGACAGACATACACCATTGACTATCGGTTTCTCACGCCCGACGGTGCCACGCTGTGGCTTCAATCCCGCGGCTCTGCTTATCTGCAATCCGACGGCCACGTCGTCGCCTACGGTTCGACCATCGACGTCACGGAGCGCAAACGCGTGGATGAGGCTCTTCGAACGGCTTTAGAGGGCGCGGAGCGGCGCCACGCGGAAACGACCGTGTTACTCGAGGCGGCTCACGCGGTCCTGCTCAACCGAGATTTCGAGTCGGTGGCGGGCCAACTCTTCGATCTCTGCAAGAACCATATCGGAGCGACCGCCGGATATGTGGCACTGTTGAATGACGACAAGCAGGAGAATGGGATCGTGTTTCTCGACGCCGGCGGGATGCCGTGCTCGGTCGACCCGTCGCTCCCCATGCCGATCCGCGGCCTCAGAGAAGTAGCCTATCGCACGGGAAAGCCGGCGGTGGAGAACGATTTTGCCAACAGCAGGTGGGCCCGACTCATGCCGGCCGGACACGTGCCGTTGCTGAACGCTATGTTCTCACCGCTGATTCTGGACGGGCGTGTGGTCGGCGTCATCGGCCTGGCCAACAAGCCGACGCCGTTCACTGACGAGGATGCGAACATTGCGGGTGCTTTCGGCGACATTGCGGCGATCGCCCTGCTGAACAGTCGGAACTTGGACTCCTTGATGGAAGCCCAAGCGAGCCTCGAAGCACACGCCGCAGCCTTGGAATCGGCCAATATGGCATTGGAACAATCGAAGCGGGCCGCCGAAAGTGCAAACCGCGCCAAGAGCGAATTCCTGGCCAACATGAGCCACGAGATCCGTACGCCAATGACCGCCATTCTGGGGTTCACCGACGTGCTCTTGAGCAACATCGATGAGCCGTCATACGTTGAAGACCTTCAGACGATCCAACGAAATGGCGAGCATCTGTTGGCGATCATCAACGACATTCTCGATATCTCCAAGATCGAAGCGGGCAAACTGAAATTGGAAACCGTCCGATGGCCGGTCCGCGAAATCGTCGAGGAGGTCGTCTCTCTTCTGCGCGTGCGGGCCGACGCCAAACGACTGACGCTCACCGCCGAGCTCATCGAGCCGATGCCCGAGACCATTGCGACGGATCCGGCCTGTCTGCGCCAGATTCTGATCAATCTCGCCGGCAATGCGATCAAGTTCACGAAGACCGGCGGTGTCCGCATCGTCACTCGCTCGGACGACACCTCCGATCCCCATCCGAAGCTTCGATGTGACGTGATCGACACCGGTATCGGAATAACGGAAGATCGAATCGAACACTGTTTCCGTCCGTTCACGCAGGCCGACGGGTCGAGCAGCCGAGGATTCGATGGCACCGGTCTGGGCCTGACGATAAGCCGCCGAATGGCCCGCATGCTGGGAGGAGACATTGCCGTCAAGAGCACGCCGGGAAAGGGGAGCACGTTCACGTTGTCGATCGCCACGGGGCCCGCCGAGGATTCGGCACTGGAGGAAGAGCACATCCTGTGCTCGCTTACGGAGGAACGGGCCGCTCAATCGCATGCTTCGCAACGGAAACGACTCGAATGTCGAGTCCTCCTGGTGGAAGACTCCTCGGACAATCAACGGCTTATCGCTCGCATCCTGACCCAAGCGGGGGCCGACGTAACAGTCGCTCACAATGGCAGGGAAGCGTTGGAACGGGCGGCGGCCGACTGCCCGGAGCGGGATGGGGGGCAATCCGGCCCAACCGAACCGTTCGACGTAATCTTGATGGACGTCCAGATGCCGCTCCTCGATGGCTGCCAGGCGACCCGCCGACTGCGGCAGGACGGATACACGGGCCCGATTGTCGCCTTGACCGCCCATGCGATGGAGGAGGACCGTCAGAGGTGCCTCGACGCGGGTTGTGACGACTACCTGGCAAAACCGATTGACCGGGAAAAACTGCTGGCGGTGGTCGAGAGCATCGTAGCAGGCCGGCAGGCGGTGGCACCAGTCCAAGGCGACCTGGAAGGCAAGAACGAGACGCTCGCTGCTGCGCGTAAACGAGGCGGTCCCGTCCTGAGCCATGAGGCGGCCGACGCCTGCATCATCGATCAGACTGGTTCTTCGACAGGAGCCGAGCAATGACCAGGGTGCTCGTTGTGGATGACAAGCCGGACATGATCAGGCTGATCAGCAAGACCGTGAAAGACCAAGGCTACGATGTTCTCGTTGCCGACAATGGCCGACTTGCCTTGCAGAAAGCATCTGCCGAAAGGCCCGATATCATTCTCTTGGATGTTATGATGCCTCTGATGAACGGCATCGAAGTCCTGCGCGAGTTGAAGAACGATGTCGCACTTCGATCGATCCCGGTGATCCTGGTTACCGCAAAGGGTGAAGATCACGACATCATCGCCGGGCTCAATTCCGGCGCCCACGATTATGTTACCAAACCGTTCAAGAAGGAGATTCTCGCGGCCCGACTTCGTTCGGCAGTCCGCATTAAGGAAAGCCACGACCGCTTGGCCCACCTCAACCACCAGCTTCAGGAAGAGATGGTCGCTCGCGAGCGTATGCAACGAGAGTTGGCCCAGGCTCAGAAGCTTGAGTCGATCGGGCACCTCGCCGCGGGGATTGCCCACGAAATCAATACGCCTGCTCAGTACGTGGGTGACAATACGCGGTTTCTCCAGGAAGCGTTCACCGGCTTCGACGGTCTCCTCCGTGTCTCTGCCAACCTGCTCCAAGCAGCAAAAAACGACGCACTTACCGACGAGTTGGTCGCCGAAGTGGAGGCCGCCGTGCACGGTGCTGATTTGGATTACCTCATGGATGAGGTGCCCAAGGCGATCCAGCAGTCGTTGGAGGGGATTGAACAAATCGCAAGCATCGTTCGGGCGATGAAGGCGTTTTCACATCCCGGCACTGGGCGCAGGTGTGGCGTTGACCTCAACCAAGCGATCGAAAACACGTTGACGGTCTGCCGGAACGAGTGGAAATACGTTGCCGAACTGTTCACAGACTTCGCGGCCGACCTGCCGCCGGTCTACTGCCTCCCGAACGAGATCAATCAGGTCGTTCTGAATCTACTGATCAACGCCTCCCATGCCATTGCGGACGTCGTCGGAGATGGTTCTGCCCGGAAAGGCAGGATCACCGTCCGTACCCGCCGCGACGGAGGCTGGGCGGAAATTCGCGTCGAAGACACCGGCACCGGCATACCTGAACATATTCAGGCAAGAATATTCGATCATTTCTTCACAACCAAAGAAGTCGGCAAGGGGAGTGGCCAGGGACTGACCATCGCGCACAACATCGTCACTGAAAAACACCGTGGAACGATTACCTTCGAAACGGAGGTCGGGCAGGGAACCGCCTTCATTGTACGTTTACCCATTGGCGATCCGGCCGAGGCGGCGCCCGGCGAAACTGAAACAACGGACACTTCACGCTGCCTTGCCACCGTGCATTGAGCTGGTCTGCGGACATGCACCGGCCGATTCCCGTTTGCCTAACCAGACGCTAACGCCCAAACACGCTTGAACAGCCCAATTCATGACTGCACGGTCCGAGAGGAGCATTCAATGGAACACGTCGTACTGCTGGTCGATGACGACCAGAACATACTTCACGGCCTGGCTCGCGCCTTGCGGCATCAACCGTACCGGCTCTTCACCGCCACTTCGGCAGAGGAGGCACTGTTGGTACTCAAGACTCGCAGCGTGAATGTGATCGTCTCGGACGAACAGATGCCCGGAATGTGCGGGACTGAGTTACTGGCGTGGGTAGCGGCGAACTGCCCTGACGTGACTCGCATTGTGCTGACTGGAAGCCCCACGGTCGAGGCCGCAATTCGGGCAATCAACGACTGTGCGGTCTTTCAGTTCTTCACGAAACCATGCAATCCCGCTCACCTGGCCGTTGCAATCCGCAAGGCGTTGGAGTGCAAAGCAGTCCACTGAGAATTCAGCGTTGGCGAATGCCAACAGGCAGGCGATGGCCCGCTGTTGACTGCCAGTAACCCGTTGGGATTTCCTGGTGGCGGCAAGAGGCAAGATTCTCACTCGTTTTCAAGAGACAACGTGTCGCCCCGTTTAACAGTGCCGCCTCGAAGGACCTTGGCGTACACTCCCACGTGGGCGCGGTGCTGCCGGGCTGCGGTCCGCAGGATTCCCGGGTCGCTCGGCAGGTCTGCCTGGGCGAGCGTAGTCATGACACACCGCGGACAGGGGCCGGTTACGGCAATGCGGACTTCGTCGCCGATGCAAAGCGTTCGATCGATCCAGGCATCTTCGGGGAAGCCCTGGTCCGAAGGGCCCGTGTCGACGACCAGATTCGGCCGGAAGCGGCGGACTTCGAAGCGGCCCTGGGGGTAGGATTCCCGTAGTGTGTCGAGCGTGGTAATGGCGAGAAGGTGGATCACGGCGGCGTCGAAGAACGTCTCGGCCGGCATCGCTTCGTCGGTAACCTCGTCCCGGTGGTCCAGCTCCTCCATGTCCGGCCAGTATTCCTCCAGGCTCGGCTTCAGCGCGATCGCCCGGAGCGTGACTCGCCTGCCCAGCGCCGCGGAAACCGCCCGATCGAGATCTTCGTCGCGGCTGGTGAGCGTCGTGCCGTCGGGCAGGGTGATGCGAACCGGCGGGATCGCCGCGGCCGGCTCGGGCGGCTCGACCAGCCGCGGCGCGGAAGGCAAAGAGCTGCGGCCATTTTCGCGGATTCTTGGCGCTGGCCACCTTGCCGTCCTCAAGATCGATCAGGGCGTACGCCCGGTCGCCGAGCAGGCCGCGTTCGGTGACCACCGTCGCGTTGAGTTCTTCGCCCATCATCGACTTGACCGGATACCTCCATAAAGTTGCGATCGATCCTGCAATCGTCGTTGTGCCTGGCATCATTCATCCTCCTCGAGCTGGCAGTTTGCCGGTGCGAAACGGAACGACTTGGAGCCTATCCCAAAACCGGCGGGGACTGGCTCATTTTGCGGAGTCTTCGGAGCAAAATGTGCCTGTCCCCTTCTATTCGCGCGGTTTTGGGATAGGCTCTTATGTTAGGGTCGGGATCGATCAAGGCAAGCCCGGCCGGAAAATTCTCTCACTCCCCGAGCCGCCGGAGTGTGTGCTCCAGCACCCAGCGGACGAACAGGTTCTCGCGGCTCTGATCCTCGACAGCCTTCTTCATGGCGGCCACTGCCGGCCGGGCCTTATCGCCGATCCGATCCAGCGCATTGGCCGATTCCAGTCGCACCCATTCGCTCTCGTGCCCCAGCGCCTCGATCAGTGCCGATATCGCCTCCTCGCCCCCGCCGACCCCGCACAAAGCCTCGGCCGCCGCAATGCGGACCTCGACCGATGGGTCGGCCAACGTCTTTCGCAATGCTTCCACCGTCGATTCGTCGAGCGTCGCCTTCGAAGCATCCACGCCCGCCGCATTGGTCAACCCGGTCACCGCCCAGAACCGCACCGCCGCGTCCGCATCGTTGATGCGGTCGAGCAGTCGCGGCATCGCTTGGGCGCCGTCGCCTGATAGGACGGCCGTCTCCAAGATCCGTTCAAACGGAAAAGCCTCCGGCCCCCGCCGGGCCATCTCGTATTCCGACGAGCCGCGGGCCCGGCCACGCATGTCCTGCTCGGGCAGCACACCCAGATCCAACGTCTCTTTAGCCCATGCGAAATGAGCCGCGCGCATCCGCTCCAGCGCTGGGCGATGCTCCGGCAAATGGGCCAGGTTGACCTGCTCGTTCGGATCGGCCTGGATGTCATACAATTCTTCGACCGGCTTGCTCTTCTGCATGAAGAACGCCCGGGCGCCCGACAGGCTGCCTTCAGCGTCCAGCCGCCGCCACTCCTGCATCGTCGCCAGTTTCTCCATGTAGTCGAGCCACGGCGCAAACGGCCGGCAGGGGAAGTAGTGCCGGTGGTACTTGTAGCGCCGGTCGCGGACCGTTCGGCACATGTCGCAACGCTCGTCCATCCGGTCGCGGATACCGTAGAGATACTGCCGCGGTTCGCCTGCCTTGGATCCCAGGAACGGCACGCCCTGGACGTGCTGGGGAATCTCCAACCCGACCAGGCTCAACACCGACGGGCCAATGTCGACAAAGCCCACCAGTCGATCCACCACCGAGCCCGGCGGAGCCGGGGCTAAGTGGCGATACTTTTCGGGAAACGCGATGATCAGCGGCACGTGTGTTCCTGCGTCGTAGATCCACTGCTTGGCCCGCGGCAGCCCCACGCCATGATCGGAGAAGAAGAACACGATCGTCTCGTCGGCCAGTCCGTCCTCCTCAAGTTGCCGAAGAAGCTCGCCCGCCTGGGCGTCCATCTGCGTGATCAAATCGTGATACCGAGCCCAGTCCCGCCGCACGAGCGGCGTATCCGGCAGCCAGGCCGGCAGCACCGCCGCGTCGGGGTCGTGCTCCAACTTTTCGTATTTCGCCCGGATCCGGCTCTCGTGCGTGATCGTCAGGTTGAACACGCTGAAAAGCGGCTGCCCGGGCTTTCGATTCCGCCAATGGGCCTTCCCGCCGCCCGGCACGTCCCACGCCTCCGGCGGCGTTGGAAAGTTGTAGTCGGTCTTCGACTGGTTCGTGCAGAAATAGCCCGCCTCGCGGAGGTATTCTGGAAAGCACTTCACGAACTCCGGCAACGTCGTCTCGCATCGCATGTGATGCGACCCCAGCGAAGTCGGATACATCCCCGTGATCAGCCCCGACCGCGACGGCGCGCACACCCCGGCGTGTGAGAACGCGTGCGTGTAGCGCACGCCCCGCGCAGCCAGCCGGTCCAAGTTCGGCGTCCGGGCGTACTGGTCGCCGTAGCAGCCCAGGTTCGGGCTCATGTCTTCGCAGGTGATCCAAAGGATGTTCGGCCGCTCGCTGCCCGGCGTGGCCGCCTGCGGCGACTGTAACCGTTCGCAGGGCGGCCGGGGACTGGTCCATTTTTCGGCTAATCCATGCTTTTTGGCGTCAAAGACGTTCGCCGAAAACATGGACCTGTCCCCCTCTCTTCCGCCCTGTGAACGGTTACGCGGCGATTTCGCCCGCTCCGGCAGTAGCTCATGCACCGTAGCCACGATCCGATCTTCTGCCTCCGGCGCCAGCGCCGCCGGCTTGTCGTAGGACGGCATCGCCCCGGTCACCTCGTAGCCCCCTTCCGCGATCACCCGCCGCGATGCGATGTAACACGGCACGTCGTTGGCATACGCGGTGACCCAAAGGTCGTCGCCCAGCTCCCGCTTCAACCGCAGGGCATAATCGACCACCACCTCGCCTGGCAGAAACACGATCGGTAGCTGGTCGCCGAAGCTCCACGTCTCGACGAGGTACGAAAAGGAAGTCGGCGGCTTCACACCCCGATCCATCCGCTCGAGCACGGCGCGTGCGTAGTACGCAGGCCGATCGTCGCCGGCCGCCTGACGCTCCCACTCGGCCCGGCTGGGCAGTTTGCCCAGCGGGACGTCGATCCACTTCATCCGACATTCGGGAAGCGACCGTATAGGCCGCATCGGCCCAGCGAGCAGGCGCTCGACCTCGGCGGCCACCGCCTGCCCGTGCTCGTCCACGCGATCCTCCCGGAACGGCTCCGGGTTCGCGTCGGCGCCGCAGCCCGCCGAAACCATGGCGATCGCGCCCGGGTGCGCCGCCTCGATTGCCAACTGCGCCGAGCCGGGCCAATCGCCGTGGATTTCGTACGACCGTACGTCCGTCGCGTGGCAAGCGTAGTTGACCAGCACCGCCCGAAGCGTCCCGTCCGCGTCGGTCACCCGCAGCATTGGCAGGGCATGGTCGACCGGTCCCTCCGGGTCGAATCCCATTCCGACCCATTTCCCGCCTCGGATCTTCCGCCGATTCCCTGCAAACGAGACCGTTCCTTGCGCCCAATCCAGACGGCCCGGCCGTCGGGCGGCCAAAGCGTCCAGCGCCACCCGCTCCAGGCAGTCGATGAACCGCTCCGTGTATCGTTCGAGCCGGGCCCGGTGATCCGGCGGCATCGGCTCCGCGAAAATGAACGGCGCCGCGCCCACAAGCATCGGCCCCGCGTGCGTGTGGGTTGCGCACACCGCCAGTCGCTCTCGCGGGATCCCGGCCTCGCGCTTGAGCCGCTCGGCGACCTCGTCGATCACCGGCGCCGGCACAATGCAGTTGTCGACCGTGATCAGGATCGCCGGTTTCTCGTCATCCGTACCCAGCGCCAGCGCCTTGGCCCAAAGCCGCTGGGCGACGCCGGTCGACTCCTTCTTGCGAAAGGCATAGCCGTGCATGCGGATCGGCCCTTCCGGCGTCACGTCGACCTTTGCCACGCCGACCGACAGCAGCCGGTCATTCGAAAGCGGTTCGTCAGCGACCGCCAATGCGGAAACCGCGATCAGGAACCACGCAGCCATCAGAGATACTCCAATTCGACGCGATGAGCGATACATGAGGAATGCCCTCTCGCAGGACGAAACCGAAACAGGTTGTATTCCTTGGGACATCGGATTCTACCGATGCAGACCGCATGGTGCGTGAAACGCACTGCCGTCCTTTTCCCGAAAACTGCATTACTCTTTCACAAAATCCTTCTCAGCGAGTTTCACTCTCAGGCCCCCCTGCATCGTGGTGATCCAGAGCTCTCCTGGGCGCGATTCGAACAGGTAGGGATAGGCGATCCAGCCCTTGGCGGCACGGGCAAAGACGACCGGTCTTGACCAGGTCTTTCCATCGTCCTCGGAGAACATGATCGACAGTTCCAGCCGGTGATTGCTTACCGGGACTTCCGACCATTGGTTGTCGCCGCCGGAGAGAGGGAACTCCGTCTTGCCCTCCGGGAAATAACGGTTCCAGACGAGCACCAATCGGCCGCTATCGAGCCGTTTCAACAGCCCCGGAGCGCTGCTGGCATCGATCGAAGACGGCCGGATGGTCCGCCAGTAGACACCGTCGGTGTCGGACAGCGCTTCCCAGAAGACCTTCCAGTTGGTCCGCAGGAGCATCCAAACGCGCCCGTCGCGCAACGGCTCGATCGTGGCTTCGGTGACGCCGCCGTGATGGCCAACCCCACCCAAATCGATGATGTTGCTCCGCTTCCAGGACTTGCCCTCGTCCTGGGAACTATATGTGACGACGGAGTGCCTCCCGGGATCGTGCTGCAGCATCATGCTGGTGAAAACAACCTGGCCGCTTTTCGTCTGGATCATGTCGCGAATCGCTCCGGTCCACTCCAGATGCAGCGTTTGCAGATCCTGCCAGGTCTTGCCGCCATCTAAACTGCGAATGACACACGTGGGCAACTGTGCTCCGGGCGAATCGGATATCGCCTTGTCCCAGTTCCAGTTGGCCCGTTGTTTACCGTTCATGAAGGCCAGGATGACCGCACCTTCGCGGGTCCGAAGGATCGCCCGCTCCGGCCGGATTTCGTACTTTTCCGGTTCGGCAAACACCGCATGCTTCTGCCATGTCTTCCCTTCGTCGGCGCTAATCAGAGCGCTTTGGGCCTGGTCGACGGTGAGGATCGTTTGCTCGTCGATCCGGACGAAGGGGCCCATCTCCATCGCGGGCATATCTTCGACGCGGTCGTCGATCCAGAGGCCATTCGACGTGGTCTTGGCGGACACAGTAAGGTGAGCATTCGCCGCGACCAGCAAGATGGTCAGGGCAACAGTCCCGAGCGGAAGCGGCTTCGTCATGGGTGTCTTCCTCGTGGTCCAAGAATGTTGAGCGTGGAAACTCGCTCTCATACTGCCGACTGCGGAAACAAATGTCAAGAAAGCGGCACGACTGACGACGAAAATGATTCGTCCGCGCCGAGGCGGCAAGTTCCCTCGCCGTTTCGCGCCGCATGCCGCACCAGCGGCAACAAACCACCCCAGACCGCTCGACTCAACCCGCCTGCACGCGATCGGCCAAGAGCTTTCGTGCGGTTACCCAGACCAGGCGCCCCATTGCGCCGCACTCTTCCGGCACCTCAACCGGCACGTACCGCTCCGATGTTCCCACCAGAATCCCCGGACACTTCCGGAGCGGAGATTCCAGCAACACCTGCATCCGACGTCCCAACAACCCTTCGAAATACCTCCGTCGGACGACATTTCCCCGGCTGGCCAATTCCGCGGCCCGCTGCTGGGAGACCGTTGCGGGGACCTGGTCCGGCATTTCGGCCGCGGGCGTCCCTTTTCGCGGGCTGAAGCGGAAGACGTGAATCTTGGAGAATCCGATCTGTTCGGCAACGCGGCAGGTCGCCTCGAATTCGGCATCGGTTTCTCCCGGAAACCCCACGATGATGTCGGTCGTCAACGCCGGCCGATCGAGCGATTCGGCAGCCTGCCGGCACCGCTCGATGAAACGCCGGCTCGTGTAACGACGGCGCATCCGGGCCAGCACGGCGTCGGAACCGCTCTGCATGGAGACGTGCAGATGCGGGCAGATCCGCTCGGGCCGCCGGGCGATCGCCGCGATCAGCTCGGGCGTAAGTTCGACCGCCTCCAGGCTCGAAAGCCGGACGCGGAAATCGCCGTCGACGTCTACGATCCGACTGAGCAGGCGGGCCAGCGTCGGGCGAGGTCCGCCGTCGGAGTGCTTGCGGAGATCGACTCCGTAGTGTCCCAGGTGAATCCCGGTCAGAACGATCTCGCGGTATCCGCTTGCCACCAGCCGACGAATTTCGTCGAGGACTTCTTCGATGGTCCGGCTGGCAAGCACCGGCCGCACCGACGGGATAATGCAGTAAGTGCACCGCAGCCGGCAGCCGTCCTGCACCTTGACGTACGCCCGATGACGCTCGCCGAACCGGGAGATCCCGCTTGGGATGTCGATCAGCCCCCGGCGGGCGAAGAAATCCGGCAGTTCGCGTTTGTCCGTGAGGACTTCCACCACGCCGGGCAGGGCGGCGACTTCTTCCGGCGCGCGGGTCGCGTAGCAGCCCATCACCACGATCTCGGCGTGGGGATTTCCGCGCGCGAGTTGCCGGACGAGCTTGCGACTCTTCAGGTCTCCCTCGGCGGTAACCGTACAGGTATTAACGACACACAAATCTGCCGGTTCGCCGTCTGCCGCTTGTCGATAGCCCAGCCGCCGGAGCCCTTCGCAGACGTACTGCGTCTCGTACTGGTTGACTTTGCAGCCGAGAGTTACCGTCTTGAACGTAGGCATTACCGACCGACTACTCGCTCTCGACGGCTTCCACGGTTGCCCACATCGAACCTTTGCAGGCGGCGATCGCGTGGTCCTTGCCGTATGCGTGGATCTGATCGCGCTTCAACTCGGCATGCTCGAGCGTCGTGGTGAGCAGCACGACGCGGCCCTCGGTATCGACTTCCTTGGCTAGCTGATAGCCTTTTTCCACCGGATAGCCGAACAGCTCCATGAGCATGGCAATCACGTACTCGTACGTATGATCGTCGTCGTTCCAGAGGACCACGTTGTACCGCGGTTGGCGTTTCGGCTTCCGGCGGTCTTTCTCCTTGCGACGACGCAGCGTCTTCTCGACGGGATCCTCGACCGTTGCCGCGTTGGAATTCAACTCGCTCATATTCCGCTCCCTGCTTCGACCGGTAGGTCCCGCTTGCCGAGCGGGACCTGGAAGCACCATTCACCCCGGCAAACCCCAACCCACCCCAACCCACCTAGGCCTTTCCGCACAATACCATTCAGCCATGGCAAAACCGTAGGTCCCGCTTGCCGAACGGCACCCTGGGAAGCAGGTCCCGCTCGGCAAGCGGGACCTGCTTCGACGACCCCCAGTGGTCGGATTTGCCAAAGGTCATTATATTGTAGCCTTTGCCACCCGTAAAATTATCCCCCCACCACCACGCATCCCGGAGCATGGACAACATGATGTCCCCGATCGAAGGCCATTTGGAAGCGTCCAAGCAGCGGTTCGAGGAGGATCTCTGCGAGCTGCTGCGGATCCCGAGCGTGAGCGCGCAGCCCGCCCATCAGGGTGATATGCAGCGGGCCGCCAATTGGGTTGCCGAGCGGTTTGTCCGCCTGGGATTCTCGACCGAAGTGATCCCGACTTCCGGCCATCCGTTGGTCTACGCGGAATCGCCGCACGTGGAGGGCGCCGCGACGGCCTTGGTTTACGGGCACTACGACGTGCAGCCGGCCGAGCCGCTGGAACTCTGGACCTCTCCTCCTTTCGAGCCGACACGCCGCAACGGAAATCTGTTCGCCCGGGGCGCGACCGACGACAAGGGGCAAATGCTCACGCATGTCCTCGCGGCCGAGGCCTGGATGGAAACCCAAGGGCGGCTTCCGCTGAACCTGAAATTCCTGATCGAGGGCGAGGAGGAAATCGGCAGCGCGAATCTGGAATCCTTTGTCCGCGACAACCGCGAGCGGCTCGCCTGCGACTGCATCGTGATCAGCGACGGGGCCCAGTTCGGTCCGGATCAGCCGGCGATCACGTACGGGCTCCGCGGAATCGCCTATTTCGACCTGCTCTTGATCGGTCCCAACCGCGACTTGCATTCCGGTTCGTTTGGCGGTTCGGTGATGAATCCGGCCAACGCGCTGATCCACATGCTTGCCGCCCTGGTCGACGAGCGTGGGAAGATCCAAGTCCCCGGGTTTTATGACGACGTCGTGCCGCTGTCGGAGCAGGAGCGCGAACAGCTTGCGGCGCTCCCGTTCGACGAACAGCAGTACGCGCAGCAGGTCGGCGTTACCGCCTTGAGCGGCGAGGAGGGCTACACGACGCTTGAACGCCGCTGGACCCGCCCGACGTTCGATATCAATGGCCTTACCAGTGGATACCAGGGCGATGGAGCCAAGACCGTGCTTCCCAGTACGGCCGCGGCCAAGTTCAGCTTCCGCCTGGTGCCGGATCAGGATCCGGAAAAGATCAGCCGTTCGTTGCGAACCATGCTCGCCGGGCTGTGTCCTCCGGGCATCCGGTTGGAGTTGGAGGAACATCACAGCACCCCGGGCGTGCGGATCCCGTTGGACAGCCCCTTCGTGGCCGCCGCGTCCAGTGCAATCGAGTACGCTTTCGGACGCCGTCCGGTCTATACCCGCGAGGGAGGGTCGATTCCCGTGGTATCGACCTTTCACAACGCGCTCGGCGTGGATATCCTTCTGTTGGGCTGGGGCCAGGATGACGACAACACCCATAGTCCGAATGAGAAATTCTCCCTGGTCGACTTCCACCGCGGAATCAAGGCGAGCGCGAAGCTCTGGGAAGAGTTGAGTCGGGCCCACGCCTGACGACCCTTGGGCAGCCCGTGGCGGCCGTAGAACCTGTGCCGGAAACATCAACACTCTAGCCCCGATTTGAGTTATGCTGGACCGCAAATTCGTTGTTGAGCATGCCGAGTTGGTGAAGGCCAACTGCCGCAACCGCGGCGTGAACGTGGATGTCGACCGTTTTCTCGAACTGGATAACCAGCGAAAGGCGAAGCAGGCCGAACTCGACGAGTTGAACCGGCGGGCCAACGAGGTTTCCAAGTCGATCGGCAAAGCCAAGGACGCGGCCGAGCGGGAGGCACGCAAGGAGGAAGGCCGGCAACTGCGGGAGCAGGCCGCTGCCGCCGAAGCCGCGTTCAGCGGAGTTGTCGATGAGCTGGCCCGGATTCACAAATCGATTCCCAATCTGTCGCATCCCGACGCCCCGGTTGGAGCCGACGACAAGGCAAACCTCGAGCGATTCAAAGGGAAGACGCCGTTGCCGCAGTTCGATTTCAAGCCTTTGGATCATGTCGAACTCGGCGAGAAGCTCGACCTGATGGATTTCGAGGCTGGGGCGCGGGTGGCCGGCCATGGATTCTACTTCTTGAAAAACGAGGCGGTTCTGCTGGAACTAGCGCTACAACAGTTTGCGGTGCAGTTCCTCGTCGGCCAGGGTTTCACGCCGATCGCCACTCCGGACCTGGCCCGCAACGAGGTCCTCGAAGGCACCGGCTACATCCCCCGCGGCCCGGAGACGCAGATCTACAGCATTGAGGGAACCGACCTGAGCCTCGTAGCCACGGCCGAGATCCCGCTCGGCGGACTGCTGGCCGGCGAGACCGTCGACGGCGAGGCGCTGCCGCTGAAGTTCTGCGGAATCAGCCACTGTTTCCGAACGGAGGCGGGCGCCCATGGCCGCGCCGCGCGTGGACTGTTCCGGGTCCACCAGTTCACCAAAGTCGAGATGTTCGCATTCACTCTGCCCGAGCAGAGCGAGGCGATGCTCGACCACCTGCGCGATATGGAGTGCCAGTTGTTCGATGGGCTGGAGATTCCCTACCGCGTGGTCGATACGGCCACCGGCGACCTGGGCGGCCCGGCTTACCGCAAGTACGACCTGGAAGCCTGGATGCCCGGCCGCGGCGATTACGGCGAAGTGACCAGCACGTCGAACTGCACCGACTACCAGGCCAGGCGGCTGAACGCCCGGTACCGCGTGAAAGGCGAGAAGGGGACCCACTTTCTGCACACGCTCAACGGCACCGCCATTGCCATCAGCCGGGCGCTCATCGCCGTGCTGGAAAACCATCAGCAGGCGGATGGCTCGGTGGTGATCCCGGAAGCACTGCGGCCCTGGGTCGGCAAAGATCGGATCGAGCCTCGCAGTGCGGGCTGAACCGCGGCACCCCGGCAGTCATCCGAGGCAGTTTTAGAGGCCCTAACAAAACCCCTGCCGAGCGGGTGCCAGCAGCCCGGCTGCTACCATGAACTCCCATGCCCGAGTTACCGCGGCCCGATTGAGAGCAGCCGGGCTGCTTACGAACCACAGTTTTGTTAGGGCCTCTTAGGCCAACGGAGGATTGGCTACAACCAAGGAGCGGACCGATGAACGACGCTCGCGAACTGCTGGTTGCCTGACTGCATGCCCCCCCGGACAAGGCGTTGGACATTCGCGGGCACTTCGGCCGGGCATCTCAGGACTGGTCGAGCCTAACCGTACACAACCGTTGAGGAGAACGCCATGCGAGTACTCTGCCGTTGCGGCCTCTTGTTCACCGGCCTCTTATGTTTCGGCCTCATTGCACATGGCGAGGCGGTGAACAACTCGGAAGCTGGTGCCGTTAAGTGGCACCCCGCGGCAGGTCCCTTGATGACCCGCTGGGCAGAAACCGTCTCGCCCCAAAACGTCCACGCCGAATACCCGCGGCCGCAGATGGTCCGTTCCCAATGGCAAAATCTCAACGGGCTTTGGCAACTGGAACTCAACCGCGCAGCCGATTCGGTGCCGGCCGGCGCCACGCTGCCCGAACAAATCCTCGTGCCGTTTCCTGTTGAGTCGGCTCTCTCCGGTGTCATGGAGCGTGCCGATCGTCTCTGGTATCGGCGGACATTTCAGGTACCCGACGACTGGAACGGCAATCGCCTGCTGCTGCACTTTGGTGCAGTCGACTGGGAGGCGACGGTCTACGTGAACGGCAAGCAACTCGGCACACACCGCGGCGGCTACGACGGGTTCACCTTCGACATCACCGAGGCACTGGTTGCCCAGGCCGACCAGGAACTGCTTGTCCACGTCTTCGATCCCACCGACGCCGGTGACCAGCCTCGCGGCAAACAGGTCCGTGAGCCCAAGGGAATTTGGTATACGCCAACGACCGGCATCTGGCAGACGGTCTGGATGGAACCCGTCCCTGCCGCACGGATCGACGACCTCATCCTGACGCCGGACGTCGACCGGTCTTGTCTTCGCCTGACAGCAGTTGGCAGGGGCACGGGCGAGGAGCACAAGGTGCGGGCCGTCGTTCGCGACGGAAAAGAAGAGGTAGCCCGCGCCGCTGGAAACGTTGGCTCCGAAATCGTGCTCAGTATCCCTAAGGACCGGCAAAAACTCTGGTCGCCGGAAAGTCCTTTTCTTTACGACGTTGACGTCACGCTGACCGAAGGCGAACGGCCGGTCGACAGGGTGGCCGGCTATTTCGGTCTTCGCAAAATCGAAGTCGCGCCGGACGACGCCGGAGTGCTGCGGTTGCATCTGAATGGCAAGCCGCTCTTCCAAATCGGACCGCTGGACCAAGGGTTCTGGCCCGACGGGCTCTATACGGCGCCCAGCGACGACGCGCTCCGCTACGACGTCGAAGCGACCAGGCAACTCGGGTTCAACATGGCCCGCAAGCACGTGAAGATCGAACCGGCGCGCTGGTATTACTGGTGCGACAAGTTGGGCCTGCTCGTCTGGCAGGACATGCCCAGCGGGAACAACCGCAGCCCGGAGTCGCACAAGCAGTTCGAGACGGAATTGCAGCGGATGATCGAGAGCCGTCGAAACCACCCGTCGATCGTCATGTGGGTCGTGTTCAACGAAGGCTGGGGCCAGCACGATACCGAGCGCTACGTGAAGCTGGCCGAGAGGTGGGACCCCACCCGCCTGGTGAACAACGCCAGCGGTTGGACCGACAAAGGCGTCGGCGACGTCCACGATATCCACAAGTATCCCGGCCCGGCCGCGCCGCCGCGGGAGCCGGACCGCGCGGGCGTGCTGGGCGAGTTCGGCGGCCTTGGGCTGCCCGTGCCCGGCCACATGTGGACCGAGAAACACTGGGGCTACCGGGCCACCGCCGACAGCCGGCAGCTCACGCGGAAGTACCAGGATTTGCTGCGGGGTATCTGGCACCTCCGGGACGCCCAGGGACTGGCGGCCGCCGTGTACACCCAGACCACCGACGTCGAAACCGAGTGCAACGGGCTGATGACGTACGATCGGGCGAAAATCAAGGTCGACGTTTCCGGCGTCCAGGCTGCGAACCGCGGCGACCTGCCGAAGCTCGAGGTCCTGGTCCCCACCTCGCAGCACGAGCCGCAGACCTGGCGCTACACGTTCGACCCACCCACGGACGGCTGGCATCGCGCCCAGTACGACGACCAAACGTGGTCCGCCGGGCCCGGCGGGTTCGGAACGGAGAAAACGCCTGGGGCGGTTGTTCGGACCGTGTGGAATAAGCCGGAAATCTGGCTGCGGCGGACGTTCGTGCTGCCCCGAAAGTTCGACCGGGATGCGCTGTCATTCCGCGTCCATCATGACGAAGACGTGAAAATCTACCTCAATGGAGTTCTCGCCGCCGAAGCCGGCGGTTACACAACCGACTACGAAGACCTGGACCTCACCGCCGAGGGCCGCGCGGCGCTCGTCCCTGGCGAGAATGTCCTGGCGGTCTGGTGCAAGCAGACGACGGGCGGCCAGTATATCGACGTCGGAATGACCGCGCTGGCCGGCCAATGACATCTCCGGATTCATCCCGCAGTGGCGGACTGCGACATCGCAGCGGCCGCGAAGCATGACTGGACGCGCGGCTGGATACCTTGATAAAATGAGGGGTGTGGGAGGCACAGGGCACCAGCATCGAGGCGTCTGCCCTTTCCACACTCGTCTCTGCCGCCGGATCCGGTGCAACTGCTGTCGAGAGAGAGTCATGAATCCAGAGCGTTCCCCATTGACGGGCGCCACTACAAAGGGCGCGCAACCGAACCTCAGCCAGTCGCTGGCCGCCGCTCATGGTAACAAGGCGCCGGTGGGCAATATCGTCCGTGTGTCCGTGAAAGAGGGTGTCGGTTGGGTCGATCTCTCCCGGGTGCCGCTTTCCAGATTGGAAAACCTCATCCGCACCACCATTCGGAAAGTGATTGAGAAGCAGGGAGAGAAGGACAACTACAAGATCGTGCTCAACGAGAAGCGCGAAGGGCTCGCGGACCTCCATTTCATCGACGAAACCGGCGGTCTTGTCGGCCGTGCGGAAAGGGCGGCCCTCCTTCGGCTCATCGGCACGACGGAGACGGGCAAGTACCGAATCAGCGAATTGCGTGATTCCTCGAAGAACAAGATCGACCTGCCCCGTCCGGTCAAGAAGGTGGAAACAAAAGCTCCCGAGCCCCCGCCCGCTCCGCCCAGGATGGAAGAACCCGCTCCGGCCAGGATGGAAGAAGAAGTGATTTTCCAGGAAGTGAGCGCCCCGCCCCAGCCTGCCCAGGAGAAAACGCCTGCCCGTCTCGCGGCGGAACAGGCCCTGCGCGACACGGGCGCGCACGCCGCGAAGCAGGCGATCGAGCAGACGATGGCCTCGCACGCACGCGCGAAGGAGACGACCGAGAAGATCCTGCCCACGGTGGCTCTCGATGCCGAGATGGAAAAACTGCTCCAGAAGACTCACCGCGAAATCGTTGCCGCCCGTCTCAAGGACGAAAAGCAACGCGGCAATGTGAACGCGGAGGTTACCTGGGCGAGCAAAATGCTCGACATGATCAAGGCCCACCGTCAGAAGCCTGGAAACGAAAACAAGGCCCTCCTTTGCGAACTGTTGACCGACGCGGTCAATCCCGGCAAACCCTTGCCGAAGGAACTGCGGAACTCGGTCCTGAGCTTCTGCGAGGAGGTCGCCGACAAAACACGGGGAAAGGCGTCCGAATTCGCGGAGCAGATCCTGGAGGAGTTCGGGTGGCGGCAGCGTGAAGAGAAGATCGAGATGATGTACCGCAACGTCACGCTGCAGCAGATCCTCGGCCGGATGGAACCCGACAAGCCGATCGACGTCCAGAACAAGGGGCTCAGGCAGCTCACCGAGTACGTGAATCGCCAAGCGGGGGCGATGCGGCGGGTTACCGACCAGTCGCGCCGCAACCAGATCGCGGGCGAATGCACCGCTGCCATGCAGCAAGCCACCAAGACGCGTGCCTGGCAGGCGCTCGGAGCGCTCGAACGGAAGGAGCTGAACACCACCTTCACCCGGACTGCGGAGAGGCTGAACCGCGGCATAACCAAGCGGCAGGAACCGCCGAAGAAGTGAGGCTCCCCGTGGGTAAAACCCTGCTGGCCATCGGCGCCCATTATGACGACTGCGTCTTCGGCATTCCCGGCATCCTGCTTGCCGCCGTGCGCAAGCACTACCGTGGGGTGACGATTGGTCGGACGCGATCGGGCGGCTCGGAGAGATGATGGCCTTCGTAACGGGCCGGGCCTACGACCCGCAGTCGCCCCATCCGGCCCAGAAAGTCAAGGAAACGCTGGCCCGCTACCGCGGCCTGGCCTGCGGAGTTCAATATGCCGAGGCAGTCTGCGCCGAAAGTGCGTACCCGCGCGAGATCCTTTGACACTCAAGGGGGGTGGGTTGACACAGCCCGCCGTCGCCGTGCAGGATACGGAAAACCGCTCGCGAACGGTTCCGGGCGGACCAGGATACCACCAGACCTTTACGCCGGCGGAAAGGGATCCCATGTTCTGCCCCAACTGCAACCGTTCTCTGCGGCCTATTCACTACGAAGGTGTGGAAATCGAGACCTGCGACGGTTGCGGGGGCGAGTGGCTCGACCACGGCGAACTGGGCAACATCGTACGCATCCGGGAGGTCCGCTTCGACGGAGACCAGCGGCGGGCCGTCGCCGAGGCAACGGCGATCACGCCGGTCAAGCTCGAAAACGTCGACCGCGATCTGAAGTGTCCCAAGTGCAGCGGCACGACCGACGCCTTGAACTACGGCGGCGATACCGGCATCATCATCGACCGCTGCACGAGTTGCCGGGGGCTTTGGCTCGACGGCACCGAACTGGAAAAGATCCAGATGCTGGTCGAAGGCTGGGACGATCAATTGCCGGACGACCTCGCGCAATACGCTCCGATGCTCCACGACGTCTCGGCACGGATGGACCGTGAGGACGACGTGCAGGCCAGTCGCGTGCCGCTCGTCGGCCGCTATGTCAATGCCCTGGTCAATCGAGTTCTCGACTTCGGGCGATGAGGTTGCATCATGAAATACCGACTTGCACTTCACGGAATACTCCTGATCAGTCTTTCCGCCGTCGCCGCTGCCAAAGAAACTCCCTATGGTAAGGGCATGTCCGAAGAAAACAAACAGCGAGTCTTCCTCGACGACATGGAAGACGTCGCCGACTGGTACAACGGCTCCCCGGAGGAATCGGCGCTCTCGGCAAGCTCGAAGCACGCCAGGCAGGGCGAGAGAGCGCTGCTGTTCGCCAATACCATCGACTACACCAAGGGCGAAAAAAACTATCCGATCGGCTGGCCGAGGACCGGTAAAAACCTGGGCAAAGAGAAGCTGACCGATTTTTCCAAGTTCGACTTTTTCGAGTGCTGGATCTTTGTCGAAACCTCGCGGGAGTCGCTCCCCTCGAAAGCGATCTCGGTTGGGCTCTACCACACGGGACACAAGCGTTCGACGCATCTTCCCCTGGAGGTTGCCAAGGACCAGTGGACAAAGATCGTCATTCCCATCTCGAAACTCATCGATCCCGCCGACGTCCAGCGGATCCAGTTCAATATCTCCGAATCGGACTACAAGCACGGCGACCGGGTCGACTTCTACATCGACGACGTTGTGCTCACCCGCTACGTCGAACCGGCGATCAACGAGTTGGCCGTCGACCGCAATGTGCTGTTTGCCGGCGATCGGCATATCACGGCGGTCTACTCGCTGGTCGGTTCGAAAGGGATGGACGAGGTCACTGCGGAACTTTCGATCGGGCGAAAAGACGCAAAGCCGGTGGCAATGGCGGCGGACAAAGCGGATCGCCGAGGCGATTTGAGCCTCTCGATCGATCGGCCGCTTGAGCCGGGTACGTACGGCGCGGGCTTCTCGCTGAGAGATTCCACGGGCAAGCTGATCGATCGAAAAGAGGTGGAATTCCGGGTCATTCCGGGACCGTTTTGACGAGTGCACAAACCAAGGATTCGGGAGTCTTTCAATCGCTGAGAGCCGAGAGTCCGGAGTCGAGAGGCAGAGAACACATCTTAGAGCCTATCCCAAAATGGGGACTGGCTCCGAGCAATTGACGTTTTCCCCCAGTATGGCGATCGGCTGCGAGGTGCCTGTCCCCATTTTGGGATAGGCTCTGAGCCAACAGCCTGGCTCTGGACCCTCGACGCTCAACTCTCGACTCTCCACAAAGGAGCATCGCATGCGTGGAGTCTTCATCACGCTCGTGGGGTTGGTGGTTCTGTCGGGAGCCCGATTCGCGGAAGCGAAAGTCTACCTGTTCGACATGGGGACCCGGCAATCGGAGTTGCGGCCCGGGTTCACACGGGTGACCGCCGGCTCGCTCTACACGCCCGAAGCCGGCTTCGGCTGGCAGGAGACGGATGGGCTCAAGGAACACTACCGGCACTACAGCCGCGAGTGGGAAATGAACGAGAGCCGCGGCAGCAAACAGCCCCCGCCGATCTACACGAACGAGATTACCTGCGACGCCGTGTTGAGCAAGCAGCCCGGCACGTTCTTCGTCGACGTCGAGCCCGGCCGCTATACCGTTTACCTGCTCTCCGGGCTCAGCGCGGGCTCGTCGCGCGACTACCATTGGTTCGATGTCGCGGTCGGCGCCGCGCGGGCGACCGTCAAGATTCCCGGGCCCTACATCTTCGAGCGGCGCATCCTTCAGACCGTGGCCGACGGCAAGCAGCTCGCCATCGCGCTGGCCCCGAAGACCGACTGGATGGTTGCCGCGCTGCTTGTGTTTCCTTCCGCCGAGGAAGCGAAAGTCCGGTCGGAACTGCTCGACGCGCAGGAAAAAGAAATCGATTTCCTTCCGCCCGACGTGGCCCGGGAGTGGAAACAAACCTGCCACGAGGACGATCGCCCGCTGCCGGAGTTCAGCCGGGAGGACCGCCGCCGCGGATTTGCGGTGTTCGCCCGCCACTGGTCCGAGGTGATCTATCCCAACACCGTGCCGCGGCAGATCGAACTGGATCCGCAGCTCGGGATTTTCGCCTCGCTGGGAGAGTACGAGCCGGTGACGATCACCGTGCATCCTCTCAAGAATCTCGCCGGCATCAAGATCGCTCCCGGCGAGCTCCGTTGCGAAGACTCCGTCATCCCGGCCGACCGGATCGACGTTCGCCACGTGCGGTATATGCTCGTGCGACCGAACTACTCGGCGTTCTTCTCCTACCACATCGCTCCCGATGTTCTCGAACACCGGGAATCGGTCGACGCGAACGAGGGTGAGAATCAACGCTTCTGGATCACGGTCAAGGTGCCGGAAGATGCCAGGCCGGGCGTGTACCGAGGCGCAGTGAAGGTGACCACAGCGGCCGGAGCAGCCGCCGAGGTGCCGCTCAAGCTCCGCGTGCTTCCGATTCAGCTTCAGAAGAACCCCGATCACATCTACGGCATGTACTATCGCGACCCCATCGACCTGGTCGACGAAAGAAACACGCCCGAGGCGAACGCCTATTTCCAGCGCAAGGCGGAAAGGGAGCGGCAGGACATGGTCGACCACGGCATGAACTGCCATATCTCGGGAGTGTCGGGCCTCGCTCGCGACGACCGGGGCAACTGGACGATGGACGGGCGGGAGACCGATCGCCACATCGCCCTCGACCGGAAATACGGCCTGGCCGACCGCCCGCTGGTCGTCCATTTCCCGGTCTCCTGGTGGTATTCCAGGCTGGTGGATCCGCGAGGCACCGGCAGCCATCTTCGCCTCGTCCGCTCCGACGTCCCCCAGTCGTTCTTCGACGAGGTCACCAAGATGGTCCGGGTGATCGAAGCGACTCGCAAAGAGTACGGGTGGCCCGAGTTCCTCTACTATCCGATCGACGAACCGAGCACCAATCCCGATTCCGTCCGCTTCATGACCAACGTGCTCAAGGCCTGCAAGCAGGTCCCGGGCGTGCGGACGTATGTCACCGCCGATCCGACCCACGAGCAGTTCGAGCCCATGTGGCCCCACGTCGACGTCTGGTGCTGCCAGCCGTTCGTCTTCGACCACGAGAAGATCCAGCGGCTCAGCCGGGAGAAGAACATCGAGTTCTGGTGCTATCCCAATCACATCAGCGGCGAAAACGACCACACTCCGGTCCGTGGGGCGAGGATGACCTGGGGCTTCGGGTTCTGGCGGTCGGGCTTCAAGGCCCTCATCCCCTGGATCTACTCCTCCGACGTCAGCGATCCTTGGAACTACCTCGACGGCACGGCGATGGATTTTGTCAACCGGTCCACGCCCGACGGCGAGCCGATTCCCGTGACCCTGTGGGAAGCCTATCGCGAGGGGATCGACGACGGCCGCTACCTGTATACCCTCGCGCAACTCTGCGAGCGAGCCCACGCGCAGGGCGGCCGCGCGGCGGAACTCGCCGAGTCGGCACGCAAAGAGCTTGCGTGGATCTGGGATTCCATCCGTGTCCAGGAGAAGTACAAGTACGACGACCTGTGGAACGGCCCTGATTTCGACGCCTACCGGTGGCTCCTGGCCTCGCACATTCTCGAGCTGCAGTCTGCCTTGAAATAGGCGCCGTCGCCGATCTGTTCCCTTCATCATTCCAGCACTCCATCACTCCGCCGTAATCCGATGGCTGGCAATCCCGCTGGCGATGAACGTATCGAAGACCCGCACGCCGTCGAAATCAGCCTGTCGCAACGCTCCCGCGGTTACTTCGTCCATCTCTACACCGCCTGTGGGATGATCTTCGCCTTCCTGGCTGCGGCGGAGACCTGTCGCCCCGAGCCGGAACCGCGATGGGTGTTCGTCTGGCTGCTCGCGGCCGTGCTGATCGACGCGACGGACGGCCCGCTCGCACGCCTCTGGCACGTTCACGATTGGGCGCCGAAGATCGATGGGCGGAAGATCGACGACATCATCGACTACCTGACGTTCACGTTCGTGCCCCTCTTGCTCGCCTGGCGGATGGATTGGATCGCGCCGCCGGCAGGCGTGTGGGTGGCGGCGGCGATGATCGCCAGCGTGTTGGGTTTCGCCCACACCGAGGCAAAGCAGGAGGACCAAGGCTTTTTCCGAGGCTTTCCTTCCTATTGGAACATCTTTGTCTTTTACGCCGGCATCTGGCACGGCTACTACGGGCCGGTGCCGGCCACCGTCCTCCTCGTGCTGCTCACGGCGCTGACCGTGCTGCCGGTTCGGTTTATCTACCCGAATCTTGCCCCGCGACCATGGCGGTGGCCGGTGCTCCTCGGTGCAGCGGTCTGGCTGCTCATCCTGCTCATAATGCTGCCCGGCTATCCCCTTGTGGCGCCGTCGGTGATGTGGATTTCCCTGATCTATCCGGCATTCTACGCAGCCTTGTCGCTCTATCTCGACACCAGGGCGAAGTAGTCCCCGCCTGTTAGGTCCCGCTTGCCGAGCTCGTCGTCCTACACATCTCCAGGACCCCCGTGGCCTCGTGCCACGGGTGAACGC
>JAXGMN010000091.1:0-32642 GCA_040768665.1 Thermoguttaceae bacterium
TTGCGACATGTGCGACTGTTTGGCAAATTGCCTATCGATGCCGCCGCGGATAACTGCCCCCAACCGCCGCCGGCGATTCGCCGACGTCTTCGTCGCAGGGGATTTCGGATTAACCGAACAACCACTGCAGAAGCGATCCAATCGGGTCACTGGGCGGACGCCGGCAGTTGGTTTGCTTTGCGCGATGTGGGCGGCTCCGCGACGATGTGCGGTCTCCGCGCTTGCTCGTCGTCCTGGCGATTTCGCCGCCAAGCAGGAGCGTGGCGACTGCTCCAATGGCCGACAACTCCTCTCCCGACCACCAACGACCGCACTTGCGGCACTGGACGTTTGCCTTGCTGTGCGCGATGTGGAACCGGCGCCCGCAGACGCAGTGGATTTCACGCGCCATGTTCAGGACAGCCCCGAGTAGACATGCCACAGAATCCAGACCACAGCTCCCATCACCAGGAGCGGCAGTACCGACGCGCCCCCAAAGAACACAGCGTCGGTAAACATCGGGACCAACGCGCCGCCGATCACGAGGACCGTAGCGACACCCAGAAAGTCCCCAAAACCGTCGTCCATGGAAGATCTCCTTTCTTAAGAGAAACACCAAAGAGAAACGCCGACGAGCGGGACAATACGATGTTCGAGGCTGAAAAGAGTAGACAACCTTATTCCCACAGGTACCTAATCCAGCCCACACCTGGATCGACCCCATGCCCCTTGTCGGCTCGGGCGATCGCTCGTCGGGCTGTTGCCTTGACACGACCACCCGCTCAAACAAGGCCGGCCTTGAACAGCAAAATCCC
This sequence comes from Thermoguttaceae bacterium, assembly GCA_040768665.1. Classification (GTDB taxonomy): domain Bacteria; phylum Planctomycetota; class Planctomycetia; order Pirellulales; family Thermoguttaceae; genus JABWBD01. The sequence goes on from JAXGMN010000091.1 coordinate 795, forward strand.
TCTTTGGAACAGCGCCCGACTCGTTTGCGGGGAGAACTTGAACACTATGACGGACGCGACAATCAATGCTCCCGGTGCGGCGACGCACGTGATAGTCCGCACGACTCCCGCTTTAAATCGCCGATCCCGCTCCGACTCCTCGCGGGCCATTTCGATCAACTTCACAACCTGTGCCCGCACGCCGGCTCGATCCGCCGCGGATGCATCGGGGCCGAGCGTCTCCTTGAGGGTTGTGATGCCCGTCTCAATCACCTCGACCACTCTGCGGCTCAGGCCGCTCTGCTCGGCGACAACGGCCTGGAGTGCCGCGTACAGGGCCGGCGCCGGCGGATTAGCGAGTTGCAGGAACTTCAAGACCGTCTCCCGGTCCAAACTCTTGCTGCGGAGGTACGCATCCAGGACAGCCTGAATTGCTCCCGGTCCCGAATCCCAGGGCTTGGGAACTCCCAGCTTCGCTAGCTCTGCAATGGCAGTGTTCACGTTCATCCCTTTGGCAACATGGTTCTGGACGATGCAGCCTCTTTTGGGCCACGAGAGAGGCTGAATTTGCCCTGTCCGACCATCGGCTGCTGTCCCTTTTACGCGGCGCGCGTCAGGGTTGTGACAGAAACTTCGGAAGAAAAGTTGCTTCCGGGCGAAGGATGGGCCCGCTGAACGATTTGCAGGAAATCCGTTTTCCGACGCTTTGCCTGCTCGCTCGTTCACGCCGGGATACCCCTCGCCAAATTCACTTGGTGGGGGCGGGTTGACACCCGGCCTTCGAGTAACCAAGATGAAGCCGAGTTCAGAACAGCGATCTCGACCTTCTTCTGTGTCGCAAGGTTAGATTCCATGTCGCTCACGCCGGATCAAGTCGAGAGAATCAAGGCCCGATCGCCGGGCTGGAAAGAAGATTGGGGCCAGCTATGCGTGGTCCTGCTAGGGGACGACGGTGAGAGTGGGGCCTTGGTCCAAGCTGTCCGCTCATTGCGAATTGGCTGGCCAGATGAATTGGAACGCGACGATTTCATCGCCGATGTCTTGGCTGCCTATCACCGCCGCGTGCTCACAGGCGGATTGCTTGAAGCATACGACCCGGACAGTGGCAGTGTGGTATCATTCCTGACCACGCACCGTGTGCTCCGCGTTGAGGCCATCAAGTATCTCAAGAAACGTGCGATGCGACAATTGTGCTCGTTTGATGACGATCACTTCGCACCGCACGAAAGACCGAGAGCGAAACCGGATTTGGATGCCGGGATCCGCCCGCTCACGACGTTGATCGCCGGAGTCCAGCAGCAACTCGAGCAGTTGACCCTCGAAGGCATCAAGCGGGTCACTCGCCCGGTCGAGCAAGCTGGCCTGCAACTCTACCCGCGATTGGACTGGTCGCAACCGGCGATGAAACCTGTACAGGATCGCCTGCTGCAGGTACTTTGCTCGGCATCGGACGGTGCTGACCGACTGGCGGCCTTGGCTCGCTCGCACGAGCATGCTGATCAAATGTTTCTGAGCCGGCTGCAACGAGTCGCGGCCAAAATACACAACAAGGGCAAAGGCGTCCCCGTACGTACGCGAGAACTCCTCGAACAGCGGTTCGCGGATCTGGTTTTTCAGCGAGTCTTTCTGCCGCTCGATGCCGCGGCGCTCGTGGCGTTGCTGGGAATCACGTCGGCAGATGCTGCTCAGCGACGCCACCGCTATCGCGAGGAGTTGCCGCGGTTGCTCCCGAGACTCCAGGGCGTCTTCAACGACCTGGTGGAATGCCGTCAAGAAGCATCGAAGGAGAACTCCGTATGACGCCCGAAGAAATGCCTATTGTCGAGCCTGTTGCGTCAGTGAGATTCGGCAGTCGCCGGCGGCTGATGGCCCATGTCGAGAAACACTTGATCGAGGGGCGCGATGAGAGATGGCAGCACGTGCTCGACGAAAGCCTTCTGCTGGCGGCGCGCCTTGAATATCGCAACGGCCGGCCCGGTCCGGCTCTGGACGCGCTGGCGCGGCGTTACCAGGCGTTCGTAGGCCGTCGACTTGTTCGACTCTGTGAGCAGGGCCGATCGCACCAGCACTCCTGCCGCTACGCGCACGACCTCTCCGACCTGTCGCAGCAGGCCGTTTCCCAGGTCATCGACGCCTGGCCTGAGCAGGAAAAACTGATCATCGCAGCGGCGGCATTTGTCAGAGGGGAGCAAGTCGGGGCGTATAAACTATTGACAGCCTTCCGCCCCTGGCCTCGACTCTCAGCGAGCGGCCACCGGCGCAAGGGCCGCGAGCGGCTGCGCAACTTGCAGACCATATACCCTCGACGGGTGCTCCAGTTACACGACGAACGAGAGAGGAAACGCCCATGAACTGGAATCCGGTTCATGCCTTAACAGAAGAACTGGCAGGCATTTCCGTCACCGACGAGCAGGCGTGGCTCGAGTACGTGCCGCTCGCGGCGCGACTCGCGGCCTTGGGCGAGCCGGAACCACTGCGGAGATGGCCTGGACTCGCCCGTCCGTTTGCGGACCGCCTCGATGCGATCCTCATGGAGCGGAGCCAAGAGGGCATTTGGGACTTGCAGCAGTCCGTGGGCAAAGATCTCGCCTTGGCGGTGATCGACGCCCAGGATTTTTCCTGCTTTCTGAATCGCGAGCAAAGTATCCTCGCCCAGCGAGCGGTCTCCGCGTTGACAGCCTGGATCGACGAGGCTGAACGAACCCCGCTCGACGAGAGCGCAGCGGCGATGCTGCGGATGTTCTTGCGGCGTTTTCCCCTCCCGGAGGACGATCGACTGGCCGTGGTCGATGCGCCGATGTCTCTTGGCCAAGAAGGGATCATCGCAGCGGCAGCGCGCCCCTGTCCGACGATCGAGGCGGAGTGGCCACCGCTTTCCCTGCCCGCGGTGCAGCTTTCGGAGGTCTACCAACTCGATGCCGGAAGGCCCTCGGACCGGATGAAGCGGTGCTTTGGTCGGGACGCGGTGGTGGAAATCCCCCTGCTCGGAAAGCTGGCGGTGAGTCGAAGGGTGGATGACCACTGGCGGGTCGTCATCGACATCGACCGAGAAGACGGCACCGTACCCGACGTGGAATTGTTGCGACTCGGCCGTTTGCCCGGCCAACCCGCCGACGATGCCCCGGGCCGTTGGCTTGTCGATGTTCGGCCTTGGGAGCACTTCCAGCGCGAGCGTCTCATGGAGGCGCCCCTAGTGGTCGGATTCCGCAATGGTTATAGGCTGCGCGTAAAATGACGGTGCCTCCCGTGACAGATTGGGCCTGGCTTGGAACGCAACGGCTGGAAGAGGTCGCGCGTAAGGCCGTTCAATCATCCGAACCGGCAACCTGGTTGAAGGAAGCCTATGCCTGGAGCTATTCGCGGCTCGACGCCCAGCGGCAGTCTCGCCTGCCGCGGCCCATTGCCGCTCCCCGGGGACCGTCGCAAGGAATGATTCCCGTGCTGGGGGCATCTCTGGCCGGTGCGGGCTGTCTGGGGTTCGTGTCCGTAAGGTTCTCGCCAACCGCCTCGGCTCCGCCACCTGACGACACCCACTTCGCCGCTTATCAGGCAGCCAAGGCGGTTGGCGACGCGTTTCGGCGTTTGGAACACGATTTGGGCCACCCTTACGTGGAACTGGTCCTTAAGCAAGCCGGCGGCGCGAGCGTAGGGCTTTCGGCAGTCATCGCAGCCTTGGTCAGCCTGCTTTCTCTGGCCCCCTATGAAGATTTTGCCGCCACCGGTTGCTTCGACCCGGAGCAAGGATTACTGCCGGTTGAGCCCGCTACGTTGACAGCCAAGTTGGAGGCGGCCAGGCAATGGGGATACCGGCGGCTCCTCGTCGCGGACGGACAGACAGGGATTCCATCAGAGTGCGGGTTGGAAATTGTCGAGATTCCTCGCAACCTCATCTATGCCCTCTTCACGATCCTTCGCCAAATCACCCCGTCACCAGACAGCCATGCCCTCGCGCGTATCTTGGCGGTGTTCGATCAAGCCGCCGTCCGCGCAGATCCTCGTGATCAGGATCTTGACCGCACCCTGCAGGTGACCCAAGATTTCGTTAACCCGAATGCTCCCGAACTGGTTCGGCATGTTGCGCACGATATACGAAGTCGGGCTTTGCTCCACGTCGGCCGGACGGAGGAGGCGGCTGAAGAAAAGGAGCAAGCCGACGCCGCCCGGCCCGCGCCCCTGGAGTTTCCTGCGGGCTGGTTGGGCGATTACCTGAAATGGCATCAGGTCGCGCATCATACGGTGCTGGCCATCGATCAAGGGCGCTGGGACCATGGCGAGCCGGAGCACGACCTCTTGGACCGGACGCTGGAGCGGCTCTTGGGGGCCATTTCCGATCGCCAAGCGGGCCCCGAAGAGCTGCTGGCGGCTCTGTTTCTGAGCAATACGCGCGGGCGACGGCTCGACTTCCTGGGGCGATGGCACCGTGATAGCGACCTGCTCTGCCGAGCATGGGATGATTTGACGCGATTCCGTCCTCTTTGGCCGGGATTGTTTGATTACTGTCGGCAAATCGGGTTGCGAGACAGCGACCTGCACCGTCAGGAAAACTGCTGTCTCGACGTATTGGCCAGCTACTGGCACATGAAGGGGCATGTGCCGGACTCGTGGTCCGAAATTGGCCACACGTTTTGGCCAGAAGGGCCATCCATCGATGTCGAGCAGTTGGGTCCGTTCGACTTGGCAAATCTCCTCCGCTGGAAGGCGATTTCCGGCCAGGAGGTCGGCGTTGATCTCCTCGATCGCATCTTGAAGACCGCCTGCGGAACGTTCGAGCGGGCGCAAGGTGCATATCCGTTCTTCTTGGTGTACGAAACGGTTTTGCGGTACAAACTGGGAAATGAGTCACAGCAACGCGAGGCGGCGGAGCGAATGACTTGTTCATCATTTTTCTCGCCGGAGCTTCCGGAGACCAGTATTCTGTCTTTGCTTGCCATGCGATCCGGTTGCATCTTAGATCAATGTGGATACTCACATGCAATACCCGTCGAACCGAAACCAGGCACTGAGTTATGGTCCCGACGCCAGAATCTTCAAGCCATGCCAGAACTGTTGATTGACCGCTGCCCTTACTAAAACCAACTGGCGAGGTCGCTTCGACTTGTGACGATCGTCGGTTTTGAGAGGATGAACCAACATGGACATTGAATCCCGCGTAGCAGGCATTCAGCGAGAGCTGGACTATTTTCGTCCAATCGTGTTAAAAGCCCGTGACTATATGATGTCGGACCCCGAGGGATCCCTGAACAAGGCCAGGATAGCTGGCGAGGCGCTATGCAAGCGTCTTTACCAGTTGACAAAAGGAACGAACCGCGGAGGGAAGCCTGTCGATAAGCTCGAGTTTGGGGATCTAATGCATCACCTTCGCGGCCAATTGCCGCCGACGATAGTCGGGCATCTGGAGTACGTTCAACGACTCGGCAACTACGGCTCTCACGATCATGGCCTAGACGCGCATCCAGCGACGCCCGACGACGCGATCACTTGTCTGCATGCTCTCTCCACGGCGATCGCTTGGTTCTTTCAGGAGTACTTCGGTCAGGTCATTAAGTTACTCGACCGTGACGAGCCAGCGGCGGGACGGCTTCCAGGAGGAAGAGAGGAGATCTCGCGACCAGGACACCCGCTCGGATTTCTGCCGCCCGACGATATGAAGTCCCAGCAAGAGCCAACGGGCGGAGCGCAACTTCCGCCTCGTGCTTCTGGAATCCGGGTACACCGGGCTCCGAAATCCCGGCAAGATTTACCGGATACATCCCGACTGCCACCGCGCGGTTCAGATTTCTTTAGGACACTGCCGCTGGAAAGACGTGCAGTAGTCTCACGCGTCATTGCACTTGCTCAGAAACAGGGTCTCCGAGTTTCCTTTTCCGCACGTGACACTGCAATCAAGATTCGTAACGATGCTCGTTCTGATTTGCTTTGGAAACCGACGCTCGCTGTCATAACTGGGGATGGTAATGCGGAGGTTGTTCCTAAGTGGTTAGTTCCAGATCTTGCGGTAATATTCGGAAACGGATCGCTCGCTGAAGATGTCTTGAAGCGACTGATTAAGAGACTGCAGCCGCTTCGGGTGCAGCACCCACAGTATCCCACAGCGTACTACTACGCCATCTGCGGAAGGGAAGAGGAGTTTGTTTCTGCCGTTTTGGAGGTGGAGAAGTCCATTTTGGAGCAACTTCCTAGCCATGATGGCTGACCGGAACCTCGATTGCCAACATATCTGCGCTGCCGCACGCATACGTGTGACAGCGGCGCCAGGCAGTTTATCGTCTTGTCCCAGTGAATTGGTGGACCCCTGCGCATACTTAGCCTCGACAGAGAAAACGCGGATACCACGCGGATCGACAGAGAACAACGACCATGACGACCCTGCTCCTTGACGGCGCGATTTCCATGATGTTGGATCGTCGCGTTGCACCGGTCTTGGCAGCTCGTGGGATTGTTGCACGTGGCTCATCGCTCGATCAGATTATCCACTACCTCCATGAGCAACTTCGGGCGTGGGCGGTAACGGTTCACATCCCCCTTCTCCACCACGCCCTGCAGGAAGCACTGGCGCGAGGCGTTACTGTGACAGCGGTGGTGCGGCCGGAGGAGTCTCCTGCCGATCGGTATCCGGACCCCAGCACACGCAGCTTGTTGGATCGCGGAATGACGCTACGAGGTTTCGAACGCCTACACGCTAAAGGCATTGTCGTGGATGGTTCGCGATGCGGACTGTTCTCTGCCAACATCAACCCGTTTTCGCTTCAAAGCAACACAGAATCCGCGCACGTGGAGTGCGGAGTCTTTACGGACCTGGGCTCTTCCTTGCCGCAGGCGTATGCTCAGTTCATTCAAGAAATGGACCAGCAGGCAACCCATGTCTACCGCCGGTGAAAGTCACCAGAAAGGAAGTCTTATGAGCGGTGCCGACGCGTTACATTTTTTTCTCGACGAAAGTGGCCAACTTCATGGCACGCCGAAGAAGCGCGAGCCGCTGCTTGTGGGTGGCATCCTCATCTTCGGCGAGTATGATGACGCAGCGGATAGAGAATTGTGTGATCATATCGCCAAGCGGCTTCGCGACGTTAACGGCCATTTCCCTGATGACCTGCACTTTGGGCGCGCAGGCATCGGCTTCCAACAGCAAGAGCAATTCCTCCGGACATTGGCAGGCGACCTGGGACGCTGGGCCGCACAGGAAAGAGCGGTCTACGGCGTCCACATCGTCCACGCCGGCGATGTCTTTGCCGCCGAGGAAGGAATCCTCGGCGAGCGGCACTACGACAACCGCTACCTTTCCATGCTCTGGAGTCTGATTGAGCACTTGGTGTTCGTGGATCAGAAGGTGGCTGAGCGGCTGACGCCGGAAGCCACATTTCACCTGCATGTCGCAAGTCGCGTGTATTCCTTCAATCCTCAGACTACCTGTGCAGACGAAGTGGCGGGGCTCGGGTGGCAGGTAAGGCCGGATCGGTGGAAGCCCGGATGCATGATTGCAGTCAATGTCCTTCAGCAGCGCGACCTCGTAACGATGTTCCGGATGTCCTTACGCCAACGATGGGGGCATTCCACGATCCGCCTTGGAACCGCCACCGTAACTCAACTCGACTACGAACGCGGCTCCAGCCCAGCCGCGCTGTACCTCGCGGACTTGTATCTTGGGCAGGCACGTTTTGCCGAACTGGCGCGGAGGACATCGTTCCGGCCGCCCGTCAAGTCCGTGCTGGTACCCACCTTCCGTCGATTGGAATATGGGCCATGGCTGGAGGAACTGGCACGGATGCAAGCGGCCATCAAGTCGGGCCAGGTGGATTCTTATCTGACCGCAGCCGAAGAGTACCAGGGCGTGGTTGCGGAGCATGACCTCTCCGCCTATGCGCCGATCGTCAAACGCCAGCAACAGGCGGCAGCCACGATGCTGCAACAGTCGCCCGATCGCCTGACCAGCATGTTGGAACAGGCTTGCCGAATTGCGGATCAACCGGGCGGCGCTCATCGTGGACTGGCGAAGGCCGAATGGGCAGCGAGCTTTCTCCACGCTATTGGCGCCGGAAGCCTGCATGGCGAAATCCTATTGCTCCAGGCAAAGCTCTCGCACGCGAACCATACGGGAAACACGGCGACCGCCGAGGCGGTCTGGAGCGATTACTTGGAGCTGGAGCCGCGCCTTCACCGCTTGGGAGCAGAAGGATTGCGTCTCATCGCCGAGATGAGAAACCGCCGTGCTGTGAACCTCACCGATCAGTTTCGGTTCGCTGAGGCGGAGGAACTGCTCATGGAGGTGGTTTCCGAACGAGAGAACTGGGATGAAGAACTGGCGCGGCGATTCAAGGCTCCGGCTGGCGCGGTCCCAAACCGTGAACTGGGTGCCTGCGTGGGGACGCTCGGCCAGATTCTCGCCTTCCGCGGAGAGGCAGACAGCTTTGCACGCGCCGAGTCCTGTTTTCGTCGCGCAATGGGCTTTTTCGTCGAGCCGCAGGATATCGAACGCCATTGGGTATACCTGGGTCATCTGGCGTGTGACCAGCGCGAGCAGGGGCAGCCCCTCTGGCAAGAGACTCTCGAAAAACACCCAGCCTTGGGCGCGGACAGCGGTTCGCAGTATCTCTTGGCGGTTCAGTTGAAAGGGTTGCTGATCTTCGGCCCAGCGGGAAAACTGTCCACCTTCTTGACCCAATGGGAAGCAGATCAGCCGCTCGAACGATTCACGGAGGACGAACGCAATCAGCACCCGTTCGGGCTGATCCATCAGACCTTGGGGATGCTGTACGGGCGCGCATGGCGAGAAACGGGCAACCAGGAATACGTCGATCGGGCAGTTCGACAATTTGATCTGGCCTATGAAAAGATGAGTCGGGGTGGACCATTGCTGAAGGCATTGGCCTATATTGCCCGGCTCAGGAAATACGTCATCCTCGACGAGGCCCGCGGGCTCGGTACGTCGGCCAGCAAGTCCTTTCCACAAACCCTGCTGGCGTTCAGGGGCCACCTGGCCGAGCATTTCGGATCGGCGGCTTGGTCCGAGGACGAGAAGGGAAACGCAACCGGGTTTTTCGGCCAACATGATCTTGGTCCCGGTTCTTCGCACGTTGATCGCGCTCGAAGCCTGCTTCAAGCCGTCCGGTTCAACTATTGGTGACGATTAGGGCTAAGCCGCTACCGCGCGCAGCCCGGAGAAGAGACGCCCACGGGGATGGTTACCACCGTTCAATCTTGTTGTCATCGGGAATCAGCAATATCATCTAAGCTGAGTCTGCAATACTCACCCGCTGTTGGCGGGATCCTGCAAAGGTGCGTCCGTAATGAAACCCGACTACAGCGACATCAATCGAGCTATTCTGCGAGAATGCCAAACGGCCTGGTCCGCAGTGGCGGCACCCCCCATTGGTGATGCTCTTGAGCGGCTGACTGACGTTCTACACGAGGTTCTTCAGTTTCCTGTTGATGAGCCGGAACTGGCGGGATTAAGCGAAGCAATTCATGCCGCCTTGCGCGCTGTTTTGCTACCGGCGGTCGAGCGTGGCGACCGCGTAAATGGGTTCAAGAAACTCAGTGAGCTACTAGAAGCATTCTTGAAGAAACTGTTGTGCATCGTCCGCCCGCACAAGTACCACGAACTTGTCGGGAGTGCAAAGAAGCCATCGCTGGGCGATGTCCTTCGCGCATGCGAGTTGGCAACACCAAGATTGCTCTCCGCAAAATCATCACAATTGCTCCCCGAACAGCCGGGATTCGCCCGAGCGATCGGGCGTGCCTATGAGATTAGGAACCAAGTACACGAAGCGCCCGAGTGGAGCGATATTGAATTGGCATGCGGGACGGCAGATATTCTCAACGTGTTCTTGTTCGCGTGCCATAGATACGAAGCCGAATTCGCCACAGTTGTCAGCCGTCGGCAGCTCAGCCCTTACTTGGCTCATCTGCGTTCCGAAGTTGGCAAACCTCAGAGCCGGATTGTGCCACTTGCTGCGCTGGAGGACGTGTCTCAAGACCAGTTTATCGACCCTGTAGCGGTTGAAGCCGTGGACGAAGAGGAAGTTTCGGAGCAGTCTGAGGCGGGCTTCGACGGCGAGTCGGACAACGGCGATGTGGACCGGGGAGAGGACGACCTCGATTCAAGACCGCGCGAGGCACGCCGCGGTCCGGTGACGCAGTTGGTGAACTCAGTACCTCGAATGGTACTCCTGGGTGACGCTGGCGCAGGCAAGACCACGACGTTGCGACATGTAGCCTACCGACTGACGTTGGATATGGGAATCGCCCCAACTGATGTTTTCCGTTGCCCAGTGGTAGTCGAGCTTCGATTATGTTCTCTTGATCGTTCTTTTGTCGCAATGGCTCGCAACGCCTGCGGCCTCACGACTGAATGGTTCGATCGCCTTGTGGCTCAAGGCCGTCTTCTGCTGTTGTTAGATGGACTTAATGAAATCCAACTATCATGCCGAGAGGGCGTGATACACGAACTGCAAGGCTTCCTGAAACAGTATCCCGCGGCCCGTATGATGGTGACGTGTCGCCCGGAGGTGTATCGCGGAGAGCTGGGTCTGCCCGTTTTTTCGATTCAGGCAATGACCGACTCGCAGATGGTCGAGTTTCTCGAACGCAATTCATCGTCACCCGAGGCCGGTCGGGCATTCGCTGACGTGCTGCGGAGGCATCCTCGTCTTTGGCTGTGGGGCCGTAACCCATTGGCACTCCAAATGCTAGCGCGCGTAGGCGAGAAGGCAGGAGGTGAGCTTCCCGCCAATCGTGGACAGCTAATGCGCCTGTTCATTAAGTGGATATTGGACAGAGAGGCGTCGAAGAAACATCAGACTAACCAAGCGATCAAGTCCGATCTTCTCGGGCAGGTTGCATACGAAACACGTCGGCAAGGAAAGGTCGCCTTCTCGCGCAAGCAGTTTCTCTCGATCTTGAAAAAGAGTTCTGAAGAATTGGGAGTGAAGTGTGATACGGCAGCTTTTCTAGCCGAGGTTCTCGACAACAATCTCATGGTAGACACCGAAGGCGAATTGGCTTTTGCGCACGAGCTATATCAAGAGTATTTCGCCGCTGTCGCGCTGACATCCCTTTACGAGGAGTCGCCCGACGACGTTACCCTCCTCGCGCACTCGGAGCATTGGCGCGAGCCGATCGTATTGCTACATGGACTTCTGGAATCCTCAACCGATTTGTTCGCCAGACTGATTCCAGCGCGCGCAGCTACCGCCGCCGACTGCCTTGTCGCAGAAGTGTCGCCAGCAGCGAAGCAGGTTGATGATCTCCTCGAACGCGCAGCGAATCTCGCGCGCACGGCCACGAAGGCCGAATACCGGCAAGGATTTCTTGTGGCAGCGAAATTCGGGAGGCCGGATGTGTTCGTTAGTCTTCTTTGTGATCGCCCGCTTTCATCACGCCTATCCAGTGCCGTGAAAGAGCTGCCCCGCAAAGCGGCGGAGCTTCTGCAACCCCCTCCACTTCCACCGGGGCTTATCGAGGCCATCAGGGACTTGCCTCGCGAGGTCACCCGGCCTGCGCAATTCGTTTTGGATTGCCTTAAGTTGCTCGCAAGTAAGAAGCCCAGGAATTACGCGGCTACCTCCGCTCTCTTAGACACCCCTACTTGGTCGGAATGGTCCCAGGACGAGGTTGATTGCCAAGTTGCTTCGGAGATTCTGCGAAGCTGGGCAGATGAGCCCGATTTAGCAAAAGTGGCTGCCAAGCTCATTGGAGCTTTCGGGCTTACCAAACGAGACGATTGCCTGAGTGCCGTTAGCCAAGTAAGCAGGCAACTTGAAAAGCTTCCCCCCTCGGAGCTGCTAAACTGTATTTCTACCACAGGACTTCCTCTGGTACGGCCTGAGCCGTTTCTTGAAGAGGTCGTCGCGCAGCGGGACTACGCTAGCGCGTTGGGGGCTGCGATTCGCCTGGGAATGACCGGCCGTTGGTCGCCGGAACATATACTACTTCAGGCAATCTCTGCTCGAACACGGCCGGGAATCATTCAGACCGCAATTGACAGTCGGCTCATTTTCGCAAACGAGGACTCCCTGGCTGAGTTCTTGTACAAAGGGTATGGCTTGCCAAGCGCGCATCGTGTTGTAATGCAGCAACTAACGCCTGTTAAGAGGGCACTTATGCAGAAGCTAGTGTCTTGCGGCCACTGGGCTTTGGCAGATGCCCTCGGTCGGCCACGGGGTCCCGTGGATGCCGAGATCGAAGAGTTCATAGCTATCCTAGATCGCGCGGAGAACTCGCTGGATGCGATCGCAAATGGTACGGGAACTGAGGATGACGAGGCATTCGCATTCCAGGGATGGTTTGCAGGCCAATACATTAAACTGCCACCGCGCTTGTTCTTCAGGTTACGACGCAAGGCTCAAGAGAACCTAAGGTCTGTGCTTGTTGATGATGGCATCTGGCGTCACCGGCACATACCGTTTGGCTCAGCGGTTTCTTTCCACTTGAATATGAGCGCCGACGGTAAGCTCGTGGCACATGACTTGATTGTGCTGGAAATCCCGCAATGGGTGCAGCAACTTTCTAGCGAAATACCCTCCGGGCCTTTGATAGATGCCGTTCAGGGAGCGTCGGATCGTCAAATCACCATTAGGCAACTCGCTCGTGAACTCCGAATGTCCCCGAAACGCTTATTGAGGAAGCTCTACGTCAAGGGGTATTCAGACCTGGCTCACAAGGATTCGTGGCTGAGTGCCGAACTCGCCGAGACGGTGCGCGAATGGTTTAAGGAATGCTGGGATGTGCCAAGGAGACATGTCATTTCCGCTGAGCCGCGGGAAGGTATATCAACAGGCGATCGCGCTCACACCAACTTTCTTATCGAGGTGTCCCGGCAGCAATTGAAACGCCAGGTCGATGGCGTCACCAAGCCTCGGGGGGCGGCGAAAGAGGACACTGAGGTGTCCGGCCAAGTCGGGTGGTTCCGAAGATTGACCCGTGCCGTCATCAAGGCGATACGTAGCGAGTGGCATCGAAGATGAACCCGTGCCATGAAATGCGACCGTGGCGGGAGCTGTGCGTCCATTCTCCCCCGTCTGGCGATGGAAAACGGCTGTGCGTCACCCTAAGCCGTTGCGGTGGACTAGTAGCGACAGATTCCCGACGACGGTGTTGTTCCGGTGGGGAGATACGCCTCTTGACTCGCGAAGGGCGTAGTCCTCAACGGTTCGGCCGGTCGTGTAGGACCATTCGGGTGGCTGATGTGTGACCGGAGGGCCGCTACCTTTCGCATGACTCCCGCGACGCCTCCCGCGCTCAGCAGAACAATGAGCCCGGTTACTACTGCAAACACAACGGTCCAGTTGACGTTGTGAGCAGCTTCCTGAGCAACTTCAACCGGTACCTCGGCCAAGGGCTGGGCCACGTTCTCCGCCGCAATCGTCGTAATGTCGCGAGCGCCGTTGATGAAGGGCTCCGGTTCTGCGAGAAAAGCCGCCAGGACTGTGGTGATGGCCAAGGCACCCTTGTGCTTCCAAACAAAGTCCATCGCGCGATCGCCGTAACGGGCTATCACGTCCAACAGTTCCTCGCTCCTGCCCAGGCGACGCAGTTCACCCTCTTCCATCATCATGGCCAGACGCCGCGCGTTGCGTCCTTCAAGACTCGTCATGGCCCGGGCGCCCGGGGCACCAAATTGCTCGATCAACGAGGCGGCGATCTGGCGGTGACGCACCATGGCCTCCGCGGCGTCGTCGCCGTAGCGCACGAAGATCGCCGTGCGGCCTGGTTTGGCGGTGATCCAGAGCGCCTCGTCGCCATGGCGGACCAGCAGCTTCACAACGTCGTCGGAGTGCTCGCCGGCTTCCTCCATCGCCTTGATCCCCAATGGCCCCGTCTTGCGTGCCGCCAGCAGCGCGTCGTCGCCATGACGCAGGGCCAAGTCTTCCAATCGCCGGCCCAGCGTCTCGCCCCCTTCTTTGGCGGCCGGCTTGCCGAACTTGCGCAGGACGAACTCAGCCGTCTCCTGCGCGACTTTCGACGCGGTGCCCGCTACGGTCGGCACGCCGAAACCCGCGATGACCAAGAGCAAGCCCAGAATCACCACACCTCTTGAGAACGCTCGCATAGTCCTAATCCCTTTCCTTATCTTCGAGAATCTTCAGCAGCGCGGCGCGGCGGAGTGAATCGCGTTGTTGCGCGACCCCGGACAAGGTCTGCCGCAGCCCCGGATGTTTCTTGTCGCCGTCGCGAATCGCGGCGCGCAAACAACCGAGGTTGGAGTTCAGGCTTTCCATGAGCTGGCCCTGAGGATCGGCGTACCAGTCCCATACCTTCCCGACGATCCAATCCACGATGATGCCCACCACGAGTCCAACCCCCAAGGTCGCCCAGCCTGCTTGAGCACCGACCGTGAGGATTCCGCCCGAAACCCCCAGCCTGAACGCGGCGGAGGTCAGCACGCGCTCGGCAATCCGCATGGCGATCTGTGCAGCCACCTCGGCCGTGACCAAACATCCCACGTTGCCAGCAAGGTCTCGTGCCACCTCGGCGCGAACCTCCGCGAGAGCTCGGGCAAACTCCCGTTGGAGGAGTTCATCGCTTGTGAACTCGGGCAAGGCATACTGCGGCAGGTCAGCGACATCCGCTCGCATTCGCACCAGCATTTGATTCTCGACGTCGTTGATGGCAGCCAGGTAATCCTCAGCCGCTCGTTCGATGGCTTCTGCGAGTTGTTCGGCCGTAAAGATCCGCTCACCGAATTGTTCGCGCAGGAAAACCTGGTGGCGGTCATGGCGGGTGAACGGCACATAATCGACCACCAGCCGCCACTTGCTCGACCACCCCAGAGCCATCTCGGCAAACCCCGGTACACCCCGCTCCGCTTCGATGAAAAACGCATCAATCCTCGCTTCCGAGTCCTTGATCCGGCCGCGGCACTCCTGTTCCGCCCAATGGAGGTGCTTCTGAAGCCGTTCCTGGGCCTGCCGCCGGACCAACGCAGGATCGGCCGGTGCGGGCAAACCGTCGGACGGAGTTTGCGCACTCGTCGACGCCAACGCCCTGCCGGCCGAGACTTGTGTGTAAGTACCTGTGGAGCTTTCGCATCCGACTAGCGGCAACAGCGCCGCCAGAGCGGCGGTGAGCAGACGCTTGGCTTGAGTTGTCGACATTCGCTGGGTCTCCTGTCAGCGGTAATGCCAGAGTGCCTCATATCTCTATACGCCAGAGTCGATTCACTTATGACATCCGCACTCTCAGCACATGGCCAGGGCAGCCGCGGCGACGACAGCGCCAAGGCCGGCGAGGACGAACACCAGGCAGCCGCTGGAATTCCGCCCGCGTCGACCACGATCAAAGCCCACGCCATAGCCCTTGCGCGATCCCAACTGTTTGCCGGACTTGAACCCAGCGTTGTAGATCGCGAACAGGACGAAAGCGAGCACAAGCAGGCCGACGATTCCCATGATTGGCACCTCTCGACAGCGGTTTTCCCGGGCAGCCCCAAACGACGTAGCGCCAACGGGCTGTCTCCTGAGAGGAAATACGCGGCCTTGCGCCGAGTTGTGACAATCCGCCGCGAAAGAAAATTGAGAATTCCGTGGTTGTCCACGAGATTCTGCGTGGAAACGAAGGCATGGCGCTGCGGGGTCGGTGAGTCTTAACGCAACTCCCAGGCCGGTGGCGGAACATACCTGCGGTGCGCCCGGTGGAATCTGTGACGGAGTCTCGCCTTCTTCTTGACTATTTGATCTCGATATCATCCGCTTCTACGGTCGCGCGAATCTCATCCTGTATCTTCGCCTTGCGCTCTTTTGAAATATTCGCCGTGAACACGAATCGGCCACCCTGAACCTCAATATCGAAACTGGAGGGCGGTAGGCCATCGGGGTTTTCGCCGGAGGGCCGCTCCCATTCCTGTAGGGTGTCCGCAACTCTGAGCAGGAAGGCCAAGGGGGCCCGTTGCCGCTCTATCTTGTTGCCGGTAAACCATTCCTTCCCCAGGTTGTGCAGGTACATTGCTGCGCATGCAGACACGCTATGCTTTTCGAACAACTCCTGATTCCAGTCGACGCTATCGCGCAAGGATCTTTTCCTCTTGCGACTGGGATTGTGCTTCTTGTAAAGCATGTCGAACACACGAAGAACGGCCAACGCGCTTATCACGCCGTGGCACACCTTCTCGCGATTGGCGCATTGTTCGTATACCGCGCGTACATCTAAGTGAATCGACCACTCCTGCAAACGCCCCTGGATAAGATCCAAGCCGTTCTTGTCATCCGTCAATTGCTCAAGAGTGGCAAATCGCGGAGCCACAAATCGAACCGGCGCTATGCTCACACCGATCTCCGTGGCGATCTTATTCACCTTATTGCCAAAAGGTTCTGCAATCCGCGATGCGACTTCCAAGGGATAACCGACGTCGTGTAACAGAAGAGCCAGCTTGCATTGGAAGCGATCGGCTTGCGACTCGAGCAGCCGCTCATTCAGGAATACAGCAAGGAGAAATGTTCGGACGGCATGTACAACGTGATCGCGCTGCCCCGGTTGAAGTTCAGGCGAAGCCATGAGGTCAGGCCGGGATCAGGGATTAGCGGAGAGAACAACAACGCGTGGGACACGAAAAGGGACGGGCTTCGGGTGTGACTGGGGTCGGATTGACTTGGAAGACAAGAGAAGACAAGGACACACAATGTGATTGTGTTGAACACGCCGATTTCGGTTGGCGGTGATCAGGGCGACTTCGAGAAGAACGGCGGGTAGACCGGGGCGGCGCGTTCATTCAGGCCATCGTCAACGTCCGGAATGGCTTTTCACGGTCACGAAGCTCTGCTGATGAGCCCATTTTCGGCAAAGCTGTCGTCTGCCGCGGCGGAATCCACGCGGCACAATGCGGAATTGACCAACGGGGCCTTTCGGCTTATGTCGGACAGCCGTTGAGATTGGCCAAAGGATGGCAGCCCCGCCGGGCGGCCGCCTCCTGCAATTGCTGCCGCCCAAACGCAAAGGCCACACCCAAGGCACGCGGATGCGAAAACAAGCGGTTCATCGTTACCTGCCACACGTCCGCGCTCGTGCCCAGACGGTCCAGGATCGAAGCTACCTCGGCCGTCACGCTCGCCTTACCTCGGCAATGCCCTTGGCACCGTTCCGACCGATTGACGCTTTCGCGCCAGCGGCTCTTTGAGGCACTTCATGAACCGATGGCGAAACAACCGGAAAGCTCCTCCACCCGCTTTTCCAACCACAGCTTGCGATCCTCCTGGCCTTCCGCCAACAGCAGCGCCCCGCGGACGGTCTTGGAAACAACGTGATATCAAGGGGTTACTCCACGTCGAGGAGTTCCGACCGAGCCACCGTCCTAGGACACCTCCGCAGCGAGGAATTCGTGAAACGGGCAGCCAAGTGCAGACAATGCCGACGCCTACTATGGATGGTGCCTTACGCCCGGTGATTTGTTCTAACTGGGGTGGTTCCGGCACCGGGCTTGGCGACCGATATGGATTCTCGCTATCGTTATGCATCGCACGAAGGTACTACGGCCAACGTGAAGGACTCTTTCCGTCCTGCCCTCAAACAGAGGCTCTGGCTTGCAAGGGGGCGTTGCGGGGGCAGAGGGGAAAGAATCGATTGCGGTTGGCCAGAAAACCGTAATAGCCAGTCCGCACAAAACCGCTGGGCAACAGGTGCATGAGAAACCGCCGCAAGAACTCCGTGGCGGAAAGTCCAGGGACTTGCCCCGGAGGAATGAAAACAAGCTCACTGTCCCTGACGTGACCGGAGACGCTGTTGCAAGTCCGCCAGAAGCGTCGAGAGCTCATCGATCGGACGTTCGAGAAGGCTTTCGGTCGAACTTGAGTCCTCGCCAAGGAGTTGTTGAAGCAACTGAATCTTCCCCGCCAAGGCACCTTCTTGCCGTCCCTCCTGCCGTCCTTCCTGCCGTACACTGTCGAGCGCCCACTGGTAGTCGCGCTGCGCTTTTTCACGCTGGTCGTACATCATTCGATCCTCCGTTTTGGCCGCGATCGCTTCGATCGCCGTAATCGCCTTCTCAAACTCCACACCCGGCAGCAATTCCCGCAACCGCGCCGGCTCATACCGATCTGCGAATAAGAAGAAGAACGCCCACTGCTCGATCGCCGTCGCCTCATGGATCATCCCTTCCCTCAGATGGTACTTCGTCAGTTCCACCGTGTGTACTTCGATCGAGTCGGAGTGATAACTGAACGGGTTGAGGAACTCGACGCGAACGATGGGGTCGGCAAGCTTCAGGATCGCGTTCAGCAGTCCGATCAGCGCTGGCGCGTTTTCCGGACTCCCAAAGACCTTCTTGAACGCGAAATCAACGGTTGGTTTGATTCCGAGCAACATTTCCTTCCCGCTCCGAGACAGGATCCCACATGACCACAATGTATTGTAGGGCTTCGACCCGCAACGCAAAAGCTCCGTGTCCAGCGACCACCCCTTGCTAAAGGAGGAAAAAGTACCAGGACGGGGCCAGGACAATTTGTGCGCGCAGTTATACTGCCCCGCTTTTTGGCCCAACGGCGCTCGCCCAACGGGTTTGCCTGCCCGACGCCGCCCCATGCGGGGCTAATCAGCGTCGAACAGCTATTGGATTCTACTACTCCCCGGCCATGTGCACCACACCCGGCGGTGTCCGCGAAGCGGCTTAGCGGGCGAGGCGCTGTTGGCGTATCGCCGACTTGCTTTTTTGGCCAGTCACCCGTCACCGTCGTTGATTTCTCGCGGGAACATCATCCGCATTAGCGGAGGTGAGCATCATCGCGGCATGCTGCGCCGTGTGCGGCCTCGTCTCTCGTCCACCAACTTCCTCGGACCTATTCGCTACTCGAACCTGAACTTGGTCCGCGGGCCGAAATCGCGCGTCACGTTTTCGTCCCACAACTCCGAAGGAATGCCCAGCGGCAGACATGTCCAGCCGTGCCCCGCCCGGTGGACCAGCAGGCCGCGCCGTTTCATCTCCGCCGTTGCCCTCGCCGTGAACTCCTTGGCCCACCGGCTTGACATCAGCCTGTCGCGCATTTCCGGCAAGTGCCGTCGGCTGTACCAGTTGTTGTAGAAGATGTAACCGTCAAAATACTCCGTGAAGAACGTGTTGAGCCCGACTTTGGGAGCCCAGTCGATGAAGTCCAAGACATGTTCGTGACTCGATGCCCCTTCGAAACAGATGCCCTATACGAGGGGGCTGGCTCCGAGGGTGACTTGGGTCGGAATTGTCGAGAAGACGCTTCCCGCTCGGTGCCCGTCCCCTACTGGGCTGCCGCGTTTACAGTTTGATGGGATAAGGGATGAGAGTCGAAAGAGGCGCTCACCAGAGCGAACGGTGGAAGAAGAGAAGGAAGCAAAGAAAGCGGTGACAAGTCACGCGCACTCCAAGAATAGGCCGTCCGATCACGGGCTGGGCAGTACTGCGCGACGCACTTCCGACGCCATGCGACGGCGCAATAACTCCAATCCCCGCCTCCACTTACGGCTCTTGTTTCAAGAAATTGCTTGACGAAGTGCGCCGCATCGACCACAATGACGCCGGTGAATGGACATGTGAACACATGCCCCCACGGACCGGCGCTAGCCGACTTTGCGGCTCGCCGCTCCGGAGCTCTTTGATAACCTGGTAACCGGCACTGACCACCCGCCGACTCCCTTCCGCTGGCCAGCGGCCGCGCGACGGGGCAGTCTCTTTGCCCACGGCTGTGCTTTCGCAGGCACTCTTCCGCCCGTGAGCAGCTCTCTGGTCGCTCGCCGCCCGCAATCCCCTGAGATTCCCAGTCCCAAGCCGTGGCCCAACACCACCGGCCGCCATCTGCTCGGCGGCCTTGCCACCCAAAAGCGCGTGGCCACCAAACACCCTCGAATTTGAGAAATCGAAGCTTTGGTGGCCACACACGCAACGCACCGGCGACGTCTCATGCCTTCCATCCCTGGTCCCTTTGCCACCCAGAAGCGCGTGGTGCCCAAAGTGCCTCCGTTCTGAGAAATCGCCAACTTGGGCACCACACCCGACCGCCAGCGAGGCCGTTTTCAATCGGCGAATCAAGGGTCCAATCTTGCCTCTTCTACAACGACCGTCCCAAACAGTTTGCCGACGACCACGCCTGCCGCCCCGACAACCGGATGATGATTTGTGCCGGCGTCGTTTTCCGGCCTCGACTTCGTCTCGTAGGGCTTTCAGTCCGCCGTGCAATCGATCAACTGTTGCACCAGATCGGCCAGGTGAGCGAACGCCGCGTCCATCGGCTTGCGGTCGCTGTTCTGCGGAGCCATTGCGGCCAGGGGCGTCGCGTAGAAGCGGTCCTCTATGGCCTTGGACTTCGCGGTAAACTCGGCTGGGCGCCGCCAGGATGTCTTGTCGCCCGTTGCAACCCGGCCGAGCACCCAGGCCCAATAAGTTTCCAGCTCCGGGCGGTAGACTTGGCGGACGAGCTCGTAGTGGTGACTGCGGCAGTAGTCGTTTTCGGCGTTCGACTTGAGCGTCTGCTCGGCGTGCGGATTGACTGCCGGCTCCACTGGGCCGAGCTGTTTGGCCCGACTCATTCGCTCAAGCGAGGCGTGCATGGAGAACTCGCCCGACTGGGCAAGCACGTCGGCCTGGGCGTCCAAGATGGCTTTGCTCAACTGGGCGAGCTTTTCGAGGCCGGCCGCATCGGCTTTGCCCCCGCGCCAGGCTTCCATGGTGATGGCGCCTTTCATGAGGCCGGTCAAGAGCGCTCGGTTGGCGATCGTGCGGGCCATGTCCAGGGCATCGCGCTGCCAGAAAGAGTCCTGCTGGTGGCTGGCCGACATTTCGGCGAGCCGCCGGAGCACCCTCGGCGCCGGTTCGAGACTCGGCCCGATGCGGGCGTATTCTTCCTCGATGGCCGCCATCCGCTCCGGCGTCAACGTCGAAAACTGCGATCCGTTGAGCACGCGGTGCTGCGGCTCGCCGAACGAGAGCCAGCGGTTGCCGCTGTGGCTCCAGTGGACGCTTTGCGAGGTGACCAGGAAATCGGCCCAGATCGCTTCCATCTGCCGGGCCAGATCGCCGAGGTAGCGACCGCGGCAGTACCTGCCCACGGCCGCCGGCAGCGCCTCGGTCGGCTGCCAACTGTTCGCTGCCAGGTATTCCAGCAGGAACGTGTCGCTGTGCGAGATCTCCGACCAGACGAACAGGCCCTGACATTTCTCGTCCGGCGCTGCCATCCGCAGACGCTCGGCCAGCAGCGCGTAGTCCTCGTGGATATCGCTGTTGCGGGCGTAGGAATGGAATATGCCGAAGAACCAGGGGAAGTTGCCGGCAAGATTCCACTCGCGGAACGTGATCTTGGCGGCATCGTCGGCCGTGTAGTCGAAGACGATCGTCTTGGCGGGATCGAACTCCTTGAGCAGGCGGTGCACGTCCTGTTCTTTCCACCAGGCGATGAAGTCCCAGCCGGCGATAATCAGCGGCGCGTCCGGATAGTGCTCGCGCAGGATCTGCTGGGTCTTGCGATAGACGTACAGCTTGCGCTGGAGGTTCTCGCGGGCGTCCTTGCCGAACGTTCGTTCCGCCAGGCCGATCGTGTGGAACATGCGCGGCTGGCCGTACTCGCGGATGTGGGTCTCGGTGAGCTTCCAATAGGCGTCCCAGGCACGTTGGTCCTCG
Organism: Thermoguttaceae bacterium; assembly: GCA_040768665.1. Lineage (GTDB taxonomy): Bacteria > Planctomycetota > Planctomycetia > Pirellulales > Thermoguttaceae > JABWBD01. The sequence goes on from JAXGMN010000091.1 coordinate 22,339, forward strand.
ATGTCCCAGATGGCATGCGTGGCCAGACTATAACCGGTCTTCTGGTCCTTGGTTACGGGGAAGTCGGGCCGGGCACGGAAGAACGCGCTGGGAGTGTGGGAATACCAGTGCGTCGGGGTGCCGGTGTCTTCCGGATGGATCAGGCCGCGGTCAAAGGCATACTGAAGCACCGCCTTGCGGAGCTCGCCGCGATAACGGAGCGGCCAGAACGAAGTGCGGTCGTTATACGAGCGGTCAACGCCGTCGGGATCCATGCCGTCGGCGGGCGGATAGGGAACGTCGTCGGGAAACGCACGCTGAAAGAGATCGTCGATTCCCGTCCGCAGCATGAAAAGGTTGAATCGGCTCTTGACGAGCCAGTCGATTTCGTGCTTCCAATCCTCGAAATCCCAGTGCTCGGCCTGGAAACGGTGAAGGCCGCGGTGGGCAAAATAGCGAAGCCCCCGGTAGGGGAAATGCGGTTGTTCCGAAACGTCAAGGCCGTCGAACTCGATCTTGTCAGCCTTTCGGATGACGTCGCCGTCCCAGAAATATTCGGCGCCGGCCTGTCGGCGGAAGAAATCGTAGACGGCGTAGAGCGTCGACCGACCGGCCCCCCCGGCAAGGACCAGCAACCGCCGCCCCTTGTAAGGCACGCAGAGCATGCGGTAGCCATCGGTGCCGTACTGAAGGTCCAGGGTGTCGATCGTTCCCTCGAGGATGATGCGGTGGACCAGCGGATGCACGGCATCGGAGCCGATCACCACAAGGTCGCCCTCGGGCAATTCGGCGTCGGCGCCGCCGGACCAGGTTGCCAAGGTAAGCCGCTGGCCGGTAACCTTTTCCCACAGGTTGACGAACGCTTCGCCAGCGATTGTGTAGGCCTTTTCGCCAACAGGAGGCGTTGATACGGTCAGAGCCTTCACCTGGACTGAGAACACGCTCAGCAAGAGAATTCCGGCAGCGGTCAAGGTGTTGTTCATCGGCGCGCTCCAAAACAGTAGAGAGATTCCCGCAAGGTCCGACCCACGTCCGCCTAAGTGGTCTTGCGACTATTATTGCCCCGGCAAGATGGGGTACGCAAGTTGGGGAGCGATGGCGTGTGCGGCACCGCGATTCGGGTGTCGCTCCGGGGCGGCGCGATTTTTCGTTGGATGCCGTGGGAAAATGGACGTCCGGCGGCGTCCTACTGATAGACAGCCTGCGCGAGATATCCTCCATGAGCACGCTTGGTCCCGAACTGCTGGCGAGACTGCTGGATGAGCATGGCGGTGCGCTGGCGCTCTACGCCCGCCAGTGGTGCAGCGTGCCGGACGACGTGGTCCAGGAGGCACTGCTGCAGTTGATCCGGCAGCGCGAAGTGCCCGAGAGGATCGTGCCGTGGCTGTACCGGGTTGTGAGAAACCGGGCGGTGAGCATGTCGCGGTCGCAATCGCGGCGGCAGCGGCACGAGTCGGCTGTGTCCCACCGGGGAGAGCCGTGGTTTTCGCCCGCGCCGGATGAATCGCTCGACGCAGAGGCCGCGTCGCGTGCCCTGGAGGAATTGCCGATCGAACTGCGTGAGACCGTCGTCGCACGCGTGTGGGGTGGGCTCGCGTTCGACGAAATCGCCGAGCTGACCGGAACCTCGCTCAGCACCGCCCACCGAAGGTATCAAGCCGCTCTTGTCGCTTTGCGGGAAAGGCTGGAAAACCCATGTGCCCGGAACAACGAGACGTAAATCCGGTGGAACTGACGCCGGAGCTGAAGTCGCTGGAAGCGGCCCTGGCCTCGCTTGCGTGCCGGCCGGCGTCGGTGGACCGCGACCGGATGATGTTCGAGGCGGGCTGGCAGGCAGCGGAACGCGGCCGCTCGGTCCGCCGTTGGGCGTGGCCAGCGGTTGCCGCAGTAACGACGGCGGCCGCGGCATCGCTGCTGTGCGTTTTGCTGATTCGGCCGCCGGATGCGGAGCGGGTCGTCTATGTCCCCGTGCGTTCCCCGCTCGCGGCCCCGGATGACGGCAGGCGGCCGGTTGCACCGCCGCCAACCGCGGCGGACAGCCCCGACGCCAAGCTCGCGACCAACAGTCCGGCGCCGTTGGAGGTTCCTTCCGTCAGGGCTCCTTCGGCACCGAACGATCTGCGACGGCCCGGATCCTATGTTCCCCTGCGGAATCAGCTCCTCAGTATCGAATCCTGGGCTCCGCCTGCCGGGAACCCCGCCGAGATCGGCGCTACGGGAGCGCCGGAATCCTACATGGACCTTCGTCGGGAACTGCTCGGCAGGTCCGCGGCCGGTCCGTCAGGGCCGCCCTATCTTTAGACCGGTCGAATCCGGAAACCCCCATCAACCTTCAGGAGGTGAACCATGACTGGATCTCCAACGAGTCTCGCACTACGCGCGTCCCAAGCGGGTGGCCGCCGGGCCGCCGTCTTTCTGGCCGGCTTGCTGGCCGCGTTCGCGCCCCTGTCGGCATCCGCAGCGGAAAGTCCCGAACCGCTGAAGCTGGTCGTCCACCCCGCGCCGGAGCCGTACCCCGCGCTGAAATATCGATTTCACCCGGGCCTGATCGAAAGCATTTCGGGCAATGCCGCCGTCGAGTACGGTAAGGTGACGGCGGAGCAGCGCCAGACGTACTTCAACGACGCGATTTGGAAAGATCTCATGCGATGGCTGGAAGCGCCGTTGGCGGATCTTCGCCGGGAGGATGCGATTGTGAAGACCGACTTCGAGAAGATGTTCGACGATCTCGACCGCGCGGCCGCGTGCAACCACTGCGACTGGCAGCTCCCGTTCCGCAGGCAGCCATTCTACGCGGTTCTTCTTTCCGAATTGCAGCAGACCCGCAACTTCGCGAGATTGCTGGGAGTCCGAGCGCGGGCGGAGATTGGCGAGGGCCGCTTCGAAGAGGCGATCGGCAGGTTCCGCAGCGGCTATCGGCTGGCGCAGCACGTCGACGAGGGGCAAACGCTCATTCACAGCCTGGTCAGCGCAGCAATCGCGAGGATTCTCTCCGCGCAGCTTCAGCAGTTCATTCAGCAGGCGGGGACTCCGAATCTCTACTGGGCGCTCGCTACGCTTCCCTGCCCGCTGGTCGACACACGGCCGGGGGTCGACGGCGAGCACGACATCCTCTTTCTCACGTTTCCGGAACTCAACGAGGTGGAAACGGCGGCGTGGCCGGCCGAACGATGGCAGGAACTGGCGGAGCGCGTGGCGGCAGGACTGGTGGAATACCGGGTGCTCGAGGGCGAGTTCGACGCGAAGCGGCTGCTTGCCGAGCGGACGCCCAAGCTCCTTCCGGAGGCCAAGCACTACCTGCTCGACCACGGTCTTTCGCCGGAGCAGGTCGGCGCGATGTCCTCGCCGCAGATCGCGCTGGTCTATACCGTAAAGCTCTACAACGAACTTCGCGATGAAATGCTCAAATGGTATTACCTGCCGTACTGGCAGGCCCAGCGCCCGATGGAGAAAGTCGCCGAGCGGCTCGAGAAGATCGCTCGCCAGCAGCAAGAGATCCTGCCGCTGGCGTCGCAATCGCTGCCGCCGATGATGCGAGCGCGGAACACGCTGGTCCGTGCGGACCGCGAGATCGCCTTGTTAAGGGCGGTCGAATTGCTCAGAATGTTCGGCGCCGGTCACGAAAACCGCCTTCCCCAGCAATGGAGCGACGTCACGGAGGCGCCCATTCCTCCGGACCCCGTCACAGGCGAGCCCTTCGCCTACTCGCTCCGCGGCGCTACGGCGATCATCGAGGGCCCGCCCCTGCCGGACACACCGTATGTCGCCCAAGGCCCGGCGAGGCCCGACATCCCGTTGCGGGTCGAGGTCCAATTCGCGAAGTGAACGTGGAAACCAAGGGGCCGGAAGTCCTTTTCATCGGCCCCACCCATACGCCCGAAAAGCCGAGCGACTCCGTGGCCGATACGAAAAAAGACTCCCGACCCCGTCCTTGCTGCCTCAGTCGGCACGCATCACGCCTCGAGCGAGAAGCCCGTGTAGCCTTCGTCGCTCATCTCGGGTACGTTGAGGATTGGGGCGGCCGTGGCGATTCTCTCTTCCGACAACGAGACTCTGCCGGCTGCTTGCGACGCGTCGCTGCTGCCAAATCGCCGGCAGACTTCCTGCCAGGTCTCGCGTTCCGTCTCAAGGACCCGGATTGCATCCTTTAGTTTGGTCTCGTCGTGCTTGAGGTTGGCGTCGACCAGGCTGCGGAAGACGAACAAGTAGACGGATGCGATGCGCTTGGCCATCTCGGGATCGCCTTCCTGGTTCAGCCGCGCGAGCAGTTCGGTCACGATGCTTTCGGCGTGGATCAGCGCCTCGCATGCCTGCTCCGTCTGATTGGCGGCCCAGCACCGGCGGGCTTGCTCGCACGAGCGAATGGCCGCCTCGACCAGGATCAATTGCAGCCTCTGCGGTGTAGCGGTCATCACTTCGGTGGTCAAATAGTTCTCCTGCGCAGAGAATGGCATTCAGATTCCTTTCACGCGTTGAAATCCCAAAGACGGATCCGCTGAAAACGGCAGCGGATTTCAATGCCCCGGGGCCTCCCCTATTCCCATCAATTATCCCTGCTCGAATTGAGCATCGACGGCAGCGGCGCGATCGACTCGATCGCACTCATGTTGCTCTGAATCTTGCCGATCGCGATCTCCATGCGGTAGAACTTCATCAGTAACTGCTCCCGCTGCTTCTCGAGCCTCGTGTTCATGAGTTCGACCCGCTGAGTGTTCTGATCGATTTTTTGCCGCAGCGACTCGAACCGATTGGAAAGGAGCGAGTTGTCCGGATCGGCCAACTGGTCGCTCAGCTTCGCGAACCGTGCCGAGAAACCGGTTTCGGCCTTCGTGAAGAACTCTTTGACCGCCTCGGGATCGACCGCGAACTTCGCCTTCAATTTCGATTCGTCATAGGCGAGCTTTCCGTCGTCCTTCAGCGTGATGCCCAGCTCCGCGACCGACTGGATCGAGCCCGCGCCGAAGATCCGACTGCTCAGCAATTCCGAGAGCTCGGCGTCGAGCCGCAGCGCGGCCGAATCGCCCGTCAGCACCGATTTGACGTTCTGTTCGGCGTCATATTTCGTATATCCGGCAAGCAGCTCACGAAAGCGGTTGTAGTTGTCGACCATGGTCTTGACGCTGGCCGACAGGTCGGTGTCCGACGCGGTGATCGACACGGTCACCGGGTATGAGGACGGCTGCTTGATTTCGAGGCTCACGCCGTCCACCAAGTTGTTGAACCGGTTGGACGAGGACGACACCAGCACCTCCGCCCCAGCAATACCGGCCTGGCCGTAGGCCATCAGCGCGTCGCGGGCCTGCACCGTCTCCTGCAGGGAGAAACCGAAGTCCGAGGCATCGACGACCAGCGAGCCGGCTTCGCCCGGCCGCCGGCTGGTCAGCGAAAGCCGGTAAGGCTTGCTGGAGCCGTCGACGAAGGTCATCGCCGACACGCCGGCTCCGATATTTCCGATCTTCCGCCGCAGATCTTCCAGGGTATCGTCGTCGTCCAGGGTGACCGTGTAGGTGGCACTCCCATCGATCACCTGTTTCGTCTCGCCGTCGAGTTCCACGTCCTTGGCCGTCCCGAGGATATGAAGATCGGCGGCGGTCCTCGATCCGTCTTCGGTAATGCGGAGCCGGCCATCCCCGCGGGCGATGTCCCGAATGCGGATCCCATCGCCGGTGTCGTTGATTTCCGCCCGCACTCCGATGCCCAGCCGGTGGATCGCCGTGATCGCGTCGCCGACGGTCTGGATGCTGTCGCTGCGAAGGTCGAGCGTGCGGCTCAGACCGCTGCTGTCCGTGATCGTGAGCTTTCCCTTTGCGACGCCCGCGCCGCCGTTGAGGTCTTCCAGCCGCGTATCGTAGCCGATGATTTGCAGGTGCATGTCGCCGCTGCCGACCGTGCTGACTTCGTCGTCGACGGCGAGGCCCAGCCTGGCGGCGGTCCCGGTGGTGGCGTCGCCGTCGGCAACCACCATTCTGCCCGACGTGGCACCGGTGGTATCGCTGAGAACGATCCCGGTCCGGGCGTCATTGATCCGGGCGGAGATGCCGGCCGTCGACGCGTTGATCGTCTCGACGACGTCCTGCAATGTCTCCGCGCCGGACAGGTCCACGGTGTCCGACGCGCCGCTGCGGTCGGTCAACGACAGCAGCCCCAGTTCCCCGAGCCCCTTGCCACCGTTCAGGCTCGACAAGAGCACGGTCTTCAGCCCGCCCAGCAACCTCCGGCCGGTGATCACCCCGTCGACGCTTTCGCCGCTGATGCCCAGCATGTCGGCCGCCTTCGAGTCATAAAGCGACTTCACGGAGAACGTACTGGTTCCGGTGGTCAGGTCGGTGATCACCAGTCGATCGCCGTCCGGTGCGATCTCGACCTTCAGCTTGTCCGGCGCAGCCTCGTTGATTGCGTCCAGCAGTTCGCCCAGCGTCCGCTCGCGTTTCAGTTTGCTGCTGCCGCTGACGATCGGCGACAGGTCGATCGTCCCGTGGGTGCCGTCGCGGAGATTGTATTCGATGTCCGGCAGCGAGACGCTGCGCAGGATTCCGTTGCCATCGTTCACCAGATCAATTTCGAGGTCCCGCGTCAGCCGAAGCATATCCTGGCCGTCGGCCACGCTCTCGGCGGCGTTGATCCCGGCCAGCCCCAGCGAAGCCGCCGTGGTCCCTCCGCCGATCTCTTGCACGATCAGGTTGGAAACGCTCTGGCCCGTGTTGTCGATCAGCCGGATCCGGTCCCCTTGCGTCACCGCGGTTACGTTGATCGTCGACGTGCCGTTGATCGCCTCGAGGACGTCGTCGATCGTCCGAACCTTTGAGAGGTCGACCTCCGCACTGGCCCCACTGCGGTCGGTTATCCGGATTTTCCCACGAGTCACGCCCTGGCCGCCGCCCAACAATTCCAGGCTGGTCGTCCGCTCCACGTGCGACCCGAAGCGGAAGCGGAACGTCCCCGCGCCGATCGGCTCCGTGTCGGACCGAAAACCGGAGCTGAGCAGTTGCTGGGTCTGCACCGTCCGCAGCGGGGTGAACTGATAGAGCCCATTGGCAGGCTTTCCGGTAACCGTCGCAGCCAAGACATCGGGGAAGCTGCTGGTGGCCTTCGATCTCTCGAACAGATCGGCCTTGCCGAGGTTGTCGGTAATGTATCGGACGGAAAGCAGCAGCGCGGAAAGCTCGGTGACCGCAACCTGTTCCTTCTCGAGGGTCTTCGTCCGCTCGATGAGCATGTCTCGCGGTTTGGCCGACAGCGCCATGAGCTGGTCGACCGTATCGCCGATGGCCATGCCCGTGATCAGGCCGATATTTGTCTGAATGCGTCCCATGAGGAGGTCTGCGCGCAGGGAGAGTTGGGGGAATACTCCGTCGCATCCATCGTTGATCGGCACGCCCGCCCCACAAGTTTAGACAGTTGCAACGCCTGGGCAGAATGGCGGGGAGCTGCCCGCGGGAGAATCGCTCCAATCGGCAAAGTCGCCCAAAGTTCCCCAAACCATCCGGCCGATGAATACGACGATCGGCTGACGACGGCCTGTTATCAACTCGACGAATCGTGGCCCAAGCCGAGCGGCAGATGATCGCAATCCTCAGAGGTCCCATCAGCCCGGCTGCTTTCGAGCAGCCGGGCTAATAGGTGTGCAGACCCTCATCTGGCGCTCGCCGAACCAATCGCCAGCCCCCGCGAAGATCGCCTTTTGGAGACAAGTCGATGACGGACACGGCCCCGCAGACGCCCTATGACGTGGTACCATACCCCCATTACCCGCACCGCCACGCCCATCCTCGCCACCTCGAAGCGATGGCAGCCCTTCTGGGCCTGCAATCGCCGCCGATTTGCTCGGCTCGCGTTCTCGAACTGGGCTGCGCAGCCGGCTCGAACCTGATCCCCCAGGCAATCGACCTGCCGGGATCGACCTTCTTGGGCATCGACTTGTCTGGGCGGCAGATCGCCGAGGGGCAGGCAAGTATTTCTGAACTGGGCATGGACAACATCGAGCTCCGCCAAGCGAACATCCTGGATATCGACGAAAGCTGGGGGGAGTTCGATTACATCCTGTGCCACGGAGTCTTCTCGTGGGTTCCTCCCCAGGTGCAGGACAAGATCCTCGACGTTTGCAAGCACAACCTGACATCGGCGGGCGTGGCGATCGTTTCCTACAACACCTATCCCGGTTGGCACATGAAGGCGATTATTCGCGACCTGATGTGCTACCACGCCTCGCAGTTCACCGATCCCGGCGAGCAGATGGTGCAGGCGGTGGCGATTTTGCGGTTTCTCGCAGACTTCGGCGATGCCGGCACGTCCTTCGGTGCCCTGTTGCAGGAGGAACTCACCTCCATCCGCAAATCGCCCAACGGGGCGTACCTGTTCCACGATCATCTCGAAGCCCACAACATCGCGCTCTACTTCCACGAGTTCGCCGATCGGGCGTCCGCCCGCGGCTTGCAGTATCTGGCCGAGGCGGAATTCCGCAGGATGCTCGTTCGCAACCTGCCGGAAAAGGCCCAGGAACCGCTGCGGCGGTTGAGCATGCTTCAGCAGGAGCAATACATGGACTACCTGCGATGCTCGCGGTTCCGCTCGACGCTGCTCTGCCACGACCACGTCGCCCTCGACCGGCAAGTCACCCCCGCGCGGATGGAGCCATTTTCGTTCCGTTTTTCTGCGCTCCCCACGATGTCCGACGTCGATATTCGAGGCGACAAGCCTGCCGTGTTCGAATCGTCGGTCGCGAAATTGCAGGTCAGCGTGCCCGTTGTGAAGGCCGCGTTTGTGTGCCTTCGAGAGAACTTTCCGTCCTACGTCTCCCTCGATGCGCTTGCCGCAGCCGCGCGGGACCGGGCCGCACAGGCGACCTCACACGACATCGACCACCCAACCGCGGTCGCCCAAGTATCCGCAGCCCTCTTGATGGGACTATCCGTCGGAGCGATCGAGCACTGCGTCCACCCGCCCCGTTGTGTCGCCCGGATCTCTGCCCATCCCAAGGCAAGCCCGTACGTTCGCCACCAAGTGTGGGCGACGGATCAGGTGACCAATCAACTCCACCAGATCATCCGGCTCGACGGCCTGCACCGTCACGTCGTTCGGCGGCTCGACGGCGCCCACGACCGCGCCTCGCTGGCGGGAAGCGTCCGCGAGGCCGTCGCTTCCGGGGAATTGGTCGTCCGCGCCGGGGATCGCCCGATCAAATCGCTCGATCCGCAAACGGCCTCAAAGCTCGTCGATGCGGCCCTCACGACCCTCTCGCAGTCGGCGCTCCTGGTCGAGTAAGGCGAGCGGCACTTCCGATCATTTCCATCAGCCCCGCTGCTGCGGAGCAGCCGGGCTGATAAATGGTTGACTTGTCCTCCCCCGCTCGCCCAAGAGGCCAAGACATCGTCGAGCCTTCGCATTTTGCCTATATTTTCTTGACACACGTTCTTGGCGCCCGCATAATTTCCGTTCGCGTCGACTGCTCTCCCGATGGACAAGGAGAGTCGCACACGCCAACGGAGAGAGATTCGCATGGACGGCGGCCGACGGAATCTTCTGGCGCTCGGTGTTGCAACTGCCCTTTGGCTTTCCGGTTGCGCATCTCCCTACCACGCTGACCGTGGGGCCCTGTTTGGCGGCCTCACAGGTGCCGGCGTCGGGGCTCTTGTCGGCAATGCCGTTGGCCATACGGGCGCGGGGGCCGCGATCGGAGCAGGCGTCGGGGCTTTGACCGGTGGTGCGGTCGGCGCGGAAATGGACGAGATGGAAGCCCGCAACCGAGCGATGATCGAGGCCCAGATGGGCCACCAGGTCACCGCCGGGGCGGTGACTATCGACGACGTCATCGCCATGACGCAGGCGGGTGTGGACCAGGAGCTCATCGTCAACCACGTCCGCGTCCACGGGATCAACCGCCCGCTCCAGACGAGCGACCTGATCACGCTGCAGCACCAGGGGGTCAGTACTCGCGTGATCCAGGCCATGCAAGAGCCGCCCGTGCAGCGTCCTTCCAACACGGTAATCGTGCGAGAGCCGGTTCCTGCCCCGGTCATCGTGGAAGAATACCACTATGGCCGTCCCTATTGGGGACCGCCGCCCTTCTACTATCACCATCACGGTCGCCCGCGGACGCGCGTCGGTTGGGGTGTAACCGTCCACAACTGACTGGCCCTCTCCCCCTCCGCCGGTTCTTCCCCACTCTTGCCCGCCCTCCACAGCGAAGCTACAAAAGAATTTGCGCTGTACGTCCCACTCAGTAGGTCCCGCTTGCCGAGCTCGTCGTCCTACACAAGTCCTCGCAACAACCAGTCGTGCTCGTGCTCAGCGAAGCGGTGCTCGTAATCGGCGATTTGCAGGCCGGG
>JAXGMN010000092.1:0-30075 GCA_040768665.1 Thermoguttaceae bacterium
ACCTGATTACTATTCACTGTTCAAGCTCTGACCCCAATCGTTCCACGCGGGAGATGACGCATGTCGGACTGTATCTCGATCGATCGTCTGGTGGCGAGGCGCGTTCAAATTCCCTTGATATGTCCGTTCCGCATCAGTGTCGGCGAGGTGACGGTCAAGGATTTCGTCGTTCTGGAGGCCCAGTGCGGCCCCTGGTGCGGATGGGGAGAAGCCGCGGTCGACGCCGTTCCGTTCTACACCGCCGAGACCTCGGAAACCGTCCTTTCGATCGGCCGCACCGTCCTGGCCCCGCTCCTGCGCTCCCGGGGCTGGCCCAATCCGCAGACATTCGTCGAGGCGATGACCTGCATTCGCGGCCACTCCTTCGCCAAGGCCGCCTTCGAATCGGTGCTTTGGGATCTCTGCGGGCAGAGCAGGAACACTTCCGTCGCCCACCTCCTGGCCGACGACGTCGCCCAGTCGCAGCCGTGGGTCCAGGTCGGACCAAGTATCGGTATCAAAGACACTCCACGGGGCCTCACCGAGGCGATCGGCCGCGAGCTGGCCCGAGGATACCGGCGGATCAAGATCAAGGTCTGCCCCGGCAAAGACGTCGACTACCTGGAAGCCGCGCGGGCCGCCTACCCCGATATCGAGCTGATGGTCGATGCCAACGCCGCGTATCAGCCTCACGATATCGAGCACCTCGTGCAATGGGATCGCTTCCGGCTGGTCATGATCGAGCAGCCTTTGGACCATGACGACCTGTGGTTTCACCGGGAACTCTGCCGCCGGATGCAAACCCCCATTTGTCTGGATGAGAGCATCCAGACGCCTCACCTGGCCGCCTGCGCGCTGGAGATGAAAGCGGCGGACGTCGTCAATATCAAGGTCGGCCGCGTGGGCGGGCTCGTCAACGCCAAGAAAGTGCATGACCTGTGCCGCCGTGCGGGCGTGCCGGTCTGGATCGGCTCGCGTCTTGGAAGCGGCATCGCCGAGGCCGGCCGCCTGGCAGCCGCGTCGCTTCCCAATGCCACCTTCCCTTCAGACGTCGGGGCCGGGCGAGTCTACCTGGCCGACGACCTCGTGGACGACTGGTTCGAAGTCCGCAATGGTTGTGAAGCGAAGGTGCCCGACGGGCAGGGCCTGGGAATCCGCGTGAATCGCGACAAGCTCGAGCGTTACACCGTGGAAACCTTCGAGTGGTGACCGCCGCGAGGCAACAACAAGTAGGTCCCGCTTGCCGAGCGGGACCTGGAAGTGACATTCCGCTCGGCAGGAACCGTGCATCACGCGCCCAGGTTCCGCTCGCCAAGCGGAACCTACTTTTCCACCCGACTACGGCAGCAACAGCACCCCGAGGTACACGCCGAGATACGTGCCCAGCGCATAGCCGAGCGAACCGAGAAGGACACCCAAGGGGATCAGTTCCGCGGACTTCAAGGCTCCGGCGGCGGCCGGCGCACTGGCCGCCCCGCCGATCGCCGCAATCGAGACGATCGCGCCGGTCACCAGGTCGACCCGCAACAGCCGCGCGCCCGGCAGCAGCACCAGCGCGTGCACGGCAATCACCACCGTGGGAATCAGCATCAGCACCGGCGCATGCATCAAGCTCTCCGTGAGCGTCGCCTGGGCCCCGATGATGCCCAACAGGAAATAGAGCGAGGCTTCGCCGAACGCCGACATGCGGACAAGCCGTCTCGCGCCGGCGAGCTTCGTATGCGGCGCCGCCGCGCCGAGCAGAATGGCGAAGGTCGTCAGGAAGATCACCTGGGGCACGAAGACGAGCCCCCCAACGAGCTGCTCCAGAAGAATCGATGCCAGGTACACGACCGAGAAGGCAAGAAAGCCGTGGATATAGTCTTCCAGCCCCGGCGGACCCGCCGATTCCGCCCCACCGGGGTCCGCGACGGGCGCTACCGGCGCCGCCGCGGGACGCACCGCGCCGATCCATCGCTCCAGAGCCGGTCGCAGAGGCGAATTCTCCAGGGCGAGCAGGGCGCCCAGGTAGAGCGTGTACATGATCACCATTGCGGGAAAGGCGGTGGCGTTAAGCGAGTCCGGAACCTCGATCGCCTCGCTCACTGCGGCCCAGTTCATCGACCCTCCCGAATAGGCTGCCGCCGTGCACGCGGCCACCATCGCCGACGGCTCCTCGCCAATCAGCGGGCTGCACACCACGTGGGCCACCGCCGCGCCCAAGCCGGTGCCCAGACAACCCAGCAGAAACAAGAGCAGAACCCTCGGGTCGAGCGATCGCAGGATGCGGCCCACGTCGATCGCCAGCACCATGAAGAAGATCGCCATGTACAGCGCGATCGATTGCAGCGGCTTGTAGAGGGGATAGCTCCCCGGAATGATCCCCAGGCTCGACAGGACCATGGGTGCCAGAAAGAGAAAAGGGACGAACGTGACCTTCCGCAGGATGGGCACCTTGGGAACGACCTTCATCAGCACCGCCGGGCACGCCAGGAAGATCGCGACCAGGCAGAGAGAAATCCGGAGAGGGTCGCCGTCAAAAAGCGATTCGACCGCGCTGGTGCTGTCCGTCACGTCGTCTCCCCTTGCACGCCCTGAAGCTTTTTCAGGAGCAACAGCAACTGAACGAGCCCGGTTCCGAGCCCCTCGGTCTCGATGTATTCGTCCCGACGGTGGAGATTGTAGCCGCGTGTCAATCCGATGCATACCGCCGGGTGCCCGGCTGCCAGGGGAATGTTGGCGTCGGTAGAGGCCGGTGCCGTGTCGATCGCACTCCCTTGGAAGCCCGCCTCCTCGAGCGCGCCGATGGCACATGCGACCAGGGGGTGTTCCGGGGCCAGGCCACCCGCCGGCCGATCGCCGATCGTCTCCCAGCGGATATCGGCGCCCTCGGCGGCAAAGGAACCTTGCAGCCGCTCGATCCGCCCGACCAGTCCGTTCAGCTCGTGCGGGCATTCGGAGCGCAGGTCCAACTGCAAATGGGCACTTTCGGCGATCGTGTTGACCGACGTTCCGCCTTCGATCACGCCGATGTTCAACGTGGTCTTCGGCCGCTGCGGCAGGTGCAGGTCGATGAGCTGCTTCGCCAAACCGGCCAGCACGTGCACGGCGCTCGGCTTGCCGAAGTCGAACCAACTGTGCCCGCCTTCAGTGCGGACGGCAACGCGGTACCGCCGCGAACCGATCCCGCGGAAGCTGACACGTCCGAGGAACCCGCCCTCCAGCACCACCCACGCCGCCGGCGAGGGGCCGAATCGCTCCAGCACCGCTCGCATTCCGCGGAGATCGCCTTGTCCCTCTTCACACACGTTGGCCACCAGCCACAGGTCGCGTGCCGGGGCGATTTGCATCACCTCGAGCAACCGCGGCAGTTCCACCAGCGCCGCGACCCCCAGCGCGTTGTCGCCGATGCCCGGCCCCGAAATCCGGCCCCCGCTTCGCCGGACGCTCAGGTCCGTATCGGCGGCAAAGACCGTATCGAGGTGGGCGCTGACCACCAGGCAAGCTCCGCCGTCCGAGCCAGGCAGGCGTCCGTAGACGTTGTGGATCGCGTCCATCGACACGTCGTGCAGCCCGGCCTGAAAGAATGCTTCCCGGACAAGTTCCGCGCGCCTCAACTCACCGAAAGTCGGCGCGGCCACCTGCTGAATCGCAATGGCCCGTTGGAGAATCCGCTCAAGAGTCTCGCCGGCGATCGTCATCCGACGCCCTAACGTATCTCGAGGTTGGCTGTGAGAGACGGATTTCCCCCTCCTTTTCCGGCCTGCAAGATATTGGGCTTGCCGCCCTCGGCGCTACGGCGTATTCTTTCTTCAGACGTGATGAGGCTAATCTCCGGTACGAACAAAAGGAGGTGCGCATTCAAAACGCTGAGTTCCGCTTGCTCCGGCAGAGGCACTTCTTGAGCCGGAGCCACACAATTTGAGTCCGAACATCACCCGCTTGGCTGAGGCCATGCGGGCCTGTCACGCCTAACGGCATGAATGGTTTCCCGCCCTCGACGATTGAACGCCGAGGGCGGGTTTTTTGTTGAGGCGCTCACGCATGGAGTACGCCCGCCCGCGAAGCCGCTTGACTGGCCTCAGGCGGGTTTCACCTGCTCGGCTCGCGGCCCCTTGGGGCCACGCCCCTCGACGAAGGAAACCCGTTGCCCTTCGTAGAGGTCCTCGTATTGCACTCCTTCCAGATTCGACGAATGGAAGAAAATGTCTTTGTCTCCAGACAGTGCAATAAACCCAAATCCTTTGTCCGTCAGCTTCTTGATCGTGCCTTCTGGCATATCCCGTCCGTTCGTAATAGAGCCTCTGGTCGAGATGTCGCCTGGGTAACAGGACAGGCCGTCTATCGCCACCAGATTGGGGAAATATACCAGAATGGCGTCTCTTCCACAAGAAGCCGTCCAATCCATCTCCAGCACATCCGGCCTATCGTCGCAGTCGGCCGGGAATTCCCCAAGCTGCTGGATGAACAGCCGCGTCGATGCACGGGCCGACCTCCTCCGGCCGATGTCCGCCCAGGTCCGGCTCAACCGGCTGCGCGCCGGCAACGGTGCCGCCTCGCCGCCGGACATGGTTGTGATGCGAATAAGCTGCTATCTTTGGCAGCGGTGCGTAGCTTGCGGCTCGCGAGCTCGATTCCACGGACCCACCGGTCGGCAAGTTCACGCCGGAAGTTGGCAGGAAGTGTCGGGCCGGCGGCAGTAAGCCCCCCTTTCCCTGCATACTCGACGGATCCGGAGGTTATTATGTTCCAGCAACCCGCGAAACGCAACTTCACAAGACGCAGCGCACTGGCCGGTATCGGAGCGAGTGGCGCAGTCTTGGCAGGCTACGCCGGACGGGCGCTGGCCGCGGAGACCTCGGCGGTCATCGACGAGAGCGGACCCGCCGCATGTGTCGCGCGATATTCCACGGTGGGCGAGTTGAAGGCCAGCCCGGCACTTCGGGACGGTACCTTGGTCGACACGGCGGGATTTCATGCCCCCGGCGATGGTGGTGGAGCGTTGTATCGCGTCCGGAATCTGGACGAAGACACCCGGCCCAACGGCGCCGATGTCATCGCCTTGGACAACGGCCTGGCGGCGGTCCTCGTGGAAGGCGAGGCCGTGAACTACAAGATGTTCGGCGCCGTCGGCGACGGCCGGCACGACGACGGCGTCGAAATCAAGCTGGCTCACCAGTACGCCGGAAAGCATCGGATTCCGATCGTCAATCCAAGCGGCGAGTTCTGGATCAAGCGGACCCACAACATCCCCATCACCACCAACGTGCACTGGGGACAAACGACGTTTCATATCGACGAGCGATACAACAGCAAGAGGCACGCACACTTCGCCGTTCTCAACGACCAGCCGTCGCAGACCCTCGCCCTGGATGAAGAGACGAAAGCCGCGCTGCTGGAAAGAATCAAGCCCGGCGTCCAGATCATTCCCGAGTTGGCAGCCTATGCGGGCCACTTGATCTCCGTCGTGGATGCGAACGACCGCATTGGAATACGGGCCGGAGCACGATACTCCAAGGCCGGCTGGGCCCGCGAGGAGCTCTTTTACGTGGAAGAAGAGGGGCGAATGGTCGGCGACATCGCCTGGGAGTTCAAGGACTTCACGTCGGCAACGGCCATCCCCTGCAACGACAATTACCTGGTGATCGAAGGGGGCGGGTTCTACGTTTCGGGCGATACGCCGGAAGACGGTTCGCGCGGATACCATATGCTCGGGATCAGCGTCGAGCGGAGCCGTACGATTATCCGCCAACAATGGGTCGGGCTGGAACCGGGCAAGCGAGATGTCTCTCTGGAACCTCGCGGTGGCTTCTACCGGTTCGACCGCGTCTACGACGTCATCCTGGAAAACATTCGCGCCATGCCTTGGGAGAAGACACGCCCCAAACCGGCCGAATCCGTCGAGCACGGCACGTACGGCATTAGCGGTGCGCGGATGCTCAACTGCACGTTCCGAAACCTCACGGCGGAGGCGGGCCCGGTCGCCTGGGGCGTCTTCGGAACCAACCTCAACAAGAATTTCCGCGTGGAAAACTGCCGGCTGAACCGCATCGACGTCCATTTCCATTGCTGGAATCTGTACGTCAGCAATTGCACCCTGGGCTTCAAAGGAATTACCGTAACCGGCGGCGGCGATCTGTTTGTCGAGAATACCGTCCGCCACGGCAACAGCTTCATCAGCTTCCGGCAGGATTACGGGGCCAAGTGGGACGGCCGGATCCGCCTTCGCGGCTGCACGCTCAAGCCCGGCGGCAACCACACGGTCTCGGTGCTCGCCTGCCGCCCCGGCAACTTCAACCACCAGTACCCCGTCGGCTTCGGCCGCAGTGTGACGATCGAGGACTTGGTCATCGATTACAGCGCGGCGCCGAAATCGACGTCGGCCTGCTGGCTGATGGACGTCGCCCCTTTCTCCAAGACGGACGACGGCGCTCGGCTCTTCTTTGCCCACCGCGTGGAATTTCGCAACATCAGGGTTGAAGGGCGTGCACGGGGCGTTCGACTCATCCGCGTGCCGGATCCTTATGGTTATGAGCTCCCGAACGAGTTTGTTTACGACGGCAGCCGGATGAAACCGAATTGCGCAGTGATCTGCGACGGCGTTCAGCTCGAAGCATTGACGCCGCGCACTGCCGATGACGCCCAAGAGGTGCACCTCTTGCTCGGTGGAAAGACTGCCGTTGGCTACGCCGACTCTCAGGCACTCTGCCCGAAGATCCGCTTCAGCGACTGCGAAAACGTCAGCCTTTACCTGGGGAACTGCATCGCCGGCGCTCTGCTGGAAAGATGCACGGTGAACATGGTCACCGCGCCCGGGCTGAAAGGGGAGCTGGTTTTCAGCGACTGCCGCTTTCAGCCCGACGTCATTGAGGCCCCCGCGGTTTTCTACACCGTCGAGAGCACGTTGGGGACGCGGTTTACCAACTGCACCATTCACGCCCCCATCGTCGCCGGAAAATCAGACCCGGAAATGGTGAATCGAACGGGCTTTTTGGAAATCAACGGCGCAGTTCGGCATTATCATCTCAACACGGCGCTGGGCAACGAGGTGGTGAATCACATTCGGAGCCAGGGCATGGAGTTTTCTCCGGATTTCATTGCCAAGCTGAGGTCGCATCATGCACTCCAGGCTCCTGGTGCGTCGTCCTGACAAAACGGGGACAGGCGCCGAGCCAGCACTCGTAAAACACACAGAATGCGTGTTTTGGCGAGGTGCCTGTTCCCGTCCAGGGCCTCTTAAAAACCCGGCCGACTACATCGCCATCTCCGCCGCCCTCGCGGCGTAGTAGCCGCATAGACCGTGCACACCTCCCCCCGGGGGCGTCGATGAGGAGCAGAGAAAGACTCGCGGGTGCGAGGTCGCATACGGAACGATCCTCGCCATCGGCCGCGTGAAGAGTTGGCGGACGTCCATCACTCCGCCACTGATATCCCCTCCAATGTAATTGGGGTTGTACCGCTGGAAATCGGCGGGCGTCATGACGTGGCGGGTGGAAATCCGCTCGCGGAACCCGGAGGCGAATCGCTCGATCTGGGACTCGATCGGCTCGACCATATCGTCGTTCGAGCCATGCGGCACGTGGCAATACGCCCACGCGGTATGCCTGCCTTGCGGCGACCGGCTCGGGTCGAAGAGGCTCGGTTGGACGACGATCACAAACGGCCGCCGGGCGTGGCGGCCCTCCCACGGAGCCCGCATCGCGGCGGCAACCTCGTCAAAAGCGCCGCCGACGTGCACGGTTCCGGCACGGCAGCAGGCCTCGGCATGCCAGGGGATCGCCCCGTCAAGCGCCCAATCGATCTTGAAGACCCCGGGGCCGTAGCGGAATCGCTCGACGGCCCGGTGGTATCGCGGTGCGAGTGAGCCGCCTGCGATGCGAGATAGCTCCTTCGGCGATGTGTCGAACAACGCCACGCGATACGCCGGCAAATCCGATAGCGAGTTTACCGGGTGGTTGACGACCACCTCACCTCCGACCGATTCGAGGTATCGGGCCATGGCGTTTGCCAATTGTTGAGAGCCGCCTCGTGCAATCGGCCAGCCGGATCGCTGCGCGGCGACCGCCAACGCGATGGCCGGGGCCGCCGTGACGATCTTTTCCAGCGGCAGAACCGAATGTGCGGCCAATCCGGCGAACAGCGAACGGGCGGCCTCGCCTTTGAATCTGCGGGCCACTCCGGCGGCGGAGCGAACGGCCGCTCTTGCGAAACGCAGCATCGCCAGCGGATGGCGAGGCGCCCGCAGGGGCGAGAGCGCTTCGTCGAGAATCGCGCCGCCGTCGCGAACGAGAGGATCGAACAGGCGCCGCCAAGGCCGGGCGTCGGCGCCGAGCGAGTCTGCCGTTCGATCCACGGAAGATTCCAGCAGGGCCGCGCGGCCGTTGTCCAGAGGATGCGCGCAGGGAATCGGCGGAAACACCCAATCCAGGCCGAAATCGTCGAGCGGCAGTTCGCGAAAGAAGGGCGACGCCACCGCCAGCGCAAAGACGGTCGAACAGACATCGTGCACGAAGCCGGGCTCGGTCAGCTCCGCCGATCGCATCCCGCCGCCGACGGTCCGGCCCGCTTCGGCGACCAGAACGGAATGACCCTGCCGAGCAAGCGTGATCGCCGCCGCCAAGCCGTTCGGGCCCGAACCGACCACCACTGCGTCGTAGGCGTCGCGCCACGGAGTTGCGCGGATGGCGGACTCGGGTGTCTGATTCACAGGCCGGCCCCCGAAGAACAACGAAATGCGGCGAGTGTCGCCAGGTCAAAGTTCCAGCCCGCCGGTTCAGCCGCCATCGTGAACGGGTCCCTTCGCGCCACACATGAAGCGTTGGGGCGGTTGCACCGTGAGGGTGATCCGCTCACCGGCGGTTCCGAGGTAGCCGCCCCAGCCGACGCTGACCGATGCGATCCGCGACCGATCGAGGTTGCCTTCGGTTTGCCCGAACGGCTTGAACTGGCTGAACAGCGCGTAGGCACGGCTCGAACCCGGCTCGTTCAGGTAACGCCCCGTGCCCGCCAGGAATCGCCCGCCGTCTTCCGTGTTCAGGAACACCAGCAGTTCGGCGCCCGTGCGCTGCCCCTGCGGCACCGAGGCGTCGATGGCCAGTCCGTCGCACGCGGTCAAATCCTGCGGCTCCGCGTAGCGGAAATTGAGGAAAAGAAAAGTATCGACTTGTCCTTTGATCAGGGCGGCCGCGGCGCACCAGCCTGAGGTGTCGTCGCCGGTCAGTTCCGCCTCGACGAACTGTCCCCGGGAGACGGCCGGTTTCGGGGTCTTGGGCAGCGGCTCGCAGGTCATCAAGAGCGAGGGACCGACGTCTCCGCCCAACCGCCCCGGAACGTCGGCGGTGGCCGATCGGAACAGCATCGCCCCATACGGGCCGAGTCGCAGGGGCACTCGCGTGCCGTCGGCCGTCGGCGTCATCGCGCCGGTCGCGGGATCCCACTGCTCGCTCACGCCTCGGCCGCAGAAGCGGACTTCCCCCGCCCACTCCGCATCGCTGTCGTTGATTGCAAAATAGACCTCATGCCCGTCGATACGCCGTCGCGTGATCTTGACCGGCGTCTTCAACTCCGCGCAAGCCGCATCGCGTTGGAAAAGTGAGTCGACGATCTGAGGCACCAGCCCGATCATGCCGGTGGGCAACAGAACGCCGGCGCCGCCGGCTGGATTGGTGACCACACAAGGGGCGTCGGCCGTGCCGAACAGCTCGCGCGCGATCGCCTGCACTTGCGCTGAGGCGAACTCCGCCTCGCTGTTGGCGGGCCGGACGCCGACCGCGATCACCACGCCCCCTTTGCGCCAGAACGCGGCGACATTCTCCCACGCCTCCAGCGGCAGCGTATCGGCGGCGGGCAGCACCAGGACCCGCCAGCGCAGGTCGCCATGCGTGAGTGCGCCGTCCGCGGCTTCCGCTTCGCCGAGCGCCTGCGAGTCGACGTAGGCGAAATCGCGGTTCGCGCCGTACAGTGCCGCGCCCACGGCGTCGAACACGCTCTCGACACGGCGCGCGGCGGGCTCGTCGGTCGCGCCGTGGTGCGCGGGAAGGAAGCGGTGCCAGACGCTTTCGATCGGGTACAGCACGGCAACGTCCGCAACCTGGTGGCCGCCGCGGAGCATGGTCTGGCAGCGGCCGACGTGCGTGTTGATGCGCTGCAACTGCTCGTCGGTCAGGTCCCGGAAAGCGTAATAGCTGGTAAGCGTGTTGACGCCGCCCCAGATCAGCCGATTGCAGGTGCCGCGAATCTCGTCCTCGGTGACGATCCGGACCGGGCGCGTGTCGCCCTTGGGCCGGTAACGCTGGCTGTGGTCCGATACCTCGCACATTGTCACGGTGCGGCCTTCCAGATCGGCGACACTCCCGATCATCCGCGCGATGTACCAGGGCACCTGGGGTGGAAGGCTCGTCAGGCAGTCGATGCTGGGGGCGTCAAGGCGCCGCAGGCAGCGAAAGAAGTGGCCGTACAGCGGCACGTGCCCGACGAGCGACTCTTCCATCAACAGGTGACCGCCGGAGAGGAGGTTGTGTTTGCCGCACCAGGTTTGGATCTGGCCGAAGTAGTTCTCCGAGACCAATTCGCCCACGGTGTTCCAGAAATCGTAGCGGGCCCGCGCGCCGGCCGACCCGGCCTCGGCCACCAGGGCGGGCAGCAGGGGGCGGAGTTCTCGGCCGCGACGCTCGCGGAACTCGCGCTCGATCGTGAGCGACCACGGCAACACCCAGTAGGGCATGGGGCGGAACCAGAGGTTCTGCAGTGACGGTTCGTCGGTGAAGGTCGACACGAAGTACCGGCCGAGATCCGGGCCCAGTCTTTCCGCGTACCTCGCGTGGGTCACCTCCAGGAACCGCGCGGTCGGCTCCGGCGTGAGCAGGTCGATGCACGGCTTCTTGTAAGCGAGACTGATCGCCGCATGCGTTCCCTCATAAATCAGGTCGTCGGTCATCGCGACCACGAACCAATCGCCCTTGGGAGCCTCCCAGACGAGCTGGCCGTCATGGACCGAGGCTGCGAGGTCTCGCGTTTCGTCCAACGCAATGATGCCGTCACGGCGCGGCAGCGCCGCGGCCAGTACCAGCCGGCCGGGCGGAAGCGCGAGCGAGACCGGGCCGCCGCCCGTGTTCGTCTCGGCAATCAACAGCCCGCGAGCGGCCCATTCGGGATGGCCTCGCAGCGTGAGATCGCGGGCGCTGCCCGACGGATAGCCGCACTCGTCGTAGAGCCAGAGCGACATGCCGGCGGCCTTGGCCATGCGGACGCCGCGGAGGAAGGCGGGCCACTTCGTTTCGTCGTCGACGTAGCCGTCGAACGCCACGTTGCCGGCAAAGCCGCCGAAACCCTGCGCCGCCAGCGTCCGTAATTGCTTGTCCTGCTCTTCGGGATCATCCTTCTGAGCATGAATGATGCGCAGGATCCGCGCCGAGGGCGGCGGCTCGGCAAAGCGTTCAGCCAGCGGGCGGTCTTCCGTCGGCAACGGCGCCAACACAGCCGGCCGCGGCTCCGCCGCCTGGCAGAGCGACCCCAAGAGGCCGGCGAGAAGTCCGATCCAATGAAGGACAAAGTGTTTCCTCATTTGGTATCTCCCCTTCCTGGAGGCACGCGTATTTCTTAGAGGCCCTAACAAAATGGGGACAGCACCTCGCCAAGACGCCGATTCTCCGTGGTTTGCGAATACTTGCCTCGGAGCCAGTCCCCGTTTTGTTAGGGCCTTTTACTGGGCTGATAAAAACGGGGACTGGCTCCGCAACATCTTGTGTGGTCGCTCTGGCTAAACCGCTATTAGTTGCGGTGCCTGTCCCCGTTTTTATCAAGTTTTTATCAGCCCAGCCTTTTACCGCGTTTGCGTCGCCAAACGCCTGATTTTCTCCATCAAGCCGTCCACTTCGAAAAGCGAGCCTTCATCGCGGTGCTTCAGATAATCGCGGAGAACGACCGGGAAGTAGACCACGCGGTCGGGCCCCTGGTTGAACGTGATCCGTCCCTCCTCGTAGTCGCGCAGGCCGTCGCGATCGGCAGCGAGCCGGTAACGCTCTTGCCGCTCGTCCGGCCCTATCCCCGCCGCAGCTTCCCACGGCTCGATTCCCGACGCCGGCCAGCCGTGCAGCCCGCAGAGTTGAACGATAGGGCGCAGGTTCCGGGCGGCCGCGTCGAGGTACTCGGCCCTGGGCTCAATCTCGTAGGCAAGCAACAGCCCGTGCACATACTCGGGGTTCCACGTCAGCCCGGCGGTTGCGGGGTGCGGGTAGCCCCATCCACCGCCCGGCTGCCCGACGCGAGCCATCCAGTCGTTGAGCGTAACAATCGTGGCGCGAAGCCGTTGGTCCTCCGGCGTGTGGCGGAGAAGGTAGGGCAAGGCATTCGTGGCATATTGCACGATGTACGGCTTTACGAAGGGAGTCTTGTAGCCGAGGGCGTCGCTGCCGATGTACAGATCGTTTCCCACCGCCGGTTTGCCGCTTTCGGTGAACAGCAGGTCGTCGCCCTGCGTCGGCTGAAAGGTCTTCCACAGTCGGACGGCATTGTCGAGATGCCTGCGATCGCCCGTGTACTCGTACATCTTCACCGCGTCGGCAATCACGCCGCTGGTCCGGGTGTAACCCGGGCCGGCGTGCTGGTTGCGGATCGACCACTCGGCGGCGGCCTCGGCCGCATCGCGGTAGCGCGGGTCGCCCGTTTCCTCGTACATTAACCAGAAGTTGCTCCAGCCTTTGTGTACGTAGATCGGCGTGTTGTCGAAACGTGGGTTGAAGGTTCCCGGGCCATGCTCGGGCCTGTCGCGCCAGGCGTTCCCGCGCCGGCAGGCGCCATAGTACTTTGGATTGTCGCCCCAATACATCCCCAGGTCGAAATAGTTGCGGCACCAGTCGTGGGCGACGGTCTGCAGCACCGGATCTCCCCCGCGGAACCAGTCCTCCCAGACGTAGAGCACATGGTTCAGACGCACGGCCGAGGTATAGTCCGGCGTGGTCTGCCGCGGATGCCATCTCCAGGGCATCGAGCCGAGGTCGTCGCCTTTCATCTGCATATCGCAGAGGGCAAATCGCATCTTTTCGACGCAGTCGCCCAGCACGGGGTGCTCGACTGAAAGCGGAGGGCCCGTGTGATAGACCGCATCGTAGGCCCGCCAATCGGCGTGTCCGTAAACGGGCGCATCGAGGCGCGCCGCCAGTTCAACTCTGCCGACCGGCGCGACGACCAACTCGCTGAACCGCCAGGCCCCCTCCTGGATCATGAGCCCCTCTGTCTCAAGATCATCGACCGGCTCGTTGCGATTCGAGCACAGTACTGCCGCGTCGGCGGCCTGGGCAGCCTCGAATGTTCCCCGGTTCTGCCGCAGGGCGAGCGGATTGGCTGCCGAGACCGTTCCGCCGTCGTTGAGCGTGAGTTGGGCGATCAGATCCCCATTGCCCTCCTCGGCAAAATGCGAGTTCGGGTTGCGGCCCAGAAAACGCGCCGGGCTATTGAGTACGGGCGAGACCCGGGCTCCGGGCGCGGTCAGCTTCCAGCCGAAGTCGGGTGTCCAGTGGTCGCCGGGGAGTTTTGCCTGGATGCGGTGCGCGAGGCGAAGCTCTCCGGTGCGAAGGATCTGCACGTCCCATTGCCGGCCCCAGGGGTTGCCCGGGCTGTCGTACCGGAGCCAGACGAAGTGCGGCCCCGTGTCCAGAACTCGCGCGGTGGCTTCGGCGTCCGCCGTCTCGGGGCCGAACCGCTCGATGGTCGCCAGGAGCGTATCGCGGTCGCCCCGCAGTTCAATGCGATCGATTCGAGGTACCACCTTCCAGCGATCGGTGGAAACGGCGGAAGGAACCGAGTCATTTTCCGGCAACAGCGCGCTGCCGGCCCGGTAGGTCCCTTCGACCGCGCCCTTGGCCGGCAGAGATATCGGAAGGCTGAGCATGACGCGCCGGATGGATCCGTCGGGATGGCGCGTGAGGACTTTCGCTTGTACGGGTGTCGCTTCGCCATCCACAATCGCCCCTGTCGGCGGCGGGCCGGGAAGAAGACCCGCCGGGACGGGCAGAGAAACTCGTGCCACGGTGGTCACCGGCACCGCTGCAGGATTGGAGATGGTGAAGTCAATCTCCTTTGCGGCGGCGCCCGCGCTGGCCGGCGCGGATCCGGGCCTAAGAGGTCCTAACAAAACGGGGACAGGCACCTTGCCGGGACGCGTATTCTGCGTGCATTGCCGCTGTTTTGGCTCGGAGCCAGTCCCCGTTTTGTTAGGACCTTTAAAGAATCGTTTGAAGACGGCAGCAATCTCCTGGTTCTTGACGACGTCGTTCAGCGAGCACACCTGCACGCGGTCGCCGCCGCCGTCCAGGATGGCCTTCAGCTCCTCCGCGATCCGCTGCGGGCTCTTTGCAGAGTATTTTTCCGGCTTGTCGTAGACGCCGACCAAGGCGCAGCCCTCACTGCGCGCGTGATAAGCCTTCTCTTGGCCGAAGATGACCTGTGAGTATTTGCGGATCTTCTCATATTCCCAATAGGGCTCGAAGAACCAGGCGGCCGTCTGACCGCACAGATCGACGTCGAGGCGGTTGCCGTACAACGGCTCCGGGAGGAAGACGGGGTAGACGTGCGTCGTGACCATCACGCCGGGTCGCACCGCGCGGGCGTGACCGGCAAGGTCGTTGTTGAATTGGACGAGTGTGGTCAACGAGAACTCGCGGAGGGCATCCTCCGGCGAAAGCTCCGGGTGGCAAGAGGAGAATTCCTGAGACAGCTCCATCGATCGAGGACAGCGACAGCAGCGATAATTGCGGTAGCCGAAGAAATCCAGTGCGATACCCCGCAGCCCCGGCACTCGAAGGATCTCTTCGATCTGCCGCTTGTAGCACTCGGCCACTTCCGGATGATGGAAACAGAGCATCTCGCATTCCAGCACCTCCAGGTCCAACCGCGGCTCGCCGCCGTACTGGTAACCGCTTTTCCCACGGCTGGTGTCCTGCTGCAAGCGACGCAACGCCTCGTCCTCCTCCGGACTCATGACTTGCAGCGGCGGGGCAATGGCGGGATATTGCTTCTTCCACCGGTCGACATGCGAGAGAGAAAGCGAGGAGTAGATCCCAATGCCGTGTTTTCGGCCTTCCGCAACCAACTCCTGGAGGTAGTCCGATTCGTTGGACCAGACAATCAGATCGGTAAACCCCACGTCGGCCGCCGCGGGAACGATTTCGGAGGGTTTTCCGCCGCCCCAGCCCATGAGTTGGATGAAGCCGGGACGATCCTCCCCTGGGCTGGCCATCGGAAGGCTCAGCGCCACCAGCGCGATCGCAAAGGTGTGTGCCACGCGAATCTCCCAAATCTCTCAACCGGCGACCAATACATCCGTCGTGCGAGGTGCGGACCGGATCATGGCAAGGTTTGCCTTGAGTATATACGCAACCTCTTGCGATGCCAGTCCCCCTGTTCCCCCCGATGGTCAGTGACCCTCGGACACTCCGGAGTCTTTGGAACCAGGCACAGGCAGAAACTCCCTGTTTTCAACCGCCCACTGCCGACCCCGTCTTGCCCTCCTTTGCGCAACCGCACTTGAACGGCCCGGACGTTTGGGATACCTTCCAAATTGCCAAGATGGTTGCCACCAGAAACGTTTCCCACAGGCGTTGATCATGACCCGTGTCCGCCGTACCGCGTCGAAACCGAACAAGACAATCCGCCTGGAAAGTGCTCAGAGCACGTCCGCCGCGCCGGAAAAGCAACTCGCCCAGCAGACGGTCGTGGTGATCCTTGCCGCGGGCAAAGGGACCCGCATGGGACGAAGCGATCTGGGCAAAGTCTGCCTGGAGATCGACTCCGTGCCCGCGATCAATCGGCAGATCCGCGTGTTCCAGACCCGCGGATTCAGCCGGTTCCTGCTGGTCGTCGGCGCCCGCGCCGAGCGGGTGATGGAGACGGTCACCCGCGAATTCCCCGGTGTGCTGTACGTCCACCAGGAACCGCAGTTGGGCACCGGCCATGCCGCCCGGCTGGCTGCCGAGGCCCTCGAGGAGTTCGGCTTCCGCGGCAATGTGCTGGTGAGCATGGGCGACAAGTATCTCGAAGACTCGGCCATCGACGCCCTGGTGAGCGGCTTTGTCAAGCAGCAGGCGGACATGGCCCTGCTGGTCGTCCCGCCTAGCCGGGCCACGCAGGACTCGGTCGGCCGTGTGCTGGTCAGTGACGGCGGACAGGCGCTGGCGATCCTCGAACGAACGGATCGGGCCCGACTGGAAATCGCCGAAGCCCTCGACCAGATCCTGGCCACCCGCGGCAGGCTTACGGCGGCAGGCATCCGCCAACTCGTCGATTCGCATCTGCCCGATCGGAAACGCCAGGCCAGGGCGGTCGGTCCGCTGCTCGAGTTGGCCGACGGCGACAAACCGGTGGATCTCGAAAAAGTCGCGGCCCTGGTGCAGCAGTGGCGGGAGTGGCTCGAGGTGGAGGGAAGACAGTACGGCGTGCGGCAGATCCAGCGGCTCTCGAAGTACACCAACCCCAGTCTCTACCTGTTTCGCGACGAGGTCTTCTTCGAAGGGGTTCGCCGACTGGACAACGACAACGCCCAGGGCGAGTACTACCTGACCGACGTCGTTCGGCACCTCGCGCAGACCAAGGACCAGGCCGGCGAGCCGCGCTACCGGGTGCGCGCGGTGCCGATCGAGCACCCGGAGTGGATCCAGGGATTCAATTCGCCGGACGAGCTGCTGGCGATCCAGGACTACCTGCGGCGGAAGAATCGCTCGGCGGGGTCAACGGCCGCTGCGGCGGCACGGCCTCAGCTCAAGCCGAACCAGTACGCAACCGTCCAGCAGTGGCTCAAGAAGATCGAGCAGGGCCGGCCGAGCATCGGCCGCTGGATCCGCCGGATCTACGGCGATCACCCGGAGCTGCACGAGGCCCGGCTTCGCGACCTCGCGCGCGTGCTGGACTGCTATGGCCGGCGATTCGGCTACCAGGAGAAAGTTGCCATCGTCCGTGCACCCGGACGGGTGAACCTTATGGGCCGCCACGTCGATCACCGCGGCGGCACGACCAACTTCCTGGCCATCGATCGGGAGACGCTGGCCGTGGCAGGGATCCGCCAGGACAACCGCGTGGTGGCCGTGAACGTGCAGCCGAGCAAGTTCAAGCCGGTCGAGTTCTCCATCGGCGAGGTAATGGGCCGGTTCGCCTTCAGCGACTGGATCAACTTCATCGAGAGCCCCTGGGTGAAGGACATGCTCCGCAACGCGGTCGGCAACTGGGGCAACTACATCAAGGCCGCCGTGCTCCGGCTGCAGCATCGCTATCCGGAGGTGAAGGTCAAGGGCGTGAACCTGGCGGTTTCGGGCAACGTGCCGATCGCCGCGGGGCTGTCGAGTAGCTCCACCCTGGTCGTGGCCACGCTGCAGGCGGCCATCGCGCTGAACAACTTCGAGCTGACCAGCCGGCAGTTCATCGATCTCTGCGGCGAAGGGGAATGGTTCGTCGGCTCGCGCGGCGGGGCGGGCGACCACGCGGCGATCTACCTGGGCCAGCGCAGCAAGATCGCCCACGTCGGCTACCTGCCGTTCCGCGTGGAGAAGATCATCGACGCCCCGTGCGACTACCAGGTGCTGATCGCCAACAGCCACATCCGCGCGGCAAAGAGCGCCGGCTCGAAACACCAGTTCAACGCCCGGATCGCCGACTACAATCTCGGCCTGGCGCTGTTAAGGCAGCGATGCCCGGAGATCGCCGGCGTGGTCGAGCACCTCCGCGACGTCGATCCGGAGAAGCTCGGATGCTCGACGAGCACGATCTATCGCTGGCTGTTGAAGATTCCCTCGGTGATGCGCCGCAAGGATTTCCAGTCGATGCTGTCGCGGGAGCACCAGGCCCTCCTCGCGATGAGCTTTGCCAGCCACGACGAGCCGCCGGAGTATCATCCACGCGGCGTGCTCCTTTACGGAATCGCGGAGATCCTCCGCAGCCGTCTGGCGGTCGGGCTGTTGGAGGCCGGGCGGATC
Source organism: Thermoguttaceae bacterium (assembly GCA_040768665.1). Taxonomy (GTDB): domain Bacteria; phylum Planctomycetota; class Planctomycetia; order Pirellulales; family Thermoguttaceae; genus JABWBD01. The sequence goes on from JAXGMN010000092.1 coordinate 17,919, forward strand.
GAGGAGTTCGGCGACTTGATGCGGATCAGCCACGACGGCGACCGGGTGAGCCGCCCGGATGCCGACGGAGTGTACCGGCCGAGCGAAGAGGACACGAGCGACGCCTGCCTCAATCGGCTGATCGACGACCTGGCGAGCGAAGATCCCCAGCGGGTCTTGGGCGCGCAACTTTACCGGCAGCCGGGAAGCTATGCGTGCAGCACTCCGGAAATCGACCACATGGTGGACATTGCGTCGCGCGTGCCGGGAGTCGCCGGCGCACAGATCGCCGGAGCGGGCCTGGGCGGGTGCATCATGGTGCTGGCCCGCAAGGAAGCCGTGGAGTCGGTTCGCCGGGCTCTCATTCGAGAGTACTACAAACCCGCCGGCCTGAAACCGGCCGTCCTTGCCTGCACCGCGGTGGAAGGCGCGGGCCTGGTGGAGTTCTAGCCACGATCGCTGCTGAATGTTCTGTCATGGACAAGGACTTGAGAAAGATAAAACGGAGAGGCTTCGCTCTTGACCGAGTGCTGATCGTGGAAGACACGCCGGAGAACGTCTGCCGACACTACGGGAATGCGATTTACGTCACCTCGTATACGGGGCAATCGGGCGACCAGGAACTTCTGCTTCTGGGGCGCTACTTGGCCTCCATTCACGAAACCAGAAATGTCCGCCGTCTTGAGAAAAGAGGATGGCGACAGGGACGAACTTGCTGAATGATCTCCTGGATGTCGGCTCAGTGTTCTGCCTGCTGATTGGAGACGTTTAACAGCACCTCGCAGCCCCCCCTCAGTAATGACCTTTGCCCCATCCCCGTTCGGGTGCAACTCATCACCGAGGTGCCCGTCTGTCAGCCGCGAGCAGATGTCAGCCAGCGGGAACCTGGGTCGTCGAGCAGGCGAACGGCAAAAAGGGAGTCACCGGCTTGACAGGACAAGAGTATTCGGCCGACAATCCTAGTCTGCGCCGTTCGCCAATCGGCGGACAGCGAGCTTTCTTCCGTCGCTGAACCGTTTCTTCGAGACCTCGACCAGCGGTGGTCATGGCAGTTCGATACGTTTGGCGTCTGGAGCCTCTGCACTCCTACGGATGGGTATTCGGGATTCGATGCCTGACGCGAACTCGATTGAAATCTCTTTCTTGGGAGGCGCCAGTGCAATCGGCGCTTCCTGCACCCTGGTCCGCGTGGCCGGGGCTGCTTTTCTCGTCGATTGCGGAGTACGGTACTCCGGGGCGAGTCCACTTCCCGACTTGTCGGCGCTGGCCGATACGCGGTTGGACGCAATCCTGGTGACGCACGCCCACATGGACCACTCCGGCGCGCTGCCGGTGGTGGCGGAAGCGTGCCCGGCCGCGCCGGTGCTGGCCACGCCGCCCACGATCGACCTGGTCGGAATCCTGCTCCGCGATTCGGTGCGGCTGATGAACGCGCCCGACCGCGAGGCGGAGGTGCCGCTGTATACCGAGCAGCAGGTGGACCGGCTGCTGGGATCGATGACGCCGGTGAAGTACCACCAGCCCATCCGGGTCGGCGACATCGAGATCCGTTGGCTGCCGGCGTCGCATATCCTCGGCGCGGCGATGATCCTGATGAAGACGCCGGTCGGCACGGTCCTGTTCACCGGCGACTACAGCGTGTCCGCCCAGCAGACCGTACCGGCGCTGGCGCGGCCTGACTTTCAGGCGGATCTGGTGGTCAGCGAATCGACCTACGGCGAACGGCTGCACGAAGATCGCAACGTCGCGGAAGAGCGGTTGCTGGGGCAGGTTCGCGAGGTGGTCGAGCGGGGAGGGCGGGTGCTGATTCCGGCGTTCGCCGTGGGCCGCGCGCAGGAGGTCTTGCTGATTCTCAAGCGGGCAATACGGGGTGGAAGCTTGCCGGAGGTACCGGTTTTTGTCGACGGCATGGTCCGCGCGGTCTGCGAAGTGTACCGCCGCCATGAGCCGTACGTGTCGCGCCAGCTTGTGCACGAGATCCGCCGTACACCGCACGCCTTCTACACCGACTCGATCCAGCCGGTCGCCCGGCGCGAAGACCGCGAACGAGTGCTCAAGACCTCGCCCTGCGTGATCGTTGCCTCCAGCGGCATGCTCTCAGGCGGGCCGTCGGCGGGCTACTGCGCCGAGTTGGCCCGAAATGCCAACGACGCCGTCCTCTTGACCGGCTACCAGGACGAGGAATCGCCGGGCCGGGCTCTGCTCGAGCTGGCGCGCTCTGAAGGCCCGAAAGACTTGCGGCTCGGACAGGCGATGGTGCCGGTGAGCTGCCTGTTCGGAACGTATGGCCTGTCGGCCCACGCCGACCGCATGCAGATGGTATCGCTCCTCGAGGCGACTTCGCCGCGGACCGTCGTGCTCGTTCACGGGGACGCAGGGGCCAAGGAGTCGCTCGCGCGCAGCCTGCAATGCCGCGACGTGGTTTGCGGACGCGACGGGCTGGTGATCGCGCGCAGCTACTCGCCGCGGAGCACGGTTCGGCGCGCCGTCCCGCCCGTGCCGACCGCGGACGATGTGGATATCGACCGCGCACGCAACCTGCTGGGGCCGGCGCGCGAGGCACCGCTGCGAACGGCCGCCGTGGCCGAAGCGTGGTTTGGAGAACCCGTCGATCGTTCGGCGGCGGAGCAACTGGCCCGCGTGCTGGAATCGGTGGGCCTGGTTCGCCGCGACGATCACCGCCGCGACCGCCTGTGGGTGCTCGGGGTCCACGAAAGCGGGCTTTTCCCGGAAGAGGCGGAGTTGGAAGAGCAACTTAAGGAAGCAAACCCCAAGGGGCGGCTGTTGGAGTTCTGTATGCGGATGCGGATCGACTCGCCCGTGTCGGAGATGCAAACGCAAGGGGCTTTTTACGAAGCCAGGATGTCGCTGGGCTATGCCGGGCAGACGCTCGACAGCGGGGTCTTCCGAGCGGCCTCGAAGAAGACGGCGGAACAGATGGCCGCACAAGCCCTGCTGAACCTGGTTGCGCAACGGGAGGATGACGACGAAGTCGTGCGTGTGACCGACGACGAGGCGAACCGGCTGCAGTCGGCCAATCCGAAGGGGAAGCTGCTGGAGTGGTGCGCCCGGTCGAAGACGCCGCCGCCTCATTTCCAGCGCGACGCCTCTGCCGACGGATATCGCATCCGCGCGGTCCTGGCGCCAAGCAGGCCCGAAGAAATCACGTCGCGATGGTATGTGGCCCCCAAGCTGAAAACGGCGGAGCACGCGGCCGCCGAGGCCGTCTTGAAGCAATTGCCAGGCGAACCGGAAGCAGAACCCTCGCTCGCGGCGCCGGCGACGCAGTCCGCCACCGAGCCGCCGGCCGGGCCGAACCCGGTATCCGCGATCAACGAACTCCGGCAGGCCGGGCTGCTGGAAGCCGCCGGCTATGACTTGCTCGATCAGAAAGGCCCCAGCCACCAGCCCACCTTCGTCATGACAGCATGGGCGAAGACTCCGGACGGGGGAACGTTGCGATCCGAGCCCACCGGCGCGCCGTCGAAAAAGGCTGCCCAAACGGCCGCCGCCGAGCGTCTCCTTTTGCTCCTGGTTGCGGAAGGTATCACCCGGCGTTGACGGGCGCCGCGATGGTGAATCTGCAAGACCAAACGCGCCTGCCGTTTACAGTAGGGGCCATCCACCGCCAGGTCAACCAATCCGGTCGAGGTGGACGGCATGCGGCGATTCACAAAGTGTCAGCGTTTGCCCGTCTTGAGCGTCTCGATCAGGAACTTCTGTGCGTTGGCGTGCTTCACGTCCGGTGCGCCGGGATACACAAGTTCGCACTCCACCCCTACACTGCGGCACTTCTCCTGCAGTTTCACGCCGAAGTTTGCCGTATGCGTCGGGTCTTTCTGCTCCTGGCCGAGCCCCGGTGGAGTCGAGTGGTGGAGATAGACGGGCGGATCGTCGCCGGAGACGTGCTCGAAAGGCGAATACTCCTTGATCCAGGGCAGGATCGTGTCGCGAGCGGCGAGGAACTCGGCGAACTGCAAGTCGCGCGTTCTCGCGTCCGCCGGATCGGCCATGAATCCGAAGGCGTGCCCTCCGTATCGGCTGTTCGGCGTCCACTCTTTCATCTGCGCGGGGTCGAGCGTCGTCTGCGGCCCGATGACGGCGGCGCACCACAACCGCGTCGACTCGCGCGCCACCGGGTCGCCGGCGTTGGGGTCGGCCATGTCGTCGTGAAACGCCAACCACAAGCTCGAACAAGCCCCTGCGGATGTCCCGGACGCGCCGATCCGGCTCTTGTCGATATTCCACTGTTGCGCCTTGCTGCGGACGAACTGCAACGACCGGGCCGCATCGCTCAGTGGCCAGGAAACCGGCGGCTTCACCCCCGCGATGATCGCCTGGGGCACATAGCGGTAATTGATCGAGACGACCGAGATGCCCCCCGACAGGTATTTCTCGACGCCGCTGACGAGCGCCTTGTCGCCCCCGACCCAACCTCCGCCATGGATGTAGAACAACAGCGGTGCCGGCTCCGCCGAATCCGCCTTCCAGAAATCCAGCACCTGCCTCTCGTGATCGCCATAGGCAACGTTCGCCAACGTAGGTTCCGGATTCGCGGGCCTGGCAACTTTTGCCGCAGCCTTCGGCGCGGTGACTGCCGCGGGCTTGGCCGGTGAGTCGGCCGCAAAGGCCGGGCCGCAGAGCAGGGCTGCGATACAAAGCTGGGAGAGAGCCGCTTTCATGGTGTTCGCCTCGCAGTCGTGAAAATGGCCGTCTGTTGAAGTCAAGGATAGCAGAATACCAAATGCGCCATCCGATCGGCAAGACACGGTCGCGAGGGCCGTCTTGCCGGCGGCGACCGAGCGTGGAAAACAGTCCCAAATTGAGCCTGCGACTCTTGCGGACAGTAGCCGCACGACGCGCCGGCTGGAACGTCCCGATCCGCTTGGTTATGATCGGTGAACGGCTAGTCCCAGCTCCCTCGGCCTCCACAAGCATCAACCAACCTACGGAGAAACACCATGCGTGCCAGAGCGTTGTCTTCTGCCTGCTTGCTTGTTTGCCTCTTTGCCGTCACACTGCCGGCAGCCGATGGTCCCGCGTCGAGCGAAACGCTCTGGCAGCCGTACCGCATCACGCCGCGGAGCGGCGCGCAGCACGTGTCGCTGGACGGCGCCTGGCGGCTTTCGCATCGCGATGCGTCCATCACCGCCCCGGGGGAACTGGCGGAGGAGGAGGAATGGGTCCGGGCCGACGTGCCCGCTAGCGTCCAATGGGCCTTGCATCGCGCCGGCCGGTTGCCGCACCCCTACGAGCACCTCAATGCGAAGCAGTACGCCTGGGTGGACGAAAAGGTGTGGTACTACGCGAAAACGGTCGAGCTTCCCGAAATCGGCGGGGGCCGCAGCGTATTTCTCTGTTTCGATGGCATCGACTATTTCTCGCGTGTCTGGTTCAACGGCACGCTCCTGGGGCGCCACGAGGGGATGTTCGGCGGGCCGGTCGCGGAAGTCGGCCGCCTCGTGCGTCCCGGCCGGCCCAACGAGATCGTGGTCGAGGTGAAGGCCGCCAACTTCGGCAACAAAGAAGGCTTTGACGCCCGAAAGCTCGGCCCGATCATCAAGCCCTGGGTGCTGGCCGGCGGGATCGGAGCCGAGGCGTTCTTCCCCCTGGGAATGTGGCGCCCGGCGCGGATCGAGATCGTTCCCCGAGTCCATATCGAGCGTCCGCTGCTGATCACCGAATCCGCCGACGAGGCGAATGCCCGGCTCACGCTTTCAATGGAAGTTTTCGACGATTCACACTCCTTGAAACATACGCTTCACCCCCGAACGAACACGGCGATCCAACCGCTCAGTCCGTTTAACAACGGGTGGACCGCCAAGCCCGGCACCGCGAACCTTGCCTTGAAGGTGCGGCTCGAAGACAAGCTGACTGCCCGGGTGGCGGCCGAGCAAACCTTTGCGCTCGAGACCCTGCTGGGCCGCAATGCCGTGCGGCGGACGTTGAATGTCCAGCGGCCCAAGCTTTGGTGGCCCAACGCCATGGGCGATCCGCATTTGTATCGCGTCACGCTCACCCTGCACTGCGACGGGGCGGCCGTCGACGCGATCGAATTCGACTACGGAATCCGCACGATCGAAACCCGACCCACCGCCGGTCCGCCCATGCCGGACCGGTGGGCCGACTGGCAATTCGTCGTCAATGGTCGGCCGCTGTTCGTCAAGGGAATGAATTGGATGCCGGCCGACATCCTGCTCGATCTGCCCGCCGAGCGGTATCGCTGGCTGTTGGGCATGGCGAAGGCCGCCGGAATCCAGTTGATCCGCGTCTGGGGCGGGGGCCTGCTGGAAACCGAGGAGTTCTACGCCGCCTGCAACGAGCTGGGCCTGATGGTCTGGCAGGACTTCTCGATCGGCAACCAGGACACGCCCGATTGGCCGCAGGACGTCTGGGAGGCCCAGGTCATGCAGACGATCTTCCGCCTGCGCAACCATCCGGCACTCGTGCTGTATTGCGGCGGAAACGAATTCAATCCCTACTCCTTCGGAAACACGGCGAGCATCGGCATTCTCGAACGCTGCCTGGCCGATTTCGACGCCACGCGCCTTTGGCGGCGGACCAGCCCCGATGCGGGCAGCTTGCACACCTACCCCGACATGGATCCGACCTGGTACGCATCCCTCTACCGCTTCGTGCCGTACATTGCCGAGACGGGCATGCACAACATCCCCGACCCGCAGTCGCTCCGCGAGGTGGTCGACCCGGCCGAGTTCGCCGAGCCGTTGGCCGGTATGTTCACCAAGGAGTTTCCCGAGAAACATCCGGAGCTGATGCACCATTTCGTCGAATACCAGCCGAGCCGCGTACCCCGCATGCTCAGCCGCGCCTCGCATATCGACGACATGCGGGCGCCCACACTGGAGAGCCTCTCGGAAGGGACACAGATCGGGGCCGGCGAGTTCTACCAGATCCTCTCCGAGGCCACGCAGGCCAACTGGCCGCAGACGGCCGGCCTCATGCCCTGGGTCTTCAAGCGGCCCTGGCCGGTGATCGCCATCATGCTGGTCGACGGCATGGGCCATCCGACGGCGCCCTACTACTTCCTCAAACGGACCTATGAACCGACGCACGTGATGGTCGAGCTGCCGCAACTGATGTGGGCCGCCGGCGAGCGACTGCCGGTCCGCGCGGCGGTTACGCATGCCCCGCCCGGCGCAATCGACAATCTGCAACTGGCCGTCCGCGTTCTCGACCCGCAGTTCATCGCGCAATGGGAGCAAACGCAAACCTTGAGTTTGAAGCCCGGCCCCTCGGTCCAGCACGCCGATTTGGGCGAGTTCACCATTCCTGACGCGTGGGAAGACAAGTTCTTCTTCGTGATTGCCGAGTTGCAGGGTAGCGACGGGCGTCTGGTCTCGCGATCCGTGTACTGGCCGCGGTGCCTGGCTCGCATGCGCGATGCCGCACAGCGAAAAAAGTACCGCTCCGGCCCACAGCCGACGCTGACCTTCGAAAACGGCCCCTGGCTAAAACCCCAGGTCGCCGCCGGCCCTACGTCGCTGGCAACCGAGTTGCTCGACGGGCGGGACCTGCAGTCCGACCGTAGCCGGCTCACCCTGCGGGTGCGCAACTCCGGTTCGCGCCCGGCGGTCAACGTCCGCATGGACATCGTGGGCACGAAACGCTCGTTCTATGCCACCGACAACTTCCTGTGGCTCGAGCCCGGCGAGTCGCGGGACCTGGAACTCCAGGTGCTGTGGCGCGACCTCCCGACACGGAGTGCCGCAGTCCTTACGGTCGATGCCTGGAACGCTCCCGGCGCTCGCCTGCAGCTCCGCAGTATCAAAGACTCGAAGTGACCGAGGGCACGCCCGCGCGAGGCAATTGCTGCGAGAGATTGGTGTGCAGGACGTTTCGTCACTGTCGTAGACATCATCCGGGTAGAGGCCGTCGAGTCCGTTCAACCGGGTCAAAGCGGGTTGTCCCACGGAGCGTAGTTCCAGTTCTGAAACAGGTTCATGGCCGCCCGGTCCGTGGCCGGATTCTGGGGAAGCAACTGCACGGCGTCGACACAGGCCCCGCCGCTTGCTCCCAGCGTCAGCCGGCCCCGGCCCGCGCGAAGCGCCACGTCGGGCAGCCGATACCAGGACCAATGGCCGTACTGTTCTCCGAAATGGGCGAACATCTTGGTGTGAGCATGCCTCGGATCGGTCCAATCCGTAAACCCGATCATCGCCGTCGGGGTGAACCTGCGGCTCGCGTCGCCGTCAGTGCCGAGCCACATGGACAGGTCGGCGTCGGTGCTCCACCGGGCGCGGAACCAGAGGGCATAGCGGCCGTCGCGAGGCACGTTGATCTCGAACGCCAACTCCCCTTTGCCGTCGAATCGCACGGCGCCGCCGCTTCGTTTCGTGCTTTCAAACGGTTTCTCGTTGCCGGCCGGTTCAGACGCCTGCTCGGCCTCGCCGACCAACGCAGCCTCGGCAAAGAGGACCTGGGCCGGGATACGTCGCTGCTGGTCCCCGCGGCGCACGACCACGTCGAAGGCATGGATGGCGCCCTCGCCGGCTGCTTCCGGCTGCAGCACGAACTCCACGGTCGCCGGGTGCTGGGGATCGTCCGTGTCGACCGATTGCACCCGAGGCGAAGCCGCCCAGCCGGCGGGGAGATTTTCGAGCGACACTTCCGCCGCTGGCCCGCGACCTCGGAGCGTCACTCGCACAGGGAGGCGGGCCCCGGGGGCGACGACGAAGAAATTCCGGTTGGCCTCGTCTCCGTTCATCGAGTAGCTGATGGAGTTCAGCGAAACGTCGCAATCAGCCCGGTGGCGTTCGATCCAGCGACAGACCGTTCGAATCGGCGAACTCACCGGGCCGCCGACGAACCGGATCCGATTCTTTCCCAAGGCGAGCTTGCCCGGCAACGCAAGCGGAGAGACCACCAACGAGCTTCGCACCTTCAAGCCGGTGACCGTCGACGCCGCCGGTGCGAAGTCCAGCTTGAGCCAGTAGGCGTAGCGGGCGCTGACGTGATCGCGCAGGCTCGGAGCGATCGGTCCCTCCTGCTTCGCGCTGCGCCAGACGTTGGTCCAGGTCTTTCCTTCGTCGAAGGAGAGCGAAATGCCGATGGTGCCGGCCTTATCGGAGCGATAGGTTCCCTCGACAGTGGCGTCGGAGAAAATATACGGGCACCCGGCGCGATAGGTCAGAGAAGCCGGCCGGGCGGGATCGAGGGGCCGAATGACCGCCGGTCCTCCGCCGGACCGGTCGACAACCAGGTTGTCGACCGCGGCCGCCTCACCCGTCGCGGACGGCTCAAACAGAATCGCGCCGTTGCCGAAGTACGGCGGCACCTTTGCCAGGGGAATCGGTCGGCGATCGTCGGTCAATTCGAACCAGCGGCCTTCGTTGTGCCAGCAAACGCTCGCGCGCTCCCCCGGTCGCAGCGGGAAATCCATGCAGTGCGGCCGCTCGGCGGTGCCGAACCGCGCCCGGCTGACCCTGCCCCGAAGCGCCGATCCCACGCTGCTTCCCTGGCGAAGCTTCAGATAGAGATCTTCCTCAAAGTCGCGGCGACTGGCAACCGTCGCGTTGTCGCGCTCGAGCCAGTAGATACGGGGCGACAGATCAAACAGGCGATAGTCCCCGTCGTAGTAGGCCTGCTGAAACTGGTGATGCGTGCCCGACGCGTCGTTCGACGAAATGCCGGCCGCCAGAAACAGCTTGCGGAGCGTGTGGTTGAGCGGGCCGCACTGATCGAACGGGTAAATATTCAACGCCTTGATGAGCGTATAGGAAACCCGGTCACGGTGCCGGGAGGGAAGCGTTTCGCAGTAGTGTGCGTCGTAGTAGTTGGTGACGGCCAGGGCGTAGCGGAACACCTCAAACGCCTTTTCCGCGTCGTCCTCGACGTCGGGAGCCAGCGTTGCCGCGATCGTGCCGACGCTGAAGGGGACCACGTTGTCGTTGGCTCGCCAGCGGGGAAGCATGGTGGTTCCGGCCGCGGAGGTGTCGGCGTGCTCGAACGTAATCGATCTCATCAGCGGTTCGAAATCGCCTTCCACTTCGATCATCAGCTCGTCGTCGCGCCCGGTCACGACCCGTTCCACCTGCCGCGCGCGGTATTCGATCGAGCGAGGATCGGGCAGTTCGTCGAACGGCCGCGTCACCGTCAGGCGGTTCTCGGCCCGGTTTGCCTCAAGCAGCCCTTGGGACGCGTGCGGCCTGACGACCACCATGCGGCGGTCGACCTTGCCGTCGACCAGGATCTCCAGCGGCACTGCCTCTTCTTGCGGAGGCAGTTCGCACGCCAAGTGGCCGCGGACAAAGCGGTCGTCGGAGTCGTGCACTCCGTGCGCCGAGTTCTCGAAGTGAAACAAAGCCCGGGTGTGCTCATCCACCTGGAACTCGTCGCGCTGCGGGACGAACCCCTCCGCGTATCGCACTATGCTGGAGATGCGGAGTTCGTCCATCACCGCGTCGGCGGCACCTTGGGCGCTCGCTTCCCGGTCGCCTCCGATGAATGCTTGCATCGGCAGGCTGCGACCGTCCTTCTCGCCGATGCCCATGCCTTGGCGGCCTGTCTTGCTCTCGGGAACGAGGCTGCTCGGCCACGGCTCACGGCCCGGTCCCTCCGCGGCAATCGACCGGCCGTTGAGGAACAGCTCAAGGCGAGCCCGGGGAAAGTCCCAAGTGGCTGCGACGTGATGCCACCGGCCGGCTTCGAACCTCGCCGGACCGCGAATCGTCCGCCGCGTGCCGCCGGCGTCGGCAAGGGTCAGCTCGAGTTGATTGCCGCCGGCCGCGTCGAGTTTGCGGAGTTGCGATTGCAGCCGGTGGCCGTAAGCGATTCCCTGGAAGAAGACGTGCTCCCGGCCGTCGTCGGTATTCCAAGTCGGGCGGCACCAAAACTCCAGCGTGCCGGCCTGCAGTCCCCAGTGGACCGACCAGTGATCCGGATTGTGCTTGCCGGCGGTCAGCGTGCCTTCCGAGGCCCCGTTAAAAGCCACCCGTCGAAGACCGACAAACTCGAAACCGCGATTGAGCGGGGCGTTTTGCAGCGCCCCTTCGACGAACCCGGCGGCGGTCGCCGCCGGCCAAGGCCATCGCCGGCCGGGGCGAAGCACGACCCGGTCGAGCCAGACGGTGAACCACGACTCGGGCCCGGTGACCGTCCTTGCGGTGTCGGCGTCGCGGACAGTGCATCGGATGCGGATGCGGACGTTCACCGTCGCTGCCTCGTGGCTGAAGCGCCCGCGTTGGGAAAAGCGCACGAGCTGGCCCTCCGCCAATTCCAGGGTGAGCCATCGCGGCTCGACCGCATATTCCAGAATCTTCGTGCCGTCCTCACGGAATTGCTCCAGTTCCACGGAAACCGGCGCCCCGTAGACGGCCCGCTCCGCCAGCAGATCGCACTCGAACAGCATCTCTTGGCCGGCGAACTGCCGCACGTCGATTCCCTGAGAGATGGTCGCTTCACGGCTCACGCCGTCCGGGGTATCGCCATCGACCCTGATCAGGAGCGACCGATCGCCCGCGCTGTGTGCGAAGTGGCCGGTGTCGACCAATTCGGACGGCGAGCACGTCCATGCGGCCGGGCGCCCGTCCACGAGTTGCTCAAAGCCGTTGTTTTGCAGCAGATTGTCGGGTGGCACCAGGCGTGGATCGACCTCGTCCGCCTCGATACGGCGGTCGGCCGTGTCGAAATAGACGTCGTACGTCGCCGCGCGGCCGTTCTTCGGCCGCACCGTCCAGACGAGAACATGCTGTGGGCAATCCTGCCTTGGGCCGGACTCCGTACGGTATGCAAACGGGACCGACTGCATCGCTTCGCGTCCGTTGCGGCAGACCACGCGAAGCGATTTCGGGTCGAACGTTCCGGCCACGCCCGCCTGCTCCAACAGCAGCGGGAAGTCGATCGCAACTTCGGCTGCGCGCGGCTTGTCGTCGGGATAGGGCGCCGGGGGGACGATGGTGGTGCGGATCCGCCACTGCGGGTTCCACCAATCGGAGGTCTCCGCGCCCGGTGCCGGAGAGAGTGCCAAGGTGCCGGCGATCGCCATGAAGAGGCAGAGAGACCCCGGAAGGCGGACAAAAAACAACGCATAGCGCGTCATGACAGTACCTCTCGGAAAAAGAGCTGAGGATTGGAGTCGATCGCGCGGATCGCCGGGCGTTCGGCGTGGCCACCCAGCTGCAAATTTCTCAGAACGGAGGTGTTTTGGTGGCCACCTTCC
>JAXGMN010000093.1:0-28610 GCA_040768665.1 Thermoguttaceae bacterium
CCACACAAACTGGCCACGTCGACCGCGCAGGATCATGCCGTGCACCACTGCCTGCGCGAGCGACCAAGAAAACGGCGTCTCGTGAGCTGGCCGGCATTGTGTCGCAGGGAGTCGTCCAGCGGTTAGGCACAACGGGACGCGGAACATTCTACGTGCCGGCCCGCAAAGCGGGAGCTATGCCGGGGTGCCACTGCTCGCGTCACGTTTCCGTCCCCCCGTTCGGCTGCGATTGGTCCACGCATCAACAGAATGGCCCTCTCATCCGCTCCGCCGGAATCGGCGACTCTTGCCCTTCGTGCGCGAGTCTTGCCTGTCCGCTTTTCACGGTTGCTTTCTTGCTCCTGAGACCATGCCCGTGATGCCCCGGAGGTGGCCGACCTCTGTATCCCTATTGGCTCTCAGGACTTGCTCGACTTGAACCACGCGTGCGGCGCAAGCAGTACCGGTCCCGCGCGATGAACACGCATCTGGTCCGTGTGGCAGGCAAGCCAACGATGGAATAGATCGCGCACCCGCGGCAAACTCTCTGGATCGGGCACCTTCATTCCGAGGTTGTCCATCAGATGTTGCCGTGCCCGTCCGCCGTCGAACCGCGGGTCGCTTTCGTCGAGAATGCTGTAAAACGCAATGGTCATTCCGAATATCGACCGTCCGGCCTCTGTACGTCCCGCCGGAGCCGGTGGGCCGACGGCAGAGTACGCGCAAAACTTCGATGGTGCGAAATGACGCGACTGAGGATCGAAGACGAAGTACTGAATTGTGCGTTTGCCCCAGAGGTCGGCTCCCTCGGGCGTCACGATTTCGGTGTTCCAGCGGCGGACATTCAGAAGCACTTCGAACAGATCGCCGACGAAATGGATGCGGTGTTCATGCGTCATTGCCAGAGCCTCCGAGACAGTTATCGCACGCTGGATCTCCGGTTCAGTATGCAGCCTTTCGTCCGGCAGTATGGATGCGTCCAGGTGATTGAGGCGTTTGATCGCCGAGGGCGCGAGGTGCGGAAACAGAACAGTCTGAAAGGCATTCAATCCAATGTGGCGCATCAAGAAGATGGCATTCAACGCGAGATTGCGGCGGCCGCGGTCGACATGAGAGCTGACCATGGCAACAAAGGCGTCGGAGTGCGGCTGCGGCTGAAAGAGGTGGGCGGTCGCGAATTTTGCATGATTGGCTACCGGATCCGCACGGCTGACCTCGAACTCAATCCAGAGCCGCCTCGAACCATCGTCCCGCTCCAGGAGCACGTCGGCGCGGGGAGCGTAGCCGAGGAGGGATTCGATCTCGGGAGATACTACGCGAACTTCTCTGCGGCAGGACCATCCGGGCGGACGGCGCAACTCGAATTCGCGTTGAAGATAAGCGGTGAGGCTGCCCATGGTACAGAGTGCTACGGCGGGATGGCTGCAATGAGCGAACCGACGACGCCTCGTCCGTTCTGGCCCACGCGTGATTATCGCCATAGGAGGGATGAATGCAAGTCATCTTAGCGGCGGCGATGGATTTGGTCAACGAGTCGAACACCCGAGTCCTCCAAACGGCGGGCAACCCCTCGGTTCGCTACTTCATTAGGCTTCTATCGAGCGAACGCGAGGCGGGCATGCCGGTTCGAAATCCGTGACAGGATTGGCAGCGGTGCTGGCAAATGGAACCGCTGTTGACGATAATGCCGGGACCGTTGGAAGGCATCTTGATACAAGACAAAGGCCAGCAAGAGGCTTCCGGGGATTCTTACCGAGGAACAGAGGGCGGCCATGCAGGCCGCTCGAAAGAACCGCAAACCGCGATCCGAGAAGATGAAAGCCTATGCAGAGACGTTCGCGGAACTGCGCAGGCAGGCCCCCGAGAGGTTCTCGCCGTTGGTTGCTCAAGCGGAGAAAGGCAGCCTGCGGGCGGCGTTAAAGCTCAAATGCCTGGAGTGCAGCAGTTATCAGTCAAGCGAGGTCAAACAATGCCCCGTTATCGGCTGCGCGCTTTTTCCGCAGCGGCCGTATCAGCGTAGCCTGGAAAAAGAGGGCGACGCCCAAGAAGAAGGCGACGCGGACGAGTAGGGATCGGCTCGGCTGCAATCGGTGTGGCACTGCTTGGAGTTGTACGGGCGTACCATGCGAAAAGCGTCTTACGACAACTCCAGGCAGTGCCGGCGTACCGACTGATTGACCAGCCCAGCAGATCCGACACAACGCCCGGCGGCGAAGACCGGAGGCAGCGCGCGAGCGGCATTCCCGCACTGCTTGCGATTGTGGAAGGCTCCTGCTGCATGGAAAACCGATACAATCGCAAGCAGTGGCACACAAACTGGGCACGTCGACCGCACAAGATTATGCCGTGCACCACCGCGTGGAGTCGTAGTCGCCAAACCCTCTTTCCACCGGCACAGGGCCGGGTGGGGAAAACCTAGGACAGTACAAGCACTTGTGTTCTGTATCCTCTTAAGCGGCGCTGTCAGCAATCCGGCACGGCGGGCTAATCGCCCCTCCCTGCAATCTTTGCCAGAATCGTTACTGTATTGGGCTTGTCGAGCCCGCAAACTCGATGCAGAGCTCTTATTTTCCGGCCGGCACCGTGCTGGCGAGCATCCGCAAGAGCAGCCTGGTCGACGGGCTTTTCCGCCGCGACGTGCCTGAGTACCCGGAGGAGGCTGTGCGCGAGGCCGTGGTGAATGCCGTGGCACATCGCGACTACAGCTCTTTCGTGCGAGGCAGCTACATCCAAGTCCGCTTGTTTGCCGACCGCCTGGAGGTCCGCAGCCCTTCGGCCAACGCGAGCGTGAGCGTCGAACAACAGCGGTGCGAGCGGTTTCCGCACGTGCCACGGGACACAGTAGCTCAGCATGCGGTTCCCTCATTTCCCGCCTACCTCCTTCTGCACCAACCCGCTTCCCCCCCGACCGCGAGATTTCCGGCGCCGGCTCAAGAAAAACGCTTGACCACTGGCGCCGCATCGACTATACTGAACGCATGAATACATTCAATTCCTGAACGCGGATCCAGCCGGTTTGCCGGCCGTCTGTTCCCGTTGTTCCTTGGCAATTCGACTTTCTGACTTAAATCCCGGCCGCTGGGAACCCATGATGCTCCGTTTCCGCCCAGGTTGCCGAGCGAGTTCTTCCACAGCCCTGCGACAGAATCCCGCTGGAGAAGATCGTCGGTCTTCACCCCCCAGAAGCGCGTGGCCACCAAATGCCTTCAAAATTGCGAATTCGCGAACTTGGTGGCCACACCCACCCGCCGTCCCGCTCGGCCCGTCGTCTCCCTTTCCTCTTCTTTCACCCCTCCTGGGATACCGGGTGGTCCGGGGATCGAGAAATTGGAAAGTCGCACTGCGTGACAGCCACATCTTGCCCGCAACGTCCTGGCACGCAGCCTCCTCGACGCTCTTGCTCCCTCGGTCGATCATCTTCCCTCCACCAGTACCGCCGGGACCATCGCAGGTCCCTTTGTTCACCTGCGGCTGTTTGTGGACGGCTTGTCCGTAGGCGAGGCGGAGGGCCGTTTGCTGACGAAGCGGCCGGGCGAGGTGCTGTTCGTGGGAACGGACGAGGGCTCGCTGGTCGGCGAATATCAGGCGCCTCCGCGTTGGCAGGGCCGGCTGGCTGACGTGCGGATTTGGTGGGGATCGGTCGATGGCGAGAATCTGCCCGGCGAGATGTTGTCGGCGGCGCCGAAGCTGGAGCGGTCGGCGGCGGTCGCGGGGCCGCAGCCGCCCGTGCCGCCGAAGTTCGGCGGATTGGGGACGGGCTGCGGACTGTTTATCGCGCAGCGGAAGGAGGTTTCCGAGGCGTTCGACTGGCCGGTGCTGATCGAAAGCTGCGCGAGCGTGCACCGCGAGGGGAGCCCCGCGCTGTCGCCCGACGGCCTGGTGCTGGCCTTCGTGCGGCAGGCGCCGGATGCCCAGTTGTATTTCTGCGCGCGATCGTCGACGTGGATCGAGTTCGGCACGCCGTTTCGTCTTGCGGCGCCGCGGCGGAAGACTGGCGGTGACGAGCAAGTCGGCGAGCCGCAGTTCGTGGACGATGAGAATCTGGTTTTCGCGGTGACCGACCGGGCGACCCGACAGAGGACGTATTTCTTGGCGAGGCGGGCCGGGTTCGGGTTCGAGCCGCCGCGGGAGTTTCCGGCGTCCGGGATGCTACCGAAGGCTCGGCTTACCGCGGATCGGTTGGCGCTGAGAATCGTGCGGCTGGTTCACACGGGAAACTGGGTTGCCAACACGAACTTGGGCATGAGGCTGGCCGAAGGGGAGCATTTCTGTTGGCTGCACCAGGATGATCTGTGGCTGCCGGGGCGGGCAGCGGAGTTGAAGCGGCTGGTGCAGGAGTGGCCCGAGGCGGTGCTGTTCGTGCAGCCCGTGTGGTATATCGATGCGGCGGGGAAGCGGGTGGGGCGATGGAATTGTCCGTTGCCGCGCCGGATCGGTCCCGTGCGCCAGGACATTCTGCGTGCGCGGCTGATGGTCCAGGATTTCTTGGCGGCATCGGCGCCCGCGTTCAAGGCGGATGCGGCTGCGAGCGTGGGCGGAATGGATGAACGACTCTGGTACAGCGGCGACTGGGATTTCTGGCTGAAGCTGACGGCGATGGGGTCGACGGTGTATGACCGGCAGGCGCGCGTGGCATTCCGGCTCCATCGGGAGTCGCAAACGTCGAGGCGTACGCGATGCCGGGAGGAGATGCGGAAGCAGCACGCGACGGTGTTGTCCCGGCACATTGCGAGCAGCCCGGCATTGGACCGGAGGCAAGAGCGGTTGGCTCGACTGGCTCGCTTCTCGGCCGACTTGAACGTGGCTTTGATGGGCGGCGCGAGGCGAGTGGGAAAAGAATGGACAGGGCTCGCTATGGACTTCGTCCGTTTGGGGCCCGTCGCATGGCACGCATTCTTCCGCGACTCGCGCTTGGTGGATCGCGTGGTGAGCCGGTTCCGTGCCAGCCTGGCAGGGGAGTGATTTAGCGCGGCGGCAGTGGTATGAAGCGGGGAATGAGCAACGGTCGCGCTTTCGGGAAGCGATATCTCTGGGGCAGCCGGGGGGCTCTTTTTCAAGTGGAAGCGGACATTAAGAGGCCCTAACAAAACGGGGACAGGCACCCTTGCAATCTCCTTGCTCCACCGTTTCTCGATAACTTGCATCGATCTGCATCGATTTGCACCGAGAACGCCTCAGGTGGTGCCAGAGTTCAGCAATAAGGGGGTAGCCGCAAAGCCAAACGTCGTCGGACGTTCTGCACCAATTTGCACCGCGATGCATCGATCTGCAGCGACTTGCATGGCCAAAAGAGCAAGTATCCCCGAAAGAGCTCGAATCTCTAACTTTCGGCCACAGTGGCCTTAGCTTAGGGTGGGAGAATACCTGATTTCCGGCTTTCCGGCCCAGGTGGGCTACCATGTGTTATGCGGCCCTCTGTAGAATGGTCGGCGATGGATGTCCCGCCGCTTGCACCGGAAGCATAGTCCCACCTTCATCCGGTTGCCCACCTGCCAGTTTTCGACCTGCCATGCCTCGTCAGGGTCTGAGTCTCTGTTTCGCCTTCTGCTGTTCCTTCTGTCTGGCTGCTCCTTCGGACTCGACCGTCCCCTGGACCGCCGGGCTGATGGATTCCACGGAGCACGATTTCGGCACCCTGGTGCGGGGGGAGAAGGCCGAGCACGTGTTCATGCTCCGCAATAACCTGGCTGAGAGCATCCATATCGTTGGCATCCGGCTGAGTTGCGGCTGCGCGCGGGTACCCATTCCGGACGAGCAGCGGACGATCCATCCCGGGACGTCCGTCCCGATTCTCGTCGTACTCGACACCTCTTCGCTTGCCGGGGCCCGGTCGACAACGGTCTGCCTTGCCTTCGACAAACCGTCGCCTGGCGAAATCCGATTGCACCTGAATACGTATGTTCGCAGCGACGTGCGTGTCCAGCCGGGAGCCGTCGAATTCGGGGCGATTCGGCGCGAGGCGAGTGTGGAAAAGACACTTCAGGTGTCGAGTTCGGGCCGCTATAGTTGGGGCATTGTCGAGGTGAAATCCCATCCGCACGTTACGTGTCAGGTGATCGAGACACGTCGCGATTGGAACCAGGTGAGCTATCGCGTGCAGGTGCGGCTGGGCCCCGAGGCTCCGCCGGGCTATTTTCGCGGCCAGGTGACGCTTGTAACCAACGAGCCACAGAATCGAGAAATCGCGGTTCCGATCGAAGCCCACGTGCTGGCCGACCTTTCCGTCAGCCCCGCCACGCTCTTTCTCGGAGTCGTCGCGCCGGGAGAGGAAGTGAGCCGGCAACTTGTCGTCCGCGCCAGCAGACCGTTCGCAATCCGGGACGTCAAGGCGGACGGGACCGGAATCAAGATCGGTTTTGGCAAGAGCGAAGTCCGCAAACCGCTGTATCTCATC
Source organism: Thermoguttaceae bacterium (assembly GCA_040768665.1). Taxonomy (GTDB): domain Bacteria; phylum Planctomycetota; class Planctomycetia; order Pirellulales; family Thermoguttaceae; genus JABWBD01. Next base: position 6,374 of record JAXGMN010000093.1, read on the forward strand.
CCTGTCAAGTTCCAGGCCGGAGAGGAGGCGGGTCGGATCGAACGAACGATTCACATCCAGACCGACCTGGAAGGCGGCGCGATCTCGGTGCCGGCTTCGGCGGTCGTGGCCACGCCGCAGCAACCAGCTTCGAGCGTCTCCGAGGCGGAAATGCAAGCCGCACCGAAGCTGGAGCTTCTAACCTCCCCGCAGCAAAGAAAACCTCGCGTAAGCCTTCGCTCGCTCTTCCGTTGATCGTCCGTTGGTTTGGAGGGCAACCGTTCACGGGGCGGAAGAGAGGGGGACTTTGCCGCTTTCTCTCCGAAACCTGACGTGGTGAACCCAGGCCGGCGGGATATTGGGCCAGATCCAGTCCCGCCGAATTTCATTGCCGCGAAGCACCGCATCCATCACAAGTCCGATCCCTCGCAGCCGCTCGCGCTCGGCTCGTCCGCTTACCAGCCCGCGGGCTCGCCGGATGCCGATGTATTGGAAGAATGAGAGCGTCCCATCCGGCTTGAGCAGTTTGACAAGCGACCGAAGGATCCGTTCGACTTCCGGCGGCGAGAAATTGTTCAGCGGCAGTCCGGAGATGATCAGGTCGTACGGCTCATCGGCAGCCAGTTCTTCCGCGGCACAATGAAGCACCCGAATCCGCCCTGCACACGGCTGGAACTCGGGAGCCGATTCAACGCACGCCCGTAAATGCGCAACAAACCGTTCGTTCAGTTCGACGAGGTCTGCCGTGTCCGATGGTCCCATAGCGGCGATCATCCGCCGGGTCACCGCGCCGGTGCCGGGTCCCACCTCCAGAATTCGTCGTGCAGGGCCGCCGCCTTCCACGTAGCGGGTCAAGGCGCGCGCGAGCCACCGCCCGCTGGGCAAAACCGCCCCCGTCGTATGGAAGTTCCGCAAGAACTCGCGAAAGAACAGTTGGTGGTCGATTGTCGGTCGTGCCATTTCTTTTGCTCGCTTTGTGGCCACCGATCGCGACAGGCTCCAGGCCGGTCCCGGCGATCACGATGCCAACTCCCGAATCCCGCGCAGTGTATCAGACCTCGAGCGGCACGCAAAGCGGGGGCATGAGAAATCCACCAGCCGGGCGACACACCCGAACCGGTGATCGCGCCTCCGGGTTGACACTGCCGGTCGGCTGAAGCAAGATCATCCTCAGGTCGTATGCGATTCGCTCCGAAGCCCCCCAGGAGATCCTCTCATGATCCGACGACTCCTCCTCCCCTTTCTCGCTTTCGCGCTCGGCTTGCCTGGTATGGCGCCGGCCGAAGGATTGACCAATCCGCTGTTTGTTCTGGGCAACGGCGTTCAAGATCCTGCTTATCCGACCGCCGAAGCGCAAGCGGCCTTGTTGAAAGAACTCGGCTACGACGGCATTGGCCCGTCCGGGGTGCACGGGACTGCCGAAATGCTCAAAGCCTTTGATGCCCAGGGCCTGAAAGTCTACGCCCTCTACGTCGGGGCGAACATCGATACGGACCAGCCGAAATTCGATCCGCTTCTGAAGGATGCCATCGCGGGTCTTGGCGGGCATGGCACCTACGTGTGGCTCACCATCCGCAGTCGCCAGCACCCGCCCTCGTCGACCAGGGGCGACGAGCGAGCCGTCGAGATTGTCCGGGAGGTGGCCGATATGGCCGAGGCAGCCGGAGTGAAAGTGGCGTTGTACCCGCACGTCGGCTTCTACGTGGCGCGAGTCGAGGACGCCGTTCGGATTGCCGACAAGGTGGATCGGCCGAGTGTGGGCGTGACTTTTAATCTTTGCCACTGGCTCAAACAGGACGGTCCGAACGGGCTCCAGGAGCGGCTCGAATCGGCCCGACCGCGGCTGTTCTTGGTGACGATCAACGGCGCCGATCCTGAAGGCAATTGGGACCGCATCATCCAGACACTCGACCGCGGCTCTTTCGATGTTTACGGGGTGCTCAAAACGCTCAAGCAAATAGGTTATTCAGGCCCCATCGGTCTCCAATGCTATGCGATCCCGGGCGATAAACGGGAGAACCTCGTCCGTTCGATGCGGGCCTGGAAGCAGTTTGCAGAGCGGATGGCGGAAGAGTGCAAGTGAAGGTTGCCCGGCACGAGGATCTGAACAGTCGTCGATCCGACAAAATGTCACCGCCCGTTTGGGTAAACTCCTCCAAGGTCCACCGCATTGACCCGAGTTGCCTTTCTTCCGCGGATCTGATATGTTCAACGCGATTGTCGGAAATCCGGCCAATAGCAACTTGTCTTCGCGGTGGGCTCCGAAGCGGGGGGATACCGTCGTTCGAGACGCACATTGTCTATGGAGGGGGCATTGCGTATGGATACCCATGCGAAACGGACGTCGTGCGCCGGTGTTTCACAACGTCTCATGCTCGACAGATCAACCGATCCACCCCTTCCCGAAAGCGAGGATCGCTTTCGGGTAAGTTTCGAGCAGGCGGCCGTTGGAATGGCTCACGTGGCGTTGGAAGGCCGATGGCTGCTCGCGAATGACAGGCTCTGCCAGATTACCGGCTACCGGCGCGAAGAGCTGTTGTCAAAGACCTTTCAGGAGATCACCTGGCAGGAGGATCTCGATCACGACTTGGCCCAGGTGGCCCGGCTTCTCGATGGTGAAATTTCCCATTATTCCATCGATAAGAGGTATATCCGCCCCGACGGATCGCCGGTATGGGTTCACCTGACAGTGGCACTGTACCGCGATTGCCTCGGACAGCCGGTCTATTTCCACGTGGTCGTCCAGGACATCAGCGATCGGAAAGCAACAGAGAACGCGCTCCGTCGCAACGAGCGGAGACTGCTTGAAGCCGAAGCGGAACTGCGAGCCCTCAACGAGACCCTCGAGCATCGGGTCGCGGAACGCTCGAGGGAGGCCGAGGAGCGAGCCGCGCAGCTAAGAGCACTGGCTTCCGCACTCGCCCAGGCGGAGCAGAGCGAGCGGCGGCGACTGGCCCAGATGCTTCACGACGGGCTGCAGCAACTCCTGGTGGCAACGAAGATGAGGCTTGCGTTGCTCCGACGCAATCCGGATCCTAAGGTCGCCCAGGCCGCAGACCGTGCCAATGAACTGCTCGACGAATCGATCAGCCAGTCGCGCTCGCTCACGGCGCAGCTCAGCCCGCCCGTCTTGTACGACGCGGGGCTGGCAGGCGGGCTGGAATGGCTTGCCCGTCACATGCAGGAAAAGCACCTTCTCTCGGTTAAGGTCCATGTCGGCGAGTTCGCCGAACCGGCGGACGAGGGGATGCGGGTTTTCCTGTTCCAGGCCGCACGCGAGTTGCTGTTCAACATCGTCAAACACGCAGAGACCAACTCCGCATGCGTCGAACTCCGGCGTTTTGGTGAAAGCCGAGTCCAACTGATCGTCTCCGATGCCGGCGGAGGTTTCGATCCTGCCGCATGCCGCGCCCAGACGACGTGCGGCGGCTTCGGACTGTTCAGCATCCGGGAACGCCTGCAACTGATCGACGGGCGGCTTGACGTCCGCGCGGCGCCGGGAGAAGGCACTCGCGTGACGATTGAAGTTCCTGCCGGTAGCCTGGCGGCCCCGCTGCCTGCGAACGGCAGCGGTGTACCCGCGTCCGCCGCCCATCTCGCGGAACCGGTGCGGAGTGGCGACTCTCGCTGTTCCGGGCACAAAATCCGTGTTATTCTGGCAGACGACCACGCTATTGTCCGGCAAGGACTCGCGGGACTGCTTCGCGAGCATCCGGAAATCGAGGTGGTCGGTGAGGCGTCGGACGGAGAGGAAGCCCTCCACGTCGCCAGGCAAACCGGCGCCCAGGTCGTGGTGATGGACCTGAGCATGCCCGGCATGAATGGCATCGACGCAACCCGCGCGATGCGAGAATCTCTTCCCGACGTGCGCATCATCGGGCTCTCGATGCACGAGGAGGCGGATCTCGGCAGGGCCATGCGCGCCGCAGGAGCCGTACGCTATCTCCGCAAGGACACCGCTTGCGACGAGCTGATCTCGACCATCCTCGCGCAGCGCGTCGGCGCGGCCGAAGCGTAACCGGGGGCCGCGTCTTCGCCGCCTGTCTACAGGGGCGGCGTCTTGGAAAGCGAATCCGCGGCATCGTGCACGGCGATCGCGCGCCGGGCAACGCTCACGACAATCGCCCCAAGCACCAGGCTCACCGATCCCAAGACGGCATAGATCAGCCAAGGCCATCGCTCCGTTAGCGGCAGCGGCTCCGGCGTGTACACCGGATTCGGCTGGGGGTCGCCGAGGCGCGCCCGGGCCGGCGGCGGCACGAGCAGCTCGGGCAGGTTTCGAGCAAAGTCGTAGAGCGGGGCGCCCGCGTCTCGATTGCCATAATAGAGACGGTACTCGGTTCCCGGATCAGACGGCTTCGCAAACACGACCTGGCGGGCGGGCGCGCTGAACGTCGCCGAGCGGATGTCCAACGGCGGGTTGCCGTGATCGATCACGACCAGCCGGAGCCGCGACGCGCGCACCTCTGAAAACTCGGCCTCGAGCGGCTGTTTCTCCTCACCGGCTCGTCTTCTCCAGGTTCCGGCGTGGATGCGCCGGAAACGCTCCCGCGAGCCTTCGGGTCCGCCGGCTTCAAGGTAATAGTCACGGACGAAGTCCTCGTCGGCAATTTCTGCGGCGATCTGCTCAAGCGGCACGTTTTCGCCACCCAGGGCGATGATCCACGCCGAGGCAGGCGCACCGTTGGCTCGCGTCGGTTCCCTCGGCCCCAGGACGCCCGGCAACGCCAGCATTTCTCCCGGTACCTTGACCGTGCGATAGACCAGGACGTCCTGGATCGGGGCCGGCTCCTTGTCGCTCAACGGATCCGGGTAGACCCGAAGCCGCAGATAGCGAAAGCGGCTGGGCGGATACGTGAGCCTGACGTCCTGAAACAGTCCCTTCTCCGCTTGAAAGCGGACCAGGTTTTCCTCCGCCAGTTCGCGCCACTGGTCCGCATCGTCACTGGCTTCCAGCACGGCGCGCCGCCGGAAGTCTACACCCCGCATGGACACTTCGACCTCGTTGTGCTCGAGGTTGCCGGACCCAAGATCGAGGGAGAGCTCCGTGGAGCCTTCCGGCCCGCCGGCGCGATTGAAGACTTCCGCCCGGACAGTGTCGCGGCGGTCTTCCGGCCGCCGCACTCGCAGAGCATAGGGCACCTCGCGGTTCGCGTCCGAGTAGAGCCTCAGGTCTGCAAGATCGAACCTCGCCTTGTCAAAAACGCCGGGCAGGACGACGAAGTCGACCCACGGCGATTCGCTCTCGACCGGCGACGCGGGCATCAGCACATCCTGGAAGTACGGCCAGGCAACGAGTGGTTTGCTGCGGAGGTTTGGAGAAGGTGCGTCGGGAGCCAGTGCCTGCGCGTGGGGTGTCGCCAGGAGTATTGCCAACGCGGCACCGATCGCGACCCACCAGACCAGTTGCCGTGTTGTTCCGGCAAGGCGGCCGCTGTTCCCGGTGGGGGCAGCAGTGCGAGAAATAAGTGTCGGGAACCATTTGTGCGAAGCACCCGGAGGGCCGGTTTCCGGCAAATCGTTCCTGACACATGTTTGTCGAACGTTGCTAAGCTTGCGACTCACGGGATTCACCTTTGATCGTCGAACTCGGGTCGAATTCCAGTCGGACTCGTTGGTAGGCCCAGGCGGCTACGCCCAGGAGCACCGCCAGTACGAAGAATGCCAGGATGCGATAGATCTCGTCCAATTCCGACATGTCGACCAGGAACACCTTGCCTACCGTCAGACCATAGAGCGCAATGGCCAGCCAGCGGATCCGGGCCGCTCGCATCCGAAAACCAATGGCCAATAGCGCGGTAGCAAACATCGCCCAGAGTACGGAGACCGACATCTGCCCAAGCCAGTTCCAGTCGATCCGGTCCCCTTCTCGTACGGCAGCGAGTGCGTCGAAGAATCCATAGCACTCGACCGAGAGGACCAGCCAGGCGAGTACGATCCCGGCCAGGCCGACGAGACCGGCCAGGAATCGCTCGCTGCTTGCCAGCCTCGCCAAGAACCGTTGCGTGGCGAGCAGCCCGGCGAGAAGCAGAACAGCGGTGCCCAGCGCGGGCAGTGCGTAGGCGTTCAGCAACGGCAGGAAGGGCTCGCGGGTATGGAACGGTGTGTCGACGAGCACCACGCGGGCCACGGCGGCAAACGCCAGGGTTCCGGCAATCGCCCGCATCGCCGGCGAACCGATGCGATTGCCGAACCACCACAACACGGCGGCCTCCGCCGCCCAGCCGAGCGCTACCCAGGCGGCATCCGCCTGGATCGGAAAAGCAAGGGCCACAAACTCGACGGCGATCGCCAGTGCGGTGAGCAACTGCCGGGTCTGTTGGGGTCGCCAGCCGAGGATCAGTCGAGCAACTATGGCGTAAACCATCGCCATCGCCACCGCCGACGTGCCCATCCAGACCTCGTACTCCGGCCGCATGAGGACGTAGAATGCCAGGAACGCCAGCGAGGCAGTCAGCACCATCCTTGCCAGGTCTTCCCAGGTTGCGCGGCGACCGCGGAAAGCATGCATCAGCAGGTTCTGCCCCAGGAACAGGGCGAAAACGACTGCTTGAAAGCCAAGGGCCCAAGCGAGCTTCTCCGGGTGGTAGTTCTGCGTATACCATATCCAGAAAAGACCGTGCGTTCCCACGAGCGCGATCGAGCCGATCCCGATCCACGCGCGAAACACGAGCATCCCGAGCACTCCGGCATCGAGTACGGCCAGATACGTGAAGAGCGACTGGTATTGATCATGCTCGGAGTGCATCAGCACGGGTGTAAGCAGCCCGCCAAGCAGTGCGGTAAGTCCAATCGCCGGGGAGTTGTAGAGGACGGCCAGCACGGCCGATTCCAGCACGAGGATCGCCAGGAACACGCCGGCTGCCTGCTGTGGCAGCAAATGGTAGAAACCAAAGGCGGCATACGTCGAGAGATAGAGGACGACGATACCGGCGGCGCTGACCATCTGAGAGCCTGCCCCAAAACCATCGGGGACTGGCTCATTTTGCGGAGTCTCCGGAGCAAAATGTGCCTGTCCCCTTCTTCTCGGCTGAGAGAAACCTCGCCATCGGCGCCGACGTTGCTTTTCGCCGGCGACCATCAGCCCGGCGCCGGCAATGACTCCCAGGGCAACACGTCCCAGCGGCCCGATCCATTGGTTCTCGAACGCGTAGCGGAGGAAGAATGCGGCTGCAAATACGAGGAGAACCACCGCCACCCAACCCAATGCCTTTCGGCCGACCAGCAATTCCCACTGGATCGGTTCTCGCTCGGCAGCCTTTACCTCGCCCGGGGCAAACGGGCTGACGTCGACCAACGGACCAGCCGCTTCGGCCGGAACCACTTCGGCCGCGACTGCATCCTCTTCTCGTTCTGCCGGACCACGGCCCCTCTCAACGATGGATTCGAGTTCCCGAACCCGTCGCATCAGATCGTTCATCAGCCGGGATCGCCGATAGGCGATGATCGCGAGCACGAGCGCCGTCAGCGGAACGCCAACGACGATCAGCAGGACGAGACTGACTGCGAAGAATTCGATCAAGGGAGCCGTCCTCGGTTGCAGGGCAGTAAGCGTTCACGCCCGCGGTCGGGGACTGGACCATTTTTCGGTCACTTGACGCATGTTGGCGCAAAAGACGTCGGCCGAAAACATGGACCTGTCCCCCCTCTCTTCCGCAGGTGTGAACGGCCGCCGCGGGGATTACCGGGATTCGACGCCGAATGCGGCGCTCAGGCCGGTAGCCGAGCGAGTGCCGATGTATGCCCGGGCGGGTTCTCCCTGTGAATATAACGCGGCGGCGTCAAGCGATGCGACAGCAGTCCGCGGTACTGACGCCAAGGAGCCCGTCCTTCCGACTACCCGTCGGCCACCTCTCGCGGCGGAGCAAAGACGGTCACCGCGTGCGGGATAAGACGGAATACGGCGGGCGTCGATGCGGTGAGTTCACCATCGGTGTTGATCCGGCGCCGCCGGCGGGTCTGGATGGCGATCTCGCGGCCGGAGCAGGTCCGCACTCCGGGACGGTTGGCAAGGGTGCCCTTTTTCAACGCCCACAACATGCCCAGGACCTGCCACCAATGCTCCACTTCCAGGCTGTACAGGTCGAGTTGCTGATCGTCGATCGCGGCCTGTTCGGCAACCGCCATTCCGCCGCCGTAGAAGCGGCCGTTTCCAACGGTTATTTGGACGGTGCGGGCATTCCATACCGTTGCGCCGCAGCGGATCTCCGCCCGAAAGGGGCGATCCTGCCAGAGGACTCGCATGGCCGCGATCGCGTAGGCGAGCACTCCCCAGCGCTTCTTGATGTCGCAGTTAAGCCGCCGGGTGATCGACACGCTCAGTCCGATGCTGGCCACATTGAAGAAATGCTTGCCATTGACCGTCCCGACATCGATCCGGCGGGTGTTGCCGGCGGCAATGATCTGGCACGCGTTTTCGAGATCGGTTGGAATGGCCAATGTCCGCGCCAGGTCGTTGGCGGTACCCAGCGGCAGGATGCCCAACGGCAACCCGGTCTCGACGATCGCATCTGCGGCGGCGTTCAGCGCGCCGTCTCCGCCGGCCACGATCACCATGTCGGTACGGTCGCGATATTCGCGGATGAGGTCGGGATAGAGCGCGGGACTCTTGGGAATCGCCAGGGTAAGCGTAAGACCATGCTCGCCGAGCCTGCCTACGGCCCCGTCCAACTGTTCTCGTACTTGCCGGGCCCGGGGATTGGTCAGCACAAGCGCCGTCCGGTCCCTGCCGGGCACAGCGGCTTGCCGCATCCCGGGTGCAACGTGAATTGTCCGAACGTCGGCCATGGTGCATCACTTCCAGGAGGTCTCACGAGGCCGGGTCAATGGATGGGCTGAGGAGCCCTTTCCGCCTCGCACTGCGAGGGCTGGACGAACTGGTGAAACTGGACGTAAGGCACGATGGCGCGATGCAGATTGTCCAGCGTGGCGACGACCTTATCGGCCCCGGCCGCCCGGAGCAGATCGCGGTTCCTTTCCGACATCGCCTTGAAGCCCAACCGGCCGGCGACGACCTTGGTTTCCGGGCACTGCAAGCGTATCCGCTTGCAGATCCGCCGCATGTGAACGGCTTCGCCGGGCGGCACCGACACGAGACACACACAGGCCGGTCTCTTCTCTCCGATCTTGGCGAGCTTCTCCGCGATCAACAACTCATGCGGCAGGATTTCCAGCTCGCAGGTTTTCGGATCGACCACACTGCGGAGCATTTCCAGCGCAAGTTCATCTCCCTGGTCGCGAACCGGAAAGCCGATGACGAGAACGGGCGAGGCCCTCTCGTTCGACGTGATTTCGTCAGTTATGTCGGTCTCCGGCTTGATCAACTCGGCGATTTCTTCCACGATCTCCTGGAGCGACTGGAGGACCGCCGATTCCTCGCTCTCGGAGACATGGCCGCGAGAGCGATCTCGCTCGGCGAGATAGATCGTCGGCAGCAGCAGGTGATCGAACACCTCCTCGGGAGAATGGGTCGAAAGATACCGTTCGACGCATTCAGCGGCCTCATCCTCGTCACGAGCCAGCAGCCGCTGGTACAGTGCCAGTTCCGGCTCAGACTCCGGCCGTTCACCGAAAAGCCGATTCACAATGGCCATCGCGGGGATATACCTGCCCAGCACGGTCAAGCAGACGGTCAAGGGAGTGGACAGGATCAGACCGACCGGCCCCCAAAGCCAGGTCCAGAACACCGCCGCAATGATGATCGCCACCGGTGAGAGGCCCACGCTCTGGCCGTAAAGCCACGGCTCCATCACGTTGTTGCTGAGCAATTCCAGGACGACGAACAATCCGATTACCGCCAACACCGGCCACCAACCTGGTAATGCCACCAGGCTGACCGCGATCGGCAACACTGCGGCGACCCAGGGTCCGATGTAAGGAATGTACCGGAGGACGGCGGCACTCAGCCCCCAAAGCAGCGCGTAAGGTATTCCGATGACGAACAGGCCGAAACCGGCGGCTGCGCCGAAGGTGACGTTGATGACGAACTGCATGAGCAGATAACGGCTAATCCGGGATCCCGCTTCATCCAATGCCTTCGTCGTGATCGCCAGCGACGAACGTCCGGTGATCGCCACCAGTCGGCTTTGCAGGTCGTCGCGCTGGATAAGCAGGAAGAGCACGAGCACGATCACCAGACCCGCCGTGGCCAGTACGCTCAGCGCGGATCCGAGGGCTATCGACTCCGAGATGTCCCACCCGGCCGTTTCCTCGGTGACCTTGACCGGCACGGGCTCTTCTTCGGGCTCTTCCTCGGGCTCATCGCCATCCAGGACCTCTTCGTCCAGCTTGGCCGACTCTTCTTCGAGTTCCTTCCCCACCTCGTCGATCGTTTTCTGTACCTTCTCCAAGGCGCCTCCCCGCATCATGCCGCGGACGTCGGCGACCTTTTCGCGGATGTTCTCCCGGTATGCCGGAAGATTGTTGAGCAGCACGCGGACCTGCTCGGTCACGACGTAGCCGATCCCGCCCAGAACAACCGCCACCGCAAGGACCACTCCAAGAGTCGCCGAAATGCGTGGAAATCCGCGACGCTGAAGCCGCGTAACCAGCGGGTTCAAGAGGAACGCCACGAGGCCGGCTAGAGCAATCGGTATCAGGACGACTTGGCCGAGGTAGAGGATCGCGCAGATGACGGCGAAGCTCAGCAGCGAGGCGGCCACGGTCACCGATCGAGGCCATGCGGGGGGCAGAGAGTTGGCCATGACGCCGCTCGATTATTCCTGAAAGGACTCCGTTCGTCATTAACATACGTATCGGGTCATTCTAGAAGGCGCCTCCACCGGTGGGCCATCCGCACTTGTCGTACGTGCCATTCAGGCTTTTCCCGAGATGAAGTCTCAAAGCCGGGTGCCGGCGCGGGCTGGAGTTGGCGGCCAAGACCCGCGATTTTCCAAAAAACACTTGATCCCGCACCACCCGGTAACCTGAGAGGGGTGGAAATCGGGGGCGAGAAACACGAAGCACGAAGGCACAAAACGCCCGGCCGGCAGAGGTTTGCGGTCGGCCGAGGGTGTGACCACCAAAGTCGCGATTTCTCAGAACCGAAGGCATTTGGTGGCCACGCGCTTTTGGGTGGTTGGATCGGATGATTTGCGGCATGGTTCCGATCTCGACATTCGGTAATCGAAGGTAGGTCCCGCTGGGCAAGCGCGACCTACTGGCTGAAACCAAATTGTCAAAGATCTGCGAGGCAGCAGCGCGTGGATGCCGTTGGACCTGCGAGCGTGGACGAATATGATCATTTGTCCATGTATCAGTATGATCGATGCGGCGCACCTGGTCAAGAGGTTTTTTTCGGCCGCGGCAAAGTTTTTTTCGAGTTTGGGGAGGGGAGGAGGTGCTGCAAAGACGGCCTTGCTTCCCACCCGGCAGGAATGTCGCCAGGAAGCGGGCAAAGTAACCGTTCACGCCCGCGGCCGGGGACTGGTGCATTTTTCGGCCAGCTCCGCAAATGGCGGGTGTAGTGCCTGTAACCACGAAGGGAATGGGCTATGCTCGGGTCGTTGGTCGCCACTACATAAACCGCATGAGGAACGCGCGGTTTACGACGTCCACGAGAAGAACCTGGGCTACGACGTCGTGAAACGGTGAATGCCGGTCTGGTCTGGCTTTACTGGAATATTGGCAAACGAATTCGTCAGGACGTGCTGAAGCACAAGCGGGCGAACTATGGGGAGGAAATTCTTTCGACGCTGTCGAAAGAATTGACGTCTCTTTATGGTAGGGGGTTTTCCGTCCCCAACCTGTCGCGAATGATGCGTTTCGCCGAGGTCTTCAGCGATGAGCAAATTGTCTCGTCGCTGATGAGACAATTGTCGTGGAGCCACTTTGTCCTCATTCTGCCGCTCGACGACCCGCTCCAACGCGACTTCTACGCCGAGATGTGTCGCATCGAACGATGGAGCGTCCGAACGCTCCAGCAGAAGATCAACGGCATGCTCTTCGAGCGGACCGCCCTGTCGAAAAAGCCGGAAAAGCTCGCCCGGCAGGAGTTGGCTGCCCTGCGGGATGAAGGCCGCCTGACGCCCGACCTCGTCTTTCGCGACCCCTACCTCCTCGACTTCCTCGGGCTGAAAGACACCTACGCCGAGAAGGACCTGGAAGCTGCCATCCTGCGGGAGCTGGAGGCGTTCATCCTGGAGTTGGGGGCGGGCTTTGCCTTTGTCGCACGGCAGAAGCGGATCACGATCGACGGCCAGGATTATTACCTCGATCAGTTGTTCTACCACCGCGGGCTTCGCCGGCTGGTGGCCATCGGCCTGAAGCTCGGGCAGTTCCAGGCGGCCCACAAGGGAGAGATGGAACTTTACCTTCGCTGGTTGGAACGGCACGAGCAACGGCCCGGCGAAGAGTCGCCGTTGGGGCTTATCCTATGCGCGGGCAAGTCCGACGGACACGTCGAGTTGTTGCGGCTCGACGAGAGCGGCATTCGCGTTTCCGCCTACCTGACCGAACTGCCGCCGCGCAAGCTGCTGGAAAAGAAACTCCACGACGCCGTCCGCGCCGCCCGTGCGCGGCTGGAGGCGCGAGAAAAGAACGACGGAAGGTTATGATCCCGAAGGAATACAAACGACTTGCGGAGGTCGATTTTCCGATTGCAGTTGTGTCGAAGCACTCCGCCAGAGAGAAGTCGATCCGTTATGGTCCCCCGTCGACGCTGCACCGGTGGTGGGCGAGGCGGCTGGAAGAAGGGCTCAAGACGGCCCAGAAACCCGCCCTGTCGGCTCCGCGCGATGTGCCCGAGGCGGAGGAGCCGGAGGAAATGGAGGAGCAGGCGCGAGAGCGGCTGGAGGCCATGCTCGACGCCACTCTTCCGCAGTCCTCAATGGAGACCGATGGGCCCCATTGACAGCAACTGGTAGTAACTATCAAATAACAGCGGCGTTTATGTGGCCTAAAATGAAGGCACCCCCCTTGTTTGGCGGGAGAGTGCGATGCACGACCGCAGCCAGGACGTGCTCACGATCGACGAACTCGCTGGGTATTTGAAAATCGCCAAGTCGACGCTGTACAAGCTGGCCCAGGAGGGAAAACTCCCCGGCCAGAAAGTCGGAAAGCATTGGCGATTTCACAGGGAAGCTATCGACCACTGGCTCAAGAGAAGTGGCAATCCGGGTGTAACAAGCGGCAGTGATTCGACCTCCTGTGAGTCAGATTGATCATTTGAACCGAGGAATTGCATGCAGACAATGGGCAGGCCGAACCCGAGGCACATCCAACTGGTTACCGACCGTCCGGTTGAGAAGTTTCTCCTGCGTCTGTTTCTCCGGGAGGCCAACATGCGTTCAATTTCGATCATCTCGCCCTACATCTCCACATTGGCTGGATGTCGCTTCACGCTTGCCGACCTGCGGCGGAAAGTCGAGCGGGAACGAATTCCCACCTACATCGTCACTCGGGAACCCGCCGAGGGCTACCAGCTTGAGGCCATGGCCGTCCTGCTTGGATCACCGTGGATCGAGATTAGGTACAACGCTTCCGTGCATGCGAAGGTCTACGTGGCAATGGCAGTACGTGAACCGGACTCGTTCGGACTGTTCGGGTCGGGCAACCTCACGGCGCAATCCTACCAGTCGAACATCGAGGTGGCGATGATGCTCTACAGCGAGGGGATCGGCCGTGGTCTACTGCACGAATTGCACCATTGGGCCACCAGCAGCATCCGCACGCTGCGACAAAGCGTGCTTGTCCAACGCATCAAAGCAGAAAGGAACTAGCGATGGAGTTCAAGCAGTGGTTTTGCCTCAACGATCGTGAGAGCTTCACGATTGATCCCAAGATCAATCCCGCGGACGCGCGATTCTATTTCGGCCGCTCGCAGTTGGACGAGCGGATGAAAAACCAGATTAAGCGCGCGTTCATTGATCCGCAGGTTCCCAAATTGATGGTCTGGGGCCCCTACGGTTGCGGCAAGACCCAGACACTCTACTACCTTGCCTACTGGCTTGAGCATACGAAGCCGGCATCATGCAAGGGCCAGCCGCACAATGTCCACCTCGAAATCGAGGTCCAAAGCAAGTCCACCGCATCGCAGTGGCACCTCCAGAATATGGAGGCGCTTGGGATGCAGTCGGTACAGAAGTGGCTGAAGGAACTGTTCGACAAATCGGCTAGTTTTGACCAGGCGCTCGGCGAGCTCACCAGTGACCCCAATGTGGTCCAGGCATTTAGCCATCTACGCGGAGGCGGCGATCTTGGGTTCGCTGCCTGGCGTTGGCTGAGCGGCCAAAAGCTCTCGTCGAAGGAGTTGCAGGAGATCAAAGTCACGCGGAATTTGGGTGAAGTGGGCGTGGGTGATCTGGTGGCAGGTCTGCAGGCATGCGGAAAACTTGCTGCTGCGGTCGGTTCGTGCCTCATCCTTTTCATCGACGAAATGGAGGAGCTCCTCAACGTCCGGGAGGGCGACGCGGCCGAGTCGTGGCACCAGTACATTCGCAAGCTCGCCGACAATGCCAATTCATCGGTCGGTTTCGTAATTGGGTTCAAGGCCGACACTCGCGACGACGCCCCGAAGGTACTTGTGCGAGGCGATGTCTTCTCCCGCATCAGCGCGAACAACTACATCGAGTTGGAGACCCTCGCGGCACCCGCCAACGTCCAGCAGTTTGTCAAGGAGATGCTGGAACATCTTGTGAAGCAGGCCGAGGCGGAGAAGCGTATTCAGGATGACGGTCTCCCATCCACAACCGATACCTATCCGTTTACTGCGACGGCGTTTGAGCTCCTGTGCGACTACGCCTGCCAGGACGTGATCAAGTCGACGCCTCGCAACATCATCCGTACAATCAATGAGTGCGCCATCGCAGCTTGGGATGCGGAGAAGAACGTCATTGACGAAGACATCGTAAACGAGATCGCACCGATCATCTTCGGTTGATCGGAGAGGATGGCCGATGAAGAAGTTCACCACCAAACCTCGGGTATTTCGAACGTCGCCCGGCTACGCGGGAACGCCGGCCTTTGAAACCAAAGACTGGGTATATCTCGGCCGGCTCGCGGAAGCGGGGCCGCTCACAGATGTCCGGTTCGATACGGATATGGCGCACGTGGTGGCTCTGTTCGGCAAGAGGGGTTCCGGCAAGTCGTACACGCTCGGAACGTTGTTGGAAGGTCTCTGCACGAGACACACGGAGTCCAGCATCGCGGCGAATCCGCGGCATTCGGCTCTTCTGCTGTTTGATACATTGGGCGTCTTTTCAATGGATGAGCATCCTGCCGAAGGAGGATGCCCAGAAGGCTGTCCTCCAGGAGCAGTTCGCCGTCCGCCGCGGCTGGTCGATCAAACCGGAGCCGCTCGACGTGGCCATTTGGATTCCCAAGGGAACCCGCACGCCGGGAACACCAGCGGATCACCGGGAGTTTGCCATCAACTGCTCTGACTTCGCCGCGGAAGATTGGGGCTATCTCTTCGGATTGGACATCTATCAAGATCGAATGGGGCAACTGCTCAATGACGTATTCATCAAGGTAACGAGGGCTGGAGCGATGCTTGCCGGCATCAGCCCACGGCCCAGTACTCGATCGGCGACCTGATCGGCTGCGCAAAAAGCGACCGGGAACTCGTGGAAACCTACCACGACGAGACTCGCCGCGCGGTGCTCCAGCAACTCATGACGTACCACCGCAACCCGCTGTTCGAGGGCGCAAGGAACGTCGTTGCAGGAGTTCCTTCAACCGGGGCGGATGAGCGTAATCGTCATGAATAAAATGTCGGACGAGCTTCGCTTGATCGTGGTATCCGCCTTGATGGGAGGGCTTATTGCCGCACGAGTGCAGGCGTCCGAGGCCGAGAAGCATCTGAAAAATCATCGAGAAGCTTTCACTGACGAGAACGGCTTCGCTCGACAGAGTGCTCGCTTTAGCAGCCCCGCCCACTGTGGCGATCGATGAAAAAAAACATCCTGCCGTCTGAACGGCGGACATCCGCGACGGACGTGATCGTAAAATATGTTCGCGAGGGCAGGAACTACGGACTGTCGTTTGAACATCGTGGCGACCCAACAGCCAACCGCCATTGATCCGCGGATTCTGGCACAGGTCGACACGCTCCTGGTTCACAAGCTCACCGTGCAGGGCGACATCGAATACATCCGCAAGAACATCAAGTCAAACCTGCCCGAAGAGGTCAAGTACGCCAATAGCGCTCGGATTCGACCAGTTGATCCGAAGTCTGGAGGTTGGCCAGGCTCTGGTATCCAACACGGAGACCGAACGAGCGTTTTATTGGCGGACGTTCGGCCCAGGGTCAGCGTCCATGGAGGCTTCTGATGGCAGGAAGAATACGAGTCTGGATTCCGCCAATCGGACAATGCAGAGGTGGGTTACCTCAAAGCATTGTCCGCATTGGTCAACGAGACCGAGACCAGCAACCTGGAGTCGTTGGGAAGACGGCTCATCGACCGAGTGACGCAGCGCGTCAAGCTGTCCCCCCCCTTCGATGAAGACCTGATAGACTACGCAAGGCTGCGCCCTGACCGACAGGGCTTACAAGTCGCTGCGAAAGACGATCCTGGAGAACACATCGCCGGCCGGGGTCGAACTTCAGGACATCTATCTGGCCGACGGGTCGCTCCTCGAGCACCGGCAAGCTGGTTGAGGCCAAAGGTGCGATTCCCGTACCTCGGCACATCGCTCGAGCTGGTCAAGAAGGGAACGTACTCGGCGATGACGCGAAGCCTCGTGTTGCTGGCGGTGACTTCGTGCCGAATTGTCGGCGTTTGGCAGTTTGACCGGAGCCACAATCCCTTTCGCATCAGCGACGCACAGGGCAACGGCAGTTCTTCCTCTTCTGCTTCCTCGAGAATGATGCGGAGGTGTTGCTGCCGCTGTGCCGGCTTTCGAATTCGACGGTGGCGTCTTCGACGAGCGACAGGCCGGCGATTTGCTGCCGGCCATACTGCGAGATGTTATTGCCGAACACTGCCAGACGGAGCCTCACCGTTGAAGAGCGAGATCGCCTGGCGCCGCTGAAGAAGGTCGCCGACAGCGTGGAAGGGAAGGGCAAGGTGATCGTATTCCGGCGGCGGTGCGCGCCAGGAAGCGATCACGGTCCGCCTTGAGCCGCTTTGCGACCTCCGGTTGCTGTCGAAGCCGGAGCGAGAACGCTATGCGTACCGTCCGAGAAGACTCGCTTCCGGACATGTGTCGACCGGCTCGGCGATTCCGGAAGAATCTGCGACGTCCTGCAGACGCAGTTCTTTGCCTCGTTTGCGGCCTGCCGGCAGATGCAGGTCGAGGATGCCACGGACCACGAGGCCATCGACGCATTGGTCAAGGCTGGTGATGCGCTTGAAAAGCTCTTTGGGGTATACTCCGATCACCGATGTGGCATCACTGCTGGCCGGGACAAGATTGCTTACCGACGATTTGCGGATACTGGAATCGGCCGCAGCGTCGAGTTGCTGAAGGCACTTCAAAAGAAAGACCCGACCTTCGTTCGGTTTACGGTGGACCGGATGGGCGACCTCGCCTATGTCAAGTTGGCCGGGAACGCGCGGGTGGGATGAGTCATGAGGGCCATCGTTGCCGACCTGTTTCAAAGGTTCGGGAAACTCCCCTGGGGCAGCGAAGCGGTTCTGCGTGTCGCGAAGGCACAGGCGGCCGGCAACGCGAGTTCCAGCTCCTGGCCGACGGTACTAATCCATGGGCAGTATCGGGGTGCCGATGAACCTCTGGCCGTTGTCCTGATGGCGGCCCCCAACTACGCCGCCGACGATCAGGCGCTGCTCGATTTTGCGGCTCGCCGATCTCGTGCGCACAAGGCACCTTACTTCGTCACCTGGACTCTGCGGGATGCGATGCTCTGGAAGACGCCAAAGCCGGGAACTCCGGCGACGCGCGACTCGATCGAAAAACTGCGAGACTACTCCGATTTGTACGAGATCGCTGCATCCGACCGCGATCCACTCGACGAACTGAACAGGCTCAAAGTCCTCCAACGGGGCGACACCATTCTACACGACCTCGTATCTCTCCTGAAAGATGAGGCTCTCGAACTCGTCCAGATCGATGCGACCTACTTCGTCAATCGGCTCCTTGACGCGGTTCATACGCTATTGCCTCGTGTGTCGGATTCCCTCCATGACCGCTTGCGCAACGATGTGGGTTTCAGAAATGGACTAAATCACCTTGCGCGATTCTGCACGACTGATATTGGAGAAATGGAGGGTATAAGAAAACTGGGAATTCCCTTTGGTCGGTAAACCATCCCAGGAACACGAGGTTCGCAGGGGGAATTCCCATGGACCGGATTATCATCTGTTTGGGGCGCGCGCCAATCGGAGGTTCCGTAGGAAAACACGAATCGTGAGGATCGAGAAGCTGGTGACCCGTTATCGCGTGCTGATTAACTTGGATGAAGGACGTTCTGTCGCTGACACCGCACTGGCACTGCAGGTGGCGAAGCACGGTCCGTCGGGTGGCTCACCGCTACCGGTATGAAGGCGAAGCCGGACTGGTCGACCACCGGAAGACAACGGAGATCGCAGTTGACGAGGACTATCTTGCGGGCGTTGCACGAGGTGGTGGAAGGTTCGCCAGAGGATTTTGAGTTGCGGCCGACTTGGACCGAATTGCTTGTTGCGACGTTGCAGAAAAGACAGGTACCGGATCTCGCCGGGCACGATGAGCCGGGCCTTGAAGCAGATCAACGCACGCCGCGGCCGACCCAAGCCTACGGTTGCATGTCCCTGGCCGAAACGCCGCAAAACAAACGTCTGGCGGCAATCCGACAACTCTTGGCCGAGTTACCGCCGGATGAGGCCGCCTTTTACTCCGACGAGGTGGACATTCATCTCAACCCGAAGATTGGGCTGGATTGATGGTGCGTGGACAGCAGAAAGAAGCTCCTACTCCGGGCAAAGACGAAGCGATATCTCGCTGGCAAGGAGAACGTTCGCACTCGCACTGACCTGAGTCGAGGGAGAAGAAGAACAGCCAACTATTCGTTCTCTTACTCTGGGAACTCACGCAGAAGTATCCCGAGGCGAAGGTTATCCACGTCATCCTGGACAATTACTCGATCCATCATACGGAGATGTGAAGCGACCCTCAAGACACCCAGGGACAACGCATTCGTCTGCACTTCCGCCTACTGTCCGGACCACAACAAGATCGAGCACTGGCAGGATGTGCATGCCAACGTTCACAAGGAACCACCGATGCACTTCGATGGGAAATCTGATGAAGAAAGTTACGCAACTATCTTCTATCGACGAAATCGCCAAACAGCCAGTGCCCAGAAAACCGCCCACAAATGAACCGAGCAGAATCGCGTAGGTGATTAGCTGCCTGAGCAACGAAGCAGTCCATCGCAGGCTCCCCAACGGATCTGGAGTTTGCTCGGTCACGCGTCAGATCATCTACCGGCTGCTTGGCAAGGTGCTCTTCTACCAGAGCCTGCGAAGGTCGGCTCGTCAACTGCCGAAGCTCGAATGTCGATGGAGTGAACACATCGCAGGTCTTGCCCAAGCTGCTTGCTGCTTTTGCCGAGGCGCTCAAGATCGACTATCACGCGGTCTTTGAGGAGGCACTGCCTGATCGGATCCAGTGGCCCGCTGAAGCATCACGGGTGCTGGCGGACCTCATCAACGACTAACACGCGTGATTTTGCCAGTCTGCCCCAGGACGTCATAGGAACGGTATTCGAGCGGCTGATCCCGCCCGAGGAGCGCCACGGCCTCGGTCAGTACTTCACCAGCGAGGATCTCTGTGGATCTGATCAATGCATTCTGTATCAGGGCTTCGACGGACACGGTACTTGATTCTACATGCGGTACGTGCAGGCTTTCTGATCCGAGCCTACGACCGCCTTCGCTGGCTCGGGTCAGCAGACCATGTGACGCTTCTGTCCCAGCTCTGGGGCGTGGGACATTGCGGCTGTTCCCGGCCGAACTGGCAACGATCAACCTCTTTCGTCAGAAGATTGCCGAGTATGGTAATTTCCCTCGCATTCTCTGCCGCGACTTCTTGCGCATCAATCCGGGCGACAAGTTTCGGTTCCCGCCGCCCAAGATGGACCTCGGCGCCCCCGAGGAAATGGAAGAGCCTATCCCACAATTCGACGCGATCGTCGGCAACTTCCCCTACGTCGTGCCGACCAGATCGAAAGACACGAGTCGGGCTACCTGGAATTCCTTCGGCAGCGACTCATTGCCGACTGGTTCGACGAATACCCCGAGGTCTTTTACTATCCGCCAAGAAGCAGCAGGAGTTGTTCGAGAAGTCCATTGGTCGGGGTCAACACAAAGGCTCCGATCACAAGGCGGTCCAACATCGCATTTCAGGTTTTGCCGACCTTTACATCCACCTGTTCTTCCACACCGCGCGATTCCTCAAGCCCGGTGCGCGGATGGGCATCATTACCTCCAATGCTTGGCTGGACGTGAACTACGGGCACGAAATCCAGAAGTTCTTCCTCAAGCATTTCAAGATCATCGCCATCTTTGAAAGCCGTTGCGAGCCGTGGTTCACCGAGGCTTCGGTCAACACTATTGTCACCATCGTCGAAAGATGCGACAACGGCGCCGAGCGGGACAACCACTTGGCCAAGTTCGTCAAGGTCAAGAAACCTCTTGGCGAATTAATCCCTGGCGATCCCGTTGTTGATGCGGTTCCGCGCTTACGTCGCCTACGCGACCTGAGTGCTTGTGTCGAGCATACAGGTCGGAGGTATGCCAAGACGCATCCTTTGGGCATCGAGACAGAAGAAGATGAAGAAACCCGCATCCGTCTTGTTCGCCAGAGCGAGCTTGGGGCTGGTGTTCGGGGTGCCCTGGCTGTACGCAAGTGGGGCTATCTGTTGCGCGCCCCTGAAGTGATGCTGAAGCTTCGAGTAGATGCGGCGGCCAATTTTGTTGTCTTGGGTGAATTGGCTGACATGAAGTTTGGCTCAAAAACCGGCATCAACGCGTTCTACTATCTCACTCCCGAGCAGGCTCAGCAATACGGTATCGAGCCAGAATACCTACTGAAGGTTATGAGGGCTACGGACGACGCTTCCCATAGCATTGTTGTGACTTCCGCGGCGCTTCCGCGGAACGTGTTCGTCTGCCGACGAACGAAGCAAGAGCTCCAGAACTTGGGGCACACTGGCGCGGTGAGGTACATTGAGTGGGGTGAGCAGCAGAAGTTCACGTCAGGAAACCTAGCAGGCATGACATGGCCTCACGGTGTGGAGGTCAAGAACCGCAAGCCTGGTTGGTATGCGTTGCCTACGTACAGGGGTTACTCGGCGCGAGTGTTTTGGCAGAAAGCATACCACGATATCTACCTACAACGGTTCAGTGAAGTGGACCTCATCCCTGACCAACGCCTTTACTTCCTCGACCCAAGTAAGGGCGTGGAGGCCGAACTTCTCTCGGCCGTCTTGAACAGCTTTGTTGTTGCTCTGGCTCTTGAGTCCATCGCGCCGGTGACTGCCGGGGAGGGTGTCTGCGAGGTGAGATTAGAGGACGCGCGAGACTCACTTCTTGTTCCAAACTTGTACAAGATGACGAAGGCACAGAGAACCACGATCCTAACCGCGTTCCAGCCTCTCAAGAAGCGGTCCATCATGCGCGTTTTCGACGAAGTCAAGCAGAAGGACCGGCAGGTATTTGATTCGGCGGTGCTTAAGGCCATTGGCCTGAATCCAAAGAAACACCTGAAGCCTATCTACGAAGGCCTTTGTGAGCTCGTCCGCGAACGGATTGAATTGGGCCGGCTGCGCGGCAGAGCCAGAAAGGTGAAGAGTCGTGGCACACGCGCTGAGAAGCAAGTTGCTGACGACGTTCTTGACGAATTGCTGCCGGATGGTCCCAAACGGTTCCCCAGTGAGTTTTTCTCTGCTATTGCCGCAGAAGGCAAGAAGGCATTCGTCGAGTTGCCGGAAGATGGGCTGATCTTCGACCACAGTCCACTTTTCACGGGTGTTCACACCAAGGACAACAGTTACAGTCGCAGCGTGAAGACGCCGGCGGAGGGCAAGTTCCTGCTTTATGCGCAGCAGTCCGGCCATCGCACTGCCGAGCTCCCCGAAAAAGTGGTGGAGATCAACCGGACAGTCGCCAACTACGAGAGTTACGTCCGTGAATTGCGAAAACAGCTTTACGAGGCCTACTATCGGCGCACGCTCGATACGAAGACTGCCGCGAGGCTGACGCAGGCGGCATTCGAACGCTTTCGCCTGCCGAACGTGGAGGCATAGATGGGAGACGTCCCCGTACATCTCGCGTCGCTGGATCGTGTCCGCGAACGGGTGCTGGACCACCTGAAGCAA
>JAXGMN010000094.1:0-26715 GCA_040768665.1 Thermoguttaceae bacterium
TAAACACATGCCCCCACGGACCGGCGCCAGCCAACCTACGCCTCGCCGCTCCGGAGCTCATTGACAACTTGGTAACCGGCTCCGCTCTGCCCGCCGACTCCCTCCGCTGACCAACGGCCGGAACTAAGCGGTCTCTTTGCCCACGGCTCTGCTTTCGCAAGCCTTCTTCCGCCCGTGACCGATGAGAGCCTATCTGGCGAAAACTGCTTTGTCCGAAGTGCAAACAACTCAAAAAGACTTGCACCTGCACGAGCGAGCCGCCAGCACCGAGCAAGTCCACCGTAGTTCGGGTAGGGCGAGAGACGAAGGGCCGGGGCGGCAAGGGCGTGACGGTGATCTCCGACCTGCCGCTGGACGAGAAGGCCCTCGCCGAGCTTGCGACCAAGTTGAAGACTCGGCTGGGGACTGGAGGAACGGTCAAAGATGGCCGGATTGAAATCCAGGGCGATCATCGAGGTCGGATCGTTGCGGAGCTTGAGGGAATGGGGTACAGAGCTAAGCGAGCCGGAGGATGACTGATGGAGACAACGACACGCTGGTATCACTTGATCGCCTGGTTCTTCGGAGGGGCTTTCCTCACAAATGCGGTCCCGCACCTGGTAAGTGGCGTCTCGGGCAGCCCGCTGCAAACGCCGTTCGCATCGCCGTCCGGCGTTGGCTTGTCGTCCTCGACGGTCAACGTCCTGTGGGGAATGTTCAATCTGGTTGTGGGGTATCTATTGGTGGTTCGAGTCGGCCGGTTCGATCTACGGCAGACGAGGCATGTGGTCGTTCTGGGCCTCGGGGTCTTGGCGATGGCACTCCTGCTTGCACATCAACTTGGAAGACTCCACGGCGGCAACCTCTGACTACGCAGCCGAGGATGAGTGCGGTCTTTGAGGGGCCTTGCCCAGAGAGGTTGCGAGAAAGTCGATCATCATGAACTTCGACGCCTACGAGTGCTTGAGTTTCGACTGCTACGGAACGTTGATCGATTGGGAGACGGGCCTCTTGCAGGCGTTGCGACCGATGTTCGTCGGGCACGGAGTCGAGGTGGAAGACCGCCGACTCTTGGAAAGCTACGGCCACGCAGAAGCCGCAATCCAATCCCAAGAGTATCGCCTCTACCGAGAGGTTCTCCGGCAGGTGTTGGTGCGGCTCGGCGACGAGTTCGGGTTTGCCCCAACGGTTGCTGAGCAGAACGACTTCGCTGCCTCAGTGAGGCTTTGGCCACCCTTTCCCGATTCCACCGAGGCTCTCCGCACGTTGCAGACCAAGTACCGGCTGATCGTGCTATCCAACATCGATGACGATCTGTTTCAGGGATCGGCCGAACAACTGCAAGTGGATTTCGATCACGTCTTCACCGCCCAACAGATTGGGGCCTACAAGCCGAACCGCAAGAACTTCGAGTTCCTCCTTAACCACGCCGGAGTCGAGCGAAGCAGGCTGCTCCACGCCGCACAGAGCCTCTTTCACGACATCGCACCCGCTAAGGCCCTCGGGCTGGCGACGGTGTGGGTCAATCGGCGAGCGGGAAAGGAAGGATTCGGGGCGACTGTACCAGCGGAGCCACAGCCGGATGTTGAAGTGCCTGACTTGAAGACGCTCGCCCGGCTGGCGGTCGGTGAGACGCACTGACGAAGTAGGAAAGAGTATTCCATATGAGCGAAGGTCGTAGCGGCGGATACTGGGATCGGGAAGGAACGACCAAGACGTTCAGCCATCCCGTGAATCTGGATCGACTGCGAGAGAACCTCGATCCAGAAAGCAAGATACTCGACTATGCTGGCGGGATCATCTACATCAGCGATTACTGGCTGCAATCGGATGAGCGAAACCGTGAGCGATACGCCCGCTATTTGGACCAATATCGAACTTACGGCGTATTTGAGGTGTCTGAAGGCGTGGCGGTGCGGCATCACAGTCCCGGCTGGATTGAGTCTCTCTTGACCCGGTGGGAGCGAATCGCGCTGGATGACATCCGACTGAGAACGATGAACGGCCACGAAGCGGTTGGATTCCAGCAAAGAGGGACGTGAATGCAACGAATGTTCGACGAACTCGAAGCCATCAATGCCCGTCCCAGGCCGTTTGAGTTCTACACTGCAAGCGAGCTTTGGACCGACGAGCATACTTCGCAGCAGATGCTTTCGTTCCATTTGAACGAGCACGTCGACGCGGCCTCACGGAGCGCCGCATTCATTGATCGTTCTGTCGCATGGATCGCATCTCACTTCGACATCGACCGAGGGAAACGGGTGGTTGACTTCGGTTGCGGGCCTGGGCTGTATGCGACGAGACTGGCCCGTCATGGAGCCTGCGTGACGGGAATCGATTTCTCGGAACGATCAATGGAATACGCCAGGGAGGCTGCACGGAGAGAAGCGCTGCCGATCACGTTTTGGCATCAGGACTACCTGGACTTCACCACCGACGATCGCTTCGATTTGATCCTGATGATTATGTGTGACTTCTGTGCCCTCAGCCCGGCCCAGAGGCGCACCCTGCTGAGAACGTTCCATACACTCCTGGTGCCTGACGGGGACGTGCTGTTCGACGTGTACTCCATGGCGGCCTATCGAGAGCGACAGGAGGCGGCGACTTACGGGCTCAACCTGCTGAACGGTTTCTGGTCGCCGCACAAGTATTACGGATTTCTGAATACGTTCAAGTACGACGAAGAAAAGCTGGTTCTCGACAAGTACACGCTCGTGGAAGCGACCCGCACACGGACGATCTGCAACTGGTTTCAACACTTCACGCCCGAGGCGTTGGAGCGGGAACTTGTCGAGAGCGGCTTCATGGTCGCATCGTTCCATTCGGATGTTGCAGGTACGCCCTACACCCCCGAGAGCAGAGAATTCGCAGTCGTTGCCAAGAAGGCGAGGCAACCAGACGCTGCGCGACAGGAGAGTGAGTGATAGGAAAATTGATTTCCCACACGCGATCAGCCTGGCCCCGGCGGCCGATTCGCTGTGAAGATGGAGTCGCAAGGGGGTTACGCGGGAGTGGCTGAGTCGTCATTTTTGAGAGGCTGACGCCGTCTTCACGGCGTCCGCTCGACTTCGCCGGCGCCGTCTCGCTCCGGCCACCGGTGCGGCAGGCTGGTTTGCCCCCGTCGCGCCGGATCTCCGCATCGCGACGGATGCACACACGAGCAGGGCAACGAGGGTCGCCAAGGCGATCCATCGTGCATACGCCATCCAAGGCATGGGGAGCCGGCCGAGTTCGAGGCGTATGGCATGGCCGGCGCCAATGGGGGTATCCACTGTATAGATTGTTGCGCCATCATCGCCGCTCGACAGTGTTCCGGTGTTGCAGGAAACCGTGTTGGAATCATGGGGCGAGACCACGATGCGAAGCCGTTGTGTGGGCAGATCCACGCTTCGGTTCCAGACGACGTGTCGCTTGTCGTTCGGCAGCAGGTACGTAAAGCCCAACTCCCTTACGCCTGGTGTCCAGGGAATGGACGTGAGCAGTTTGCCGGACCGTAGCGAGAACCTTCGTCCGTAGAATTCTCTGTCGAAGGTTGCCCGGATGAAATCCGTCGGGATCGATAGTTGCAGGGTGACCGGTTCGCCTCCATCGTCCGACACTTTGCCCACGTAGCATGCCTTGCCGGGATTCTCGATTTCGAGCACCTCTCGGACTCTCAGCATTCCTTCCAGCGGTTCGACCTCAATGTCGTGCCGCCGGACCAGCAGTGGGCAAGGCTCCGTGAGCGGATCGCAGACCTCCACTTTAACTCCGGCCACCGGCCGGCCCTGTGTCAGTTGGACCTTTTCTGCCGGGTAGTAAACACCGCCGCGTTTCGCACCGGACTGATAGACGGCGCCGTCGGCCGCTAGATTCCGGAAGTAGTACATGCCTTTGGAATCGGTCGTCGTCGTCGCCACGGGCAAAAAGTCGCCGTCGACATATTGACGCAAGACGACTTCCGCGCCGCCGACCGGGGTCTGGTCGGCCGCGTTGACCACAACCCCGCCGACTACCCCATCCGCCACAGGACTTTGCAACACCAAGGTGTACGCGGCAACCAGCAAGCCCGGCAGAAACATAGCAGGTTCTCCCGCAATCAAGACGCCAGGAACGGCAAAAAACACTGTCCGCCTCATGCTGCTTTCGCGGCCGACGGCTGCCGTGCGGCCAGCTTCTCTTCCAGCAGATCGACCGATGTTTGCAGTCGGCGTTGCTGGATCCTCATGCGGGCAACGTACATGGCCACGCCGAGCCCTACGACAGAGTAAGCGATTACCAGAGCCATCAGCAAAGTCCTTTCTGCACGATCTGCGCCGGAAGGAAGGCTACGCGGCCGTTTCCGAAGCGAGTTTGCTCTCCAATTCGGCCAACCGCTGGGCAAGCTGAATCTGGCGGGCTCGCCGCACCACCAAATCGCCCATCACCGCCGTAATCACAACGACCATCGACAGCAGCACGCCCCGCATCGCCGGCTCCATTTCGGGCGAGGTCGGATGGATGCCGCGAAACCAACGCGTGGCCATCACCACCAGGGGAAGATCGAGAAGGCCCACGACGGAGAGCACCGCGGCGGCTCGCGCGCGGCGGTGTGGATCTTCGATACTGCCGCGCAGGATCAGCCAACTCGAGTAGATCAACCAGAGCACGAGGACCGTCGTGAGCCTGGGATCCCAGGTCCACCAGGCGCCCCAGGCCTCATGCGCCCAGAGGGAGCCGGTGGCCAGAGTCAAGCTGCAGCAGAGCCAGCCGGTCTCGCCGGCCGCCGCGGCCCAGGCGTCCCATCGCAGGTCGCGGCGGACGAGGTAGCCCAGCCCGGCCGCGGCCATGATCGCCAGCGCCAGCAGGCTGAACCAAGCCACGGGGACGTGAATGTAGACGATCTTCTGCACATCGCCCATGGTCCGCTCGCTCGGCGCAAAACCGAACACGCCGCATACCGTGGCGGCAGCGACTCCGGCCAGGAAGAGGTCGTGGCCAACGTGACGCGAATGTCTCTGTTTACGCATGAAATCAGGCATCCGTTATTCCTCGATCACAACGTCGAACAACACCCATCCCGCCGTGACAAAGACCACGGCGGCCACCGCCAGCAATTGCGTCCAACGCCACCAGCTATCGCCGAAATCGTCGGCCGCCGTCAGCCGTGTGGCTTCCGTGGCCGCCAGCACGATCGGAATCGCGGCCGGCAGGACGAGCAGCGCGGTGAGGCTTGCGCCGTGGCGGATCCCGGCAGCCAACGCGCCGAGCAGTGTACCGAGCGCCGCGACGCCCAGGTTGCCCAAGAGCAAGATGGAGAGCATCGCCGGCGGGTGCGCCAGCAGCGGCACGCCGGAGAGAACCACGAAGAGCGGCACCAGGAACAACTGCAACGCCGCCAAGGAAAGAACATTGGCAATCAGTTTGCCGAAGTAGACGGTCGATGGCGGAAGGGGGTAGGTTCGCAGACTCTCCCAGCAGCCTTCCTCGCGCTCCGAGACAAAAGAACGGTCCAGCGCCAGTGTGCCTGCAAAAACCGTCGCCAGCCAGAGGAAGCCGCTGACGAGCCGCTGTTGCTCGCCCGGCACGGCCTGCATTTCCATGCAGAGAATCAGTGCGACCACAATCCCCAAAAGCAGCATGGCCGGCCAAACCCGCCGGGCCCGAAACTCGGAAATGAGATCCTTATGGACGATCCACCAGATCTTGGCGGCCAATGGCGGTCTCCTTCAGGCGGCCCGCGCCGGCAACGGGGTTGACGCGTGAGGAATCCGAACCTCCGTTTCAAAGACATGCCCCGAGCACACGTCGAACGTCCGCTGCGCCAGCCGCTGGATCATTTCCGTCTCGTGGGCGACGAAACAGATGGTGCGGCCTTCCTCCTGGAGCTTCCGGAGAAGACCCAGCAGCCAGCCACGACCTTCCGCATCGAGACCGGCGAACGGTTCGTCGAGCAAAAGGATGGCGGGATCATGCACCAGGGCGCGCGCGATCGTGGCGCGTTGCTGCACGCCTCGCGAGAGCTGCGCGGGAGTGAGATGGGCGCGGTCGCGGAGCCCGGCTTCGCCGAGCCAATGCTCGGCAGCCTCAGCGGGCCTGGAAACGTCGCACATGCGAGCGGCGAAGGTGAGGTTCTCCCGCAAGGTGAGCTGGCTGTAGAGCCGGATCTCATGGGCCGTCCACCCGATCCATCGTCGCGCCACGGGGCTGGAAACCGAACGCTGGCCGAACCAGCGAACCTCGCCCGATTGCGGGCGAATGGCGGAGGCGAGGCAGCGGAGCAGAGTGGTCTTCCCCGCTCCGTTGGCGCCGCGGACCGCCACGGTCTCGCCGCAGTCGATGGTAAACGTGGCGTTGCGCAGCACGGCCCGGCTGCCGTACGCATAGGTGACTCCGGCAACCTCGATAGCGACTCGTGGCGGCGTCATTTTGCGCTCCTGGCCGCCTCGGCAGACGGCCGCAACGGTCGGCGGAATCTCGGACGCGCCGCGATGTCGCGCCGGTCGTCCGGCGAGGCAGGCGTCCGGCGCCGGCGTGACGGCCACAGCCGCAGCAGGGTTCCCAAGGCCGCAATCCAGCCGCTGGCCCACAGCCAGCGCATCATCGGGTTGTGGATGAAGGTCAGCCGTGCTTTGCCGTCCTCTTCGCCGTAGTAGAAAATCGCATAAAGATCATCGAGCCACGTCGAGGCGATCGCGACCTCGGACGTCCACTGGTTCTGCCGCGAGTGCAGGTGTTGGGCAGGCAGTAAGGTGGAGGAAGGCCGGCCGTCGCGAGAGACCTCCAAGCGGGCCTCGACGACGTGGATTTCGGCGAGATCGCGCTGCACGATGCCCGAGTAATGGATTGTGTAACCTGCCCAGTGGAGCACGTCGCCGGGCGTCATGACGGCATCGCGATGCCGGCTTCCCAACGAGGATCCCGTGATGCCGATCACCAGAGCGACGAAGCCGAGATGGATGAGAAATCCGGCGTACTCGCGTCGTCGGGCGGCCAGGGTGGCAAACCGGGCCGTCGGTCCGATCTGGCGGCCATCGCTTTTTCTCGTATCAAGAGCGATGGCGCCGCAGAGCGACGCCAGGGCGACGCCGGAGAGGCCCCAGACAGCAAGCACCACGGGACTCCTAACGCCTATGCTCCCTGCCACGATCGCCGCGATCGCACCGACGCAGGCAGCCAGGATCAACCATCGAGTTTGTGCCGCGGTCGGCGGCTTGCCCCAGCGCAGCAGCGGAACCGGAACGATCACCAACAGGAGAACCAGGCCGGTAGGGATCAACACAGAGTTATAGAACTCGGGCCCCAGCACGATACTGCGGCCGAGCAGTGAACCGGACAGCGGCGCCAGCGACGTTCCCACCAGGGCGGTGGCGGCGAGCAGCAGCATGGCGATCGCCGCGAGAATGGCCGCGGTTTCACGGCACCAAAGGCTTGCCAAGGACCGATCGGCAGCGAGATCCCGCCATCGGAGAAGCAGCAGCGCAGCGCCGACGCAGGCCAGCGCAGCCATCAGGATCAAGAACATCCAGCCGACCGGCGATTGACTGAAGGCGTGCAGGCTGCTGAAGATGCCGCTGCGGGTGAGAAAGGTCGCGAAGTTGCAGAGTCCGAACGTGGCAATGGCCAAGGCACAGGTGGTCTTTTTCAGTCCGCCGCGGAATTGCCAGACCATGGCCGCGTGGATGAGGACGGTTCCGGTGAGCCACGGGATCAGCGATCCGTTTTCCACCGGATCCCAGGCCCAGTAGCCACCCCATCCCAACTCTTCGTAGGCCCATTGCGCGCCAAGCAGGATGCCGAGTCCCAGGATAAGCCAGGAAAACAGCATCCAGGGCCGCGCCTCCTCGATCCAGGAAGCGTCGATCCGGCGGCGGACCATTGCCATGACGGCCAAAGCGCACGGGATGGCCCAGCCCGAATAACCCAGGAACACAATCGGCGGGTGCCACAGCATGGCCGGATGTTGCAACAAGGGGCTGAGTCCGTCGCCTTCGAGGTAGGGGAACGCGCTAGCACGCATGGGATCGGCAGCGAAGACCATCACCGCCGTCAGAAAGCAGACGTAGGCCATCAACAAGCCGAAGGCGCGACACCGCAGGTCATGGCAGCCGCCTCGCGGCCAGAAACGATACACGATTGCCAGGACGGCCAGCATCCAGGCCCAGAGCAGCAGCGAACCAGCTTGCCCGACCCAAAAGGCAGAGAGGGCGTACTGCCACGACAACGCCCGGCTTGTGTACTGCGCCACATAAGCGAATTCAAAGTTCCTTGCGATCAGCGCCCAGGCAAGGATGCCGCTGACTGCGGTCAGCGCGGCGGCGGCGGCAAACCCGGCGAGGCGTCCCGTGAAGACGACCGTTGGGCTATCGCGGCGGCCACCGAAGATCGCGGCAAAGGCCGAGTATCCCGAAGCCACCAACGCCGCCAGCAGGAGCAGTTGCCCCGCAAAACTCATCGACGGCTCTCCCGTTGAGGTCCGCGGGCGACCTGGCCATTTCCTTGCAGCTTGCCCGGTTGCTGCGACTCGTATTTGCTCGCGCAGCGAGTGAGGATTTTTTCGCCGCGGACTTTCCCCGGCTCCTCCATGCGCCCCTCGACGACAACCTCGATTTCCTCGGTGAGATTGTCCGGTATTGCTCCGTGGCAAAGGACGTGAAGGGCATCGGAACCGGCCACCAAGGCAAATTCAGCCCGGTCTCGACGGGGCGAAATCTGTAGTGTCCCACTAGCGATTCGACCGCTGACCCGGAGTCGGACACCCAACAAATCCGGGGCGTTAGCCAGACATTCGTCAGCAGTTAGGTAATACTTCCAACCAGCAGATGCTCCCAGGTAGGCCGTGTAGGCCGTTGCAGCAGCCAATATTACTCCGGCAATCGTCAGCTTTCTTCCGATCGACACTGGCGATGCCTCGGCAGTAGGAGAACAATACGGCCCTGCGGCGCGTGCCACCCCCGCCGCAAACGAAGCGGGGGTGTTAAATAACAGAAACCTGCTCGGCTGTCAAAAGCACTTCTTAGAAGGTGAGGGCACGGCAGCCTCGGTACAACCGCCCGAATGGACGGTTCGCCAGGGCGATCGGGCCGAACATTTTTGTTGACGTTGGTTGAGTCGCAAGTTAGACTCATGCGGCATGTTGGTCTATCGAGTCCAACACGTACGACACTATCACACGCCGCACAATTGCCCGGTCCAAACCAGTCCGGCACGCCAACATGCTTGTGCGGCACAGCAAGGGGAGCAGAATATGTCTCATCGCCTGACTCGGCCGACAAGAGCGACGGTAGCGACCGTCGGCGGCGTTCTTTTCGCAATTCTGGCAGCCTTGAGCCTTTGGCCGATGGAAACATCCCGGATAGCCAATGCGCAGCCGCCGGAAGACGCCGGCTATACGGGCGCCAAACGCTGCTCATCCTGCCACTTCAAGGAGTTTATGGTGTGGAAGGAGTCTGCCCACGCGAAGGCGTTCGAGAATATGCCGACCAAGTACAAGCGCGGCGCCGATACCTCCTGTTTCACATGCCACATGACCGGCTACGGTCACCCGAAGGGCTATAAGGGCGCCGAAACTGCCGATCTGCTTGGCGTGACCTGTGAAAGCTGTCATGGACCGGGCAGCGCGCACGAGACGGCGGCAAAGAAATACGTCGACAAAAAGGAACTGACGCCCGAGGAGAAGGAGGAAGTCAATAGCGTCCTCTATAAGCTGATCCCGGAGGGCTGCATCGGATGCCACATTACCCAGGGCGGACACAAGCCCCATCCGGAATACGAAAAGGAATAATCCAGACCCGTTTGGCGGCCCGGGGCGGTCTGCCGCCGATCGGCCCCGGACCGCTTGTCGTTTTCGCGATTGACCGGAGAAGGCGACTCGGGCAGACTAGTGGGTACTGCGCGGGGGCAACAGTGCAAATACAGGACCGACGTGCATTGTCCGCCGCAGCGACGAGCGACACGGCGGTCCGGCAGTCGGGAAATCGAGCCAATGAGAGTTCTTCTGGGATGCGTGCTTCTGGCCTTCATGGCCGTGGCCCTGCAGGCGACATTGAACGGCCAGTCGGCAGACATTCCGCCGGCTCCATCCGATATCCCTCCGGCTCCGTCAGATATTCCCCCGGCGCCGTCAGATATACCGCCGGCCCCGTCGGGCAAGTCTTCTTCCGCGCCCGGAAAGGCCGGACCAGCTTCGAAAGATGAGCTTCCGCCGAGCGGCCCGGACTTGCCGCCTCCGCCCGGCATGGAAAAGCCCGCTCCCTCGCCAAAGGGCGAAGAAGCGGCCCCGGCTACGTCGGACATTCCGCCGGCGCCCGGCGATATGCCGCCGGCCTCCCCGGACTTGCCGCCCGCGCCTTCCGACATTCCGCCGGCTGTCGGTGATATGCCGGCTCCGCCGACTGACCTGCCGCCGGCAGCTTCCGACCTGCCTCCGGCAATCCCGATAATGCCGCCAAGCGCGGGAGCGAAACCACCGCCCAAGGCCGCGGCCGGAACGCCTGCGGCCGCCAAGATGCGAGACGAAGGGCCGCCCCCGACAGGCTCGAAGATTACGCTCGAAAAGAATCTCTGTGCGATGTGCCACACCGAGTCGGCCGTCTGGGAGGGCGACACGCGGCGCTACTACATCCCTCTGGACAAGCTCAAGGACGATGTCCATTGGCAGGCGGGCGTCGTCTGCAGCGACTGTCATGGTGGCGACTACACCGCCTCGGAGATCAACCAGGCCCACGCGAGCGACAACGGCTTCCGCCCGCTGGAGGAAGTGACCGCGAAAGCCTGCGACCAGTGCCATCACGAGCCCGTGATCGAACTCCGCAAAGGCGTACATGCCAAAGCCGGAGGAAAGGACGAACGTGGGCTGGCCTTGATGATGCAGTGCGGCGCCTGCCACGGGGAAGTCTCGCACCATTTGCTTCCCCGCAGCAATCCCGCTTCGCCGGTTTTCATCACGAAGCAGATCGAGACCTGCGGTGAGTGCCACGAAAAGGACAAAGCCAGCTACGTGGAAAGCGTGCATGGCAACGGCCTCTACAAGTCTGGCCTGCTGGTCACCGCCGCATGCGCCGATTGCCACGGGGCCCACGGCATCTACCGTGCCGCAGACAATCGTTCCACGCTCTACCCGGCGAACGTCGCCAAGACGTGCGGCCATTGCCACCGCTTCATCCAAGAGCGGCTCGAGCAGAGCGTGCATGGGCGAAAGTCGGGGCTGGGCGAATTCATCGACGGCACCGCTGCGGAAGGGACAGGACGCCGAACTCCCACCTGCACTTCCTGCCATCAAGGCCACGAGATTGTCGATCCGGAGTCGCTTCGCTTCCGCCTTCTCTCGCCCAATCTCTGCGGAAACTGCCACGTTAAACACAGCCTGCAATACGGCCTGAGCCTGCACGGGGCTTTGACGGAACTCGGATACGGCCCGGCGGCAAAATGCTCCGACTGCCACGGCGCCCACAGTATCCTTCCGGTCGCGGAGCCCGCCTCGAGCCTGTCGGCCGAAAATCGAGCGCAGACGTGCGGAAAGTGCCACCCGAAAGTCACCGCGAATTTCCTCGACTTCGATCCCCATGCCGACCATACCGATCCCGAGAGCGATCCAATCGTGCATTGGGTTTACACGGTTCTGCTGACGTTGTTGTTCACGACGTTTGGAGTTTTCGGCCTCCACAGCCTCCTTTGGTTCATCCGCGGCATCGTCGACGTGCTGAAGCACGGGCGTCCCCGGCGCCTGAAGCCCGGCGAGGCGGCCTTTGTCCGCTTCAAGCCCTTCCACCGGCAGGCTCATACCCTGATGCTGATCTCCTTTCTGGGGCTCGCGTTGACGGGCATGCCCTTGAAGTACAGTCACCAGGATTGGGCAAAGGGGTTGGCGTATCTGCTGGGCGGATTCGACTCGACCAGCGTCTGGCACCGCATTTTCGGCATCTTGACGATTGCCAGCTTCGTCGTCTATCTCGTCCACATGTTTCACCGCTATCGCAGGGAACGCGCCGCGAGCGGTTCTCGTGCCTACGCCGCCTTTGGCCCCGATTCACCCCTGCCGACCTGGCGCGACTTCAAAGATTTCGGCCGCATGTTGCGATGGTTCGTTGGCCTCGGACCGAAACCGTCCTTCGAGCGGTGGGCCTATTGGGAAAAGTTCGACTTCTGGGGCGCCTGTGCCGACATCGTCATCATCGGAACCACGGGATTGATCCTCTGGTTTCCGAACCTGGTCTGCGCCGTTCTTCCAGGCGTCACGCTCAATATTGCCAAAGTCATCCATTCGACCCAGGCGCTGCTGGCCACCGGCTTCGTCTTTGCCATCCACTTCTTCAATACCCATTTCCGCGCGGAGAAATTTCCCGTGGACATGTCGGTGCTGACCGGATTGGTCAGCGAAGAAGAGATGGAAGAGGAGCGGGCCGATTATCTCGAGCGGTTGCGCCGGGAAGGTCGGCTGGAAGAGTTTCGCACAACGGTGCCTTCCCGGCGCCGCCTGACCGTGATCCACCTCGGAGGCTTCATCGCCCTGGCAATCGGCCTGACGCTTCTGGTCGCGATGGTCATCACGGGAATGGGACACTAGGGCACTCTTTTTTCGTATCACCTCGGCATCATCCGGTCGAGCAAGCGTTGACCGCGGGAGATCATCATGGCCAAGGACCGTAAATCGTCACGAGCGTCCGAAGGCGGTCCAGCGGGTGGAGGGCAGGGCTTTCGCCGAAGCGTTCGAGGCGGAATCTTCCGAGCGCGAATCGCCGCACAACGGCTGGCTCGCCGGGCGCGAAAAGGCTGGCCGCGTTTTCGATGGTTTGCCATCTGGATGATTTCGCTCCTGGGGGGATTCATCGTGCTGTTGACGGTGCTCACGGCGGGCGCCGCGTGGTACACCTCCCGCTCCCAGTTCTGCAACAGTTGTCATATCATGGAGCCCTACTATCAGTCGTGGGTAGAGTCCAGCCACGCCAACGTACCCTGCATCGAGTGCCATTTTCCACCCGGTTTCGGTGGCAAAGTGCGAGGAAAGCTGCTGGGGCTGATTCAACTGGCAAAGTACGTGACGGAGAGCCAGGGGCCTCGGCCCGCCGCCGAAATCCCCGACGAAAGCTGCCTGCGTTCGGGCTGCCATGATACGCGTCTGCTTTCCGGGAAAGTCCAATTCAAAGGCGTGACCTTCGACCACACTCCGCACCTGGGGGACTTGCGCCGCGGCAAGAAGCTCCGCTGTGTGAGTTGCCACAGCCAGATGGTGCAGGGAGAGCATATGACGGTTACCGAGTCGACCTGTTTCCTCTGCCATTTCAAGGATACCGGTTTCAACGAAGGGATTGGCGCTTGCACTCGCTGCCATCAGATCCCCGAGAAGGAATATGATCTGGGCGGCGGAGTGAAGTTCACCCATGAACTGGCCTATGAAAAGGGTGTCGACTGCTACAATTGCCACGCCGACGTGGTCCGCGGCAATGGAGCGGTGCCCCACGAGCGCTGCCGAGTGTGCCACAATCGGACCGACGACCTGGCGAAAATCGACGACCATGTCTTCCTGCATCGAACGCACGTCACTGATCACAAAATCGATTGCACCGACTGTCACCTGGAGATTCAGCACTCGTTCGACGAGGAACGCTTGCTGCACGCCGCCTCCGACTGCTCTTCCTGCCATCCGAACCACCACGGCGAGCAGATCAACATGTTCCGCGGCGTGGGGGCCGAGACGGTCAGCGGTCATGCCGGCAGCATGATGGTCACCCGCGTGGGCTGCCGCTCCTGCCACCGCACCGTCGAGGCTTCGCCCACGGGAGCGGTCCTTTGGACGGCTTCCATGCAGGTCTGCGCGATGTGCCATGAGCAGTCGGCCGTCGAGCAACTGACGAGTTACCACGCGCACTTGAAGGTGGCGTACGATCGGATCGAGGCGAGCATCCGCAGCCTGCGCGAGGGCCTCAAGAAGCCGGACATCGTCGAGAAAGATCGCCTCGACCTGCGCACCGAACTGGACAAGGTCGAACACGACCTCTACTTCATCCGGGAAGGCGGCGGGATTCACAATATCCATTTTGCCGACAAGCTGGTACGCGCGCTGGTGGATAAGCTGCGCGAACTGAGCGAGAAACTGGATATCGAGCAGCCGCAGATCGAATTGCCGCAGTCTGCGGGCGGTTGGAAATAGGGACTCGAATAACAGAGCGAGCAACCGCGTGCGGTTGCTCGCTCGTAGCCCCTCCCGTTGCCGTCGGCGCTGGTTCAGAACGTCGCGGAGAGGCCGCCCAATACCATGTGGGCCGTGCCGCTATCCCAACCGTTGTCGATGTCCTCGAAATCCTTGACGATGTAGCGAGCGAAGGTGGTGAAACGATCGTTCAGCACATAGTCGATGCCGGCACTGACGCGTGTCTGCTCGACAATGATGCCCGCGACATCTTCGGCATATTCCAGGGTCATATCCGGCGGCGTCACGGTGTTGAAGGTGTTGACGCCGCGGAGCCACTCGACGTTGCCGTTGAGGAATAATCGCTGCGTGTAGGCGTAGCGCGCCCCCACGTTGTAGACCTGGGTCCGGCCACCGTAGCTCCAGTTCTCCCTGAAGGCCGGGAAGTTCGCGTTCTCAAACCCAACGCTGATATCCTGGTCGATCCAGTTCGTGTAATAGCCCATACCGGCCGATAGAGTCCATTTGCACGACGGCGCGTACCAGGCAGTGAGCGTGAACGGATAGGAGTCTTCCCGGAAGTTGGCGTATTCCGAATCGTTGCTGCGCTGTTCGAGTCCCACCTGGGCCGTGGCCATGAAGTTCTCTCTGGGCATCCAGGTGCCGCCCACCTCCACCAGATTCACGTGCTCCGGCAGGCTGGTGTTGGAGAAGGTGGAAGGGTCGTCGGGATAGTTCCGATCGGCCAGCCGCAGGCCAATAAGCGGATCGTCGATTATCCGCAGAGTGTAGCGTACGAAGGTGCTCCACTGAGGATTCCAGCGCTTGGAAAGGTCCGTGTACAACTTGTTTTCGCGCGTGTCGGGGATTTCGAACGGCACGTCGTTGACCAGGTACGTGACATCGTCGCGGTTGATCTGGGAGTACTGGTACCCGCTGGCGAATATCACCCCGTCGAACGCGCTTGCGCAGAAGTACTCCGACGGCTTCCACGAACCGCGGACGCCGGTGCGCGTGCGATCGTAATCGACATTCGAGCGAAGGTCCGCGACGCTCGTTTCTCCCTGGTCGGTAAGAGCCGTCGGCGGCTTGTCGGCGTTCTGGGCGTTTTCGGAGAAGTAGCCGGTCAGCGTGAAACCGCGGGAGACCCGGCTGATGAGACGAAGGTCGTAGCCCCAATAGTCGCGCTCGAAATCCCGGAACCGGTTTTCCGTATTGCCGACGTAGCCGAACCCGTAGAAGGCGGTCTTCTCGGTCAGGTCGGTGCGGAGCTTGATCTTGTCGAACTGAGTGAAGCTCTCGGGGACGACAGCCACGGGCGCGGTGCCGAGATTAAATCCGCTGAAGGTGTGGTTGAACGGCGCGGTCACGTTCTCGTCGTCCGTGCTGAAGACCCTCATCTCACGAGTGTAGTTGACGGTCACCGGCCCCCACTTTCCCTCCAAACCCGGCTCGAACCGGGAGACGTTCCAGTCGATCCGCTGCGACTGGTTGGTTACGTGGCAGGTGTTGAAGGCTGTTCCCCCGGCCGATTGCATGTCGGCGCAGTGTGCCATCGAGGTGACCTGGCGCTGGCCGTGCCGATGGAGATTGTGGAAATCGAAGGTCCAGCGGATGTTCTTCGTCAATCGGCCTTTGAACCGCGCCTCGACTTCCTCGACTCGAATCGCCGTGTCATGATCCAGAATCGATCGATTCGTCATGACCGGGAAAGGGCTATCCTCCTCGTGGAAGCCGCGAAGGGGCGTCTGGTCCATCTGTTTGAGAAAACTGTCGAAGTCCAGGTCGGCGGAGAAGTCCGGCCGGTAATAGTAGATATCACCGTTGAAGCCGGTTTCGTTCAACTGGCTTATCGAGTAATCCACGGTCCTGAAACCGTCGCTGATAATCCCGTCAAAGTCCCAGAACGGCGACGGGGAAAGGTCTTCGTAGAGACCGATAATCGAGCGGTTCCCTTCCACACTGGTTCCCCAGTACCCGAATCGCCCGACAGCCGCGGAATAGCCGGCGGCGGGCACGGGATAGTCCCGCAGCCACCACTCGCGGCGTCCGTACGGGTTCAATGAGATTTCCTCATTGATCTGCTGTTGTTTCGCTTTGGCGGCGGCATCGTCGCCGTTCTCGGCATCCTGGCCGGCCGCTCCCGGTGTCATCGGACACACGAGCAAGACCGCGGCGGCTAGTAAGACGCAGTTTCGGAACATGATCCGGCCCCCCGGCATTGATGGACCACTGAGTTGTTGTTTAGTCTGAGTTACAGGCTTTTCACGACACGTTATCGCATAAGAGCACCCGGAAGGTGCGGCGTCGGCAGGTCGCTTCCATGTACCTGGCTGTGGCACACCGTACACTTCTGGTAAAAGGCGCTTTGAAGATCTCGTTGTCCCGCCGCTCCAAGTTGGGCGATTGCCGTATTGGCGTTGCCCGCGTTGGTGGAGACGAAGTCCGGCAGACGCCCAAAACCAATCGCCGGAGAGCCAACGGTATGATTCGGGCCGCCCGTCGTTGGCCCGCCGCGGTGACCGGAGTGGCACCTTAGACAGAGGAACGTCGTCGGCTGGCGGAGCAGATCCTGCTCCACGGCTCCGTGCGGCTCATGGCAGTAGGCACAGTTCTCGGTCACCGGCGGGTGCTCGTAGGCAAAGGGCCCCTGGAACTCCGCATGGCACTTCCAGCACACCATGTTGACGGTTTCCTCCTTGAGGTTGCCTTCAAACTGCCCATGCGAGTCGTGGCAGTCCGAGCAGACCATCTTCCCTTCCTGAATGGGATGGTGAGAGGGCATGGCGGTGCGGCCATAGATCTCCTGGTGGCACTTGTAGCACACCTCGGGCTCCTGGACCGTCATCTGGCGCCGCTTCGGCCGCTGGATGTTCGTATGGTTGATCAGCGCGACCCTCGGCACGCACGCGTCGGGATGCGGGTTATGGCAGTCGGTGCAGGCCACGCCATGCGTGGCATGCACCGATGAGTGCCAGGCCATCGTGGGCGAATCCTGCGAATGGCATTGCAGGCACAGATCCACGCGGGCGGACTCCAGCAGCCTTCCATGGGCGTCGTGGCACGTCGTGCAGTTGAACCCGTTCGAGCCGCAGATTTGGTGCGGCCCGGCGATTTCCTGATATTGGCGGTATTCGCCATGGCACTGGTAGCAGACATAGGGCGCTTCGGCGCCGAGATGGTACGACGTCCCTCGCAGCGACTTCCAGTTTGCACGCATCTCGAGCGGTGCGGCGGCGCCCTTGGCGGCGGCGTCGAAACGAACGGGAACCACCGGCGATGGGGCCGCGGACTGCTGATAGTCGCTGGCCGTCACGTAGGAATCGGCCGGCCGATCCAGTGCGGCGACAACCGTGGCTGGCGTTCCCGGCGGAACATTGTAGTGGACCTTGTGGCAGTTGAGGCAGGAGACGTTCTTTGCCGCGTGCGCGGAAGTCCGCCAGCGGCCTCCCACCGAGCAGGCATCCCCTTCGTGGCAACGCAGGCACAGCTCGGAAGCGACCGTCGGAGCCAATGCCTTGTAGTCGAAGATCAGGCCCTCTTCTTTGCCGCGGGTTTCCAAATGCTTGCTCGCCGGACCGTGGCAGGCCTCGCACTGGAAGCCGCCATGCACGTTGTAGGCGGCGGTCTTGGCGTAGGTCTCGTGGCAGGTCGCGCAGAGTTCGTCATCCTTGACGTATTCCGCCCCGGCGATTTGGGGAAGATCCGCGCGCACGACGCGGGCATAGGATACCTGCTGGAAAGCATTGTCTCCCTTGGGCCATCCCGGGCCCAAATAGGTTTCCGTTCGCCGTTCGGGCTGATGCGGCGAATTGCACGCGGTCATTCCCAGGGCGACGATGCCCGCGGCGATCAGTCCAGCGCTAGACAACCACCAGCGTGTTCCGAAAAGTCCATTCCTATACACGACCACACCTCCTTGTAGGGGCGGTAGAGCCTCGGGACCAATAAGTCTTCGGCCGGCTTTCCTGACCGGTCTATTCGCCTGGGAGGTAGTCGATCTCACCGGAACGAGCTGTGAGCGAGAGAACGAATTGCCCGCTACCCCCCCGTTTTCGTCGTTCTTGGCACACTTATCAGACGGCAACGCATAGTCCGCGCACCGCCCAATTTTCGCATAATCACTCTTCGCCGATTATCTCGCTCCATCTTTAGGGGTTTTCCTAGTTCGTAAGTGCAGTTCGGCGGTTATGTTTTCTCCGGCAATGAGGCCCCCCCTGGGGCAAGATGGGCACGCTGACCCGCCGCGCCGCTCTGGGGATTGGCGTTTACAGACGCTCGCCACGGCATTACCATCCGGCCCCAAACGGCTGGTAGAACGGAGGAACTTAGAGCGGTTGTTGGAGTCGTCGTCGCAACGGCGTCCCTTTCGATCTAAGCAGAGACGTCGACGGTTGGCCGTTTGCGACCGTTGCGTTCTCCGACGGGCGAGGGTATCGATGCAATTCCTGGTGCTCGGCTGCAATCATCAAAGCGCCACGATCGGGATGCGCGAGCAGTTGGCCTTCAGCCGGCTGGTCAACAAACTGCTTCATCCGCCGCTGGAATCACTCCGCCTGGAATCGCGCAGTACCGTGCCCACGGCCCTGCTCGACGCCTTCAGCCGGCTCTTCCAACTAAGAGCCTATCCCAAAACCGCCGGGGACTGGCTCATTTTGCGGAGTCTTCGGAGCAAAATGTGCCTGTCCCCTTCTCCTCCGAGGTTTTGGGATAGGCTCTAAGCGATTGATAGCGCAATTGCGATCATCGCTATTATTGTCTATATTGACTGTAACAAATTCCGCCAAGCGTCTTGGAGGCTCTGACAAAGCGGGGACCGGCTCCGAGCCAAACAGTCGCAAATCACGGAGAATAGTCGCCCTCACGAGGTGCCTGTCCCCGTTTTGTCAGAGCCTTTTCGTTTTCGCCGGAAAACACGCGTAGACGCTTCCCGAGCATGAACAAGGAACATTCGATGGCGTCCTCAGGCGATCCCGCCAGGCCCCGTACCACCGAGGCCCACCCCCTGGCCGTGATCCTTCGCTGGTTGGCTTCCCTGAAGCTGGCCGTGATCCTGATCGTGGCGCTGGCATGCGTGCTGGCGTGGGCGACGATCTTGGAGTCGGCCCACGGCCGGGAATACGCGCAGTGGTATGTCTATAAGAGCACTTGGTTCATCGGGCTGCTGGCCCTGCTGGGGGTCAACATCCTCGCGGCGACATGCGTCCGCTGGCCGTGGACGAAGACCCGTAGCGGGTTTGTGATGACCCACGCAGGGCTGCTCGTGCTCTTGGCAGGTTCGGTCCAGACATTCATGGCGGGCATCGACGGCCGCATGATCGTCGAGGAGGGCCAGACGGGAAACACCGTCCTGCTGACCGACCGAAGCCAGCTCACTGCGATGTGGCATCAGGATCGCGGCATCCGGCCGGCTGCGTTCTCGTTCAATGCGGGACCGGTGGACTGGCCGGAGGGAAAGAGCCTCGACATGGGCGAGCTGGGTGGCATCGAGGTGAGGATCCTCCGATTTCTACGCCATGCGCGAACAGAAGAAGCTTGGGTTGAAGATCCGACCGGCGCGGGCGGACCGGCGCTGAAGTTCGCCTTGATCGGACCCGGCGGAACGTCTGCGGGCGAAAAGTGGCTCGCTGGCGGCCCGTTCGGCGGAGAGGCCGCCATCGGCCCGGCAACGTTCGAACTGCACCGCGCCTCCGAGGCATCGCTGCTGGAAGACTTCACCGACCCGCCTGCCGCCGAGGGTATGGACGAGAAGGGGGTTCTCTCGTTGCATTACCAAGGCAAAATCGAGCGATTCGCGGTGAGCGAACACTTGGGTAAGGAAGTTTCACTGGGCGAAGGCGCTCCGCGAGTCGTCATCGCGGAGTATCTGCCCGCCGCCCGCCCCGGTGAAGGTGGTAAGTTCGTGTCGCAGGGCGACGATGCGCAAAACCCGATGCTGGAACTGCAGGTCTACCTGCCGGACCGCGAGGAACCGGTGCGGCAGATCGCCTTCGCCCGCCATCCCTTGCTGAACCTGGATGCCGTCCATGCCAAGGCAACGCCGATCAAGTTCTGGTATCATCATCCGGCCGTCAAACCCGCGGCCGGGACTCAGTTTCTGCAAACCCCCGATGGAAAGCTTCACGCGCGTACCGCCGGCGAAAAGGGCTATCAATCGCGGGAAGTCAAAGTCGGAGACACGATGGCAACCTCCGCGGGCTTCCAGTTGCACCTGAGCGAGTTTTTTGAACACGCCCGCGAAGAGGTGCTGTTCCGGCCCGTCGAACTCGCTCGCGGCGAGATGTCCGGGCCGGAAGCCGCCGTGCTGGTCGAGGTCACCGCCGGCGGGAAATCGCAGCAGGTCTGGTTGAAGCGCAACGACGATACGCATGGCTTCCAGATACTCGAAAGTCCCGAGGGGCCGCTGGCGATCGGTTTTGGCTATGAACGCATACCTCTCGCCTTCTCGCTGAAACTGCACGAATTCCAACGCACCAGCAATCCCGGCGGAATGGGCGACGCCTCGTTTGCCAGCTCGGTGCAACTGATCGATCCGGTGGAGGAGATCGACGCCG
Source organism: Thermoguttaceae bacterium (assembly GCA_040768665.1). Classification (GTDB taxonomy): domain Bacteria; phylum Planctomycetota; class Planctomycetia; order Pirellulales; family Thermoguttaceae; genus JABWBD01. Next base: position 20,620 of record JAXGMN010000094.1, read on the forward strand.
GGCGGGAAATCTCGATGAACGAACCGCTGGTGCATGGCAAATACACGTTCTACCAGTCGGGGTTCCACGAGATGCCCGGCGGCAAGGAGGCGACCGTGCTTACCGTCGCCTACGACCCCGGTCGCTTTCTCAAATACCTTGGCAGCTTGATGATCTGCGTCGGTGTGTTTTTCATGTTCTACACCAAGGCCAACCTCACGCGGAAGCTCTGGGATACGCTCATCGGCCGTTGGTCGAAACCGCGCCGGAAGAATGAACCCCCGTCCGGCTCCCATCGCCCCATTTCACCGCGAGAGGACCACGCTGCAGAGGACGCCCTCGTCCACGCAGAATGAAGAGTGGAGTGATGGAGTGTAGGAGTGGGGAAGGAGGGCGCATCACTCCAACAATCCAATACTCCAACACTCCATTCCTCCCTTCCTCCTAACCACGGATCATAGGAACGAATCGATGCGCAGTTTCGCGACACTCTTCGTGCTCTTGGCGACCGCTTTGCCCAGTTCCGCTGGGTCGCCCACCACTCGGAACTTCGACTGGACGGCCTGGCAGCGTCTGCCGGTCCAGGAAGGCGGCCGTTACAAGCCGCTCGACACTCTGGCCTGGGAGACATCGCGGCTGTTGGCGAACCGGACGAGCTTCACCGCTCCGGACACGAAAGAGAAGCTCAATCCCACGGCCTTCTACCTGGCGCTGATTCTCGAGTGGCCCGGTTGGGACCAGGCGGCCGACCCGCACGCCTCGGCACAGCACGGCATGCATGGCGGAATGCCCGCGCCGCCGGTAGAGCCCGACCACTGGGACAAGGCTCCTCTCTTGCGAACGGATTATCTCGAGCTGCGCGAGGCCCTGGGGATGCCGGCGGACCAGAAATACGTATCGCCGCTGGAGTTGGGTAAGGCGGAAATCCGCGATCCGCACACAGGAAGCACGAGCCTGTTCGTGACCTGGGCCGGCAAGCTTGCCATGCAACAAGACCAGGGTTTGACGACCTTCGAGAAGAAGGGGTTGGAACTGGCCGACAAGTACTGGGTTTACCAGGCCCACCGCTCGGGCAAGCGCCTGGAGATCTTGCCGCTTGCCGGGAGCGACAGCGATGAGTGGCTCTCCCTCGCTTCGCTGGTGAAGGGGAAATTCAACGGCGAGAACGACGCCAGTGGCGAATTGCGAAAGCTCCAAGAGAGCTTCCAAGAAGTACGCAAGGCTTACCTCCAGCGGTCTCCGCAAGCGTTCCGGGAAGCGTCGGATCGCTTTATCCTCGCGGCAGGACAGTTGGGCCCTCGGCTGGGCGAGTATCCCGCGGCCTCGACCATCTCGCTGGAAGTTGCCTACAACCGCTGGGCGCCGTTCCGGTTTGCCTGGGTTTTCATGCTGCTGGCTCTGCTGGCGGTTCTCCTGAATCTGGGAACCGGTTGGAGATGGCTCTACGCAGGCAGCTTCCTCTTCTACGTTGCCGGCACCCTTGCCATGCTGGTCGGCTTCGGCATGCGGATGGCCATTTCAGGCCGCGCGCCGGTGACGAACATGTACGAGTCGGTCGTCTACGTCGGCCTCGGCGCGGCTCTGTTCGGGCTGGTCTTTGAACTGATGCAACGCAGGCGCTATATCCTAACCGCGGCCGCCGCGGTTTGCACGGTGGCGCTGATCCTGGCCGACAACGCGCCGGCGGTCCTGGACCCGAGCCTGCGGCCGCTGCAACCGGTGCTGCGGAGCAACTTCTGGCTTGTGATCCACGTGCTCAGTATCACGCTCAGCTACGCCGCCTTTGCCTTGGCGCTGGGGATCGCCAACATCACGCTCGGCTACTACGTCGTCCGTTCGAAGGACAAGGACACCGTCACCTCTCTCAGTCGCTTCACCTACCGGTCGCTTCAAGTCGGTGTGCTGCTGCTGGCGGCCGGAACCATTCTCGGCGGAGTGTGGGCGGACTACGCCTGGGGCCGCTTCTGGGGATGGGATCCGAAGGAAGTCTGGGCCTTGATTGCGCTGCTCGGCTACGTGGCCCTGCTGCACGCCCGTTATGTCGGCTGGATCGGCCAGTTCGGTCTCAGCGTCTGGTCGGTGATCTGCTTCTCGCTGGTCATCGTTGCCTGGTACGGCGTCAATTTCGTACTCGGCGCCGGGCTGCACAGCTACGGTTTCGGGGGCGGCGGACAGAGCTACGTCGTCGGCGCCTTGGCCGTGCAGTTTCTCTATCTCGGCGTCGCGGCGCTTCGCGCAGCGCCGCAGGCGTGGTCGGAAGAAACGGCCGAGGCGGTCGCGCCGCAGCCCGCGGCACTGCACCAGCCCGGCGCGATCATTCCGAACGTAAGCCATACTTCTTGATCTTGTTGTACACCGTCACCCGGTCGACCTGCAGGATTTCCGCGGCCCGCGTGACATTGCCGCCGGTGTGCTTGAGCACGGCGGCGATGTGGCGCTTCTCCATCTCCGCAAGAGAATGCTCGGCGGCGGCGTCCCTGGCGGGCGCACGCAGGGGAAGGTCGTCGGGGCGGATCATCGGCGGCCTGCCGACGACCATCGCCCGCTCCACGGCGTTGGACAGTTCTCGCACGTTTCCCGGCCAATCGTAGGCCGAGAGCAGTTCCATCGCCTCGGGGCTGATGCCGGTGATCCGCTTGTCCATCTGCCGGGCGAAGCGATCGACGAAGTAGTCCGCCAGCGCCGGGATGTCCGACCGCCGGACGCGCAGCGGCGGCAGGTCGATGGTGAAAACATTGATCCGGTAATAGAAGTCCTCGCGGAAGCGGCCGTTTTCGACCGCCGATTCGAGGTTCTCATTCGTCGCGCAGATGACGCGGAAATCGGCCCTCAGCCCACGTGTGCCGCCGACGCGGCTGAATTCCTTGGTCTCCAGCACACGCAACAGATCGATCTGCATCTTCGGGTCGATGGCGCCCACCTCGTCGAGAAAGAGGGTTCCGCCGTCGGCCATCTCGATCTTGCCCTTGCGCTGATACTGGGCGCCGGTGAACGCGCCCTTCTCGTGGCCGAAAAGTTCGCTCTCCAACAGTCCCTGCGGCAACGCGCCGCAATTGACGGACACCATCGGGAAATATCGCCGTTTGCTGCCGGCGTGGATGGCGCGGGCGATGATCTCCTTGCCCGTGCCGCTCTCGCCGCGGATCAGCACGGTGGCGTCGGTCGCGGCGACGTGTTCGACAAGCTCCATCACCTTGCGCATCGGCGGGCTGTCGCCCACGATCCGGTCGGCGCCCAGCGCGCCGTCCAAGGTCTCACGCAGTTGTTCGTTCTCCTGATGCAGACGCCGCTGTTCCAGGGCGCGCCGGACGAGGTGTATGAGTTCGTCGGGGTTGATCGGCTTGGTCACATAATCGAATGCCCCCTGTTTCAGCGCCTGCACCGCCGTATCGACCGACGCGAAGGCGGTGATCATGATCACGGCGCACCGGCCGTCGGCGCGGTGAATGTGCTTCTGCAGTTCCAAGCCGTCCATTCCGGGCATTTTGATGTCCAGCAGGACGACGTCGAAGCTGCGGCGCCGCATCGCGTCCAACGCGGCGGCGGCGCTGTCCACTGCCGTCGCTTCAAATCGGTTCTTGCGAAACCAATGGTAGAGCGAATCGCGGACGGAGAACTCGTCGTCGACGATCAGGATGCTTTCCACCGGGTTGGACATCGATCTTTCCATCGCCTTTGCTGATACGTGATCAACCGTGTTCGTTGGCCCGTCCGTGGCTCGCGGCCCCCGTGCCTCGCCGCGGCAGACGCAAGTGAAACACCGTGCCCCGCCCCACCTCCGAATCCACCTCGATCCGTCCCCCGTGTCGCTGCACAATGCCGTAGACAACGGCCAGCCCCAGGCCGACGCCGTTTTCCTTCTCCTTGGTCGAAAAGAACGGCTCGAACACCTGCGGCAGCACCTGAGGCGGGATCCCCGCGCCGGTATCGCCGATCTCGATATGGACTTCGTCGGCGTCTCCGCGCAGCCGCAACGTCAGCTCGGCCTTGCCGTCTTCAAGTCCCTGCATCGCCTCCACGGCGTTGACCAGCAGGGCCACCAGCGCCTGCTGCAGTTGACCGGCGTCGGCGACGATTTCGCGATCGTCGCCGAGTAGCTCGCTCCGCAACCTCACTCCGCGGATCTCGAGGTGGTGGCGAACCAGCATCAGACTGTGTTCCACGATTTCGTTCAGGTTCACCGCCGCCATTTCGGCGCCTCGGGGCCGCGCGAAAAGCAGCAGATTCTGAACGATCTGGCCGCACCGCTTGCACTCTTTCTCGACCAGACTCAAATAGCGCGTCAGCTCTTGGCGAACCTCGGCGTCGATCGGCTGCTCGGAGATCTCCCGCCGGACCAGCCTGGCATAGGTGAGCACTCCGCTGATCGGATTGTTCAGCTCGTGGGCGACCGTGGCCGAGAGCTTGCCGAGCGAGGCCATCTTCTCCATGTGCAGCACCTGCCGCTGCACGCGGCTGAGTTCCTCGGTCTTCTCGGCCACTTTTTCCTCGAGCTGCTGCGACCACCCGGTCACCTCGTGGCGGGCGTCACTCAGTTCCTCGGCCATGCGGTTGAAAGCGTTCGCCAGTCGAGCCAACTCATGCCCCCCGCGAACCTCGATGCGTGTGTCGAGGTCGCCTTCCGCGATCCGCCGCGTTCCCTCGTAGAGTTTCATCACCGGGCGCTGCACGAAGCGCCGGATGAACACCGCCACCACCACGCCCAGCACGCCGAGCAGGATCAGCGTGGTCCAGAGAAACTGTCTCTGCGAAGCTCGCAGCGTTGCCTCCAGCGGCCCCGTCGACATCTCCAGGTCAAGCACGCCCAGCACGCGCCGGTCGGCCGGATGCGCGTGGCACTCGGCCGTGGCGCAGGTTCGCTCGTTCTCGATGACCGACAGATGGCGCAGCACCTCGGGACCGCCGTCGATCCGCGCCAAACTTCTCCGTTCCAGAACCGCCATGTCCTTGGCTTGCCGCTGCTCGTGGCAGCTCAGGCAGGTTTCGGAATCGGGCCCGATCGTGCGGCCGATCTCTCGCGCCTGGGCCGACATGACGATCGCGCCTTCCTTGTCGTAGACGCGGATGGCGGCGATCTCCGGACCTTCCGCCAATCGTTCGATCGTCGCCTGCACCTCCTCCTTGCGATTCAGAAGCATGCCGTCGTGGGTCGCCCGTTTGATCAGCCGGCTCGAGCGGTCGACATCCGCGCGGACGAATTGAAGCAGATCTTCCTTGGTCGACCGGAAGCTGACCACCGCATGAACCGCCAGCACGACGCTTAGGGTAAGAAAAAGCGGCGTCAACAGGCGAAAACTCAAGGATTGAAAGAACGGCCGGTCGACCACAGCTCGCTCCTGTCTCGGCGATAATCCGGAACCTATCCAGTTATAGCACGCCTGCGCTGGAAAATTCAACGCGCGCAGAAATAATCAGCGATTTCCCTGGTTTTCGCCTCCAGCCGCCGCCGGCGGTTCTTCGACGTAAACATCTATCGCAAAAGGATTTATCCAATGAACTCCAAACGAAAGCCGGTTTGGCCTTCAACGTGCTAGGGTCTACAACGATAAACCGGCAAAGAACTGAAACCCTAACAACCTCGCTCGTTTCGCGAGTGGTGAGACATCCACCCGTATGGAGGCCGTTTAACCGCAGTGCCCAACGCGCCCCGCGCCGGTGACCCACAGCCGCGCCGCCCCACACGCGGCCCGTTGGGCACTGTGGTCAAACGATTAATTCGCAACACCTTAGAGCCTTTAGACGGGCGGGTGAAGTACCCCAACCCGGAACGTAGTGGTTGAAGGAGAAGGCATGAACTACTCTGAAGAGCGGAATCGCGAACGCCGACGAATGGTCCGACTCGCCCCGATCATGATCGCGGGAAACGGACTCCTTTTCCTCTGCCTTGTCATGCTGGGTCTCACGGGGCTCAACGGCGGCAGAGGTCTGGGAATTCTCCCGCTCGGTTTGAGTCCCACCCAACAAGTCGTCGAGAGCTATCTCGCTGAACAAGTACCTGCGGACTGCTACCGGATCCGGGAGTGGTTTCCGCCTGAGCCTCTCCGCACATCTGCAGATACGGAACTCGCGGATCGAGCGGACCGCGATGCGGACGGCGGCGTCGCGCAACGCGTGCGG
>JAXGMN010000095.1:0-26253 GCA_040768665.1 Thermoguttaceae bacterium
GGGACCGAGACCGCCACCGCCCCTGGCCCGACGCGCGGCCCGTTGGGCACTGCGTTTAAACGACGAATTCGCAAGACCTTAGGACCTTTACAGGGGTGCCTGCTCTACCTCCCCTCATTCTAACAGAGGTTCTAAGAATGCGCCGGTCGGGAGAAACTGTCAACGATCCCGCCGATGCACCTCGTCGGTGAGCCGCTCGAGGTGCTGTCGCATCTCGTCCATCTTGCGACGCATCTCGTCGAGCTGCCGATTCAGATCCTCAACGGCACCCCGGAATTGCTCGGGCGCCGGCGGGCGCCGGAATTCCGGCGGCGGAGGCTCGTCGGCCATGCCGCGGACTTTGGGTTCCAATTCGCGCATCAGTCGCTCCGCCACGTCGTGCAGGCCGGCTGCGTGAAGGTTCTCGACGGCAATGCGGAGGTGCTCCATGCGGCGCTGGACGTCGGGTGGCGGGCCTTCGCGATCCGGCATGCGCCTTTCACGCTCTTCGCCGAAGCGCCGGATCGACTGGTCCAGCTCCCGCAATCGCTGTTTGGCACTTTCCAATCCCTCGAGCCCTTTGCGCAGCGCCTCTTCCGCGCCTTGCTCTCGCAACTGCTGCACGCGCCGTTCGGCCGCTTCCAGTGCGAGGCGAGCCTGCTCCCGCGCCCACTCGAGCCTTTCCGCTGGTTCGATCGCTCGAGGCAGCAGACGATTGCGCTGCTCGGCCATCTCCCGCCGTTGTTGTCTGCGGTCGCCCTCGCGGGCCTCCGGATGTTCACGATCGCCTTCCCGAGCCTCCTCGCGCGGGCGATCCCGGTGGCGAGCCTCGGGATGGTCACGGGACGGGTCAGCCTCGCGCGTTGCCGCTTCATCTCCGCCGCGCTCGCTGTGTTCCGCCGCGGGTTCGTCTCGCGGGGGACCATCCGCGACGGCGTCGCCGACGACGGGGGCGGCCAGCGCCGCGATGATGACCGCCGCCCATGAATGTCTCCACGACGCATGCATCAACTCTCGCATGGCAATGCCTCCTCGATGCGGGTCCGTCTGAGGACGGGCCCAGGTTGTTGAACAGACGGCCAAGATCAGCAACAAAAGCGGCAGCGCCGTCCTGGCCGCCAACAGCAGCGCCCGCCGCGACGATTACCGCCGCGCCGGCGGCCAGGGCAAAGCCCCCTTCCCAGACGCTCATGGCAGCAGGGTGCATCATGGCCGTCGCTTTCGCTCGCGGATGAGGCGTTCCAACCGAACCAGTTCCTGGTGGCTGACCTCGCGGGTTTCGAGCAGGTGGCTCATCGCCCGAGCCAGACTGCCACCGAAAAGGCGGTCCACAAGATCGTCCGCCATGCTCCGGGTCACATCCTCCGCGGAAACGACCGCCTCGTAAAGGAACTTCCGTCCCTGCTCCTCGTGCCGGACCAGTCCCCGTCCTTCCATCTTTCGCAGCATGGTGGCTACGGTGGTATAGGCAAGACCGCCGTCCAACTCCTCGAGAACCTCCGCCACGGTGGCCTTAGGATGATCCCAGAGGACTTTAAGGATGCGAAACTGAAGTTCTCCCAGGCGGTGGCTTCGTTTGCCGGGCATCGATTGGGTGCTCCTCGTACAACTACCTTGGTAATACTGCCAGATTAGTTCTGGCGGGTCAAGGCCGCGGCCAAGAAATCCGACCGGGCCGGATGCCATGCGGTCGAGGTGAACCGGGCGATTGACGAATCGCTCACAACGCACCAAAATGAACTCGCGTCTCAGTGATCTACTCCTTCGAGTTCTTCATGCACGTCATGCCGATCTCGCGATTCCGCCCTCCGGCCGTATTGCTATTCTGGAGCATATCCCTCGTCTGCCGCGCGGATAGCGGCGAGGAGGCGTTGGTCGAGCGGGCCCGTGCGATCCACCAGCGCGTGCTCACGCTCGACAGCCACGTCGACATTGCCGGCTCGCATTATGCGACCCAGGAACTCGATCCGGGCGTCGATCACCCGAAGCTTCGTTGCGACCTGGTAAAGATGGCCCGCGGCGGCATCGACGGTGTATTCCTGGCCGTCTACGTCGAGCAGGGCAGCCGCGATGCCGCGGGCTACCGCTCGGCGTACGCGGCCGCAATGGGCAAGTTCGACGCCATCCGCCGGCTGACGGAATCGATGTACCCGGATCGCTGTGCGTTGGCCGAATCGGCCGACCAGGTCGAGAAGATCGTGACAAGCGGCAAGAAGGCCATCATGATCGGCGTGGAGAACGGCTATCCGCTCGGCGAGGACCTTGGCCGGCTGGCGAAGTTCTATCGCCTGGGGGCTCGCTACATGACGCTCAGCCACAACGGCCACAACCAGATCTGCGACTCTTGCAGGCCCAGCACCCGACTGAAGGACCAACTCATTGAGCACGGTGGGCTGAGCTGCTTTGGCAGGAAGGTCGTGGCGGAGATGAACCGCCTGGGCATGATGATCGACGTTTCGCATGTCTCGCCGCAAACGTTCTACGATGCCGTAAAGATCTCCAAGGCCCCGGTCATCGCCTCGCACAGCGGCTGCCGGGCGCTGAACGATCACCCGCGCAATCTGGACGACAACCAGCTCCGGGCTCTGGCGGCCGATGGCGGCGTGATTCAGATCGTAGCCTATGGACCGTTTCTCAAGCGGGTTTCGTCCGGTCGAGAGACCGTCGATGTGCGAGACTTCGTCGACCACATCGACCATGCCGTTCGCGTCGCGGGCGGCGAGCACGTAGGGATCGGCAGCGATTTCGATGGAGGGGCCTCGCTTTCCGGCTTCCAGAACCATGCCGACTCGCTCCACGTGACCGTGGAGTTGGTCCGCCGGGGCTACGAGGAAAGCCAAATCGCCGCGATCTGGGGCGGCAACCTCTTGCGAGTGTGGCGCGCGGCCGAAGGCGTGGCTGCCGACTTGCAGGCAGACGAGAGCGTGAAAACGCGACGCGCGTCTGACCCGTTGGAGAAGCATTCCTTGAAAGCAAGAAGATAAGAGGAGCAATCCATGCGAAGAATGCTTTCTGTTCTCGTCATCGCCGGGTCCCTGGTCGCGTGGATTGCCACCGCAGCGGCCCAGGGACCGAATCGCGAGCTTTCATCCGAGGAGAAGGCCCGTCTCGAGGCCGTCCTTCCTGCCGCGGCTCCCGCCGTGGCCGGCGAGCCTCGCAGACTCCTGATCTACGACGGCAACGTCGATTACGGCGGGCACGGGTCCATTCCCTATGCGAATTACGCCTTCACGCGGATGGGTGAGAAGACGGGGGCATTCACGACGGTCGTCTCCCGAGATCCTTCCGTCTTTCAGAAAGACCATCTCGAACCGTTCGACGCCGTCTGCTTGAATAACACGGTCGGCAATCTCTTCACCGACCCGGTTCTCCGCCAAAACCTCTTGGAATTCGTTCTCGCCGGCGGCGGCCTTTTGGGCATCCACGGCACGACTGTCGCCTTCACCGATTTCCGGCAGGGCGCGCGAGAGACCTGGCCCGAGTTCGGGCGGATGCTCGGCGGGCGCGGCGCCGCGCATCTGGCCCAGGACGAACGGGTCTGCATCAAGCTCGACTCGCCCGATCATCCGCTCAACCGGCCGTTCGAAGGAAAGGGCTTCGAGCACGTCAGCGAGTTCTTCCGGGTCCGCGGCCCTTACAGCCGCGACCGGGTGCATGTGCTGTTCAGCATCGATGCGGCCCGTACGGAGCTTCCTCCGAAGGGCACGAAACCGGGCGTCGAGCGCGCCGACGAGGACTATGCCCTTGCATGGACGCGAAACTACGGCCGGGGCCGCGTCGTCTACTCGACCATCGGCCATAGCCCGACCGACTTCATGGATCCCAAGATCCTCCGGTTCTACCTGGGTGCCATCCAGTTCATCATGGGGGATATGGACGGCACCACGACCCCGAGCAACCGGCTCACTCCCGCCGTCGCTGCCCGGGAGAAGCTGGGCTGGCGTCTCGGCCTGACGGCGTGGGGCCTGCACAAGTTCACGCTGTTTGAGACGATCGGCAAGACGCGGCAGCTCGGGCTGAACTACCTCGGCGGGCTGAGCTTCCAGAAGGTCAGCGACGAGATCCCCAAGAACTTCGACTGCAACCTTTCCGACGAAGAGCTGCAGCAGATACGTCTGGAGATGGACGATGCCGGGATTCGGATGCCGACGTGCTTCTACGCATCGATCCCCGGCGACGAGGAGGGATGCCGCAAGGTCTTTGAGTTCGGCCGCAAAATGGGAATCGAGACTTTTATCTCGGAACCGCCCGCAGAATCGCTCGACACCATCGAGCGATTCTGCGACGAATACAAGATCAATCTCGCCATCCACAACCACGGCCGCGATCAATCGCCGATCTACTGGGAGCCGCAAGGGGTTCTTGAAGTCTGCCGGGGCCGGAGCAAACGAGTCGGCGCTTGCCCGGATACCGGCTATTGGATCCGATCCGGGATCGATCCGGTGGAAGGAATCCGGACGTTGGGCGATCGGCTGATCACGATCCAGCCTCACGACCTGAACGAGCGTTCGTCGAAGGGCCACGCCGTTCCCTGGGGCACGGGCAAGGCGGACTTCGAAAAGATGCTCTTCGAACTGAAGCGGCTCGGCGTCCGGCCCACGCTCATCGGCCTGGAGTATTCCTACGATTTCCTCGACAACATGCCGGAGATGGCCGAATGCATCGAGCTGTTTGACCGGGTCATGAAAAAGTTGACGGAATAGCGGAAAATTTCTTTCGGCCACGGCAGTGTCGGCGAACGATGCCGGCCAGTTGTCGACCGGAATTGCGCGAGATTAGAATAGCGGCATCGACTTACTTATTTTCGGTCGCGAGGACAGCCATGAAGTTCCTATTCCAGTTTGCCTTGACCGTTGCCGTGGCGGGCGCCGCCCTGTGCCCCCTTTGTCGTCCTGCCGTCGCGGAGGCGGCGCCATCCCCGCAGTCAGGTCGGGCGGATTCCCCCCAAGCGGTCGCTGCTCTCGAAGCGGTGTCGGCCGATGTGGTGAAGAACCACCGAGGTGTCGTCCTGAGCGTCGAGATGCGTGGCCAAAAAATTACCGACGCCGTACTGGCCCACCTCCGGGGGTTGCCTAATCTCGAGTGGATTAAGGTTACCAGTGCTCCCGTAACGGATCGGGGGCTGGCCAACCTGTCCCAACTGCCTCGCCTGCGCCGCATCTATCTGCGAGGCGTCGCCGTGACCGACGACGGATTGGCCCATCTGGCAAAGCTCACCGAACTGGAAGCGCTTGCCCTGGAAGACACGCAAGTGAAAGGCCCGGGACTGGAGCATCTCAAAGACATGAGCCGACTGCGAGTCTTGAACCTCGGCGGCTGCAAGCTGAGCGGCGCCGCGTTAGTTTACCTTCAGCCGCTTATGAGCCTTGAGACGGTCGCCCTGCAGAACTCCGACATCACCGGTTCGAGCTTGTCGCACCTTTCCGGGCTTGCCGAACTTCGGGTCCTGAATCTTAACGGCTGCCAAATCACCGGCGACTCCCTCGAGCATTTGCGCCCGCTGGCCAACCTGCGGATCCTGCGGCTGAAGAACTGCCCCGCCACGCCTCAGGAAGCGAAGCAGTTCAAAAATCAAATGCCGGGTCTGGCCATCTTCCGCTGAGGCTCCGCCCATGAAGTGTTCCGGGAATTTCGTCGAGGCACAACCGCTCTGTTAGAGGTCTGCTCATGAAACGACTTGACTTTTTCGTACCCGTGCTTGCCGTTCTTATGCTCGTACCGGCCGCGCCTGGCCAAGACACCGCCGTCGCATCGAAAAAGGCCGCGAAGCCGGCCCGCGGACCGGACTGCGTCTACGTGGGCACGCCTTACGACGTGATCGACAAAATGCTCGACCTGGCAAACATTGAAGCAAGCGAGGTTGTCTACGATCTCGGCTGCGGCGACGGCCGGATCGTCGTGGCCGCGGCCGATCGCTTCGGCTGCCACGGCATCGGCTACGATATCGACCCGCAGCGGATCGAGGAAGCGCTGGTGAACATTGAAAAGCACCGCGTCGGGGACCTCGTCGAAGTGAAGCAGGAGGACATCTTCACCCTCGATCTGAGCAAAGCCGACGTGATCATGCTGTACCTTCTGCCGAGCATGAACAAGCGGCTTATTCCGCAGTTGATGAAGCTCAAGCCCGGCGCGCGGATCGTGGCTCACAACTACGATATTGAAGGAATCGTTTGCGACAAATCGGTCACGTTCCGCTCACTGGAGGACGGCGTAAAGCATTACCTCTTTGTTTATACGGCGTCGCTTGAGAAGGAGGCAACCGAGCCGTAGCGCGCCGCCAAGGCCGGAGAGAGCTACCATCGGGCGGCCGGCGCCGCCCCGCCCGTTGTGCCAAGAGACATCCCTCGATGACAGAGGCTTGGGGCTGGGGAGGTTTACCCGCCCGGCCTTTTTCCGATTGGCAGGGGGAACAACACGCATACACTGGAAGCGCGCGTGCCCCGGTGCGGCACGTGCTCAAGTTTCGTGATCCAGCCGCGCCCCGCACCGGAACGGAACCGCGCGGTAACGCCACAAGCGAAGGAGATGATCCATGCCAACACTTCTCACGATACGGAAACGTCTTGTCGGGTGGAGCCTGGCGGCTGCCATGATTGCCACAACCGGTTCGACGGCGCTTGCCCAGCAGAAGCGAGGTGCCGAGGAACCGCCGCGAGTCCAGATCGACCCTGAGGAAGCCAGCCAACGGTTGGCGGAACTGAGCGCAGCGTTTCGCGAGGTGGCAAAGGTCGCCCGTCCGAGCGTCGTTCAAATATCGGCGGAAAGCCGCCGGCGAAGAGGCGCACTCGGGGAGCGCGGATTCGACGGCGGACAGATGGATCCTGAGGAGTTCTTCCGTCGCTTTTTCGGTGAGGAGTTTCGCGGCGCCCCTTTCGATCCGCGGTCTCCCGGGCGAGACGGACAGGAAGATGAAGAACCAAGAAGCCCCCGCAGCCGGAGGCCACGGGGCTTCGAGCAGTACGATCTGCCCCAGAGAATCGGGGAGGCTAGCGGATGGATCTACGATAAGGACGGCCATGTCGTGACCAACAATCACGTCGTGGAAGACGCCGACACGATCGTCGTCCGTTTCCTCGACGAATCGGAAGCCAAGGCGACGCTCGTGGGTTCGGATCCGAACACCGATATTGCCGTGCTCAAGGTCGAAAAGAAGGGCCTGACCCCCGCCAAGCTCGCCCGGGAGGCGGTGGAGCCGGGCGACATCGTCCTGGCGATTGGTGCGCCCTTTGAGTACGCCTTCTCGGTCAGCCAGGGCATCGTTTCCGCAACGAACCGCCGGGTCGGAATCCTCGGGCCCGGCGGGTACGAGAGCTTCATCCAGACCGATGCGGCAATCAACCCCGGGAATTCCGGCGGCCCGCTGGTCAATGTTCGCGGGAACGTTGTTGGAATGAGTACGGCGATTGCCACCCGGAGCGGTTCGTTTTCGGGTATCGGGTTTGCCATCCCTGCGGACATGATTCAAGACGTCGTCGAACAGTTGATCCGCACCGGGAAAGTGCAGCGAGGCTATCTCGGCGCCTTCATCAGCGACGACCGGGAACTCTTGGAGAGCTTCGGGGCGAAAAACGGAGTGCTGGTCGAAGACGTGATCGCCGGAAGTCCCGCCGAGAAAGCGGGGCTGAAGGGCGGCGATGTGATCCTCCAGATCGAAGGCCGCGAAGTTCAATCCGCAGCGGAGTTGCGCCGTGCCATTGCAGCAACGCCTCCGGGCACCGGAATCCGCGTGCAGGCGCTGCGCGATGGAAAGAAGACAACCTTCAACGTGGAGCTCGTCGAATTGCCCCAGGGCGGCATCATGGGCGGGCAAGACGCTCGCGAAGACCAGCGCGAGGAGCCCGAGGAAGAGCCGAAAAAGGAGGTCGGCGAGGCGCTTCAGAAGCTCGGGCTGGAACAACTGAGGACGATGACTCCCCAGTTTGCCGATCAGCAAGACATGGAATTCTCCAAAGGGGTCGTCGTTCTCGAAGTGCGGCCGCGGAGCGTTGCCGCCGCGGAAGGGATCTCCGAAGGAGATATCATCACGCAAGTGTCGGGGCAGGGGATCAGCGATCTTGAAGGCCTCAACTCCGCGATGGACAAAGCGGATCTGAAGCGAGGCGTACGGCTCCGCATCCGAACGGCCGAGGGAATCGCCAGGTTCGTCCTGCTCAGGCTCAACGAGTAGCTTCGCAAAGACTTACCGCAGGCAGGTCCCGCCGACGCGTAGTCGGCGGTGGCGTTTCCAGTTTGAGAACGATTGCGAGCGCGACTGGTTTCTTGGCGGAACCCGGGTATAACAACGGGATACGGCGCCAAGCGCCACCCTTGAACTCCGCCAGGTTTCCGCAATGACGCTCGAAACGAAAGACCGGCAGAATCTCCTGGCCGTCAATTTAGGGCTGGGCGCCAACGGTTTGCTGGCTGTGCTTAAAACGGTGGTCGGCATATTCGGCCATTCGCCTGCGCTCTTGGCCGATGGGATCAACTCCACGTCCGACGTGGCTTACCTCGTCGTGGTCCGAATCTTCATGGGCCAGGCACGGCTGCCGCCCGACCGGGAACACCCCTACGGTCATCGTCAACTCGAGAGCATCGCCGCGCTGATCGTCGGCGCTTTCGTCATTACCACGGCCGTGGCAATCTTCTGGACGGCGGTCAACAACGTGTATGAGCTGATCTCGGGCGAGAGCAGCTTCGGAGGTGCGGGCGAGCTGGCCTTGTGGGTGGCGCTGTTTACAATCGTCCTGAAGATCGTGCTCGTCGTTTTCACCCGGGAGATCGGCCGGAAGACCGGGAGCCTCGCTGTCCAGGCGCTCGCCGCGGACCACCGCAACGACATCTTTTCGATCACCGCCGCTGCGCTGGGCATCGTTCTCGGCCGCGCCGGTTACCCGTGGTTCGACCCCTTGGCAGCGGCGCTGGTGGCGCTGGTGATTCTCTACACGGGGATCGGCATCCTACGCGACTCGTCGACCGACCTGATGGATATCCTAGCCGGCGAGTCGACCTTCCGGCGCGTCCGCGAACTCGTCGCGCAGGTACCGGGCGTGGAAGTGGTCGAGGAGGTCCATGTCCACCGCATCGGGATCTACTTGCTGGTGGAGGTGATTATCGGCGTCGACGGGGCGCTTTCGGTCACCGCCGGTGACGAGATCGCCAGTCGCGTCGAAGATTGCCTGCACGAACACCTCGAGTATGTGCGACGTGTTTCGGTGCACTATCATCCGACGAGCGAGTAGCTTCGACCCAGGGTGATAGACGTTTTTCCCCGGCTGACGCTCCGCAATCTCCCCCTGTTCTGGCGACTTGAGGCCGTCCGTTCCCAACTTCCGCCAACGACAAATGGCGAATGACCAAGGACAAATGACAATCCGATAGTGCCGTTCTTGACGATAAGCAGACTGCGGCAGCTTGTCGCGCCCCGTTTCCCGCCAGCGATTAGCTACCCCGTACGATCTGTTGATGAAAACGTCCCATTCTGCCCCACCCGCATTCTTCGCCCGCAACGCCTTCCGCGTCCTTCTGGTCGTCGCTTTCTTGTCGCCCTTTTTTCTCGTCGGGACGCGCCGGGCCCTCTGGAGCAACAAGAACGACGTAAAGAGTTGGCTGCCAAGCGCGTATGAGGAGACCGCCACTTTCCACTGGTACCGGTCTCACTTCGAGAGCGACATGTTCATCCTGGCAAGCTGGGAAGATTGTACGCTCGACAGTCCGGCACTTGAGTTGTTGGCCAGGAAGTTGCTGCCGCCGGAAAGCGACCTGGAGCGGGACGACAAACCGCGGTTTTTCAGCACGGCGACGACGGGACGCCGCCTGCTGGACGTGCTCGTCGAGCAGGGAGTCGATCGGCAGGCAGCCATTGAACGATTGAAGGGCTTCGTGATCGGCCGCGATGGGAACCAGACCTGTTTGGTCCTCACCGTGCGGCCGGAGGCCGAGTCGGAGTGGGAGCGAGAGGTTGCCGAGGGCAAACACCCCCGGCAGAAGTTCCTCCACGCGGTGGTCGAACGGGTCTACCACGTGGCGGAGACCGAGTGTGCGATCGCGCGTGACGAACTGCATCTGGGCGGCCCGCCCGTGGATAACGTGGCAATCGATCAGGAGGGTGAGCGGACGCTCCTAAAGCTCGCGGGAGTATCGGGGGTGGTCGGGCTGGTGTTGTCGTGGTGGTGCCTGCGGAGTTGGACGCTGACCGCGATGGTGTTCACGACGGCCCTTTTCAGCGCCGGCCTGGGAATGGCGATCGTCCATTTTTCCGGGGCCAAGATGAACGCCATCCTCTTGACGATGCCGTCGCTGGTGTATGTGGCGGCGACCTCGGGGGCAATTCATTTGGCGAACTACTACCGCGATGCCATACGCGAACACGGGATTGTAGGCGCACCGGATCGGGCCGTGGCCAATGCCTGGCTCCCGCTGGCCCTGGCCACGGGTACGACGGCGGTGGGGCTCGCCTCGCTGGGGATCAGCGAGTTGGTGCCGATCAAAATGTTCGGCGTCTACTCGGCCTTCGGCGTCGTGGCGAGTCTCGTGTTGCTCTGCTTCTACATGCCGGCCTTGCTGCAGTTCTGGCCGCTGGCCGGACTGGTCGACGACGGCGGCGACTCGCGGAGGCTGGATCCGGGGCAGTCGCCTCGCTGGCGCGGCGTAGGCGAGTTCATCATCCGCCACAACGGATGGGTAACCGCCGGCTGCCTGGTTCTGCTCGCCATCGGCGCTTACGGCGCGACCAAGGTCGAGACGTCGGTGAAGCTGATGCGGCTCTTTTCGCCCGAGGCACGACTCCTCCACGACTACGCATGGCTCGAGGAGAATCTGGGGCCGCTGGTGCCGATGGAGGTGGTCCTGCGGGTGGACACCGAGAAGTGCTCGCTGGACATGCTCGACCAGATCGAGTTGGTTGCGCAGGTCCGCGACCGGCTTGCGACGTTGGACCAGGTGGGAAGCGCCCTGGCGGCACCGACGTTTATCCGCGACTTGCCCCGGCGCGCCGGTTTCATCGAGCGGCGGACTTGGATTGTTCAACTCAATCGCCACCGCGACAAACTGAGCGATTTTTTCCAGGTCGACGGGGGCGAGACTCTTTGGCGGGTGAGCGCCCGGGTGAACGCCTTGAGCGACGTCGATTACGGCCGGTTTGTCGACGAATTGAAGAGGGCCGTCGAGCCGCTCCTCGACGAACACCGAAGCCAAGGGGTCGAGGGACTCGTTGCAACGTACACCGGGCTCGTCCCCCTGATCTACAAGGCTCAGCATTCGCTGCTGGACGGGCTGATCCTGGGCTTTGTCGGCGATCTGATCCTCATCGGCATCGCCATGGTGCTCCTGATGCGGAACTGGTCGGCCGGTTTGCTCCTGATAGTCCCGAGCATTTTCCCGATCGCCATTATTTTCGGCGCGATGGGGTTGTGGGGGGTCGTGGTGGACGTCGGCACGGTCATGACGCCTGCGGTGGCCTTGGGAGTGACCGTGGACGACGCCATCCATTTCATGCTGTGGTGCCGGCACGGCGAACAGCGGGGCATGGATCGGCGGGGGGCGATCATGTTTGCCTACGAGGATTGCGCGCGAGCGATTTACCAGAGTTGGGCAGTCATCGGTCTGGGATTGTTCGCGTTCGCGTTCAGTTCGTTTGTGCCCACACAGCGGTTCGGATACCTGATGTTGGCCATGTTGACGGCTTCGGCGGTCGGCAATCTGGTTTTCCTGCCGTCGTTGCTGGCCGGACCGCTGGGCCATCTCTTCTGGCGAGGCCCCCAAAAGCCCGCCGAGGATCATCCGGTGCCCGCTCCTCATACGGCGAAGCCGGCGAAATCCGCGTGGCCGAACCTGCATCCTTCTCACCCATACCGCGGCTTCCGCGGTTTCTAGAGCCGGTTTCAGAACCTCTCTCAGCTCCCGGACGGCCCGGCGGTGGGAGGCCGTCAATGGGTTCAAGGCAAGCCGGCGGTCGTTTCCGCGGATTGGCCATCCGGCATATAATCCGAGTACATGCCGCCATGCTTCGCAGGCCGGACTTGGTTCGACAGGAGGGCATCCTGTGCCTGGTTGAGCCCCACAGGGGCCGCCCCCCCTTGAAAGCCTGCCCGCACGGCGCCCGTAAACCCACAGCCCGGAGAGATGAGCCCGTGAGAGCAACTGCCGTCAAGATTGTCTGGTCGAATCTGGTCACCATTGCAGCGCTTGCGACGTCGGGCTGCATGAATGAATCGCCATCGGCGAATTCGCCGGAGAGATCCCACCCGCAGCAGGAACTGGCGACAGGTGTTTCGGCATCCCATGCGCAGGCGTCTTCGGCGCCCGCGGAGTCGGCAACTGCTCCATCGTCCTCCGGCCCCTGCTTCTGGCCGCGTTTCCACGGCCCGGAAGGCCGAAATCTCTCTCGCGACACCGGGCTGATGAAGAAGTGGCCTGACGACGGACCTCCCCTGGTGTGGAAGGCCTCGGGGATTGGAATGGGCTATGCAAGCGTAACGATTGCGGAGGGGCGGATCTATACGGACGGGAATATCGGCGAGAAGACCGTCGTAACGGCGCTCGACATGGACGGCTGCACTGTGTGGCGGGCGGAGAACGGCCCGGCATGGACCAAGTCCTACGAAGGCACGCGCGGGACTCCCACGGTCGACGGAAGCCGCGTCTACCACGAAAGCCCGCTGGGCGAGGTCATCTGCCTGGACGCCGCGAGCGGAAAGAAGATCTGGAGTGTCAACATCCTCGACAAGTTCGGCGGAAAGAACATCCAGTGGGCGCTTGCCGAGTCGGTCCTGATCGACGGCGATCGTGTGATCTGCTGTCCCGGGGGGCCCAACGTAAGTGTCGTGGCTCTCGACAAGCAGACCGGCGAGACTGTCTGGAAAGCAAGATCGACCGGCGATCTGGCCGGATACAGCTCCCCGGCACTGGCCGAATACGGCGGCCTGCGAATGATCGTGACGATGAACGCCAAGGCGGTGATCGGAGTCAATGCCGACAACGGGGATTTGCTCTGGCGGCACGGGCATGAAACGGAGTACGACGTCAATGCCATGATGCCGCTGTGCCTCGACGGCCATGTCTTTTTCAGCACCGGGTACGGCAGCGGCTCGGAACTGCTGAAAGTCCATGTCGATGGGCAGAAAGCGAGCGTCGAGCAGGTCTGGGAATCGAAAGAACTCGACAACCACCACGGCGGTGTGGTGCTGGTCGACGGATATCTGTACGGTGCATCGCACAGCGCCAATCGCGGGCAGTGGATCTGCCTGGACTGGAAGACCGGCAAGAAAAGGTATGCCGAGCGGGGCGTTGGCAAGGGCTCGCTCACATACGCCGACGGAATGCTGTACACCATGAGCGAGCGGCGCGATGTGGGGCTGGTGGAGGCTACTCCAAACGCGCACCGAGTGGTCAGCGAATTCAAGCTTCCTTCCGGGGGCGAAGGCCCGACGTGGGCCCATCCGGTCGTCTGCGGCGGCAGGCTCTTCATCCGCCATGGAGACATCCTGTACGCGTACGAAGTGCAAGCCAAGCGATGACGAATACGGAATCGACCAACTCGCCCCTGCCGGTCGGCAAGCTCCCCCCGGACTTGCTGAGCAGACTGTTGGCGAAATACACGTCGTCGGGCGGGCGCGTGCTGGTCGGGCCGGGAATCGGGCGGGATGCAGCGGTGGTCGACATGGGGGATCGGCTCTTGGTGGCGAAAACCGATCCGATCACCTTCACGGCGGATGAGATCGGCTGGTACGCGGTGCACGTCAACGCGAACGACGTGGCCTGCTGCGGGGCCTGTCCGCGGTGGTTTCTCGCAGCCGTGCTGTTGCCCGCCGAAGGCACGACGCCGGAGATGGTCGAGAGAATTTTTGCCCAGATCTCCGGGGCTTGCCGGGACTTGGGAATCGCCTTCTGCGGCGGGCACACCGAGGTTACGCACGGTCTGGCCCAACCGATCGTGGTCGGCCATCTGCTGGGCGAGGCGGATCCGAACTGCTATTTGACCTCCGCCGGTGCGCGCGCCGGCGATGCGGTCATTCTCACCAAGGGCTACGCGATCGAGGGGACCGCGATCATCGCCCGTGAGAAGCGAAAGGAGTTGGGCGGCATCTTCTCGGAAGCAGAACTGGACCGGCTGGCCAACTTGATTCGGGAGCCGGGGATCAGCGTGGTCGAGGACGCACGCGTGGCGATGGGGGCCGGCGGAGTGCATGCCCTGCACGACCCGACCGAGGGCGGCGTCGCGACAGGGCTCTGGGAGTTGGCCGAGGCATCGGGGGTGGGCCTTAGGATCGAGGAGGATCGCATGCCCCTCATGCCGGAGTGCGAGCGGATCTGCCGGCATTTCGGACTCGATCCTTGGGGGTTGATTGCATCCGGATCGCTTTTGATCGCGGCAGACCAGGATCAGGCGGAGGCGATCATCGAGCGGCTGGATTCACGAGGCATTGCGGCGGCCGCGGTCGGCGAGATCGTTCCGGCCAGTCAGGGACGGCGGATCTGCTCGGCCAACGGAGCGTCGCGAGAGCTTCCGACGTTTGCCAGCGACGAACTGACGCGGCTGTTCTAGAACCTAGAAGAGCTCCAGGATGTGCTCGCCGTTGTGAGCCGGATTGCCCGTGAGACGGCGGCCCGGTAGATCGACGACCAGATCGAGCATTTCCAGGGGTATCTGGCCGACGAGAACCGGCACGTCGTCCGGAACTTCCATTACGTCCACGGAACAGAAGCGTTCCGCAATGGTCAATCGAACTGCCTCATAGACGGAAACAGGTCCAACGCCGCGCGTCGATTTTGCACGTTTTTCGTAGACTTTTTTCAAGCCAAGCTCGCGGATAAGGCGGCTCGGCAAGGCAAGGGTCGTTGCTCCCGTATCGACCAGTGCGTCAGCAACGGTGGTTCGACGAACGTCGGCTGGCGAACGCGACCCTCGCTCAACTTCGACAAGGTCGCCCAAGTTCTCGACCGTCACTTCCGCCAGAACGCGTCCCATGGTGGTCTCCATCATTATTTCTCCTGCCAGCCGCGCTTCTTAGTCTTAGCTTAGCTTTTAGAAGCCCTAACAAAACGGAGACGGGCACCTCGCCACGACGCATAATCTGTGGGTCTTGCATAGGACCAGCTTGGAGCCAGTCCCCGAGGGTTTTCGGACAGGCTCTCAGTTGGTGCCCGCTGCGGTCCGGGGCTGCACCTGGACCGCCTGGCCTGCCGGTGCTGCGCGGAGTTGGCTGAGATAGTCGGCGGTGACGGCGAGGGCCTCGTCGAGGTAATAATCCCGCTTGATCTCCAGGCCGCCCGACTCGTTCAGTTCCTCGATCGTCTTTTCCTGCTCCTTGTCGGCGTTCAACTCCGCCCGCTCTTCCAGGAACTTGGCTTCATTGAGCGTGACGAACTTGCGGTCCTTCTGCTCGTTGTAGCGGGTGATATTGGCAAGCACCTTTTGGAAATCCTCGGAGCTTTGCTGCCGCTGGTCCGACAGACGCTTCAGGTGGTCGACAATCGCCTCATTGACGTAGCCGAGCTTGGGATATCTCATCGGCTCGACCTGGTCGAAAGCAACCGGATAATCCAGATCCTTTTCGCCAACGTCGAGATGGGTCGTGAGCGACGGGAGTTCCACGTCGGAAACAACGCCCCGGTTCTGCGTACTTGCACCGCTGGGACGGTAAAACTGCTGCATCGTGATCTTCAAGGCACCCAGCGGCTCGATGTTGCGGAGACGGAAGAGGTTCGCCCCGAAGATCTCCTCCCTAAGGTCTCTCAGGCTCTGGACCGTGCCCTTGCCGTGCGTTGCATGATCGCCGACGATCAGCCCGCGGCCGTAGTCCTGGATCGCACCGGCAAGGATTTCGCTGGCGCTTGCGCTGAACTTGCTGATGAGCACGACCAGCGGGCCCTCCCAGGGCATCCCACCGTCGACGTCGTTGTAGGGAGTGATGCGACCGTCGTAATCCTTGACCTGAACAACCGGGCCCCGATCGATGAACAGGCCGGTCAGATTGATGGCCTCCTGGAGCGAGCCGCCGCCGTTGCGGCGAAGATCGAGCACGACGGCGTCGACACCCTGCTCGGTGAACCGTTCGAGGATGCGGCGGACGTCGCGCGTGGTGCTCTTGAAGTTGGGCAGGCCGAACTTGGCACCGTCCATGTCCATATAGAAGCTCGGCAGGTCGATGACTCCGACTTTGTACGGCTTCCCGTCCGGCCCGTTGCCCGCGTCGAAGACCTGTGCGCGGGCTTCCTTGTCCTTCAATTCGATCTTGGCCCGCGTGATCTCAATGATTTTGCGGTCCTTGCTCTCGGCCGGCACGACCTGGAGCCGTACCAGGGTGTCTTTCTTGCCCCGGATGAGCTTGACCACGTCGCCGAGTTTCAGTTCGACTACGTCCTCGATTTCGCCATTAGCGCCCTGGCCGACACCGACGATCTTGTCGCCCGGTTTCAGCCGGCCGTCCTTGCTCGCGGCCCCGCCGGGGATGATTTCCTTGACGACCGTATATCCGTCTTCCGCCTGCAGCGCCGCCCCGATTCCTTCCAGCTCCAGCCGCATTGCGATGGCGAAGTTCTCCAGCGTACTCGGGGCCATATAGGTCGTATGGGGATCGAACGAGGTCGTCATCGCCGTAAGATACATCTCCAGCAAATCTTCGTCGTCAGTCTGATGCATCCGCTTCGCAAAGCTGTGATACCGGCGCGAGAGTTTGTCGATCGCCTCCTGGCCCTCGGTTTCGTCCACCTTCAACAACAACAGATCGTATTTGATTCGCTTGCGCCACCGCTCCCGGGCTTCGGCTTCGTTCGTGGGGTATTGCAGGCTGTCGCGGTCGATAAGCATCTGCTCGTCGGCCGTGAAGTCGTGCTTCGCCGCCAGGAGTTCGTCGATCAGACTGACGCGCTCGTCGACCCTTCGCAGGAAGACGGAGAAAACGTCGTAGGCAAACTTCACATCGCCACGCCGAATGGCGTCGTCGAGCTCCTGTTTCCTCGCCGCGAAGGCGTCGATATCCGACTGATAGAAGTAGATCTTCATCGGATCGAGTGTTTTCAGGAACATTTCAAAACACCGCTCGGAGATCTCATCATTGAGCTTGTGCTTGGAAAGGTGCTCTCGATTCAGGAGCGACGTGACCGTCAATGCGATCTGCCGGTCGTTGGCACTGGGGGTCAGCGGGGCTGCGCAAACCGCAAGGCCGATGCCCGACACCACGAACAACATCAGAAGCACACCGGCGAGCCGGCGACGGTTTCTCGAAACACTGGGATGAGCCATTCAGATCTACCTCAAAACCCGCGAAAGTTTAACGGAAATACCTAACACCCACAAACGTACGGATCGGGTGTATCCTACCCAGAAATCCACCCGGGAACAAGACCGGTCTGCCGACCCCCAGGATTACCGCCCCTTGACTCTCCTTCCCCTACGGCAGCCAAACCGCACAAGTTCTCCGGCTCGTTTCTTTCGCCCAATGCCGCCACCCCCGCCTCAGCAAGAAGGCGATCCGGTCCCAGTGGCTTCACAATGTCCCAATCGATATGGGGCCACCTCCGGCGGGCACCATCAACTTCTCGACGCAATCGATCGACTAGATAACCTGAGAAAAGGAGGTGGGGTTGCACGACCACTCGCTTCGCTCCGCTTTGGGCCGCCCCTGCGAGGGCCTCCTGGAGATCGGGACGCTCCATGGCCAGGAAACAGACGCTCATGGCCCTTATCGGGATTCGCTGTCTACGTAGCTCGGCAAATTTGTGCATTTCCGCCGTCGCGCGTCGATCGCGGCTCCCTCGCCCCACCAGAACCAGAAACGTCTCCTCCCGGGCAGCTCGGGGCCAGCCGGCCGTTGCCTCATGATAGCGGCGCGCGGAAAGCTCCAGGATCTCGGGCCGGCAGCCCAAGTGCCCCACCTGTTCGACTCTTACGCCGTGGTGTTCTCTTTGAACTGCGGCTAAAGCCTGAGGGATATCGTGGCGGACGTGTCCTGCTGCAAAAAGCAGGAATGGCATTGCGCGGATTTGACGGGCCCCCTTTGACACCAGGTGCCGAAAGCCCTCCGCGATCGACGGTGAGGCAAGTTCGAGAAATGCCGGCTGGACGTCGTGATTGGGCAGCAGTTCCGCAGTCTGGCGGACAACTTCCAGGAAACCCTCGACGCCCTGTTTGTCGCGGGTGCCATGACCAATGATCAGTAGCCCGTCGGCCGATTTGCGGACCGGCATTGGCTCTCCGGTGCATAGGGGGTGAGAGGCGGGAGTTGGGTGCGAGGCAATTTTAGGGCGGCGGGCGTCGTTACGGCAACGGGAATTTGCCGGACAGTCGAGTGCCAGGCCGGCTGTCTACAGCGCCCGGGCAGATTTCGGGCGATCTCGACGGCGGCAAGTTGCTCGACACGTAGGGCAGCCTGACGCTACAATCGCTCAATAGCCCACCCCACAGCTTCGCAGGAACCCCCAAAATGAGATTTTTCGTCCGCGGTCTACCATTACTCGGCCTCCTGCTGATTCTTCCCCCTGGCGCCGCTGCGGACGACTCGTGGTCACGGTTCCGGGGCCCGAACGGTACCGGGATCAGTGAAGCAACGGCGTTTCCGGTCACTTGGACCGCCGAGGATTACCGGTGGCGCGTGGAATTGCCGGGCATCGGCTATTCCTCACCCGTGGTTCGCGGCGAGCGTGTGTTCATCACTTCGGCTTCGGAGGACGATGCTACGCAGATGATCTACTGCCTGGAGATCGGCAACGGCGATCGGGTCTGGCAGCGGGAGTATCCATCGATCACGCATCCGAAGCATAAGTTCAACTGCTACGCTTCGTCGACTCCTGCGATCGACGAGGCACGACTCTACTTCGTCTGGGCAACGCCGCAAAACTACCATGTTGTCGCGCTCGATCAGCAGACGGGAAAGGAAATCTGGCGGCGGGAAGTCGGTCCGTTCGTGGCCGAGCACGGCTATGGCGCGTCGCCCATCGTGTTTGAGGATCTCGTCATTCTGCCGAACGATCAAGACGGTGAGAGTTTCACGCTCGCCCTGGACGCCAAGACAGGCGAGGACCGTTGGCGGACGCCGCGAAAGACCGAGAAAACGGCGTATGCCACGCCGCTGATCTATCGCTCCCAGGATGGCCCCGCGCAGTTGATCCAGTCGAGTTGGGCACACGGCGTCAGCAGTCTCGATGCCGGCACCGGGAAAGTGAACTGGGAGCTGGACGTAATGACCTACCGCGTTGTCGGTTCGCCGGCGGTTGCGTCGGGGCTTATCTTCGCCGGGTGCGGCGGGGGTGGCGTCGGCAAACGGATGTTCGCGGTCCGCCCTGGCGACCCGTCGAAGGGGACGGAGCCCGAGGTGGCGTACGAGATGAAAGGCGCCCTGCCCTATGTGCCCACTCCGATTGGCAAGGATCCGTTGGTCTTCCTGTGGGGCGACCAGGGCATTGTCACCTGCCTCGACGCCCCGACCGGCAAGGTACTGTGGAAGGAGCGGGTCGGGGGCAACTACTTCGGTTCTCCCGTCCGGGTCGGAGATCATCTCTATTGCATCTCGCGCGAGGGCGAACTGGTTGTGCTCGCCGCGGACGACGAATTCCGGGTTGTCAGCCGCATTGACCTTGGTGAGCGGAGCAACAGCACACCGGCGGTTGCCGATGGCGTGATGTACCTGCGGACCGTGTCGCACCTGATGGCGATCGGCGGCAGGTGAACGGTCTTGCCGAGAGCCTTAGCTTAGACGCCGTTCCTGAATTAGTTGTGCAACTCGGTGTGGAGCACATCTTACTCTGCCCCAGGAAACAAGGGGTGGATTGAAATCCACCCTACAATCATTGACCAACATATTATTGAACGGCGACTTACGGTTCCTCGTCGGTTGCCTTCGCGGGGCTCAGGGCCTGCGCGGGGCTTTTTGTGCCGGGCACACCGGCGCGGCCCAAATACTCCGACGGCGTGATGACACCATCGCCATTGCGATCGAGGCGGGCGAAGTCGTCCAGTTCGGCCCTGCTTCCATTTGCGGCAAATTCGGCGAGCGTCAGTTGGCCGTCGCCGTCGCGGTCGCGATTCGAGAAGGCGGCCGGCAATCCCGCGGGAAGCCGCGATGAAGGGACGTAGAATTTGGTGTCGCGGCGACGGGACGGCGGCGGCTCGGTTGCCGGACCGGAGAGGCTCTCGCCGGCTTCCGGATCGTCGTCCGGCACCTCCGATTCACCGGCGCCGGGCGCTCGCTCGGAAGAAATCTCGATCATTTCCGGATTCAGCAGCGGCGGCATTTCCAGCAGGTCGCCGGGCTGGGGCGGCAGAAGCCGGATCTCTCGCTGGCGGCCGTACGAGGCGGTGTGGTCGGTCAGCTCTTCCAAGCTGATGAAACCGTCCCGGTCACGATCGCAGTGCGTGGGATCGCCTTTCATCGCTTGCCATTCCGCCTCATCGAGCCGGCCGTCGCGGTTCGTGTCGTAGCGATCCAGAACGCGGCGGGCATAGCGGACAATTTTCGCGGGGATGGCGGAGGAGCTTATCGAATCGCCCTCGCTGCTCGGATCTTGTTGGTCCTGGGCGGTTGCCTGCGTCCGGCGATCTGATGGAACCGCGGTGTGCTGATCGCTGTTCTGGAGTGAGAATGCCGGCTGTTCCGTAACGAACAGGGCGGCCAGAGCGCAAAGGGCAGCGATGGTCGACGCGGCTAGCGCGATCGGCGGCAATTTGTGGCTTATCATGGTCATTTCCCGTTTCCGCCTTACGGCATTGGCAGGATGGCAGGACTGCGATCGGGCGCCACGGCAACGACGCTCCTGGAGATTCAGCGCGACGGCAGTACCCTTCCCAATATATTCCGAGATGTTCTTCCTGTCGCCTTCCGGAACTGCTCGGCAGCTCTTGCTGAACCGCGCAAACGCCAGGGAACCTGCCGCCTCCAGTATGCCGGAGAGCAGGTTCGGGCGAGGGACTTTTTAGCCATCTCGAATTTTCCGCAAAGTGTCTTGGGCGAGGCGATCGGCCGTAAGTGATTGCTGAGTATGACGTTCCGTCGCGGGTCGTGCGCGCAAGTTTGTGCCACCCGGAAGCTGGGTGTCTAAAAAGTGGTCAGTTGCCAGTAGTCAGGGGGCTGCTGACAAAGGGGACAGGCAGCGCAACCGCTTGTATCTCCTGCCACTGGAAATGACGGCGGCATGCTTTCCAGCCTTGCGAGGGAAACGACGCGGGGTGGCAGGAAAAAGAATGGAGTTAGAAGATGGCCGTTCAAAAATTCGACGGGACGATTATTTACAGGCCGGCTGACGGGACCGTAGATGCCAATGCGTGTCGCGATGGGACCGAGCCCGGGTGCACTCCCGGTAGAGTGAGTAACCGATCGACCGGTTCTCAGGCGGCCGACACCGGGGTGCATGATGTGCGGAACCGTCCCGTGGTGGCTTCTCGTGACCTAAAGTCAACAGCATCGTTTTCAACGGCAGCGATTCTGCGGACGAGTTCTCTCACAAAACGAAAGCAGACTCATGCTTGACTTTCCCGCGGAATCGCTCAACATAGACCGCTAACCCTGAGCTTTGCGCACCCGCCGAACGAACGCGAGAATACCGAGGTTTGCACCACCATGCGATCGACCTGTACACAACCGATGCGAACGGCCCTTTGTTTCCTCCTGTTCATCGGCCTTGACTGCGGCCTCTGCCGCAATGCGTGCGGTGGCGAGCAGCCGCGGCTTGCCGACAAGACGCTGGTGGTCTGGGCGAATCCGGCCAATCTCGAGCAGCGAGGCTCGGGCACTTTGTCGGTGCTGGAGGGCGACGACTTCGACTCGATCGTCCTGGGCGAAGTCCGCCCCGGGGTCTGGATGCCGGGGAGCGACCACTTCAACCGGACCGAGACCGAACAGTCGGACTGGCCGCAGGACTCCGCATGCGAGATGACCTGCGTGGCCATCGTCTACGAGGGCCGGACGGTCCGGCTTTATCGCAATGGGAAGTTGGCCGCGGAATACCCGATCGAGGCCCCGCGGGTGTTCGGCGATGGGATGCACGCCGCGCTGGGGAAGCGCCATGCCAACCGCGGGTTCTTCGCCGGCGAAATCGAAGAAGCGCGGATCTACGCCAAGGCGCTCAGCGCCGAACAGATCGCGGCCCTGTCGCCCGCTCCGGCCGCGGATCTCGAGGCCCGGGCCGGAAAGCCGCTTGCCCTCTGGACCTTCGAAGACGGCACGGCTCGCGAGGAGATGGGACTGTTCAAGAACTACGTGCTCCAGAATGGCGCAAAGGTCCAGGACGGGCGGCTCGTGCTCGACGGCGTCGACGACTTCCTTGGGGAAGAGATCGACTATACGTCGCGCGTTCCGCGACGGGACCGCTATGCCGAGACGCTCGACGAGCAGCTTGAGCAGCTCCGCGACGATCCGCAGGTCCTGCGGTTTGTGAAGTCGCGCGAGGCCATGGCCGGCGACAGGCACCGGCCGATCTATCATTACGTGAATCCGGAGAATCGGCTCAACGATCCCAACGGGCTCTGCTTCTGGCAGGGCCGCTGGCACCTGTTCTACCAGGCGTATCCGCCGGAAGACCCTCGCCAGCACTGGGGCCATGCCGTAAGCGACGACCTGGTCCATTGGCAGGACCTGCCGATCGCCATCTATCCCAATCCCGAGGAGAAGTGCTATTCCGGTGCGGCGATGGTTGAGGAGGGTCGGGTGATCGCCATGTACCACGGCACCCAGGTCGGCTCGATGGTCGCCGTGTCGAGCGATCCCCTGTTGCTCAATTGGGAGAAAGTGACCGGCAAGGCCGTGATTCCCTTCGCCAAGCCGGGCGACGCGCCGCTGCCCTATAATATCTTCGATCCGTGCATCTGGAAACACGACGGCATCTACTACGCGCTCACCGCCGGCACGCTGCCCGAAGGGCCGGGCGGAAAGCCGGTGCGGGCGGAGTTCCTGCACCGTTCGAAGGACCTGGCGATGTGGGAGTATCTGCACCCGTTTCTCGAAGACGATCAATACGGCATGGTGGGCGACGACGGCGCCTGCCCCTATTTCTGGCCGATCGGCGACCGGCACATCCTGCTGCACTTCAGCCATACCAGCGGCGGCAAGTACCTGCTGGGCGATTACGACACCCAGCGGCAGAAATTCGTCGTCACGGCCGGCGGGGATTTCAATTTCGGTCCGGCGGCCCCCTGCGGCGTCCATGCGCCCTCGGCGGCGCCTGACGGGCAGGGCGGGGTGATTGCGATCTTCAACATGAACCCCGGCAAGCCCACGCAGGGCTGGAACCAGATCATGACGCTGCCGCGGCGGCTGACGCTCGAAGGCCAGGAAGAGCTCCGCATGGAGCCCGCCGGAGATATTGCCTCGCTTCGCCGCGACCACCAGCGGCTGGAAAACCTGGCCCTGCCCGCGAACCAGGAGATCGTCCTGGAAGACGTCCGGGGCAATTCCATGGAACTGCTGGCAACGATCGACACGGGCGGCGCGCCCGTGGTGGAAATGAACGTATTTCGCTCGCCCAACAAGGAAGAATTCACACGGATCGCCTTGTATCGCAACCGCGGTTATCGCGACCGGACCGGGCGCCGCGGGCAGCAGAGCCTGGTGACGATCGATTCGTCGTATGCCTCGACGGCCGCCGATGTCGTTTGCCGGGCTCCCGAAACGGCCCCGGTCTCCCTTGGCGCGGAGGAGCGGCTCGAACTGCGGGTATTCGTCGACCGCAGCGTGGTCGAGGTGTTCGTCAACGGCAAGCAGTGCGTCGCGGTGCGGGTTTACCCCGACCGGGAGGACAGCGTCGGCGTCTCGCTGCGTGCCCAAGGAAAGCCCGCGGTCGTCAATGCACTCGACGCCTGGCAGATGAAGAGTATCTATCCATAACGGGGTTCGCCCATGAAGCGACGGACCATCAAGTTGGCCCGCCCAGGACAGGCACCATCGCCGCAGCCCACTGTCTCACGGAGTATCTTAGTGGGCGATGGAGCCAGTCCCCTTTCCTGGGCTGCCGCAATTCGGAATAGACAGGATCCATAGATGAAATACGTGGCGATCTTCCACGCCAACCTGAACTACGCCTACCTCGTGCCCGAGAAGTACGAGTTCGTCATCCGCTCGAGCTACGAGCTGTTGATCGACACGATGCGCGAGGAGTTTCCCGATACGAAGTACGTTTTCGAGGCCAGCGGATACACCCTCGACCATATCGCCGAAAAGACGCCCGATGTGCTCGACAAGCTCCGCCAGGCGATCGATCGCGGGCAGTGCGAGCTGATGGGCTCGCCCTACGCCCACCCGATGCTTCCCAACTTTCCCGAAGAAGACGGCTCCTGGTCGATCGAGTTCGCCCTGGAGGCCTACGATCGGCTGTTGGGGCTGAAGCCCCGCAGCTTCTGGAACCCGGAGTGCGGCTGGCGCCAGTTCGTCCCGCGACAGGTCCAGCGCGCGGGCTATCGAAACCTGATCGGCGATTTCGAGGCCTATAGCCGGTCGCTCACCCGCGACGGCAAACCGCAACGGCCGGAGATCTACGCCGCCGAGCACTCCGAGGAGAAGGTGTTTTACAGCTTCGGGTTCAATTACGAGCTGCCCGGCACGGAGCGGGCGATCCATTTTCCCTTCCGGAACGTCGCCGGTGTCGAGCCCGACGCACTGCGGGTCTTTCTGCGGACCGACCGTGTGGCCCAGTTCGGCGTGCGGTTCTTCATGGGAATGCCCGGCTACACGCTGGAAAAGTACCTCGGCCTGATCCGCAAGTATTCCGAGCAGCCCGACGGCGAAGCGGAAGGGGCGCTGATCATCTTCGCCGACGACGCCGAGTACGTCGGCACCAACGGCTGGTTCCGCCTGAAGTACCAGAACGAGCCCGACCACGTCTTCGAGCGAGTGGCCGACGCTCGCGATAAGCTGGTGGCATTGGTCCGCGCCTGCAAGGAGATGGGCGAGTTCGCCACGTTCGACGAGGCCTGCAACGAGGTGCCGCCGCTCGAGGAAGAGTTGAACTTCGACGACGACTCCGCCTGGCACGGCGCCAAGGCATCGACCTGGGCCGAGACGCCGATGGCCCGCCTGCTGCGGCCGTGGCAGGACCTCGTGCGGCGGAAGCTCCACGCCTCGGGCGAGTTGGACGACGTCACGCGCCGCCGCGCCTGGTACCACCTGACCAATTCGTTCAACTCCGACGGCCAATGGCCGCCGACGCTTCCCGACGCTCCGCACATCATCCATCCGTTCAACTACACCTACTGCTTCGACAATCTCCTGGCGGCCGAGCTGCTCGTCGGCGGCGTGGACCGCGAGGAGTTGACGGTCGATCCGGTGGCCACGATCCGCGCGATCCTCGGGCCGCAGCAGGAGTTGGTCCTCCGCAAGGCGGCCGCCATGGCCCAGGCCTCCGAGGCGTCGACCGCCGAACAGGGGCGGCTGGCCAGGGCTTTGATCGAGTCGTCTCGCGATACCCGCTCGATCGAGCAGTCGGCTGGGCGTGTGCTCTATCCGGCCGAGTACCGAGCCCGCGCCGAGGGTCTCGTGGCTGCCCGGCGGCTGGTCGGAGGTATCGAGATCGAGAAGGTTGAAACGGCGCTGCAGACGAGTTAACCGCTCATGAATTCCCGCGATCTACTCACCGCCGCCCTGGAAGGAGAAACGCCCCCGCAGGTGCCGCTGGCGGTCTACGACTGGTGCATGGGCGCGATCGCCACCGAGGAAGTCTGGACGAAAATGGCCCAGCCGGAGTGGCAGCGGCTGATCGAACGGGGGCTGGGTGTGCGTCACCATTGCCCGGTGACCAGGGCCATCGAGCATGGCGTGGAATACTCGGTCGAGGAGTCGCCACACCCGGGCGGCGTGCGCCGCATGGAGATGAAGAAGACGCCGGTGGGCACCCTCCGCAGGACGAGCCGCAACGGCTGGCATGAAGAACACTGGATCAAGACTCCTGCCGACTACAAGATCCAGCAATGGATCGTCGAGCACACCGAGCTGGTGGCGAACTACAAGGCATTCGAGCAGGCCGAGGACGCGATTGGCGACCGCGGCGTGGTGGTCGTTACCGGGGCCGGCAACTGGATGCATCGCACCCCGGCGATGCGCATCAATGTCGACTGGGCCGGCACGGAGCAGTTCTGTCTCGACCTCGGGCTCGAGGTGCCGGAGCTGCTGGATCTCTATACCGCCGAGAGGAAGCTCTTCTTCGAGGAGCAGCGGCTGATTGCGGCCGGCCCGGGCCGGTACGTCGGCTGGTTCGAGAACCTCACGGTTAACATGCTCGGCCCGCGGCGCTACGACGAACTTCTCATGCCGATCTACCGCGAGGCCGTGCCGATCCACGAGGCAGCCGGCAAGCGGGTGATGGTCCACTACG
>JAXGMN010000096.1:0-26021 GCA_040768665.1 Thermoguttaceae bacterium
CCGAAGGCCCTGGCTCATTTTCCTTGTTATAGCAAAGGACGTACTCCCATGAATATGAAGACTTACGCACGATCTCCCGGGAAGGCAAAGCGAGCCTTCACGCTCGTCGAACTGCTGGTGGTGATTGCCATCATCGGCATCCTGATCGCCCTGTTGCTGCCGGCGGTGCAGGCGGCTCGCGAGGCGGCACGGCGCTCGCAGTGCACGAACAACCTCAAGCAACTTGCACTGGCACTGCACAACTATCATGACACTTATCAGTGCTTTCCGCCGGGCGGCTGGAGCTCCCGGAATCAGCTCGGCTGGACGGTGCACATTCTGCCGTACATCGAACAGCAACCGCTGTATGACCAGTTCAACCAGAGCGCCGGCACCGGTTACGGCGCGAATAACGGCCCGACGGTCAATCGCGTCGACGCGTTCCTTTGTCCGAGCGGTCGGAAGATCTACGGTTCGGAGACCGTTGGTACCCAACAGACCTATGCAACGCACTATTACGGCGTCATGGGGCCTCAGGGCATCAACCCGGTGACCAGCGCGGTTTACGGGGGGCCGAACGACAACGTGAGTGCCGGCTCGAATCATCATGGTGGTTTCGCGAACCAGGGAATCCTCTATGCGAACAGTTGGATTCGCATGGCCGAAATCCTGGATGGCACCTCGAACACCTTCATTGTCGGCGAGATCTCGTGGGAAGACGCGAACTGCTACCGCGCCTGGCATCGTGGGGTCAGCAGCTACACCTCGTCGACCGGCCAAGGCGCAAGCGGAACGGCCAAGAACATCGAGTATGGCATCAATCTGATCCGCTACAACGGCAGCAACAACTTCAACGATGTGAGCATGGGGAGCATGCACCCGGGCGGAACGCATTTCGGGATCGCCGACGGCTCGGTCCGCTTCATTTCCGAAACGGTCGACATGACTTTGTATCTGTCGGCGGCCAGCCGCAACGGGAAGGAACCGAAAACGGCGATTGAATAGCCTGAGCGTCGCCCTTTGGCGATTCCATCGCTCACCGCCGTTGCGCGTCGGGGCATGGACAGTTGCGAGCCTATCCAGAACCTCGTCGTAGGACCGCCTTTCGCGGCTGTTACGAGGTTGTGAGATAGGCTCTCATTCTTTTGCGCCCACGGCCAGTTACTACAAAAGGCGGAGCTTGGCCGAGAGCTCAGGGGAATCCGGCAGTTCTCCCGGTCACTATGGGCCGGAATCACTTAGCTCTTTGGTGCAGAGCTGCTCTGTCTCGCGCGACAAAGCCGCCGAAATTGGTTGCTACATCGGTTCGCATGCGGTAAGATGACGGGTTCTGTCCCCGGTTGCGGTAGCAGGGGAGGTGTTCGGTTAGGGCGGACTCTCTTTTTTCGTTTTATTGCAGGAGGGAGACGCTATGCTCGTTCAGCATAGGCGGCTTTACGCTGGTGGAACTGCTGGTTGTCATTGCGATTATCGGAATTCTGATCGCTCTGTTATTGCCGACGTGCAGGCGGCGGCGTGAAGGCGAGCAGCGATCGCAGTGCTCAGGCAATCTCAAACAGTTGGGCTGGCGGCTACCCAATTACCACGACGTTCACAAGGTGTTTCCGCCCGCCATTCTCGGCAACGGGCAAATGGCAACACGGCCAATCTCTGCCGGCTACGTCACGGGAAACGTCGAACACGTCGAGCTGGGCCCTGCTTCTTCCGTTTTCGACGGCAAACCGCCTACGACAAGTACAACTTCAACGTTTGCTCCAGCTCGACACGGTGAGCGGAGACGGCGATTCGTGCGTCGAAGTTCGAACGTCATTGGCGACGATACGATGAATTACGACGTCTACAGCATGCGGTATACCGTGCTGGAGTGCCCTTCGGCCGACACAATCGGCAAGACAAGGACCGTGGCTACGGGCAACTACCGAATGCAGAGGGCCTACCGCACGAACTACTTCTTCTCGACCGGCGCCTTCGACGAGAGATACAATACGCCATACGAGCGGAGGCTTCGACTCAGCACCGACATTCGCTTGGGCGTGTTCGGAAACGAAGGGGCGGCTCGGATCGAGGACATCCTCGACGGGACCAGCAACGTGATTGCGATCGGCGAGTCGGTCGGCGGGGACCACAAGGTGAGCGCCGACTGGGGACCGTGGGGTCTCTGCGGCACCCGCACGTGCTGCCACGGCCAAGTGAACAGCAGTGGAACTTCCACGATTTCGTTCAGTGCGGCCAATGTTCGCGATTTCCATATCAATTCGGCCTACCAGAACGACGCGCTTGGAAGGACCTTTGCCCGAACGTTCAACAGCCTCCATCCCGGGGGAGCGCAGTTCGTCTTTGCCGACGGCTCCACGCACTTCCTCCAGTGAGACGATGGACTACGGCACCCTGTGCCGTCTGGCGCATCGCGGACAAACAGCCGGTCGGCGAGTTCTAATTCCACGCATTTAACGAAGGAGTCCTTCGAATGAATACCGAGAATATCAGGCAGGGCACCCAGTCCTGCAAAGGCGTCTCAGGTTTTACGCTCATGAGTTGCTGGTGGTGATCGCTATTATCGGCATCCTGATTGCCCTGTTGCTGCCGGCAGTGCAGGCGGCCGCGAGGCGGCAAGACGGTCGCAGTGCTCCAACAATCTCAAGCAGATGCGGGCGCGGCGGCTGCACAACTATCACGACACGTACTGATCGTTTCCGCCGGGGGCAAGTTGCTCGTCAACTCGGTTGGACGGTGCACGTGCTGCCGTACATCGAACAGCAACCGCTATACGACAAGTTCAATCTGAACGCCACCGGGTATGCGGCGAACAACGCGTGATCGCTGAATCGCGTCGAGAAGCTTCCTGCCCCGAGTGGAAGCACTATGGCGACGTGGCGATCGGCGGTCAGCAGACGTACACCACGCACTACTACGGCATTTGGGTGGGCGTATCAGCGGTGACCAACGCGGATTACAGTGGAACGGTCGACAATACGAAACAACGACATGGCGGTTATGGAACCCAGGAATTCTCGGCCGGAACAGTTGGACTCGTATCGCCGAGATTCTCGATGGCACGTCGAACACGTTCAGTGTGGGCGAACTTTCTTGGGAAAACGCCAACTGCTATCGGCCGTGGCACCGGGGAGGAGGTGGCAACGGGAGCACTTCGCCAATGGCCTCCGCCAAGAATCTCGATTACGGGATCGGCATTATGCCCTACCAAAATGGAAACACATTCAACGACGTGAGCATGGGAAGCATGCACCCAGGCGGGACGCACTTCGGGATCGCCGACGGTTCGGTCCGTTTTATTTCCGAAACGGTCGACATGACCTTGTATTTGTCGGCGGGCAGCCGCAACGGGAAGGAACCGAAGACCGCCATCGAATAGGTTGAGCATTGGCTTTGGCGACGACAGGACGCGTCGGCGCGTGGACAATTCTGAGAGCCTATCCAAAGCCTCGCTCAAGGACAGTCTTCCCTGGCTGTTGCGAGGTTGTTGGGTAGGCTTTTCGTTCGTTCTCCCCACGGTCAGTTACTACAAGCGGCGCATCGTTACCAAAGTCTATGGGCTCTCCGCGATTCCTGTAACCGCTATGGGGCAAGACTGCATGGCACTTCAGAGCCATTTTGCTCCGATTTGTGTGACGTAGCCGCCGAAGTTGGTTGCGGCACCGGTTGGCATGGGTTAGGATGGGGGCGTTCCGTCTGCGTTTGCAGTAGCACTGGGGGGTGCTCGGTATGGGACCGGATCTCTTTTCTCAATTCTTTTCACGGGAGGAGATGCTATGCACGCTCAGCATAGGCGCGGCTTCACGCTGGTGGAGTTGCTGGTTGTCATCGCGATCATCGGAATTCTGATCGCTCTGTTGTTGCCCGCCGTCCAGGCGGCTCGCGAAGCGGCGAGACGCTCGCAATGCTCCAACAACCTGAAGCAGATGGGGTTGGCGCTGCACAACTATCACGACACGCACAAGGTTTTTCCGCCGGCCAAGTTGAACAATGGGCAGATGACGACGGCGCATTGCCAATACGTGGCGGGAGGCGTGAAGAATGTGACGGGGTGGGCGTTGCTTCTGCCGTTTTTTGAACAGCAGGCGGCGTACGACAAGTACAACTTCAATGTGTGCTCGAGTATGGCCATCTACTCGACCTCCTGCTTTGCGGGTGAGACCCCCATTGGCGACGACATGATGAATCACCCGGTGTACAGTATGCGCTATTCCGTATTGGAATGCCCGTCCGCCGACACCATTGGAAAGAAGCGATCGGTAAGCCCCGGCGTGGTGGCCGACTACAGCATGCGTGACGCGTACCGCACGAACTACTTCTTCTCCACGGGGACTTACAATGACAGCAGCGGCAATTGGAACCGCATCGTGCGAAACAGCACCGACATTCGCGCCGGCGTATTCGGCAACGACGGTGCGGCGCGCATCGAGGACATCATCGACGGTACGAGCAACGTTCTCGCCATTGGGGAATCCGTAGGCGGCGACCACAAGACGAGCGCCAATTACGGGCCCTGGGGCCTCTGTGGAACACGCACGTGTTGCCACGGCACGATCTACAGCAGCAGCGCTTCAAAGCCGATCACATTTACGGCGACCCATGTGCGCGACTACCACATCAACTCCGCCTATCAAAACGATAGCTTAGGAAGAAGTTGGGCGTGGATTTTTAACAGCCTCCATCCCGGGGGCGCCCAATTTGTATTTGCGGATGGTTCGACCCACTTCCTCAGCGAGACGATGGACTACCTGACTCTTTGTCGACTCGCTTACATCGGCGACGGCGAGCCCGTCGGGCAGTTCTAGTCACATGCATCTTCGCGAAGGAGTCATTCGAATGAATAGCGACAATACCAAGTGGCGCAGTCCTGCAAATCAAGGCTTCACGCTTGTTGAGTTGTTGGTGGTGATTGCCATCATCGGGATCTTGATCGCGCTGCTGCTGCCGGCGGTGCAGGCGGCCCGCGAGGCGGCACGGCGGTCGCAGTGCTCGAACAATCTCAAGCAGATCGGGCTGGCACTGCAGAATTATCACGATGTGCACCTCTGTTTCCCGCCGGCCAGTTTCAGTTCCACCTTGAGCAATCAACTCGGCTGGACGGTGTATGTTTTGCCGTACATGGAACAGCAGCCGCTGTATGATCAGTTTGATCAGCGTATTCGCGGGTACACCGCGCAGAATGCCGTTGCTCTCAATCGAGTGGAGACTTATCTCTGCCCGAGCAGCCGAAAGATCTACTCGACCGGCGAAAACGCCGGCACCCCGGCGATGCCGTGTTATGCGACGCACTACTTTGGTCTCCTGGGCCCGCAGGGAATCAATCCCGTCACTGGGTCCGCGTACGGCGGTGCGAACGACAATACGGTGGCGCACGGCGGGTACGCAAACCAGGGTATTATGTTCTCCAACAGTTGGATCCGCATCGCGGAAATCCTGGACGGCACTTCCAACACCTTTATTGTCGGCGAGCTCTCCTGGGAAGACGCAGCCGCCTTTCGGGCGTGGCACCGGGGAATCAACGGTACCACAAGCGGCACGTCCAAGAACGTGGAGTATGCCATCAACCTCATACCGTACCAAGGGGGCCTCAACTTCAACGACGTGAGCATGGGCAGCATGCATCCCGGCGGCACGCACTTTGCAATCTCCGACGGCTCCGTCCGCTTCATCTCGGAGACGATCGACATGGCGTTGTACCTGGCGGCGGTCAGCCGCAACGGCAAGGAAACGAAGACGGCGATCGAATAAGCGTTCCGACACCTCCAACACGGAGAGGTGATTATGGCCGTTGGCCAAATGGAATGTTATTGACCTCAAACCTGGGGTTCGGCCGATGTCGCAGCGACAAGGGCAGAACCCCAGGCTACGGTGAGAAGAGGCCTTCGGCCAAGCCATCCCCTTGCCGATCTCGTGTTGAAGTGATCGGTGTCGAGGATGATCCTACTTCGCTTCCGACTCGGGCAGCCACTGGATCCTCTTCGCGGATGCGGCGTGTTTCCCGATGGAGCGATGGACTATTGGTCGTCGAATTCTCCCTTTCACTTTCCGATTCGATCCGTGCCCCGGCTTTGCCATCCGTGCTACTTTGTCCTCGAGTTGTTCTGATAGCACGGATGGCAAGGCCGGGGCACGGATGAAGAAATCGGTGGAACAGAACCGGATGTCGAATCAGCCGATAGAACCGCTGAGTTTTCACCCACCAGGAAATTTTGCGGCGCACCCGACAATCGGCGGCATTGCTCATGGACGCAGGGCGGGCATACAATGCAGGTGCGCGACGGCCGGAGAAGCAGCTCCTCCGCCCGCCGGCCACGAAGATGATCCGCCGCACGGACAAAGAGATCTACGCCGGCCAATCATCCTGTTTTTGTCCATAGCCAGTCCTCGACACGCAGGCCCGGGACCTGGTCAAAATCTCGGGCGTTTGCCGACAGCAAGGTTGCGCCATGCTCTAGCGCGATGCTGGCGATCTTGAGATCCAGGGTGCCAATCCGCACACGTTGTTGTCGCAACCCACGAAAGGTGGAGGCGGCACGCTCGCTGAAACGGAGAGGATGATCATGTTTCGCTTCCGACTCGGGCCGCCTCTCGATCCTCTTCGCGAATGCGGCGTGTTTCCCGATGGAGTTCTTCGATTTGCGGATCATCGGCGAACATGCCCACAACCTTCCGCCAGTCGTCTTTCGGCGGCCGGTCCTGCACCATTCTCAGCAGTTCCGCGTAGCGCGACTCAAGTGCCGCCACGCGGTCTTCCAAACTGGCTGTGCTCATACTATCTCTCCGAGAGGGCTCGCGTCGAACCCTACCATTATACGATCGCTAGCCCGGGACGTGTCAAGCACCAGAGCTGGTCGATTCGGAATCAACCACGCGCAAGTGCCAAAAGGGTCGACCAGGCGGCGCGAGAGGGTCGGGAGTCTTTTTCCGTGTCGGCCACGGATAGCGTAGAGCGGAGAGTCCAGAGCCGAGAGCCAGACGCTGGAGTCTCTCTCTGGCTCTCGACACTCGACCCTCCGGCCGACACGGAAACAAGACGCCCGACCCCGGCCTTGCCAGGAAATCTTGCCGCACACCCGACAAGCGGCGGTGTTGCTCGTGAACGCAGGGCGGGCATACAATGCAGATATGAGACGGCCGGAGAGGCAGCTCCTCCGCCTACCGGCCTCGCAATCGATTGGGAGACTGTGTTATGCCGTTGCACGACTGGACGCGCGTACCCTCAGGGTTGTTTCACGACTTTCATCAGAGTTGGTCGATTCGGATCAAGGATGGGTTAAACGGGGGCCGATTGCCCCGCGGATTTGCCGCGCTGGTCGAACAACGGTCCGGCCCCCGCGAGTCGGACGTTCTGGCCATCGAGGCCCGAGCCCGACGGCCTCGCTGGGAAGTCGAAACGGGTGGCGTGGCCGCCATGGAACCGCCGTCCACGAAGATGATCCGCCGCACGGACAAAGAGATCTACGCCGGCCGAGCCAACCGCATCGTCGTGCGGCGCCATCTCGGTCGCGTGGTCGCGGTGATCGAGATTATCTCGCCCGGGAACAAGGACACACGGTCTGCGCTGCGCGATTTCGTCGACAAGACAATCCAATTCCTGCGAGAAAGGGTCCATGTGCTGGTGATCGATCCCTTTCCTCCCACGCCGCGAGATCCGCTGGGGATTCACAAGGTGATTTGGGATGAAATCGAAGAGGAGCCTTTCACGTTTCCTTCCGGGAAAGACCGCATCCTGGTGTCTTATGAGGCAGGCGACGAGCGGGTTGCCTATATCGAACCCATCGCCGTCGGCGACGCGCTGCCCGACATGCCCTTGTTTCTTGCCGGCCAACTGCACGTGCCGGTGCCGCTGGAGTCGACGTATCAGGCAACGTGGGAGGCCACTCCGCAGGAGCTGCGTCAGGCGGTGGAAACGGGCGTCCTGTCGGATCCCGAGGCGGATTGAGAGGTTTTCACGCGCCAGCGGGGAACCTAGGATACGTGTTACCACCCCCGTAAAGGTCGTTTAACCTCGGCCCGGCCTTCGGCCGCAACCAGAGAATTGGCGATTCGAGGAAGGCGGAGCGGAGAAAAGAAGATGGTGGAAAAGAATATGAGAAGGATGAACTTCGGTTTTCGATTTCGGGAACCATCTTCTTTTCTCCCATCTTCTTTTCCATACTCCCAACCGCCGGGATCGCGGTGATTCGGCTCTCTGCGAGCCGAAGGGTAGAAGGGTACGTCGGCGGCCAGCCGCAACGGGAAGGAACCGAAAACGGCGATTGAATAAGCGTTCCGACACCTCCAACACGGAGAGGTGATTATGGCCGTTGGCCAAAGGGAATGTTATTAACTTCAAGCCTGGGGGTTCGGCCCTTGTCGCAGCGACGAGGCCGAACCCCACGGTGAGAAGAGGCCTTCGGCCAAGCCATCTTGCCGATCGCAGCGACAAGGGCCGAACCCCGGGCTACGGTGAGAAGGGCGCTTCGGCCAAGCCATCTTGCCGATGTCGCAGCGACAAGGGCCGAACCCCCAGGCTACGGTGAGAAGAGGCCTTCGGCCAAGCCATCTTGCCGATGTCGCAGCGACAAGGGCCGAACCCCAGGCTACGGTGAGAAGAGGCCTTCGGCCAAGCCATCTTGCCGATGTCGCAGCGACAAGGGCCGAACCCCAGGCTACGGTGAGAAGAGGCCTTCGGCCAAGCCATCTTGCCGATGTCGCAGCGACAAGGGCCGAACCCCAGGCTACGGTGAGAAGAGGCCTTCGGCCAAGCCATCTTGCCGATGTCGCAGCGACAAGGGCCGAACCCCAGGCTACGGTGAGAAGAGGCCTTCGGCCAACC
This sequence comes from Thermoguttaceae bacterium, assembly GCA_040768665.1. Taxonomy (GTDB): domain Bacteria; phylum Planctomycetota; class Planctomycetia; order Pirellulales; family Thermoguttaceae; genus JABWBD01. The sequence continues at coordinate 8,792 of JAXGMN010000096.1, forward strand.
TCTTGCCGATGTCGCAGCGACAAGGGCCGAACCCCCGAGCTACGGAAGAGGCCTTCGGCCAAGCCATCTTGCCGATGTCGCAGCGACAAGGCCGAACCCCAGGCTACGGTGAGAAGAAGGCCTTCGGCCAAGCCATCTTGCCGATGTCGCAGCGACAAGGGCCGAACCCAGGCTACGGTGAAGAAGCCTTCGGCCAAGCCTCTTGCCGATGTCGCAGCGAGGGCCGAACCCCAGGCTACGGTGAGAAGAGGCCTTCGGCCAAGCCATCTTGCCGATCTCGAGTTGAAGTGATCGGTGTCGAGGATGGTCATACTTCGCTTCCGACTCGGGCAGCCACTGGATCCTCTTCGCGGATGCGGCGTGTTTCCCGATGGAGCGATGGACTGTTTCGTCGAATTCTCCCTTTCACTTTCCGATTCGATCCGTGCCCCGGCTTTGCCATCCGTGCTACTTTGTCCTCGAGTTGTTCTGATAGCACGGATGGCAAGGCCGGGGCACGATGAAAATCGGTGGAACAGAACCGGAAGTCGAATCAGCCGATAGAACCGCTGAGTTTTCACCCACCAGGGAAATCTTGCGGCGCATTCCGACAATCGGCGGCATTGCTCATGGACGCAGGGCGGGCATACAATGCAGGTCTCTGATTCCCCTGATTGATTCCGTGAACCATCAGTCGCTTAGCAACGTTCGAGAAAAAAGTGTCAGGAACCATTTGTGCGAAGCACCCGAAGGGCCGGTTTCCGGCAAATGGTTCCTGACACTTATTTCTCGATCAATCCTTAGCCTCCCCTGGCTCGATAATCGCCGATTGGTGATTTCTCTGACTCCACCCGCCCGGCAGGCCGGCGCCGGACCGTAACATGCCATTGTTAACGATCGCGACCCAAAAAACCGTTTGGTGCCAGGACCAAACGGTATTTTCGACTGGAAGTGTCCGTTTTGACACGGCACGGTTTTAGAAAGGATGCCCGCGGCTTGTCCGCGGGAGGCTCACGCTTGCCGCTACAGGAACCTCCGCGCGTGCCACCCCTTGGTTTCGCCCGCGGCGGGCAAAGCCGCCGCGGGCGAAACCAAGGGGGATAGCGGCGATCGTGGCGTATGTAGCAGAGAGCGTAACCATCCCGCGGACAAGCCGCGGGCATTCGCGACAGCGCGAAAGTAAATGCCAACAGCCAAAAAAACCGTTTGGTGCCAGGACAACCATGCGCCCGGCTCTGTCGCTCTGGAAGTTGTGCATCCTGGCACCTTTCAGATTGTGGGCGAGGGGCTATGTCATTCCGCCATGGCTGCAAAGGTTTCCCTGGCAAAACCCATAATGCCGTCAAGCGACCAGGAGGGAGGCATGTTCTTCGTGCTGAACAGCCCGGATGACTCGGAAAGCATGACCCCGGCAAGGTCGCGATGAGCGTCGACTTCCTCACCCAGCCTACGAAGCATCTTGGTCCACCGCTGCCTGTAGGCGGGCAACCAAGCCATGGCTTCCGAAGTCGTTGAGGCCGCCCGGTTTCGTCATGACCAGGTCGGCTGCCGTCATGAGTTCGTGCATTTCGGTCGTGAATCCAAGCACGTGCGATCCCGACTGCCATTGGTTACACTGGTTCTGGCAATGGATGGGATGGGACGACGAGGAGTAGTCGCTCTCCGGCAACCGAGCCGGGGGCCCTTCCTCGGCTCGGCCCCGGGGCAGCCACGTTGGGATCCTGAAACCGGGGGCTACGCCTCTTCAAGCCCCGATTCCCGCAGCCGCCGGTAGAGCGTTGCTCGGCTGATTCCCAGCATGGCGGCTGCACGTGTGCGATTGCCTTTCGCCCGTTCCAGGGCCGCCGCAATGCGGGCGGGGTCCTCCTCGCCGGGCTCGGCGCCGAGCATGAATTCGTTTTCCAGCAGTTCCGGGGGGAGATCCTCGAGCGTGATGAGTGATCCTCTCGCACGAATCACCGCGAACTCCAGGGCATTTCGGAGCTCTCGGACGTTGCCGGGCCAGGGATAGCCCAGGAGCACCGCCATTGCTTCATCGGCGATGGCGTCGATTTGCTTGCCCGTGGTCGACCGGTGCTCGGCGAGGAATGCGCGGACCAGCATGGGCAGGTCCTCGCGTCGCTCTCGTAGCGCGGGTAGCCGAACCCTTGCGACCCGAACGCGATAGAGCAGATCCTGTCGGAACCGACCTTCGGCCACTTCACGGGACAGGTCGCGGTGCGTAGCGGCGAGCACCCGGACGTCGACCGGGCGAGGCTTGGTTTCTCCCAACCGCAAGACCGCTCTATCCTCGAGCACCCGCAGGAGCGTCGTCTGGACTCGCAGCGGCAGTTCGCCGAGTTCATCCAAGAAGAGCGTACCTCCGCCGGCGGCCTCGAAGAGCCCCTGCTGATCTTCCATCGCGCCGGTGAACGCACCCCGCCGGTGTCCGAACAACTGGCTGGCCGCCAATTCCTCTCCGAGCCCGGCGCAGTTCAGCGCCACGAACGGTCCTGCCTGCCGGCGGCTGCACTGGTGGATGGCCCGGGCGACAAGCTCCTTGCCCGTGCCGGTTTCTCCTTCGATCAGCACCGTGGAGTCCAAGGGAGCCACATCGCGGATCAGTTGGAACACCTGTCCCATCAGCTTCGATTTGCCCAGGATGGAGTGAAAGGCATTCCGCTCGTCCAGAAGCTGCCGCAAGTCCACCAGCGGCGAAACATCATAGAGGAAGAGGATGCGGCCGCCGTCGCAGCGGGGATCGTCGAGCACCTCGATCTCCAAATGCCGGGGTTGGGAATCGGTCGTTTGGAGCGCAAGAGGCACCTTGCTCCGGTCTTCGCGGGGCCGCCGGCACATCGCTTCCAGGGCAGATTGCTGAGCGGCCGAAAGCGGCAGCAGATCGGAAAGCCGCCGACCGGCGATTTCAGTTTCCCGAACGCTCGAAAAGCCGCACGCGGCCCGGCTCGCGTACGTGATCCTCCCCGTTGCGTCCAAGATCAACGTGCCGTGGCGCTGGGCGTCGAGGATCGTTCGCAGGTCGTCATGACTGCGGCGGAGTTTGCGGTCGGCTTCGCCTTTGTAGAGTGCGATTCGCACGGCGGCATCCAGGTCGCGCCGGTCGAACGGCTTGACGAGATATCCGTACGGCTCGACCATCCTGGCACGCTCGAGCGTCTCGACGTCGGTATAAGCCGTAAGGAAGACGACGGGCACCTGGCCGGCCTGGCGGATCTCCCCGGCCGCGTCGATGCCGTCTTGGGAGCCGTCGATCCGCACGTCCATGAGCACCAAGTCCGGCTCGAGCCGTTTGGCCTGGGCGATCGCCTCTTCTCCCGATGCCGCCAATCCGGCCACCTCGTAGCCCAGTTGCTGCAACTCGGCTTCGATGTCCATGGCAACGAGTTGTTCGTCCTCAACGATCAGGATACGAGGCGTCGGTTGCGACATGGCGTGCGAAAGTTGGTTTGAGGGTCAAATCCGGGGGGTACTTTCTCGTCTCGTTGGGACCGAGTATCAGGTACACTCGAGTGTCGACTCCCGGGGGACAGGCGGAGATTCGCCGGGGCAGCCACCGAACCGCAGCGTGACGGTCGTTCCGCCATCGCTGAACACATCGAGATTTCCGTGCAGTTGACGCGCGAGAGCCTGGACTACTTTCGTGCCCAGAGACGTCTCGTTTGCTCCCGCCGGGGCTCGGGCCATGCCCACGCCGTCATCGGCCACCTCCAGGCGGTAGCCGCCGGCGGCGCGGCCGAACGCCACGCGTACGGTCCCGCTCCGCCCGCCGGGAAAGGCGTGCTCGATCGCATTCGACAGCAGTTCGTGGATGATCATGCCGCACGGGAGGGCAATGTCCAACGGCAGCGGCACCGGTTCGACCTCCGGGCATATCTCAACCCGACTTGAAGAACCCAGGGTGTGCTTCACATGGCTGACGAGTTGCTCCACGTAGCTCCGGAACTCGATACGGGCAAGATCCTCGGAGCGGTAGAGTTGCTCGTGGATCAGCGCCATCGACCGGATGCGGCTCTGGCTCTCCTGGAAAAGCCGGATCGCCTCCGGATCGCGGAGCGTTCGGGCTTGCAGGTTGAGCAGACTGCAGATCACCTGGAGATTATTCTTGACGCGGTGATGGACCTCTTTGAGCAGCAGTTCCTTCTCGCGGAGCGAGACCAGCAGCCGCGACTCCGCTTCTTTGTGGCGAGAAATGGAAACGGTGCGTTCCTCGAGGTCAGCGGCCATGCGATTCAAGGACGTCGCCAGCGCTCCGAATTCGTCGCGCGAGCGGATCGCCACGCGAGTCTTCAGCCGGCCTTGTCCCATTTCCTTTGCCGCCTTTTCGAGCTCACCGAGGTTTCTTGCGATCGACCGCGAGGCGGCCAGGCCCAGCAGGACCGCCCCTGCTGCCGCAATCATGGTCATGACACTCCGCCGCTGGTCGGCCACCGCCATGGCCCTCTGCGTGCTTCGGATGCCGCGAGTAAACTCGGTCGCGGCCCGATTGCCCAGCGCGGTCAGCGGGGGCAAGAGCTCGTCCTCAAACTTTTTGTCGAGCCGGCCTTCGAGGAACTGCTCGGCCTCGTCGGGGGTCGCCGCCACCATGCCGAGAAAATCGTTCAGCAAGAGTCGATGCTTGCCAAACTGCTGTTGCACTTGTTCCAACGACCGGCGGAGCGAGATCGTCCGCTCATCGGCCTGCTGGTTTTGTTCGGCCCCGGCGCTTGCAACCGACGACAGCTCGACGGCGGACCACTGGCGCTCCAGACTCCGCTCGACGCTCTGCAGGTAAGTCTCGATTCGGCCGCGAAGCTCCTGGAGTTCTGCGACTGGAACCCGATCCGCCTCGGCCGTGCGCCGGTCGTGGGCGACCAGGGCATGGGCGGCCAACTGGGCGGCATACAGCGAGTCGAGCATCTCGACGGTATCGGCTTTGACAACCGCGCTGCGGCTGAGCCGCTCCATCTGCTCTTCCACCTCCCGGCTGGTCCCTACGGCCATGTACCCGACGACACCCACCAGCGACGCAATCGCCAGGAAGGCCGCCGTCAATTTCAGGCCGATCCTCATAGCAGGGCACCTCGGCAAAGAGGTAACCGTTCACCGGGGCGGTCCGGGACGGGTCCATTTTTCGGCCAATTCGGGTGTTTTGGCGTCAAAAACGTTGGCCGAAAACGTGGACCTGTCCCTTCTCTTCCGCGTGAACGGTTACGGAAAGAGGGGCGAATGTCTCCCTCTGTTTTAACACACCGTTCCGGTTTCGACTATGATAAAAAACCAAGCGAACGGCACCGAATTTGGACCATCGTTGCGCTTTGCCGGACCGACGGGACCGGCAAAATGCCGATATTCCTCTGTTGCCTGCGAGTTGGGCTTCCCGGGCTGGAACTCCCCTGCCTCGCCGGGGCGGCTCAGCGTGTTGCAACGGGCGCTCGCGGGCGGCTCATGGGAGAAGGTGTATCATTATTTTGGCCGGACGAAAGCGGGGATTCACACTCGTCGAGCTGCTGGTCGTCCTCGGCATCCTGGCCGTGCTGGTCGCATTGCTGTTGCCGGCCGTCCAGGCCGCGCGCGAGGCCGCTCGCCGCGCGACGTGCGCGAGCCATATTCGGCAGATCGGATTGGCGCTGCACAACCGTCAGGAAGCGTACGGAACCCTGCCCTCCGGATGGATCGTCCAGGCGTCCAACGGCGGCCCCGGCTGGGGCTGGGCAGCCATCCTCTTGCCGTACCTGGAGCAAGAGACGCTCGTGCAGACGGCAGGTCCCGGTTTTCCGCCCGGCAGCCCCGGCCCTAGCGGTCCACCCATCGGCGACCCTTCTCGCCGACGTTTTCGGGAAGCATTGCTGGAGGTCTACCTCTGCCCTTCCGATCCGGGCGATCCGCTCTTCATGCTTCACCAGGCCGGGGGCGGTGGTGGAGGCGGACCGGGTGGCCCGCCGCTTTTTGAAGTGGCTCGCGCCAATTACATGGGTCTGTTTGGAACGGTTGCCATCGAGAGCATGCCGCAAGCCGGCGACGGAGTATTTTTCCAGAACAGCCGAATACGCTTTGCCGACATCCGCGATGGTCTCAGCAATACGCTGCTTGTCGGCGAACGCTCCTCGCGGCCGGGCGGGTCAACCTGGGTGGGAGCAGTACCCGGGGCCCATCGGGGCATGGCGAGGATCGTCGGCCGGACGGGGAGTGTGCCCAACGACGTCCTCAACGATCTGGCCGACTTCGGCAGCTATCATCCTTTCGGCGCCAATTTCGTCATGGCGGACGGCGCGGTGCGGATGATCAGCGACGAGATCGACCTGGCCGTCTACCGTGCCCTTGCGACTCGGGCCGGCAACGAGGCGGTCACGCCGCCCTGACGTACCTGGCTTGGCTATTGCGTCTTCTCATACGCCACGCTCACGACCAGGTCCCGGCAAGCAAGCCCGGTGGCCCGGGCTTTCACCTCGTCCCACCAGGCCTCGCCGACCATTCCGCTGTTGGCAGCTCCGAAGGAAACCTGGTTGGCCGAATAGCCCGAGCGGGGCTTCAGCGCCCCGGGTGCGTCGATCCGCAGTTCGCCGTCGACGTAGACCCGCAGGCGATCTCCGTCCAGTTCCATGCGGTACTGATGGAAATCGTCGGTGGTATCCATCTTGTACTGCTTCGACCGATCGTGAAACAGCTCGACGCGGTCGGGCCACAGGCCCAGCCGTTCTCCGCTTTCCCCGTTACTGACGATCAAGAAACTCGATCCCGATTTGACCTTCGCCCGGGCTTCCACGGCCGCTTTGCCGCCCGGATCGGCGCCCCAGGCGTAGCGATAGTAGAGGTAGTCGCCCGAGACCTCGCCGCGATCGGCGAGAAAGACCGCGCCGTCGACAAGCTCCTCGTGGGTCCGCTGCGAGCCGGGATCGCGGTTCCAGGGCCGGCCCGGTTTCGCGCTGCCATCGTAGACGACGTTCCACAGGTCGGTGTCGGCCGCCGTTGGATCGACCGTGATTTCGACCAGGTTCTCGCCTCGTTTCATGCCCGCCGTTGGAACGACGTAATCGACCCAGCCCTCGCTCAACTTGCCGCCGGTCAATTCGGAACCATTGAGCTTTACGTGAAGCTGTCGTGCGTTTTGGATATCGGGGATTTCCAAGTGCAGTTCCACGCGCGGCTTCAACCCGCGATCTGCGGCCTCTTTCAGATCGTCGCCGATCCGGATCGGCAATTCCACCGGCTTGTTCGCCGTGACGAGCCGAGGATGCGACGGCCCAAACAGCGGCTCCGTGCGGTACTCTCGCCCCTTGGCCAAAAACCGCCTCGGATCGTCATCGCGGACCGTGACGAAGTAGAGCTTGTCCAGCGGCAGCAACGTCTCGGGATCGCCGATTTCTCGCCAGATTACGGCGTTCGGATCGAAGTTGTTGAACACGTGCAGGCCGTCGGCTCCGGCGGACCAGGCGTTCATGGCCCGGCCGCGATAGCTCGCGGTGGAGCTGCGCCGAAAACGCGTTTCGCCGCGAACCCGTGAATCGCTCAGGCAGGGATAGACCGGCACACCGTGCTTGTGCCCCAGTTCGACGCTGTACTCCCACGGGCTCAGCCGGAAGTAGCAGGTCGTGATGAGGATGTCGAGAAGTCCTTCCTGCAGCCATCGCTCGATGTCGAAGCCCATATCGCGGCAGTATCCGACGGAATCGGGCACTCGCATGGAAACGAGAATGGGCCGGTCGCGCTTGGCGCCCAGGTCTTCGGTCATCTTGCGCACTCGGCGCATCAGGTCGGTCATCATCTCGCGCTCGGACTGGCTGGCCTCGCCGCCGGCCGCCGTGCTCTTGAAGTAGCAGAGATGGCGGAAGAAATCGAGTTCCACCCCGTCGAGGTCGTAGTTGCGACAGGCTTCCTCGATGTAGCGGAAGGCTAAATCACGGATCTCCGGCCTGGCGTAGTCGACGGAGCTCCAGCGGCCGAACGGCGTCCGCTTGATGGGATCGCCGACGAGCCATTCGGGATGCTCGATCTTGAGCGGAGGAAACAGGTAGTACGGCTTGTCGGGATGGTGCGCGGCGTCGTGCGTGTCGTTCATCCGCATCGACCAGAAGACCTCCATGCCATGCTCATGGCCGAACTCGACCACGGCCCGGAGACAATCGGTCCCCTGATCGATGAGCTCCCGGGCGATATTGCGGGTATCGGGCTGGATGCCGAACTCGCGCCCGGATCGGTCCAGCACGGTGCCGACCTTGGTGTCGTGCGTGAAGTAGCTGAAGCCCGAGCTTGTCGGGCAGAACGCGATCGCTCCAACCTGGGTGCCGGCCAGCGGAGTCGTCCGCTTCGCCAGGAACGCTTCCACCGTAGCTTTCTCATCTTTGGGAAAGTAGATGACGTCGCATCCGTCGTTGTTCATGATGATGCGGCGCGGTTGCCGTGCGAGTTCGCTCCGTCGGCGACGGAGCTGCTCAAGCGAGAGGCCGCCCTCGGACTGGCTGTATGCAGTGACAAAGCAGGCAAACGTCAATGCCGGCAGAATGGCAATGGTGCGATTAAACCATGAGCGGTGCATCCGTCGACTCCTCTTCGAAAACGCGTCTGAATCGGCAATTGTGCCCTGGTCGTAGGCTATAGGGATTACCGGCGCGGTGCAAGCGGGGGCGTACGCCCTCGGGCTGGTCGGTTTCTGTTTCGTCGGCGACCGCGTGACCCGCCCCCCGCCGGACGCTGCGGCGTCTGCCTTTTCGTTCTGGCCGTCAATTTGAGGGGGTGGCGATATTTGACTTCGTCCCAAGCAGCCCGAACAATGCCTTGGACAAGCCCGCGGCTTCAGAGGATCCCCGGCGAGACTATGCACCTGGCAAATCAAGCTGCTTACGGCAGTGCGCTGCTACTGATCGACGTGATCAACGATCTCGAGTTTCCCGGTGGCGACCGTCTATTCGAACAGGCGCACGCGATGGCCAAACAGGTGGCTATGCTGAAACGCCGTGCCAGGCGGGCCGAGGTTCCGGTGATTTACGTCAATGGTGACGACGATCGCTGGCAGCCCAGTTTCAGCCGCCGGGTCGACCGATGTCTCCGGGACAACGTCCGCGGCCGCCCGGTGGTCGAGTTGCTCCGTCCCGAGGAGAAAGACTACTTCGTCCTGAAATCGCAGCATTCCCCCTGCTTTCTGTCGAACCTCGACGTACTCCTGGAAAAATTGCATGTCAGGACACTCATCCTGACGGGCATGGCGGCGGACCTTTGCGTTCTGTTTTCTGCCAACGACATCTATCTGAGCAGCTATCACATCGTCGTGCCAAGTGATTGCATTGCGTCGAAAAGCGACGAGGGCACGGCGAGTGCCCTGAGGCAACTGCGACACGTGCTGGGCGCCGAGATTCGCCGATCCGAGGACCTGCGGTTCACGCCGGTCTACTAGCCTCGCTCTCAAGAACCGGCTTTCGCTGCGGATACCCTGGCACTACAATGGGAATTCGACTCAAGTCGCCACGCCTCCCCCCCGCCTGTGATTCACGGAGCCCTCGCAATGACATTCGCTCGCTGCGGTCATCCGGCATGTGCTCTTGCCGCTGTGGTGTTGGTCGGCATTTTCGTGCCCGGAGTCGCCGCTGCGGATTACCAGGCCGGCGCGATGCTTCAAAGGATGCTTGTGGGGCCGATGGCGGGAGTGGAGGAAATCGTGTTCGCAGTCCGTGTACCGGGCCGGGATCACTGGTACGTTACGTTCGGGAATTACGCCGACCACTCCGAGTACCCCGAGCGACTTGCCTTCAAGAAAGAGGACGGCGTCTATTGGGGCTACGCCGAGGGGGGACGACTCTGTCGGCTCAATCTGCGGACCGGCGATTTGAGGGTAATCCTGGAGGATCCCAAGGGCGGCGTCCGCGACCCGCAACTCCACTACGACGGCAAGAAGATCCTCTTTTCTTACCGCAAGGGTGGAGAGCATCCGTTCCACCTGTACGAAATCAACATCGACGGCACGGGGCTGCACCAATTGACCGACGGAGCGGACGACGACATCGAGCCGACGTACTGTCCGGACGGCAGCATCATCTTCTGTTCCTCGCGATGTCGGCGCTTCGTCAATTGCTGGTACACGCGCGTGGCCGCTCTTTACCGCTGCGATGGCGACGGCAAAAACGTCCGCATGCTCTCCAGCAACAACGACCATGACAATACGCCTTGGATGCTTCCCGACGGCCGGGTGCTCTACATGCGCTGGGAGTACGTCGATCGCAGCCAGGTGCACTTTCATCATCTCTGGACGATGAACCCGGACGGCACGAACCAGATGGTCTACTACGGGAATCTGCACGGCGGCATCGCGATGCTCGACGCCAAGCCGATCCCCGGAACCGGAAAGGTGGTTTCTTCGTTTTCACCGGGGCACGGTCGGCCGGAACATCTCGGCCACGTCGCCATCGTTGCCCCGGGGCGCGGCCCTGATGCCAAGCAAGCCGCGCGAGACATCACGAAGCGGCCGGAATGGAAGGATCCCTGGGGCTTCAGCGAAGATTGCTTCCTGGTGGCCCACGCCAAGGGGCTTTTCGTGATGGATGGCCAGGGAAATAGCGAATTGGTCTACGAATTGCCCGAATCGGACCGGCACATGCAGTGTCACGAACCGCGTCCACTCGCGCCGCGACCCCGCGAGGCGGTCATTCCGCCACGGACCGACCTCCGCAAGGCCACCGGCCGGCTGGTGCTTGAGGACATCTACCATGGCCGCAGCATGGACGGCGTCGAGCGAGGGCAGGTCAAGAAGCTGCTGGTGCTGCAGCAACTGCCGAAACCGGTCAATTTTTCCGGTGGGATGCAGCCGCTGACGATCGGCGGCTCGTTTACGTTGGCCGAGGTGGTCGGCACGGTGCCGGTCGAGCCCGACGGATCGGCCTATATGGAACTGCCGGCCCTGCGTTCGCTCTTCTTCGTGGCACTTGACGAGAATGACATTTCCGTCAAGCGAATGCACAGCTTTCTGACGCTCCAGCCGGGCGAGACAACAAGCTGCGTCGGCTGCCACGAGCAGCGCGTCCGCGCGCCGCTGCTTGTCGACCGGGACCTGCTGGCTTTACGGCGGCTTCCCAGTCCCGTTGAGCCGATCACGGACGTACCCAGCGTGTTGGACTTCCCTCGTGACATCCAGCCGATCCTGGATAAGCACTGTGTCGAGTGTCACAGCGCCGATCGCTATGACGGGAAGGTTGACCTATGCGGCGACAAGACCACGATGTACACGATCAGCTACCACACGATGCAGACCCGCGATCTCGTGGTCGACGGGCGCAACCAGCCGTTCGGCAACCGCCCGCCCTACAGCTACGGCAGCGCCGCGAGCCGCCTGATGCAACTTATCGACGGCAGCCATTACGACGTCAAGGTCTCCGATCTGGAGAAGAAAACGATCCGTCTGTGGATTGAGACCAGCGCCACCTACCCCGGGACCTACGCCTCGCTCGGGTGTGGTGACTACTCCGTTCACCTGCCCTGGGGAGCAATGAAAAAGGGCTGCGGCGACTGCCACGGAAAGCAGTACACTGACCGGAACGAGAAGCGGTACGATCTGTTCTTCCCGCGGGGCACGGCTGGAAGGCCCGGCCCGCTGGTGAACCTTTCCCGCCCCGAGAAATCCTTCCTGCTGCGGGCCCCGTTGGCCAAAGCAGCCGGCGGCCACGCCCTGTGCAAGGAAGCGGTGTTCAAGAGCACGGACGATCCGCTGTACCAGAGCATGCTCGCCGCGATTCGCGACGGTCACAACCGTCTCATGGCGGGTAAACGCTTCGACATGCCGGGCTTCCGTCCCAACGAGCACTATATCCGCGAAATGCAGCGGTTTGGGATCTTACCAAAGGACTTGAAGCCGGAAGACCCGATCGACGTCTACGCCACCGATCGGGCCTACTGGGACTCGTTCCATTTCGGGGAGCAGTAGGCTTCAACGAGAGGCGATGCACCCGGCGGTCCGGCTTGCCCGTCTGCGTCTGCTGTTCCACCGGCGAATCGCCGTGGCATTGGCCACGGAGGACGATCTTCTGGCAGCCGTGTATCGGCATTACCACGCCAGCGAAGGCGAAGGTGCTCCCTCGCCCTTGGCTGCCGCATTGCTCGCCCAACAGCTCGCCCGATTCGGCGAGGTGCTCCGTCCGGTTCAGTCCGATCCGACGCCTATGAGCTCCAGGTCGAAGATAAGCGTGTGACCCGCCAGCGGATGATTGGCGTCGACGACGGCCGAGTCGTCATTCAACTCGCGAATCCAGACCGGGATCTCCTGATCGCCCTGCACGGCGCGGCTGGTCCCCCACACTGACCTGATCCGGCAATTGTTCGCGGGAAATGGTCTGTTCCAGGGCAGGGTTCCGCTGGCCGTAACCTTCGTCAGGCGGCAGCGTCACGGTCTTCTTTTCGCCTTCTTCCATACCGATAACGGCGTTGCTCACGCCCGGAATCACCTGCCCCCCGCCGGCAACAAATTCCAGCGGGTCGCGCTCGGTCGACGTATCGAAGACTCTCCCGTCTTCAAAACGGCCGGTATAGTGGATGCGGACAACATCCCCCTGGGATGCTTGGGCCATAACGGCTCCTCCCTTCTGTCGTTGGGTAAGGCCGAAGAGTGCACCAAGCGGCTCGCGGTGCTCGCGAGAACTCAGCGGGAAGCCGATCCCGATTCTCCGGACTATTCCCTGGTTCGGATATTCGCGTCCAACGTATGCCTAATGCAAGGGTACGAGGCAGCGCAAACGAAGTCAACCGCCGATCGACGGATCGACGAGCGCCTGCGAAAGCGCAGGCGTAGGCAAAGAGATCACCCAGCCGTCGGCCGTTGGTCAGGGGAGGGAGCCGGCGGGCAGAGCGGAGCGGGTTAGCAAGTTGTCAAAGAGCTCCGGAGCGGCGAGCCGCAAAGTCGGCTGGCGCCGGTCCGTGGGGGCATGTGTTCACATGTCCATTCACCTGCGTCATTGTGGTCGATGCGGCGCGCCAGGTCAAGCAATTTCTTGAAACAAGAGCGGTAAGTGGATGCGGGGTATTGGAGTTATTACGCGGTCGCATGGAGCCGGAAGTGCGTCGCACGGTACGGCCCAGCGCTTGATGGGATGGCTCATCTTTGGAGTGCGGGTGACTTGTCACCGCTTTGTTTGCTTGCTTCCCTTGTTCGTGGACTGAGAGCCTGTCCCAAAACCTCGCGAGAAGAAGGGGACAGGCACATTTTGCTCCGAAGACTCCGCAAAATGAGCCAGTCCCCGACGGTTTTGAGACAGGCTCTGAGAGTGGCGAACGTTCGAGCGGATTTCCTGGTTGCTACGGTGCTATGCAACGCACCAAGGGGTGTTGCATGGAAGGAAAGGACGACGCAAGTTGTTCGGTGGGCAAGGGTTCGGGCAAAGGCCGGAGCTAGTAGTTGTGAGGTACGTGTTGCATAGAACGCAAGGGCCTGGATCGGGCGCCGAGTTTCGCCATTGAGAAGATCGCGCAGGGGCTGGTCGGCAAAAAATTTGGGGGTGGGTCTGTAGATGTCGTACCCTCGGGGCAAAGCCGCAGCAACGACGTCCCGTCACGGAAGACGCAAATGAGGCACAGGTGCAAGCAACTCGGCCAAGCCGGACGGAGATTTCTATGCGGATAGCTGGGACGGCCTACTCGAACTGAAACAGTCGCAGGTGTCCGACGCCGAGAAGCTCTTGGTAGGTCGGCATGTTGATTAGGTCCAAGCTATCTACGTCCCCTCCGAAGTGGCAATATCTCGGCCAAACGCGTTTTGCCGAAACGAGTCTGCGCCGCTCCCTCTGCCGTGGTTCCGAAAATCGCGTCGCCCTCAGACCATTGGAGCTGCAGATTTCGACCGAAAGATGTGCCGCTCGGTCCGGGGGAAATCAGCGAAGTGTTTTCACCTGACAGAGTTATGTACGTACGTCACGTTGGACGCGTTCTGACCTTGGGACTCGCTATTCTTAGGCCGGTGGCAGCCGGAGACACGTAAACGGCACCTGGTGGGGGGCAGCGTCGGGTGTCATGGCTGCCGGAATCAGCGAGTATGGCAGGATGTCGACACCGAATTACCACTTGATCAGGGGGGGCGCTGTGAATTGGGAAGCTCTTGGTTGCGCGAAAACGCAAATTCTCGGGGAAATCGAAACTGAGATTGCGGGGCAGCGGTATCAGGAAGCCTGGGCCGAGCCGGGTGAGAGGGTCAATCTGGAGAGGGAACCGGAGAACGTACGCGATCGAAAGGCGATCCGCGTCGAAAACGGCCGTTTCGAGCCGGTGGGGTATCTGCCACGGAAGATGTGCCGCTGGCTGGCTCCGCTGATCGACGCCGGGAAGATCCGGCTGGACGGCTACGTGCCCGCGAGGCGGCCGCGGGAATTCGACCGGCCACGAACTCTGCCGCTGACTTTGATCGTCTATCTGACCGGCGAAGGCCAGGGCCTGCTCAGAAAACGGGAAGCTCAGAGTGCCGAGGAGGCACTGCATCAACTGGTCCGGGCGGCGTTCGTCGACGCCGAGACCTACTCGGACGCGGAAATCGTGCGACAGGTCGACGAGCGATTGCGACCGCTCGCTCGCAAGGAGCTTCTGCCGGAAACCCACCTGCTTTTGAACCTGTTGCCGAGGGTGGCGCAGGAGTTGGAATTTGCGCGTTCGATTTGCGTGCTGGGGGAATTCCGGCAAACGCTTGCCGATATTTCAATCGGCGAACCGCAGAGCAACGACCGAGTATCGATTTTCCCGCTCTTCTGGCCCGAGCCGTCTGCGCCGGATTATTGCCTGCTGAGCCAGGCGATATCAGAGAACCTCGCCGTGGTGGAAGAGGCGAGCGAGAACGGCGATGTTCCCAGCCTGAGGCTCACGAGCCGCTGCGATCGGCCGATCCTGGTTCCGGAAGGGGAGATCCTCGTCGGAGCGAAGCAGAATCGGGTCGTCAACGTCACCGTGCTCGTCGCGCCCTTCGCCAAATTCTCGCTCCCGGTCAGTTGTGTCGAACAAGGCCGTTGGCGATATAAGTCGCGGGCGTTCGCGTCTGCCGCTTGCTGCGCTCCGCCGTCGCTACGATCCAAGAAAACCCGCTCCGTCCAGCGGAGTCGCGAGCTGACGGGAAGCCTGGAGAGCGACCAGGGGGAGGTTTGGGAAGAGGTGGCAGAGGGACTGCGATCCTTCGGCGTTCATTCCCATACCAGATCGCTCGCCGACGGCTTCGCGGCCGTGGAGGAAGAACTGCAAGCCTACCGCGCGGAGTTTTCTCTGCCGGAGCACGCCGCGGGCGTGGTTGTAACCTCCGGACGCAAGATCATCGGCATGGAACTGTTCGATTCGCCCGAAACCTTGTCGGCCGTCTGGGATCGTCTTTCGCGGGCCTATTTCTTCGACGCCTTGCGGGGGCGGAAGCAAGATTGCCGTGCAAGCCGCTCCACGGTCGAACAGTTCCTGGCCCGAATCGCCGACCATGCGCGACGCCGGTTCCCTGCCGCGGGCATGGGCGACGAGTTGGAGATTGCCGCCGACGGCGTTGTTGGAGCAGCCCTGCTCCACTGCGGCCGAATCTGCCACCTCGCGGCATTCAGCGAGCAAACATGACCCGGGGGGTGGCTAGAGTTTGCGCAATCCTCCGACTTGACAACAGTCGGGGCTGTCAATAACCCGTAACTGAAAAAAAGGGGCTGGAAGGTGGGTTCAAACACTTGCAATGACGGGGCCGCGGAGTATGCTCGGGTCATCGCTCGACAGTCCACGAAGCGCATGAGGATTGGGATGTCCGAGGAAACACCGCTCGTTCGGCAGTGGATCTTGCTCCGGATGCTCAGTGCCCGGCACTTCGGCGCCAGCGTCAAAGAAATGGCCCAGGAGATGGGCGTGAGCGAGAAGACGATCCGCCGCGACCTGGAGACATTTCAGGTTTCGGGATTCCCTCTGGAGGAGGTCGTCTGTGAACGGGGCCTCAAGAAGTGGCGGATCGATCCGGTGAAAACGCAGCCGGGCTTGACGTTTGCCTTCGACGAAGCCATCTCGCTCTACCTCAGCCGCCGACTGATGGAACCGTTGGCCGGCACGCCTTTCTGGGATGCAGCCCAGCGGGCTTTCAAGAAGATCCGCGCCTCGCTCGGACCGGAGGCTATCAAGTACATCGAGCGATTCGCTGGCATGTTCCACCAGACGATGGTCGGCACGAGCGACTACACGAAGAAGGCCGAGATCATCGACGAGTTGATGCAAGGAATCGAAGACCGTAAGGCCGTGTTCATCACGTACCAGTCGTTGCAGGCAACCGAGGCGGTGACTTACGATGTCTATCCCCTTGGGCTCGTATACCATCGTGGCTCGCTCTATCTCGTCGGCTGGGCACCGGAGCACGAGGAGATCCGCCATTGGAAGGTCAATCGGATTGAAGATGCCGAGGTCACGGCGTTCCCGTTCCAGCGGCCGGAGGGTTTTGACCTGCGGGAACACCTGGCACGATCGTTCGGCGTGTACCAGGGCGATGGTGAGTGCGAGGTCCATGTGAAGGTCCGATTCGCGCCGGCAGTAAGCCGGTACGTCGCCGAATCACAATGGCATCCAAGCCAGCGGCTTCGGAAAGAGAAGGACGGCAGCCTGGTCGCGGAATTCGAGCTGGGCGTCACCGACGAGATCAAACGGTGGATCCTCAGCTTCGGCCGGCACGCGGAAGTGCTGGAGCCGGAGGAGTTGCGGGAAGAACTCGCCGAGGAGTTGGAGGAATTGCTGAGCGCTTACGTAGACCAACGACCAAAACGTAACGCGATGAGGTTTGACGTGAACAGGAAGACTTGCCCCGAAGAGGCCTGACTCGATAGCCCAGGGCGGAGTCTTCGGAGCCCTGGGGGAGGGTGGCACGCGTGTCCGCAACCAATTTCACCGTTGGGTTGGAAAGGCCCAACGGGCCGAGACTTGGTCTGAACCGGTGTCAATGCCAGAGCCAAAAGGAAGAACCAGGGTGCCTACCGGAAGAGGACCGATGAATGGTCAGACAACGCCAAGGGGCGGCGCGGCGTCAAACCGCCTGCTCTGGACGCCAATGACGGACCGCGTGGTTCGTGTGCGACTCCCTAAACGGCAATCTCCTGGACGAATCCCGCTTCGGGAACCTGCGGCTCCTCGGCAGGATCGAGATACAGAGCGATGGCCTCGGGCATATTCTCGCGTGGCTCTTCCAGCAGATTGCGATTCGGTTCACGCCAGGGGCCGGCCGGGCAGCGGAGAAGATCTGGCACAAGAGCCAGACGACGGAAGAGTTGGAGGACGGGAGCCTGCTGTTGCGGATGGAGCTTTCGGATCTGCGGGAGATCAA
>JAXGMN010000097.1:0-25775 GCA_040768665.1 Thermoguttaceae bacterium
GTTTTGCCCGCCGCGCACCGGCGCGGATGACACGGGATTTGATTGGGACGTCGCGGAGGACGTCCTCCGCGCGGCTGTTGTAGACCGGAACGTTCAGCTTCAACGCTGCGACCATCTCGGCCACCGCATTGGCCCGCTTGCCGACCGATTCCGAGAGCGACACCTTCAAGTCCGGCCGGACGATCGCCAGCACCACGCCGGGAACGCCACCGCCGGTCCCCACGTCGAGGATTGTCTCTCCGGACTGGAGGAATTCCGCAAAGGCAAGGCTGTCGATGACGTCGCGCCCCACGAATTTCTCGTAGGTATCGTGGCGCGTCAGGTTCAGCTTCTCGTTCCACTCCCACAGCAGCCGGCAGTATTCGTCAAGCGCGGCTACCTGGTCGTCCGGAAGCTGCAGCCGGTGCCGGACCATCGCGTCGGAGAGGCTTTCTGCGGGCGTGTTCATGAACGTTCCTTGGGGGCAAAATTATCGGGTAACCGCTCTCGGGGCGGAAGCGAGGGGGACAGGTCCATGTTTTCGGCCTGCGTCTTCGCGGCCAAAATGAGTCCACAAGCCGAAAAATGGACCAGTCCCCAACCGCCCCGTGAACGGTTACCGTGTCGGGGCAGACGGCGATCGTTGCACACACCGTCCGAAAAGACTAGCATGAAAGCGACATCCAGACGCTTTCCCACCGCCACTGCCCGCCGGTAGAAGGAGCCCACCTGTGCCGTTTCATTGGAACCGTCGCCAGTTTCTGCGTCAAGTCGCCGCCACCGGAACTGCCGCCACCCTGGCAGCCTTGCCCTCCCGAGCCAAGCCTCAATCGGCGGGCGAGAAGCTCCGTATTGCCGTGGTCGGGGTCGGCGGACGCGGAGCCGCCAATCTGGCCGGCGTTGCCGAGGAACATATCGTCGCCCTCTGCGATGTCGATCAGCGTCGCGCCGCAAAATCGTTCGATCAGTTCCCGCAGGCGAAGAAGTACTCCGACTTTCGGAAAATGCTCGACGAGATCCACGGCCGGATCGACGCCGTTGTGGTAAGCACCCCCGACCACACGCATGCCCCGGCCGCCGCCATGGCCCTGTCGCTCGGCAAGCACTGCTACTGCGAGAAGCCGTTGACGCACTCGGTTGCCGAGTGCCGGGCACTCACGGAACTGGCCCGCGAAAAGAAAGTCGCAACCCAACTCGGCACCCAGATCCACGCGAGCGACAACTATCGCAGGACCGTCGAACTCGTGCGATCCGGAGCGATCGGACCGGTTCGCGAGGTCTACGTCTGGCATCCGGGGACGCGCGGAGGAATGGACCGCCCGGCCGAGACCCCTCCGGTTCCCGAAGGTCTCGCATGGGATCTCTGGCTGGGCCCGGCACCCTCCCGGCCCTACCACCCCTGCTATGTGCCCGGCGACTGGCGAAGCTGGTGGGATTTCGGCAACGGCACGCTCGGCGACTTCGGTTGCCACTATATGGACCTGCCGTTCTGGGCCCTTGAACTGAAATACCCGACGACGGTGTCGGCCGAAGGCCCATCTCCCCATCCCGAAACGACGGCTCCCGAACTAACGGTCCGCTACGAATTTCCGGAGCGAGAATCGATGCCGGCCGTTTCGCTCACCTGGCACAACGGGAAGAAGCGTCCGGCGGAACTGGACGAGAAGAAAGTGCCGGACTGGCGTGCCGGAGTCCTTTTCATCGGCGAGAAGGGAATGCTCGCCGCCGATTACCGGCGGAGTGTGCTGCTGCCGGAGCAGCAGTTTGCCGACTTCCAGCCTCCGGAACCTTCGATCCCTCCGTCGGCAGGTCATCACCTCGAGTGGATCGAAGCCTGCAAGACGGGCAGTCCGACGACGTGCAACTTCGACTACTCCGGCCCGCTCGCCGAAGCGGTGCTGCTGGGCAATGTCGCCTACCGAGTCGGGACGAAACTCGAGTGGGACCCGATAGCCCTGCAAGCTCGAAACTGCCCAGGAGCCGACCGGTATCTCAAGCGCGACTATCGCGAGGGCTGGCCCATTCTATGATTCTCGATCGCGAAGAGTATGTCGAACAGGCCTACTTCTACCGGACTTTGCGCGAGCGGATGCAGCAGGGATTGTCGACCCAGGAACTCCTGGCCTCGATTCGCCAGGAGATCCTTTCGACCACCAAGCTCCCGATGGCGCTGGACTTCATGTCCAGCGAGTTGAAACTGACGGGCGGTTTTTCCTCCGCCATGGCTCGGCTCGGACATTATTTCACACCGTTTCAAGCGTACGTAATCCGGGAAGCCGAGCGGGAAGAGGGGCTATTCGACTTCCGCATCGCCCTGGAAGTGCTTCAGCGCGAGGCCGAGTATCGCGCCGCTGGCGCCTCGCCTCAAGGCATTTTCCTCTACCAATTCGAAACCCTTTGCCGCAATCGCCTCGGCTACGACCAGGGGCTCGCCGCAGTGGCCGGCGATCCGCTCTACAGCGAGGTCTGGCGGGAATGGATCTTCACAGTCCGCCGACAAGTCGGGATCGTTGATTTTGCGGACATGATCTACGTTCGCAGCGAGCACTACCGAAAGGTGCGAGGTGAGCCGGAGAAACCACCGCTGTTCGGCGAGAAAGAGGGGAAAATCGCCCTGGCAAACCGAAGAAAAGACCCCCTCTTTCTGTTTTCCGCGCTATCCCGCCACTTGGGTTACCCGAACGTGCCTCGGCCAAAGCGAGAGGACAACTCGTGGCAAATCCTGCCGGCCCTCCAGCGACGTGTCGAGCGCATCGAAACTCGGATCAAGCTTCTTGAGGAAGAGCTCCGAGGCGGCATCAACCTGTCCCGGTTCTACCAAAAAGAGGGGGGGCCTTAGGGAAAGTTTTTCTATGGAATAAACATAGTAACGATTACCCCTTCCCTCTCGCAGGCCGATATTTTATAACAATAGAAGCTGGCAAAATTAGCGGCCGTCTGCTTCCGACAAGACGCCGTGCCGGCTGCTCGGAAGAGGCGACTGAAAAAGGGGACCGGCTCCGCAAACGGTGGTAGATTGACTTGACGACAGGCACAAGATAGTGCGGTGCCTGCCCCCATTTTTCAGCAGGCTCCGCATTGGATGGCGGCACGCGGTCTGCTGAGAAACCGTTTCCCGCCAGTCGTTTCCAATCGCAATCATTCCCTTCCCGCCGAAGGATGCATAAACTTCCGCGGCGGGGCAGCGAACAACTTACGAGAAAAAAGTGTCAGGAACCATTTGTGCGAAGCACCCGAAGGGCCGGTTTCCGGCAAATGGTTCCTGACGCTTCTCGATCAATCCTTAGGGCGAGCAATGGGTGTGACAGGCAGTTCCGAGCACGAAGTGAGGTTTGGTGAAGGTCACTCCGGTTCCGCGAGTTCTGTAGGCGCAGAACCGGCGAGAAGTCGAGTTTCTCTCGGCGCGGCAACGATCCGGTTCTGCGGTGACTCCGGCGATGGCATGCAACTGGCCGGCGCCCAGATGACCAACACGTCCGCCCTGGTCGGTAACGACGTGGCGACGTTTCCCGACTTCCCGGCCGAGATCCGCGCACCTCGCGGCACCAAAGCGGGGGTAAGCGGCTACCAGCTCCATTTTGCCAGCCGCCAGATTTTCACCCCCGGCGATCAGGTCGACGCCCTGGTGGCGATGAACCCTGCAGCGTTGGCCACGAACCTCGCCGACCTTGTCCCCGGCGGCGTGCTGATCGTCAATAGCGACGCCTTCGGCAAGCGGGACCTGGAGCTGGCCGGATACCGGTCCAACCCGCTGGAAGACGGCAGCCTGAATGGCTACCAGGTTTTCAAGGTGGACATGACCAGTCTCACTCGTGCCGCGGTGAAAGAACTCGGTTTGAGCACGAAGGAGGCGGACCGCTGCCGGAACTTCTTTGCCATGGGCCTCGCCTACTGGCTTTACGACCGGCCGCTGGGGCCGACCGAACGGTTTATCATCGACAAGTTCGGTCGGCGGCCCGACGTCGCGGAAGCCAACCGACGTGCTCTGCACGCCGGCTACAACTACGGCGAGACGGTCGAGGCGATTACCCACCGCTATACGGTCGATCCCGCCCGGCTTGCCCCGGGCACGTATACGAACATTACCGGCAATCAGGCGCTGGCATGGGGGCTGGTGGCCGCTTCCAAGCTGAGCGGCTGCCCGCTTTTCTACGGTACCTATCCGATCACACCGGCCAGCGATATCCTGCACGAGCTTTCCAAGCGGAAGAATTTCGGTGTTCGCACGTTTCAGGCGGAGGACGAGATCGCGGCCATGTCGGCGGTGATCGGAGCGGCCTTCGGCGGCGCAATGGCGGTCACGGCGAGCAGCGGTCCCGGCATTTCGCTGAAGTCGGAGGCGATGGGTCTGGCGGTGATGACCGAGCTGCCCATGATTATCGTCAACGTGCAGCGCGCCGGCCCGAGCACCGGGATGCCGACCAAGACCGAGCAGGCCGACCTGAACCAGGCCCTCTTCAGTCGGCACGGCGAGTGCCCCCTGCCCGTGCTCGCCGCCCGCAGTCCGGCCGATTGCTTCGAGGTGGCTCGCCAGGCGTGGCGAATCGCCGTGAGGCACATGACCCCCGTGGTGCTGTTGAGCGACGGCTATGTGGCAAACAGCTCCGAGCCGTGGCGGATTCCACGATCGGTTGATCTCGAGCGGATCGTCGTCGAACATGCTCACCCGAACGGCCATCCCTTTCAGCCCTACGCGCGAGATGAGTGGCTCGCGAGGCCGTGGGCCTTGCCGGGCACCCCGGGCCTGATGCATCGCCTGGGCGGGCTGGAAAAGCGGGACCTCACCGGCGAGGTGAGTTACGACCCCGAGAACCATCAGCACATGGTCGGCGTCCGAGAGCGCAAAGTAGCACTCGTCGCTCGAGATGTTCCGCCGCAACAGGTCGAGGGGCCGGAAAGCGGCCGGGTGCTGCTCCTCGGGTGGGGCGGAACGTACGGCGCGCTGGCGACCGCCGTGCGCCGGCTCTGGGAGCGAGGAGCTCCGGTCGCTCACGCTCACCTTCGCTGGCTCAATCCGCTGCCGGCCAACTTGGGAGAGCTCCTGAAGCGGTACGATCGCGTGCTTGTGCCGGAACTGAACCGCGGCCAGCTTCGTATGCTGATCCGCTCGGAATACCTGATCGACGCGATCGGACTCAACAAGATGACCGGCCGGCCGTTCACGGTCGCCGAAGTCGTTGCGAAAATTGAGGAGTTGCTCTGACAATGGCTACCGATATGATTGCTCCTCCGAAAAAGCTGTCTCCGAGCGACTACGGCAGCGACCAGGACGTCCGCTGGTGCCCCGGCTGCGGCGACTATGCCATCCTGTCGCAGATGAAAAAGGTGCTGGCCACGCTCGGCACTCCCCAGCACAACCTGGTGTTCGTTTCCGGCATCGGCTGCTCCAGCCGGTTTCCTTATTATATGAACACTTACGGGATGCACTCGATCCACGGCCGCGCCCCGGCGGTGGCCACGGGGCTGAAGGTGACCCGGCCGGAACTCTCCGTCTGGGTGATTACCGGAGACGGCGACGGGCTTTCCATCGGCGGAAATCACCTCATCCATGCCATCCGGCGCAATCTCGACATCAACATTCTCCTGTTCAACAACCGCATCTACGGCCTGACCAAGGGGCAGTATTCGCCGACCTCTCCGCTGGGCAAGGTGACGAAGAGTTCGCCGATGGGGGCGGTCGACAATCCGCTGAATATCCTCTCCGTCGCGATCGGGTGCGAGGCAACCTTCGTCGCCCGCACGGTGGACGTCAACCAGCAGCACCTCGCGGCGATTCTCCAGCGCGCCGCCGAGCATCGCGGGACTTCGTTCGTCGAGATCTACCAGAACTGCGTCGTCTTCAATGACGCGGCTTTCGATTATGCCACCGACCGCCACATCCGCGACGAGAATACTCTCCTTCTCGAGCATGGAAAACCGCTTGTCTTCGGCACGAACCGCGACAAAGGCATCCGGCTGCGCGGGCTGGATCCCGAGATCGTTTCTCTCGGAAACGGCGTGACCGAGGACGACCTCCTGGTGCACGACGAGAGAGCACCGGAGCCCAGCCTTGCCTACTTGCTCAGCCGCATGCGCCGACCCGAATTCCCCGAGCCGATCGGAGTGTTTCGGGCCGTGGAACGTCCGCAGTACGACCAGCAGGTCAACGCCCAGGTGGCCAAAGCGATCGAAGATCAGGGCGAGGGAGACCTCGACGGTCTGTTCCGCTCCGGCGACACTTGGGACGTCCAGTAGGTCCCGCTTGCCGAGCGGGACCTGGAAGCCGGGCAAAATCTGGGGCCGACTTGCCGTTTTGCAGGCTGGCTGCTCTACCCATCTCAAAGCGCTCAGCGGGGCGGCAGGGGGCCGAAGTGCGTTGGAGGACGCGTGCTGGCTGTCTAACCTCGTTCACCCGTGGCACGAGACCACGAATGGTCCTTTAGATGGGTAGGACGATGAGCTTGCCGAGCGGGACCTGGAAGCCGAGCAAGATCTGGCGCCGACTTGCCGTTTTGCAGGCTGGCTGCTCTACGCATCTCAAAGCGTTCCGCAGCCCGGCTGCTCAGAAGCAGCCGGGCTGCTGGCCTCGCGTCAGATCAGCTCTCCCGTGAAGGAGGTCAGGGCCTTCATGTAGTTGCCGCGTTCGAAAGCGGCCGGAGTCGGGCAGTTCTGCTGGCTCATCGCGCCCTTGAGCTGCTCGACCGACTCGTACTCCTTCTCCTCCATCCAGAACTTCATTCCCTCGAGAATGGCTGAGATTTGGCCGAACCCTTTCGTATAAAGCGCCGACGCGACCATGCCGACGTCGGCACCGGCCAACAGAGCCTTGAGCATGCCCTGGGCATCATGGATGCCGCTGGTCAGGGCGATCGATGCCTTCACTTGGTTGTAAAGGATAGCGATCCACCGCACCGGCAGCATCTGCTCGAACTTGCTGCTGAGCACCAACCGCGGAGTGACCTCCAGCTCTTCCAGATCGATGTCCGGCTGGAGGAAACGATTGAAGAGCACCAACCCGTCGGCTCCGGCCTCAGCCAGCCGGATCGCCATGTTGCCGGGCGAGCTGAAGTAGGGCCCGACCTTCACCGCCAGGGGAATCGAGACCGACTTCTTGACGGCCGAAACCAGGTCGAGATACTGTTGTTCGATTTCCTGGCTCGACTTCGTCACGTCGGCCGCAATGAAGTAGATGTTCAGCTCCAGCGCATCCGCCCCGGCATCCTGCATCAGCTTCGCATAGCGGATCCAGCCGCCCTCCGACGTACCATTGAGGCTTGCGATCAGCGGCATCGAGACGGCCTTCTTGCTCTTCTCGATGTGGTCGAGATAGGCATCGGGACCGACCCGGTAATCCTCCATCTCCGGAAAGTACCGCAGCGCTTCCGCGAAGCTGTCGGCCCCCCGCTCGTAGACGTTGAACGTCTCAACCTCTTCAAAGGAGATCTGCTCTTCGAACAGCGAGGGCAGCACGGCCGCCGCCGCCCCCGCTTCCTCGAGCTTCTTGAGGTTGTCGGCCTCTCCCGTCAGCGGGCAGGCGGCGACGACGACCGGGTTCTTCAGCTTCAGTCCCAAATACTTGGTGCTCAGATCAATGCTCATGCTTCCACCTCCTTTTCGGTTTTCGCCGATTGCTCGCCATTGCCGCCGTTCGGCTTGACCGCGACCGGCGGATGAGTGACTCGTGCCAGTTGCTCGTAGAAGTTCCACCGGTCCAGGATATCTTCCTGGGCCAGGGTCATCAGCCGCTCGGACGCTTCCGGCTTGGAGCGGGCGAGCATGGCGAAGCGAGCCGCCTTCATGGCGAACTCCTTGAAGTCGCCCTTGGGAGCACGGCTGTCGAGGTGGAATGGCTGCTCGCGGTCCCGCGGATCGTAGTGGTACAACGGCCAGTAGCCGCAGGCCACCGCCTCCTTCTGCAGGTCCATCGCCGTGGTCATGTCAATGCCCCAGCCGATGCAGTGCGAGAAGGCGATGATGAGCGACGGTCCCCGATACGATTCGGCCGCCAGGATCGTCTTCAATGCGTGCAGCGGGTTGGCGCCGATGGCAATCTGGCCGACGAATACGTTGCCGTAGGACATGGCGATCAGCCCCATGTCCTTCTTTCGACTCGGTTTACCGGCCGCGGCGAACTTGGCCACGGCCCCGCGCGGCGTCGCCTTCGACGCCTGGCCGCCGGTGTTCGAATAGACCTCGGTATCCAACACGAGAATGTTGATGTCGCGGCCGGAAGCCAACACGTGGTCAACGCCGCCGAAACCGATATCGTACGCCCACCCGTCGCCGCCGAAGCTCCAGATGCTGCGGCGAATGAGGTATTCCGACGCGGCCAGCAGGTTGCGGGCGTCGGGCGAATCGATCCCTTGGAGCCGCTCGCGCAACTCGGCGACGGCCTGACGCTGATCGAAGATTTCCTGCTCCGTCTCCTGCTTGTTGTTGACGAGCTTCCCAACCAACTCACCGCCGAGCTGGGAAGCCAGGCGATTGAGCAACTCGTGAGCATACTCCGTCTGCTGATCGGCGGCCAGCCGGAATCCGAAGCCGAACTCCGCACAGTCCTCGAACAAGGAGTTGGACCAACTCGGTCCGCGGCCATCGCGGTTCGCCGTATACGGGGTGCAGGGAAGATTGCCGCCGTAGATCGACGAGCAGCCGGTCGCGTTGGCGATCAGCATCCGGTCGCCGAAAAACTGCGTGATGAGCTTGACGTAGGGCGTCTCGCCGCACCCGGCACAGGCCCCGGAGAATTCGAACAACGGCTGCAGGAGCTGCGAGCCCTTGATCGTCTCGATCTTCACGTTGTTGCGATCGACGTCCGGCAAGTTGAGGAAAAACTCCCAATTGGCCTTCTCCTCGTCGACGTGCTCGAGCATCGGCAGCATATCGATCGCCTTGTGCTTCGGCTGCGTCTTGTCCTTGGCCGGGCAAACATCGACGCATACGCCGCAGCCGGTGCAATCCTCCGGCGCCACCTGGACGGTGACCTTCCACCCCGGATACTCCTTGCCCCGCCAGTCGGCCGACTTGAACTGCTCCGGAGCGCCTTCCAGCGCCTTCGGGTCGACCACTTTCATGCGGATCGTCGCATGCGGGCAGACCAGCGAGCACAGACCGCACTGGATGCAGATGTTGGCGTCCCAGACGGGAATCGCCTGGGCGACCCGCCGCTTCTCGTATTGCGTCGTGCCGGTCGGAAAAGTCCCGTCGTCCGGCAGAGCACTGACCGGCAAGTCGTCGCCGCGGTTGGCGATCATCTCGGCCAGGACCTTTTTGACGAATTCCGGGGCGTTCTCCGGAACCGGCGGCACGCGGAAGTGCTTCGACGTCACCTTCTCCGGCACCTTCACCTCGTGCAGGGCTGCCAGCGCGCCGTCGACCGCGGCGAAGTTCCGCTCGACGATCGTGCCGCCGCCCTTTTTGCCGTACGTCTTCTTGATGGCGTTCTTGATCTCCTCGATGGCTGCCTCGGGCGGCATCACGTTGGCCAGCTTGAAAAAGCACGTTTGCATCACCGTGTTGATCCGGACGCCCATCTTCGCGTCGCGCGCCACGCTGTACGCGTCGACCACGTAGAACTTCAGCTTCTTGTTGATGATCTCTTCCTGCACCTCGATCGGGAGCGTGTCCCAGACCTCGTCCGGCCCGTACGGGCTGTTCAACAGGAACGTCGCCCCCGGCTCGGCCATCGACAGCAAGTCGATCCGTTCGAGAAACTGGAACTGGTGGC
Source organism: Thermoguttaceae bacterium (assembly GCA_040768665.1). GTDB lineage: Bacteria > Planctomycetota > Planctomycetia > Pirellulales > Thermoguttaceae > JABWBD01. Next base: position 9,686 of record JAXGMN010000097.1, read on the forward strand.
AGGCGATGAAATTCGCCGAGTGCACCAGGTAGGAGCCCTTGATCGGCCGCGGGCTGAACCGCAGGTGCGACGTCGTCACCGAACCGGCCTTTCGGGAATCGTAGACGAAGTAGCCTTGGGCATGATAGTCGGTGCTTTCGCCCACGATCTTCACCGAATTCTTGTTCGCCCCGACCGTGCCGTCGCTCCCCAGACCGAAGAACATGGCCCGGATCACGTCGTCGCGCTCGGTCGAGAACTTCGGATCGTACGTGAGGCTCAAGTTCGTCACGTCGTCGGTGATGCCGACGGTGAAGCGGCGCCTCGGCTCCGCTTTCTTCAACTCCTCGTAGACCGCGACGACCATGGCCGGTGTGAACTCCTTCGACGACAGGCCGTAGCGCCCCCCGATCACCTTCGGCATGGATGCGTTGCCCCAGTGTTCCTCCACCAGCGCGGTGATCACGTCCTGGAAGAGCGGTTCGCCGGCGGCGCCCGGCTCTTTGGTACGGTCCAACACGGCAATCTTCTTCACCGTCTTGGGCAGCGCGGCCAAGAATGCCTTGGAATCGAACGGCCGATACAGCCGCACCTTGACCAGACCGATTGTCTCGCCCTGGGGCACCAGCTTGTCGATCGTTTCCTCGACCACGCCGTTGCCGGAAGCCATGCAAACGATCACTCGCTCGGCGTCGGGGGCGCCGATATAGTCGAACAGGTGGTATTGCCGGCCGGTGAGCCCGGCAAACTTGTCCATCCACTTCTGGACGATCCCCGGCACTGCCTCATAGTAGGGATTGCACGCTTCGCGAGCCTGGAAGAAAACGTCGGGGTTCTGGGCCGTTCCGCGGAGCTTCGGTCGCTCGGGCGAAAGGGCCCGCTCGCGATGCTTGCGGATCAACTCTTCGTCGAGCATCGCGGCAATCGTCCTCGGTGAGCTCCTCGATCTTGTTGACCTCGTGCGAGATGCGGAAGCCATCGTAGAAGTGGATGAAGGGGACCCGGGCCTCGAGCGTGGCCGCCTGCGAAATCAACGCGAAATCCTGGGCTTCTTGGACCGATCCGGAGGCCAGCATCCCCCAACCGGTCGAGCGGCAAGCCATCACGTCGCCGTGATCGCCAAAGATCGACAATGCGTGGGTGGCAACCGTCCGGGCGGTGACGTGGAAGACCGTCGAGGTGAGTTCGCCGGCGATCTTGAACATATTGGGGATCATCAGCAGGAGGCCCTGCGATGCGGTGAACGTCGTCGTCACGGCTCCCCCCTGCAACGCACCATGCACGGCACCGGCCGCGCCTGCTTCACTCTGCATCTCTACCACGTGGGGCACCGTGCCGAAAATGTTCTTCCGGCCGGCGGCCGCCCAAGCGTCCGGCATCTCTCCCAGGCCCGATGAGGGAGTGATGGGATAGATCGCCATCACTTCGTTGGTCAGGTGGGCGATGTTGGCGGTCGCTTCATTGCCGTCCAGGGTCACGAAGCGTCGTTCTGCCACGGTTTTGTCTCCTCAGTATCGAAAAGTGGCGTTGGACTGTGAGAATCGTTTTTTTATCAGCAAAGCCTGGGAAAAAATGCTCCCGGCGAAATCCGGTGAACTCCCGTGAGTCCGGAGAAAGCCTGCCCATGAGGGCATACCAGTGCGGAACGAACGAGTTGTGGGGGCTCCGCTGCGTTCCGTACTCCTGGCTACGGGATCGAAAAAGAATTGGGAAGACACTACCGGCACCGGACGCCAAAGTCCGGCTCCTCCCACTCGCTACCTTAACCGTTCGCGATAGCCGCCGCAAGGGCCCTTCCTGGGGGTGTTTTGGTCCATGATTCTGCCGTGCGAGCAGGTCCTGCTTGCCGAGCGGGACCTGGAATTGCCGACCGCCTCGGAAGGTCCCTTGACGTTCCGAATTGCAGGTGAGCTAGAAGTTAGGTCCCGGCTGCCGAGCTCGTCGTCCTACACAAGTCGTGGATTTTCTAGCTGGCGAACCTTTGGCCCCTGCCGCACGAGGCGGCAGGGGGCCGAAAGTGCGTTGGAGGACGCGTGCTAGATACCTAACCTCGTTCACCCGGCACGGGCCACGGGGTCCTGGAGATGTGTGTGGAACGGCAAGCTTTGCCGAGCGGGACTAGGAACTGCCGATCACCTCGGCAGACTCCGCGCTCTTCCTGAACCAATCAACCCAAGAAACACGACGGCCCGACCGGATGGTCCGGCCGTCTGTTGTGACAGTCCCTCCCCTCCCCTCCAGGAAGGCGGGATCGTCCTTATCAGACTTCAGGTGCCGCAGCCTGCCGGCTCGCAGCAACCCGGGTCTTTGCAGCAGGGATCGCAGCAGACCGGAACTGGGCAGCAGACTTTGACCGGAACCTGCTTGCAGACGACCCGGGGAACGCAACGGGTAACCGTGTAGGGGACCTTCTTCGGGACCCACTGCACGCACTGGATGGTCTTCTCGTAGCAGACCGGCTTGCACACGGTGTAGGGAACCTGCTTCGTGCATGTCACCGGCACCATCTTGCAGACCTGGTAGGTGCAATCCTTCTCGCAGCATTCCTTCACCAGGCGGCAGACCTTGTAGGTGCAGGTCCGGACGCGCTGCTCGGGCACCATCTTGCACACCGTGTAGGTGCACTCTTTCACCCGCTGCTCGGGCACCATCTTGCAGACCTTGTAGGTGCAGGTCTTGACCCGTTGCTCGGGCACCATCTTGCACACCGTGTAGGTGCACTCTTTCACCCGTTGCTCGGGCACCATCTTGCACACCGTGTAGGTGCACTCTTTGACCCGCTGCTCGGGCACCATCTTGCACACCGTGTAGGTGCACTCTTTCACCCGCTGCTCGGGCACCATCTTGCAGACCTTGTAGGTGCAGGTCTTGACCCGTTGCTCGGGCACCATCTTGCACACCGTGTAGGTGCACTCTTTGACCCGCTGCTCGGGCACCATCTTGCACACCGTGTAGGTGCACTCTTTGACCCGTTGCTCGGGCACCATCTTGCAGACGGTGTAGGGGATCCGCTTCTCGCAGCACTCCTTCACCATCCTGCAGACTTTGTACGTGCAGGTCTTGACCCGCTGCTCGGGCACCATCTTGCAGACGGTGTAGGGGACCTTCTTTACGCAGGTCTCACGCACGTACTTCACACACTCGATCTGGCGCTCCTGGATCTCCGGGCACCAAACCTTCTTGTAGCACTTCACCGGCGGGCACTGCACCTGGACCATCTTGGTTTCGCCGGGGCAGTACACGCAACGGCAACGGCAGGGATCCCACGTCCAGCAACCGGGCTCCTGGACGCACTTGGTGATGCACTTGCCCGGCTTCTCGTAGCACTGGGTCTCCCAGCGGCCACAATTCACCTGGACGGTCTTCGTGTACTTCACTGGCTTGCAGACCGTGTAGCACACTTCCCGCTCGCAGGTCTCATACACCGGCTTGCAGACCGTGTACGGGATCTCCTTGGTGCAGGTTTCCCAGACCGGCTTGCAGATCGTGTAGTGGCAGACCTTCTCGCGGGTCTCGTAGACCGGCTTGCACACGGTGTAGCAGATCTGCTTGGTCTTCGTCTCATAGACCGGCTTGCAGACGGTGTAGCAGATCTGCTTGGTGCGGGTCTCGTAGACCGGCTTGCACACGGTGTAGCAGATCTCCTTGGTGCGGGTTTCCCAGACCGGCTTGCAGACCGTATAGCAGATCTGCTTGGTGCGGGTCTCGTAGACCGGCTTGCACACGGTGTACGGGATCTGCCTTCGTGCAGGTCTCGTAGACCGGCTTGCACACGGTGTACGGGATCTGCTTCGTGCAGGTCTCGTAGACCGGCTTGCACACGGTGTAGCAAATCTGCTTTTCGCGGGTCTCCCAGACCGGTTTGCACACGGTGTAGCAGATCTGCTTGGTGCGGGTCTCGTAGACCGGCTTGCAGACCGTGTACGGGATCTCCTTGGTGCAGGTTTCCCAGACCGGCTTGCAGACCGTGTACTGGATCTTCTTGCTCCGGGTCTCCCAAACCGGCTTGCACACCGTATAGGTGCACTCGCGATAGCAGGTCTCCGGGACGTACTTCGTGCAGGTGATCGTCTTGGGGACGCACACCTTCTCGTAGCACGTCTTGTAGCAGGTATACTGCTGTTTCTCGTAAACGACCTCTTTACAGGTCTTCATCACGGTGTGGCACTGCTGCTTGCACGCCACATACTCCGGGCAGCACGTCGGCTTGCACCGGAAATAGCGCGCCGCGCCGCAATAGCTGGCATCGGCTGTGCCTGCCGAGAGCGCTGTCAGAAGGACAGCGATCATCGGCGCCCCCAACACAGTTCTCATCTCACGCCTCCTTCAAGGACTTCCAGAATCGGGTAGGGCCTGGTCCGGCGGGTCGAGCCCGCCATATGCTTCTTCGGCAATCTCTATCGACCTACATTAACTGCTTTGCCCATGTTGTTTTGGTCGCCCATTCATCTTATCGACCGCAAATCTCCTGTGCGGGCGGAGCAGTTGCCGAGGTCTTCATTTTTATCGCCAAACTAGGGCGTCTACTTGAGATAGAGAGAAGCGGCAAAGGCTCGGCGATCAGCGAAATACGCGCTTTTCCGCTGCTGACAACGGTCATATCATTCGCGAGGGATCTGCGGTCCATAACAACCATGACGCGAAAGCAGACTCCACGGAGAAAGCCAAAAGGCCAATAGCATGCATAGACACCGCGCGGCCTGCGTGAGAAAAGGGGAATCGGTGCTGCAAGATCTCATATCATCGGTCCCACTGGCCCACACGAATTGATTGCCATAAACCCCCTCACCGTACCACAGCGTCCTTAGCGAGCTTGCTCGCGACGGACTTGTCGAGTCGTCGACAAAGCAATACAGTAACGACTGCCTCATCGCCCGTCGGGTGCCGCGCGGCGGGGCACTAAAACCCCACTACCCGGTGGTGTAATGGTAACACAAGGGATTTTGGCTCCCTCGTTCCAGGTTCGAGTCCTGGCCGGGTAGCTCCTGCCTCGCATTGCGAGTTCAAGAGCCCTTTATGCGATCCCCCGGCCTGATGCTGAGAGTCCTCCTTGCCGCAGCGGCTGTGTTTATTCCGCTGCTGGTGGGGATAGCGAACTCGGCCCAAACAGCTCCGGCGCGGGCTGACTCTCCCGCGACGCAGTTCATCGGCGATGCGAGTCAGCCGACGAACCAAGGCGATGCTTTCCACGGAATTGAGTCGGCCGACGGGCCCGCCTCGGTCGAATCCCACGACCGCCGCTTGGGTCGTAGAAACACCCGCGAAGTTGTCGGCCCGGCCGTGCCGTTGCCAACGTTTGACGACGACCTGGTCTGCGGCACTCCCCACCAAGTTCTCTCTTCTTCGATGACCACGCTCACCACGGCCGCCGAGCCGTGCAGCGTTCTCTGCCGCTTCCGTCGCTGAAGCTCCTCTCGCCGGCAACCGGCAAACCGGGCGCGGTCACTGCCCGCGCGCGAAGATCCCGGAGAGCCTGCCGCCTCGCGGCTCCGCGCGTGCGAAGCTCATGGTCCGGACCTGGCACCGATCTCTACGAAATCACCAACGCAATAGACTTTAGGAGTTTTGTCATGTTTGGCATTGGACACATGGAATTGTTGATTATCGGCATCGTCGCTCTCCTGTTGTTCGGCAACCGTTTGCCCTCCGTGATGCGCTCGTTGGGAAGCGGCATCACCGAGTTCAAGCGGGGCCTGAACGACGTTACCGACGAAGTCCGAAAGGAAATCAAGTAAACGCGAAAGGGCGGCCGCGCGCCGATCGCTCCGCGGTCGGCTCGCGGCCGGCCCGAATCACCGCCTTGCCGGGTCCGGGGCCCATCAGGCGATTGACGCCGCCACCTCTCCCGCCGATACTGACGCACACGGTCCATGGGCCAGCGGTTGCCTTCCGGGGAAGCGACCTCGCGCGAGCTTGTCCAGGGCCGGTCCACGCATTGACGGGTATCCCGGGTCTCCGTAGCAGGTTCCAGGACATCATGAGCACGCATACCACCGACGCCAGCACGGACAGACAGAGCCTCTTCGTGACCGACGACGGACGAAATTTGGTGGTCACCTTCGCGCTGGTCAGCTCGCTCTTCCTCCTTTGGGGACTGTGCAACGGCATGATCGACGTCATGGACAAGCACTTTCAGGACGAATTGGGGCTCACCAAGTCCCAGTCGGCCTGGGTCCAGTTCGCGCACTACCTGGGATACTTCTTGATGGCAATCCCTGCGGGCTGGCTGGCAACCCGGCTGGGCTACAAGGGCGGTATTATCATCGGACTTCTCATGGTGGCAGCCGGTGGGTTCTGGTTCTTGCCCGCTACCAAGATCAATGAGCTTGCCGAAGCCGGGGCAGTTTCGACAAACACGGCGTTTGTTGCCTACCTGACCGGGGTCTGTGCCATCGCCGCCGGCCTGACTTTTCTGGAAACGGTCGCCAATCCGTACACGACCGTTCTCGGACCGCGGCGTTATGCGGCCACCCGCATCAATCTCGCCCAGTCGTGCAACGGCGTCGGCTGGATTTTCGGCCCGATCATCGGTGGCATGTTCTTCTATTCCACCGACGCGGCCGGGAACAGCACCGGCAGCGAGACGCTCTACATCCCTTACGTCACGGTCGGTTTTGTCGTCCTGGTGCTTTCGGTCATCTTCTACTTCGCCTACATCCCCGATATCAAGACCAAGGACGATTACCATCTCGACGATTCCGCGGCGGAAGTCTCCCACTCCATCTGGCGCCATCCCCACTTTGTGCTGGCGGTCGTTGCGCAATTCCTTTATGTTGCTGCCCAAGCCGGGATCTTCAGCTTCCTCATCAACTACATGACCGAGGAAGTCCCGCCCATTCCCGCGTCTTGGGACGCGGGCGTGCTGCGAAGCTGGTTCGAAACCGACGCCGACGGCGCCCTGCGGATCAGCGATCAGGGCGGCGCCAATCTCGCGGCGGTCGGTTTTGTCTGCTTTCTGATCGGCCGCTTTACCGGGGCCGGGCTGGTGAAGAAGTTCTCCGCGCACAAGGTCCTCGGCCTTTATGGTGCCATGAACGTATTGGCCTGCCTGCTGGTTTTCCTCAAGCTGGGCTGGTTGTCCGTCGCGTGCGTCTTCCTGAGCTACTTCTTCATGTCGATCATGTTCCCCACGATCTTCGCCCTCGGCATCTTCGGCCTCGGGGCCCGGGCCAAGAAGGCGTCCGCCTATATCGTCATGGCGATCATGGGCGGCGCGCTGCTGCCGAAGCTGATGGGCTACGTCGCCGATCAGTACGACATGTCCCGGGGCTTCATCGTGCCGATGGTTTGCTTTGCTTTCGTGGCCTTCTATGGCTTCCTGTGGCCCACGTTCAGCAAAGCCGATTCGCTGCACGATGCTCCGGGGCTCGCCCGCGGGCACTGATCGAGCCGGATCCGTAGACGGAATCAGCTATTGATTGTTCCACCGATGCGGTTATCATCCACTCTGTACCGCTGTGTTTCTTCAGTCGCCTGGGTTTCGACGTCCGCCGGTTAGGCGTCCCCTATAGCCCCCCCGCTTGACGGGCAGCACCATTTCACCGATTCGTCTAAAGAATCACTCCATGCGATCCTTCGGGCTGCCGCCGAAAAGATTCCTCCCCGCAGCGATGCTCGTTCTCTTCCTCCCGCTGCTGGCGGAAGTGGCGAACTGGGCTCGGGCAACTGCGCCGTTGCCGGCCGCGTCAGCCGCACAGATGCCTGCCGAATCCGGCCAGCCGGACCAGCAAGGATGCGCGTTTGGCGGCGTTTCCTTCGAGGGCTCCGCGATCGCGCTGGAGTCCCAAGACCGCCGTTTCGGACGCAGAATCGCCCAGGAGGAACTCAACCTGGCCCGGCCGCGGACGGCCTCTGATCATGGCTGTCAGCGATTCTCATCCCAGCAGCCGCTTCTCACCTCGTGGGTAACGACCCTCACCACGGCCGCTGAGCCGTGCGCGGTCCTCTGCTGCTTTCTGCGCTAAAGACGCAACGTTTGATCGTTAGCGCTCTTTAGTCCGTCACTGTATCGCTGAGCGCGGTTTGCCTTCCGTTTGGTCGTGCGCCCGTTGCTCGACAACCGCGGACGTCGGAAGTCGTCGATTCCGGCCGGCAAGAGCCGCGCGGAAATCGACCGCCGCCGGCCGCTTCGGGAGGAAACTCCCGCGTCCGTTGGCAGAAAGCTTTTTTTACTCAAGAGACCTATCCATGCTTGATCTTGCCAAAATCCTGGTCTGGTTGGGTGGACCGCTGTTCGTGGCCGCCCTGATAGCCCACCTCGTACGACTCCCGCAATTCACGCGGCGGATCGCCCTGGTCGTCTATGCCGGCGTGCTCACCGCCGTCGGCCTGTTTCCCTGGTCCGAAGCCATGCGGCTGGGGATCGATCTCAGCGGCGGAACCATCCTGGTCTACCAGGTTGAACGTCCCCTGCCCGAAAGCTTCAGCATCGACAAGATGGTCAGCGCCTTGAACCGGCGGATCAACCCGGCCGGCGTCACGGACGTGACCATTCGAGGCGTCGGCGAGGACCGCGTCGAAATCATCATCCCCCGCGCCTCGCAGGACGAAGTCCAACGCTACAAGCGGATCCTGACGTCCGTCGGCAGCCTCGAATTCCGCATCCTGGCCAACGCCCGCGATCACGAGGCCCTGATCGCCCGTGCCGAGTCGACCTTCCCGCGGCCCATCGCCGCCGACGGCAAGACCCTGGCCCGCTGGGTCCCCGTTGCCAAGCAGTTCTCCGCCGAAATGACCGAGCACGGCGGTGTGGCGATTCGCACCGACGAGCAGGGCCAGAAGTACGTCCTGGTCATCCAGGACCTCTTCGATGTCACCGGCGAGTACCTCCGCCGCGCCGAGAGCACCATCGACGAGATGGGACGCCCTGCGGTCGGTTTCCACTTCAATTCCGCGGGCGGAACTCGCTTCGCCGGCCTCACCGCCGCCAACATGCCTTCCGACGACGGTTTCGAGCGGCGACTGGCGATCTTGCTCAACGGCGAGGTCTACTCCGCCCCCGGGCTGCGCGACCAGATCCACGGCGACGGGATCATCACCGGCGATTTCTCCCATGAGGAGGTGGATGACCTCGTGAGCGTGCTCAACGCCGGCTCGCTGCCGGGCGTCCGTCACCACACCGGTGAGCGAACTCTCCGTCGGGCCGACGCTGGGCCGCGACACGATCAGAGCGGCATCCAAGCGATGGTCCTGGCCACCATCGTGGTCCTCGTGTTCATGGCCGCTTATTACCGCCTGGCCGGCATGGTGGCCAATGTCGCCGTGCTGCTGAACGTGCTTATCGTCGTCGGCGTGATGGCCTGGATCAACGCGACCTGGACCCTGCCCGGGCTGGCCGGCCTCGCACTGACGGTCGGCATGGCCGTCGACGCCAACGTGCTCATCTACGAGCGGCTCCGGGAAGAGCAGCAGCGCGGCGAGTCGCTGCGCTGGCCATCGAGTATGCCTTCGATCGGGCCCTGCGACCGATCCTCGACTCCAATATCACCACGCTTCTGGCCGCCGCCGTGCTCTATGCGGTCGGCAGCGCGGTCAAGGGCTTCGCGGTAACCCTCATCATCGGCCTGCTGGCCAACCTCTTCACGGCCGTGTTCGTCTGCCGGCTCGTCTTCGATATCCTCGAGAAAAACCGCTGGATCACGCGGGTGAAAATGGCCTCGATCTTTCCGAGGCCGAACGTCGACTTCGTCGGCAAACGCCGAATCGCCGCCGCCGCATCGATCCTGGTGATCGTTGCAGGCATGGCCGCTCTGATTTCGCGAGGCTCCGGCCTGCTGGACATCGACTTCACCGGCGGCACCCTCGCCGCCGTCCGCTTCCAGCAGCCGACCGATCCGTCGGCGGTGCGATCCCTTGCCGCAAAAACGCTCCCCGATGCGACCGTCGAGGAGCTCCAACTACGCGGCGAACCTGCCGGGCACCGCTTCCTGATCCGAACCACGTTGCAGGATCCCGAACGGGTCAAGACGAAGATCCGCGACGGCTTCGGCGACCGACTTGCCAGAGTCGGGTTGGCCGAGCAGTCGATGTTCGACCGCCTCGACAACTTCGGGGGCCAGGTAGCACGCGAGATGCAGTCGGCGGCCTTCGCGGCCATCGTGATCAGTATGTTCGTCATCGTCGGATACCTCTGGATCCGCTTTCAGAACGTGCGGTACGGCCTCGGTGCAGTTGTGGCCCTCGTCCACGACGTTCTGGTCGTTCTGGGCCTCGTGGCAATCAGCGGCTGGCTGGCCGGCACTGTCTTCGGCGATGCACTCATGCTCGAAGCGTTCAAGATCAACCTGCCGATGATCGCGGCCTTCCTGACGCTCGTCGGCTACTCGGTCAACGACACCATCGTCGTCTTCGACCGGATCCGCGAGACGAAGGGCAAAGGCCAGCCGATCACGTGGGCGTTGATCAACGACAGCATCAACCAGACTCTGTCGAGAACAATCCTCACCGGCCTGGCCACGTGGGCCGTCGCGCTGATCCTGTACCTGTTGGGCGGGCCTGCCATCCACGGCTTCGCGTTCTGCCTTGTGGCCGGCGTGCTGGTGGGCACCTATAGCTCGATCTACATCGCCAACCCCGTGCTGATGTGGTTCGGCGGAACGGTGGGCGATCCCCGCCTCGGCGGAACGGCGCCGGCCTCTCCGAAAACCTCGGAAAAGCCGGTCGACCGTGCGAAGGGGACCGCCAGCGGCTCGCGAAAGAACCGCAAGGTGGCGTAAGACGCGCACGCCCGCGCTTGCGGCACGCGCCGCAAGCGCCAGGCAGTTCGCTCCGTTCGCACGAAAGGATTCGGATGCCTATGCACGGAACTCGACAGCCTCGCGGTTCTCCTTTGGCAAAGCCATTGGAGCGGCTGACCCTTTGGGTGGTCCGATTTCCGGTGGCCACGCTCGTCATCGCCGGCCTGACGGCTGCCGCGGCCGTGGCGCTGGCGGCCGGCCGCCTGGAGTTCTCCACAAGACGCTCCGATCTGCTCAGCCCCACGAGCGACTACCACCGCCGGTGGCTCGCATATGTCGATGAGTTCGGCGACCAGGAGGATGTCGTTGTCGTCGTCCAGGGAAGTGCACCGGACCGGGTGGCTGCCGCGGCCGACGACGCATCGGTGGCCATCACACGGCACGACCGGCCTTACCACTCGGTCTTCCACAGAACCGACGTCTCGCGACTCCAGGCCAAAGGGCTCTACTACCTGGCCCCCTCGCAACTGGCCGCCATCGAGCGGACCCTCGCGGGGATCGAGCAGACGCTTGCGTCCCCGGCGGCTGTTAAGCCCGGTCTGACCTCTGCCGGCGTCCTCCATTCCTTGCCGCTTCGGGAATTCGACGCCCTGGCGGCCTCGATGGCCGCCTTTTCTTCGCAACGGCTGACAGCCGACGGCGGCCGGCTCGCGCTGGTTCTGCTGCGCCTTTCGCCGGACGATTCGGGCGGCTCTGCTTCGAATGGTGAAGCCATCGCCACGCTCCGCCGGATCCTCGGCGAGGTTCGCTCGCGCCACCCACATACGCGGATCGGCCTGACGGGCCTGCCGGTGATCGAGCACGACGAGATGCAATCGAGCCAGACCTCGACCACCATGGCAACGTTTCTCTCCCTGGCCGGCGTTGTCGTCGTGTTCGTGGCCGGGTTCGGCGGCATCCGCCACCCGATGTTTGCAGTGGCAGCGCTGCTGGTCGGCATAGCATGGTCTCTCGGTTTCATCATCCTGGGCGTCGGTGTCGACTATGGCATCCACGTCGTCCACGATTTCCTCGGTCGGCGCGAGCATTACCAATCGATCGGCGGCTCGACCGCCACGGCGCTGGTGATCAACTCGCTGACCACGATGGTCGGATTCGGCAGCCTCATGATCGCCAGCCACCAGGGCCTGCAGAGCCTCGGCCGCGTCCTCACCATCGGGATTACCTGCTGCCTTACCAGCGCCCTGGTCGTGTCGTGCCTGATCGTGCTTGCCACGAGGCGAGAATCCCAAGTAGTTGCATGGCCCACCGGCGGATGCGATGCCCCAGACGGGAGGGGCCTGATCCCAAATCGTGTCACACGGCAATCGCCGGTTGGTGCTGGTTTTCGTGAGTTTTCGGCGAAGGAGGCGAAATGGGCTCGTCGAGCTTCAACTTTGCGAGGTCGGGAGCACGCCAACGCCAATCGATGCGGCGGTCCCGGGCCATCGTCTCGCGAACCTTACGCAACGTCTCCTCCCAACGGTCGCAAAGAAGCAGGGCGCGAATGGCGAACATCGCTTCCGCATTCTCTTCTAGCCAATACATCGCATTGCTCTTCAATCGCTGGTTGATCACACGACGGATCGTGCTTTCGATCGCTCCACTGCCACACGGAACGCCTCGACGACGGAACGTTGCATATTGCAGATGCCCCTCCATGCCATGCTTCTCCAAGTAACGGATCTCCGTCCACACCTCGTGGTCTACCGGAAGCTTCTGCTGCTTCGCTCGTTCGGTCAACTTCGACACCACCTCATCATAGCGGCTGCGGTGCAACCACCGACGCAGTTCCACGTACCGTTTGCGCCGCACCGCCGCCGTGTACCCCAGATGCGACAACGCTAGGCTGATGTGATGGGCGGCGTGGCAGAAGTCCAGGACGTGTGCCGTCTTCGACGAATCCAAACCGGCCCGTTTCTCGATCCAATCCAAGCGGTCCCAAATCCAACGTGCCCCGTCCGAGATGAATACCACCACCTCCGCACGGGCCACCCCCAGACGATAAAGGTGAAACGCGACCAACTCCGCCAAGTGGTCCGGACCCAAGAGAGTTCCGTCGATCAGCGGCTGACGTTCCTTCTTCACCATCTGGCCACGCTCGTTGAACTCAAAGATGATCAACGCTTTGGGCTCCCGCCAGGGAGTGTCGAACTTCTGGCGAGACCCTTTCTTCTTCTTGCGATTCGTCTTTTGCTTCTTGTTTTCTCGGAGGCGTACGCGTCCGCCGTCGATTTGCACAGCCACCCGGCGGCCGGCGAAATCGTTGCCTGCCGGCAACCAACCCTCGCGCCAGGCGAAGAGTTCCCGGCGACGCAACTCCAGCAGTTGAAGTCCCAATTGTTCGGCGATCCGTCGTACCGTCTTCTTGTCCAGCATGAGGCCCTCACGTCGCAGCTCCTTGCGGGCCACGTCGATCGATGGGCTCAGGGCGACGATCCGAGCCACCCGGTATTGCAGCGCCGGGCTGCAACCTTTGCCGAAGCCGAAGGCGGCCAGTTCCGGGTATAATCCCGCCACTTGCTCGCTCGGGTCGGCGGCCCGGGTACGTCGCGGGGCACAGTAGGCGGTAGTGACCCACACGACCAAGCCGCAAAGGAGCTGGAGCGTGAGGGGGCGGTCCTGGGGCGCTCGCAAGGGGATGGCCGCGTTCCGGCGCAGTTGCTCAACGTGTTCGTCCATCTGAGGTTCTTCGGTGACCTTGGCCAACAGACTGGCTACCAATTGTCCGCCGCCTTGACGAAAATGTTGATCGATCTGTTGTTCGATGTCGGCAAAACGGTCAGGGGTCTTTTGAAGTTGCTCGCTCCACTGTAGAATGCCGCTTTGCGTCTGCGATCGAAACATCTCCATGACTTCCGATGGCGACGCGACCGGCGTCCCGTTCTTCGAATCCCTTCGCACTTCCACGGCGGACCTCCTTGCATGCCTTGCCGGGTGGTTCAGAATCCCAGCAGTATGCAGGAGTGTCCGCCTTTTCACTAAGGGCAATTCCTCACAAAACAGGTCATTCAACTGTTGCCACGCTTTGGGATCAGGCCAGACGGGAGTTGCGTCTTGAAACCGTCCGGGCTTTTCAGACCACGCCGAACTCGCGACAACTCATGAGCGACATAACCGCTAGGAAGCCGACAGTCCGAATCTCCGGCTCCCCAGGATTGCGGGTCCTCCGACGCCTCCAGCCGGTCGATTTCGAGCGTCGCGCGAGACCGGCGTATGTTTTTATTGTGATCGATTTCCGCGACGCCGGATGGTTCCGGTAAGGAGTTCCGCGATTTCGTCGAGGAGTTTTCCCGTTATGCCTTTCGAAGTCCAATGCAGCCGATGCAACAGGAGATACTCCGTACAAGAACAGCATCTCGGGCGAACAGCCCGATGCGGTTGCGGGGAGCGTCTCGTGCTCAATCTGCCCACGTCGTTCGCCCTGGCTGCTGCGTCGGAACCTGAACCGGACGAGGCGCCCTCGAATCTCCCCGGGACACCCCTGAAGATCCCGATCGGCCAGGTGCATTCCTTCTTCGGGAGTTCTCTGTCGCTGCAATACGAGGTGTCTGCCGACAAGAGCGCATCGCTTCAGATTTTCGCCTGGAACGGCGACGGCAGAACCAAAGGAGTCCTTCTCACGCTCAACGAGAATGAGTTCGGGCGACTCAAACAGCTTATTGAAAAAGCAGATGAGGTCTTCCGGGGAGCACAGCCCTAGAGCACCGGCCGACCGTGCCGCAGGTGCTTACTGCAGTTGCCGCAAGACTTCCAGCAGCATCGCGGCCTGCTGCTGCGACCACTGCTCGCCCCGGTTGGCTGCCGTGTCGCCGGGCCGCAAGGTACTGCCGCCGGAAAGGCTCTTCTTCAGCAGTTCCTTGCTTGCATGCGATGTCCGCTCGATCGCCTCCCAAAGCTCGCGTTTATCTTTGATCCTGGTGCCGAGCAAGTAGGCTTCGCCATCGAGCAGGCAAGCCGGCGTCGTGTTCTGGCCCATCAGAAGCGGAAAAGAAACCGAGCGCGCCGGGAGCGATATCCACGCCGACGTGAACAGGTCGGGGTGAGCCGGATCGATTTCAATCGTCATTCCCGAGATCGACGATTTGAGGCAGATCGAAGGATCGCGCGAGACATTATGAAAGCGATGGAAGTCGACGGCGCGATCCGGTCCGCGGAGCGCCGTCGCGGCGGCACTTTCCTCAAGGCGGCTGAAGTAAACCTTCCGCGGGTGGCGCCGCGAGATGACGTGGCCGGCGTTGTTGCTGATCTCCAGGACTGCTCCTTCGCGGTCGACGAACAGCCAGTGCGTGCCGTTGACGTCGCCGCCGGCATAGTACCCCTTTTTGACGAATTCTTCGATGATCCCCAGCGCCTCGGTGCAATCGGAGGCCCGTTCGGCAATATGGCGCAGCAGCGAGGTATTCATCATGCCGCGATACCGCGGCTCGGCCGCCTCGGGAACCAGCGCGGAAGGATCTTTCGCGCGCGTCAGGTTGACGGGATAGTCGGCGGATCCTGCAAGCCCCTTTTCATTGACCATCATCGAGGCCCCGATCATGCTCGCATCGGAAACGGCAATGAACTTGAGGACTCCAGGCACTGAACTGGCCAGGACAAAGGCCGACTGCGGCTTGTCGACGTTGTCGCGATTCTTGTGAAACAGGATCGCGCCGCCGGCAAGCTCGCCCGCGACGGCATAGGAGGTGCATTCGTGCAGAAACAGATTTCGCGGCCCTCCGGCGATGAAGGCCAGGTACAGATCCTCGCGAACCCCGGCAGCGCGGGCAACGGCCCGGGATTCGTCCAGCCAGTGCGGCGCATGCTGCTGCGCGATGCGGACGAAAGCCTCGGAGCGATCGATTAGCGCCTGCTCGGAGATCTGGGCGGCGGCCGCTTTCCGGAGAAAGTGGATCTCCATGTCATGGGCGATGGCCCCTTTGTTGATCCGTCCCCAGGTTGCTCCCACTTCGGCAGGCGTGCCGCCCAGGCGGACCATCGCGTCTTCGTCGGCCGGAGCGTGTGAGATTGCCAGGACCCATGTCGTCAGGACAAGGACCACAAACCGCTGAAACCGTTGTTGGGTCAATTTGCGCCTCCTGCAAGCTGGTGTTTCGATCGACGATACCATCATGCGCAATGGGGCGTGGGTTTTCCAGAGCCGAGAGTCGGCCGTCTTTCGGTTTGGGATGCAGCACCTGAATGTGCACGGGGTAGTGGACAAACAGTTCTTTGCCCTCTGGGTGATGGACAGGAAGGGTGTTGCTGAGCTGGCGGGATGTTGTTATGATTGGCGAGGCAGTCTGGCGAAAGGGTACCTGCCCGGTCGGGTTGCCGTTCCTATCAGGCTCGCACTTTCCGATAAGGTGAGCGAAGGGACAACCGTCGGATGTATATGCGAATTTGAAAGTGTCTTG
>JAXGMN010000098.1:0-25149 GCA_040768665.1 Thermoguttaceae bacterium
CCAATCGCAAGCAGTGGCACACAGCAGCCACACAGACTCGGTTCGTTCGCCGCCGATACGGTTGCCTTTCGCTACCTTGTCAGCATGTGGGCGGCGCTGCTCGCACGGCTGCGGTCGGTGTGTCCGCCAAGGTCTGTCCTACTCCATCACTGCTTGCGCGCCTGTCCCCGTTTCCGGACAGCCTCGGAGACTTCAAATCCAATGCCCAGCGGCATATCGATCCGATGCAGATCGATGCGACGTCCCAGTCAAGAAACGCCGCCTGAATCTGGACGCGATCATCGGGGCTTTTCTGATTACGTTTGTTTCAAAGAAGACCCCACCGGCGCCTCCGTCACCGGCGCCTCCGTCGGCTCCTGTCTGCGCGAGCGCCGCCGTCTGCCGGAACCGGCTCGCGACGGCTGGAGGATCGACTTGCACTCCGCCACCGCCGCGGCCAGGCGCTCGACCTCTTCTATCGTGTTGTAGAAATAGAAGCTTGCCCGCGCGCTCGCCGGCACCCCGAAACGCGCGTGCAAAGGCATGGCGCAGTGGTGGCCCGGGCGAATGGCGATTCCTCGCTGGTCGACGATCTGGGCGACGTCGTGAGCATGGGGGCCGGGAGTGTCAAAAACGAAGCTCACGATGCCGGCCTTCCGATCCGGCGCCGGACCGAGAATCCTGACGCCCGGCACCTCGGTAAGCAATTCGTGCGCCCGCTCGGTAAGCACTCGCTCGTGCCGGTGAATGGCATCGGGGCCGACGGCGGAAAGATAGTCGACCGCGGCTCCCAGCGCGATCGCCTCGACGATCGGCGGCGTGCCCGCCTCGAAACGGGTCGGTCTAGGGTCGGCCGCGTCGCCCACCCCGCCGGGCTCGAAACCGTCGATCCAGACCCGCTTGATCATGCTCCCGCCGCCGAGAAACGGCGGCATGCCGGCCAACAGTTCGTGTTTCGCGTAGAGGACGCCGATTCCCGTCGGCCCCATCATTTTGTGCCCGCTGAACACGAAAAAATCCGCATCCATCGCCCGCACGTCGGTCCTCTGGTGCGGCACGCTCTGCGCCCCGTCGACCAAAACCAAGGCACCGGCGCAGTGGGCTCGGGCAATGATCTCTTCGAGCGGATTGATCGTTCCCAACACGTTTGACACGGCAGTCACCGCAACCAGCCGGGTCCGCTGGTTGATCAATCCGTCGAGTTGGTCCAGCGCAAGCAGGCCGTCGTCCGTCACCGGGATGAACCGGATCTTCGCCCCCGTCCGCGATGCGAGCTGATGCCACGGCACCAGGTTCGCATGGTGCTCCATCTCGGTAACGAGGATCTCATCGTGCCGACGCACATGAGCATCGCCCCAACTCCTGGCCACGAGGTTCACCGCGCTGGTGGCACCGCTGGTGAAAACGATTTCCTCCGGGCGCTCCGCGCCGATCAAGACGCGGACCTTCTCGCGTGCGCCCTCGAACAGTCCGGTCGCCTCCTCGGCCAGCGTATGGACGCCCCGGTGCACGTTCGCATAGTGCTCTTCGTAGGCCTCGACAATCGCCTGAATGACCTGGCGGGGCCGCTGCGTCGACGCGGCATTGTCCAAATACGCCAGCGGCACATTGCCGTGCACAAGTCGCGACAGGATCGGAAAATCGCGGCGGTAGGCGTGGGGATCGAAAATGCGCGAATCGGCGGAAACGGTCATGCTTGCTCGCTGGAAACAGAAGGGGTGCCGGGCTCGCCACGATCGATCGGAGAGTAGATCGCAGCCTGCAGGACTCTCCATGGCAACAGGCAGCACTTCTGCCGATTGGGGGTCAGTTTTGCCCCGAAAAGCTTGAGCATGTCGTCCGCCGAGAACTGCTTGACTTCCTCGACCGTCCTGCCGTCGAACTGCTCGACCAGCATCGACGAGGCCGCCTGGCTGATGCAGCAGCCGTCCCCGTCGAAGTAGACCTCTCTCAGATGCCCCTGATCGTTGATATGCAGTTCCATGCGGACGTGGTCGCCGCACAGAGGGTTGTCATCCTCGTGACAATGCGTGCAATATTCGCACTGGCCACGATGGAAGGGATCCTCATAGTGGTCCAGGATGTGTTCTTGATAAAGTTCTTCTTCGTTCGGCGACATCGTCAGCAGTGATCCAGAGGCTTGAAGTGGCCTGACGAAAAAGGGGACAGGCACCGCAAGTAATCGTGGGTTGACAGGATTGACGATACAGACTCTTGCGGAGCCAGTCCCCTATTTCATCAGCCTACGCTTGAAGTCGAGCAATTCTAAGGCCAGTCTCCCGGAGCGACAAGAAGCGGCGGACCGCGGCGGCCGCTGCACGGAGACGGCTGAAAGGGGAACTGGCTCTGCAACCGGTGGCCTGACTTGGCGATAGGTACAAGAGGCTGCGGTGCATGGCCCCTTTTTTGACAGTCCGCTCGCACCAGGGTTTGTTTCCCTTGTAACCCTACGTCAGGAGGGACACCTTGGTTCGCCTACTGGCTTTCGTCGAGCGAATGCGACTCCACGAGCAACCCAAGCGAGGGCCTTGCCGTCAACGTCTGTGTCGGTAACCGTTCACGGGGCGGAAGAGGGGGACAGGTCCATGTTTTCGGCCAACGTCTTTGGCGACCAGACGACGTCAATCGTCCGAAAAATGGACCAGTCCCCGGCCGCCGCGCGAACGGTTACCTGTGTCGGGATCCAGCTTCCGCAGACGAGTCAAAATACCCCCAGCGTCTTCGCTGTTACCAGCCAGCAAAGCTCACCCTGGGCGGGCTCGGGGAAGCCGTCGAATCGGATCGCGGCAACGGCCCCTTTGGCGAATCGAATGTCGCCGTGCCCGTCGGAGATCAACTCCGAAGCGAGCCTCCCCACGTCCGGGGCGTGGCCCACCCATGCGACCTGGTCGCGACTGCGAGCTTCACGCTCCATCCACGACAGCAGAAGGTCCAGGTCCGCCCCGGGCGCCAGTTCTTCCCGCTCGACGACTCTCGGTTTTCCGTCGACGACCTCCGCCACCACCTCTGCCGTCTGCCGGCAGCGGACCAGCGGACTGGTGAGAACGATCTGGGGGTCGAAGCCCCGGGCGGCCAACTTTTTCACCATCCGCCGGAACCGTTTTCGCCCTTCCGGCGTGAGCGGGCGTTGCGAATCGTCGGGCCACGCGGGGTCGCCGCCATGGCCGGCCCAGGCATGTCGGATGATGTAGATGTTCATGGAAGTCGGTGTGTGTTTCTGTACCAGGCGATCCCGGTCTGGTTCGGCCGCCGAGTGACCTTGTCCACGCAAAAGCCCGGCAGTGCGAGCCGCTCGGTCAGCCACTTCTCCGAGTATCCGGGGCGGACGTGGTACTCGATGCAGATCCGCTCGATGACCTCGAGCGTTGCCGGGGCGACGCTTTCAAAAATCTCCCACTCGGCCCCTTCGCAGTCGAGTTTCAGCAGAGAGATCGCCTCGCGGCCCGTCCGCGACAGAACGTCGGCGGCGATCCGATCGAGCGTGGTCACCTCGATCGACTCGGTCTGCTCGAGATCGGCGGCTTCCGTCGGCAGGAGCGTGGCCACGTCGGCGCCGCGACCGACCGCGATTTCTCGGGCGCCCTCGCTCCCGGCCACGCCCATTCGCCGGCAGTGGATCCGGCCGGCGTGCGGGGAGCGGGCGACCTGCTGCTCGAGCCGTTCAAAGGTACCTGCCACCGGTTCGTAGCAGAAGATCTCCGCCACGGGGGCCCGCCGCGCGGCGTACATCGCAAAGATGCCGACATTTCCGCCGACGTCGACGATCACCGCGTCCGAGGCGAGGACCCGGTACTCGCCCCCGCAGAAGATCGCCCAGACGTTGTGCACGTCGCCATGTTCCCAGACGCGTACGCATGACGCGGGCTCGCCCCGCAGCCGGAATTCTTCCGGCTCGGTGAGCGTCCGCAAACCGGCGTACAGGGCAACCAGCCGCGGCCAATCCACGAACTCCTTCCGCGCAGAGGCGATCTGCGGGACCTTGCCGGGAGCACGCTTCAGCCGCTGGAAACGCTTCAAAAGGGACATGGATATCGATTGCCATCCTCTTCGCTGCGCAACTCCGAGCGGCTATCCGGAAACGGGGACCGGCTCCCGGATGTTGTGCGTTGGAGGCGGAGATTGGAGAGATGCAAGGTGCCCCTCCCCGTTTCCGGGTACCCTCTGAGTTCGAACCATGCTATCAGACCGGCATGGTTCGAACAAGAGAAGCACTTCGGGCTTTAAGAGCCTATCCTAAAACCTCGCGAGGAGAAGGCCCCGACGGTTTTGGGATAGGCTCTTAGACTTAGGATTGCCGTGGACAGTGTGCCGGGCGTGGGCCGCGGCCAAGCCGCTGCGATCTGTGCCGCCAGGCGGAGTGCGAGCAGGCGGCAGGATCATCGGCCTCACGCACATTGCGACGTTCTGTCTTTCGTTGTTCCGGCTCCCGCGGAAAACCTTCGGAAGTGCCCATTGACGATACGGAGCGCCAGGCAATACCATGGTCAGTGCCTTTTCGCAAGAGCCACGGGCTTGAGAGCTATCCCAAAACCTCGCACGGAGAAGGGGGACAGGCACATTTTGCGCCGAAGACTCCGCAAAATGCACCAGTCCCGTAACCGTTCACGGGGCGGAAGAGAGGGGGACAGGTCCATGTTTTCGGGCAACGTCGTTGTCGCCAAAATGCAGGGAACGCTCGAAAAATGGACCAGTCCCCGACCGCCCCGTGAACGGTTACCCAGTCCCCGACGGTTTTGGGATTGGCTCTTAAGTTTAGGGGACGCAGCAAAGAACCGCGATATTTCCACACGGGCACGAGAGAATGTTCCTGATCGATTCCGTGATCCTGGTGACCGGCCTGTTCCTGCTGCTCGGCATTGTGTCGAGCAAAGTGTCGGCGCGGCTCGGCGTGCCTGTTCTGGTGTTGTTCCTCCTGCTGGGAATGCTGTCGGGATCGGAAGGCATAGGCGGATTGGATTTCGCGGACTACCGGCTGGCACATGCGATCGGAACGCTCGCCCTGGCAATGATTCTGTTCGACGGTGGGTTGAGTACGTCTCTGACCGCAATCCGAACCGTTTGGAAACCGTCTGTCCTGCTGGCTACCTGGGGGGTGCTCGTCACGGCAGTCATCACCGGCCTGGCGGCGGCCTGGATTCTCCAGGTCTCGCTGCTGGAGGGCTTTCTGCTGGGAAGCATCGTGGGGTCGACCGACGCGGCCGCCGTATTCGCGGTGCTCCGTTCGCGCGGGGTCGGCCTGCCGAAGCGAATTGCCCACGTCCTGGAGGTCGAAAGCGCATCGAACGACCCCATGGCGATCTTCTTGACGATCGGCTGCATCGAGGTATTGCTGGGGAATGTGGAGCCCGGACCGGGACTGTTGCGCCTGTTTGCTGCGCAGATGTTGATCGGGGGTCTCTGCGGAGTTTTGGGAGGTTACATCGCGGGGTGGGTGGTCAACCGCATCGAATTGGAATCGTCCGGGATGTATCCGGTGCTGATCAGCGCGTTCTGCCTGCTGACGTATGGCTTGGCCGTCCAGTTTGGCGGGAGCGGTTTCCTGGCGGTCTATATGGCCGGCGTCGTCGTGGGCAATCGGCCGCTCGTCTTTCAGCGGGGCATCCGGCTGTTCCATGACGCCATCGCCTGGCTCTCTCAAATCCTGATGTTCGTGGTCCTGGGGCTGCTGTGCTTCCCAAGCCGCCTGTTGGACGTGGCCGGAAAAGCACTCTTGATCAGCGTGGTCTTGATCTTCGTCGCTCGTCCCATCGCCGTCGTCCTCTCGACGTTTCCCTTCCGATTTCACTGGAAGGAACTCACGTTCATGTCGTGGGTAGGTCTGAAAGGCGCGGTGCCGATTACGTTGGCTACGTTCCCCCTGATGTTCGGCACTCCGGAAAATCCTCTGCAAGCGCCGTTGCTGTTCGATGTCGTCTTCTTCATCGTCGTGGTGTCGTTGACCCTTGAGGGGACGACCCTTGCGCCGCTGGCTCGCCGGTTGGGACTCGAACGGCCCCGCGATCCCGCACCGCCCGTCACGCTTGAGATCAGCTCGCTCCGCCACGTCCAGGGGGAAATCGTCGATTATGCGATCGGCGAGGATTCCCGCGCGGCGGAGCGGATGGTCAAGAACCTTGCCCTGCCGGAGGGCGCCGTCATCGCCATGATCGCCCGCGGGGATCATATCATCCCGCCGCAAGGAAACACGGTGGTCCGTGCGGGCGATCACGTGATTCTCGTGCTGCGGCCGGGCATGCAGCCGATGGTGAATCAGATCTTCGGCCGCAACCCCGATGTTCGCGGGATAATCCCTCCCACCTTGGAGTTTCCGCTGCGAGCGTCGACGACCGTCGCCGAATTGGAGGAAGCCTACGGGGTCCGGATCAACACTCCTCCCCAATGCTCGCTAGCCGAAGTCATCCGGAACGAACTCGGAGACAGCGAGGCGCCTCTTGGCAAGGCGGTCCGGTTCGGCCCGATCGCGCTTCGAGTTCTACGCCATTCCGGCGAGGGCAACATCGAAATCGTCGGGATGGCGATACTGCCCGAAGACGAACCGGGCGAGAAAGCGGCGCAAACCAACGTCCCCTGAATGGCAGCCGTGTCAGAACGGCTTCCGCACGATTTCCGATTGCACCAGATCGGGCAGGCTCACGGCGGCGAAATTCAGGTACATCCACTGCCCCAGGCTCAGCTTTTCCTGAGCGAGCACGCCGTGCAATCCGCAGACCGATTGCGGCGAGGCCACGTGCCAGGTGGCGCGCAGCAGGGCCGCCAACACTTCCGGATCCTTCTCGATCGAGTCGTAGAAGTAAACGAGGCCGTCCAGGGCCTGGACATTGCGGCCCTCGCCCCCGCGCCACCACGCCGAGTCGGCGGGCGTGACGTAGGGCAGAAACGTTTTGCGGAGAAACTGCCCGGTCTCGTCCTTAATGCCCGGCCCCTCGAGGAACTTGTTGGCCCAGACGAAGCTCTCGACGAAGGCCCCGGTGACCGTCCGATCGCAACGCGCCATCAGCCAGCGGGCATCGCGAACCGCCGCGTCGTTGTCCTTCGCGTCGCCGGTAAGCCGGGCGTGCATCGTCGCCGCCGCCAGCGTGCAGCCGATCGTGTAGGTGTTCTTTTCCGGAGCGAAAATCTTCGTGATCTCGTCGAGCCGCACGGTCGGCCGTTTTCCGTAATCCGTCTTGCACCAGCCGACTCCGATGCCTCCCCCTTCGCAGCGGAATGATTCGCGATACCCCATATACGCCCCGAGCGAGTCGAGAAACTGCTTCCGCCGGTTTTCGGGCGCGTAGGAGGCGAGCCTTGCGATCCCGCAGGCGATCTCGCCGCCGTCGGCCACGAAGCATTCGTTGCCATCTTCATGGTAGCCGTAGCCCATCAGGTAACCGCCGTCGGGCCGCTGCTCGGCGATGAGGGCTTCGCCCCAGCGGATCGCCGCGTCGAGGTATCGCTTGTCGCCGGTGAGGTCGTACGCCGCCAGGAGCCCGCGTGCGCCGCGGTTGTCGACGAATCCGACACCGGAGAACTTGCCGTCGCCTCGCTCGGCCTGTGTTCGAAGGAAACGGTCGCAAACGGCAATGAGCGCGCCGCGGACATCCACCGACGTGGAAAGGCGGTCGCAGCGCCCGTCGGCGGTTGCCAACTCGCAGTCGACGCGGTACTCCTTGCCGTACCATTGCTCGGCATCGACGTCGAGAACGGCGATCCGGCGCGACTCGCCGGGGGCCAATTCGACGGTTGTTGCGGCGGCAACGGTCGGTTCGGAACCTCCGCCGCTAGCGAGCCGGGCGCGCAACTCGACGTTCTGGGGAGCGGCATACGTGTTCATCACCCGGGCGTCGACTACCATTCGGACCTTGCGCCCGCTGACCTCGAACCTTGGCTCCAGACTGGCAAGCATGGGACCGTGGAGCACCCGATTGACAACCGCCGTCAGGGCGGCGCCTGCCGTTGGACTTTGGGGCGCAAACAGATCCGGCGACGTCACACCAAACGAAGCCCAACGGCTGCCCGCGTATTCTCCGCCGACGTGGAGGAAAAGCGCCCCCGCGACCTCGCCGTCCGGCGTGACCAACAGCGGTATCGTCCGCACCAGCCGCTTCGACGGGAGAAACGCGCGCCGGCCGGATTCGCTGGCCCGCAGCAACACCAGATCGTCTTCCAGAACCGTGGGGGTCGCACCCGAGATCGGGCCCTTCACGGCAAACTTGCCGGGCACGATTGCCTGGCCCGGGGCCGCATGGACGGATTGGGAGCGAAACGATTCCGCGCCGTGGTAAAGCGTGATCCGGCCCGGCGGGGGAAGTCTAAGTTCGGAGCCGAAGGCACGGCGGAGATCGGCGTGGGCATTGAACAAGAGCGGCGGGTGCAACGGGCGCTCGGCTGCCATACCTGTCGATCGCCATTGGAGCTCGGCGATGGCGAATCGCCGCGGACCTTTGCCGACCAGGGATGCGGGGAATCCCACGGCGACACGGCGGACCTCGCCCGGACGGAGATAGTCGCCCGGGCCTCCACGGGCATCGGTGGCGTAGGCGACGAAGGAGGAGGTCGGCACATCGTAGGCCCGCCACTGCGGCGAGAGGTCCACCACGGCTTTCCAGCGCGAGCCGTCCGTCGCGATCATCTCCAGACAGAGATGCCTGGTCTCGGAGTCTCCGCGGGCTTGGAAGTGAAGCACGTCGCAGGAGGGCGAGCCCTGCGCGGCGAACCAGAGATACTGGTACTGCTTCAGGTCCGGCAGGGCGGCTTCCAGGGCGGCTTCATTTCCCGGTCCGTCGACAAGCGAAAGCTTCGCCGGGACTTCGCCCGGCGCGGTGGAAGGTTTGAGCCCGGCCAGGAGCTCCGGCGAGATGGCCGCGATCGGCCGCGGAGCCGGAACGGCCGAACTGGATGCCGAGCCGGCGTAGACCGGATCGCGGAGACAGGGGCCGCCGAGCGTCAGCAGCGCACCGCCGTCGCGGAGATACGCGGCGAGCGCGTCGTGCGGCCCGACGGGATAATGCGGACCGTAAGGCAGCACCACCAGGTCGCAGCGGTCGGCCCGCAGGAGCCGCCGATCGGCCATCTCGCGGCGATCGAGAAGCGTTACTCCGTATCCGGCACTCGCGAGGACCGCGGCCAGGTGCTCCGGGGTGGAGGCGGGCGTGAGATCCTCGTCTTTCCAGACCACGACGGCACCTTTCTCCGACCGCGCCAGATCGCGCGTGGGGCTCTGCCGGCCCTCCACCGGTCCAAAGAAGACGTCGTCGACGAGCACCGTTCCGCGGCAGTCGTTCGTCTCGTTCCAGAAAGAGAAACGGACGACAACGTGGTGGGTCTTGTCCGGAAAGGGAAACGGTGTGCCGGGGCCGACTGCCGCTTCGACCCTCGGCCAGCCTTCTTGGGGTGAGCGCTCATTCAGATTGCCGACGGTCTTCATCCCGAGGTATTTGGCATCGCCGTCGTAGCAGTAAAACCGCAGGCCGAAAGTCCCTCGCGCGATCCCGCGATTGGCGATGCTGGCGGCCACGAGGTGCCGCCGGCCGGGGTCGAAATCGAGCCCGGCCTCGATCGGCCGGCTGTCGATCCCGATATTCTCACCGTCGGCGGACAGCCGGGCGGCGGATCGGCCCGAGTGGGCTTCGTCGGACTCACGGACGGTGACGACGGCACCATCGGCAAACGCCGAGCGCCACGCCCACCCCCCGCGCTCGAAACCGGGATTCGGGACGAGGTTGCAGTCGTCCGCGCGGATCGCGCTAGAGGTGAAAGCCAGCGGCAGAATCATTGAGAATTGGGCGAGCGCGGAGCGGAGCATGAGCAAGTTGGTCCCGTCGATTTGTAGTAATGTGGTTTGGCTGTCTTTCAGGTTGACGCATCGGCCCCGTTGAATCAAGCCCTCGACCTCGCGATGTCCTTTCGGAGCAGTTCTGCATTTTCTAGCTGGCGAACCTTTGGCCCCTGCCGCACGAGGCGGCAGGGGGCCGGAAGTGCGTTGGAGGACGCGTGCTAGCTGCCTAACCTCGTTCACCCGTGGCACGAGGCCACGGGGGTCCTGGAGATGTGTAGGACGACGAGCTCCGCAAGCGGGACCTACTTCTGTGCCAAAAGAATTTCTGCATGTCTGCGGAACCTTGGGGCGGTTCGTGGGTTTCATAGACAGGGAGTGTTTGTCGGCATCCCTGTGGATCGGTTCTCATGGTGGGGAGCACAATGAAACAGAAAGAAATCAAGGCACCTTCGCTTCGATACCTGCTCAGTTTATCGAGTGGAATCGTCGTTGTCCTGCTGGCGGGTTTTAATGGGATCGTCTCGGTTTCCGCCGGAGCTTTCGGCGCCGAGGCGCCGATGCAAGAGGCCAAGACGGCGGTTCCCAAAGACCCGGTTGAACCGGTATACAGCGTCGTGAGCCCTCTCGGTGATTCTACCGTGAAGAGGATCACGATGGCTTCGCGCCTCGACAACTTGGCGGGCAAGACGGTCTGCCTGGTGTGGAATCATGCGTTCAAAGCCGATGTCACCCTTCCCGCAATCGCAGAATCGTTGAAGAGCAAGTATCCCGAAATCAAGATCGTTCCTTACACGGAAATGGATGCCGCGATTCGGGCGGCGGGTCGTGACGACTCTTCGACGACAGACGCGGCAACCCTGCAGGCCGTGCTCAAGGAACAAGACTGCGAGGCAGTGATCAGTGGAAACGGCGGATGAGGGACATGCACTCCCCGCGCGGTCCGCGCGGTCGTCGAAGCTGAGAAATTGGGTATTCCGGGTGTGGTTGTGACCGCTCCGGGTTTTGACGAGCAGGCGCGCGCCGTGGCCATGGATCTGGGCGTGCCCTCCTTGCAGGTTGCCGTCTATCCGGGGCCATTTGATCTTCACTCGAAGGCGCAACTCCAGCAAAACAGCAAACTGGTCGTTGTCCCTCAAATCATCCAGGCGCTGACCAAGCCGATACCGGCGGCCGATACCGTTGAGAGAACCAAGGAAGTTGTATTTACCGGTTCGATCGATGCCATCAACCGGTACTTCACCGATTACAACTGGAGTGATGGGCTGGCCATTGTTCCGCCGACCGTAGAGAGAATCCAGGAATTTCTCCAATACACCGATTACTCCCCCGACGAGGAGATCGCGGTGCTCCCGTCGGCAAATCTGAGGGCAACGCCATGGAACATCGCGGCGAATGGGGTGATGGCCGGTTGCCGGCCTGAGCATATGCCCGTGCTGATCGCGGCGGTCAAGGCAATGGGCGACCCTGCGTTCCGATTACACATGTCGGGCGGCAGCACCCATTCGTTTGTGCATTTCTATCTCATGAACGGTCCACTGGCCAGACAGCTTCGGATTGATCATGGCCAAGGCCTGATCGCTCACGCGACGAACCAGGTCATCGGCCGTGCTTTGGGGCTGATCGAGAGGAATATCGCGGGTTTCCGAATCAAGGAAACGCAGATGGGCACTTTCGGCAAAACCCAATCCTGGGTACTGGCGGAAGATGAAGAGGCCCTGGAGAAGATCGGATGGAATCCGTATCACGTGGATAAGGGTTTCTCGAGCGATGTGAGCACCGTTGCCGCAGCCAATAGTGCCATATGGGGGCAGAATCTCATTCCGGCAACATCCGATCCTGAAAAAGTCATGCAACTCATGGCCTATGGGGTTACTCGCGGCGAAATGTTTGCCAGCGGCATGATTGATTCGCGCCGGTATCTTCTGGTGACGCCGGGAGTGGCCGAGTTGCTTGCGGACGGAGGGTATAGCAAGAGAAGTCTGATCGACGACCTGACGAAGAATTCGAGAAGGATCACCTACGAATGGGCTTTTTCGAAAGTATACGGCTCGTTCGGCCTGGTGTTGGGATCCTTTGAAGAGGAGCTCGCAAGGTCTATGAGGGCACCCGGTGCAGAGAAGGGAAAATTGCCACCGTGGTATCCAAGATTCCCGGGATGGGAAGAGATTGTGACCACCCCGGCCGCCACACGTGGGAGACTACAGATTATCGTATGCGGGGATCCGAATCGAAACAAAGTCCAGACGCTGGCCGGCGGCATGGGCGGGGCGATCGAGAAGATCCGGCTGCCGGCAAATTGGGATGAGCTTATGGAAAAAGCGGGATACCCACCGCTTCGCGAGTTCTCTATCGGGAAATAAGCGGCAAGTTCCCTGGTTGTTGCGGCGTGGCACGGATAACAACGAGGAACAACAAATGGCTGGGTTGCCTTGCTTGCGTTATGCTTCCATCGGCGCGTTCGGGGGCGATTCGTGTGCCACTGCTTGGGATTAAATGGGTTCTCTTAAACGGAAAGATCGTTCTACAATCCCAAGCAGTGCCGCGGAGCGGACCGACCTGCCTATTCCCGAGCTATCTGAACGACTCGCGCAAATCGGAAAATCACCTGATCCCTGCATGAACACTGCTTGGAGTTGTGGTAAGCCCGGTCCCAATGGCACGTCTGTACAACTCCAAGCAGTGCCACACCAATCGCAGTCCAACGCGCTGGCGCAGGCAATGCCACCCGCCACGGGCAAGAACGGCCTGTCGAAACGGACGTTCACAAGCGGACCAACACGACCTCCCACGGATCCAGCCTCAGGTCGATCGGTTTCCCGTTCCAGTGTAGGCGGCCGGTCTGGGGTTTGTCTGTGATGTTCACCGCCACGACCGCTTCGCTGCCGTCGGGCGCTCGGAAGGCATTGTGCAGGATGGCGGGAAACTCGCGTTCCAGGCGACTGGCGTCCTCGATTTTCATCCACAGGCTGAGCCGGTAGGACTTGCCCTTTTGAAGCGTATCCCCGTCGACGGGCAGAGTCTGAGAAAGATGGACGACGTCGTCTTCACCGTTGGTCAACCGAAGGGCGAACTTGCCTCCACGTTTGTTCTGCTCGTCGCGGGCGAATTTCCCCGTACAGGGCACTTCCCCCCAGCGTTTGGCCGCTGTCCAGCCGGGCGGTTCGGCGGCCGGGTCGGGCCATTGCTCGAAACCGCCGTTGGACAGCACATCGCGTCTGGTATCGAGATCGGTCAGGTGGATCTCGTCGAACCAGAAACGTCCCTTGACCTGGAGAAACAGGTGCATCGTGCTGCGCTCGGCCGATTCCGGCAGCGAGAAGCGGACTTCTCTTTGCACCCAGTCCGTGTCGCCCGACAGGTCGATCGCCGCTGTCTGGACGATCTTGCTGCCGCTTCCGTAGATGTGCAGCGGAACCCGCGCGCCGATCGGCCGCGATGTGGCGTAGGCAGTCTTCTCCGCAACGAGGCGAGGCGGATGGAGCATGCGTCCGAACAAGAGGTAGGGGCATCCCTCGCCGTGGTACAGCTTGATCCACTGCTCGGCGAGCTTGTGCTCTGCCGAAAGGATCGGCTGGTGCATGACGGTTTGGTGCGTGCCGTCACTGCCGCGTTTTTCCAGGGCCACGTCATCCACCCACGCCTTACAGGGTCCGGTCAACTCGGTTGCGACCACTAGACGCACGGTCCGCCTCGGGATCGTGAACGCGGCCTCGACGCGTTGCCAGTCGTTGCACGGGGCGAGCGCAGTGTGCCAATTGCCCGTTGCGACCCCGTCGGCATCCAGCGCCTTGATGTCGAGTTTGCTCGCTTCTTGGAGTGTGTCCGCTTTCAGCCAGAGGCTCAGTCGATAGGACTCTCCGACTTTGGGGCCATGACTGCCCACTTCGCGTTCGTGCTCGCCGACTCCGATGCTCTGTGCCAAGCGCAGTGTCTCGCCGCGGCGCGGGGTTTCAAGCCGCAGGCTGAATCGGCCGCTGTGCTTGACCTGCGGATCGCAGCCGCACGAGCCGTCCGAAGGCGGAACGTCCGATCCTTGCGGCAAGATCCATCCATCGGGCGCATGGTCGGTACACTGTTCGAAGCCGCCGTTTTCGATCGCGGGCACTGGTTGGAGCGGCCAGTGCGGCACTACGTGGGGCATCTGCCCGTCGACGAGGCTGTGGGCCATTAGGAGCATATTGCCGCCGGCCGGTTTGCCGCGAAAACCCTCCGGATTGCTTTGAAAAAAGGGCACGAATTCATGGTACAGGTAGGCGAACACCGATGCCGGCTCGCGTTGCAATGTACCCGCATCCCAGTAGACTTCGAAGTCGCGATAGTCTTGGATGCCGATCTCCTGGAGGAAGAACTCTTGGGCTCCCTCGAACCCCAGAATCACCTCGGGGTTCAACTGCCGCGACGCATCACGCATCGTTTCGAGTTGCTGCCGAAAGGCTTCGACGAACCACGGCCCCGGCCCGGGCGGATGGCCGTGCTGGCGACTGTAACAGCATCCGCGGTCCCGCGGACCGCAACCATAAGTCACCTGGTCGACCTGGATGAGATCCGCACCGCGCCTGGTGAGTTCGGTGGCGGTGCGGTCCAGCCATTGCCGAGTCCAGGCGTCACCGCGACAGAGGACGCAGTTCGTTCCGCCGCCGAGCCAGAAGTCGGTTCTGGCGAACGGAGGACCATCGCGGGTCAACACCGAGTGCGGCTGAGCGACTTTCTCGAAATGGTCGCGATCATCCAGCTTGAATGTCCCGTCTTCGTGCCGGCCGAAAGTCACGGCCCAGTGGTATCCCGAAGGCCAGAAAAAGGGATGACCGCCGACATCCGTGACCGCCTTCACGCGCTGCCGGAGGCCTTCCTCCGATGGATACGGCGGGAAGTAGTGGGGAGATATCCACGAGGCGACCCGTTCCCATCCCCAAAACGTCGCAATGAGCGGCACCTCCGGGAAATGCTTTTGCCAGTAGCTCTTCAGCCATCCGTCGATCTGGTCGAGATGGGAATACCAATCGCGATGATACTCCAATCGCACATTCGGCTGGTAATAGGTGTGCCTCCGCCGGAACCGCACCATTGCCGGTCCTTGCTTCAACCACTGGGGCACGTCGTTGCGTTGGGCCAGCGTGCGGGCACACCAGGGCTGTTTGAGGGCCCATGCCTTGTAGAGGTCCGCGGCATCGCGCCAGCCGGTCGGCAAGGCCGGGTCTAGGGAGCGAAACGTCGCCTGGGCGACGGCGTAGCCCAAATCAAAACGCTCCGCCATGTCGTGGTAGCAGTGCCGCTCCCAGCCGAATTCCAGACCCGACGCGGTCCGCTGAAAACGAAGCCGCTTCGGACATCCCCGGCTATCTTGCGTGGCGGAGTAGAAGCCGCAGCGTGCGTCGTAGTAGCACGCGAACTGGGCGGCCAGAGGGCCTGGTTGGCCGAAAGCGACGCCCCTGCCCACAGGCCACCGGCTCGGATGCGGATAGACGCCTCCTCGAACCTCACCGGCCACGAACGCGTCGTTCACCTCGTCTTCGCGCACAGCAGCACGAAGGACGACCAGCGGATACTCCACGCTTTCCAGGATCAGCGATTCCGGGCCGTCTAGCGCGAATTGCCAGAGGATACTTGCATCATCCGCTCCGACGGAGACCGTGCATTCGGCTGCGAGGGATCGTCCCCCCAGGTTTTTGAACGTCAATCTGGCGACCTTGCCCGATGCGTGTTCTTCCACGGCGTAGGCGACCGTCTTGGCGTCGCGGCTTGTGAGCCAGATCAGTTCGCCCGATGGATCGCCGGGCTTGGAAAGCCCCAGTCGGAACAAGGCGGCCGCAGGATCCTTGGCGACGAGTTCTTGTTCCGTTGCGTTGTCGACGAGAGAGACAATCGCGCCATAGGCTTCTCTGTCGATCGTGACCGTCGATCGCTCGTTGCGCAGGAACAGCTTGTCGGGTTCGTCGCCTGCCAAATGACCCGCAAGGCCCAGGACCGGCACCAGCCAAAGCCAACATTTCACGTCGGTTGTCATGCTTGTTCCTTTACAAAGTTCAGCCCTGTGTGCCAGTATAATCGGTACGTCAACGCCGGACAGGCAGGCAGCTTTTCAGGATCGTTTGGAGGAGGGTGCGTGTGGAACCTTCCATACCGTCGAAAAGCTCTTTGGCAGAGCAGCGGCAAGAGCCAAAGGTGGATGTTGGTCCGACTCGATGGCTTTCTCGCAATCGGACTCGCCGGCGGTCGGAAAGGGAAATGGTTCGCGGATGCTGCAGTCCCAACAAGAATAACGAAAGACGAGATTTGACCCCGCCGGAGCCGCCTTACTTTGGAGGGTGAACTCCTGCACGAATCCAGAGTTCCCGTGTGGCAAGAATGAGTGGATGATTCAACAGGAGCGCATTGACCGTTGCCCGACCCGACGGGGTCAGGCCGATGATCCGAGTTCCGTCGAGCGACCAGCGGAAATGCTCGCTCTGGTCGTCGTGACGCGGATCGAATAGGGGGGCGGTTTCGGACGTAAGGGGATCGGTCCCCACGCATCGTTCCGCTTTGAACGAGTTGCACCGTCGACAGGAGAGCCATAGGTTGTCTCGGGCGGTTTCGCCGGCCGCGGATTCAGGGATAAGATGCTCAACCTCGAGTGCGATGCCAAGGAACCTCTCGCAACTGAGACAGGTAACCGTTCACGGGGCGGAAGAGAGGGGGGCAGGTCCATGTTTTCGGCCAACGTCTCTGTCGGCGAAATGCCTCGATTAGCCGAAAAATGGACCAGTCCCCGGCCGCCCCGTGAACGGTTACCTGAGACAGTAGCCGCACCGCTCGCCTGCGTCAGCTCGCACTTGCCGCCGCAGGTCCGCCGGGATGTATGATGACATTAGCTGGAAAGCTCTGCAAGTTCCGGCAACGGATGACCTCGCCACTTCAAGAGCACCAGCGCGTATGCCTTGCGCAGAGCCAGGCGATCGGCCGCGTCGCCCGGCGGCAGTGGACGGCCCTGAAGGGGCCAGAGTCGAGAGCTCAGGAAAAGTCCGCGCAGCCCTGGGGCCAAGTAAGATGAACGGCAGACCGACCAGGCCCAACGGGCCGTCACACGTCGACTTTCCTCACCAAGGTGGTCGCGAAAGGGCGAAAGAGCGAAAACGCTTCGATGCGTCTGTCCCCAGCGGTTCGTGTTGGCCACCACGTGGAGCGACGCATCCGCCGGCTGGTCGAGCGTGGCGATGAAGGCACTTCTGTCCTTTTGCGCGCCGAACCAAGGCATGGAGAGCGAGGAGCAATCCACCGTGAGCTGGCGAGTGTAGTCTTCACGAATCCAGAAGTTCGGCGCCGGGTAAGGGAAGTAGTGAGGCGGGATGTAACCGTTCACGGGGCGGAAGAGAGGGGGACAGGTCCATGTTTTCGGCCAACGTTCTTGGCACCAAAATACATCAACTGGCCGAAAAAATGGACCAGTCCC
The DNA here is from genome assembly GCA_040768665.1 of Thermoguttaceae bacterium. GTDB lineage: Bacteria > Planctomycetota > Planctomycetia > Pirellulales > Thermoguttaceae > JABWBD01. Next base: position 17,166 of record JAXGMN010000098.1, read on the forward strand.
CGGCCGCGAAGAAACCGTCGCAGTCGAAGTTGGTCCCGTCAATCCACCTTCAACCGATCCAACTCATCCACCAACTGGCCGAATTGCCGCAGTGCCGAATCGACCGGCTCCGGACTCTCCATGTCGACCCCGGCGTCGCGAAGCAGATCGAGCGGATCTTTCGAGCAGCCGCCCTTGAGAAACCCGAGATAGTCTGCCAATTCCTTCTTGCCGCCCGACAGCACGCGGTCGGCCAGGGCGATGGCGGCCGACATGCCCGTGGCATACTTGTAGACGTAGAACGCCCGGTAGAAGTGCGGAATCCGGAAACACTCCAGCGACAGTTCGTCGTCGATCGCGAAGTCCGGCCCGAAATACTTTTCGAGCAGCTCGCGGTAGACGTTCTTGAACCGGTCGAGCGTTAGCGGCTCGTTGCGCTCGGCCAGGGCATGTGTCATCTTCTCGAACTCGGCGAACATGGTCTGGCGGAAGATCGTCGCCCGCATGGCATCGATCTGCCGGTTGACCAGGTAGGCCCGCTGGCGGTCGTTCTTCGCCCGGTCCATCAGGTAGCGGCTCAAGAGCTGCTCGTTGAACGTGCTGGCCACTTCGGCAACGAAGATCACGTAGTCATAGTACTGATACGGCTGGGTGGCTGACGAATAGTGGCTGTGCATCGAGTGGCCCGCCTCGTGGGCGAGCGTGAAGACGTGGTCGAGCACCTCGGGCTGGTAATTCATCAGAATATAGGGATCGCCGTCGAAGGAGCCGGCGCTAAAGGCCCCGCTCTGCTTGCCGCGGTTCTCATAGCGGTCGCACCAGCGGCCCTTCAATCCCCGCTCCAAAGTCTCGCAGTACTCGCTTCCCAGCGGCACAAGCGAAGAAATCACGGTCTCGACGGCCTGGTTCCAGGTGTGACGGGTTTCGAGTTCGCTGAGGATTGGCACATAGGTGTCGTAGTGGTGGATCTCCTTGAGCTTCATCTTGCGCCGGCGGACCTCGTAGTAGTGGTACAGCGCCGGCAGGTTGCGATGGACCGACTCGATCAGGCTGTCGTAGACCGCCACCGGCACCTGGTCGGGAAACAAGGCCGCCTCCAGGGCACTGGGAAAGTTGCGGGCCCGCGCGTAGTAAATGTCCTTCTGGATCGACCCGTTGAGAGTGGCTGCCAGCGTGTTCTCGTGACCGGCGTAATGCCGGTAGTACTGATGAAAGGCCGTCTTGCGGACACTCCGCTTCGGCGAATGCAGCAGCGCGCTGAACGAGGAGTGGCTCAGCTCGATCTGCTCGCCCTTTTCATTCTTGATGGTCCCGAACCGCAGGTCGGCGTCGTTCAACTGGCGAAAGCACTTTCCGGCTGCCTGGGCCATCTCGGTCTGCATGGCCAGGAGCTTCTCTTCCTTCTCGCTGAGCGTGTGCGGCCGGTAGCGGATCAGTCGCTCCAGCAGGAGCCTGTACGGAGCAAGCCGCCTGTCCGCCAGAAACTCGTTCATGCGCGATGCGGGGATGGCCAGGATCTCCGGCCGGATGTAGCTCGACGCCTGGCCCGCCCGGCTGGCGGCATTGGTGAACCGGGCCTGCATTCCTTGATAGGTGCTATTGGCGGTGTCCTCTGCCGTTTTCAGAAAAGCATAGGTCCCCAATTGCTCGCCCGAGCGATCCAGTTCCAGGTCGAACTTCAGGCAGGCGGCCAGCGTCGCCGCGTCCTCACCCAGTTTGCCCTGATATTTCTCGTACCCGGGAATCCGCTTTTCCCATCTGCGAAACGCTTCTTCCCAAACGTCGTCGCTGGCAAAAAGACTGGACAAATCCCAGCAGTCCGACGGCTTGACCTTGCTCCGCGGAGGCAATTGCTTGATTTTACTCATCGTGAAGGCTTTCGGCATTGGTTCTCGAGGGTGGAACGAAGTCTCGTATTGTAAGGCTTTCGACCGCAGAATGACAGGCGGCGATGGCCCCGCCGTTTAACCACAAGCCGAAGGCGTGCGGTTCAACGATCGGACCCCTTGCCTGGATCCGTGGCGACAACCCTTGCAGCCAATCTGCTCGTCGATTAGGTTGCAGTCGAAGCCATGGGATTGTCTTTGGGAGTGCCTCGGAGAAACAGGTCATGCTTTCGCGACGCGAATTCATCGGAGCGGGGTGCTGTGGGTCCCTTGCAGTGTGGAGCGGTTGGGGCCCAGGCCGGGCCCGACTGGCGATCGCCGGCAACGGACGACAGGCAGTCCCGCCCGAGTCGCGCGACGTGGAGCGTATGCTCCGGGAAAAGATCCTGGCGGCCTGGTATCCCCGTTGCCTGGACACGACGGGCGGCGGTTTTCACCAGCACTACGACGAGGCCTGGAATCGGCTCCCGACCCGCGCCAAGTTCATCGTCTACCAGTCACGCATGACGTGGGTGCCTGCTGCTGTGGCCGTGGGCTATCCCGACAGACAGGACCCTTGGCTCGGCTACGTCCGGCACGGAATACGGTATTTGCGCGAGACTATGTGGGACCGGGTCAACGGAGGCTTTCTGGAATGGGTCGACGAGGCCGGCAGGCCCGATCCTCGGTATCGGCCCTGGAAACAGATGTATGGGCAGGCCTTCGGGTTGTATGCAGCGGCCGACGCTTACCGGGCAACGCAGGACCGCCAGACACTGGACTTGGCGATCGACGCATTCCGTTGGATGGAGCAACACGCCCACGACGATCTCCACGGCGGCTACTTCGAGCTGTTGACCGCCGAGGGCAAGCCGATCGACAGCGACGTGGCGGAAACGAGCCAAGGTGCCCTGTTTCCACTCGTGGGCCGGATCGGCGAGAAATCGATGAACGCCCATATCCACATCCTGGAGGCTCTCACCGCGTTGGCTGGCGTGTGGACCGACCCCTTGCTTACCGAGCGCCTGACCGAGGTTTTTCTGATCGTCCGCGACAAGATCGTTAGGCCCGAAGGGCACCTGGCCATGTTCTCCGACCGCCGGTATCACCCTTTAGACGAACGGAGCTCTTTCGGGCATGAACTGGAAACGGCCTACCTCCTCGTCGAGGCGGCAGAGCGCCTCGGACGCACGGACCATCGCCGAACCCATCAGGTGGCCCTCACGCTCGTCGACCATAGCCTTCGCTGGGGATGGGACAAGGCCGGGGGCGGATTTTTCGACGAGGGGCCGCCAACCGGCAGGGCAACCAAGCGCGGCAAGGTCTGGTGGGTTCAGGCCGAGGCCCTCAACGGACTGCTCACGGCGGATCGCGTCGCCCGAGAGGACAAGGCCCACGGCAGCACTCGATACTTCCAGGATTTCGTTCGAAGCTGGGCGTTTTTCCGCGACAAGGTGGTCGACCACAAGCATGGCGGAACTTTCGCCGAGATCGAGGAGAACGGGCTGCCGCACCCCGAAAAGCGGGCGAAGGCTTCGCAATGGAAGGCAGCCTACCACGTGGTGCGCGCATTGCTATTTACCGCTGCGACGCTCAAAAAGTAGCAGGCATGCTCCGTGTGCCGTACGCAACGGACCACGAGTTGCGGCGGTGTGCTTGTGATTGAACGGGTTCTCCATTCTTCACGAACCGCCACAATCACAAGCAGTGGGAAGCGGCAGTCCGGCCGACGGCGCCCACTGCTTGGAGTTGTGGAAGGCGTGCGCGTGATGGTCGCCGCATTCAACTCCAGGGAAGTGCCGCACTCCGATTGGCAGCCTCTCGGAACAAAGGCACCGGCCACTTCCTGCCGGCCTGCCTATTGATAATGCAGCGCCTCGCTCACATTCAGCCGCGCGGCCCGCGCGGCCGGAATCCAGGCGGCGGCGATGACGATCGCCATCGCGGTCAACAGGCTGCCTGCGAGCATTGCGGGGCGGAAGATAAACTCCACCGAATGACCGGTCACCGGAGCGGTTGCCAGGTAGAGCAGGTATGCGACACCCACTCCGGCGATCGTGCCGGGCACCAGCCCGATCATTCCCATCAGCACCGCTTGCATGAGGATCGTGCGTCGGACCTGGCGACGAGTCATGGCGACGATCCGCAGCAAGCCCAACTCGCGGATTTGCTCCAGAACGTTCATGGTCAGCGTGTTGACGACGCCGATCGCCGCGACGACGAACCCGAGCACGAGCACTCCCCAAAGCGCCCCTTCAATCCGGCTCACGATGCCGTCGATCATGTTGCGAATGTCCGAGAGCGAGTGCAACAGCGCACCGTGCTTTTCCACGAGCGATTGAAGCGAGCGTTTCACTTCTCCCACCCTGCTTGGATCGGCCTCAACGATATAGGCGTCCACGCCGCTGACGCCGAGCAACCGCTCGGCGATGTCGCGATGCATGTAGACGGCCAGGCCGCCGACCAGGTACTCGTCGGCCAGCCCGGCAATCCGCAGCGTCCGGGTCCCCTCGCGGGTTTCAATTGGAATCGCGTCCCCCACACCGAGCCCCGTCCGCTGCGCCAGCACGGTCGCGATCACGACGTCGCCCTCCTGAAGCCGACGGCAAATCTCTTGGGGCTTGCCCTCTTCGAGGTCGAAATACATCCGCTCCGGACCGGTGAACTGCCGGACGATGATCACGACCGACTGCCCCGCCGCTTTGGCCCGGACGAACCGCGAGGCGTCGAGATTCGTGATGCCCGGCACCTGGCGGAGTTCTTCGCCCAGTTCTTCGGGCAAGTCGGCCGACATGCCGGTGGCCATGTCGGGCATCATCGCCCGGATGAAGAAATCGGCCGACACGGTCTGGTGGTACCAATCGCGGATGTCCTGCACGTTGTCGAGAATGGCGTTGCCCAGGCCGATCCCGGTGGCTGCCGCCAGGAAAAGCACTCCGACGGTCAACGTGGAACGGGCTCGATGCCTGAGCACCTGGCGCTCGGCAAGCCGTGTCTCCGCGCCGAGGACCGGACGCAACGGCCAGGCAACCCATCGCGTCAGGCGGTCGAGCCCCAGCGGCAGCAGAAAAACGAGTCCGATCAGCAGGAGAACGCCCGGCACCGGCCCGATGCCGACCGGCAGCCAGCCGACCATGGTGGCCGCCAGCAGAACGACGCTCGTCAACGTGATCAACACGCCGGCTGCGATCGACTTGTAGGATACGCCTTCCATGTCGTCCGAAGCGACCGCGCCAAGCGCTTCCAGCGGCGTCAGTCGGCTGGCTCGCCATGCGGGAACCGCCCCCCCGACAAACGAAAGTCCGAATCCGAACAGCGCCGCCAGCAGGAACGGCCCGGCGGTGAGAATCGTCGATGGCAACGAAACCTGGAGCAGCTCGTTCAGCGCCCGTGTGAGGAGATACGCGCCGAACAGCCCAACCAGGATTCCCAGCGCGGTGCCGATCGCGCCCATCAACAGGCATTCTCGGATCACGAGCCATGCGATCTGGCGGCGAGTCGCACCGACCGCGCGCAGCATGGCGAACTGCAGTCGCCGCTCGCCGACGTTCATCAAAAACGTGTTGAGAATGATGAAGGCTGCCAACAGCAACGAAAAGGCCGTCGCCATCTTCAGCCCCTGATTGCTGGAGCGGAGCGTTTCCTCGACGAGCTGCGATCGGGCGGCGGGGCGGCGAACGTCGAGCCCGACCGGCAGGCGGCGGGCAATCGCGTCGCGAACCGTCTCATTCTCTGCGTCAGCACTGACCACGACCTGGATCGCATCCAGCTCGCCGTCGACGCCGAACATGTGCTGGGCCGCGTCCAACCGCATCAGGACCAATCCCCCAAGCCTGAGCGAGCCCGCGTCCTTCGCGCCCAGCAATCCGACAACCGGCATCCGCTGCATGCCCCGCCGCGTGAGAAACTTCACCTCGCGGCCGACGTCGATCCCCAGCGTGCCGGCGAAGTCGGCCTCCAGCACAACCCCCTTGCCCTCCTCGAGGAAACTGCCGCGCAGCAATTCGTAGCGGCGCACGGCACGATCGCGCTGGGGATCGATCCCCAGCGCGACGAGTTTCACCCGGCGATCGCCGCCCAGGTACATGATCGTCGGACGCTGAACGATCGGTGCCGCCGTTTCGACCCCGGGCGCCTGAGCGACCGTGTCGAGGATTTGTTGATCGAAACTTCCGCCGCCGTTGGCCACCACCTCAAGCGACGCGCGGCCCGAGACGTTTGCGAACATCTCGCGATAGGCTTGCTGCGTGGTCGAGGTGGCAATGCTCACCGACACGACGGCCGCCACGCCGATCACGACGCTCAGAAGCGTAAGCAATGCGCGGCCCGGTCGTTTGCGAATGGCTCGGACACTGTATTTCCACAGGGCGGACGTCATTCGGCCACTTCCATGTTGCTATGCAGAACGGCCTCGCGCCGGTCTTCGTCCTCGATCAGCCCGTCGCGAAGATGGACCACGCGGTCGGCCTGTGCGGCGACCTCCGGATCATGGGTCACGAGAATGATGGTCTGTCCCCGCTTGTCGACAAGATCACGGAGCATGGCCACCACCCGCTGTCCCGTCGCCGAATCCAGATTCCCGGTCGGCTCGTCGGCCAGCAGGATCGCCGGCTCGATCACCAGCGCGCGGGCCACGGCCACGCGCTGCTGCTCGCCGCCCGACAGCGCGCTGGGCACGTGGTCGCGTCGCTGCTGCATTCCGACCAGTTCGAGCATGGCCGCCGCACGCCGTTGGGCTTCGTCCGCGGAAAGTCCGCCAAGCTCCAACGGCAAGGAAACGTTCTCTTCGGCCGTGAGGATCGGCAGCAGATTGAACTGCTGGAAAACGAATCCGATCCGCTGTCGCCGGATCAGCGTCCGCTGATCATCGTCGAGTTCCGCCAGGTCCTGCCCTTCCAGATAGACCTGGCCGTCGCTCGGCAGATCCATCCCGCCCAGCAACGACAACAGCGTACTCTTGCCGGAACCCGACCGGCCCATGATCGCCAGCATCTCGCCGCGGGGGACCGCCAGGTCGACGCCACGGAGAGCTTCCACGCGAGCGTGGCCTTCGCCGAACGTCTTTCTCAGCCCTCGGGTTTCGAGCACGTACACCGTCGCGTCAATGCTTACCACATCCTTCTCCGATTTCCTTTGCGCGGTTGTTCCAGTCTGCCCAGGGCTCAAGCCACGGAGATCCCCGGCAATCCCCAGGCGCTTCCATCTATCATAGCCCGGAACAATCGCGCAAGGAACGGCTGCCAAGGATGAGGGGGTGGGGTCCGTTTAGCCGCGGTGCCCAACGGGCGGCGCGCGGCTGGCTGCGTCGCATGTCGCCCTTTCGCCGCGTGATCCGTTCTCGCAGCCCAGCGTTTTCCGCGCGCGGCCCGTTAGGCACTGCGGCTAAACGAGATTGGTTTGACTGTGTCGGTTGTTACGAATTTGCCGATTGCACGGATCGGCGGCGACGGGCCTGACGTCCAGGCGTGAGAAGAGGGGTGGACCGGGCGAAAACCGGGATGTCGAAAACTACTCAGAATGGAAGGGGAAGCAGACGCCGCCCGCCTCTCAAGTCCCGTAACGGACGGTCGGCAGATATTCCCCAGCGAGCTGTCGCAGCCGATCGATTTCAGCGGTATAGCTGTTCATCAACTCTTCCTGAGCCAGATACCACTGCGTCCCGATTTCGGAATCTGTCGCGTAGGCAAGCCGCTGGGCTACGGCACTCCGCTTCCGTCGCAGTTCATCCAGAACATCGCAAACGCGGCAATTACCGCTCATCCTGTCCTCCTCATTTTCAACCACAGCAGATCCTGCCTGTCCGAAAGCAAGTCCGTGATTTCTTTGTAGAGCGGACTGAAGTCCGCTGGGGGCGGAATGAATTCCGCCCTACGAACTTGTTTATGGCCAGGTGCTTCCCGGATGATCGATCCAGACTATCATCGACTGCGCGAATCGCTCCGTCCATTCCTTCGCAGAGGGGCACAGGGATGGACGTCGGCAACCGTCTGCCGAAATCGTTGCCAGAGCGGCAATTGCGGTAACCCCCCCCGCCGCATTTCTTTGCGGACTTTTTTCCAGCGCCCTCTTCGGGAGGATAACCGCCGGGGAGACTCTGTCGATGGGCGACCGCGACTGGTCGTTTTCCAGGCTTGACGAAC
>JAXGMN010000099.1:0-23171 GCA_040768665.1 Thermoguttaceae bacterium
CGGCAAACGTGCGAGGAAACGATAAAATGGGTCGAAAAACATGCGACGGATGTCGAAATCCGCGACAGACAATTGCAGGAAAGCCGAGAGATTGAACAGACCGAAAGAGAGAAGCTCACGCGGCTTGCCGGCCCCGCGGCCGATCTGGATGTCGAGGGGATTCGTAGTCTCGGGCGAAATCAGACTGCCTATGAAGCGGCTTGTCGCGACCTTCCCCGTGTCAAACAGGAATGCCGTGGAAACGAGCAGCGGCTGCAAGAGATGCTTCGTTCCATTGGTCCGGACTGGACCGAGGAGCGGCTCGACCGGTTCGACGACTCCCTGTCGGCACGGGAGATGCTCAACGTTCATCGGGAGAAACTGAACGATCTCCGCTCGCGGCACAGCCAGTTGAGTGGCCGCATGGAAGACTCGCTACAATCAGTCCGGGACCACCAGGCCGCAGTTGAGCGAGACGAAACGTCCCTCGCAGCGCTGCCCGACAGCGACGACGCCGATGCAACTTCGCTGAACGATCGCAAAAACCGATTGCGCGGACTGCGTTCTCTGCTGACTCAGTATGCCCAGTTTACTTCCGAGTTCGCTCATCAGGAAGAGAGGAAGCGGGATCTCGAAGAACAGTTGTCCCGCGTGGAGCAAGATGTCGAGGGCGCAATGCCCCGCATTCCCCGCTGGCTTGTTTCCTGCGTTGCCCTGCTCGGCCTGCTCGGCCTGCTCGTCTTGGGATTGAGCCGCGGCGAATGGTTTATGGGGGCGGTCGTACTTCTGGTTCTTCTGATTGTTGGGGTGCTATTGCACGTCGTTCAACGCGCGACCCTAACAGCGACGCAAGGCAGACGAAACCAGCGGACGCGAGATCGGGAGCACATCGCCCAGCGAATCACCGAAGTTGAATCGAACCTCTCGAAATTCCGTGGCAAGGAAAATGAACTCCGGCAGCGGATTCAGCAACAGTCGCAGTCCAGCGGGATCGATCTCCGGATAACCGGCAATTCGAACGGAATGCATGCGGGAACCAGCCACGTCGATGAACAGGAAGAACTCATCGAGCGCCAACTATATATCCTCCAGCAGCGGCGTCCCATCGAACAGCGGCTCGACGAGCGCCGGACCCAACATGAACGTGCGAAGGCCGCCTTGGACGAGACCCAGCGAAATCAGGCGGAGATTCGGGAGGAACTGAAACAGGCGGCGGCCATCTGGCAAAGCTGGCTGAGAGAAGCGGGCCTGCCGGAAACGTTCTCCCCCGACATGGCGGTAGAGGTACTCTCGCGTCTGGACTCCGCCCGCGAACTACTCAAAGCGATCAACGATCAGCGGCGTCGAATCCGTGACATGCAGAAGGAGATCGACGCTTTTGAAGAATCGGTCCGTTCAGTCGGCGCTAATAGCGGCATCGACGATCTTCCCCAGGCGACTCTCGCCGCGGTTCAGCTCCTCTCCGACCGGCTCGACGAAAATGATGAACGCCTGCGCGATATAGAGGACGCCCGTGGGCGGGTGCATGAGGCAGAACAACGAACTTCTCAGGCCGTCGAACGCTTCAATGAAGCACAGAAGTTACATAACGCTGAACTCGCACGTCAGAGGACTGCCGATCAGCAGTGGGTAGAATTGCTCCGCCGTCACGGGCTGCGGGAGACACTCACCATACAACATGCCGAACAGATGATTCAGGGCATCGAACGGGCGCGCGGACAGCTCACACAGCTCGACAACCACAAAGCAACCGAAACGATCCTCTCGGAGCAGACCGCCGGCTTCGGCAATGAGGCAGGCTCGGTGGCCCAACAAGCCGGGCTTTCCTTCCCCGAAGCTGACGACGTTTCCACCTGCGTCGAAACCCTCACGACCCGTCTGAAACAGGCAGAAGACGACCATCGCCGCAGGGAACTGCTGCGGGAAACGATTCAGAAGTCGGACGACCGCATCAAACGACTCCAATCGCAGATTGATGAGCGTCAGAAAGAAATCGACCATCTGCTCACCGCCGCGGCGACGAAAGACGAAGAAACGTTCCGCCAACGGTCCGCCGATTACGAAGAACGCCAAACCCTGGACAATGAAATCCGCTCGCTTGAAACGCGGCTACGGCAGTTGGCCGGTAGCGCGGACGCGTGGGTCGCCCTCCAACGGGAACTCGAACAGTCGGCCCCGGAAGCTTTACACACTGAACAGCAGACACGGGAGGAAGCCATCAACCATGGGGAACAAGAGAAAGAACAGGTCGTCCGGCTCAGTGAAAAATTGAGACTCCAGTTGCAGCAGTTGGAGAACTCCGACGAGATTTCCTCGCTGCGAATTCAGCAGCAGTCCGACCTAGCGGAGTTCGGGAACCACGCTCGAGAATGGGCAGTCCTCAAGATCGCGGCCCATTTGATTGACCGGTCGCGAGAGAAGTACGAACGGGAACGCCGGCCGGCGGTTCTCAAGCAAGCCGAACGGTACTTCACGCGGTTGACACACGGTCATTACCGGGAAATCCTCACCGCCGAGGGCGATCCCCAAGTCGTCGCACTGGACGGGACTCGGAAGGAGTTGCGCCACCTCAGTCGGGGGACCGCAGAACAGCTGTATCTCTCGTTGCGCTTCGGATTCGTCGAGGAATTCATCCAGCGGTCAGAACCTCTACCGCTCATCTTTGACGACATCCTCGTCAACTTCGATCCGGACCGTGCTTCCGCCGCCGCAAATGCAATTGTTGAACTGTCACGGAACCAACAGATCCTGTTGTTCACATGCCATCCCACGACTGTCCATTTACTGAAGGGAATTGGTCGTGATGCCTCTGTCTTTGAGTTTCAGGATGGAAAGCTGACGAACGAAGACCTTCTTCAGTATTAGCTGCAATACTGGGCTCAACAGGTAGCACGTCGGCTCGGGCCGCTACACACTTTTTGTCATCTGGCTTAGTTGCCTTTGACCTTCGCAATCAACCAAAAAGTCATCTGTTGTCGAATCGTCGTAATGGCGCTATGCGCGTCGGTCTGACATCGATGCGACTTAGGCCAAGCAGTTGCGAATAGGGACGATCGTGGCAGTTCAAATCGTTGGAGTTCCGGGAAGTTCCGTGGACGTAATACCTGACTAATGGCAGAAGGCGAAAAACTGGCAATTTCGGGGTATGGCAATATTGGCACGGTTGGATATTCCCGGTTTGCCCCACCATGTTACGCTACGTGGCAATCGCTGGCAGCAGACGTTCTTCAACGACGGGGACGATGCAGAGTAGTTGGAGTTGATGGCCGAGTGGTGCCGCGAGGAAGGGGTCGAGATTGGGAGCTATTGCTTCATGCCCTATCATGTCCATCAGAGGCCGAAAAGGGGTCAGAACTGTTTTTCACTTGACCATGCGTTGAATTTGTGATAAAACGCCGCCATGCCTCGACCACTGCGACCCGTCGACGACGGCTTGATTTACCACGTCATCAACCGAGGCAACAATCGACAGCCGGTGTTTTTTTCGGAGGGAGACTACCTTGCCTTTCTCAAGGCGCTTGGCGATCTGAAGCAGCGGAAGCCGTTCGAACTTTATGGCTACTGCCTCATGTCGAATCACATCCATTTGGTCATTCGCCCACTGACGTGCACCATCAGCAGAGTGGTGCAAAGCCTGTTGGTGTCGCACACACAGCGGTACCATCGCTTTCATGGGAGCGGTGGGCACGTGTGGCAGGGGCGGTTCAAGAGCCCGGTAGTTCAGGACGATGAGCATTTGTTGACGCTGCTTCGTTACGTGGAGGCGAACCCCCTGCGTGCGAAACTGGTGCAGCAGGCAGGAGAGTATCGCTGGAGCAGTTTTGGCGCGCACGGCGAAGGCCGTCCGGACGCGCTGCTGGATCCGGTGGAGTCGTACCAGCAGTTAGCCGTGCGAGCAGCGTGGCGATGTCGCCGCTGGTCGGCCTACGTGCACCAAGAGCCGGAAGAAGAGGAACTTGCGGCGATTCGCCGGAGCATCGAGACGGGATTGCCTTTTGGCGATGCGTCGTGGGTGGATCGGTTGGCGAAGCGACTTGCACTTGACCTGACCATCCGGCCGCGCGGCCGGCCGAGAAAAGGGCTCATCCCAGAGAAAAAGACACGAAAATAGTTCTGACCCGAATGGCATTAAGAAAACGTAAAGCCTTGGGAGAACAGAAGTACCGTTGCTGCTAGCACTGCTAGCAAATCTGTACAGGAAGAAGACCTCCGGCGAGTATGGATTAGGGAGCTCAAACCCGTTTCCAACTCACCGGAGGCCACTCAATGGTACACAATATCGCCGAAGTCGTGCGTCAATTCAAGCACCAATGGACCCACCAACTGGAGGATAAGGCAGTCGAGCAGATTTGCCAGGAAGAGGGCATGACCTGGAGGAAGCGTCTCCTGACTCCTCTGATGACCATCCGAGTCTTCCTGTTGCAGATCCTTCACGGCAACACGGCTTGCACGGACATGCGTCATGTGGCGCAGATGGCCTTTACCGGGGCGGCCTATTGCCAAGCAAGAATGCGAATACCTCTTTCCGTATTTCAACGGCTCCTCCAACGTACAGCGGGGCGCATGAAGGAAGAGATATCTGAGACGGGGTGCTGGCTCGGCCATCGTCTGTTCTATGTTGACGGTTCCGGCTTCTCCATGCCGGACAAGCCTTGTCTGCAACGGGCGTTCGGTCAACCGGGAGGACAGGCGGAAGGATGCGGCTTTCCCGTAGCCCATTTTTTGGCGTTGATGCATGCCGGGACGGGCATGATCACCAAGGTGTTGAGTTCGCCGTTGCGAACCCATGACATGTCCGGAGCGATCGAGCTTCATCCCGAACTCCGAGAAGGCGACGTGCTCGCCGGCGACCGCGGATTCTGCTCGTTTCCTCATTTGGCCCTGCTTTTACGGGGCGGCGTGCAGGCGTTGTTCCGAATCCATCAGCGGCAGATTGTGGATTTCACTCCGGGAAGACCGCACGTGGTTCCAGGAGAAGGTGCCAGTCGAAGCAAAAAGGGATTGCCGCGTTCGCGTTGGATCAAGGCGTTCGGTTTTCAAGATCAGTTGGTCGAATGGTTCAAGCCTGTCGATTGTCCCAAGTGGATGCCGGCGGAACAATATGCCTCGCTTCCCGATAGTCTCATGGTGCGCGAGTTGCGTTATCGGATCGACTGCAAAGGGTTCCGAACCAAAGAGATCACGCTGGTGACCACGCTGACGGATGCGGACATCTACTCGGCCGACGAATTGGCGAGGGTGTATCACCGCAGATGGACCATTGAAACCGCCTTTGCTCATCTCAAAACGACCATGAAGATGGACGTGCTCAAGTGCGAGACGGTGGACGGCGTGCTGAAAGAACTGGCCGTCTTCTTGCTGGTCTACAACCTGGTCCGCCTGGTGATGCTCGAAGCCTCTCGCCGCCAAGAAGTCGACGTAGACCGCGTCAGCTTTATCGACGCCTTGCGATGGCTGCGCAATGCGAAGCCCGGAGACGAACTGCCGAAGCTGGTTGTCAATCCCTACCGTCCCTACCGCTACGAGCCAAGGGTTCGCAAACGCCGGCCCAAGCAGTACCCGCTGATGAAACAGCCCCGAGCGGTGCTGAAGAAAGAGATGGCTGCGCAATGACTTACGACTATCTTAATGCCATTCGGGACAGGCGCATATATTGACGCGGCTGGAGAGGTTGGGTAAGATGGCGGCATGCCTAGAACCGCAAGAGTCGCGCCGGGAGGGATGGTGTTCCATGTCCTCAATCGCGGCGTTGGTAGAATGCAGTTTTTCGACCACGACGCGGACTACGCCGCCTTCGAACGCGTGAAGCGAGGAAACCCTGCGCGTCGCGCCCATGCGGATCTGCGCATTTTGCTGGTTACCGAACCACTGGCACTTCGTTCTCTGGCCAGAAGGGGACGGCGACTTGTCGGAGTTCATGCAACGGATGGCCAATATGCACACGCAGCGATGGCAACGCGCCAAGCAGAGAGTTGGCTATGGCCACTTGTATCAAGGCCGGTTCAAGTCCTTTCCGATCGAAACCGACGCCCACTACTACACGGTGGTACGGTACGTGGAGCGTAATGCCCTGCGGGCCGGACTCTGCGAGTGTGCGGAGGCTTGGCGATGGGGCAGTCTGCACCGGCGCTTGTGCGGGCAACGTGAGCCGTTGCTGGTGAGATTGGCCGTTGGCGGAACCGTTGGATTGGTGCGAGCAGGTCAACCAACCACAAACGGAAGCCGAGCTTGAGGCGATCCGCCGGTGCGTGCGTCGAGGTTGCCCGTACGGCAGCGACGATTGGGCCGCGCAAACGGCCGAACGACTCGGCCTGCAATCAACACTCCGCCCTCGCGGGCGTCCCTCGTCGAAGTCGCGGTGAGCGACCGCCCTTGAAAAGTTCGCTATCCTTTGCATGTCACCCAGTATATGCGCCTGTCCCCTTTATTCCAACTGGGCACGGCGGGGATTGTGCCCTTCCGGTCGTATGACATCCTATCCTCTCGCCTTCTGTGAAGCTCCTTTCGGGCGAGCGGCAGATGGGAATTCACCCGCATATCAGCCCGGCTGCTGGGAAGCAGCCGGGCTGATGGCTATCGTAAGGGGATGCGATGATTTGCCACTCTCGTCTTGGGTGAAGCCCCTTTCAGCAACTGGAAGCCCCATGAGTGAATTCCGCGAGAACTCGCCTGGAAATCAGACCGGCCGCCCCCAACCCGCCACCGGTGAGACTGCCGTTGTGGCCTTGGCGATGGTCTTCCCCGCCCTGATCACCTGGATCTACTTCATCGCGCTGGCCGGCAGTTCGCCTGGCCTTCAGCAGGCAGCCTACGGCGTCGGAAAGGCGGTGCAATTCCTTTTTCCGGTGGTTTGGGTCGCCCTGTTCTATCGCCAGCGGATCTGCTTCCGAACTTCGGGAAGAGCCGGGCTGATTGAGGGACTTGCGTTCGGCGCGGCCGTTTTCATCGCCGCTCTGCTTCTCTATCACGGCTGGCTGAAACCGGCCGGGTACCTGGTCCAGGCCACCGATACGGTCCGTGAGAAGATCGCCGCTTTCCATGTGGACGGCCCCTGGCCGTACCTGGCGATGGCAGTGTTCTACTCGGTATTCCACGCGTTTCTGGAAGAGTACTACTGGCGATGGTTCGTGTTTGCCGAGTTGCGGCGGCTGATGCCGGTGGCGGCCGCAATTGCCGTCTCCGCTGTCGGCTTTACGTTGCACCACGTCTTGGTCCTGGGCTTCTACTCTGGATGGCTTTCCGTGGCAACATGGTTCTTTTCCGCCGCGGTTGCGGTGGGCGGGGCGTATTGGGCCTGGCTCTACCACCGCAGCGGATCGCTCTACGGCCCTTGGGTCAGCCACCTGATGATCGATGCGGTGATCTTTGCCGTCGGCTACGACCTGGTCAAAGCCTGGCTCCTTGGATGAGGAGAGCAGGTGACAGGGGATGTCGGAGCGATGGAGTCGCCGCGACCGGGATACTGCGATGTTCCATCGTTCCCATGTATCACTCGATCGCCCTACTGCTCCCCTCTTCTCGGTCTAAAACGGCGATGTGACCGAGGAGGCTGAGCCGGCCCACCTGTTCCGCAGGAACGGTCCGCAGGCGATCGGCAAAGCCCAGCGAGTTGATGGCGGACTGGTAGGGTGCGGCGAGCCGAGGGCCGGCTGCCAGGATCACGGGAATCGACCTCGGCCAGCGGTCGAGCGAGGCCAGTTCCGCGCCGATGAGCAACCCGCTGAGAAAGGCCGCATTCGACGCCGGCGAGTCGTTCCGCAGAAGCTGCCGCGTTCGCACCTGGAACAGCGCCGAAGGCAGGCCGGATCGCGCCGACTCGCCGACGCCTTCGCGAAAGGCCTCGTCGAGCGGGCCGCCCGGCGACGAGGCGATCTCCTCCGAGAGTGGTCCGGTTGAATGTCGCAGGCAACTGTGGCGTCGGAGCACGTCGAACAACTCGCCCGTCATCGAGGTGTGAAAGTCGACGATCCGGCGGCCGACGACGTGGAGGTGCTTCGAGTGGGTGCCTGGAAGAACGACGACCGCCTCCGTGAGCAGATCGGCCGTCTCCGGCAATCTCGCGATTCCCATCGCTTCGGTCTCTTCGCCCCGCATGACATCCCGATCGCTGCGGACTCCGGAGAGGAGGTAGGTCGGCGCAATCCTCCCGTCACAGAGTGCACCGAGGTCCTGATAGAAGAGATCCCTGCCGTCCAGCGAAAACGGCAGCCGGCTGTATGGAAGTTCTCGCCAACCGATCGAGGATCCGGCCATCCCGGAGATGACCACCGGCAACGGTTCCAGATCGATCGCCGCCGCCGGCAACTGCCGGATTGCGCCCAGGAGCGTTTCGCGAAACCGATCCGCCCGCGTCGCCGTTGTGGTGGCCGCCGCGAGCTTCGCCGTGCCTTCTTCGCAGCGGTATTCGCCTACAGCAGTCGCCGTTTCTCGGGAAACCAGGCGAAGCCGCAGAAAGCTTGTCCCCCAATCGCAACTGAGGAAATGATCGGTCATGGCACGTGAAGCTCGGGCTTGCTGAAAAGGTATAACGGAAGAAATCCCCTAGTGCCAGAGATCAAGCACGAGAATACCAGCGCCGCGCCCAGCCTCCGGTTCAACAACGGTCCCTCGCGGTGCTCGCCCGTCAGTTCCCGCCGGTTCACAAGATCCAGCTTAGAGCTTATCCCAAAACCTCGCGAGGAGAAGGGGACAGGCACATTTTGCTCCGAAGACTCCGCAAAATGAGCCAGTCCCCGGCGGTTTTGGGATAGGCTCTTAGCTTAGAGATCCGATTGGAGAAAGCAACCACTGGCCCGGGGAGGTGAATACGCGGGCGTTCCGCCGGCGTAACCGGCTCCCGTTTTGTTCCTCATTGCCATCCGTGCTACTTTATCTTCCAGTTGTTCGAATAGCACGGATGGCAAGGCCGGGGCACGGATGACGAGAAATCGGGCAGTCTGCGCCAACCCTTATTCCGGGTGGGATTCGCGAGTCGGGCAGACCTCGTTCAACACCCGACCCCACTCCACCATGACTTCAGGCAATGCAAATCGTCGCGCAGACTCCCCGGCGGAATGGGCGAGCTCCTTTCGCAACGCCTCGTCGCGCATCAGTCTCGCCATCGCTTGAGCCAGCGCGGCGGGATTGTCAGGCGGGACCAGCAGTCCGTCGGTCCCGTCGCGCACGATCGCGGGCGAGACGGCCCAGCAATCGGCGGCGACCACAGGAAGCCCACAGGCCATGGCCTCGACCAGGACGTTGCCAAATCCTTCGTGTCGCGACGAGAGCACGAACACGTCCGACTGCTTCAAAACAGCGAATGGCTCCTCGACGGCGCCCGGCATCTGGAGCCGATCGCCGAGCTTGAGGTCCTGGGCCAGCGATTCGAGCGATCCGCGCTCCGGCCCTTCTCCCAGGATCGCCAGTCCCCAATCGGGAAACTCCGCAGCGAGCCGCGCAAAGGCACGAATCAGCAGATCGAACCCCTTCTCAGGGGATAGCCGTCCCATTGCAATGACGGTCCGCGATTGACGCAGCCTTACCGGGCAGCCGCGTTGGCTCTCGATCTGTTCGAACGCCACCGGATTGGGAATGGTTCTTCGCCGTTCCTCCGGCAGCCATGTGAAGAAGCTATCCACCGCCGGGCTGACGCTGACGAGTCTTGTCGCCCAAGGATAGGTCTTCCGTCGCAACCACCGCCAGGCCGCGGGCAGGCCGTCGCGCCGGGGGTCCATATGTTCGGTGACGATCACCGGCAGCCCGAGCCCTTCGGCTGCCAACAGGGTCAACACGTTCGTCTGATTCAGCAGCGACAGGACCAGGTCGGGCCGCACGCGCCGGATCGCCCGCCGCAGGGCGAGAATCCGCCGCACGTTGCCGGTCAGTTTCTGGACGAGGTTGGATCGCTCTCGCCCCAAGTCGAGCGCGATGCGGTCAACGGCCTTGGGCACCGAATAGAAGTCGAGTTGCCTTCCGTAGATCGTGACCAGGGCGACTTCACAGCCCTGCTCGACGAACCCCTCCGCCAGAAGCACCGCGACGCGCTCCGCACCGCCCCCCGAAAGCGAAGAGATTATCATCAGGATCTTGGGGCGTGCTCGGCACATGGCGAAAAGACCATTTCAAGCTGTAAACGCCACCACCGACCCCGCGTCGGCGGGGCGATGTTTGGCAACTGTAAACCGCGTGTTTGCATAGCGTTTGTAGTTGCCAAACATCGCCCCACCGGGATCGACCCGGTGGTGGCGTTTACAGTTTGTGATTTTTAGCTCCACAACCCCTTCGTCCGCTGCCGAATTTTCATGCTCGACACCCCGGCGGCCGGATCCGCCTGGAAGTCGAGCACTTCAACCTCGCCGGATGGACAGGTAGCGCAGCACTGAAAATGCTGCTTCACGTTTTCCGGCAGGAAACGCGTCAGTTGAGCGTAGCCGTGATGGTCGCTGAAATTGCCGGGATAGCGGTAGTAACGCAGCGGATAGCAGACGTACAACCACCGCTTCGCCCGCGTCAGAGCGACGTAGAACAACCGCCGCTCCTCTTCGATCTCTTCGGGGCTGCCGGTGGCCATGTCCGACGGAATGTTGCCATCGGCCGCATGGAGCACGTAAACCGCATCCCATTCCAGACCCTTGGCCGAGTGGATCGTGCTCAGCACGAGATAGTCGTCGTCCAGAAGCGGCGGCCCGGCCAGGTCCTGCGTCGAGGCCGGCGGATCGAGCGTAATGTCGGCCAGCATGGTCTGACGGTCGCCGTAGCGCGACGCGATCTGCTCGATTTGCTCCAGATCGCGGGAGCGCGGGTGCGGATTGTCGTAGAGTTCCGGCAGCAGCGGACCGTAGAACTTCCGCACCCGGTTGACCTGTCCAGGCAGATCCCCTTTGGTCCGGGCAAGCCCGGCCATCAGATCGACCAGCCCCGGCCACAGCTTGGATGCCGCCGCCGGCGCTTTCCAATCTTTCCACGCCTGGAAGTCGCCGGCAGCCTCCCCGAGCATATCGAGCAACTGCCGTGCCTTGCGAGGGCCGATCCCGGGAAGGATCCCGAGGACCCGAGCCCCGGAAACCACGTCGCGCGGGTTATCCGCCAGACGGAGAAACGCCATCAGATCCTTCACGTGCGCCGTTTCGATGAACTTCAGCCCGCCGTACTTGTGAAACGGGATGTTCCTCCGCGCCAGTTCCGCTTCGAGAAGGATACTGTGGTGCGACGCCCGGAAGAGCACGGCCTGCCGTCGCAGGTCGATTCCCTCTTCCCGGTGCTCGAGGATTTTGCCGACGACGAATTCGGTCTGATCGTCTTCCGACTCGCACGTTAGCAGAACCGGTTTTTCCCCTTCGCTCCGCTGCGACCAGAGATTCTTCTGATACCGCTCCGAGGAGAGCCGGATGACCTCGTTCGCGGCGGACAGGATCGGCTGGGTGCTGCGGTAGTTCTGCTCCAGGGCGATCAGCGTTGCGTCGGGATACTGCTTCGGGAAGTCGAGGATATTGCGGACCGTTGCGGCGCGGAAGGAATAGATCGCCTGGGCGTCGTCGCCGACGACGGTCAGCCCCCGGCCGTCGGGGCAGAGTTGTTTGAGAATCTCGGACTGCAGCCGGTTCGTGTCCTGGTACTCGTCCACCAGCACGCAATCGAACATCTTTCGGACCAGGTCGCCGGCCTTGGGATCGGCGAGCAGGCCGTGCCAGTAGACCAACAGGTCGTCGTAGTCCAGCGCAGCCGCCGCCTCTTTGCGGTCGACGTAAGCGTCGAACAGCCTTTTCAATTCCTCCGCCCACTCCTCGCACCAGGGAAACCGCTCCGCGAGCACCTGGGGAAGCTTCTCCCGGGCGTTCACACAGCGGCTGTAGATCGCCATGCAGGTTCCTTTCTTCGGGAACCGCTTATCCGTCTTGGCCAGCCCCAGGTCGGTGCGGACGATATTCAGCAGATCCTCCGAGTCGGCCCGATCGTGAATCGCGAAGTTCGGGTCCAGACCGATCGCCTTGCCGTAGCGGCGGAGCAGGCGCGCGGCGATCGCGTGGAACGTGCCCGCCCAAATCCGCGCAGCCCGCGCCTGCGCGGAACCGGCACCACTTTCTGTCGCCCGGCGCAACGTCCCGTCGACGCGTCGAATCATTTCGGCCGCCGCCCGGCGGGTAAAGGTTAGCAGCAGAATTCGCCCGGGGTCGACTCCGCGAGCGATCAACCAGGCGACGCGGTGGACGAGCGTCGCGGTTTTTCCGGTGCCGGCCCCGGCCACGACCAGCAGCGCATGATCCCCGTGCCGGACCGCCTGCTGCTGCGGGGAATTCAGTCCGCCCAAAAGGTCGTCGAGTTCGGTGGTCGAATCCATGACTTTCATCAGCGGGCGGTGACAAGGGGTAAAGCGTATTCTAGTTCTTTTGGGCGTAGTTGTCGACACCTTGCCCACCAGCCCCGTTCCGACGACAATGCCGGACATGGCGGGGGAAGAAACAAAAACGCCAGGTTCATCGTCTTCAGTAGTAAAGGGAGCGTCTGGTAGGCCGGTAGGTCCCGTTTTGCCGCGACTCGTCGTTCTACACAAGTCGTGCATTTTCTGGCTGGCGAACCTTTGGCCCCTGCCGCAAGAGGCGGCAGGGGGCCGGAAGTGCGTTGGAGAACGCGTGCTAGCTGCCTAACCTCGTTCACCTGTGGCACGAGGCCACGGGGGTCCTGGAGATGTGTAGGACGACGAGATCGGCAAGCGGGAGCTATTTGTTGGCAGTTCCAGGTCCCGCTCGGCAAGCGGGACCTACCATAAACGCATATTGACGCAGAAAACCAGGAGGGCTGCCATGAGCAGGGCCCGCACGTTCGCACTTCTGTTGCCTCTCGGTATCCTCTTAGGAGTCCTGACCATGGGAAATGCCGTCGAACCGCGGCCCGCTCCGCCCGACCGCCAGCGAGTCCAGAAGATGTTCTCCGATGGCAACTATAACGAGGCCTACCAGGGCTTTCGCAAACTGGCCCTTGATCCCGACGACGATCCTCGCCAGGTCGGCGACGACTTGCGTATGGCTGTCAACTGCCTCCAGAAGCTCAATCGGGTGGATGAAGCCGATGAGCTGATCGAGGCGGTTATCGACACCCACGCCCGCAACTGGCGGCTCCTTTGGGCCGCCGCCCGCCAGTACATGGAGTTGCCCCATCACGGTTTCCTGATCGCCGGCAAGTTCCACCGCGGCGATCATCGGGGCGGGGGGCAGGTCGTCAATGCCGCCCAGCGCGACCGCGTCCGCGCTCTGCAGCTCATGACCCAGGCCCTGCCGCCGGCCAAACAGGAACCTAACCACGCGGAAGTCGGCCAGTTCCTGATGAGCCTTGCCGAAATCCTCCTCAACAACCGCGGTTTCGACGAGGCGTGGCGGTTGCAGTACCTCACCGACCTCGGCGAACTCCCGGATTACGAGGAAGGGTGGGGCTACGGCAGGGAGAACCCCGCCGCGCCGGTCGATGCCGAAGGCAAGCCCGTCTTCCACCACGTGCCCAAGAGCTTCGAGGCGGCCGAAACGGACGGCGAGCGGTGGCGATGGGCCCTCGAGCAGGCCGCCGAGTTCAATCCCCAACTTGCCGACCAGGTGACCATGCACCGCGCACAGTTCCTCTGGCATCAGTTCGGTGTCCAGACCGTGGCCTACTTCGGCTGGAACTTCGGTCGCATGGCCACCGACGACAGCAAAGAGGATGAAAGCGGCACCTACGCGCTGCACACCCTCGGCGAGAATGAAACAATTGCCCGGCTCGCCACGGGCATCAAGCGTTTCGAACTGCCCGACGAGTTCAACTTCATCAAACTCTACCAGCAGGTGGCCGACAAACCGCAGAGCGGCCAACATCGACACGCTCTGGAGCAACTCGCCCAGATCTTTGAAAACCGCCGGCAGTATCCCAAAGCAGCCGACTCCTGGCGCCGCGTGATTGAGGTCTCTCCCCAAGAACATTACCGGCAGCGGCTCGAGCAGATCATCGGCAATTGGGGCCGATTCGAGCCGGCGATGAGCCAGGCCGCCGGCGACAAAGCCGCGATCGAATACCGTTTCCGCAACGGCAAATCGGTCCAATTCACCGCCCATGAGCTCAAGATCGACGAGTTGCTCGACGACGTCAAAGCCTACATCAAGTCGCGGCCGCAGCAGCTCGACTGGCAGAAGCTCAACCTGGAAAACATCGGCTACCGGATCGTCGAAGAGGACCAGCAGAAGTACGTCGGCCGCGAAGTTGCTTCCTGGACTCGCGAGCTGGAACCGCGGGAGAAGCATTTCGACGATCGCGTCACCGTCGAAACGCCCCTGCAGAAGGCCGGCGCCTACCTGCTCACCGCCAGGATGGCCGACGGCAATACCAGCCGAATCATCGTCTGGCTGAACGATACGGCCATCGCCAAGAAGCCGCTGGACGAGAAGACGTGGTACTTCGTGGCCGACGCCGAAAGCGGCAAGCCGATCGGCAAGGCCAACGTCGAGTTCTTCGGCTGGCGCCAGGAGCACCGTCGCGGCCGCCAGTACGAATTGTTCATCGAGAACTTTGCCGAGTTCACCGATGCCGACGGCCAGGTCATCCTCGACCCCCGCCGGCACCCAAACAACTACCAGTGGCTAATCATCGCCCGCACACCCCAGGGCCGCCTGGCCTATCTCGGCTTCACCCATGTCTGGTACGGCCGCCACTACGATGCCGACTACAACGCGGTCAAGGTCTACACGATCACCGACCGGCCCGTGTATCGGCCCGACCAGACCGTCCAATACAAATTCTGGGTCCGCCACGCTCAATACGATCAGCCCGACGTCTCGCAATTCGCCGGCCATACCTTTACCGTGGAGCTTCATAATCCCAAGAACGAGCGCATCGTCCAGCAGCAGGTGAAGGCCGATGAGTACGGCGGCATCGCGGGCGAGTACAAGCTGCCGGCCGATGCCACGCTCGGCGTCTACCGGCTCGCCATTGCCGGCCGCGGCGGCGGCAGCTTCCGCGTCGAGGAGTACAAGAAACCCGAGTACGAGGTCACCGTCGACGCCCCGGCCGAGCCGGTCATGCTCGGCGAGAAGATCGAAGCCACGATCAAGGCCAACTACTACTTCGGCTCGCCCGTCACCCGCGCCAAGGTGAAGTACAAGGTCGAGCGCACCGGCTACACCGAGCGATGGTACCCGATCGGCCCCTGGGACTGGTTCTACGGCCGTGGTTATTGGTGGTTCGCCTCCGACTACGACTGGTATCCCGGTTGGGACCGCTGGGGCTGCGCGCGGCCCGAACCGTTCTGGTGGCCGCGGCAGCCGCACCCGCCCGAGCTGGTCGCCGAACAGGAGGTCGAGATCGGCGAGGATGGCACCGTGAAGGTCGAGATCGACACTGCCGTCGCCAAGGCGATCCATCCGGACCAGGACCACCGCTACACGATCACCGCCGAGGTCGTCGACCAGTCGCGCCGCACGATCGTCGGCAGCGGCACCGTGTTGGTGGCCCGCAAACCGTTCAAGGTGACCGCCTGGGTCGACCGCGGCTACTATCGCACGGGCGACGTGATCCACGCCCACTTCGCCGCCCAAACGCTCGATGGCAAGCCGGTCGAAGGCTCCGGCACCGTCAAGCTCCTCTCGGTCGGATACCAGGACGGCAAGCCGGTGGAGACGCCGGTCCATACGGCCGAATTGCCCACGGGCGACGACGGCCGCTCCGACATCAAGCTTCGCGCGGTCAGTCCCGGCCAGTACCGCCTCTCCTATATCGTCACCGACGCCAAGGGGCACGAGATCGAGGGCGGCTACGTTTTCACGATCATCGGCGAAGGCTTCGACAGCGCCGACTTCCGCTTCAACCAGATCGAGCTCATCCCGGACAAGGCCGACTACCGGCCCGGCGATACCGTCAAGCTTATGGTCAACGCCGACCGCGAAGGCGGCACGGTGTTGCTGTTCGTGCGGCCGACCAACGGCGTCTACCTCCCGCCCAAGGTGATCCGACTCGAGGGCAAGAGCACCGTTGAAGAGATCGGCGTGGTCCAGAAAGACATGCCGAACTTTTTCGTCGAGGCCGTGACCATCTCCGATGGCCGGGTGTTCGACGCCGTTCGGGAAATCGTCGTCCCGCCGGAAAAGCGGGTCCTCTCCGTCGAGGTGCTTCCTTCCAGCGAGTCGTACCGGCCCGGCGAAAAGGCCAAGGTGAAGATCAAGCTCGCCGACTTCCACGGCGAACCGTTCGTCGGCTCCACGGTCGTGGCGATCTACGACAAGTCGGTCGAGTACATCTCCGGCGGCTCGAACGTGCCGGAGATCAAGGAGTTCTTCTGGAAGTGGCGGCGGCATCACAACCCGCGCACGGAGACGAACCTCCAGCGGTACTTCCATAACCTCGTCCGTTCGAACGAGCAGGCGATGGCCGACATCGGCGTGTTCGGTGCGACGGGAGTCGATGATCTGAATGCCGTCGACGGCCGATTGGGGCTCGCGATGGGCGGCAGGGGCGGTATGGCCCTCGGGAGAGCCGTGCAGAAAAGCAGCCAGTTTGCTGCGCCACGCATGATGAGAGCCGGTGCCATGCCTATGGCGGTCGCCGAATCCGCCGCACCCGCCGACGCTGCAATGTCCATGGAAGGCATGGCCCCCGCCTCAGCTCCGGCCCCAGCCGCCGATGCCGGCGGAGGCGCGGAGCTCGTCCAACCCACCGTCCGCACCAAATTCGCCGACACGGCCCTCTGGGTCGCCGCACTCACGACCGCCGCCGACGGCACCGCCGACGTCGAGCTCGACATGCCCGAAAACCTCACTACCTGGCGTGTGAAGGTCTGGGGCATGGGCCACGGCACGAAGGTCGGCGAGGGCTTCACCGACGTCGTCACCCGCAAGGACCTCATCCTCCGGATGCAGGCTCCGCGATTCTTCGTTCAGAACGACGAGGTCGTCCTCTCCGCCAACGTTCACAACTACCTGAAATCGGACAAATCCGTCCGCGTCGCCCTCGAACTCGACGGCGACGTCCTCGAGCCGACCGACGAGCTGGTCCGCCAGGTTCAGATCGTTGCGGACGGCGAGGCCCGCATCGACTGGCGCGTCAAGGTGCTCGACGAGGGCGAGGCCGTGGTCCGGATGAAGGCGCTGACCGACGAAGAATCGGATGCCATGGAGATGCGGTTCCCGTCCTACGTCCACGGCATGCTCAAGATGGAGGCATTCTCCGGGGCGATCCGGCCGGAAGAATCCTCCGGCAAGATCACCCTCCGCGTGCCCGCCGAGCGCCGGCCCGAGCAGTCCCGCCTCGAGGTTCGCTACTCACCCACGCTGGCCGGCGCCATGGTCGACGCGCTGCCCTACCTCGTCGAATATCCCTACGGGTGCACCGAGCAGACGCTCAACCGCTTCCTCCCCACGGTGATCACGCAGAAGATCCTCATGGAGATGGGCCTCGACCTGGACGAGATCCAGAAGAAACGCACGAATCTCAACGCCCAGGAACTCGGCGACGCCGGCGAGCGAGCCAAACAGTGGAAGCGCTACGACCGCAATCCCGTCTTCGACCGGGCCGAGGTCGAGCGGATGGTCAAGGAGGGCGTCAAGGCCCTGACCGAGATGCAGCTCTCCGATGGCGGCTGGGGCTGGTTCTCCGGCTACGGCGAACACTCCACGCCGCACACGACCGCGCTGGTCGTCCATGGCCTGCAGATCGCCCTGCAGAACGACGTGGCGCTCGTCCCCGGCATGCTCGATCGCGGCGTCGCCTGGCTGAAGGATTACCAGGCCCGCCAGGTACAACGTCTCGAAAACGCCCGGCACGACCCGAAGAAAGAGCCCTGGAAATCGGCGGCCGACAACATCGACGCCTTCGTCTACATGGTGCTAGTCGACGCGGGCGAGAAGAGCCCCGCCATGCAGGAATTCCTCTATCGCGACCGCACGAAGCTCTCCGTCTATGCCCTGGCCATGTTCGGCGTGGCCCTCGAAAAGCAGAACGAGCGGGAGAAGCTGGCAATGGTCGTCCGCAACATCGGCCAGTATGTCGAGCAGGACGACGAAAACCAGACCGCCTGGCTCAAGCTGCCGGAGAGCTCCTGGTGGTACTGGTACGGCAGCGAGTACGAGGCCCATGCCTACTACCTTAAGCTCCTGGCCCGCACCGAGCCGGAGGGCGAGTTGGCCCGTCGCCTCGTGAAATACCTGCTCAACAACCGCAAGCACGCCACCTACTGGAACTCCACGCGCGACACCGCCCTGGTGATCGAGGCCATGGCGGACTTCCTGCGCGCCAGCGGCGAGGCGAAACCCGAGATGACCGTCGAGGTCTGGTTCGACGGCAAGCTCCAGAAGGCCGTGGAGATCACCCCCGAAACCCTCTTTACCTTCGACAATGCCTTCGTCCTCGAAGGCCCCGCCGTACCTAACGGTGAACACCAGGTCGAGTTGAAGAAGAAGGGTCGCGGGCCGCTTTATTTTAATGCCTATCTCACCAATTTCACGCTCGAGGACCCCATCAGCGCCGCCGGGCTGGAGATCAAGGTCCGGCGCAAGTACTACCGTCTCAAGGCGGTCGACAAATCGATCAAGGTCGCCGGCTCGCGCGGCCAGGCCGTCGACCAGCGGGTCGAGAAGTACGAGCGCGAAGAGCTCGAGAACCTGGCAACCCTAACCAGCGGAGACCTCGTGGAGATCGAGTTGGAAATCGACAGCAAGAACGATTACGAGTATCTTGTTTTCGAGGACATGAAGCCCGCCGGTTTCGAGCCGGTCGACCTCCGCAGCGGCTACACCGGCAATGCGATGGGCGCCTATGTCGAGTTCCGCGACAACCGCATGGTCTTCTTCACCCGCACCCTGGCCCGCGGCAAGCACAGCGTTGCCTACCGGATGCGGGCGGAGATCCCGGGAAAGTTCAGCGCCTTGCCCACCCGCGGCGAAGCGATGTACGCCCCCGAGCTGAAAGCCAACTCAGACGAAATCAAGCTCCGCGTAACCGACTGAGAACCTGTCCCAAAACCTCCCGAGAAGAAGGGGACAGGCACATTTTGCTCCGAAGACTCCGCAAAATGAACCAGTCCCCGACGGTTTGGGACAGTCTCTGACCGGTCCGGTGTGGTGGAGAAACGGCGGCAAATCAGAAGTCGCCCACCGGGTTTCCGTCCTGCATCGATATGAGTCGCTCCCACGTTGTATCGACGTCGCACAAGGTGGCATCATCGGCACAGGTGGTTCCATCCGCGCCGGCGTCGAACTGGATCGTCTCGCTGATGAACCGCACGCTGCCATCCGCCAGCGCGAATTGGGCGCCGCCCGGGTGCTCGCTGGAGAATCCCTGCTGCTTGCGGTTGGCGGTGTCAGCGCTGAGATTCAGGTTGATTTTCGGGCATCCGCAGGCAACCTGGTCCGCCCTCGTACCTTCGGCATTCGCGCGTCGCACACCAAAGACGTTGGCTGCGCCAACGGTATAAAGTGTCCCGTCGTCCAATTTGACGCGCCATCGCCGCTCCCCCAGCGCAATGACGTTACTGGTGCCATCGGTGACGTCGCGAATCTTCGTATCGGAATTCTGGGTGAAAATGCCGACCGCCGCTGTTGCGAGTTGTCCGGAACCGCAGGTCAAATTGGCATTGTTCCCCGAGTTTCTCCAGCTATCCGTGGCAGCGACGTAGTTGGAGGTAGCCGGGCGGCCGGTGTTCCCACCAGCGGACCATGGAAACCGGTCGCGGCTCGTATTGGCATTGGGGCCGACGTCCGAGGGGCAACGGAATACAG
Organism: Thermoguttaceae bacterium; assembly: GCA_040768665.1. Taxonomy (GTDB): domain Bacteria; phylum Planctomycetota; class Planctomycetia; order Pirellulales; family Thermoguttaceae; genus JABWBD01. The sequence goes on from JAXGMN010000099.1 coordinate 19,686, forward strand.
CAATCGGTTCGCTCAGAACGCCCAAGGAGGTTCCGCTGAGAAGAGTCGTTGCGAGCACTTCGAGTTGGTTGGGGCCCGGCTTGATCCGATCGTGCAGCGCCTGCTGTTCGACGAAGGGAAGGATTAGTGCTGTCCACCCCCACTGATTGAGGTCGTTTCCGTTTGTGTTGTTCGGGCTCTTCATAAAGCCGGAGGGGAAAGACCTGAACGTGTCGTGGTAGTTGTGCGTTGCCAACGCCAACTGCTTCAGGTTGTTCGTGCACTGCGACCTTCGGGCCGCTTCTCGGGCGGCCTGCACCGCTGGCAACAGCAGAGCGATCAAGATTCCGATGATCGCAATCACCACCAGTAGCTCGACCAGGGTGAAACCAGATCGACGTTGAGAGAACGTCATCGCATCGACCTCCATAGAAAAGAGAAACTACATAAGAGGCATTCCCGCCTTCTCGGCAACCTCCCATTGAAAAGAAAATGGAACTACGACTGTGGACTGCACAGCCTGCCAGTCTGACAAGGGTATTTTGCAGGCGCACGCCCGCCGGCGGGAAAGACGCGAGCGGCCTCGCGATCTTTCAAGAACCTACCCCAACTCCCGCCGCAGACCGGTAATCACGACCCCGCGAGGTTATTTCGTAGGCCCCCTTCGCCGAAGGAGCAAACATGGTATGCAACGAGCAACACGCGTTACCATGCTTAGCCTGAAAAACCCGCCTCTCGTGTTCTCTGCCGCCCATTGTAATTACGGCGGCATTCGCGGCAATACTGTATATTTGTTCAAAATGTACGGCCGCTCAGAAAAGCAGCACGGCTCAGGAACGGGGGTTGACACCGCACCGCGATGGGCTTTTCGGCAATTTAGAGGGGCTCGCTTCACCGGGTTCGTCCCGGCGTCGAACCATGCCGCAGAGAAAGAACCGGAAACACGGAGCGATCACCTCTGGCAGCCCGGCTTGCCGCGTCTTGGGGCTGGCGAAACGGCGATTCCACCAGGTCCACCCGGGCTGCCAGTCGTTCAACAGACGGCTCGAACCCTTAACGCTTTAGAACTCGCCCAAGGTCTCACCGTCCTGCATTCCGAGCAGCCGTTCCCACGTGGTGTCGACGTCGCAGACGGTGGTGTCATCCTGATTGGCGCAGGTCGTGCCATCGCCAGCGGCATCGAACTGGATCGTTTCGCTGATGAACCGGACACTGCCGTCCGCCAACGCGAACTGGGCGCCGCCGGGATGTTGGCTGGAGAAGCCGTGTCTCGGCCAGTTGCTCGTGCCGGTGCCCGTCGCCGCAGCGCGGTTCACGTTGATCGATGGGCACCCGCCCGCAGCCACATCATGGCGGTCGCCCGATTGCCGGACTCCGAACATGGTAGCCGCGCCGACGGTGTAGATTGTCCCGTCATCCAGCTTGATCCGCCACCGCCGTTCCCCGAGAGCGATGACGTTGCTCGTACCGTCCGTGACGTCGCGGATTTTGGTGTCGGAATTCTGGCGGAAGATTCCCTGCGACATGATCCCGAATTGGCCCTGGCTGCACGCCCACGGCACGGTCGTGTTGTCGTCGGTTCGCCAGGAATCGGTTGCGGCGACGTAGTTGGACGTGGCGATCTGGCCGCCACTCGCGCCACCGGTCGCAAACGGAAAGTTGTTTCGATTACTGTTGGCGACGGGGCCGACGTCGGATGGACATCGGAAAGCGGTAATCGGCTCGCTCAGCACACCGAGCAAATTGCCATTCTTCAGCGTAGTCGCCAGCGATTGCAGATGGTTCATCCCAGGCTTGATCTGATCGTGCAGCGGTTGCTGCTCGACGAATGGAAGGATAAACGCCGACCACGCCCACATGTTGTAGTTGTTCACCGCCGGACTTCGGATCCAGCCCGAAGGAAAACAGCCGTACGTGTCGTGGTAGTTGTGCACCGCCAGCGCCAACTGCTTGAGGTTGTTGGTGCACTGCGACCTCCTGGCCGCTTCGCGAGCCGCCTGGACAGCGGGCAACAATAGCGCGATCAGGATTCCGATGATCGCAATCACGACGAGCAATTCGACGAGGGTGAAACCGGTACGAGCGTAACGAGACTTCATTGCACCGACCTCCTCAATACCTCGAGATTAGAAAAGACCCATGCCTCCCCTCTCCTCACTACTGTATAGCCGAATGGAAGACCTATTCCCCGGGCTTGCCGCGCACAGCACGCGGCCATCCGGACAAACCGGAACGATGGCAGCATCGCCTCCTTGGAGCCTCGAATCGACACGCTCCTTCATAAATCGCCTGCTGGCACAGCACAAAACGGACACACCGCTTTGCCTTGCTCCGAGAAGATTCCTCCCTCGATCCTGCCGCTCATTGTAATACCAGCGGACTAGAACACAATACGGATCATGCGTTCACATTAACCGCGGAATCCCTATCACTGAGCCCCACGACGACATTTTTGAAGGGCCGAATCCATGAGACCTTTCTGGCCGGACTTATGCCGCATAGGCTGCCCTTCGACGGCTGGACGGCTCACTCGCCCGCTGGATATACTGACACCATGAGCTACCAAGCTGCGCCGATGGACCTCACCGCGATGCACGGCCAGTCAAATCACTCCCTTTTTCAGTCTTGATGCACACCCAAGTAGGAGCAGTTCGATGGACCCCATCTTGAGGATTACAGCAACCGCCCTGGCCCTGGCCGCCATGCTGACGCCTTGTTTGGCCGCCGATGAAACCGGAGGCCGCTTCCAACCGATCTTCGACGGCAAATCGCTGGACGGCTGGGACGGCGACCCCGAACTCTGGCGAGTGGAGGACGGCACGATCGTCGGCCAGACCACCGCCGAAAAGCCGCTGAAGCACAATTCTTTTCTGATCTGGAAAGGGGGCGAAGTCGAGGATTTCGAACTCCGCGTCGAATACCGCATCCACAGCGGCAACTCCGGCATCCAGTACCGAAGTTGGCAGGAACCCGACAGCGTCGGCAAGTGGGTTGTCGGCGGCTACCAGGCCGATATCGAGGCGGGTGCCAGGTACACAGGCATCCTCTACGGCGAGCGGTTCCGTGGCATCCTTGCGCTTCGGGGCCAGAAGACCGTCGTCGGCCAAAACCATAAGCCGAAGGTCGTCGAGCAGTTTGCCGAGTCCGACAAGCTTCAAGATGCCATGAAGCCCGATGGCTGGAATGAGTATCGCATCGTAGCCAAGGGCTGCCACTTCATCCACGAGATCAACGGCCAGAAAATGGTCGAGGTCACCGATGACGACACCGAAAAACGCCGCCAGAGCGGGATTCTTGCCTTGCAGGTCCACCAGGGGCCGCCCATGAAGGTCCAGTTCCGCAATATCCGACTGAAACGATTGCCCGCAAAGGGTTAAGGCCTCGTGTAACCGTTCACGGGGCGGTCGGCGACTGGTCCATTGTTCGGCATGGTTCAATTCTCGACATTGCCAGGCAACAGGTAGGTCCCGCTTGCCGAGCGGGACCTGGGCGTCGAGTTGGCTTCCC
>JAXGMN010000100.1:0-22665 GCA_040768665.1 Thermoguttaceae bacterium
TGATCAGTGAATAGAGGCCATCCATGCGCGTTGCGAATCAAGCCTATTCACTATCTATTCAAGCCGCGACCCCCGACAATTCCCCCTTCCGCAGACACCTTCCATCAATCGGACCCCTTGGCCGAAAAAACCCCTTGCAAGAACGCGCCGCACCCATTATCTTGAACCCATATTAGTGAACACACGTACCCTTTCCTCGCCATGCCGACACACCCGCCTCCCCAGCAAAAAACAAATGACCAACGACAAAGGGCAAATCACCACTCGCCAGCCTTGCCGTTCATCCCGGATCGGCTACCTGCCACGACCCTCAACGTTCTCGGCAACCCGGCGCAGCATCGCGCGCCCGCCGATCCGCCCGCCGACGCCGACTGGCCGACCATCCCCGTCACGCCTGCTGAGAACAACCACCACGATCACGCAAAAACCTGAACCCTTCCACCCAGAACGGTGTGGAGCCCAAAGTGCTTCCGTTCTGAGAAATCCGCAAGTTGGGCACCACACACGGCTGCCTACCCAAACGTCTCGCACGTCGCACCCGGGGATTCCCGCCGCTTTGGTGAAGACGCAACCCACCGATGGAACTGTCCTGCTTCGGAACTGGCATGGCACCCTTTTTCCACTCCGGCTAGACTGTCCGTTTGGGTGCGCACCCTCCAAGAAGTCTGGGGCGGCCGTGCCGGCCCCGGGCAACTCACCACGAAGGACATGAACGACAAGAAAGGCAGCATTGGCTCAAGCGGCTCCACGGAAGACTTGCCGAGTCGGCCCGGAACGGGCGACTGCGACGGCTGGACTCGAACAGCCGCTCGCCGGGCCCCCTGTTCCTCTTTCTTTCGTGTGATTCGTGGGTTTCGTGGTTCCTGGCCTTGATCGGTGCCGGCGCCCGGTTCGCTCGCAAGGAGGCCTCCATGTCGACCTGGCCATTTCGTTTCGTTCACGCCGCCGATCTGCATCTCGAGCTGCCGCCCGGCGGCGTCGACCACGTTCCGGAGCATCTTCGTCTGCTGTTTCTCGACGCCGCCTATTCCGCGGCCCAGCGCGTGTTTGAAACCGTGCTGACCGAAGAGGCCGACTTCGTGATCCTCTCCGGCGATATTCTGGACCCGCAGCAGACGGGGCCGCGCGGGCCGCTTTTTCTCGTCGAGCAGTTCGGGCGTCTTCACGAGCGTGGCATTCCCGTCTACTGGGCGGGTGGAAAAATCGATCCGCCGGATGCCTGGCCCGCGACAATTCGGCTGCCCGAAAATGTCCATATCTTTCCCCAGGGACGGATCGAAGAATTCGTCGTGCGGCGGGAATCGACGGCGATTGCCCGCGTGATCGGCGTCAGCCGGGGCGAAAACCGCGGCATCCGTCCCAGCGACTTCGTTCCCGATCCGGCCGGAGTGTTTTCGATTGCGGTCATCCACGGGTCCGCCGACGCCGACGCGCTGCGTGGCCGCGGTATTCACTACTGGGCTCTCGGGGGAAATCACCGCCGCCAGACCTTGTTCCATTCGCCGCACGTGGCGCACTGCCCGGGCAGCCCCCAGGGCCGCAGTCCCAAGGAGACCGGCCCGCACGGCTGCACCGTGGTTCACGTGAGCGACGAGCGCAGCGTCCGCGTGACCGCAGCCACGACGGACTGGCTCCGTTGGCATACCGAGCAGGTGACCATCGAGGAATCGACCACCCGTGCCGAGCTTGATCGAATGCTCGATGAGCGGATCCGGACGCTCAAGGAGACCACGGCCGGCGTCGACCTGATGGTCTCTTGGCGGATCCTGGGGACCGGCAGGCTCGCTGCCCAACTCCGTCACGGCAAACTGGCGGCGGAACTCCTGGAGGGCCTGCGCGTCCGGCACGGTTTCGGACCGCCGGCTGCCTGGAGCGTCTCCCTGGCCGCCGAACCACCCGCCGCACTGGACCCCGAGATCTACGAGCAAGACTCGATCCTCGGCGACTTCCTTCGCGAGGCCCGCCGCTATCAGATGAACGCGGGCGAACCGATCGACCTCGACCAATACCTGCCGGAATCGAACCTCGCCGGAGCGATTGCTCCGGCGTTGGCCATTACGGACCGTTCGGTCCGGGAGCGCGTGCTCCGGGAAGCGGCCGTCTTGGGCATCGACCTGTTGAGCGGGGAGGAACCCCAGCCGTGAAAATCACTGCACTGGAAGTCGACCGCTTCGGCACCTGGAGCGGCCTGAAACTCGACGAGCTTTCCGATGGCTTGAGCGTGGTCTACGGCCCCAACGAGGCCGGAAAGACCACGCTCATGCAGTTTGTCCGCTCGGTCTTTTACGGGTTTTCCGCCGACCGCCGGCGCTACCTGCCCGAAGGAGTCGCTGCACGGGCGGGCGGTTCCATCCAGGTGGCCGGGAGCGAAGGCCAGTTCCGCATCAGCCGCTACACGGATCTCGGTCGCGCCGCCGCCCGCGAAGAACTTGCCCTCTGGACCTCCGACGGCGCCCGTCAGGGCGAGCACGTGCTCCGCGCGCTGCTCAGCAATCTGGATGAACCGGTCTTCCAGAATGTCTTTGCCATCGGGCTCCGCGAGATTCAGGAGCTCGGCACTCTCAGCGACACCAAAGCGGCCTCGCTCTTGTACAGCATCAGCGCGGGCGTCGATCGCGTGGCGTTGGTCGAGGTCATGCGGGCCCTGGAGCAATCGCGGTCGCGTCTGCTAAACCCCGCCGGCGGCCCGTCTCAGATCGCCGAATTGCTGGCCGAACGCGACAAGGTGGCGGCCGGACTGGAACAGTCGCGTACGGCGCTGCGGCGCTACGAGCGGCTCGCCGCCGAACGCGACCAGTTCGACCGCGAAGCCACGCGGCTCGAAGAAGAAAACCGCGATTTGCAGCGTGAGCACCGCACCGTGGAGATCGCCCTGGCGGTCCGCGACCGTTGGCGGCGCCGCGCCGTCCTGGAAGAGCAGTTGGCGGCTCTCGGCCCGTCCGGGCTTATCCCTGAAGATGCGATCGAACGGCTTGATTCGCTCAACGCACGGTTCGATGAACGGCAACAGCGGTTGGACCGGCTCAAGCAGCAGTACGAGCAGTTACGCGCGGAAGCCGCAGGGCTGAAGGTAAACGACGGCCTGCTCCGCGCCGGGCCGCGCATTGAGGCGCTTCAGGACCAGGCCGAATGGATCGGGACCGTCGAAAACCGCATTTTCGAACTCGATGTCGAGATTTGCGAACTCGAGGACCAGTGGAAGTCGGAGCACGAGCGATTTGGCCTCGGCAAGGACGGCAAGCTTCAATCGTTTCCCCCTTTATCCGCCGGCTCGCTCGCTGCTCTCCGCCCGCCGGCCGCGGCCCTGCGCCGTTGCAAGCAGCGACTTGCGGAAACCGAGCGCGAGGTCGGCAAGGGACACGAAACGGCTCGCTCGATCCAAGAGCAAATTGAGAGGGCACTGGCCGAGCGCAACGCCCCCGACCTGCCGACCGTGATCGAGCGAACGTCGGGCCTGGTGACGCTGCTGCGGCGCCGCGTGCAGATCGACGAGCGGCTCGAGCAGATGGAGCTCTACCAGGCGGAACTCGACGAGCAAAGCCGAGGCTTGCTCGACGGGCAACTCCTGCCGGCCAGGGTGCTCCTGGTGCTGGGGCTTCTTTTTGTCGCCGGCCCCATGCTCCTGCTGCTGAAGGTATTCGGCATGCTGGTGTCCGGCGCGATGTCCGATCCGCTGACCTGGACGCACGTCGGGCTCGGTATCCTTTGCACGTTCGCCGCCTTCGTGGGCAAGTTCGTGCTGGAGCGGATCAACGCCCGCCGCCTGGGAGCCTGCCAGCAGCAGATGCACATGCTCCAGTTGCAGGTGAAGCAGGCCAAGGAGGAACGCGAGTCGCTCGACCGCCAGTTGCCTCGCGGCGGCGGACCCATGCTGGTCCGCCTGCAGGCGGCGGAAAAAGACCTGGCATACCTGGAAGAACTGGTTCCTCTGGACGCCCGCCGTCAGGCGGCCCAGGAAGACGCCGAATCCGCCGGCGAGCGGGTCCACGACGCCGAGGCCGAAATGGCGGCCGTTCGGCGACGCTGGCGCGAGGCGATCGCGGTGCTCGGCCTGCCCAAGGATCTGTCTCCGAAGCAGGTCCGGCATTTGGCCAAGAGCTGCGGGCGCGTCAAGGAGATCCACGAGCGCCTCGAGCGGCTTCGCGAGGAGTCGCAGCAGCGGCGGCGAGAAATGGACGCGCTCTGCGGCCGGATCAACCAGGTTGTCGCCCACGCTGGGCTGACGCTCCAGAAAACCACCCCCGTCGACCAGCTCAACGAGCTTGCCGAGCGCCTTGCCGATCACCAGGCACGCCTCAAACGTCGCGACTCGCTCGCTGCCCGGGGGCGGCAACTCCGCAAGAAGCGGGCGAAATACGAAGCGTTCATCCGCCGGCTCAAGTCGCAAAGGAAGAAACTGCTTCGGGAGGTGAAGGTCGAAGACGAGCGAGAGTTCCGTCGCAAGGCCGCCGAATTGCAGCGAATTAGCGACCTCCGACGCGAGCATTCCCAGCTCCAGCGCGAGATCGAAGCCGCACTGGCGGGCCACTGCACGGAGGAGGAGATCCTCAAGCATATCGACCGCGATCCATTCGAACGGATCGAAATTCGCGCCGAGCAGATCGATGAGAAGCTCCGTGCCAACGAGGCGCAGCTTCACGCCCGCTTCGAGAAGCGGGGCCAGATCGCCGAACAGCTCAAATCGTTGGCGGAAGACCGCGGCCCGGCGCTGAAATCGCTCGAGCTGGCCATGGTGCAGAAGCGGCTGGACGACGCGGTCCGCCGGTGGCAGACCCTGGCCGTCACCAGTCGCGTCCTTCTGACGGTCCGGAAAATCTATGAAAAGGATCGCCAGCCGGAGACACTCCGCGAGGCGTCGGGCGCCATGCAGCGAATGACCGAGGGCCGCTACGTCCGCGTCTGGACGCCGCTGGGTGAGGACGCCCTGATGCTCGAAGACGGCCAGGGCCGGAGCCGGTCGGTGGAGCAGCTCTCGCGCGGCACGCGGGAGCAGTTGTTCCTTGCACTGCGGCTGGCGCTGGCGGGCGGCTACGCTCGCCGAGGCATTCAGATGCCAATGATCCTCGACGATGTGCTGGTGAATTTCGACGGGCCGCGGGCCAAGGCCACGGCGACCGTCCTCCGCGACTTCGCCGCAACAGGACACCAGGTGCTCGTCTTCACCTGCCATGAGCACATCGTCAAGCTTTTCCAGAACCTGCGGGTCCCGCTCGTCCGGCTACCCGAACACGGAGATCGGGCGACGCCGGCGGCGGAACCTCGCGCCAAGAGGGGGCAGGCACATTCTGCTCCGAAGCCTCCGCAAAATGAGCCGGTCCCCACCGGTTCTGTGGCGGAGCCTCAGACTGCCGTCAAGAAGAAGCGCAAACCCCAGCCGCAGCCCGCGCCCGCGCCGGCCGCCTCCGCCGCGAAGCCAAGCCGTCGCCGGTCGCGGACGCAGAAGCCTAAGATGGAGCCGGAACCAATCCCGGTGGAAGAACTGGCCCCCTGGGAAGAAGCCGACGATTCGCCGCGCTATGCCGCCATCGACGAAGAGATGGACGAAGAGGAGTCCGAGTTGGACGAGGACGAAGACCTGTGGTCCGACGAAGAAGCTCTCGACGGCTACGAAGCGATTGAGGACGAGTTGGACGAAGAGGATGCCGACGACGCCGAGTACGACGAAGAAGACTCGGAGTACGACGAAGAAGACTCGGAGTACGACGAATACGAGGAAGAGGACGAAGAAGACTACGACGAGGAAGAGACGGACGACTTCGACGAAGAGGAATACGACGATGCCGAAGCGGCGTGATCCTCGGCGTCCCTTCTCGCGTTACGATTCCGACTGCTCTTCTTCCTCCACCTCACGCGAGTCCCAAACCTCGGGCCTCGATTGCGGTTGCTCGCCGGCTCGACGCAACAACCGGCGATAGCGTCCGCGAGTATCCCATGTGATCCATCCCAGGTATAGGTTGCCGCTGATCGATCCTAAAAGCAGTGCCAGGACAATCACAAGCGGTTTCCAAGGCTTCGACTCTTCGTCCGGGACGGGGCCGGGCTCCGGCGTCGCCTTTGCGGCCTCGGTTCCTTGGTAGAACGCCGTCTGCTGGGCGCCGGAATCGCCTTTGCCAGCCGATTTCAGCGGGGAAGCTTCGGCCGGTTCGGTGATTGGAAATGGCTTAGGCGTCGGCTTTTCGGGCATGTCCGGCATTCCTTCCCGCGGCACCTCGCCCTTGCCGACGACGATTCGGTAGCTGCGGATCCCTCGGAATCGGGGCTCCAGGTGGCTTTCAATCGGCAATCCGGCCTTGAGCGCGTCGAGGGTCTCGGGCTCGATTTGGATGATGTACACGTATCCCCCGTCGCCCGTCTTCTCCCAGCCGACATTGATTCCCGTCAGAAGCAGGGCCAGTCCGACGATGGAACTTCCCATGGGACCTCCTTCCCAGCCGCCGTTTCCGTGAAGTACGCCGAGTGCATCCTAGCCCGACACGGCCTGCCTCGTAAAGGTCCTGACCCGTCTTGCTTTTCATGCCAAGCCGCCCAGAGCCGCCCCGACCGCATAGGCCGCCGCCGCGGCCACGCCACCCACCAGCAGCATTTCCAGGCCCGACTTGAACCAGTTGCGCCCGGTAATCCTGACCTTGAGGGCTCCGAGGGCGAAGAGCGTTGCTCCGGTCAACACACAGGCGATTTCAAAGGTTGCTCCGCCGAAACCCGGAACGAACAGGCCGGCCACATAAGCCACCAGCGGCACGAATCCAAAGAGGCCGAAGGAGAAGAACGTAACCAGGGCATTCTTGATCGGCGACTCGTCGGAGCCGAAAATCCCCAACTCCTCGACCATCATCACGTCGACCCAGGCCTTCCGGTTCTTGGCCAGGATCTGAACGATCGTTTCGGCGTCGTCGGGGGCGAGTCCTTTGTCGACGTAGAGTTCGACAAGTTCCTGCTTCTCGCCTTCGGGGTAATGCTCGACCTCCCACTCCTCGCGCCGCCGCTCCGCGCGTTCGTACTCCTGTTCGGCTTTGGTACTGAGGTAGTCGCCGATTGCCATCGACAGCCCGTCAGCGATCAGGTTGGCAAAGCCGAGGATCAGCACGATGCCCGCGGTGAGTTTTGCGCCGGCGACGCCGGCCACCACCGCGAACGTGGTGATGATTCCATCCAGGCCGCCGTATACCGCGCTTTTGATGTACTGGCCGTGTTCCTGCTGGTGATGTTCCTTGGCGCTGGCGCTGTGAGCGGCGATGGAAGCCTGCACGTCGGCTTTGCGGTACGCCTGCTTTGCCCGTTCGAGGTCCCGGGATGGTGGCATGTTTTCCTTTCGCAGTCGCTGCTGGTGATGGGTTCGACCGCCCACGACGGCGCGCGCCGACGCCGGGCGAATCCTTTATTCTAATCCCGCGCGGACCGGGTCGGGAGAATGCTTCTTCCCGTTGGAGTGAAGGTTTCATAGATCGTTTCACGGGAAGCTCACTCCGGCGTGGCGACGTCGCGGACGCCGTGGAAGGCAGGGCCTCCCGCGCCGACATAGCCATGGCTGGCGCCGTTTTCATCCGGCGTCAACCAGAAGGCATACAAGGAGCCCTTGGCAACACGGAAGCGGAACTTGACGGGCTTGCCGGCAAGCTCAACCAGGCCGGGCAGCTCGACGCACTGCTTCGTGTTGTCGCCGGAGACGGTTTCGGAAGCAATGATGACCTCTCCGTCCTTGTCGAGCACTTCCACGCACAGTTCGCCGTCCAGATTCACAAAGAAATGCTTCGCCTTGAACTTCACCGGACGCGTGGTGAGCTCGCCGGGGCCGTCCATGCTGGCAAAACCATCTCGTCGCAGCGTGGCCAGCCCGATGCTGCCGCCGGTATACATGCCGCGATGGCCGCTGGGGGCAACGCCGGAGAAGGCGCAGTAGGGGAAGACGAGTTGGTCCTCGAGCACGACGAAGACGCCGGCGGTGCCGTGCAGGTAGGCGCGATCCCAAGAGCCTTCGCTGCGGGAGCCGGCAATGAAGCCGCGGCGGTCGGGGCGGTCCCAGTGGAAGCCGTCGCGGCTGAAGCCGAGCTCGAGGTCGATGAGCTTCGGGAACTTGCCCTGGTTGCAGATCTCGTTCCTCGGACCGCGATGGATGTAGTGCATGCCGACCATGAGGCTCTCGTAGGCGACCGCGTTGAGGCTATAGAGCTGCGGGGTATCGCCCGCGCCGGGATAGCGGCCTTCAGGCTCGGGCGCGTCGAGTTTGTCGGCGTTGGTCCAGTAGACGGCCTTGGCCCAGTCGGCGCCTTGGAGGAATTCATCGCTTTCAAAATAGTAACGGCCGCGGCCGCGGGAGGTGCCTTTCTTGATGCTGAAGCACCACTTCCGGCGGAAGGGATTGTAGAAGAACGAGCAGTAATCATCCGCGGCAATGGTCGTGGGCACAGCGTCGGACCAACTCTCGCCGTCGGAGACGTGCAGCGAGTGATTGAAGTCCGGCGGACGATCCTCCGGCTTCACGTGCATCCAGCAGGTGATGTACTTGATCCGCTCGGCAGGGCTCTTTGCGTTCAGATCGAGCCACACGCAGTTGTCGGAGCCGCCGCTGACGAGCTTGGGCCCGGTCCAGCACAAGCCCTCGGGGAGAAGCTCGCCGCGGCGCGTCCACGTTTTCATGTCGGGGCTCGTGGCGAGCGCGAGCGGGCCGCGCCAGCCGGCAACGTAGAACATCTTGAAGTGCTTTTCCGCCGGATCGTAAAACACACCGCCGTGGCCGGTGTAGACCGAGGCCTGCTGCCCTGCCTCGCCCTGTGTCGACGGGCCGATCTCGGCCTTGAAGACCGGATTGCCCTCGAATTTCGTCGCCTGGTGGAAGGTGCGATTGAGCGTGGTCTTTTCGATGAGAAAATCGTCCACGAAGAGCTGGCGGCCTACGTCGATGGGGATCGTCCGCGGCACCCGTTTCAGGTAGGGCACGGGCATCGGCTCGGCGGAGTCGGGATCGCCATACGGCGGCGGCCAGGGGAGCGGAAGCTCGACGCCGTTGTAGAGCACCTCGGGCTTCGGGCCGGTGGCCTTGTTGGCGAGCACTTGCAGCTTGGCATCGGCAGATACGATCTTTCCCGCCAGCACGTCCTCCTCGCGGAACTTTGCCAGGAGGATTTCGGCGTCGGTGTGGCGGTTCCAGTCGTAGAGGATGTGGATGAGTCCGTCGGGGGCCTCGAAGCCGTCGGGGTACGACACCGAGCTGCGCTGGTCGAGCAGCAGGCCGCCCTTCCACGTCCGGCCTTCGTCCTCGGAGAGCCACGCACTCATGTGCGAGCGTTTTGACAATCGCTCCGCGGGCGAGCCGTTCTTCACCAACAGGATGCGGCCCGATTTCAAGCGGCGCAGGAAGAATCGCGCATTGATGTTCTGCACCGTGGCCGCCTGCCGCGGCTCGCTCCAGGTCGCACCGCCGTCGCTGGAAAAACTCTCGTGCGGCTGGTCTTTCGTGCGGGCGAGCATCCATAGCCGGCCGTCGCGCAATTCCACCATCATGTGCTCGTCGAACTCCCAGTCGGGAAATTGCAGGCTGCCCCGCTCCTTCCACGAGCGGCCTTCATCGAGGGAGGCGAACACGCGGGCGGTCTTCTTGTGCCAGTCGGACACGGGCAGCAACCAGTCGCCCCTGTGGAGCACCGTCGGCTTGTTCAACGTGCAGCCTTCGGCAAAGAACACCGGCTCCGTCCAAGAGGGCTCCGCCGCATCCGGATCCTCGCAGCGGATGTACCAGTTCGTGATGCGGCCCTGCGGATCGCCGAGCTGCTGGTCGAAAAACAACCATAGCCGGCCGAGGGGATCGGTCCACAGATTGCCCACCAGGGCCCCGCTCAGCCGTTGATCCGTCGCAATCCTCGGGCCGACCGCCAAGCGCGGCTTCGACCACGACTGGCCGCCGTCGTCGCTGGTGGCGAGCAGGAAATAACCGTCCGCCTTGTCGCCCGTGCCGGTCCAGCAGCCCCAGAGACGGCCTTTCGGGGTGCGGTCCATGCCGATGATCATCGCGCCGGGACGGGCATCGTCCTGGAATTCGGCGCCCGGATTGACGAGCACCACCGGGAGTTGCGGATCGAACTGCTTCAGCTCGGCGCCCTGCGGGATGAGCAGCACCATCTTGCGAAAGCGGAACCGCTCGCCCGCTTTGACGTCCTTGCGATAAAGGCTGACGCGGTTGATCTCGCCGGGAAAGAGCTGCACCTCCGGCACGTCCACCTTCGTGAAGCCCGCCTCCTTGAGCGCGGCTTCCTGGCTGGCGGCCTTGGGGCGGACCGTCGGGGTCAGCGCAAACAGCGTGCCGGGCTTGGTGACGTGAGCGTGCAGCCGCTCGATGCTCGTGCGCAGGAAGGGGAGTTCCCGCACCGCCTCGGGCATTTCGTCGATGACGTAGTCGCGATCGGTGAAGAGTTTTGCACCGCGCTTCATCACCGCCAGCTCCTCGGGCGGCGGCGCGGGCCACTCGATGCGAGTCTGGCCGCTCTGCGACTCGAACCGGCCCACGGTCTCCAATCTGCCGAACATGATCCGCTCCTTGCGGCTCGGGTCCGTATCGCCTTGCGTGACGGAGAGCCAGACGGTGCCTTCGTGCTCGTGGAAGGTGGGGTATTGAAACGACTTGGGTGTCTCAAAGCGGTATTTGCGCTCCCAGGTGAGGCCATCGCGGGAGATGTCCACGTTGAACACGCTGCGGTGTACGCCTTGGAATTTGGTCGCCTCCTGCCAGCCGAGGTAATAGGTGTCGCCGAAACGGTCGAACGTCGGCTTGGAGTTCGTGCCATTGGGGACGTGCGGCATCCCTTTGCCGACGGTCCACTTTCTCCCGTCCTTGCTCGTGGTGAAGTGGTAATTGCCTCCGTCGTTGCGGCAGATGGCCATCCAGGTGCCGTCGGGCAGGCGGTTCACGGCGGCCTCGCTGAGCTGTTGGCTCTGCGGTCCGTTGAAGTGGCCGAGCACTTCGAACGTGACGAGGTCGTCGTGTACCAGCGCCAGCGCGTTTTGCTTGCCGCTGAAGTTGTTCAAAGTGACATAAAGCCGGCCGTCGAACCGTTTGAAGGAGTCGAAGAGGAAGAACGAATGGTCGCTGGCCTTCTTCGTGAATCCCTGCTCCGCCGCGTCCGCATGAAAATGCTGCGGTTGGAAGTCGAACGTGCCCGCGGCGGTTTTGAGCTTTGCCTTGTGGATCGATGGCGCGAACTCGCCGCGATTCAGATCGAAATTGCGATACCACATCTGCGACTGCCGCTTGCCGGGATCTTCGCTGGTGAAGTAGCAACGCAGCGTGGCGGCGTCCTTTTGGATGATCCGCGGCACGAAACACGCGCCGATCGGCAGGGTTTCGTTTTCAAAGACCTGCTCGCTCTTCGCGAAATCGATGATCCGCTCCGTCTCGAGCGACTTCAGATTTACGACGGACATCGTGGCGTAGACAAACGGCCACGCGGCGCTCTCGCCGCCCTTGAGGTCGTTTGCCTCGGCGACGACGTAGGCGCGGTCGCCGACGCAGACGAACTCCGCGTCGTGGGCCCCTTTCACTTGGGGCGCGGAGGTGTTCACGAGGCGGCGCATCACGACGTCGCCCGCCAGCGCCGGATCCCAGCCGGCAGGGAGCAGGGCGGGCTTGGCGAGATCGACGGTGGCCGACTCGGCGGCGCAGAGCGGGGGCAGCGACACGACCAAGGCCGTGGCGATGCAGGTGACGATGGATTTCATGGTTCAGGGCCTCATGTCAGGCGGGATCGAGGTGGTTGCCGTACCCCGAGCTTAACCGTTGTCAAGCACTCCGCCAATCGGCTGCCAACCATGAATGCCGTTCGTTCGTCGCACGACTGCCGAGAGTGTTCGACGCATGCGTGAATCGAGGGGCATGGTAAATGGTCCGGCGCTGGCAGCCGGCGGATTTTCTGTCTTTCGGCACGTAGAGCCGTCCGACGCCGCGCAGGTTCTGCAAATCGAGCAAATACTCGAGAATGCGCTCAGCAACTCGCTCCGCATACGCGCGGTCGATGATAACCTGCGCAGGGGTCGCGATTGTCAGCACGGGGAGAGTCGTATCGGTTCGGTTGTTTCGAATCGTGATTTCCAGCGAATCCTCTCCCTCAGCGTTTCGATTGCCGGTAAGAAGTATGATTTGCTGCTCTTGACAAAACCGCCCGAGTTCCGCGTCGGGCATATCTGGCGCGATGCCGTGGCGCTGGAACGACTCGACATGGCAACCCATCTGCTGCCAGAGGTCGTTCCACACCGGAGATGTCCAGATTCGCAAGAGAACGTCGAGGTGTCCCTCGACGTTGTAATCAGCCATGATCCTTGGCATCAGCGGCCTCCCTAGCGCTGGCGAATCTCTTCCATTCGTTGCCGGGCCACTCCGCGGCTGCGCTCGATCTTGGCCGACACGTCCGGCGCGTACTGATAGGTCCGGTGCCGTTCAAGAATGCGTTGGTAGTCAGCCTCCACTTCCTCGCGGTGCCGCTGGATGTAGTCGATAGCCGCCTGCACGTCGCTCGACGACAGCCGGAACAGCCCGGCGATCCGGTCCCGATGCCATCCGGCCTTGAGATAGTCCATGACATCGAAGACGGTAATCCGTGTTCCGGCGATCTCCGGCCCGCGCCCTCGGTTGATGATCACGGCCGCGTTTGTTTCAGATGCCATCGGTTGCCTCTCGTCCTCGCCAAGTAGACGCCGCCGGGCGAGCGTCGAGCGAAATCGCTCGCAATCTCGTCCGCGGTGTTCTAAATTATCGGCTGCATACTGCTATTGTAGCGGCAACCGGGGTGGGAGGGGATTGCACCAGCTTCCAATGAGCGATCAACACTCGACCACCCCGTGCGTTGGGGGTGTGAGGTGGTGGTGGCTGTGGGTTCTCAAACCGGCGACCGGTGAATCGATTTACGACGGGCCCACTTGCGGGCCCTTTTTCCGCGAGAACTCCTGAACCTTGTCGGTCGACCGCCGGGCATCCTGCCAAGACGTTCTTTCGCGACCAGTCTCGCGTCGCCTGTTCCGATGACACTCCCCTCTGTCCCGCGCCGGCGGGCGGGGCCGCACTCGGAAGCAACTGGCCGGTGATCGGCCGGCCGCTATACTGACGGCAACGGTGCGTTGCCCGGTTTCCCGTTCAGACACCGCTGCGACACATCCATCACGCCCCGAGATACCCCATGCAGAAAGTCAACCTCTTGGCACGAGCAGGCTTCGCCGCTCTAACCATCGGGCTCTTCTACTCCACCGTGGTTCTCGCCGCCGATGCGAATTGGCCGGGCTGGCGCGGTCCACGGGGTGACGGACACACAGCCGAGTCGGGCCTGCCCACGCGATGGGATGCCTCATCGGTCGTGTGGAAGACGGCGCTGAAGGGCAGCGGCCAGTCGTCGCCCACGATATGGGGCGACCGCATCTTCCTGACCACGGCGCTCGACCGAGGGAAACAACGACTCGTGTTTTGTGTATCCGCCGGCGATGGACGCCTGCTGTGGGAAAAAGTCGCTTGGACGGGCGAGCCGGAGAAGTCGCACGTCATGAACGGCTGGGCTTCGGCCACATGTGCCACGGACGGGGAGGTGGTGGTGGCATTCTTTGGCAAGGGCGGACTGCACTCTTATTCGGTCGACGGGCAACCGCTGTGGTCGCGGGACCTTGGTCCCTTCGAAGGCCCCTGGGGCACCGCGGCCTCGCCGGTGATCGTCGGCGACCTCGTCATTCAAAACGGGGACAGCGACCGCGACGCGTTCCTCGAAGCGTTCGACCGCAAGACGGGGAAGACCGTCTGGCGAAGGCTGCGGCCCGACCATCGCGGCTGGAGCACGCCCATCCTCGTGCAACGCGAGGGGCGAGAGCAACTCGTGCTCAACGGCCATACCGGCGTCACGGCCTACGATCCGGCCACGGGCGAAGAACTCTGGTTCACCGAAAACTCCGCCGGCCGCGGCGAGCCAACGGTGACTCCCGGTCCCGATTTTCTCTACGTCGTCTGTGGGCTGGGCGGCAATATGTATGCGTTGCGATGGCCGGGCGCCGCTACTCCGCCGCCAGTCGCCTGGACCGCGCGGCGGCGAGGCGGCCGGGACCTGCCGGCGCCCATCGTCGTTGGGCCGTATGTAATGGTCAGTATGTTGAGCGGCATCGTCACGTGCTACGATGCCAAGACGGGAAAGGAGCACTGGAAGGAGCGTCTCGGCGGGCAGTTCAGCAGTTCGCCGATCGCGATCGGCGGCCTGGTCTACCACCAGAGTGAAGCGGGAGAGACGGTCGTGATCGAACCCGGGCCGTCGCTGCGGATCGTCGCCCGGAATTCACTCGGCGCCGCGCCTGGCGAACTCTTTCGCGCCTCGCTGACGCCGCTGGGCGGACGAATCTATTCGCGGTCAACCACGCACTTGTACTGCATTGGCGACACCGCTCCTAAGGCCCGCGAAACGACTGCCATAAAGTGAGTGATTCCGATCCGTAACGTCCAGTCGCCATCGAGAGGATGTGTACAGTTGTTTCCTCGGTGTCCGATGAGCAGATCGAGCGGTCGATTCTATCCTTGCGCGGGCAGCGGGTGATCCTCGACGCCGACCTCGCGACTCTGTACGGAGTGACCACAGCGCGTCTGAACCAGCAGGTCCGGCTCTAAGGCTGCTGAGCCAGAGGCGCGAATTGCACGCCGCGGACGTGCGGTCCGATGTTCAACCCGGCCTCCTTTGCATTGCCGACCACTTTGCCATTGAACTGCAAGTTGGCAATCGTCACACCCTCGACCGTATGCTCGTCGTCGAATCCGCGGAAGGACGACGGTGGATGGTGCGGGCCGACGACCGCGATGTCCTGGTAGACCACGTCCCGCACTGTTCCTCGATGCTCGTCCTTCGAGTAGTTGTTCTTGCGGATCACGATTTCCAGAAGTGTCGGGCAATATCGGTCCTCCCGGGCCGGCTGGTATTGGTCCTCGGGGCTGCGTTGGATGCGAGGACGCGGGTTCCATGCATCGATCTCCACGCGGATGTTCTCGAAGCGGATGTTGCGCACGGCGGCCCGGTCGCCGTGCTGAATGTCCATGGCAATGTGCGTCGTGCGGACGATATCGCAGTCGGCGAAGACAACGTCCGCAATTTCCGGTGCGCAGGTCTCCGCCCCGATTTCCATCGCCCGGCCCCAGTCGCACCAGACCACGCATCGGATGAACCGGACGTTCCGCACCGGCCGCTCATCGGGCCCTTGCCGGCGGGACGTGAGCCCCTTGATCACCAGGGCATCGTCGAATGCCCGCACGAAGCAGTTGCTCACCTCCACGTCTTGGCTGTTACAGACATCGATGCCGTCCGCATTGTAACGCCACAGGCCGATGAGTTTCACGCCGTCGATCCGCACGTCCCGGCAGCCGAACAGGCTGCAGCACCACACGTCCGGATCGCGCATCACGATCCCTTCGATGCTGACCTGGGAGCAGTCCGACAGCCGGACTGCGCCGCCGGCCTGGCCGCGGGCAAACGGGCTTTGATCCAGAATGCCGCGGCCGGCGATGCGGAGATTCGACGCGCCGCGGGCCTGAATGCTGCCGTACACCACGGCGCCGCCCGCGATGTAGACGGACTCGTTGCTATCGAGTTCGATTTTTCCCGGCCGATGAACCCCGGGGCCGAAGTAGCGGACGCCCGGCGCGCCGGGTGCGGGCGCGTCTTGCTCCGGCGGACTGGGCAGCAGATGCAACGCGTGATGCATCCCGTTCACCTCCACCACGAGCGGCCCGGGACGATCGAGCGCCAGCGTGATGCGGTCGCCGTCGATCACCGGACGGATCCCGCGCGACGCGGGCCGCACCACCACGGACTGCACGGCGCGCCGCGAGACCACTTCGACCTTCACCGGCCCGGACATGTCCCAGACCGCGAATCCTGCGAGTTCCGTCTGGTCGATCGGCCGCTGGTATCCCGGCCAGACCTGGTTGAAAGGCATCGCCGAAACCCGGCACGAGTAGACGGGCACCGCTTGCCCGTCGACCTGCAAAGCGTAGTCCTCGCACAACGCCTCGCCGCCGGGCGCCGGCCATGAGACGAGGTCTGCGGAGGTCGCATCGTCGGCTGTGGCGCTTTGCTCCGCGTGGAGAGGAACCGATAGGCAAACGAGGAGGACCGGCAGGAATATGAGGCCGTGTTTCATGGTTGCATCCCTTTCATCGGTGATCGATTCCGCCTGGCGGGTGGTTTCACGCCGGAGTCTTCGCGAAGCCGTGTTCAGGCGACCGGAAAAAATGAAGTGCCCATTGTAACCGGAAGCGTCGGCGAGGAACCAGTTCGCTGCCGCCGTGCCCTTGCAGGGCTCGCCGGGGGCCGCGAAGACGAGGCTCTTGCCTCGGACGTCTTGGGCTTCGGTAGCTGCGTGCGACAAGATTTCGTGGAAGTGCAAGCCAATCGCAGTCGGAACAACGCGACGCGATCCGGGTGAATATGGCCGAGATGGCTGACAGACCGAACGCGACGCTCCCCTTCAATCTGGGGAGTTGCTCAGGTCTTCGGTGACTAGATTGCTGGAAAAGGGGACAGGCGCCGCAGCATCAGTCTCCGGCAAGCGGGGCCTGGATGACCGTCCCGGTCTTTGTGGTATGATGGAGGACCTGGAACGAACCCGAGTGCGTGCCAGACGCGTACTGTCGGCGTACGATCCGCCCACGATTTCAGCACGGGAGCACTGCGTTGTTCATCGGACCCGTTTTTCACCGCGAGCTGACGATATCCCCGCGCCGAAAGGTGGTGCATATCGCCCGAACGGCGTATGCGGCCGTTCTGCTGCTGCTGATGAGCACGGCGTTTCTGGTCTTGACCGGAACCCAGCATGTCCGCGACATCGGGGACCTGGCCCGGTTCGGCATGGTGTTGTTCCAGATTTTGGCACCGCTGCAATTGGCCCTGGTGATGTTTTCCTCGGCGTTGGTTGCCGCCAGCGCCGTGGCTCAGGAGAAAGACCGTCGAACGCTGATTCTGCTTCTGTTGACGAATCTCTCCAATAGCGAACTGGTGCTTGGAAAACTCCTGGCCAGTGTGCTGAACATCTTCGTCCTTCTTCTGGCTGCCGTACCGCTGTTTATGTTGGCGACCCTTTTCGGAGGCGTTTCTTCGGCGCAGGTGGCACGGGTGTTTGGCGTCACCTTTGTCGCCGCGTTGGCGTGCGGCAGTCTCGGGTCGTTGCTTGCGCTATGGCGAGAGAAGACCTTTCAGGCGCTGGCGATGACGGTGCTGGTGCTGGTGCTCTGGCTTGCGATCTGGGAGATTGTCGCCTCGGGGGCATTGGGAACGGACCTTCTGGGCATTTCCGTCCAGACCTGGGCGGCAGGCTTCAGTCCTTGGCAAGCGATTCTCGAAGCGACCCGACCTTATCCGGAGGTTGATCCGGCGCTGGGTGTGCTCCGTACGCCGGTGAACCTGTTCTTTTTGATTGGGGGCCTGTTGGTGGTGATGCTCAACACAGTCGCGGTCGCGCTGGTCCGCGTCTGGAATCCCTCGCGAGAGACCCGGCAGATGGTCCGCGAAGACGAAACCTGGAACCGGCAGAGCATCTGGGGAGCTGAATACGATATCGCGCACGAAAACCAGCCGAATTCGGGTTCAGCGACCGTTGCAGAGCTCCGCGGCGAGAAGCCCCGATCGCGCACACGCGAAGTTTGGGACAACCCGGTTATCTGGCGGGAAATACGAACCTGGGCCTACGGCCGAAAAACACTGGTCATCCGTTTCGCCTACCTGATTCTCTTCGCTCTGGCGGCGGCAAGCCTGGTCTGGATGGCACAAGGCGACCAGGCTATCACCCGGCACACGGGTGCAGTGGCTCTGGTGCCGCTCTTCCTGCTCAGCCTGATCCTCGTCAACGCGCAGGCAGTCACCTCGCTTACCAGTGAGCGCGACGCTCGTGCACTCGATCTCATCCTGGTCAGCGATCTGACGCCCAAGGAGATCGTTTTCGGAAAGCTGGGCGGCGTCTTTTATAACACCAAGGAAATGGTCATTCTGCCGATCCTTCTCTGCTTTTACCTCTGGTACCTCGGAGCGATGGGACTGGAGAACACGATCTACCTGGTCGGCGGGCTGGCCGCGCTCTATGGTTTCGCGGCGATGCTCGGAATCCATGCCGGCATGACCTATCCCAATTCCCGCAGCGCGATCGGCACGAGCCTGGGAACGGTGTTTTTCCTGTTCATGGGCGTGGCCGTCTGCATGCGAATGATGGTTGCGTTCAGCGGCTCGTTCCAGGCGCAACTGCAGCCGTTCCTGGCGTTTATGCTCGGTGGCGGGATCGGTCTGTATGTCGCGCTGGGGGCGAGAAATCCTTCGGCGGCCATCGGGGTGGCATCGTTTCTCTGCCCCTTCGCCACCTTTTATGCAATCACCAGTTTCTTCCTCGACTATACGCTGGGGGTGTTTCTGGTCACTGCAGTCGCCTACGGTTTTACGACGGCCGCCATGCTGGTTCCGGCGATTTACGAGTTCGATGTGGCGACGGGACGGACTACGATCGGCGAGCAGTAGTCGCCCGCGACTTTTCCAGCCCAACTCGGCGAGGTGGCAAAGGTGCTGATGCAACAACTCCCCTGGCTGGCGGCCATGGGAATCTTGATTCTTGCGTCGGCATTCTTCTCGTGCAGCGAGGCGGCCCTGTTTTACCTGGGCCGGGGCGACCGGCGGCAGCTCGCCTCCGGCAAGCCCGCCCAGCGGCTCGCCGCGAGGCTGCTGAACGATTCCGACCGCTTGCTCACGACCATCCTCTTCTGCAACCTGCTGGTCAACGTTGCCTACTTCGCGATTTCCTCGATCGCAAGCATCAATCTCGACCGTGCGGGAGAGCACGCCGAAGCGGGGCTGCTGGCCCTCGGTTCGCTCATGGCATTGATCGTTTTCGGCGAAATGCTGCCCAAGAACCTGGCCGTGCTCCAGCCTCGGATGATGTCGACCCTGGCCGCCGTCCCGCTGTCGGCGATGATCCAGGTTCTCGACCCGGTGCTGCCGGCGTTCCGCTTCGCCAGTCTCGTCTCGCAACGCGTGCTCTGGCCGACGTTCGAAGCGGAGCCGTACCTTCGCGTCGGCGACCTGGAGAAGGCCGTGGAACTCTCGACCTCCGATGCGGCCCTGCTCAGCCAGGAGCAGAACGTGTTGCAGAGCCTCGTCCTTCTTTCCGACATCCGGGTCGAAGAACTGATGCGTCCGCGGACCCGCTTTCTCTCGTTCCGTCCGCCGGTATCGCTAGCCGACCTCGAGGGAAGGATGCCGCCGAGCGGGTATCTCCTCGTGACGGAGCCGGACAGCGACGAAGTGGCCGGTGCGGTCCCGCTCCGCGATCTGCCTCGCATTCCCGACGGCCATCTCGAACGACTTGCCAGGCCGGTGGTTTACGTCCCCTGGTGCACCACGGCCGCCCAGGCGCTGGAGGTGATGCACAAGAGCGCACAGCGGGTCGTCGCCGTCGTCAATGAACTGGGCGAGACGATCGGGATTCTGACCTACGAGGACGTGCTGGACACGATTTTTATCCACACGGCCAGCCGCAGCGAGCGGCTCCTGAAGCGCGATCCCATCCGCCGTGTCGGCGACGACGTGTGGGTGGTTACCGGGATGACCAATCTCCGACGGCTGGTCCGCTACTTCGACGTCGAGCGGCCGCCGAGCAAGAGCGTCACGGTGGCGGGAGTGCTCCAGGAAGTGCTCGAACGACTGCCGACGACCGGCGACCAATGCCGCTGGGGCCCGTTCCAGTTCAAGGTTCTCGACGTACCCGAACGAGGCCAGTTGCTTGTCGAGGTCACGCGCGTCGACCGCGTCCCCGAGGAGGCCGCGGGATGATCTGGCTTGCAGTCGGGTTGTGTACGGTCGGCTTGTTCTTCAGCGCGTTCTTCAGCGGGTCGGAAACGGGGTTTTACCGCGCCACCCGCATCCGCCTCGTCCTCGATGCCCTAGGGGGAGATACTGTTTCGCGAGGGCTCCTGTGGCTGACCAATCAGCCCACGCTGTTCATCGCCACCACGCTTGTGGGCAACAACCTGGCGAATTATCTGGTCTCGTTTGGGATCGTCATGGGGGCGCAGGTCCTTTGGGCAGGAGAGAGCCATCTTCCCGAGCTCATCGCTCCGCTGGTTCTCGCGCCGGTTCTGTTCATTTATGGCGAGTTGCTCCCGAAGAACTTTTTTCTCCATGCCCCGAATCGGCTGTTGCGGATGGGCGGGCCGCTCTTTCTCGTCTGCGTAATCCTTTTCTTTCCCGTAAGCATGCTTCTCTGGGGGTTGAACTGGGTGTTGGCCCGTTTCGCCACGGAATCGCCGGAAATGATCCGGCTGAAGATCGCCCGTCGCGAATTGCAGCGGATCCTCGAAGAGGGCCACGAGGCCGGTATTCTGCGCCCCGCGCAGCGTAGTCTCGCACAGGGAACTTTTGCCCTGGCAAGCCGGCCGATCCGGACGTACGCGGTTCCGCTTGACCAAATCGCGAAGGCGACTTTCACCATGACGAAGTCGGAAATCCTGGATCTCGCCGAGCGCCACCATCTCGCCGCGGTTCCGCTTGAAGAATCGGAAGACGGACACCGGCTAACCGGGTACGTGCGGGTGATCGATCTGCGGCTGAATCCATCCGCGGAAGTCGCCCCGGTTCGGCCGCTATTGACAGTCGGCCACAGCGACACCTACATCAGCGTCTTGACGCGACTGCACGGCGCCAAGGAAAACCTGGCCGCCGTGCTCGACGAAAGCGGTGGTCCGATCGGGATTGTCACCGTCCAAAGCCTCCGCGAACCGCTGTTTCGAGGTGGGCGGTAGGAGCCGGCCCCTGGTCGGATGAAAAAAGGACAGGCACCGCAACCAATAGTGGTTTGTCTTGGCAGCAGGCACAAGGTGTAATGAAAAAGCCATTCTCCTATCCTCTTCAGGCTCGCAGGCCGTCACTGGGTAGACAACCAAAGGGTCCTGCTTAACCACTTCCCACACCACGACCCGCAGATTGCTGTTACGGGCTTTGGGATGTGGTGCCCAAGTTGGCGATTTCTCAGAACGGAGGCACCTTGGGCACCACGCGCTTTTGGGTGGCAAGGCGACCAGGTATGGAAGGCACGAGAGTTCGCTGGTGAGTTGCGTGTGTGGCCACCAAAGTTTCGATTTCTCAAATTCGAGGGTGTTTGGTGGCCACGCGCTTTTGGGTGGCGAGGCCGCCGAGTAGGTGGCGGCCAGTAGCGTTGCGCCCCGGCTTGAGGCTGGGCACCGCGGAAGGAATGCCGGCGGCGAGCGACCAAAGAGCTAATCGCTCACGGGCGGAAGAGGGCCTGCGAAAGCAGAGCCGTAGGCAAAGAGACCGCCCGTCCCGGCCGGTGGTCAGCGGAGGGGAGTCGGCGGGCAGAGCGGAGCCGGTTACCAAGTTGTCAAAGAGCTGCGGAGCGGCGAGGCGTAGAGTCGGCTGGCGCCGGTCCGTGGGGGCATGTGTTCACATGTCCATTCACCTGCGTCATTGTGGTCGATGCGGCGCGCCAGGTCAAGCTATTTCTTGAAACAAGAGCGGTAAGTGGATGCGGGTATTGGAGTTATTACGCCGTCGCATGGAGCCGGAAGTGCGTCACGCGGTACGGCATAGCCCGTGATGGGACGGCTCCTTTTTGGAGCGCGTGACTTGTCACCGCTTTTTCCTCCATCTCTTCTTCCACCGTTTGCCCTCTTGAACGCCTCTTTCGAGATAAGTTCCCAGGTCAAGAGCCGGCTCCATGGTCTGTGTTTGATTTATGTGAAGACCGCCCCCACGACCAAGCTTCCCGATTCAGGAGGTCCTTGTTCCATGACGAAGTCGCGAACCGATAATCTTTCCTGGCTCGCGTTTTCGCGATTCGTAACCCGCAGGATTGTCACGGTGCCACGGGCGATAGACCGCCCACGCCCAATCGGCCTTCACTCGCCGACTCCCCTGCCAGACACCGGAGTGCGGGACCGCGGTGTCGCCATCGCATCTCCTCGCCGGACCCAACCGGGGAAGCGAAAACCTCGCAAGCCTCGGCCCGGACCGACAGCCCCGGGCGTCTCACTCGCGGATATCGTGGCCAGTCGCTTGCTGATGCCCCCACTGAAACTCTTCCGTAAGTACAAGGGCAAGACCCTGGAGGCGACACTCCTTGCCAACGGCTCGGTCGAGTTCCAGGGCGTGCCGCACGCAAGCTGCTCGGCTGCCGCATCCACGGCCAGATCGACCATCACCGGCCAGCCGATGGCCACCAACGGCTGGGAGTTCTGGCAGTACGTCGACGGTAATGGGAGGAAACTCACGCTGGCGGATGCGCGAAACGCATACCGCACGAGCGGTAGGGGTGAGTAGAATAGAAAGGAGGCTACGGCCGCAGGGCCAGTTTGACTTCCTCAAGGGGGAGGAGCAGCAGTGAAACCCAGCAAAGGCTACTACAGCGTCGTTCAGTATTGCCCCGGCTTGTCGCGGCTCGAATCGGCGAACGTCGGCGTGCTGGCCGTGTCGAACTCCCAAACGCCCTCGGAATCCAGCACATATCCCAGCGTGTACAGCCCCACGTACGAATCCAGCCCGCTCTGGTTCACCGTTACGCTCGCGCTCCAGCCATCCCCCGACGGGTTCACGGTGCTGCTGGTCGAGTAGTTCGAGTTGCCGCTCACCTGGTTCACCATCGACGCACTGCCGCTTTCCGTCCAGCCCCCGGTGCCCT
>JAXGMN010000101.1:0-22611 GCA_040768665.1 Thermoguttaceae bacterium
GAGCCATTGCTTCCTTGTTTCCGGACCAATCTTGTCCGCATGATGCTGCCACGCCTGACGCATGATGGTCGGCTGCTCGAAGTAGAGCGACGTGAACCAACTGACCACCAGCGTGCCCTTGCACGTTTCGATGACGCCCGTGTCCCGGTCGTCGAGGGGCGTATTGTTGATGGTGACAACGTCGGACCAGGTCTTGCCGTTGTCGCGAGAGCGGACCATTTGGGTCTTGCCCCAGGGACAGACGTGAGCGTCCCGGTCGCCGGAAAAAGTCACAATCAGCTCGTCTTTGGATGTCCGGACAATCGTCGGCCAGCCGATGTACCGGCCGGGCTGCTTGCAGATGACGCCGGTCGCGGGGCCCAGCTCATTCTCGGCCAAGGGCCGGAACTTCTTGAAGCGGCTGACGGGAACGAACTTCAACGCGTCGATGTACGCGGCCTTGCCGATGTAGCGGAACACCAGCTTCTCACCATCCAGCCTGACGCTCTTCCGGAATGGCAGCCAGACGTTGAAGTGCTTCGTCGCGGTGGCGCCTTGGTTGGGGACGTCGAGGATGGTGAACTCCGAGTCGGATGCCAGCTTCAGTCCAAAGCCCCCGGGGCGATCCGTCGCCCGCGATTCCACTTCAATATCATAGACGCCCTTCAATGCCGGGGCGTACGTGATGTCAGGCGCCTCCGGGCAGCCGTGAAGCAGAGGGTTTTCGCCCCAGGTTTTGTAGCGCAGGTTCCAGAAGCCGGGCCGGCTCTCGTCGAACAAGACCTTGTCTCTTGGCGTACAGCGTTCGAAATCCTCCCTGACAATCGGCTCGCCGCGGACGGTGGCCTCGTCGGCGGGCCCGGCTGCGTGCGCGGCGACAGCGCACAGATTGAGCAGGGGCGCCAACAGCAGTGGGACGAGGACAAGGCGTTTCATTGTGCACTCCCGCTTTCCTTCTTGGTATCAGTGCCTTCTTGCTTCGCGTAAATAATGATCACCGCGCCGGGCCGATCCGGAATGCTGAGCGGAAGGCCGGTTTCGAGCAGTTCCCGTCCGGTCATCTCCGTGGCGACTGCGATGTCCAGGTTTGTTAACGTGTAGGTCGCATGCGGATCGAGCCCGACGAGTCGTGGCCGGGCCGAAGTCTCAGGGCTCTCCTCGCGCCGGAATGCCTGCACCAAACCTTCCCCAGTCTCGGGGCAGTCGAACTGCCAGGCCATCCACACCTTCTTGTCCTGACTGTACGGCGTCAGCGGATAATAGTCGCCGAGGAAGTAGCGGCCGAACTGCCGCCAATGATTGACCAGGCGTCGGGCCATTGTGTAGTCGCGCTGCTTCTTGCGCATGTCAAAGCGCAAGGTGAGTTCGGGGCATAGCCCGCTGCGCATCAGGTACAAGTTGTCCCAGACATCTTGCATGGGCTGGCCGAAGTAGGGCATCCAGGAAGCGATGCCGTAGGTATGGCACTGTTGGCTGATTCCGGGCTGCAGGTAGTCGCTGCGCAACAGCGGCACGGAGCGTCGCAGGGTCTCCAGGTCGTTGCGCCGTCCGCCGCTGGAGCAGGTGTCGATCAGCATCTCGGGATGACGGCGGCGCAACTCGTCCCAGTAGGCAAGGTAGCCCATCACGTGCTTGATCTCGGTCATGCCCTGCCGGTCGGGCGCGTCGGCGGCGCGCCACTTGGTGAGGGGATCGATATTGAAGTCCTGACGATACAGACCGATGCGCTGCTCGACGAGCAGCTTGTCAACGTGATTGACCAGCCACGCCCAGGCTTCCGGGTTGCCCAAGTTCAGAAGGCCGCCCTTAGCGCCGCCAAGAATCCATTCGGGATGGTGTTCGGCCAGCCACGTGCCGGCATGGACCCGTTCCGGCTCGAACCAGACGATCGTCTTCGCGCCTTTGGGCCGGATGTAGTCGCTGATCTCGCGCAGGCCTTTCGGGAACCGCCGCGTGTCGACTTCCCAGGTGCCCGTCTTCGGCCAACCGACCGGGTCGCATGGATACCAGCCCGCGTCCATCCACCAATAATCGAGCTTCATGCCTTCTTCCCAGTACCGGTCGAAGAAGAACTTCTGCGACGTGGCATCGGCGCGGTACATGGTGTCGAAGTAGTAGGAACTCGATGCACTAAGAAGCAGCGGCGGCAGCTTGCCGCCGGGGCGCGGGACATTGTGCGCCAACATCCAGCGGCGCCAGATGTTCTGCGCGCGAAGGCGATCGCCCTTCCAGAACTGGAGGACCATCAGCGGCGTCCGAATCTCCTCGCCGGGCAGCAGCTTGAACCGCGTCGCCTCCTGGCCGGCGCGGATTCGCAGGCGGCCCGCATCGTCGCAGTGGAAGTCCGCCGCCCATTGCCCTGGCCAGCCGACGACGAGGATCAGCCCCCCATCGCCGGGACGCTGCACGTTGAAATACGACAGGTCGCTGTTGGTCGGCCGTCCGCCGGCAGCCGTAATACGCTTTTTCGTCCCCCTCGCCAAGACCGTCTCCAGCGGTCGATAGTCTTCCATGGAACAGGGACTGCCGATGTGGTGATGGAGGCGGAACTCGCCAACGGGCTTGGCACGACCCTGTGCGGCGGTCCCCTCGACCTGGATGTCCAACGCGCAGATGTCGGCCAGGATCGGCGTATCTTTGTCGCCGCCATTTCGGAAATAAAGCGTCCATTCCACGGTAGGGAAGTCGCCGTATTGGACGCCCACGCAGCGCAGCACCACCCCGGTTTTCGGATCGCGATAGGTAAGCGTGTGCTCTGTTTTTTTCCCATCGAGGAGCCGACGGGTGCGCTCGAATGTCCATGTCTTGAGCACCTCGGCCGACGGCCGACCGTCGTAGGTGAACGAAAAGAACGGTTCGGCGTCGGGTGCCGAGCGGCCCGCTTGGCGCAGTTCGGACGTTCCCTCCTCGAATTTCGCCGCCGCCCATCTTTGGGCCTCGGCCATCTCGTCGGAGGTAGGCGAGATGGCGGAGGCCAGGCGGGCAGCCATTACCCATAAGACCGCCGCGCCCGTCAACGAACACTGCACGTTTGCTCGAATGGGCAGAAAAGCGTTTCTCCATAGGGAGCCTTTGTTGGGCTCGCAGGGAACTGTCGGCCCGCCCTGGCACGAGCGCTCCGCCATCCGCAATGGGGTTGAGCTGGATTCCATGTTCGTCATAGCTGAGGTTCGATGGTTGAGGTTGTTGCGTTACGGCTGGTTTTGGTCCTCGCCGGACCCGTGCGCCGCGCGGAGCCACGCAGGTCTCGCCGCTTCGCGGAAGGGGCCGGCCCGCAGGGCGTCAATCTGGGCGTCGTCGAGAGAACCGTACCAATAGAGAGCTACGCCGTTGCCCGGGAATTTCCGCTGGCAGAAGCCGATCAGGTCGGCCACCAGGCGCGCTTCGCGGCTGACCACCTTGCCCGTCTCCGTCTTCTCGTAGTTGCCCACGATGATCGCGGCCGCTTGGGGACGTTTGAGATGGGCGCGAATCGCTTCGATCTTCTGCCAGGAGAGGCGGCGCGCGTAGTCCATGCTGTAGATCACGTCCACCCAGCCCTCCTGGGCCCACCAGAAGTCGTTGCGGCCTTGCGTGCCCGGCTTGTCGGTGGGGAGATACGGATGGCCGTCGACGCTGATCACCACCTTCGGCCGGGCAGCGCGGGCCTGCACGGCGAACTCGCGAACGATATCGGCAACGGCATCATCTTGCCACCGGACGACGCTCGGATGCGGCCAGCCCTTCGAGTCGGTCGTCTTCATATCCTCCAGCAGTTCACCACCGAATCGCCGGCGATACGAGGCCTGGGCCGTGGCGCTGGTCGAGATGCCCTTCGTGCGAATGTAGTCGAGGTTGATCCCGTCGACGTCGTATCGCTCGACGACTTCCATCATCAGTTCGACGGCAAACTTGCGGAATGCCGGGTTGTGCGCCTCGCACGCGCCGGCGGGTGTCCCTTCTTCGATAAACGGCGCAAGCGGCTTCCACCGTGCATCCGCGTAGCAAACGCAGAACCAGGGATGCACCTCGATCCCCCGGGCATGCGCCAGCCGGATCAGGTGTGCCAGCGGGTCGAAGCCCGGCGGCTCCTGGCCCACGATCTTTTCCACACCCGTATCCATCGGCGTCAGGTTGCTCGGCCAGCACGCGCCGCGGCCGTGCCAAACGCAGGGGACATAGACATTGAAGCCGGCGCGGGCCATGCGCTGGATCACTTCTTCGGCCCCCCCGGGCGAAGCCCAGCGGCTCGATTCATCCAGCAGGGCTCGACTCTCCTGGATCCGCCCGGCGGCGTCGCGTTTCGGCGCATAGGGCTGTTGGAGTACGTCGTAGAGCCAGGCCTCCTGCCGCCGCTCGATCGCCTGCCAGTTCGGCTCCTGCGAGCGGAAAACTTCTCGCACCTCCTCCTTGCTCAACATGCGGTCGAGGATGCATAGATGGTCAAACACGCCATCGGCCGAACGGCCTTTCGCCGAGGATGTGCCACGGTCGCTGCCGAGGTAGAGCGGAGTCCGCGGCGAAGGCGCGGCCCCGCATGGGCGAACCGTGGCGGCGGCGAGCGAGCCATCGACGTACAATCGGGCCGACGCCTGCTTGCCGAATTGCCAGGTAACCGCGATCTGCCGCCACTGGTCCTTCACGAACGTCAGCGGGCAATTGCAGTGCAGATAGAGTTGGTTCTCGAAGACCAGATAGGTATAGGGTGAGCCTTCCGGTTCCCACCACCCGTCGCTGAGCACGCAGTAGCCGTGCTTGCCGTCGTCCCATCCCCAGGAGAACAGCGTGTGCGACGGGCCGCTCCCGGTGGTCGACCAGTTCGGCTTGAACCAGAACATGAGCGTGCCCTGTTGGGGCAGCAGATTGCCCGTCATCGGGATCGCCACGACGCCGCCCGGCTTGATCTCGACGCCCTGCCCCCATTTGCCCGGCACGAGCGAAACATCTTGCGTCTGGATGGCAGTAGAGCCGGTGGCCGCTTCGGCCTTTGCCAGCGAGTCGAACGGTTCCACGAAGAGCGTGCCTTCGATCCGTGCCGGCTCTTGATCGGCGATCGACGCGACCGGCATGTTCGCCGCAATCGCCGCAAGGGCCAGGGAAACGAAGATCGGCAAACGGGATACTCGCAGGTCGGTCGCCGCTTCGCGGCGTGAAAACAACGCCCGCAACACAATTGCAAGAGTCTTCATGGAGGTTTCCTTAGCTGGCGATGATGGTTTCTGCTCTCCGTGCTCGCAACGTCCCGCAGAACCTCCTGGCAGAAGCACCGAAGGCCAGTTTCCGGCAAATGGTTCCTGACACCTCTCGCGGCTCTCAAGCTGGTATTGGCTGACAAGACGTTGTCGAAAAACATGGCCCCGTCCCGTAACCGTTCACGGGGCGGCCGGGGACTGGTCCATTTTTCGGCCAGTTGATGTATTTTGGTGCCAAGAGACGTTTGGCCGAAAACATGGACCTGTCCCCTCTCTTCCGCCCCGTGAACGGTTACCCCCGTCCTTCTCTTCCGGCGTGAACTGTTACCTCCTGGGCAACGAGCCCGAGCCTGCGTATTAACATGTCAGGGTAGCTGAAAAAAGACGAAAACGCCGCTCTCATGAACAAGATAACCCCAAAGGCGCCAACCTCGCAAATCACAACTCGATCAGCCTAAAGCAGCAACGGTGAATGACCATGATTCTGACTTCAGTACCGGCAACAAGCTGGCTCGCAGGCAATTCCTGCAGAGCGCCGGGGCGATCTGCTTGTCCAGCGGAGCGTTGGACGGTCTGGCATGGGCGGGGCCGGACGACCGAGGGCCCAAGCTTCGCAAGGGGCACGCGCAGACCCCGGAAGCGAAACAAAATGTGGTGCGGAATCGGTCTGGCGGCTCTGCTGTTCGCGGGCGGCGCGTGCGCGGCACCCCCGAGCACGCCGACGAGCGTGCTCGCGCGGGCGGACGGCACGGGGGAGATCGCGTCCGTTGAGCAGTGGGAGCAGGACGCGCGCCCGCGAATCCTCGAGTTCTTCGGCCGGGAGGTCTGGCCGATCCCGCCGAAGCCGGATTCGATTGCGTTCGCGCTCGCCGAACGCTCCGGCAGCGCGCTCGGCCGCCTCGCGGAACGTCGGCAGTACACCGTGACCGTCAAGGGCAAAGGCGGGCAGCGTTCGTTCAGCGTTCTCGTCTATCTGCCGAAAGCGGAAAGCTCGCGGGGGAAAGTCCCCGCCTTCATCTGTCAGAATTTCTATGGCAACCACACGGTTTCTTCCGAGCCGGAGGTGTTCATCCCGACGTGCCCGCACCTCCGCAAATCGCCCGCCGGCATGGCGGAACGCGAGGCCATGCGCGGGACGAAGCATTCCCGGGTGCCCGTCGCGGACATCGTCTCGCGCGGGTTCGCCATCGCCACCTTCTGCTACAGCGAGATCTATCCCGACTTCGGCGGAAAAGACGGTTCGGCGGACAGCATCTACACCATCTTTGCGCCCGGCGAGTCGGGCGAAAAGACCGCGCTGGGCGCGTGGGCGTGGGCCGACATGCGTGCGCGCGACCTGATTGAGATGCTCCCGGAGATCGACCAGTCTCGCGTCGCGCTGGCAGGGCACTCGCGTCTGGCGCACACCGCCGCCGTCGCCGCCGCGAACGACACGCGTTTCGCGTGCGTCTGCCTGAACAATGGCGGCGGCAAGAGCATCCGGCTCTGGCCGAACCTCCTGTATCCGGTTTGGATGTCGGAAAACATGCGGCGGTACGTCAATCTCAACGTGACCGGGGTTCCGGCCCACGAACTGGAGCGGCTCCGCGCGGAGGGCGGCTGGCCCGATCCGCCCTACGACCAATGGCACCTGCTGGCGTGCGTCGCCCCGCGTCTCCTGTACATCGACGCCGCGTCGCGCTGCACGACCGCGCCGCCGGACATCCAGCTCAAAGCGATTCTCAATGCCTGCCCGGTCTTCCGGCTGTATGGCAAGACGAATTTGCCTGCGGCGGGCTTCGCGGGCGAAACCGGCTGCGTCTTCCACGGCGATGTCGGCTATCACGTCAAAGAAGGCCCGCACAGCATCACGGAATTCGACTGGAAGAACTTTATGGACTTTTTGGAAAAACACGGCTGGAACGCCGGCAAGTAGCCGTTCACGGGGCGGTCGGGGACTGGTCCATTTTTCGGCCAGTTGATGCATTTTGGCGACAAGACCATTGACCGAAAACATGGACCTGTCCCCCTCTCTTCCGCCCCGTGAACCGTTACCCGGCAAGTAGCCGTATTCGCAGGTTCACTACCACTGTATAGTCGAAGCATGAAATGGAGGCAGGCATGGCCCATCGAGAAGTTACGCCCGGAATTTGGCACAAGGGTCTTTTCTTGGTCGTTGCCCTGTGGTGCGGTGTGGTCGTCGCTGGCGAGGTTCTGCAAAGCAACGACGGCCTTCGGCTGGAATTCTCGGAACAGGGGAGAATCAGCCGCATGGCCATTGGTCCGGCTTCGCTACCGCTTACGGCTGCGGGCGGGTTCTCCGTGGCGGACTATCAGTCTCCCGTCGCCGTGATCAACCTGATACCTAACGCCGGATTCGAGGAAGGCCCCCAGGGGTGGCGCCTAGAAAAGGGGCAGGCCTTGGATACAACGGTCGCACATGGCGGCCGGGCCTCGATCCGGCTGGAGGTGCCCGGCCCAGAGCCTGGCACGACGAATCTAGGAATCGTGGTTCCTGTAAAGCCCTACACGGCCTATCGCGTCGGGCTGTGGTATCGGCGTCATCAGGCGCCGTCCGGACGCAGCGGCTCTCCGGCTGTTTTCTACTCGGAACTTGATGAGCAGGGACGCCACCTCGGCGTGTATCAGGTCGGCGCTTCGTTGTCGCTTCAAGACGATCAATGGTTGCCGGTGAGCTGGAACGTAGTCACGGGCCCGGAGACTCGGAAATTGCTGTTGCGGGGAACGTTGTTCCAAACCACGGGAACGCTCTGGCTCGATGATTTCCTGATCGCCGAAGAGGTCGAAGTGCCTTACGCGCCGGCTCTCGGAACGCTGCGCCGCGAGCCGGACCATTCGCTGCGGCACCAGGCGAGCCTGCCCGAGTTGGGGCTGGAAGTGGAGGCCTCCTATCGCCTCCAGGCGGATGCGATTCGCGTGGACGGCACGGTCCGCGATCTCACGGGCCGCGATCGTGCCATCGGCGTACGGTTTGGTCTTCCTCTGGATCTTGCGGGCTGGCGCTGGTACGACGATGCCGAAGACTACCAGACGATCGGCCCGAAAGGGACGCATCAGAACACATTCGCCTGCGAGGCCGGCATCGGCACGTGCTCCATGTACCCCTGGTCGGCCGTGACCGGCTCCCAGGCCGGGTTGAGCCTGGCGCTGCCGTTGGAGCAAGGGCCGCGAGTGTTTATTCTCCGACACGACCAGAAGGTTCCGGAAACCTCGGCCACCTTCTACTTCGGTCTCTCCAAAGACGCCGGCCGAAACCCGAGCCGGGCGACTTTCTCGCTGGTCCTCTACGCCCACGACCCGGCATGGGGCATGCGGTCGGCCATGGATCGCTACTACCGCCTTTTCCCGGAAAGTTTCAAGAAGCGGCCGCGATACGAAGGGTATCTCAACTACGGGCGCATCGAGCCCTATCGTCCCGACACGCACGAGCTGGTGGTTCGCCGACAACTGGTTCCCGACGCCAGCGACTTCGGCGAGGGCTATGAACACATCTGGCACATGCACGGCTGCTATGACTATCACCAATTTCCGACCGACGACCGCTCCATGCCCAAGGATGAACCGGTCAAACAGTGGTTGGCCGCGAAAGCGGAACACCGGGACTACACGCCCGAATCGGAGACGCTCAAGAAACTGGTCTACGGCCCGGAGGGCCAGATACGCTACATCTCTGATACTCGGTACTGGCGGTCCCACGAGGGATACAATCTCACCGACAAGCCCGGCTGGGGTTTGAACTTCCGTGTCCATGAAGATCCCGACGTGTCGCCCTTTCTGGCGGATTTGACGCGAAAGAAGCTGGAACAGTATGCGGCGAAGCCCGGTGGTCGCCCCTTTTCGGCCTGTTTGACCTCCGACGCCATCGATGGCTATTTCAACCCCACCAGCGGGCTCGATTATCGTCGCGAGCACTTTGGCACGACCTTGTCGCCGTTGACGTTCGGCCGTCAGAACCTGAAGCCGGCGATCTTCAACAGCATCTGGGATTTCCATAAGAAGGCGTTGTGGCCGCTGTCGGAGCAGCACCAGGTGGTCACCTACGGGAATGGCAACGTGCCGTCGGCATTTGCCACGATGCCCTTTATTGATATCGCCATGGTCGAAGGCCGCTGGGGCCTTGCCGCCAAGCCGCGCGAAGAACGCTTCTGGCGTGCCGCGGCGTACCATAAAATCTGGCGGTTCTGGTGCCTGAACACCGGCTGGTATACCATCGAGCACGCCTTGGACCCGAAGGAGGTTGGCCGGGCCTTTGGCGAAGGGTTGGCGTCCGCCGTTTTCCCGCCGCTCGATACGGTACAAAGCGTGCTCGGGAGCTTGGAGCCATGCCGGGCCGCATATCGCCAATATGTGCCGGCAATTGAGGAACTGTCGGCGGCCGGATGGGAACCCGTGCCTTATGCTTCGGCCGACAGCGGGGCAGTGGTGGAACGGTTCGGCTCCGCAGAACGCAGCAGCCTTTGCTTCACGTTGCGCAACTATGCTGACCAGCCAAAGCAAGTCTCACTCCGGCTCGATCGCTTGGGCCTCAAACTTCCGGCCGGCGCGGCGCTGGTCGCCGTGGATCTTGTCCCCGGCACCCCCGAAGTGGTTTCCTTGCAGGGCGACGTGCTCCCGGCCCAAATCGAAGCCGACAACTCCCGGGCGTTTTGGGTCGGAACGAGGGACCAGTTGGCCGTCCGCGGCTTGCTTCAGGCGACCGCTGTCGTAGACCGAATTGAGCGGCTGTTCGCCACGGAACTCGATCCGGCCGCCACCCGGCTGCTCGATCAGTTCCGTCAAACGGCTCGTTCGCTCGCAGCCAGACCGCAGCAAGACGGCCTGCGAGGCGCTGAAGTTCTGCAGACTCTGGCTGGCAGAATCGAGCAGGAAATACGCACGAAATCGCCCGTCGATCTGGCGAAACTCGTCTTCCGGTTACGAACCCATGTGTCGCTGGCGCCGCTGGCACTCCTGGACGTTCGCAGCCAGGCGCCGCGGCTGGTCGAGTCCGCGCTGCGCGGCGAAAGCGTGTCGGTCGCATGGAAGTTGATGGGCGAGTCCGTCGCCAATCCCGCCAACGGCCGTATGCAGATCCTGTCGCCGTGGCCCGAACTGGCGGCAGATTCCCGAATGACGACGGTGAGTCAACCGTCCAATGCCGCCACGCTGCAAGCCGCTCTCGCTGTGCCTGCGGAGCCGAAGCGATCGCTGCTGCCGTTTTTGCTTGTGTATCGCGGGGAAGCGCAGGGTGCTGCATTCACACTGGTCACTCCGGTGGACGTTGCCGTGGAGGAATCCGCGCAACTGGAATTTGCCCCAGACAGCGTGGTTCGCGGCGTTCCCTCGCAAGTGCAGATGCGTCTCAAGAACCGCCAAGCACGACCCGCCAAGGTGCGGGTGAAGTTCACGCCCGCTCAACACATCGAACTGAGTCCAACCGACATTACCCTGGACCTCCCCGCTGCCAGCGGCGCCCAGCACAGCCTGACCATCCATGCCACATCGAAGTGCATGCTCGGAAAGGTGTGGGTCCCCTATACAGTGGAAAGCGATGCGGTCGAGCACGATTCCCGCGGAACGATGTTCCTGCGCGTCACGGCCGAACCCAGCCGCCCCTGACCGGGCGACCGATTCGGCGGCCCCTGACGCCAATTACCGAGGTGTGCGGAAAACTTGTTGCTCCAGGTCTCTGTCGGAGGCCGCAGATTTGTGCTATCGTGTCAACTACTTCCTCTGGAGATCGGCCGATTGCCAGGAGTGAATCCTATGAGCCACCGCGGAATGATGTGGAAGATGAGTTGTTGCGTCAAGGCAAGATCGAAGGTTTTATCTTCCCGCAGAACGGCTGGCTGGAAAAAGAATCCCACCGGCCGCAGGTCCAATGGGTGAAGCAGTATTTGGACTGGCTGTTTCAGACCGAGACGGTACGGGACTGACAACACGATCGAGGATGTCTGCTCGGATAGTATTGTCTATCACGTGCTTCTTTTATTGTCACCTCACTTACTACGAAGAGAAAGCGTCTTATGAAGGCATGCGTGGCAGCACCTCTGGCGTGTGTTCTTGGTCTCCTGACCGTCGCAGGGCCGATCGCGCCGGCTCCGGCGGCCACGGTGCTGGTCGAGGCCGAGAGTTTTCGGGAGTTGGGGGGATGGGTGGCGGATGCGCAGGCGATCGACCAGATGGGCTCGACCTATCTTCTGGCCCACGGTATGGGCGTGCCGGTAAAGGATGCCTCGACGACCGTCGATTTGCCTCGGCCGGGCAAGTACCGTGTTCTGGTTCGCACCCGAAACTGGGTGGCTGGATGGGCAGCGCCCGAAACCGCGCCTGGCAAATTTCAGGTGTTGATCGATGGCCGTGCCTTGGAGCCGATCTTTGGCACGAAACGCGACGCCTGGCATTGGCAGGACGGCGGTGAGGTCGAGATCTCCAAGAACCAGGCCGCGTTGAGCCTGCACGATCTGACCGGATTCGAAGGGCGTTGCGACGCCATTGTATTGACCACCGATCCCGCCTGGCCGCCCAACAGGGACCCGGAGATGTATCAGTGGCGCCGCGAAGCGCTCGGGTTGCCGAAGGAACCGCAGGATGCCGGCGACTTCGACCTGGTGGTGGTCGGCGGCGGGCTGTCCGGTTGTTGTGCGGCCGTGTCCGCCGCGCGCCTGGGAGTCAATGTGGCGCTGCTGCAGGATCGGCCCGTGCTCGGCGGCAACAACAGTTCCGAGATTCGCCAGTCTCTGCTGGGGCAATACCATCAGAAGCCCTATCCGCGCCTCGGCGACGTGGTCGAGGAAATTAATCCGCTCTACCTGGGAAACAGGGACGAGCGGTCGGATTTCGACGATGCCAAGAAGCTACGCATCCTGCAGGCGGAGAAAAACCTGCGCGTGTTCTTGAACACCTCCGCATTCCGTGTCGACATGGAAGAGGGCCGAATTCGAGCGGTCGTCGGACGCGACACGATGAGCGGTCGCGAGAAGCGTTTCCCCGGGCGATGGTTTGCCGACTGCACGGGCGACGGCACACTGGGGTGGCTGTCGGGCGCCGATTTTCGCATGGGGCGCGAGGGGCGTCCGGAGACCGCCGAACAGCATGCCCCCGATGCGCCGGACTTCATGATCATGGGCGCGACCATCAAATGGTCGAGCGCCGAGGAACAACGCCCGTGCCCCTTTCCCGAGTGCCCCTGGGCGATTCAGTTCACCGAAGAAAGCTGCCAGAAGACCGGGCATGGCTGGGCGCTCAGCGGCGATTGGAACTGGGAGTTCGGAATCGGCGACGACCAGATCCGCGACGTGGAGCGCATCCGCGATCGTGCATTCCGAGTGATCTACGGCCAGTGGGCCTTTGTCAAGAATCATGCCCCGGACAAGGGTCGCTATGTCAACCATCGTTTGACGCGGGTGGCCTATATCGCCGGCAAACGCGAATCGCGGCGACTGCTGGGCGACGTGCTCCTCACCGCGGTGGACATACTCAGCGCAAAGCCCTACCCGGACGCGTGCGTGACCGTCACCCACAACATCGACCTGCATCACCCCGTGCCCGAGAACTCCCGGCTGTTTCCGGGCGAGGAGTTTCGATCGTATTGTAAAGGAGTGCAGGCGATTGAGCCCTATGCCCTCCCCTACCGTTGTCTCTACAGCCGGAACGTCCCGAATCTCTTCATGGCCGGACGGGATATCAGCGTCTCCCACGTCGCTCTCGGCTCGGTGCGGGTGATGCGAACGTGTGGTATGATGGGCGAGGTGGTGGGCATGGCCGCCTCATTGTGCAAAACTTGTGACTGCACGCCCCGTGACGTGTACGCCAAACATTTCGACAAGCTTCAGGAGCTCATGAGCCGCGGGGTTGGCCGCCAAAAACTCCGGACGCCGTGAGGAGACCGCCGGTCGAGCAGGCCACGCGTCGGATGACCGCCGAAGCCTTCCGCCAGCCGACCTTCGCTCGGTGCCTTCCAGAATCCCGGAAACATCCGCGGATCAGGTATCATTCCTCTTATTCCTCGGGAGGGTTGCATGTTCGATGAAAAAATCAACCTGAGTCGTCGTGGCTTCATGAAGACCGTGGGAGGAGTGGCGGGCGCCGCGACCGCGCACGGTCTCGCGCTCGCCTCGGCCGCCGATGGCCGCCAGGCCGAATCGAACGGCCGCCGGGGCAACCAACGGCTCAGTTTGGAGCGGCTCCAGCAGTATGAATCGCTGGGTTACGGGATGTTCATTTCCTTCGACGTCGCGGCCTTCAGCGACTTCAACTTCCTGGATATTTTGGGAAAGGACATCCCGGATGAAAAGCGGCAGGTGCCGGCAACGGTGTACGCGCCGGACCGGCTTAACGTTGACCAATGGATCTCGGTGGCGCGGGACGCGGGTATGAAGTATGCCGTGCTCACAGCCAAGCGGTATCCTGGGTTTTGCCTTTGGCCGAGCAAGCACACCGACTATACGGTTGCCAACAGCGGCAACAAGACCGACGTGGTCGAGACGTTTGTCGAGGCATGTGCGAAACGTAGCGTTCTGCCGGGCTTGTACTACAACCCGCTCGACATACACCATCGTTTTGGGCGATCGCCTAAAGACGACTGGAAATGTACGACCTCTGAATACCAGACGTTTCTGACGGCCCAGATCACCGAGTTGTTGACCAGCTACGGGCCGATCGCCGAGATGTGGTTCGACAACCCGTTCGTCCTGAGTAGGGGCTATCGCACATGCTTGTACGAACACGTCTCGCGGTTGCAGCCGAACACGGTGATCATGATGAGTTCGTCGGGCAGGGGCGCAGAGTTCGAACGGCATTTGGATCGATACTGGCCCTCGGACTTGATCGCTATGGAACAACGGAAGCCGGTCAAGAGCAAACACCGGAAGTGGCGGATGATCGAGGGGAGCGAGTACTATATGCCGGGCGAGGTCTGCGACTCCATGATGCCATCATGGTGGTGGAGGAAAAACGAGAAGCCGCGCCCCGACCAGGAGGTGCTTGCCCAGTTTCAGGCTTGTCGCGAAGCGGGCATGAATTTCCTGCTCGACGCTCCCCCGGACAACCATGGCTTGATTCCTCAAACGACGGTTGACGCATTGATGCGGCTCCGCCGTAGCGCCGGGATATGAACGCCATCGGAATCTTGGGGAAGCCAGGGGGCGCGAGGATGGGATTGTGCGTAACCGTTCACGGGGCGGCCGGGGACTGGTCCATTTTTCGGCTAACCTCTTTGACGCGAAAACACTCGAACTAGGCCGAAAAATGGACCAGTCCCTAGTCGCCTCGTGAACGTTTACTTGACATGGATAGCCGAGCGGAGCAACGGAACTATCCACGGCGTACTTGCGAAGCCGCTCCGGCACCGGCAGAATGGGATGAGTAAGCTGGCGCAGTCCAGGCCGGCCCGTGGGACAAGAACGTCGGCGTACGAGGATGAACGCCAGGATCGCTGGTGATTTTCGAGAGGGGTCTTCCCGTTCGACTTAAGATGATCAGCCCTATGACAATCCGCATCTCATCCATGCTCTTACTTTCTGTGTTGGTTCTCGCTCTCTCGGCCTTCCGCGGCTTGCAGGCCGCGGATTTCCGCGCGGCCGTGGTCAAGGTTGACATTACGCCGGACTCGCCGCAGATGTTGCGAGGTTACAGCCCCCGCATGTCCACCAAGGTGCATGACCGCTTATATCATCGCATCCTAGCGCTCGACGACGGCGCGACTTCGTTCGTCCTGATCTCCTCCGATCTCTGTTCGCTTTCGCCAGCTTTTTGCGACCGCGTTACCGGGAATCTGGCCAAAGAGTTGGCCCTGCCGGGGGAGAACATCTGGTGGTCCATCACCCACACCCATTCGTCGCCTTACGTCGGTTCGCCTGGTGTTCCCGTCTTGTTCATGCCCGACCGGTTCCAGTTCCCCGTGGATGAAGGCTACACGGCGATCGTGGAAAGGGCGCTTGCGGATGGCGTCCGGCAGGCCAGGCAGAAGCTGGCGTCTGCCCGGCTGGGCGTCGGCCGGGGCTATGCGGAGGCGAACATAAACCGCCGCGCCCGCGATGCCGATGGCCAAGTCCGCCTTGGCCTGAATCCTTTCGGGGCGGTAGACCGCCGCATCGGGCTGGTGCGTCTCGAAAAAGCCGATGGCACTCCTTTGGCCCTGCTGGCGAACTACGCCATGCACGGCACGGTGCTTGGCGGCGCCTGCACCGTCGTCAGCGCCGACGGACCCGGCGCCGTCGCCGAATACGTCGAAGAGAAAACCGCGGCGGCGATGCTCTACCTCAACGGCGCCGCGGGCAATATCGCTCCACTCTATAGCACCCGCGCCGAGACCGAGATCAAGCTCCTCGACCGGTTTAAGGTCTTGCTGGGCGATCCGATTCTGGAGGCGAACCGCCGTCTGGCCGCCACCACCGCCGAGGTGAAGCTAAGGGCCTCGCGGATCATCGTCGAGACTCCCAAGCGTCCGGGACTTGCCTGGTCGGATGAGCTCAAGGAGTACCTGCGCGTTTCCGACGACGGCACGGAAACCCTGCTGGTGCCGTTGCGATTCCTGCGGATCAACGATGATACGGTCCTCTGGAGCGCTCCCATGGAGCTGTTCTGCGAAATCTCCAACGAGATCCGCGACCGATCGCCCTTTGCCAACACGTTCTACGTCGGCTACACGAACGGCACGTTTTGCTACCTGCCCAGCGAGCAGGAATACCTGGCCGGCGGCTACGAACCGACGACCTCGCCCTTTACCGCCTCAGCCGCCGGCCACCTCAGCGCGGCCGTCAACCGCCATTTGCAGGAGATTCACACCGCGCCTTGATGAATGCCGGCACGGAGCGGCCCACAAAATCATAGGAGTGGCTATTGATGGCCGGCCCAGTTGGTTTTCCGGCCCGGCGTCTGCCGGTTCTATTGCTTCTGGTTGCGGCGGATCTCTCCGCGACTCTTGATTGTCCAGTATGGAGCGAACAGTGCGATCTCAATTCTCTTCTTACGCCGGCCCGCCGAGGGTTGCCTCGGTGTCACGAACCGTCCTGAACCTGGGGCGCTCGCCGCGGCTGGGCGGCCTGTGCCTGACGGGCGTATGCCTGGTCCTTCTGCTGGCAGTCGGTGGCCATGCCGCCGCGCCGCCATTGGGCTGGTGGACGTTTGATGCCAACCAGGTCAAAGGGGCGACGGTGGACGATCGGGCAGGAAAGCACGACGGCTCGATTCAAGGAGAAATACGCCTGACGCAAGAACCCTTCGCCGCGCTGGCCCTCGACGGCGAAGCGAACAGCGTTGACGTCCCAAACGTCCAAGCCGCCAACCTCCCAGCGCGGGAGCTTTCGATTGAAGCCTGGGTGTCGTTGGACGCCGGTCTGGTCTGGGGCGGGATCGCCGGCTATTTCCAGGACAACGGCAGCTTCGAGAAAGGCTGGCTGTTGGGATACGACGAAACCCATTTCAGTTTCGCCGTGTCGGCCTCCGGCCGGCTCACGTATCTCAAGGGCGCCACGCCGTTCCAGAAGGGGCAATGGTATCACGTCGCCGGCACGTATGACGGGCAAGCGATGAAGTTGTACGTGAACGGAAAGCTCGATGCGACTGCGACAAACCAACGCGGGGACATTGACTATCCGCCCGCAGCCTTCCTGACGATTGGCGCCTACCGCGACGACGACGAGTTCTACCGGGCGCAGGGCAGGATTCACGAGGTTGTGCTGCACGGTCGGGTGTTGGAGCCCGCAGAGATCGAGTCGCGCTTCGCGGCCACCGAAACCCAGATTCCCCGGCCTCTGGCGTTTCGCGTACCGCCCTGTGCGCGGTTTATCGCCCCCGACGCGGTGGTCGTCGCCTGGGAGACGGACGAACCTTGCGAGAGCATCGTCGAGTATGGCCTCGAGGAGAAGTGGGACCGGCAGACGCGGGATGCCGCACTGAAGACGTCGCATCGAATCACGTTGGCCGGGCTGGAACCCAAGGCTCGCTGCCAGTATCGCATTCGAGCGAACCAGCCCGGACAGCGAGCCTCGATCAGCGAAGCGTTTGAACTGGACAATGCCTTGAATTACACCGTTGCGCGGGTACCAGATCTCCCGTCTCCCTACGCATCCGATGAGCGCGGCCAACGCTGCCGCCAGGCCGCCCAAGAGATTCTCTCCGCCACGCACATCACCCGGGGATACTGCCTGGTCCTCGGCTGCCATGACGGGCAACTCGCTTACGAACTCGTCAGGCGAAGCGAGTTGATCGTTGTCGGCGTGGACAGTGATCGCAACCGCATTGAGCGGGCTCGGGCGGCGTTGGGCAAGGCGGCCGCCTATGGCTCGCGGATTACGCTGCATCACGCGGCTGCAGCCGATCGTCTGCCGTTTCCGCAATCGTTCGCCAACTTGATCGTGGCGGAAGACGGGATCGTCAGTGGCGAACTACCCGCCACTGCCAGCCAAGTGATTCCGCTCCTCCAACCTGCCGGTGGCGTGGCCTGCCTCGGGCCGCTGCGAGCCGCCTCTTCGACCGATGCCAAGGGCCGCGTGGAGGATTGGCTCGGCAAGACGAAGGCCCACTGGGACTTCGTGGAAACCAGTCTGGGGGGGTGGGTGCTTGCCCGACGCGAATTGCCGCCGGGCACGGGCGCGTGGACCCACCAGTACGGCGATGCCGGCAATTCCGCCAACGGCCAGGAAGACTTGCAGGGCGTCACCAGCACGGATCGGCTCGAAGTGCAATGGCTCGGCAGGCCGGGCGGAGATTTTGGGCTTGACCGCAACCCGCGCATGCCGGCGCCGTTGGCCATCAACGGACGGTTATTCCACCAGGGCATGAACCGGATTGCCGCGCTCGATTCTTACAACGGGACAGTCTTGTGGTCGCTCGAAATCCCGGCCTTGCGGCGAGTGAACATGCCGCGCGACGCGGGAAACTGGTGTGCCGATCCGCATCACCTGTATGTAGCGATCAAGGACCGCTGCTGGGTGATTGCGGCGCAAACCGGCGAAGTGATCCGCACGCTCTCCCTGGCCGACGCGGGATTGCGCGCCACACACGAATGGGGTTATGTCGCCCGGGCCGGCACATCCCTTTACGGCAGCAGCGTCAAGAAGGGCGCGGCGTACACCGACTTCTGGGGCGGGAAAAGCTGGTACGACGCCACGTCGGGCGCAGGCACGGAAAAGGTGTGCAGCGATGATTTGTTCGCGCTGACTGGCACGAGCGGCGAGTTGAAATGGCGTTATCGCGGCGGAGTGATCCTCAATACGACCATCGCCGTGGCCGGCGGCAAGGTTCTGTTTGTCGAATGCCGCCATCCCGAAGTCAAGACACTGGCCACAAGCCGGATTGGATCGCCGCAATTGTGGGAGGATCAGTTCCTCGTGGCGTTGGACGCGGCGACCGGCCGCAAACTGTGGGAACAGCCGATCGACACGGTCGACG
Organism: Thermoguttaceae bacterium; assembly: GCA_040768665.1. GTDB lineage: Bacteria > Planctomycetota > Planctomycetia > Pirellulales > Thermoguttaceae > JABWBD01. The sequence continues at coordinate 18,525 of JAXGMN010000101.1, forward strand.
GGATCGTGGTTTTTTACCTCCTGGCGACGGCGGACAGGGTGTTCATCGCCTCTTCAGACGCGGGCCAATACCACCTCTACGCCTTCAGCGCGGCGGACGGCAGTAGCCTGTGGCATACCGCCCACGACTGGACTCGCAACAACCACGGCGGTCACATGCAGCATCCGGTGCTCGTCGGCAATGCCGTTTATCTCGAACCCTGTGGGTACGACGCCGCCACCGGCAAATTGCTGACCAAGAACGTCGGTCGCCACGGAGGCTGCGCGACTTACGCGGCCACCACCAGCGCCCTGATCTATCGCGGCGAGGCAGGGCGGATCTCCATGTGGGATGTTGCAAGTGAGAAGGTCACGAGCTGGTACAACCTGCGTCCGAGTTGCTGGCTGAGCACCGTGCCCGCGAACGGAATGGTACTGTCGCCCGAAGGCGGCGGCGGTTGCAGTTGCGGCAACTGGCTGGAAACTTCCATCGGATTCGCGCCGGCGCCGAGTTCGGCAGCCAAGTAAACGGGGAGCTTTCATGAACGATCCATCTCGAACCGTTTTCACTCTTCTGGCTCTCATTGCCGCGGCCAGTGCCGCCGCCGAGCCGGCGAGCAGCGCGGATTGGCCGACGTACCGGGCGGACAACCGACGCAGCGGCGTCACGCCGGAGCCGCTGCGGCTTCCCTTGGCCCCGGCCTGGACTTACACGGCCCCCACCCCGCCTCAGATGGCTTGGACCGGTCCGGCAAAATGGGATTCCTACGCCAACCTCCGCCGGATTGAATCCATGCGGAACTTCGACGCCGCGTTTTTCGTGACCACGGTCGGAGATTTGGTCTGGTTCGGGTCGTCCGTGGATGATGCCGTTCACTGCCTGGATGCAGAGACCGGCACGGAGAAATGGGTGTTTCCTGCCCAAGGGCCGGTGCGTCTTCCTCCCTCTTGGCACGAGGGGAAAGTCTATTTCGGTTCAGACGACGGGCATGCGTACTGTGTGGACGCCGCCACCGGATCGCTGGTCTGGAAGCGAAAACCGTCCGGGCCGGAGACCCTGATGCTAAGCAACGGGAAGTTGATTTCGCACTGGCCGTGCCGGACGGGAGTGCTGATCCACGACAGTCTCGCCTACTACGGCGCATCGCTGCTGCCGTGGGAAAAGTCCTACCTGTGCGCGGTGGATGCCCGATCGGGTGATGAGGAGGGCTCCGGGCGCTATTGTGTCACGTTCGAGCACCTCACGATGCAAGGGGCGATGCTGGCAACCGAATCCCGGCTTTACCTGCCCCAGGGCCGGCAACGGCCGGAGCTGTTCGATCGAGCCACGGGCCGTTCACTCGGCGGATTTGGCGGCGCCGGCCAGGGCGGAGTCTTCGCCGTCGTGACCCGGACCGGCGAGTTTGTCAGCGGTCGCGGCCAGAACCACGGTTCGGGTGGAGAACTCCGTGGGTTTGACGCAAATAGCCGGGACTACTTCGTCACGTTTCCCAAAGCCAGGCACATCGTTGTCAGAGACGAGGTTGCTTACCTGAATGTCGGCACGGAGCTGGCGGGTTTTGCCCGGGCCAGGTATATCGAGTTGGCCAAGCGCCAGACCCGGCTCCAATCGCGGCGGAAAGCCATCCAGGAGCAGCTCGCAAAACTCCCTGAACCATCGCGCGGTACGGCAGGTGAGAATCTGAAAGAAGAACTCAAGCCAATCGAATCGGAACTGGCCGCGATCCTTACGAAAATGGCCGACTGCTACATCTGGAAAACAACGGCCGACTGCCCGCACGATTTGATCCTGGCCGGAAACGTGTTGTTTGCCGGAGGTGATGATCGGGTCGTCGCCTTCAACGCAGCCAGTGGGAAAGAGCTTGGATCGGTCCCGGTGACAGGCAGGGCTCACGGCCTGGTTGCGGCCAACGGCCGTCTGTTTGCGAGCACGGATCGCGGTACGATCCACTGCTTCAAGGCGGCCGCGGACCAGTAAGAACCTGTCTCCCGATAAGGGGAAGGCTGTCATGCCTCCTTCCCCTTCCGGCACCTGGCTGCCCGAGTAGTCTCCACCCTCGCCGTTCAACATCGCCAGAAAGACTGCCACCTGCTCCCTTTATTACTCCCCCGTTTCCGCCGACACTTACACGCTTTTCAGGAGACAAAGCCAAGATGAACAACTTTTGGAACCGCCGCGAGTGGCTGAGGACATCGGGTCTAGCGGCCGGCACCTGGGCCGTCGGTGGACTCGCACCTTCGGTCCTGACCGCCGGTCCGCAGCAGAGCACGCCCGCCTCGAACGTAGCCACCGTTGAGTTCCAGCGTTCGATTCCCGTGCGACGCGAAGTCGACGTCTTCGTGGCTGGCGGAGGACCGGCCGGAGTGGCCGCCGCCGTCAGTGCCCGATCGCAGCAAGCCACGGTTTTCCTGGCCGAGTCGCACTCCTGCCTGGGCGGAATGGGCACCGCCGCCCGCGTCCCTGTCTTCATGACGCTGAGCGATGGAATCCACTTTCTTCCGGGCGGGTTCGGGCAGCGCGTGGTGGATGGGCTCAAAGCAGAATCGACCACTCGCAACTGCAAGGCCATCGACGCCGAAGCCCTCAAACGCGTTTACGACGGCATGATGACCGAGGCCGGCGCCGATTTCACCTTCTACACGACCCTGATCGCCGTCCAAGCGCAGGCGGGGCGCGTCGAGCATGTCGTCTGCGCCGCGCCCAGCGGATTGTTCGCCGTACGGGCCAAGGTCTACATCGATACCACCGGCAACGGCGACCTGGCCGCCTGGGCCGGCGCGCGGTTCGAGAAAGGCGACGAGCAGGGCAAGCTCATGCCCGGTACGCTCTGTAGTGTCTGGGCCGGAATCGACTGGGACGCCTGGTACGCCGCCCGGCCCAAGGGTCCTCAACCCGACGGCCACATGCTCGAAAAAGCCTTCGCCGACGGCGTATTCACCGTGCGGGACGAGCACCTGACGGGCATGCAACGCACGGGCGAGCATACCGGTGGTGGCAATATCGGCCACACGTTCGACGTGGACGGCACCGACGAGGTCTCGCTCACCAAGGCACTGGTCTGGGGTCGCCGCAGCATGAAGGAGTACCTGCGCTATTACAGCCAGTACCTCAAGGGGTTCGAGAACCTGCAACTGGTCGCCACCGGCTCGCTGCTGGGAATCCGCGAGACGCGCCGGATCCAGGGCGACTATGTTCTCGCGCTCGACGACTACCAGCGCCGGGCCAGTTTCCCCGACGAGATCGGCCGCTATGCCTATCCCATTGACAACCACCCGCTCCGTCCGGGCAAGGATACCTACGAGCAACACCGCAAGGAGTTTGATGAGACCTTGCGCTATGCCAAGGGTGAAAGCTACGGCATTCCGTATCGCATTCTCACGCCGCGCGGGCTGGACAACGTGCTGGTTGCCGGGCGTTGCGTGAGTGCCGACCGGATGGTACACGGCTCAATCCGCGTGATGCCTGCCTGCTTCATCACCGGCCAAGCCGCCGGCGTGGCCGCAGCCATGGCTGCCGGCCAAGACCAATCTACCCACCAGATCGACACAAGGCAGCTCCAGCAGCGGCTCAAAGCGCTTGGCGGATACCTGCCCAACGCATAGACTGGTTGGCACTCCCTGCGGCAAAACGGTATCATGATTCTACTGATGATTGTTGTCTCCAATCTTTGGCTCGTTGCGGCAGTCGCTGCGGCCGACTCGTTTCCGATCACCAGTCCGCAGCAGACCGACCGCAGCGTGATGCTCGCCTGGGAGACGCACCAGCAGGACCGCGCCGTGCGGAATTCCTGCCAGTGGAATCCCAGCACGCCGACGGGCCGCCCACGACGCGGCGATCATGCCCGGCGAGGGCCGCGGCGGTTCCGCCGCCGCGAGGATCCAGGGGAACCGGTCGGAGGGCACAACGGCTGTCTGGTGTACGTCTACAACAAGTTCGAGCATCTCTACGGCGGCCGGAACGATCCGAGTAGATTGTACGGTTGCTTTATCGGACGCCTTCGGCCGACGGTGGATTGACGGACCAACACCCATCCCCTTGCGAAGCCCCAAACGCGATTCGCGGGCGGTCAGGGGGCGAGGGGGAAGTGGGCGGCCACGGCCGCCTACTT
>JAXGMN010000102.1:0-22482 GCA_040768665.1 Thermoguttaceae bacterium
ACGGCGATGCAATCGACCGTGACGCCGGGAACCGGCTCGCCGTCGTCTCCCATGACGGTTCCTTCAACGATCTGACCCTTTGCCAGCGCGATTGTGATCTCCTCGACCGTCTTCTCGCTTGAGCTGAAATCGGCCGTCGCCCGATAAGCCAGATAGTCCTTGCCCTCGGGTGGAAAGGCATACAGTTCGTATTTCACCGGGCGCAGTCCGCGGATCGTGAAACGTCCCTGGGCATCGGTCAGGACAGACAGATGCCGCACGTCCCTCCCCGCCAACGAAGCCTCGTCCACCGGCGACACGTATGCGCCCGGGCAGGGCTCTTTCGAGTCGGCGAACGTAACGGTGCCGGTCAGCTCCCGACCCGGACGAAGCGCGATGATGAAGTCGCCCGTGCGGACCGGGTGGCGCACCGTAACCTCGGTGCGTTTGAGAGTGGCATAGCGGGTTACCAGATCCATCTGCGGCTGGCTGCCGGTAGACGCATAAGCGAGTTGGTGAACGTAGTCGTCATGCGCGACGGTCATCCCGATACGCATATTCCGCGGCAGGCCGCCGATTCGGAAGCGTCCCTCGGCGTCTGTTTGCGCCCGTGGCGCGGTTTCCGACAGATCGAGGTTCACGCGATTCGGGCCGCGAACATAGTCAGGGGCGGGACTGTCCAGAGGAGCGATCTCGACAATCCGCACTTCGGCGCCAGGCAGAAGCTGCTGTTGGTCGCCGACGATGCGCCCGGACAACTCGGTCTCCGGCCCGAGCGCAATGGTAATCTGCGATTCGTCCGACACCTTCAGATGGTGCCATCCCATCCCATAACCCTCGGCTGTGACGATGAGATCCCATGCGGGTTCGGCGGATTCCGTTCGCTGGAAAGGGCGGGCGACGACGTCGCAAAACTTGAACTGACCCTGCTTGTCGGTGACAACCCTTGCCAGCACGTCGTCGAGCTCCCGGCTTGTCAGGAAGCGCACTTCCCGCGCCCGCTGGTTGGCCCACTCACGTAAAAGGACTTTCGCGCCGGCGATCGGCTTGCCCTCATCGTCAGTAACGACTCCGGACGGAGAAAGCACGACCTCGGCCGCGGCCGGCGACGCGGCAACCAATACCGCCACGAGCCAGCCCCATCCAGAAACAGGAAAGAACTTCTTACTCCGCCTTGCGGCGTTGCTTCGCATCACGCAATCTCCTGCCAGAATCCCGAGACGCACTGCTGCTACCCCCAGCGATGGAGGAAAATCCGACCCATGTCACCTTCCACTACCGGCGAAGCCCCGTGCAACCTCAACGACTGGTCGCAGCTTCCATGCCAACAGCATCTCCGCTCAAGTATACCATGGCGGTTGACCAACAGGGCTCCTCATAGCGCCATCGGCCCTGCCCGCCGAATTGATCCGCGCTCCATGCCAGAATCGATTTCATATCGCGCTGACGGGGCTGGCGGCGTGGCGGTCAACTGGGAAGAGCCGGACCCTGCACGTCTGACAGGCCCGCCATCCCTTTGGCCGAAGGCCTTTCTCACTGTAGCCTGGGGTGTTTCCAAAGAAACACCCCAGGACCAACGCCCGCCGCCATCATGTTTGGCCAACGGCCCTATTCATCCTGCTTCACGTTTTCCAATCAACCTGGCCCGAGATCCCCATAAGCCGCGTCATTTTCTTTTCCACCATCTTCTTCCCACTCCTCCCCGTTCACCGTCGCGCCCCGGCTTTGCGTGTGCGATTCCTCCCCTCCGCCACACCGCCCGACTTCCGCCGGATCGACCCACGGCGGGCTCGGAAGGCCCTGACTCGCCAGCCAAGGCCAACAGGCTGCGACTCGACTTGATTGCGGGCCACGCCAGTCACACCTTCTGACCGTCGCCGTCGCTCACCATCAGCAAATCGGTGTTGGGGCCGGCGTCCCGGAACAGCCCCCGCCCCCAATCCTCCCGCAAATGCCACAGATGACGCATCCGGTAGTGTGCCACTGCTTGCGATTGAATCGGTTCTCCATACAAGATGGGCCTACCACAATCGCAAGCAGTGTTGGAGCAGGACAGAAGTCGGCGATCCCTTTCCGGCTCATGAACACCGGGGGTATCCAGTTCAACCGGTCAGCCGGTCAACACAAACATAACGCCGCGGTTCGGGAGAGTCACTCGGTCCGCCAGTCCGCCAACGAACACTTGGCGTTGCGGTAAGCCCGGCTCCTGTGGCTCGCACATTCAACGCCAAGCAGTACCATACTCCACACAGTCGCATTGCCTGTTCTTCCGCTTCTGAAGTGGCCCCGGCTCGGCCCTCTTCGGCCTGAAGGGCCGCAACTCGGCAGCCCAGGGCGGAGTTTTCGCAGCTTCGGGAAGCGTGAAAACGCCGCTGCATCGCCAAGGCCCAACGGGCCGTCACCTGCTTTCCGTGACGGGTCGTCGGGTTTTGACGTTTGATCGTTGACGCCAGTTTGAAGCCGCCACCCCGCCATCCCTTTGGCCGAAGGCCTTCTTCTCACCGTGCCTGGGGTGTTTCCAAAGAAACACCCCAGGACCAACGCCCGCCGCCATCATGTCGGCCAACGGCCCTATTCATCCTGCTTCACGTTTTCCAATCAACCTGGCCCGACATACACATAAGCCGCGTCATTTTCTTTTCCACCATCTTCTTTTCCCCTTCTCCTGTTCACCGTCGCGCCCCGGCTTTGCGTGCGATTCCTCCCTCCGCCACACCGGCCTCCGAATGCGTCGGATCCGGCCACGGCGAGCCTGAAATGCTCTGACTCGCCAGCCAAGGCCAACAGGCTGCGACTCGACTTCTGATTGCGGGCCACGCCAGTCACACCTCTGGACTGTCGCCGTCGCTCACCATCAGCAAATCGGTGTTGGGAGCGCGTCCTTAACAGCCCCCGCCTCAATCCTCCCGCACATGCCACAGATGACGCATCCGGTAAGCTACCGCTTGCGATTGAACCGGTTCTCCATACAAGATGGGCTCTGGCCTACAATCGCAAGCAGTGCTGGAGCGGACACAACTCGGCGATCCCTTTCCGGGGCATGAACACCGGGGTATCGATTTCAACCGGTCAGCCGGTCAACACAAACATAACGCCGCGGTTCGGGAGAGCAGTCACTCGGTCCGCCAGTCCGCCAACGAACACTTGGCGTTGCGGTAAGCCCGGCTCCGAGGGTTCGCACATTCAACGCCAAGTAGTACCATACTCCACGCATTCGCTTTGCCTGTTCCTTCCCGCTTCTGAAGTGGCCCGGCTCGACGGCCTCTCTTCGGCCTGAAGGGCCGCAACTCGGCAGCCCAGGGCGGAGTCTTCGCAGCCCTGGGAACCGTGGAAACGCCGCCGCACCGCGAAGGCCCAACGGGCCGTCACCCGCTTCTCGTTGCGGGTCGTCGGGTTTTGACGTTTGATCGTTGACGCCAGTTTGGAAGCGCCACCCCGCCGCCCTGGCCGAAGGCCTCTTCTCACCGTAGCCTGGGGTGTTTCCCAAAGAAACACCCCAGGACCAACGCCCGCCGCCATCATGTTTGGCCAACGGCCCTATTCATCCTGCTTCACGTTTTCCAATCAACCTGGCCCGAGATACACATAAGCCGCGTCATTTTCTTTTCCACCATCTTCTTTTCCCTCTCCTCCCCGTTCACCGTCGCGCCCCGGCTTTGCGTGCGATTCCTCCCTCCGCCACACCGGCCCGACTTCCGCGCCGGATCGACCCACGGCGGGCCTGGAAGGCTCTGACTCGCCAGCCAAGGCCAACAGGCTGCGACTCGACTTCTGATTGCGGGCCACGCCAGTCACACCTCTGGACCGTCGCCGTCGCTCACCATCAGCAAATCGGTGTTGGGAGCGCGTCCTGAACAGCCCCCGCCCCCAATCCTCCCGCAAATGCCACAGATGACGCATCCGGTAGTGTGCCACTGCTTGCGATTGAATCGGTTCTCCATACAAGATGGGCCTACCACAATCGCAAGCAGTGTTGGAGCGGGACACAACTCGGCGATCCCTTTCCGGGGCGTGAACACCGGGGTATCCATTTCAACCGGTCAGCGGGTCAACCCAAACATAACGCCGCGGTTCGGCAGTTGCAGCGGTCACTCAGACCGCCGGTCCGCCAACGAACACTGCTTCGCGCTGTGGTAAGCCCGGCCCGAGGGTTCGCACATTCAACGCCAAGCAGTACCACACCGAACGCAGCCGAACGCGTTGAGCGTCGTCAATCGCAAGCAGGGCCACCCCGCCATTTCGTACCGCAACCTCCCGTCGAAATTCCTCTGTCGAACTCATATTGGCCGCGGCTGCGTTGTCCTCTCCCCCCGTATATCGTCCTCAGGCGAATCCGGCCAGCTTGAATTCGCCGTTTTCCGCTGAGTGCTCGGTTGTCAGTATCCGAAACCGCAGCCCAGCCCCTGGCTCGAAAGAGCGATCGAATACCGTACGCGGCCTCGAGCTTCGTCCAGCACGAAAAGCGCGCTCGTACTTGAACCAGCGCAGCCGTGGCCGTAGATCGTCCCGCACGCAGAAAGTCGCACGTCGCGGCGCCAAGGGCCGTGAATAGTAGAAATCCGGTATTCCGCATACACGACCGCCTTCCCAAACAACATCCGGCCTCCAGTTCGGCACAAGGACCGCCAAGCTAATGGTGCACGTCAGTCCTTGTTCCTTCCACGCTCTTGCCAGCGTGTTCGCTATGCGCCAGCACAAACCGTGACCTGCACGTCTCTTCTGCCCAAGCAGCGCAGTAAGTACGTCAGTCGACACCTCAAACAACTGCCCCATCGCTTCCGCAAAGCAATAATGCTCGAACCCACCGGCTTCCTTCCCCTTAGCCTCGATAATCCAAGCCTCGATCTCCGAACCGCTCCTCTTGATTGCCCACAGGTCTCGCTGATTCGTCCCCGGGAATAGCCCTTTAAGAGAGCACGTCCTCTCGAGATGTCCCATATCCGCCTCACTGCCCAACTCTCTGCACGTTTCGAAACCCTTCCGCTGCAATTCGCTTTCGGCCGCACCGACGACTGAGTCCTCCCAGTCGATACCCACGGTAGTCGGTCCGGACATGCGGAGGCAATACGGCTTGCTCCGGCTGACTTTCCCGGCATGCTCATGTTCCCACACATGAAAGCAGGGCGCATTCCCGCCCTCCAGGTACCGCTCAATCTCCACTGGGTCCGCCCCGGTTTCGTGCGCGACGACGTCGAGCGGGATCGGGATGCGAAATCGCGCTAGGTTGCTGTCGTGCGAAACAAGCCAATTGCACAGTTGCTTTTCCGTTGGTGCCGTCATCAGATCTCCCGTTTGCTCTGCGAAACTCGTGCTTGTGGACACAGCGGCAAGGCCTTCCTCACATGCAATGTCGAAAACGACCGAAGATGCGAGCGCGCTCACCATCGGCGTTCCAGACTGCATGCGCGTCGAGAATCAGCTTCACTGCATGTACTCCTTGAAATCGTCCAGCGGAGCGTCGAAGTCCGGAGCCATGTAGGTCACCGTACCCTTCAGCGTGCCGAGCTTTCGCTCGGCTTGCGGAGCACCGGTCGCAACCAGCCGAGCCACCGCTTGGTCGTTGTCGGTGATAATCACCTCCTCGCCCGGCCCAAGCTGATGGATCAATTCCGACAGCTTCGCCCCGGCTTCCTGAATCGAAACGGTTGCCATTTCTTCTTCTCCATCCTCGATTTCGGCAAGTGAGAGACCCTCTATCAGTTCTACGCGGTATCATCGCCTTGGCAAGATGCCCTGCTGCCTCGCGCCGCCGCAATCGGCATCCGCGGCGGAGCGGTCTGCCAGAGCAGCGCAACCTCGTCTGCCGTCAAACCGTACGCCGCGTTGACCAAATCGCTGGTCTCGTGTTCCAGCTTGACGGCCTCGGCGGCCAATTTCCGTGCGGGTTCGATCAGGCGAACGTATTCCTCGCGCAGGGCCATCAGACCGGCTGCCGTCAGCGGCTTCTTCTTGCCCCGAACCTTCTTCACTTCGGCGACGAAGCCGTCCGAATCCAGGTCGATAGGCGATTGGAGCTTGAGACTGGGCTTTGCGATCTCGTACTCGACCCGCAGCCAATCAAGAAGCTGCCTGCAAGTGTCCTGTCCCGAATGGACGATCTCTCCAAGCCGGTCAACGCAGCGTTCTACGCCTGATCGCATACGTTCCGTCGGATTTGGGATGGGGAATTGTTCGACGAAAACCTTGAAAAACCTGAGGGCCTCGTCCTTCCCATGAACGGCCGTTCGCCATGCCATCCACCAAGCTGCGGGCGAATTCAAGACCGCTGCCAGCCAGCGATCGCCTTTGGGCAGGAAATACGTCGTGTTGTTCGACAGCATTCCCGCCGTGTCGAGACAAAACTGCGGCCGCCAAGTGATGTCCTGGTAAACGATCTTCGGCGATTCGATCAAATCCCAGTAGGCGCACGCGCGGAGTTCCCACCAGAATCGTCCCTGATCCTGGCGCTTCCTCAATGCCGCCTCGAATTGCATGAAGTGGTCGTAAATTGCGGGATACGTAGCACGGAACACGTGCTCCGCACCGTTTCCCGTTTCGCTCCATGGCCACGTGGTGTCGCCGCTTGACTTGAGAGCAACGGCAAGCCGTCCCATTCCGGGTGCCAGCGCGACGGATATCCTGCCCGGCGTAGTCAAGGCCGAATGATCGCTTCGCATCTCGGATCAGCGGTGACCGTGCCGCCGACTGCGTTGGAGTGTCGATCAGAAACGCCTCATTATCCCGGCCTTGATTCCAGCTAAGGGTTGAATATCAATGTACTCGACGAGTGGTGTGCCGTTGCGACGCAACATTTTCGCCAGCAGCCGTGTCACTCCCTCCGGCTCGCTGCTACGCCTCCACTTGCTGCCCCAGCGGCAAGCGTTGCCCCTCCTCCTCGATTTGCCGGCTCAAATCATCGATCCGCAACTGCTCCCGCGGAATCGTACACACCGTGCAGTCTCGGGTTTCGCCGCCTCCGTCGGCCGGCACGAGGATCGACGGAAAAACGTCCGCCTCCTCAAAATCTGCTTGGCGTGGCCGAAATCGACCACCGACTCGATCCGTCCGCTCGCCAAAAAAACTTTCGCAGCGGCTCGCCGTAGCTCGACTTCATCCATTTGTTCGTCACGATGAACGACAAGAGCCCGCCCGGCTTCAACAGCCGGATGCCCAGCTCGTAGAAGTAGACGTACAGGTCGGCCATGCCGTGGTAGACCTCGTAGGCCGACTGGAGATACGGCTTGATCGGCCCTAACAGCTCCTGGCGAACGTAGGGCGGATTGGCCACCACCACGTCGAACCCGCCCGCGGCGAACACCTCCAGCGGGAATCTCCGCCTCGCCAGTCGAATGCCTTCGGATGGACCGAGCTGTCGGCGATGCTATTGCCCACGCGGATCGTGTAATCCCGTGCCCGTCAACGTCTTGCCCCGCTCCGCCGTCTTGATCCAGAGGCTCAGCCGGCAGATCTCGATCGCCTTCTTCGTTGAGGTCCACGCCGTAGAGGTTGTTCTCCAGGATCCGGTTTGTCCAGATCAAACAGCGTCCGATGCCCGCGGATTTTCCAACCGATCGTTCGACGCCCCGGCATTGGCGGCGTGCAACTGGTCGAACGCTTCGATCAAGAAGGCCCTGCTCCTGCAGGTTGATCGACGAGCGCCGCACCTCGCCAACTCGTCCTGCCACGCCTCCCAGAATTCCCATCACCTCGCCGCCATCCGCTCCCGCTTCCTTGAGCCCGTCGAGCGTGTAGACCCTCGGATCGGCCAGCGCCTCGCGTGCCGCCCCCTTCGCCGCCTCCTCGTGCGACCGCCGCAGCGTCTCAAAACGCTCCCGCAGCACGCCGCCCAGCGCCTGCTCGACGATGTAACGCGTAACGAACGCGGGCGTGTAGAACGCCCCCTCCTTCTTCCGCCGCGTCTTGTGCCGGTCCTTGCTCACCGGCTCGGCTAGCCCGTCCAACTCGTTGCGGAGCCGCTCGAGGTCGGTGATCGATTGCTCGAAGATATGGCCCAGGATGTCGACGTCGATCAGGCTCGCCTTGCCGTTGGTCGGCGCGTACGAAGCGGCCTGGTACGCCGGGCGGTAGTCGTAGTCGCCCAACTCGCGGAAGTAGGCGCATACTTCGTCCGAAATCGCCAGGCTCTCCAACAGCGGATCCTCCGCAAACAGCCCGCCGTTGTACGCGTGGATCCCCAGCGCCGCGTTGCCCAGGTTGATCGCCCGAAACAGCCCCCGAAACGTCTCCCAGATCGGCCGCGGGCTGTACGGATCCCGGTGCTCGTACGTCTTGCGGATCGTGTCCGTCGGCAACAGCCCCCGGTCCTCGCAGAACGCGCAAAACAGGATCCGGTCCAACAGCTTTTGGGTCGCCGTGAGCACGTCGTGCCGCGCCACCCGCGGGTTGTCGCGCGAGATCCGCTCAAAAGCGTCCTGCCGGATATCGGCGTAGCGGAGATAGAACTCCTTGGTCAAATCCCGCCCGACCTTCTCCGACTCCTCGATCAGCTCGTACAAATGGCACCGCCCGGCCGCCGGCACCACCCGCTCCGCCCCCAGCACAAAGACGAACCGCTTGAGCTGCTCCGGATCGTCAAACAGATCCTCGGTGTCGAACCGTTCGTACGTCTGCTGATCGGCTCCTTTGAAGTACAGCCGCGTCTGCCGGATCGACGTCACCACGATCCAGTCGCACGGCAGATTGATCGCGTAGCGATACCCCTGGTCGACCGCCGACATCCGCCGCCCGCCGTACGGCCGCTCCAGCGGATCCTTCCGGCCCCTTCCTCCAGCCGCCACCAGAAACTTCTCGCTCCCGCCCGCGCTCGTGCCGAACTCGCCCAGCACCGCGTCGGCAAACTTCCCGTCCACCTCCACGTGCTTCTCCCGCGAGATCGTATACCGCTCGCCCCCGTCCGCCGGCCGCCGGTAACCCAAGAGCCCGCAAAGACATCCGTCAGAAAATCCGGCAACAGCTCCTGCTCTTTGAACCCATCCGCCCGTCCCGACCCGATCAGCGTCGCCCAATGCTCCAGGCTATCCCGGCAATCCTCAACCTCCGTCGACAACGGGAACCCAGCCATACGCCCGCACCACGTCCGGGCGAAACAGCGGTTTTCGTTCGACAGGCACAGCAATTCCCCTCCTCTGGCGAACCGATTCTACCAGCCCAGCCGCCCGGGTGGAAGGGGCCTGAAGTTGCGAACGATTCCTCGGCGTCCAGCTTCGAGGTAGAATACCCTGCAGGCGAAGGAAAGGAGTGATGCTCGTGTCCTACCCATTCCTCCAGACATTCAACAGCGAGTCCGCGCTCAAATGGAAAGCGGCCACTTCGAGTCGGAAGACGACGTTCTTCGCGAGGCGATCGCTACCTGGAGCGACGCCAGCCAGGGCTTCAAGAGCTTCGCGACATGGTCCGCGAGGCCGACGAGCAGATCGCCGCCGGCCGAGCCGGCCCATTCGACGCGGAGCATACCAAGAGTGCGGTCCGCAGACGTCTCGCCCGCACGAGAACTGTGACTGATGCCTGCCGCCCGCCGGTCGGAAGCCGCGGAATGCGACCTGCAAGACATCGCATTTCACATCGCCTTCGTGGAACGTCGCCCTGTCAGCGCGGATCGCATCATTGACGAACGGATTGCCCAGGCGGAGAAACTCGCCGAACTTTCGGTGACTGCCACGCTTAGACCTGCGCCGGAAATCGGCGAAGGCGTCAGGCTTTTTCCGTACAGCTGCTGGGTTCTTCTTTTCGATACCAACCGCACGGCGTTGACGTTCGCGCTTCGCCGATGGCAGTCAGGACTACTTGTCTTGGAAGTTGAGGTAGTGCCAAATCGCTCACATCATATCCGCGCGCTTTGAGCAAAGCCGCAGCACGAGCCCGAACCAGCCGCCCGGTCACCCGCTTCCGTCCAGCTAAAGTGCTCGTTCCATACTTGATGGCGGGGATTGAACAATCGCACGATCTCGCCGGTGTTCGGATCCAGAGCGGAAACACGGTCCGATTTATGATCGTTACAGAGAGAACAGGCCAGCCAAAGGTTCTCTTCTTCGGTAAGCCCGCCCAGCGATTCGGGGACGAGGTGATCGATTTCCATTGGGGCACCGCTCGGCAATTTGCCGAACTCCGCATCCACGTCCACGTGCCTTTCCCGCGAGTTCGTATACCGCCCGTCCCGACCCTGCTCAGCTTCGCCCAATGCTCCAGGCTCTCCCGGCAATCCTCAACCTCCGCCGGCAACCGGAACCCGGCCAAATGCGCCCGCACCACATCCGGGCGAAACAGCGGTTTTCGTTCGACAGGCACAGCGATTCCCCTCCTCTGGTGAACAGATTCTACCAGCCCAGCCGCCCCGTTGAAAGGACAAGAAAGTAGCACCCACGCTCCGTGGGCCGTCCGCCAAAGTGCCGCTTGACCCTGGATCCCAAAAATTCCGCCCTTGGCCTAAAAAAACCGCTTGACCATCCGGCGCCGCATCGTCCATGATGATGCGTACAGGTAAACCGATGAACACGAAGCCCCAGCCACTACGCCCTTCCCGGGCCGCCGCCTTCTTAACAGCCGCCGGTTTCGGCAGACGCGGCTCCTCGCCCTGTTTCGCCGCCCGGCAAACCGACCTCTTCTCCTCAACCGCCCAACATCGCCCCCAAAATCCCCACCCGCCTTCGCCTTTAAACGCTCGTCGCCCGATGCAACACCTCCTCACAATGATGGTTCGCGTCGGCGGTCATCCACCGCCCTTAAACCCCTTCATGAGAGCCCACTTGCGACGCACCGCCTTCCCATGCAACACCAACGCGGTGCGTTGCGTAGCGCCCCGCGTTGCCACGAGGATCCCAAGCCTCCGTGAGGAATCCCACACCATGTACAGATAAGCCACCAACGCCGACGACGCTTCTCCGTGGGTATCGGAAGAGCCTGCCTCGCAAAAGCAGGTATCCAGACGGGCCCGCCGCCTCCGCGCAGTCAACCAGCGGAAGCGACGGGCTTCATCCACACATGCACACGCTGGTCACGTGTGGGGCGTTTACGCGCGAGGGCGAGTTTCTGGAAGTACCCGAGTTGGATAAGGAGCGGCTACTCGCGGCGTGGCAGGAGGCAGTGTTTGCCCTGTATCTGGCCGAGGGCAAGATCGAGCCGGAAGTGGTCGAGAACATGCGGAGCTGGCCGCACAGCGGGTTCAGTGTCGATCAGTCGGTGTTTTTGGCCGCGGAGGATCAAGCGGGGATTGAGCGCGTGGTGCAGTACATGACGCGTTGCCCTTTTAGCCTCTCGCGCCTCGTCGAGGTGACCAGCAGCGGGCAGGTGGTCTACAAGGCGGAAAAGGATGCTTGTCGAGCCTTTCCCGATCCGGAAGACGCGGGCCTGGGGCGCGGGGTGAAGCGGAACTTCCAGATCCTCTCGCCGCTGGATTTCCTGGCCGAGTTCACGCAGCACATTCCGCCGAAGGGATCGCATCTCGTTCGGTACTATGGCTGGTATTCCAACAAGGCACGTGGAGTGCGTGCGAAGGCAGCGGAAGCCGCACGCGCGGCAGAATTGCCGCCCGCGTCGTCCGGTCCCGAGGCGGCAGGGGTCCGGACGCGAAGCCGCTCGAGCCAGACTTGGGCGATGCTGATCAAGCGGGTGTACGAGTTCGATCCGCTGGTTTGTTCGCAGTGTGGTGGCCAGATGAAGGTGATTGCATTCATCGAGCCGCCGCAGCAGGAGGTGATCGAGAAGATTCTGCGTCACTGCGGTCTTTGGGAAGCGGCGCCGCCGCGGGGACCGCCGAGCGAGAATGCTTCCGTCCACGTCGGCGATGGCTTGTCGGACCACTTGGCGTCGCCTTCCGACGAGCCGGCGGAACTCACCTACGTGGACGAAGCGACCTTCTGGGCGACGTTCTGATTTTGCCCGCCCACGCGCTGGGCACAGGGACGGTGCGTGCCAACTGCGGGATTCGCCGTTGATCTGGGTCCGACCAACCATCACCGAACTGTCCGAGAGCTCCCAAAGAGCGTCCTGGGGCGCTTGCTGCCGTGCCGGGGGTAAGAAGCGAAGGCGCCGGCCGCGGCCGCCTTCTTGCACCCCTGACCACCCTATTCTTCCGGGCTAGACTCAGCGGCCGTGGGAAATCATTTTTCCTATCACCCTATTCCTGCAACACTAATCCCTAATCCCGGTCTGACCCCAGATCTCCTCGATCGTGGACGTCCGGCTTCTCAGGATGGGCCTGTCCCTTGGGCCGCGTGTTGATGCTCGACGGGGGCGAGTTCTTGGTCAGGCCAGGGCCAGGCGTGAACCCGTCGCCGGTTTTGCCGGGTCGGGCTATTTCGGTTCGACGGCACCGCTCGGAAGCCGCCGCCGGGTGGGCCACACTCCGTCGTTCACCAGTCGTCGCAATCGTACTCCGGCGGCGCCTCGCCATGCGACTCGACCAGTGCCGGGCCTTGCATCTCCGGGTCCGGAGGTTTGACCTCCTCCAGCCGTACCTGAAACTCCCAGTCCGCGCCAAAGTCGTAGCGGAACACCATACGGTCGCCTTCTTCGATTGGGAGATAGCCGATCGCGTACTCGTCGGTGAACGCTTCGCCTTCTATTTCGGGACGCACCACGTTCGTGGTGGTGCCGTCCGGTTCCCGAATGATGAACTCAAAGAGATGTTCGCCATCGAACTCGAACGCCTGGATGATCGCCCAGGCGAGGTCTTCCAGACTGCCTTCCGCCGGGATGGCGATTCGCCGCCACACGTCGGCAATCGAGACCTGGAAGACAAAGACGCCATTGCGAAGCTCGAGTTCGGGGAAATGGAGATTGTTGCGCCAATCGGGAAAGCACTCCGCCAACAGACCTTGCCAATGCCCGAAACCGACGACGACTTCCGGCGTTTGCAGAATCTCGTCGGGATATTCGGGAAGGAGTAGATCCAGGAGGGCCTCTCCCCAAGGGGATCGGCGGAGTGCCAGGATCCGCCATGCTTCGCCTTGCTTGGGCTTTGCGGTGTCGGCCTCCACCATTCCGAACATCTCCAGCAGAGCGACCGAGCAAGTCCGGGAGGAACTGTAGAGGAATCCCTCGCTGCGGGCGCCCTTCTCGAAGGTGATGCCGCCGGGCGGTATCCTCCGCCACACGGACACCGCATCATACATCCAATCGTCCGTAAAGAGTCCGCTCTCTCGCCCGCCAAGCGTCTCCCGAGAGGCGAATCGCAGCCAGGCTTCGAGCAGATTGAAATACTTCTCCGTCCAGTTTAGCGTCCGCCACTGGTCGACCATCGCCGGGTTGAGGACCAGGCGGCCGGCTTGCCCTTCGCCTTTCGCCAAGGCGAGCTCTGTTGTGCGGAGCAGCAGATAGAGGCCCGTAAGGTGCGGGAACGACCTCTGCTGAGGACGGCTCAACGCCGGCCGCAGCGGCTTCGCCATCTTCGCGTCGAGCTCCAGGAGGCGATTCAACGGCAGGAAGTGGTACTTCCCCGTCGTCCGCAACCCTTCGGGGCCGATGAAATCCAAGAGGCTCTCAAAATCGCGGAGGATGGTGCCCGGACCATCGGGGCCGATCGTCTGCTTGCGGAACAGTTCGGCTTGGGCAACGCTGGGCTTTTTTGCAGGCGGCATGCTTTCTCTTCCGAAAACGACGTTTCCACGGCACGGACCCCAGTGTATCCCGGCAGAGTGCCCGCCGCCATCTGCTTACGCCCCTGGGTTGCGCCCGACCAAAATCCCGGAAAAGCCGTCTTGTCGAAGAATTCCCCGGCCCCGCCTGCCTGTCGAGCTTCTCCTCACCTCCCTGGCCAAAAAAACCTGTTTGACAGATCGCGCCGCATCGACCATGCTCAAAAAACAGTAGTGGACAACCGCTGCAGCTTCCATCGCACCGACGGAACGGTGTGGCAATTCTTCGATTCTCCAGTTCGGCGAGATTAAGCCATTGCCAGCTCCAAGTCAAAATCGGGTGTGCCGACGGTGACGATGCCCAGGTAGCCATCGACGGTCACCAAATCGCCGTCGTTGAGCAGATTCACAGCGTCGGGGATGCCGTTGACGCAGGGTATTCCCAATTCGCGGGCGATAATGGCCCCGTGAATAAGCATGCCCCCGCGCCGCTCCACGATCGCCGAGGCGAGGGGAACCAGATGGGTCATCATCGGCTGGATGGCGTCGCAAACCAGGACTTCGCCGGCTGGCCTCGCGCAGTGGCGGATTCCGCCTTAATTGGTCCGCGAGTCCACGAAGGGCGGCATTCCGTTGCGTTGCCAACAGATCTTCGCCCTGCAACAAGCCAACGAACTCGTAAGGATCCTGGGGGCGCACCGCATCGTTGTAGTAGACGGCCAAATGGCGAACACCGTGGGCGAACGGGATGAATTCGTCCCTGTATGTCTTTTTCCAGCGCTGGACCGCGGCCATGCGATCCTCGATGGCGGAGGCCAATTCCTCATCGGTGCGGTTTTCCAGATCCTCCGCGGCCAGCCGCGTTCCTTCCGCCTCGAGTGCTGGAATCAACTCTTCGGCAACGCGGGTTCGCAGCTTGCGCAGGCGGACCATTCCGGGGCGCAATGTGAGATACCAACCCCGCTCGTCCTCGCCATCCGAGGCCGGACCGGTGACCGGCCTGGCCTGGAGCAGAGTGAATCGCTCTCGGTGCCCCGTCCACTCGATATCCGGCACCCAAGCGAAGAGCGATTCCACATCCGTCAGCACGCCAAGCAAATGGCTCAGATCCTGCTCTTCCAGGAGCGGCAGTGGCGTGCCCGCTGCGTCCCGGCGACCCGCACGCCACTCGACGATCGTCCCGTCGGACCTTCGCAGGTGCCATCGGTCGGGATCGACTTGCCCGTCGACGAGTCCCGAGCAGAGCCCGGGAACCGCTTCCACGATCGCAATCTCACGGGAAAGCTGCCGCGGATCGCATCCGAATGCAACACCCGACACCGCTTCCGTTCGCATGGCCTGCACCAACACCGCCATCCGACTTCGCCCCGGATCAAGGCCGAGTTCTTGCCGGTAAAGCATGGCAGCATCGGACCATAAAGAAGCCCAGACCAATCGGACGGCATCGAGTACTGCCTGGCGACCGGCCCTGCGTGCACAGGACGCCGTACGGCCGCTCACGAACCAAATGCTGGATCCGCGAGACGAGATCCGACTGCTTGGACTCCGAATCGATTCCCGTCTTTGCGGCCGCGGGCACGTGTAATCGGTCAGATTCGCTCATAGGAAGCATCTCCTGCCACAGGAAGAACGGCAAGTAACCGTTCACGGGGCGGCTGGGGACTGGTCCATTTTTCGGCCAATTCGAGTGTTTTGGCGTCAAAGACGTTGGCCGAAAACATGGACCTGTCCCCTCTCTTCCGCCCCGTGAACGGTTACAACGGCAATACCGCCCACCGCGACGGCTGCATTGTCCTTATTGACTATCCTACTCCAGGGGCTCCTGGTGGGCCACCCAGCACGACATTTGCGAAAGTGGGGTTGTGCCCGTTCCGTCCAAAAAAAATTTGCCGGCGTGTGAAACCGTCTGCCGTCGGGTATCGAACAATCTCCTAGTTCGGACAACGGTGCGGCGTCAAGCAAGCCGCATTCAACCCACGTAAAGGAGTTTGTGATGAGACGGTTTGATTTTGGATTGGCCGCGGTCGTGATGATGATTTTGAGTGGTTCCTCGGTGCGAGGCGGCGATACTTGCCCCGCATCGACGTGCAAGCAAAAGGACATCGTCGATACCGCAGTGGCGGCGGGCAGCTTCAACACCTTGGCGGCCGCTTTGGGGGCCGGAGGCCTCGTTGATACCCTCAAGGATCAAGGCCCGTTCACGGTATTCGCGCCCACGGACGAAGCCTTTGCGAAGCTTCCGGAGGGAACTCTCCAAGACCTGCTGAAACCCGAGAACAAGGACAAGCTGGTCAAGATCTTGACGTACCACGTGGTTCCAGGAAAGGTGCTCGCTGCCGATGTCGTCAAGCTTTCAAAGGCCAAGACAGCTCAGGGGTCTGAATTGAGTATCTCCGTCGATGGCGGCAAAGTCACGATCGACAAGTCGAATGTCGTCAAGACCGACATCCGAGCCGCCAACGGCGTGATCCACGTGATCGACTCGGTGCTGTTGACCATGTAGTCGAGAACCGCAACTCTTGTGGGGGCCCACTTCGGCCCCCTTTTTTTGTAACCCACCCGCTACGTGATCAAGCGGCCCGGCTGCTAAGATCGGGCACCGGCCAGGATGATAGGAAAAGAAGAATACGTGCCATGCTACCCGTCCTTCAGGGAACCGGAAGTGCCTGCCAGCCTCAGCGCGAGGGAGCGGTAGATAACAACAAGTTGCCCGTAGCCGAACTCGTACGTCGGGCAGCAACAAGGGCGCCGAGCAGAATTTCAGGAATCGGGCGACACCGAAGCCCCTTCACCCGGCGACTGAGGTTTGTCGTATTCCGGATGCTGTCCGTGGCGGTGTCGGGCGTGGCATTGGGTGCAGGTGTCGGCCCCCGTGTGGGCGATGGTATTTCGAGCCGGCTGCCCGACTGCGGAGAGGACCAGCGACGAGGCCGCGCATGCCGCTATGGCCGCGGCACCCGACAGAGTTTTCCACGAAAACAGCCGGGACATGGCAGCTACCTCCCCCGAAAAAGAGACGCAAATCCGGGTACGATACCGGCGAGCGCTGTGACTCGAACGCAATTGTAGGGACCCGTGCGTCCTGCGGTATCGGAGTTTTCCACTGCTCGGCGATAGGGGATTTCACTTCGTTCTTCTGTGAAGAGTACTATGAGGCCTGTATCGAGTTCAACTGCTGTGTCGCGACGGCATTCTGGTGAAGGCTGCACCGCTGTTGGCTGCCCTCTGAACCGAACGACACGGGCCTCACTGCCGAATTACTTTGAACGCTGCGTCTTTGGCCAACGGCGCAACGGGCAGGACGAGCTTTCCCGTCTTCGCGACGGCCTCGTCACAAGCGGTCACCTGGCCGGTATAGGTGTCCCAGCATTCGATCCTGTAGCGGCCGTCGGGTACGCCGACAAGTGTCATGCGGGTCGCCGGAATGGTACGAAGGGTTTCCCCGTGGTTATGATTGTACCAGGTATAACGCTCGTTCTTGATCCAAAGGAGGACCGCCGGTTGGCCGGAGGCGGCGCGGTCAGCCACAAGCCCCCAGGCCTGCACGCCGGGGTCCTCCCGGAAGCGATACCCAGGCAGACGATAGCCGACGAAGAGCCAATCGTTGCCGTCGTTGACCACGCGGACCTCGTGCCGACCTGCGGGGATGTCGATCGGGTAGCCGCCGTCGTACTGGGTCAGGGTCTTGGTGGACGAGTCGCTGTCGGCAAGATCTTTGTCGAGTTTCAGACTTCCGTCGAGGTAAACCTTGAGCTTCGCTCCACCGTGGCCGGAGACGCCGTTGACTTCCACAATAAACTGCCCCGGCTCAGGGTAGTCGACGCGGAACGTCGCCGGGTTGTGCAGCTTGCGATGGTTTCGCACGCCATGGAGCACCCGTGCGAGCCGGTCGCCGCCCTCGATCCGCCCATCGCGGTGGACCGCCACCAAGACCGGTTCGTTGAACGGGGCCGGCTCCCAGCTTCCGCGGGTCGGATGGACTGTGAGGTCTTCGCGGCGCGGCGGAGGAGGGGGGCCGGCGTAGTCGACTGCGGCGATTTCGGCCGGGCGGTAGTCGAGCTTGTGAAAGGGGACGTCGCGGACGAATTCGGCCACGGGGCGGAAATGGTGGTAGAGGTTCTTGGGCTCGACGTAACTGTCCCACCACCAGAGCATGGCGGTGCCCGCCGCACCTGAGACGACCCCGGACCAGAGTCCGTTGTGCAGGTGGATGCCGTCGGAGTCTTCGCGGGTTCCCTCGGCCTCGGTGCCTGTGCCGAACTCGCCGAAGTAGTGAGGCTTGCCGAAGCGGCGAGTCTTCTCGCGGCAGACCTCGATCATGAAAGTCGCGGCATCGCGGGCTCCATACTGATGACTCTGGATATAGTCCATCTCCGGCAGTGCGTCGACCGCCGGATCGCCTTCCGTGCCGGCCCAACTCGTCGTGATCAGATGATCGTACGGGTCCAGATCGCGAAGGTAGCGGGCCATCTCGCGGTGCCACGCGACCGAATCCTCGCTTACGTAGGTTTCGATGATGTTCACCTCGTTCCAGAACTCCCAGGAAAGGATCGCCGGGCTGTAGGACCAGCGGGCGACGATGTAGCGGAGCCGGCGTTTGAAGAGCTCCCGGGCGGTGGAGTCGGTGAAGAATTCTTCCGGCCGGCGGCAGGGCCCGCCATGGGCCGCGTTGTAGGGGCAGCGGTCCCACATCGCGTGCTGCGGCTTGATGCGCAGCGAGTTGAACGAGTCGATGCAGTACATAAGCTTCAGCCCCTTCTGCTCGGCCAAGTCGACGACGTAGTCCAGCCGCCAACTATTGAGCAGGTCGTAGCGGCCGAGCCCCGCCGGATCCGATGCGCCGCGGGCGACCCGCTCGAGCGTGAAAACGTCGAAAGGGCCGATCCACAAGCGGGCGTAGTTCGCGCCGTGGTCGGCCAACTTCGTCCAATAGTTGTCGTAGTCGAACGTGCCCAGCGGTCCGGGCCAGCAGACGTTTTCGCCGATGGCGAAGTAGGGCGAACCGTCGTCGTGCTCGAAGGAGAGCGGGTTGGCTTTGGCGATACGGACCATGCCGGAGTGGCTCGAGGCAACGGCTTGGAACGTCGCGGGCTGCGTTTGGACACGGGTGCTGCCGTCTTCGAGGACGAGCCAGTAGCGGTACTGTCCGGGAACGGTCGGGCAGTAGCGCACTCGCCAGTCGGCGTCGCCCGTGTGCCGCACCTGCTCCCACTGCCTCTCTCGGCCTTGCTTGCTCCGCTCGCACTGCCAGTAGAGGAAGCCCGGGACAACCTGCTCGCGGCCGGCGGGCGTGATGAAGTGAGCCTCCAGGGCCACGTCGGCAGGGTCGAAGGGATTCGTGTACTCTGCTTCCAGATCGATCGCCAGTTCGAACTTCGAGAAGACGGGCGGTTCGGTGGTGTTGGGCCGGACAGCCAGGATCTTTGCCGGCCCCTTGCCGGTCAGACAGGGAGATTCGTCCGCGGCCCGTGCGGCGACGTGCGGGAGGAGGACAAAACCGACGATCAGATAAAGGTACGGTCGCATGGTTCGCTACTAGATCTGCGAGTATTCCGCCGGTTTGAGCGGAAGGTTCGTGATACCGCTGAGGATCGCCTTGTCGGAATACTCCTGCATCCCGCGGAGTCGCAGCCAATCGGGATCGTTGCGGAATTTGTTCCAGTTGGCGGCGCGCTCGTCTTCGCTCTCAAATACGAGCATATAGGTCAGGTTAGGCAGCTTCGGGCCGACAATCGCTTCGCCAAAGAACACGGGGTGGAGTCCGACGCGGCGGAAGATGGCGATCTCCCCGGCATCGTTGAACATCTCGATCTTTTTCTGGCCCGTCTTGACGCTCGGGCTCTCGTAGATGCGGAGTTGAAAGATCCGGTCCGGTTTCTGGATCGGCGTCTCGAGTTTCGGCATCCCCTTAAAAGCCAATAGCAGCGAACTCTCGATCCGCCGAAACGCGGGCTGATCGGCGGCCGCGTTCAGGAGGTCGGCTCCCTTGTTGAGATATTCCTTGTCGGCGAGGAGCTTCTGCGTGCTGGTGATGACCGACTCGGTCGACTTGTGCGGCAACAGGACGTAGACCGGGCTGAGATCTTCCGCGGGGTAGAAGACGCCCACCGGCTTGATCCCAATGCCGTTCAACGCTGGGATCGCGGCCTCCCGCAGGTACGCGTCGAGGCGTTGCCTTTGCTCCGGGGTATCGATGTGATATTGCCGAAGTTCATAGATCTGCCGCTCGCCGGTCGCGTCGGCGGCCAGAGTGGTCGTGTATCCGTGCATTGCCAGCCCCGTGGCGCCTGCCGCGGCCAGGAAGTTGCGTCGATTGATCATACGGTGGTCTTTCGTCAAGAGGTTGGAAATGGTGGTTCGGCGGACTGCGCCGGCACCTGGGCCGCACACCGTCGTCCGCGAATCCTGAAAGTAACATCCTCCCGGTGCGGAGTCGATGCGCCATGCACCAGGCAGGCCGCCCAGATCGATTCGGTTCTGAAATTACTTCCATAGCCGTGTCACGCCGTACTGATCGAACACGGCGTCAGCGCTGACGAGTGGTAACTTCTCGACAATCGTCTGAGCAACGAGCAAGCGATCGAAAGGGTCTTTATGGTGCGACGGCAAGGTTTCCACCAGTGTCGCATGCGCCAACTCGATTCCCAACACGTCGAACCGATTCGTTGCCAGTTCGCGAGGGAGAAATGTTGCTGCCGGTTCGCCGAGATCGAGCTACTCCCCACACGCCGTGCCTCCAGGCAAGCAGGTCCACTCCGCCACTCTCTCCTATCCGAGTAGATCGCCCTACAATCCCAAGCAGTGCCGAAGCGCGACCCGACTCGCCCATCCTCTCGGCGGTGACTTGCCGGCCGATCCGCCCGACCGGGAAAGTCCGTTGGTCATTGGACGAGCACTGCTTCGAGTTGTGGGACACTGTCAATGACGGTTTTGCGAGACGCATTCACGACTTTCGGCTGAACGTCGCGCGAGTTGCTGCTGTCGCGCAGCAAGGATTCGCGCAACGCAGTTCTCAGGGTCGTTATCGATCTGATGCTCCCAAATCCTCAGAACCTTCCATCCAAGCTGCCGCAACTTCCTGAAGTTGCGGCAATCTCTCTCGCGCGTTGCAGCAATTTTGTCCCGCCATTTCTGAGATAGCTTGTGCTCCCAAAGCGGAAAACGCCAGCCGTGCCAGTAATCTCCATCGACAAAGACTGCCAGCTTTGCTCGACGGAAGACGATGTCCGGGCGCCCGGGCAGGTCCTTGACGTGCTTTGCGAAGTAGACACCTCGTCTTCGCAATTCAGTGCAAATGGTCCGTTCCGGATGCGTATCCTTACCCTTGATCCGGGCCATGACTCTACTGCGCGTCTCCGGAGACATGGTGTCGCCCCGGTGGCTGCCGGGAACCGGCGAGTTTCTGGCGGCCCACGAGCGATGTCCCGGCTTCCTTATTGATTTGCGAAGAGCTGCCATTAGGAGAATAGAATCAACTACTTGTTGCGAATCGTCTGGACATTTGCCGCAATTGGCTCTGTCAAGACAAGAGACCGAAGTGTCCAACGCTTCGACTCGCAGTCTTGTTCTACCACACCCTCGCTTTCCATAATAGCCAACAGCGTTCGTGAGATATGCCCTTCATGCCCAATGTGTCCGGCATAGATACCCAAGCTCCTGCCAATCTCGGCGTTCGTGAGCCCATTTGGTGCCGTCTCTTGCAGAAGTTCGTGGACGGCTGACTTCAACTTCGCCCGCCCACCTCCTTATCAGTCCAAGATTTCAAGCCCCGTATTTCTCAAGTATTCGAAGGTCGGGTCGTAAAAACTCGGATCGCGAGTCGGATCCGCCGTGTCGCCAGATGGAACGACGATTACCATTCCCTGTCGTGCGCGAGTTAATAGCACCCGATAGGCGTTCTTTTGGTAGAGCTTTCGGTCCGCTTTGTTGATCCTTTGCCATCGGTCCCCGCGAAATGCGTGATGGCTCCAGCCGGACGTCGAGTAACGAAAATCAGCGTCCCAAGTGACGCACACCCAGTCCAGTTCGAGTCCCTGAATCTCGAACTCGGTTGCAACGTCTTCCAAGTAGTACGACGAGCGAACGTCGTCCTTACCGGCTAAGAACCAATGCACGGGATCCGGCTTCAGCCGAACCTCGATTGCCAGCGGCTTGAGCCGGTAGGCAGCCGACGAGACAACGATGCCGTACCGTTCGCTGCCGCGTGCTTTGCGGCGCAACCACGCTTTGGCCTTATTCAGATCGCGTGCGAGCACGATCGGGTACCGTTCAGCGATTTGTCGCAGTGTTTCTTTCGCGCCCGCTTCATCCAAATCGAGCAGTTGCTTTACCAACTGCGACACGTGTTCAGCTCGAAACGACCGCATCGAGACCGAGAGGTGCAACCGCGGGTCGTAGTAAACATCCTTGCGAGATGCCAACTCTCGAAGAACTTCGCCCGCACCGAATTCTGCGTCCGCCAGGCGATCAGAAATGTGGATGCGCCAATGGGGAAAGCGTTGATTGAGGGCAACGATCCACTCGCTGATGCCGGCCTCGCCAGTGTTGATTTCCTGTCCGCCACCAACCAGACAGACTACGATGCCCCAATCCGGATGTCGATCGATGCAGGACAACAGGAACTCCGGCTCTGATTGATCAAAACTGGCTTGTCCCTTCTTCTGCCGCATGAAGGTCGAGGTCTGCTCGCGGTTCCACGCCCGTTGGGCTTCGTCGAACAACGCGACATGGTCCACCGGTGGGTTCGGATCACGCAGGCATTCGTCCCGATAGTGATGGACGTTTTGAATGAACATTTTGACTTCGCTTCGAGCGACGTGTTTCTTGACCGTTCGGCCAGCAGCTTTTTCACGTGCGACCTTGTCTCGCGCAAGTGCCTCCTGGAGGATTTTTACCAGCGGACCGTTGCCCGACAAAAACACGCTGTACATGT
>JAXGMN010000103.1:0-21876 GCA_040768665.1 Thermoguttaceae bacterium
GCTTTGGCGGTCGGCGACCCGCGATAGCCGCACTTCGGTGCCGGGCTGCGGAACGGTCAGGGACAGGGCCGTGGCCGGAGCCGAAGGGAGAGCCCCCTGGGCCACTCGCCATCCGCCGCGGCGGTCGAGCTTGATGCGGATCGAGAGGTTGAGTTGGTGGCGTCCTTTGCCCACGACGTTGAGGACCAAAAGCGGGCGAGGCGTCGGCCGCGACTGCTGAGCGACGGGGGCTGCTGCCTGTTGTTGGACTTGTTGCGGCGGCGGGTTGGGGGCTGAGTCAACGACACGCAAGCGAGCGGGCTTTCCATCCAGATCTGCATGAGAGAGGACGCCTCCAGCGAGGCTGAAGGGAACAACGACCGACTCGTCGACGAAGACGTCGACGAGGAGTTGGCCTTCGACGGTCAGGTACTGTTCGCCCGCCAGCTTTGCCGAGTACGACGCACCGGCCAGCGCGAATTCGGCCGGCGGCCTGGTGGTTTCCAGCTTCTCGTCGGGATGGGCCAGATTCCAGAGTTCCACGTACTTGGCGTAGGGAACCAGGATCTTGTTAACGGTCGGGACACCGGTCTGCCACTCGGGATCGTAGGGGACCAGAATCGCGTCGTCGGGGACTTGAACCGGCTGGGGCGGCTGGACTACCTGAACGACGAAGCGGTCCGCGGCATTGGCCTGGTCGGGCTTCGGGGGTTCGGCCGAGGCCGGGTAGCCCGCGCACAGGCCAGTGAAAACGGCTGCGACAATGGCTGTGGCGGGTGCTGCCTTCGTTCTTCTGCGATGGAACAAGTTGGCGAACCAGCGGATCGCGCCGATCAGAAGATAAAACGGCACGAGCAAAGCGGCCGCGCCGACCGCCATGTTGGCCGGCTCGGCTGTGGATTCGAGTCCGGGGATAAGCGGAATCAGTGTTCCCAGTAAGGCGACCAGGAGAATCCAAAGCGTCTTGACGAAGGCCGAGCGATCGGTCAGTGCCAACCCGGCAAGGATTACCAGCAGCGCCGTTGCCCAACCGGCGGTCTCGAATCGAGGATGGCTGACCATGGCAACGGTCAACCGGGGCTCGCGGCCGAGGCCCTGGAATTCCACGACGTTTGCGCCGTCGGGCGTTTGCTCCAGGTCGATCTTCAGGCTGCGCACGCCGCTGAGGCGGTCTCTGCGCGAAATCGGCTTCGCGGGTGCGGGCGGGGCGGCCTGGGGCGGAGCGGCGGGTTTGCTTTCGACAGCGGGTGCTTGAGGCTCGCCCGGCGCTGCGGGCTGCAAAGCCGGGCCGGGCCGGCCGCCCATGCCGGGGGCGGCGGAGGGCATTTCGAGCATGTACCGGCGACCGGCCTGCTCGCGGACTGAAGAGGGCATGGGTGGTTGTCCCCCTGAGCGTTCCCTAAGCAACTCAATCTCTTCGCCTTTCCTCTCGAGTGCTCGGCTCTCCGCTGCTTCAGGAGCTGCGAAGGGATCGTCCGCAGCAGCACCCACGGCATAGCCCGACTCGTCGCTCAAATAGTAAGGAGACGCAGACTCCGTGGCCGCATATCGCGCCCGGATGCCCGGCATCCAGTAGCCCGGTCCAGGGCTCCACAGTGCGGTCGCAGCGACTGCGCGGATCAAGCGGATGGCGGCTGGTTCAGGCGGAGACGCGGCAATGGAAACCGTCCCGTCGGATCGAACAACGCGATAGCCTGGCGGAGGCGTCAATCGCCACACGAGGTCGGCCACCGGCAGTTCCACGGCCGGTGTCTCGCCGTCGCCGCGCAAGAGCAATTGAGGGCCGGCCAGCTCCAGCGTGCCGCCCAGAGATAACGGGGAAACGGGCGTCTGATAGACGATACTCAGCGTCCAGATCGCTTCGGCCGTCGCTACGGGAAGACCGACCAGGAGGCTTTCGCCTTCGCGCTGCGGCTTGATCGGCACCCCGTCGAGATCCGCCGACCAGAGCTCGGAACCGTGGGGCAACTGGACCGCAAGGTACTGCGATTTTGACCGAAGTTGAAAGGTCGCCGCGGTCTGGCTGGTGCCTTCGGCGGAAAGCTGCGTTACAAGCACGGCATTCTGGACGATGGCTGGATCGAGGCCGTAGCCCGGATGGCGCGCGACATCGGCCGCAATGACGGCGGGCTTGCCGACGAATCCGAACACTCCCAGAAGGCGTCGGCCGGGCTGATACTCGGCGTCGACGAGTTCTCCGACGTCTACCCGGCGGGCCTTTTTGGATGCAACCAGCTCGACGTGCAACTCCGCGTTTCCCTCCGCCGCCACCAGTCCCGACTGATAGGCGACGTCGCCGGCCTCTACGATCGGCAGGGCCAGCTCCTTCAAGTCTTTTTCGGCAAGCGGCGCGGTGAAATCGACGGCCAGACGGAGTCGGTCGCGGCGGGGCTCGGCGAGGAGGACTTCCCACCGCCGTCGGCCATCGTGGGGCCCGCGGTTGACGTGCTCTTTCAGATGCAGGCCGTCGAGGCCGCGGATCGAGAGCACATCGGGCGTGGTTTCGGGCAAAAGGAGAGCGAGCCGGTCGGTGCGGGCGTCGCGGACGTCGTACGCCATCTCGTAATGGGCCACCAGCGCGTCGGGTTCGATCCGCAGGAACGACCAGGTGCGAGCCGTCAGGTAAGGGCGAGTGCGCTCGAGAGCGAGCGTGGCGTGGTACGGCTGGCCGTCGTAGCGATACACGAGATCGGTCGCGACGCCGCCGAACCCGTAACGGTCTTTCTCCGAATCGTCCAACGGAGTCAACCGGTCGAGCTTCTCGGGTCGGACGGCCAGATCGTTGCGGACGTTGACGGCCAGCGCGCCGGTGTCGTCCTCCGCCCCGGCCACCGCGAACACCGGAAACTCGAGCGAGCGGGTTTCCCAGGCGTCGAGCCAGGCGGCCGGCGTGTTTTCGGCCTCGAAGTAAACACGGTAAGCATGGCCTGCGGCCACGGCTTGCGGTAGCCGGACGCGGACGCGGCCGGGCTGGTCCGGCGATCCTCCGGGTTCAAAGGGCAGCGGCTTTTCTTCGGCCGCGGTGACGCCGGTGACGTGCCAGCCGGCCGGCACGGACAGGTCGAACCCAAAAAGCTTCTCCGCGTCGGACGACAGAAGCGCGCCGCCGCGGACCTTCAGCCCACGATCTTCGATCACCAGCAACACGTTGGTGACTGCGGAGAGTTTCGCCGAGGGTTTCGCGAACCGGGCCGACAGATTGA
The DNA here is from genome assembly GCA_040768665.1 of Thermoguttaceae bacterium. Taxonomy (GTDB): domain Bacteria; phylum Planctomycetota; class Planctomycetia; order Pirellulales; family Thermoguttaceae; genus JABWBD01. Next base: position 3,183 of record JAXGMN010000103.1, read on the forward strand.
AATCGGATTGCGGGGCGTAGTAGGCGGCCACGGCGGAAATGGCCGGTGCCCCGGGTTTCTGCCGGAGAACCGATTCGGGGATTGCCTGGGTAAGTACCAAGGTGTCGATCGGAATGAGACCTTCGAACGCGAGCGATTCGGTCTTGAACTGCTGCTGGACGATCAGCCCGACTACCGCGGCATGGCTGACGACGTCGAGCGGCTCGAGACGCGGCATGGTCCAGGCCTCGAAGTCCGGCGGGGTGCGTTGGGCCACGATTTCGAGCACCACCGGTTCGACGGTCTGCTCGCGGAGTTTCACGGTGAGCAACCGCCGATCCCCGTCGGGCTGGATAGCCCATCGCGACAACAGGGGCGAGCGGACCTCCAGGATTTCAAAGCCGGCGGGCACCGCGAAGCGAAACTCGTCCACGGCCCGGTGGAGGATCTCGAGCGAAACGGTGGCATGCAACTGTTCGTAGGCTTCGGTCACTTCGTCAACCAGCACGCTGCGGGCGGCAACCGCCCGCTGACGGCGCTGCAGGCGGCTGTTGAGCGTCATGACCAGCGACGAGTCGCCGGGAGATAGCAAGAGTTCGAAGCGGGTGACTCCCCCCGCCGAATCGACGGCGCGGCTGGCGACGGCGGCGCCCGACTTGATCTCGACGTCGCCGGGTGCGGTTACTTCCAGCGCGGTGGCGGGCGGTTGCGGCACGCGGAAGGCGAGCATCTGGGTGGCGGCGGTCGTCTCCAGGGGCGAGACCATTTCGAGTTTCAAAGTCTTGCGGCCCACGCCTTCGACGAAGAGGAGGAGCCGGCCATCTTTGCCGCGGCCGATCGGGGCGGGCTGATCGCCGAGCGATGCTTTGCGCAAGGCCGGCCCGGCGAGATCGAGCGGGACGGCGTGGAGCCCGTCGGCGAGCACGTCGACGACGAGGGTGGCCTCCCAGCGGGCGCGGTCCTGCTCGATTTGGACGCAGTAGTCGGCGGAAAGGAGGGCTGCGCTCTGGGGTGCGGGAGTCTCCGGTGTTTTCTTAGCTTTGCGCAGGAGCGATTCGTATTCGTCGCGCGAGACGAGAACGCGACGGGGTTGGTTTTCCAGAAGGGGCTCAAGGTCTTCGAAGGGAACGAATATCTCGCGGATTGGCGGCTGGGGTTTTGTTTTGGGAGGTTGGGCGGCGGGGAGTTCGCAGGCGAAGAGGAGGCCGAGGATTACAGCGAGCCTGCACATGGCGGGCCACGGAGTGGCCCGCCTACACTGGAGGGAATGACTATGCATGGTCTTGCCCTCCGCGCTCGCGGTCGGTTTCCTCTCCGGGTTGCGGCTCCGGTTCGGGCTTCTGAAGGCGTTCGCGTTCAACGCTTTCGGCTTCGACCGGCGATTCGGACGACGCTGCGGGCGGCCATACCTGTCCTCCCGGATCCGCGGCAGCAGGCGGCACGACCGGCGTTACCGGACCGGGCCAGTCGGGCGGAAACGGGTCGGAGGGCTCGTGAGGTTCGGAATCGCGCCGGCGAGTCCAGAAAAGATACCAGAGAGTCCAGAGAACCAGCACGACGAGCAGACCCGCGGCCAGAACGCCATTGAGCAACTGCCAGGCAAGGATCGGATAAAACACGCCGAGAAAGACCGCGGCAATGATCAGGATGCCCAGGGCCAGGATTCGCACACCGGCGGGAGCGGGAACCAGGAGAATGCCCAACAAGATGACCGCTCCCAGGACGCCCGCGCTGAGCAGCTCCTCGTCGATCCAGTCGAGCCGCAATTCAGCGTCCGGCGCCGGACTCAACGTGGAGAAGACGTACGCCCGTCCGTCGGTCGGAAAGCTGTCGGCCAGGTCGGTCCGATTGCCGGCCCAAGCAACCAGTTGCCCGTCGCCTTGATGCGAAACGGGTTTCCAGGAGAGCTTGTCGTCCAGCCGCCAGCGAAACTCCTCGGTCCAGGGGCCTTTTCGGGCAAGCAGGGCTCGCTCTTCGGGCAAGTAAACGCAGAGATAGACTTTCTGGACGGCGGGTTCCAAGGGAAACTCCGGCAGCCGCAGGACCCGGCCGTCGCCGTCCACGGTGTACCGGAGTTCCAGGACAAACGGCTCTTCTGCGCTGGAACCGACCAGCGGAATGAAGTACTGCCGCTGGTCGCCCTGCTCGAGCGTCGTCGGTCGGCCGTCGATGCGAGGCTCCATGTCGACGGTCGCTCCCTCGGGAAGCTGCACGACGAGGCGCTGCCGGGCACTTCGCATCCGGTAGAGCGCCTGGACCGGGACCTTTCGGGCCCGCGTGACCACCGCGCGGACTACCGCCCGCTCGATGCTCGTATGCTTGATCTCTTCGAGTTTGTAGCGCGTGGCCGTCACGGCGAGGGACCAGTCGTCGTGGAATTCGAACCCGCGAGCCGCATCGGCCACCGACGCGCCGGGCATCAAGTCGTGCTGCGGGTCGATCGGACGCAGGCCCTTGGGCTCATCCGGCACCGCAAGATCGATCGTTTCGGCTTTGGCCAGCACCACCTGGCCCCACGCCCGATCGACACCGCGGGGACGGAGCACCGGGAGGAAAAAGTCGAGGCTGCCGCCCACGTCAAGCCCCTCGAGCTTTTTCTCCCAGACGAACTGGACCTGGCCGTCGCCGATCAGCTCCGTCTCGCCGGTGAGGCTCCAGGCGATGTCGCCCGGCACAAGGTCCTCGGGCGCCGGATCGATCGGTTTCTCCCGGACCGACGGCGTGCGGTTGTGGATCGCCGAGGCGACCTCCGCGGGAAGATCGATCCGGAGCGATTTGATGCCGCTGTAGAGCACGTTGAAGAAGAACGTCGCCTCGTATTTGACCACCCCTTCATCCACCCGCGCAACCAGCAGTTGACGGATCGTAACCTGGGGTTTGCGCCGCGCGGCGGTCAGCTCGAGCTTCCGTGGATCCTGGGTGAAGGCAAAGGCCAGTACCGGTCGGGTTTTTTCTTGCGACTGACGGCTGGACCCGATGCCTTCAACCGCTTCCTGGAACGAGATCGCGCGGAGGCCGTCGGAGGTCGAAGGAGTGACGCGGAGACTTTCCGGGGCATAGATGACTAGGCGCCCCGTGGCACGTTCGATGTCGGCGGAAACCGCGCTAGGCACGTCGACCGCCAGGTTGACCGACCTGCCGGTAGGGCCGAGCAAATCGGGCTGCTCAAGATCCTTTTGAAGCCGCAGGCCCAAGGCGACTTTGCCGATCGCTTTTCGTGCGAGATTGACGACAAGACGGGTCTTGGCTTCGCCTTCGAGTCGGTGGGTATCGACTTGCACCGGCTCGGCCCCTGCGGCGCTGCGGCCTGCGACCTCGCGAATCTGGTAATCCGCCGGCACGTCGAACTCCAACTGGAACACGCCGGCACGCTGGACGTCGTAGATCGTGGTGACGTCCATCTCGACGTTTTCGGGACGGAGCGAGAACTCGACGAGCGAGTCGACACGGATCCGCGGCCGGCTCTTCTCGACGTCGAGCGAGAGCTGCCAGGCGACCGCCGGATAGCGGTAGGCGAAATTCCACGAGGTTCGCCGCAACGCTTCCGGCAACTCTCCGGCATCGACCTGGAGCAGCCCGCTGGTGTTTGCCACCTCGGTGCGGAGCCCCTCGGCTGCCTGGACGACGATCAGGCCCTGTTGCCTGCCGACGCCGAGCGCCTTGACCACCGGCGCCGCCACGGTGCGCCGTGGCTCGTCGCCGGCGAATTTCTCCATTTCGACGACGACGTTCTGGGCGGTTTTGGCCGGCTCGAAGAGCTCGACGTTGATCTTCTGAAGCGAATCGGCCTGTTCGACGGACCACTGCCGGACGTTGGCGTCGAAAACGTTGGTTACCTTGTAATCCGCCGGCACCTCGATCGCGAGCTTCGCGAGCTCCGCGCGGCTGACGCTGTAGGCAAGCTGAGCACGGCTGCGGGTCACCCCTTCGTTGATCCAGACCTGCTGCTCGGCCTCGACGCTCAGCAGCGCTTCCAGCCCGGTGGCGCCTTCCGCCTTGGGTGTCCACTGGATGCGGACCGTGGGGGCTGCGCCCACGAAGGCCAGGACGACGGTTTCTTGGGCCGCCGGCTTTTCGGAAGGTTTGGGTTCGGGCTCTGTCTTTTCGGCCGGTTTCGCTTCGCCGCCTGGCACGGCCGAATCTTCGGTTGTCACTTCCGTTGCGGCGATCAGGGGCGAAAGTTCCACCTTCACGCCCGGCTCCGGAATGCGGACGCGCCAGCGGCTCACCGGAGCCTGAGGCGCCTCGAAGGCGACACTGTTTTGCCCCGGCTGGCGGTGAATCGCCTTGGCGTATTCGAGCGCAAGTTCGATCGTCCGGGGTTGTTTGTCTTTCTTCTGGACGAGAAGCTGGTAGCCGAGCTTGCCGTCGGCAAGGATCCGGGCCGGCTCGCCGTCGATCGCGGCCTTCGTAATGGCGGCATCGGAGAGCCGCAAGGGGACTTTGAGCCAACCTTCACCGAGCAGATCGATCTTCACCTTGGCCTGGACCCGGACGACGTCTTTGGAGACGGCCGCCTCGTTTTCGACTTCCGTGATCACCGCGGGAGCCGGCGGCTGCTGTTCCGCTTGGGGCGAGGTCTTGTCTCGAGCGGCGTCCCACAACTCGCGGAACTTCTCATAGGGCAGGAAGACGCCGCGTCCCTCCTTCTCGAAGACCTGGCGAAGCTTCTCGTAGGGGATGTAGATGGTTTGCTCGCGGACGGCGGCGGACGGGTCATCAGGATTTTCGGGCTCGGGCTTGGCGGCGGCGGGGGTGGCCTGCTGGGCCGAGGCAGGATGGCCGGCGTACGCCAAGAGCACGCCGGCCAGAAAGACAAGGTGAAGCAGGCGAAAACCTAAGCGGTTCATGATCGTGTCCTCAGAAGTCCAGGGCTAGCAGGCCGCTCGGGGCGGACCGTCCGGTGGGCGGACGCAAAAGGCCCCTGCCGATCGCGCGGTTCCAGCAGTATGACGGCGAAGGTCGGACCGGAGTTTCGCGCAAACCGATTCTTCAAAGATAAGTCATTCCGGCTGCAACGCACAGCAGAAGTGGGGTGGCGGCGGAATTGCCCGCATTTTGGGAATAGGTTGACGGCCGCCATCAGCCCCCTGAAGCGGTGGGGGCGGCACAAGGCAGACGCGAGCCAGTGTACCACGAATGGCGACGACCTGCTGCCGCTGTCGAAGCTAATCCTGAAGCTGTACAATCGCTTGCTGGATGATGGTGTGGAGTACACCTCGCAATCCCGAGAACCATGCGAGTCGGATTCGCAGGTTGGTCGACGCCTGTCCCGGTCCGACCACCGATCACGAGGGCTGAATTGATGAAACAAGAGTCTCGGCTCATCTTGGCAGTCGATGACTTCACCGACGCTTTGGCCGATGCGCTGTATGAGGCGGGTTTCGACGATGCCCATTTGACCAAGTCCGGCGGACGCCCGTGCATTGTCGTTGATGATCGCGACACGACCGACCTGGAAACGACGGTTCGCCAGGCGATTGCCGATGCCAACCGCGCGGGGGTTCGCGTGCTCCGCGTCGAGGTCCCGGCCGTCGAGCACATCAACGCCGAGCGTATCAAGCTCCAGGCACTATCAGCCGACGAGGCGCAAACAGCCGTCGACGAAATTCTTCATCCCCTTCTGTGGCAGAAACCCGCCCCGGAAGAGCTTGCCTGGCCCGGCGACCTGGCTGATGACGCTGAGGACGATTAAGTCAATGAACACGAGGCAGGATGCCACATATGAAGATCGTCTATTCATCGGAGCACTTCCGCCACGCGACGACCTTGGCACTCACCGGTTGCCCGACACCGTATCTGGATATTCCGACCCGCGCCGAGGCCATACTGCGGGCAGTCGAAGAGGCATGCATAGGTGAAGTGATCGAGCCGCAGGATTTCGGCACCGAACCGGTGGAAGCCGTCCATACCGCGGAGTTCATCGCCCATCTTCAAACCGCGTACCGTGCAACTCGGCCATTCTATGAGGGAGCCAGTCCGGCAGCCCCCGACACCTACGCCGCTCGCGGCTGGCGGCATAAGCCGAGCGGCTGGCCGGGGCGGATCGGGTATTTTGCCTTCGATGCGACGAGCCCGATCCTGGAGGGGACGTGGGAGGCGGCCTACCGAAGCGCGCAGTGCGAGGCCACGGCAGCCGACCTGGTACGTAAGGGCCTGCCGGCGGCGTACGCGCTTTGCCGGCCACCGGGGCATCACGCCTCGAACGATCAGCACGGGGGCTTCTGCTACTTGAACAACGCCGCCATCGCAGCCAACGCTTTGCGCCGGTGGACCGGCGAGCGGGTGGCAATTCTCGACATCGATTATCACCACGGCAACGGCACGCAGGAGATCTTCTATCGCGATCCGGACATATTGTTCTGCTCATTGCATGTCGACCCGGATCTCGACTTCCCGTCCGCAAACCGCTGCCACTGCCGCTCAACTGCGTCGCGATCCGCCGGACCGGCTTGAATGAGAATGCGGTATTTCAGCGTCAGGCTCTGGCCGGCCGGAAGTGTGTAGGGGCTCTGGTAGAGAACCGCGGGGCTGAAGTAGGGCATCTCCTGGATCAGGTACCACGGCGCGGGATGGCGGAAGCTGGTGGGATGATCCAGCACGACAATCGCAGCCGACTTGCCGCCGGGCAATGGGCCGCTGAAGGAAATCCAGCGAGCCCGTTTCCATCGGTCCTTGACAGGGCCTTCGCTGTCGGCGAACTCCCACGCTCGCAGCGCGGGGGCCAACCGGAGCGACAAGCCCGCATAGCCGCCCCAGCCGACGCCCTTGGGCTCGCCGAGGATCGGCGTTCGGTCCAGGACGACATCCCTGTCGCCGGCGGCAAACGTGCTGAGCCAGTCGAGGTGATATGAACCCTCGCGACTCGGTGGGCTGACCTCGACGACGCGCTTTTCCGTGAGCACGGCCGGCTTGCCGGGCGGATGATAGCTCAAGGCGAGTTCGATCCGCGCCGAGTGGTCATCGCGCGAGTCGACCTTCACGCCGGTAACCTCCGTCACGCCGGGCGACTTGCCGGTCTTCGGGTCTTCCTCCCAATAGACCAGTCCGTTGATCGATTTCCAGGAGAACCAGAGGGCCCGGTGCCAATAATGGTCGGCCGGCTGAAAGTCGGTGAGCGGTTCGCTGCCGGCGATCGTGACGGGATGGAAGTAGGGCTTGCCTTCCTTGTCGTAGTGGGCCTGCCACACAACGTGGTCGCCACGGAGCAGGGCCAGAGAGGCGGCATCTTGCTTCCAGGTCAGTTCGGGTTCGGCGGAGATTGAGAAGGATGCGAGAAGAACGGCGAGGGGAATCATGGTTGGGCTCCGGGGTGATGGAGGACTTTTGCAGGCCGATACTGCCGTGTCCGAAATCTAGCACAGGGGCCGATGCGGAAAAAGACTTCCGACCCTGTGCGTGCTGTGTTGCACCGCCGTTTCACAGGGATCTCGCTCGATCCGCGTCCGGCATGTGCGGCCTCTCGGATGACACGGCCGGCTTCAACCTGTATACTAAAAGGCTCTGACAACACGGGGACAGGCACCTCGCCGGAACGCGAATTTTGCGTGTTTTCCATATCTTTGGCTCCGAGCCAGTCCCCGTTTTGTTAGGGCAACTAGCGAAGGCAACCGTCTGGCTCGTGAATGCGAAAAACGGAACCCGAAGGTAGCGCAGGAGCCGGCGGAATTCGGCATCGGCGAAGACCTTCTTGACGAGACAAGTGCGAATGAAGCCCGTGTTGAAATCGGCCATCATCCGAATGATTGTTTCAGCAGTCGCGTGCTCGGCCGCGACATCCACCGGTGCTGAGCCCGTCCAGGAGTATCGCGGAGGGCCGCCCGGGACGGACTGGCAGTTGGTCTTCGAGGAGCAATTCGACGGCAGCGACGCCGACCTCGATGCCCGCTGGCAATTTCAGAACGGCCCAAGCGGTCATATTCTTTGCAGCCGTTGGCGGGACAACGCGAAGCTTGACAGCGGCATGCTGAGGATGATCGCGCGGAAGGAAAATCGTGCGGGACAGGAGTGGACCGCAGCCAACCTGTGGACACGGCAGCAGTTCAAGTATGGCTATTTCGAATGCCGCTACCGCTATGCTCCGGCCACGGGCACCAACAACTCGTTCTGGCTGATGAGCACCACGCCGCGTACGGAACCCGGCTGCTTCGAGATCGACATCAACGAAGGCCACTACCCGTACGAGGTCAACATGAACCTGCACCAGCACAGCGGAAAGCACTGGGCCAAAGGCGGGCGATGGTACTACTACGGCACGGGACCGGGCACCGCGCGCAACGATGCCGGGTTCAACTTCGTCCTCGACGCGCCGGTGACGACCACCAGGCTCCGGTTGGTCTCACGCGATGCGGACATCGTCCGGGTCATGGAGTTGCGCGTGTTTCCGCCCAGCCGGCAAGGCTACCCGAGCGTCTTCCCAAACTCCATGGAGGCGCAACCCGACGTACCCAACCTGGCCGCGGCAGCAGAAGTCGAGGCCAGCTCAACACTCGGTCCCGAGTTTGGTCCGGCGAAGGCGGTCGACGGCAAGCTCTCCAACGATTCGCGTTGGGTCAGCGCGAAGGAAGGCAGCCCCCGCGTCCTGACGCTGTCGTTCGCTCAACCTCGCGAGATCGGCTGTATTCAGTTGGTCAGCGGCTGGCAAGATGGTCAGCACTGGCGGGGCATCGTCGACGATTTCCGGTTCGAGTTCTGGAACGGAGCCGCATGGCAAGCGGTGCGCGGCGCGGCACGCGAGGCCGTGTTCGAGAACCGGCGCGATCCGGATGCACCGCCCGATCTAGGAAATTCGTTTCATGTCTACGGGCTCGAGTGGAACGAAAAGGAACTCATCTACTACTTCGATGGCCGAGAGATCCGTCGCATCGATAACGAGATCTGTCACGGCGAATCTCCGGTCCGACTCAGCCTCGCCATTATCCCCTGGGCCGGGCCTGTGACGGACAAGATTGATGGAAAGTCGATGGACGTCGACTGGGTTCGGATGTGGCAGCGCATACCGCAAGAACCACGGACCAATAACCCGTGAAATGAGCCGGCACGCTCCCACCGGCGCGCATTGCGGCAAAACACCGGCTCGATCGTTTACTTGGCGGGCCGCACCAGGACTCGCAGCTTCTTGACCGTGTACTGTCCGGCGTTGCCGACGAACGTCCAGTCGCGGGTCTTGCCTTCGCTATTGCCGATGCCCAGATCGGCGCCGGCGCCGCCTTTCCACTGGTTGATCGCGAAGATCGTTTGTTGGGCCTCGTGGTTGTGGACCTGCATGCAGCCGTAGCCGTCCTGGGGTGGGGCAAACTGGTCGCCGAAGTCCCAGAGCGCGTCGGAGGCGCCGGGGACCTTGGCCGCGTTCTGCGGGCCGTAGTTGTCCGACCAGAATTCGATGTTGCCGCCCGTCAGCCCTTCGCCTGCGACGACGCCGTTCACGTTGGAAAGAACATTCATGTTGGCAACCGGTCGCTGGAATTGTGCTTTGGAGGCCAGTGTGGGCAGGCCGATCTTGGCGAGGTCGTCGGTGAAGGCATCCATCGATACGTAGACCCACTGGACTTCCTCGCCCGGCTTCTGAAGCTCCAGGAAATAGGCGATGCGGTCGAAGGGGCCGGCGACGCGGTTGCGGAGATCCTGGTCGTAGGCGATTTCTTTTCCGAGCTTCGCCAGATCGAGCTCGTAGACGAGCTTGTACTGTTGGGCCTCGGGGACTTTCAGCGCCAGGTAGTCGCGCTCGGGGACCTCCCCCGCGCGGAATGCGCCGGCGGGCAGACCTTCTTTGTTCATGAGGTTAGGTTCCGCCAGCTTGTGCCACGCGAAGCGGATCGCCATCGGGTCTTCGACTTCAGGAGAAGAGACGACGACGGTGTCGCCGTCGATCACCGCCTCGGCGGGGACGAAATCGGTCTCTTTGCCGATCAACTCGAAGCGGCTCAGCGGCTTGCCGTCGCGCGAGGCCAGCCCGCCGCCGACGTTGTCGAAACGGATGCGGATCCGCCGGCCATCGATTTCCATCGAGCGGAAGGTAGGACCGGACGCGACAAGATCCTTCCGGCCGTAGGTGTTGGCCAGGGCCAAGAGGGCCAGGCGTCTGCCGACCTCCTGCTTGTTTTTGGGATGGATGTCGGCGATGTTTCCGATGTCGTTGATCACGGCCATGCCGGTGTCCGGGATGGCGAGCGCGGCGGCCTGGGCCTCCCAGAACTCGGCGAGGATGAAGGGATTCTCATTGCCGTATTGGTAGGGCGCGATCTGGACGTAGTAGAACGGCAGATCGCTCTGCCAGACTTTTCGCCAGCCCTCGATGAGAGCGAGCATCTTTTTCGTATAGAGCGGTCCTTCGGCATGGTTCGATTCGCCCTGGTACCAGATCGCGCCTTGGATGGCGAAGGGCATGAGCGGGTGGATCATCGCGTTGTAGAGCATCGTCGGCTGCTGGTGGCTGGTAAAGGGACGAAGCTCTTGCGGATAGACGGGCATCGGCTCGAGGACCGTTTCCTCACGAAGGCCCTGCTCGGCGGTTTTCAGCCAGGCGACCGCGGTGTCCAGGTACGCGCGGAGGGTCTGCTTGTAAAGCTCCGAACTGGGGCGGGTCAGAAGCACCTGCCTGTGGATGTCGGCCAGGGCCTCGTCGAGCGTAAAACCGACCGGCGGGGTCCACGGCTCGATTCGCGTGCCGCCCCAGGAGGAATTGATCAGACCCACCGGCACACCCAGTTCCTGGTGCAACTCGCGACCGAAAAAATAGGCGGCAGCGGAGAACTGGCCAACCGTCTCGGGGCTGCACGTCTGCCAGTCGGCTTTCACATCGTCCACGGGGAACGGGTGCGCCGCTCGCGGAATCGTGATGTGGCGGATCTTGGGGTATTGGGCGGCGGCGAGTTCCTCTTCGATGTTCTGGCTCTGGTTGACCAGCCATTGCATGTTCGACTGGCCGGAGCAAAGCCAGACTTCGCCGACGAGGACATCGTCGAGCACGACCTGGTTCGTGCCGCGTACTTGCATCACAAGCGGGCCGCCGGCGGGCGCGGGGGGTAGCTTGACGCTCCATTTTCCCCGGGCGTCGGCCGTGGTTTCGACGGCTGCACGCTCGCCGAGTCGGACGGCGACTTTTTCGCCAGGATCGGCCCATCCCCAGACCGGCAATTCGACGTCGCGCTGCAGTACCATGTGCGGGCCGAAGATCCCCGGCAGGCGGACCTCGCCGGTTACGGTCGAGCAAACGAATAAGAGAATTGCGATCAGTGAAAGGAACATTAACGCGGGGCGCCTGCGGATCATGGGGCGGTCTCCTTCAGCAGCGGAAAACCAGGGGTTCTAAAGCAAGCCTTCGAGGCCCTAACAAAACGGGAGAGGCACCTCGTGAAGGCACCTTTTTCTCGGTGCTTTCTCGATTTCTTGGCTCGGAGCCGGTCCCCGTCTTGTCAGAGCCACCTATTGTGCACGCCGGATTGTCGCGGGTCCAGACCTCGTTCGCTCTTTCCGGGGAGGGCCGAAGGGAGGCACGTCGGGCGAGGCGTTGCCGATCTTGCGTCCATCCGTCCCAGCGTCTAGGATCAATAGAATCCGCGGCCGGGCGGCAAGCCGTTTCCGCCACGATCGAAGAACCTCTCACTACGGAAAACACGATCATGTTCGTTGTAACGATCGACACGGACGAGTGCGGCGGGTGCGGAGAGTGTGTCGCGACGTGCCCGGGGCAGATGTTCGAACTGGTCGAGGGCGTCGCCCGGGTAAAAGACGATGCCGAAGAGTGCCTCGGCTGCGAATCGTGCGTCATCGTCTGTTCAAGCCAGTGTATTACGGTAGAGGAGTACTGATCTACAGAATCGGCCCGGCTTGCCGGCGTCGCATCGGACGTCTCAAGGAACACAGCCGGGCTGACGGGAGCGAGGTTGAAAATGGAAGATCGAGAGACCCCGTTGCTCGACGAACTGGAAGAGGGCGATTGGCCAAGCTTCGTCGAGGAACTCAAGCGAGCGGCGGAAAAGTCGCCGATGGCGGCCGATCTGCTCCGGCAGGTCGAGCGGTCGTACGCAGACAACACCGGACACTGGAAGCGGGGCGGGATCGTGGGGGTCCGCGGCTACGGCGGCGGGGTCGTCGGGCGGTATTCCGCCATGCCCGAGGAGTTTCCCGGAGTCAAGGAGTTCCATACGCTTCGCGTCAACGAGCCGGCCGGGTTCTATTACACGACCGAGAAGCTGCGCGAGCTCTGCGACGTGTGGGACCGGTACGGCAGCGGATTGTTGAACCTCCACGGCTCCACCGGCGACATCATCCTGCTGGGCACGACCACCGAGAACCTGCAGCCGTGTTTCGATGCCCTGGGCGAGATCGGTTTCGACCTGGGCGGCTCGGGCAGCGCGATGCGGACGCTGAGCTGCTGCGTCGGTCCGTCGCGATGCGAGCATGCCTGCGTCGACACGATGGACGTGATCTACGACCTGACGATGCACTTCCAGATGGAGATCCATCGTCCGGCCTGGCCGTACAAGTTCAAGATCAAGGTCTCCGGCTGCCCGAACGACTGCGCCGCGGCCAGTGCCCGGTCCGACCTCGCGATCATCGGCGTCTGGCGGGACACGCTGGAGATCGACCAGGAGGCCGTCGCGCGTTACGTCGAAGAAGGTTTCGATCTGTTCAATCGGGTGCTCCGCCGCTGCCCGACCTGGGCCCTCGAGTGGGACGCGGACGAGAAGCAGCTCAAGATCAACGCGGAGGACTGCGTCCACTGCATGCACTGCATCAACGAGATGCCCGAGGCGCTGCACGTCGGCAAGGAGCGTGGCGCGGCGGTGCTCATCGGCGGGAAGGCGCCGGTCGTCAAAGGAGCGATGATCGGATGGGTCTTGATTCCGTTCATGAAGCTCGAGCCGCCTTATCAGGAGCTCAAGGATCTCGTCGTGCGGATTACCGAGTTCTGGGCCGAGCACGGCAAGAATCGCGAGCGGGTGGCGGAATTGATCGATCGGCTCGGGATGCCGTCTTTCCTGGAGGGAATTGGCGTCGAGCCCTGCCCGCAGATGGTCAGTGCCCCGCGGTCGAACCCGTATCTCTTCTGGCGCGAGGAGGAGGTGAAGAATGCCTAAGACCGATTTCGGCCCGCCCGACTACCGCGAGATGATTCCGCCGATCGTGCGGGAGAACTATGGCAAGTGGCGTTTCCACCGGATACCGCAGCCCGGCGTGCTGGAGCATGTCAGCGAGTCGGCCGCGACTGTTGACGACGGTCCGCGTCGCCTCGCCGCGTCTGGTGAGCACCGACTTTGTCCGCGAGATCTGCGAGATCGCCGACAAGTACTGCGGCGGTCATCTTCGCTTCACCACGCGGCACAATGTCGAGTTCCTGGTTTCCGACCGCGAAATTCGAGCCGCTGTTGGAGGATTTGCAGGCCTGCGGCTACCTGGTCGGGGGCGTGGGCCGCGCGATCAACAATGTGGTGCATACGCAGGGCTGGATCCACTGCAAGAGTGCCGTGACCGACGCCTCGGGGATCGTCAAGTCGGTGATGGACGAGTTGCACGACTATACACCGGGCGGAAACCTGTTCCGCCAAGCTGCGGATCGCGGTGGCCTGCTGCGTGAACATGTGCGGGCGCGTGCCACTGCTCCGACATCGCCATCGTCGGCATCCACCGCAAGGTGCCTCGCGTGAACGACGAGATCGTGAGCAAGTCGTGCGAGATCCCGTCGACGGTGGCCTCCTGCCCGACGGGCGCGATCCGCCCGAACCCCAAGCTCAAGAGCATCACGATCACGCCGGAGAAGTGCATGTACTGCGGCAACTGTGCGGCGGTCTGCCCGGCGGTCGACGTGATGGATCCGGAGAGCGACGGGGTTTCGATCTGGGTGGGCGGCAAGCTGTCGAACGCCCGCACGACACCCAAGTTCTCCCGACTGGCAATCCCCTACCTGCCGAACAACCCGCCGCGGTGGCCGGAGGTGACCGAGGCGGTGAAGAGCCTGGTGGAGGTCTGGCGCGAGCGGGCCAAGCCGGGCGAGCGGATGGGCGAGTGGATCGAGCGGATCGGTTGGGAACGCTTCTTCCAGGTCAGCGGCATTCCGTTTACCGAAAAGCACATCGACGATTTCACCCACGCCACGACGACGTTTCGATCGTCCATGCAATACCGATTCTAATGCTGCTGGTCTTTTTGGGAACTATCCTGCCTTACCTCGCGGCTGCCGTCTTTTTGTGCGGCATGGCCTGGCGAACGTACGACTGGCTCGGCAAACCGGTCCCGGTTCCGCTGACGCTCGCCACGGTCCGCGGCGGAGCGGCGGGGCGGGCCTGGGCCGTGGCGAGAGAGCTGACGCTGTTTTCCAGCCTCTACCGCGGCGACCGGCGGCTGTGGCTTGCGGGCTGGCTAATGCACGCCTCGCTGGCGTTGATTCTGCTCGGGCATGCGGTCGGCATCGGTTTCGCCGCGGAGCAATTCCGCCTGCTGGGGTCTTCCAAAGAGGCGAGCGTCTGGCTGTCCGGTACCCTGGGCCTTGCCGCCGGGATTGCCTTCGCCGCGGCGCTGGTGGCGCTGGCGTATCGCCGGATGGCGATGGTTGCCATCCGGCGGATCTCGTCGCCGGGCGATTACCTCGCCCTGGGCATGCTGCTGTTTGTTGCCGGCACGGGGTTGGCAATGCGACTCGGCCCCCAAGAGGTCGATCTGCCGGCGATTCGCAGCTACCTGGGCGGGCTGATCACGCTGCGGCCCGGCCCGATGCCCGAGCAGTGGTTGTTCGTCGTTCATTTCACGGCATTCTGCGCGCTGTTGCTGTGTTTCCCGTTTTCGAAGCTGGTCCACCTGACCGGGGCCATCGTGACGCGAAGCCTTGTGGCTGAGGATCCGCCAATATACCCAACTCCTGCCGGATCGCGGCGCGGCCCGTGGTTTCGGTCTGGCCGTGACCGAGAGATGGTGGAGAGCGGGCCTGGGCGAGGGAGTTTTTAGCCATCTCGAGTTTTCCGCAAACAAAGTCGGGCGAGGCGCTCGGCTGTAAGTAACGGTGGAGGCTGGTGTTGTGTCGCGGGTCGTGCGCGCAAGTTCGCACCGTCCAAAAGCTGGGTGTCTAAAAAGTCGGTAGTGGTCAGTTGTTAGTGATCAGTCTGTTCGCGTGTGGGGACGGTTGGCCCCGCCCGGTGGCAAGCCGGCACGAGTTTTCGGGGTGTAAATTGCCAAAGAACAAAATAGGGTTCGCTTGTTCAGTATTCATGATACCGTTGCGGCGAGAGCTGTCAAGCAGATTTTCCAGGCCAAGATGTGATCCTTGGTCGCCGACCCATGCCCGCCAAAGCGTCTGAACGAGAACGATCGCGGAACGACAGTTTTGTTCGCCCACGAACACCAATGAAGGGAGCGTCGCCATGTTAACCGCCTTCCGAGACAAACTTCGATCCTCTTTGAAAAAAGTGTGGCTCGCCCTGCTCATCCTGCCAACATTTGCACAAGCCGAGCAGCTCATCCCCAATCCCGACTTCACCGAGGGCAACGGCGGCCCTGCCGGTTGGAAGCTCACCGGCGGACAAGGCCGTTGGGTCGACCGCCAGTGGGTCGAAGTGACCGGACGCGGCGAGGACTCCAACGACTGGCGGTGCGACGTCGCTTTCCAGCCCGGGCAGTTGTATCACTTCCGGATGCGAGCGCGGCGTCCCAGCGGGAGCGGGCTGGCCGTGAGCGGCCCGAGTTTCGCCAACCGCGATTTCTCGAGCATTCCTGGCGATTGGCGGTGGTTCGACTTCGTCTGCCGGGCTCCCGACAGCGTCTCCGACGGCTACGTTCGCGTCGGGCAGTGGCAGACGACCGGAACTACCCAGTTCGACGCCGTCCGCCTCAATCCAGCGATGGCGGTTCACCGCCAGGCCGGCAGCCATACGCTGGGCGACGGGGAATCGATCCTCGACGGCCAGTACCGGTTCTACGGCACGTTCGGCCATCTGGGGAGCAACCATCATCGCACGCTGGCCAGCGCCAACGCCTGGTTCAACAGCGACCGCTGGTGCTTTGGCGAGGCGAGCGAAGTCGTCTACCGTTTCGAACTTCCCGGCCACCGGTTCCTGGCCGGCGACGTGAAGTTCAACGTCAATCACTACACCGGCGGCGGCGCGGTCGCCGAGATCAGCCGCGACGGCGAGAAGTGGCACACGCTGGCCACTCAGCAAACCGTCGGCGATGCCGAGGCCCGGGTTCCGGCGGAACTGCTGCCGGCCCAATCCCTCCGGCTGCGATTCCGGGCGACCAAGGGGAGCAATTTCCAGATCAACCGGGTGGAGTTCCAGGGGAATCTGAGCGATCCCCCGCCCGACGCCACCGGCGAGACCATTTATGCCGATCTGGAGAGCACGAGCCCGCAACTGTCGATCGAATCGATGACGCTGGAAGAGGCCGGCGGGGCCGGGCGAACTGCGGTGGCGATGGTCGTCAAAAACACGGCATCGAAGGCGGCCGAGATGACGGTGTCGGCTTCGCTTCAATCGGGAGAACAGGATCCGGTCGAACTGCCTGCCAAGAAGGCCGAGATCCCTGCCGGCGCGTCGACACCGCTGGCGATCAGCATTCCGGCGCGCCAGCCCGGCGAGCATCGCGTCGCTTTGCGCATTGAGCCCGCCCAAGGCGAACCGCTCCGCACCACGCTCGCGTTCTCCGTACCCGACTATTACCGCACCGACTACGGCGAGCTCTTATCCGGCGGCACGGGCAATCTGGCCGTCTGGTGGTGCGACGCGACGCACAAGATTCCCCGCAACCGCCCGGCGCCTGCGAAGGTCGGCAAGTTCGTACGTCTTGCCGCCGCGGGCAACGATTGGGAGGCGGTGCAGATCGTCGTCCGGCCGGATCGTCCGCTCAAGAACTTGACCGCGCGGACCGGCGATTTCGTCCTCACCCAAAGCGATCGAGCACGCATTCGCGGCGCAGCCACGCAGATCCCGGAAGAGAGCATCCGTATTTTGCGGGTGTATTATCACTTCGTCGATCATCCGACCGACCGCACCGGGGTCCGCGACTGGTGGCCCGACGCTTTACCGCCGCTCGACGAACCGATTGAGGTCCCGGCCGGAGTAAACCAGCCGCTTTGGATCCTCGTCTACGTTCCTGCCAATGCGGTGCCGGGTGAGTACGAGGGCGAAGTGGCACTGGACGCGGAAGGCTGGTCCGCGACGGTTCCCGTCCGCCTTCAGGTCTGGGGCTTTTCGCTTCCCCAAAGCAACCATCTGTCGACCGCCTTCGGGTTCAGCCCTGGGACGGCTTTCCAGTATCACCAGGTGAAAACGGAAGAAGACAAGCGGAAGCTCCTCGATTTGTACTTCCAGAGTTTCGCGGAGCACCGCATCAGTCCCTACGATCCGGTGCCCCTGGACCCGATCCGGGTGAACTTCATGCCGGAGGCGGATCCGCCCCGCGCGGAAGTCGATTTCTCGGCCTTCGAATCGGCCATGGCCCGGGCCATCGACAAGTATCACTTTACCGGCTATCGGCTGCCGATCCAGGGGATGGGCGGAGGGACCTTCCACGCCCGTCACGAACCGAAGATCGGTCAGTACGGCGAACAGTCGCCCCAATACCAGGCGATGTTTTCCAGCTACGTGAAGCAGTTGGAGCGGCACCTCGGCCGCCGCGGATGGCTCGACCTGGCTTACGTGTACTGGTTCGACGAACCGGCGCCCAAGGATTACGAATTTGTCCGCAACGGCATGGAGCGGATCAAGCGCGATGCACCGGGGATCCGGACGATGCTCACGGAGGAGCCGAATGAAGCCCTGGCCGGGCCGGTCGACATCTGGTGTCCCGTCACGCCGAACTACGACCACAAAGCCGCCGAAAAACGCCGGGCTGACGGCGACCGCTTCTGGTGGTATGTCTGCACGGGCCCCAAGGCCCCCTACTGCACGCTCTTTATCGACCATCCGGCCACGGAGCTGCGCGTGTGGCACTGGCAGACGTGGCAGCGGAACATCGTCGGCACCCTTGTCTGGCAGTCGAACTACTGGACCTCTTCGGCCGCCTTCCCTGACAAGCCCCAGAACCCCTACGACGATCCGATGGGCTACGTCAGCGGTTATTCCACGGCCCGCGGCGTGAAACGGTTCTGGGGCAACGGCGATGGGCGCTTTATCTACCCGCCTCTGGCCGCGGCCGTGCCCGGTGCCTCGGGCTCCGATCCGGTCCTCGAACCGCCGGTCTCCAGCATCCGCTGGGAAATGCTCCGCGAGGGCGTCGAGGATTACGAGTTCCTTTACCTCTTGCGTGATAAGTTCGAGGCTCGCCGCAAGGATCTCACGCCGGAGCGAATCCGCGAGCACGAGGCCCTGCTGGAGGTCCCCGCGTCGATTACCTCCGACATGACGACGTTTACGACGGATCCGGCGCCGATTTACGCGCGGCGCGCGGCGGTTGCGGTGGCGATTGAAGAACTGTCGCGGTAGCTGAGATCTCGGCCGTGAGTTGCGGATTCTCGCCGGCCCAGGATGGCGGGCCGGATGCGGCAGAGGCGGCGGTGCGGCAGGCGGCACCCGATGCTGACGCCGTTTGACGTGGATGAGCGGGCGATTCGGCTCAGGACTGCCGACAGGTTTTCCCCATTCGAGAATTGCCACGGGCCGGCTTGGACGCCCCTTAAACGCCAAGTGTACAGGCATTTACTGGAATGGGAGGCTGCGCCGGGTTGATTCTATGGGTACGCATGTTCTAGTAGTGACACGTACACCACTCGTGGACCCGTGTCACC
>JAXGMN010000104.1:0-21128 GCA_040768665.1 Thermoguttaceae bacterium
CGGCTGTGGCTTTGCTATATCAGGAGCCGCGCCTGACTTGGATTGCAGTCACCTTGGGCTTGACGTTTCTGCTGAGCGGTCTCACGATCCAGCACACCGCGTTGCTACGGCGGAAAATGCAGTTTGGAGTGCTAGCAGTTCTCGATATCGCATCGCTGTCCGCGGGAGCAATCGCCGCCGTGCTTGCCGCATGGGCAAGCTTGGGTTATTGGTCACTCGTTATCATGCACTTGACAACAGTCGTTGTATTGGCGGTAGGAGCCTGGTTTGCAAGCTCATGGCGGCCCGGATGGCCGCGGCGCGGCGCCGGCGTGCGGTCAATGCTAAGCTTTGGAGGTGATCTCGTTGGCTTTGGCGTGGTGAACTACTTCGCCCGGAATCTCGATAACATCCTGATCGGTCGCGTCTGCGGACCGGGCCCGTTGGGACTTTACGCGAGGGCCTACTCCCTGCTCCTTCTGCCAATCGGGCAGATTACTTCCCCGATGACTGCCGTGGCTGTTCCCACACTCAGCCGTTTGCAGAATGTCCCCAATAAGTTCCGGACCTCCTATCTGCGGGCCATCAAACCCATAGCGTACTGCACCATGCCGCTGGTTTGCGCTACCGCTGTTTGTGCACCGGAAATCGTTCAGGTCATACTCGGAAACCAGTGGGGGGAGGCGGCATCGATTTTCCGCGCGTTGAGCCCGGCCGCTCTATGGCAACCCGTCTGTGCCACCACAGGTTGGGTGTATGTCTCTCTCGGGCAAACGCGCCGGATGCTTATGTGGATTCTGTTGGCGTGTCCGCTGCTGGTCCTGTCGTTCTTTGTTGGGCTACCGTGGGGACCCACCGGCGTGGCCGCCAGCTACAGTGTCTGCAACTGCCTGCTGGTCTATCCGCTATTCGCTTTTGCTTTCTCGAAAGCCCCGGTCAGCGTATCAGATGTCGCCGCAGTATTACATCGTCCGCTAATAGTGGCAATGGTCGTTGGGCTATCAACCGCCGTTGTGCGTGCGATGATCAGCAACTACAATCCTGCGGTTATTATCTTAGCCGCAGTTGCTTCCGGCACCCTCGGGGCAACGGCGGTTCTAGTGTTGTGGAATGCCGCCCGGAAAGACGTATTCGAAATTGCCGAATATGCCATGATATTGGTTTACCCCGCACGGCAGCCTATGGGGCGCGAAGAACCAGCATAATGACTCTCTCAGCCGGGAATCACACGAGCCTGCAGGCCGGGAAGAAACTGAGTCAGTCACCAGCAGGACCTGCTGGGCCGATTCGCTCCGGCCGAGAACCGCAACAACCGTGGAGACAGGGTTGCCTTGCGGCAACAAGTCTCCATGCGCACGAGCCATTCCGCCTGACTATATATCATGTGATCGCGCTGTTGGTCGTCACCGCGGTGCTCGGGCCACTGGTGGCCTACGGCGACCTCACGCCCGCCCGAATCGTCTCCGTACTGCTGATGCTGCTCTTGCTGACGCGATTCAGCTCAAGACTCGACTTTTGGAAGACGTGGCCAACTATTTTCGGACTCGCTTACGCGACGGCGTGGCTGGCGGGTACTGCGAGCCTAAGTCTACCTGCATTTGGAGAAGCAATTGTCTATGTCGCGTACGGGTTGTTCGCGACGTCGGTGGCCCTGCTGCCCTACCGCGCAAGCTGCACAAACCTCGTCATGGCGGCCATGATCCTGGGTGGCATCTTTGTGGCAATCACGACGATCCTTCAATGGCACTACGGGCTCACGTTCGGCGCGGAGTTGCCGGTTTTTGTTCACAATGGTGTCGAGCGTGTCGCTGGAATCTTTGGCGACCCAAACGCAACCGGCGGCTTCACGGCCTGTGCCGCGGTGGCTATGTTATCATGCCTGGTGAGCTTGCCCCAATTACGCGCGCGGTGGAAAATACTCATGGTCGGCGTCACACCATTTTATGGGTATGGCTTGTACCTGACCGTCTCCCGCACAGCGATGGCTTCGTTGTTGGCAGGCATGACATGCTGCCTCTTGTTGTCCAGGAGGAATAACTTTCTGTTCGTCTTACTGCTGGCCGTTTTTGCCACCACGATTCTTAACATCGACGTGGTTTTGCAGGGCCGGGCGATGTCGTTGTCAGCCGACTATTCGGCGGAACAGAGGAAGCACCACGCCAACGAGTCGCTAGAACGATTCAGGGAAAACATGCTTATTGGATCGGGCGCAATCGACTCACCGTATTATGCGCACAACAATTTTCTTGAGGTTTTGGCGTTGGGCGGCCTGATGGGTTTCGTGCCGTTCTGTATAGTCCATCTTGCTATCGCAAAAAAACTGTCCGCTGTCTTTCGCCGACCGGATCGTCAAATGCTGCTAAATGTGTTCGTCACGTTCTCCTGTGTCGGTATGGGAATCAGTTGGTTGAACAATGTGTTGTACTGGCTATTCATCGGTCTGTTACTGCAGGACGGCGATACCGACAGAGGCTACGGTGTCGTCTAGACGATCTAAAATGCCATTTGGACGAAAAACTCCAAGCCGCACATCTACCTTCCGCTACTGGTAGTCAAAATGAATGCAATGCCACGAGTCGCAATCGCCAACGCCACGCCGTTTGCTCGCAAGGACGGGCAGGTTCTTCTTCCGCCGGACGAGTGGAAGTCGCTCATGCAGTGGTTCAGTATCTTTGATCGCGTCACGCTACTGAAGCCCAGTGTTCGTGCAGAAGCGCCATGCACAGGATGGATGGCTGTTCCGGCACATGTCAGGGCGATTGAATTGTGCAAGCAGGATGGTTCTTTGCTGCGGAGAAGAACCGATACGTTGAGGGCGGCGCGAGCAGGGTTACATGACGTCGATCTGTTTTACGCAAGAATGCCGAACCGGGAGGCGCTTTGGTGCGACCGCGTCGCATGCCAAGCAAACATACCCCTTCTCATCGAGTTGCACGGAGACTGGGAAACCGCGATACTTCACGAGGACAGTCAAGCGTTGGCGAGACTCGCTACGCGACGCTGCAGGTCGGCTGTAGCGAATCGCAGCCTCCAGCACATGTGCGCGAGAGCATCTTGGGTGGTTTCCATTGGCCCGCGTCTGGCCGAAAAGTACGCACCCCCAGGTACCCCCAGACTAATTACGACGAATCACCTCTTGAGTGCCCGCGAATATGCAGAGCGAGAATCCTTCGATTTGCATCATCCGCCGCGAATTCTGTTCGTCGGGGCGATTCAGAGGAGAAAAGGACTCCATGTGCTTTTTGAATCGCTTCGCAGCCTTCAGCTCGCGGGACGCGAATTTGAGATGGTCCTAGCCGGTACAGGACCGCAGAAGGCTTCTCTCGCCAACTTCGCCGAGCGCCACGGCTTCGGACCGCGCGTTCGATTTGTGGGGCACGTTCCGCATGGCGTCACGTTATTCGAGCTTTACCGGCAGGCTGACCTATTCGTGCTGCCGTCGATTGCGGCAGAAGGCGTTCCAAGAGTCACGCATGAAGCCATGGCGAACGGATGCCCGGCTGTAGGCACGGACGTCGGCAGTATCGCTTGGCAGCTTAGGGAGGATGCTGGAGTTGTTATCCCTCCAAACAACGCCCAGGCGCTTACGCGCGCACTTTCAAACGTCTTGGACTCCTTTGAACTCCGCCGAACGCTATCGATGAAAGGGTACCAAAGAAGCCTAGAGCACACTCTGGAGGAACAGCAACTTACGCTCCGGCGCTTCGTCGAACAGCAACTTGCTACGGAGCCGACCTCTGTGCGCTCGCTTCGGCGAACGCCGCCAAAAGGCTGGTCTGGGCGAGCACACCTAACCGCCAACATGGTCGGGAAAGGACGGTCATGAATCGGATTCTACATGTCGTGTACCAGATGGATCCGGGGGGAACAGAAACCTGGCTCATGCACATGCTTCGACAAAGCAAGCGGACCCAGTTCGCAATGGACTTTTTGGTCCACACGAGCAAGCAGTGTGCGTATGACTGTGAAATTCGAAAACTGGGGAGCAGGCTATTCGCAGCACCACATCCCTCGCACGTTTGGGCGCATGGCCGATTTGTCCGCAGCATACTTCGAAGCTTCGGCCCCTACGCTGCAGTTCATGTCCACTGTCACCTTGTAGCAAGCCAACTACTTTGCATTTCGGCGCACGAGAAGGTACCCGTCCGAATTCTGCATTCACATAGCGCTAAGTTCGGTTTGCCGCACGGGCTACTCGGTCGGGCGTGGTGGCAGGTGGCGCGTGCTACGGCAAGACGGTACGCCACCATCGGCCTTGCCTGTTCGGATCTTGCTGCGAGAGCAATGTTTGGCGCCGCATGGAAGAATGACCTGCGCTGGCGCGTTCTCCCCTGCGGTCTCGACTTTTCCGCATTCGCTGGAAGAGGCGATCGCGAGGAAGTTCGGCACGAACTCGGAATACCGCCAAGGGCGCGCGTCATTGGTCATGTTGGCCGCTTCCATACAACCAAGAATCACCGTCTGATTGTGGAAATTGCAGTTGAAGCGGTTCGGCGTGATCCGCACATACATCTTCTGTTAGTCGGCGACGGCCCCTTACGAAGTGACACTGAACGGGCAGTTGCTCGCGCCGGGCTACAAAGTCACGTGACGTTTGCCGGTCTACGGAACGATGTCCCGCGTTTGATGACAGCGGCGATGGATACCCTTTTGCTGCCATCATTGCATGAAGGCCTAGGGCTTGTGCTGGTCGAAGCTCAGGCTGCGGGCCTGCCGTGTGTCTGCTCAAATGTAATACCTCGCGAGGCAGAGATACTGCCTCAGTTGATCACACGTTTGTCGCTATTTGACAGCGCAGCACTCTGGGCCGATTCGCTCCACCGTATCCTGTCGGTACCTCGACCGGTCGATTGGCACCAAGCGTTGAACGCTGTACTACAGAGTCGGTACAACTTGCTGCACACGATTTCGGAACTTGAACATGTCTATACACAATCGACAAAACAAAACATCCCAGTGCGGTTCCGTGCCGCGTGACCCGGCCCGGAAGGTCCTATACCTCGCGAGTGGACGAAGCGTCCTTGGCAGCAATCCAGGCAGGAAGATCTCCTCCATCGTGCGATGTTGGCGCGAGACTGGTGCGACGGTTGAACTTGTCTGCGGTGGGGACCTGCCTGGCGGAGTCGGCAAGGTGGTTTCAGAGGACCTGAAGCACGCGGCAATGCAGGAGCGTTGGTACCAAAAGGTCGGGATTTTCGCTCCTTTGGTGCAGCATTTCTGAACGGCGGGACATTTTGCACAACGCTGCCACCGAAAACCACCTCATGATGGTGGCAAAGCGGTTCTTGCCCGATCTAATTTGGGAAAGGTCAAGCCGTCTACACTGTGCAGGAATGCTAGTTGCCAGAAAAATCGGCGTTCCGTACGTCTTGGAATGGAAAGACCATCTTGTCCCTTACCGTCTCTCCTTCTACCGCGGCCGTGCATTGAAAATGGAGAAGCGAAAGAATCACGAGGCGGATTTCATTGTAGTTGAGTCCGAGGTGCTCCGTCAGTGGCTCATTCAAGAGGAGGCGACGACGCGAAAATAATCGTGGCACAGAACGCTGTGGATTCGGCGGAGTTTCAGCATGAAGAGGTGGCGCGGCGCGAGGTCCGGCGGGAGCTTGGGATTGGCGAGCACTGCCGCTAGTCGGCTATGTCGGTAGCTACGCGTTCTACCACGATGCCACGAGACTAGTGCTGGCCGCTGACATTGTTCGGCGAAGCGGCCGTAGCGACGTTCGGTTCCTGATGGTGGGTCGCGGGAAGGAATACCCATACGCGCGTCGTCTTGCCGAGCGACTGCAACTGATGGACAACTTGCTGATTATGAAACCGTCGGTGCCGCCAGAGCAGGTGTCTTCAATTCTGTCGGCTCTCGATGTGGCTGTTCTCCCAGGTTCGACTGACATTATTTGCCCCATCAAGGTACAGGAGTACATGGCCGCCGGATTGCCCCCGGTTGTGCCAGACTATCCAGCCAACCGCGAAGTAGTTGTGCACGGCAGCACCGGACTGCTATTTCGCCCGAGGGACGAGCAGTCGCTGGCGGAGTGTCTGCTCCAGTTGGCAGGGAATCCATCCGCATGTCTTAGAATGGGAATTCTCGCCAGAGAAACCGCCGGCAGGTCCTTCAGCTGGGATCAGACCTGGGGGGCGGCCCTGCGGCGTGTCGTCCGGTCGACAAGACACGGGGTTGTTCAAACCTGCGAGGAAGACGCTTCCGCGCACGGCCCATGCCAAGGAAGTACCAACGCTGCCTAGCCGCATACAGGCTCTTGCTGGCCGTTCTCTTGGGAGGTTGAACAATGCGTTTCAATTCACTTGAATTCGTGCTGTTTGCCATTGTTTTCTTTGCGGCCTGGCCATTCTTACGGAGACGCACATCGGCACGTTGGCTTTGCCTCACGGTTGCGTCCTTCTTCTTTTATGGCTGGTGGGACTGGCGATTCCTCTTCCTGCTGATCGGGAGCGGAATGATCGACTATGTCGCGGCGTTGTCGATTGTCAGGTGGCCGCGGCACGCGAAGCTTCTGTTGATGGTATCGCTTGCGGCCAATCTCGGCTCGCTAGGAGTGTTCAAATACTTCAACTTCTTCATGAGCAATGCAGGATGTGCAGCGGAGCTTTTCGGCTATCCAAGTACGGCCTATGTGTTTCACATTGCGCTGCCCGTAGGAATCAGCTTCTACACCTTTCAGTCGATGAGTTACACTATCGACGTCTACCGCGGGCAACTCGCTCCCGTGCGGAACGTGTTTCACTTCTTCGCTTATCTCTCCATGTTTCCACAACTCGTGGCGGGCCCTATTGTCCGTGCTCGCGACTTACTGCCACAACTGGAAGATTACCACCAAACAACCGAAGAAGACCGATGGAACGGAACACGACTGATAATAAACGGTTTGTTGAAAAAGATCGTTATTGCGGACTCTGTCGCGCCAGTCGTCAACGCGGCCTTCGGCGTGACAACCCCTGCCGAGTCGTGCGTATACTGGTGGATTGTAATGGTAATGTTTGCTATACAAATCTACTGCGATTTCAGCGGATATAGCGATATCGCCAGAGGACTGGCATTCTGGATGGGGTACAATTTTCCCGTGAACTTTGAGTATCCCTACCTCGCAGTCGGGCTGAGCGAGTTTTGGTCGCGCTGGCACATATCTTTATCCACGTGGTTTCGCGACTATGTATATATTCCACTTGGCGGTTCTCGCCGCGGAAGCATCAAGGCGTACCGAAACATGTGGGTCACGATGCTGCTGTCAGGGCTCTGGCATGGAGCCTCGTGGACTTTCGTGGGGTGGGGCGCAGTACACGCTTTATATCTATCCGTTGAGCGTGCCACGTCCTGGCCGACCAAACTGCGATCCATGCCTTGGGGAGAACCCCTGGGCGTGGTCGCCACGTTTTTGCTTGTCGTCATAGGCTGGGTGTTTTTTCGAGCAGAGAGCTTCGGCCAAGCGTGGCTCGTCCTGCTCCAATTGATGAGCGTGCACGACCTGAATTTCGCTCTGGCCCAAGCCCTCATCGTCCCGAAAGCGCTTCTGCTTACAGTAGGGATGATTGGCTGGCATATTGGGACTCTGCTTGGTCCGGAGGTCCGTTGGGATCACCGGTTCTGGCAGCCGGTAGCCTATGGCTTATTGCTGGCAGCGTGCGTGTTTTTGCGTGGTCCCGGGCAGGCATTCATCTATTTTCAGTTTTGAAACACTTATGTTCGCCATGCTTTTTAACTCCAGAAGATTTCTTGTGTTGCATCGGCCGCTGCACTCAGTTATGAGTGAACGGACTATATGGAGCATCATCGTGGCCCTGGCGGCCGGCATCTATGTCGGCGCCTCGCGAGAAAGCAGCCTGAGAGGGCTCCCAAAGGACCTGTTCTATGTTGAAAAGGTCAGTTGGCGTAACTGTGCAGACGTTGTAATCGGGGGAGACTCTCGTGCACAGGCGGGAGTTTCACCGGTCGAGGTGGAGCGGGTGCTTTCTGGGCCGCGGGTACGAAACTTCGGGTTTGGTGGTCTGGGGTATTCGGAACAATACTTAGCCGCGGTAGAAGATGTTCTAGCGCCCGATGCCGCGAGGAAGACCATCCTCCTCGGGATTTGTCCTTCGAATTTTACAACAGGCTATGTTCATCAGAACGGCTTCACAGAGTACAGTGGCCGGAGCACTAACGAAAAATGGATAATTCGCCATTTTTCAAGGTTACTTGATTTCTGTCAGCCGGTCCGGCTGGGCGAGTTCCTTCGGATAGTCTCAGGTACGCGCCGGCCACGACGGGAGATTCAAACATTCGAAAAGCACGGGTGGTTTGCGACGGAGGGGGCAAAGACCGATTTCACAGCGGAGCTCAAGAAGCATGAGAATTTCTATAAAGGTACCGCAAACGGCCCCGCTCAAACACAATACATTGAGCTCTTATTGGAAAAGGTGAAGACGTGGCGCGCAAGAAAAATCGAGGTCTATGGATTCCGCCCCCCCGTGTGTGAGGAAATCTGGGAGACCGAAAACCGTGATTCGGGCATGGACTGGGACGACTTTGTAAAAAAGTTCGTGAATGCGGGAGGTGTTTGGCTGAACGTAGACCGCCGAGCGTACGCCACGTTCGATGGAAGCCATCTGACAAGGGAATCGGCAATAGAATTGTCGTTTGATCTGGCAACGGCCATTCGGACACGCGTTCAAAGTCCCTCAGAGATTGTGTGGCGGGTGAAAGGAGGCGGCAGGCATCAGTTCGAAGTTGTCCGCCACTGAACAATCGAGGCGACGCGCATGACGGGCGAGCCGTGCGCGTGCCGCTCCGACGAACGAGAACGGGCGCAGCGGATATCGGGAGCAATCAGAATCAAGACACTCAGACCTCGGGATAGGTGCATCTAATGCATGTGACGATCGCAAACCTCACGAACGGCGGCCTGAGCGGCGGATACGAAAAGTACCTTCGCGAGTTGTTGCCGCGCTTGGCCGCGGACCCGCGTGTCCAGCAGTTGGAAATTCTCCTGCCGCCACAGGCGAAGGTGTTGGCGTCGCAACTGCGCCTATGCGGTACCTATCACTTCTGGCCTTTCTACGACCACGCCTTGCGATTCGGGTGGGTCAGGAGACGGGTTCGAGAGATGGCTCCAGATGTCGTTTTTATACCGACAGCTAGGTGGCTTGACTTTGGGGCAGTTCCGACGCTGGTTATGGTGCGGAATATGGAACCGTTTATCGCGCCGTTTGCCGGAAATCCTCCCTTGGAAAGGCTGCGGAACCTGCTGCGGGCGCGGGCGGCCCGTAATGCGTGTCAGCAAGCAACCAAGATCATTGGGGTTTCGCAGTTCGTTTCTCAATTCCTAAGCAGAACGCTGCAAATTCCGAAGGAAAGGACAGCGACCGTTTATCACGGACTCGCGACGAAACCGCCAGCGGCAAGGCGGCCGAGCGTGTTGGGCGCGGGCCACTTGATGGATGACTTCCTATTCGCTGCCGGCGCACTTCGTCCGAATCGCGGTCTGGAGGACGCGATCATGGGACTTGCCGAACTTCGCGGACGAAGATGGCGGCCTCGACTGTTGATCGCCGGCGTGTCTCCGCCGGCGACGAAGGGCTACGCGCGTTGGCTGCGGCGGTTAGCAGAACAACTGGGGGTGGACGGACAGTTGTTGTGGTTGGGATACTTGGACCAGCAGGAGCTAGCGTGGTGTTTTCAGCATTGTTCGATTTTTGTAATGACGAGTCGAGTGGAAGCATGCCCGAACACGGTGCTGGAAGCCATCCAACACGGCTGTTTGTCACTGTCCTCTGATTGCATGCCGATGCCCGAGTTCTTTGGAGATTCAGCACACTACTACCGCGGGGGCGACCCGAAGGATTTTGCGGATCGGCTGTATGAGTTGCGCTTGCTGGACGATGACGACAAGGGGCGATTGCGATCGGCAGCTTTGGCGCGGGCTCGGGATTTCGATTGGGATAATACGGCGAAGGCCACTGTCACGTGCATGCTCGAAGCAGCGGGTGCGGTTCCGCCGCGACGCAGTACTGCCGCCTGAGCCGCCAATGAAGTGGCTACACGGAGAAAGCAATGGACTATGATTCGCAGCCTTTCGGCATCAAGGTAAAGAAGGTTTTGCGCTATCGATCACTGTATGGTTGGCGGCAGACGTGGGCTAAGATACAGGGGCATCGCCACATGAAGCGAGGCTTTTCGCCCTCGATCCGCAGTAACGGAGGGCTGGGCGCTGACCAGACGGTGGGACTTGTCGGCTGTGGGAACTATGCCTTCACAACGATCGCGCACTTCTTGACTCGCGCGCGGGGGCAAGTCATCGGGGCATGTATGGACACCGATCCGCGTCGAGCAGCTTCCCTTGGCGCCTATTATGGCGTACCGCTTTATACAAGCGATGCTCGGGAGCTGATTGAGCATCCTCACATTCGGCTGGTCTACATTGCCTCGAACCACGCATCGCACGCGGAATATGCAATTGCCTGTCTTCGAAGCGGCAAGGACGTCTTCATTGAGAAGCCACATGTCGTTAATGAAGATCAATTACGGCATTTAACGGGTGCGATGTTGGAGACGGACGGTCGTGTGTATTTGGGTTTCAATCGCACCCAAAGTGACCTGGGACGGATTTTGAAGAGAGCCCTTGATCGACAGACCGGCACAGGCATATTCAATTGGTTCGTTGTGGGGCATAGGCTTGCTGCAGACCACTGGTACCTCCATCCCGGCGAAGGAAGCCGAGTGCTGGGGAATCTGTGCCATTGGACTGATTTTCTCTTCGCGCTCGCAGGTCCTGACTGTTTCCCAATCCGGATCATACCGGTGCGTGACAGGGCGTATGATGTAAACGTTGTCGTAAACTTCGTGTTTGGTAACGGCGCGATTGGCACGATTTCCTTTACAGAAGGCGATAATCTCGAAGGGATTCGCGAGAAGTTTTGTGGTCGTCGGGGTGATTGTATGATCACACTGGATGATTTTCGCAAGCTGACCGTTGAAACATCGTTTGATAGAAAGCTTCATCGTAGTTTTCATCGCGATCACGGCCATCGGAACAACATCTTGGCGGCTTACGACAGTTCGCTCAGGGGTATGCGTTATGATCGTCACAGTCACCTGTTTCACATATCTAATACAGCACACATCTTCCTGAATACGAAGAGGGCTTTGGAAAGCAACGAAAATGTGGTAGTGAATGAATACTTGCAGGCGATGAAGAGACATTGCGCAGCTTAATTTCTGCAAGCAAGAAGGAAGACTATTATGAAACAAGTGATCCAGCAGCTTCGAAGCGGCGACACGCTTCTTGAAGAGGTCGCGATACCGCGCGTTCGGCCGGGTAATCTAGTCGTGCAGACCAAATGTTCGCTCATTTCCGCCGGGACGGAGCGAATGCTCGTCGAGTTTGGGCGCGCCGGCTGGGTCGAGAAAGCTAGGCAGCAGCCTGAAAAGATTCGGCATGTGCTGGATAAGATCCTCACGGACGGGGTGGGACCGACGCTGGAGAGCGTGAAAGCGAAATTGGATCAGCCGATCCCGATGGGATACTCCAACGTCGGGCATGTCATTGACGTTGGGGCCGGGGTGGAGGGATTTCGACGCGGCGATCGTGTGGTCTCCAATGGGCCACACGCTGAGGTTGTGCTGGTTCCCAAACGCTTAACGGCACGGATCCCGGACGAAGTCTCGGATGAAGAAGCATGCTTCACAGTGCTGGGAGCGATCGGGCTTCAGGGGATCCGCCTCGTTCAGCCGACGCTGGGCGAGACGGTGGCAGTTTTCGGATTGGGGCTGATTGGGCTCTTGGCTGTGCAGATTCTCAAAGCGCACGGTGCCCGCGTGGTCGGGTTTGATTTCGACGGCGAGCGTGTGGAGCTGGCGCGGCGGTTCGGGGCCGTGGCGGAGGATCTCTCGCTGGGGATCGATCCGGTACGGTCGGCGCCTGGCGGCGACTGGGGAGATCGGAGTGGACGGAGTGCTGGTAACTGCGGCCACCAAGAGCGATGCATTGATGCACCAGGCTGCGCAGATGTGCCGGCAGCGTGGACGGATCGTGCTGACCGGCGTGGCCGGGCTGAAGCTGCAGCGAGCCGATTTTTATGAAAAGGAACTCACATTTCAGGTCTCTTGCTCGTACGGGCCGGGGCGCTACGACCCGCGCTACGAGGAGCGGGGACAGGATTACCCGATCGGGTTCGTCCGCTGGACGGAACAGCGGAATTTCGAGGCGGTGCTGGAATTAATGCGGGCGAAGCGGCTGGTCACGGAGCCGCTGATCTCAGAGCGAATTCCGCTGGCGGAAGCGCGCGGGCCTATGACGCGATTGCGTCGAAGTCGGTGATCGGAGTCGTGCTCACGTATCCGCAACCGACAGACGAGAAGGGGCAACGGGCGGCACGGGCCGAGTGGTCCGGCATAGCGAACCACGCCAGGCGGCGGATCGGGTTGTATGCGGGCTGATCGGGGCCGGAGGGTTCGCGCAGCAGAGATCTTTCCGCGCTTGGCCAGGACGGGGGCGCGGCTGAAAATGGGTAAGCACAGCCAAAGGATTCAGTGGAGCGGTTGCGGCGAGGAAATTCCAATCGAGCAGAGCACCACGGAGACTGAAAGGATTCTCGAGGATCCGGAGGTCAATGCGGTGGTGATCGCCACGCGGCATGATACGCATGGGTCGCTGGTGGTACGGGCGCTGGAGGCGGGGAAGTCGGTGTTTGTGGAGAAGCCGTTGTGCTTGAAGCCGGAGGAGTTGGAGCGGATCGCGGAAGCGCATGGACGGGCGAATGGCGCCGGCCGGCAGCGGCCGATCCTGATGGTAGGCTACAACCGGCGGTTTGCCCCGTTGACGCAGACGTTGCTGTCGCAGGTGGCAGGGCGCAAGAGCCCACTGGCGATGATCTTCACGTGCAACGCGGGAGCGATTCCGGGAAGTCACTGGGTACAGGATCCGGCGGCGGGCGGGGGGCGGATCCTTGGAGAGGCATGCCACTTTATCGATCTGTTGCACTACGTGGCGGGAGAGGCGGAGATCGAGGAGGTGGCGGCGTTGAAACACGGATTGGATGGCGCCGGCAATCTTGGCGACACGGCCGCGATCACGTTGCGGTTTGCCGATGGGTCGCTGGGGCAGGTGAACTATTTTGCCAACGGGCCGCGGAGCTTTCCGAAGGAGCGGTTGGAGGTTTTTTGGGACGAAAAGGCTGTGAGGATTGACAACTTCCGGAAGCTGCGGGGATTTGGCTGCCGGGGCGGGAAACGCTGCTGGAAGCAGGATAAGGGGCATGAGGCTGAGGTGCGGGCATTTGTCGAGGCCTTGCGCGGGGGTGGAGAGTCGCCGATCCGGTTTGAAAGCCTGATGAATACGACGCGGGCGACGTTTGCCGTGGTGGAGGCAATGGAGGGCAAGTGCGTTGTTGCTTTGGGTAAATCGGGCCACACCCCGAGTGCTTCTGTCGCATCGCGGCAGGTGGCATGAGTCGAATAGGGAAAGCAATCGGTCAAGGAGGGTTCCATGGCGGAGCGAAATTTGCGGCTGGCAGTCTATCCGGAGGCCAGTTTTGGTGGATTCAGCGAAGTAGACGGAACAATGCGGTTCTATACCCGGGTTCAATCCTTGCTCCGACCTGACTCTGTCGTTCTCGACGTGGGATGCGGTCGCGGCGCCTATGCGAACGACGAGATCGCCTTTCGGCGGCAGTTGCGGATCTTCCGCGGCAAGTGCGCCCGAGTAATTGGAATCGATGTGGATCCTGCGGGTTGGCAGAACCCGTTTCTCGACGAATTCCGCTTGATCGAAGGCGATCGTTGGCCGTTGAGCGACCAGTCGGTCGACCTCTGTGTTTCCGATTATGTCTTGGAACACGTTCCGGATCCTGAAAGATTCTTTTCCGAGTCGCGCGTCCTGAAGCCCGGTGGCATCTTCTGCGCTCGAACACCGAATCGCTACGGCTACGTAGCGATGGCAGCGAGTTGCGTGCCAAACAGTCTGCACGCGTGGGTTCTAAAAAAGATCGGCAAGAAACGCGGCGGCGAGGATACGTTTCCCACTGTCTATCGCTGCAACACGGCAAGAAAGCTCAGACGATTGATGCAGCAGCATGGACTGGAAGGGTGGGTGCGAGGCATCGAGGATGAGCCAACGTACCTGGTGTTCTCAAGGGGCGTTTACCGAGTGGGCGCTGTGGTTCATCGCATTATACCACCTGGATTGAAAGGCAACCTGCTGGTATTTGGTCGCAAGTCGGCGACAGCACCGATACTTCGCAGTGAAGCGGCTTGATTTCGTGGCGGTGCGAGAATATGAGGCGTTGGATACGGAAGGCAATGAGGGGATTGTACGTTTTGCGGTACCACCGCAATTCTCAGTTGGCGCTGCGATTGGTGAGCATCGCTCGGCGGCGTTACGAAGCGAAACGTGGCGGCAGCTTCTATGCGTCGGGGCCTGTGAGCGCGATAAGAGCGCGAGTTTGTGCTGGATTTGGGCGGATCGCCGGAGCTCGGAAGGAAGAGGCGGGTTATAGATTAGTGGTTATAAATGGGAGGAAAGAAGGTCGGGGTAGGGGGAGCGAGGTATTGCGTAACCCCCGACCTTTGGAGGTTCGCTTCTTGAACGTCGAGCGTTCTCTTCCGGACCCAATCGATTGGCGGCTGGAATGCTGGCCGGACGCTTTGCAGTTGTGGCGGTTTCATCTGCACTATCATGAATTCTTGTTAGATATAGTGGCGGACGGGACTGAGGTTGCTTTCCAACGCGCTTGGGATGTTGTCGAGCAGTGGATTGAAAATAATCGGTTAAGTGATCCGCGGGTGCTGCTCGACGCATGGCATCCATACTGCATTTCCCGGCGGCTGCCGGTTTGGGTCTGCCTGTGGACGACCACTCCGCCGGAGGAACCGTTGCGGCAACGGGTCCTGGATCGCCTCTGGATGCAGGCCCGTTATCTTGCCAACCATCTGGAACGGGACCTGGGTGGAAACCATCTGCTGGAGAATCTTCGGGCGTTGATCCTCGCCGGGTGTTTTCTAGATTGTCCGGAAGCGGCAGACTGGCGACGCCGCGCAGCCGGGCTCTTGCGCAAAGAACTGGCCGAGCAGCTCCTGCCGCACGGCGAGCACTTCGAACGCTCGCCGATGTACCACGCGGCAATGCTCGAGGCCATGCTGGATATCCGCGACGCTGCGGAAGAATTGATGCCAGAAATAGCGGTCCTCGCGGCCGAGGCGGCGGGGAGGATGGGGACTTTTCTGCAGAGGTGCTGCATCCGGACGGAGAAATTCCCCTGCTGGGAGATTCGTGCTTTGGAGAGGGCGTTGGCGGCGGGGCTGCTGGAGCGGGTGGCGACGTGCGGACGGAACGCTTGGGGCAGTGGGAGACGAGGTGGGGGCGTCGGTGCCGGGTGGTGAGAAAGGGGACGGCGACCGGAACGCGTGGTATCTGCGCCTAAACCAGTGGCTGGTTGCGGAGGCACAACGATCGCGGCGCACGCGCGGCCCGTTGGGCCTGCGGTTAAACGATGAACTCGATAAATCGGCGTCGGAGGCTGGGGCGGGAGGCGAGTGGGAGATTATTGATTTTACCGGGATGAAGAAAGCTTCGTGCTGCTGGGATGGGGGACCGGGCCAGCTCACCTGCCCGCACGCGCATGCGGACTTGCTGACGTTCGAAGCGTCGTTCGGCGGGGCGCGGCTGTTTGTGGATAGCGGCGTGGGGAGTTACCAGAACGACGGCGATCGAAGGTACTGTCGCTCCACTGCAGCCCATAACGCGCTGGAGATTGATGGTATGGACCAGTGCGATGTGTGGTCGAAG
This sequence comes from Thermoguttaceae bacterium, assembly GCA_040768665.1. Taxonomy (GTDB): domain Bacteria; phylum Planctomycetota; class Planctomycetia; order Pirellulales; family Thermoguttaceae; genus JABWBD01. The sequence goes on from JAXGMN010000104.1 coordinate 15,759, forward strand.
TTCCGGATGGGCTACCGCGGCTGGCCGTCGGGGCTAACGGTGGGCGTAACGTCGGGGTTCTCCTGGGCGAGAGCGAGTCATAACGCCCTATCGGCGTCTGGGCGTGCCGAGCGTTGGGCGATGGTTTGCTTGCCGGTCCGGGCGGCCCCTGGATCTGCGTGGATTGGGCTGACGGAAAAGGAAAGCACGGATATGCGAATCCGGCTGCATCTTCATCCCGACGTGCAGGTTGAACAGGCGACAGGCGGCGAGGTGCGGATGCGTCTGGCCGGCCGGACGCTGATGCTGCGTTTTCTCTCGCGAGGCGAATTAACCGTCGAAGCGGGGCGATACTATCCGGAGATGGGCGTTTGCGAGCCCGCGAAAGTCGTCTGCTGGCGGACGGTCGCGAGGTGCCCTCTGGCATGTGGATGGGTGCTGACCTGGAAAGGGCAGGCGGGCCGCGCGGAGTTGGAAGGCGGAGACATCCGGGACTTGCGGGTTCGCTGGATCGAGGAAGACGGCTCGACAGAAATCCGGCCGAGAGCAGGCGGTGCTTGAGGTTGACGGATAGCGAACGGTGGGGCGCTGCTTGGCGGCTGGGAGGATCGCCCACAAGCAGGAATCGCTGCAGATTTCCGCTTCTGCCATGTTGATGGTCGGCCTGGTCCGGGGATACAATAAGAAGGAGCAGGCGAAGCATCCATCCCATCGTCCTGTCCGGCTTGCGAGGAGATACGATGAGTACAATCGCCCGATTGAGTCTGGCGGAATACGACCGCATGATTGCGGCCGGGGTGTTCGACGAGCGCGATAAACGCCGCTTGGAACTGATTCGAGGGGAGCTGCGCGAGATGACACCGCCAGGGCCAGAACATGACGACTTGATTGATCTCCTGGGCGAATGGAGCCATGCCGTCGTTCGGCCGGACGATGTTCGCGTCCGAGTGCAGAACTCCGTTGGTTTGCCTTCTCTCGAAAGCGCACCTCAGCCCGACGTGGCCTGGGTGGTAAAACGCAGTTACCGGCATGCGAGGCCCACGGCAACAGACGTCTTGCTGATCATCGAGGTGGCGCAAAGCAGCTTGGCATACGACCGCGGCGAAAAGGCCGGGCTGTATGCCGAGGCGGGGATCGCCGACTACTGGATCGTCAACGACCGCGAGCAGTGCGTCGAGGTGTACCGCGAGCCCGAAGCCGGTCGGTACCGTTCGGTCCAAACCTTCCGCGGCGATCAGGAAGTCCGCCCGTTGGCGCTACCGGACGCGGCGCTGCGGCCGTCGATGCTCTGGCCGCCCGGGGACATGGCAAATAGCGAGGAGTAGTGCAGTGAGCACCATCGCCCGACTGACGTTGGCCGAATACGACCGCATGATCGCGGCCGGGGTGTTCGACGACCGCGAGGGTCGCCGCTTGGAACTGATTCGAGGGGAGCTGCGCGAGATGACGCCAGCAGGGACGGAACATGAAGACTTGATCGGTTGGCTGGACGATTGGAGTCATGCCGTTGTTCCGCCGGATCGCGTTGGCATCCGGATCGAGAAATCGGTCGATCTTGGGGACCAGCAAAGTGTCCCCGAGCCCGATGTGGCTTGGGTGGTGAAGCGCAACTACCGGCATGCGCGGCCTACGGTAACGGACGTTTTGCTGATCATTGAGGTGGCCGATAGCATCATGGAATACGACCGCGGCGAAGGGGCCAGCTTGTACGTGGAGGCGGGGATCGTCGACTACTGGATCGTCAACAACCCTCAGCAGTGCATCGAGATGTATCGGGAGCCCGAAGGGGGTCGGTACCGTTCGGTGCAGGTCTTCCGCCGTGAGGAGGAAGTGCGCCCGCTGGCGCTGCCGGAGGCGGTCTTGCGGGCGTCGATGCTGTGGCCGGCAGGGACGTAGCGGGGCGGAAGGGACAGGTCCATGTTTTCGGGCATCGCCTTTAAGGCCAGAACAGCTCTCAAAAATGGACCCGCAGCACGGCCGTGGGCCTGAAGGGTTACCGTGGCGGACGATGGAATCGGGGCGGTGTGTATGGCCGTTGGCCAAAGGATCCTTCTTGGTATCTCGGTTCCTGGGGTTCCTTATCAGATAAGGAACCCCAGGCTACGGTGGTGATGGCCTTTGGCCAAGTAATGCCCAGGCTACGGTGGTGATGGCCTTTGGCTAAGTAATGCGGTGTTACGGGTAGACGGTTTGTCGTTGGCAAACGTCGTCGGGCGGCGCGGGGTCGGTGGTGGCGTTTACGGTTTGAGAAGAGAGAAGGAAGAAGGAAAAGAGAAAGAAAGAAAGAAAGCGGCGACGGGTCGCACGCACTCCAAGGTTAGCTGCGGGGTGTTGAGGAGCGGCTGGTGAGGCGGATGCGCTGATCGACGACCCGGTCGAGGAGGTACTGAACGGACTGGTCGTAACGGCGTTGGCGGCTGGCTTTCCAACGTCGTTCACCTGCCGAACGAATCGGCAGGGGTGGAGAACTGGTTGAAAAGCGGCGACGAGTCGCCGCACTCCAAAGGTTAGGGGCGGCGGGTTAGGCGGAGACGTTGGTCAACCACGCGGTCGAGGAGCGACTTGACGTCCTTGTCGTAAGGACGCTGGCGACGACAGTCCAGGAGCTCTCGCTCCGCTTCGGGTAGTTGTTCGGTCTCGAGGAAGGCCTTGGCTAGCTGGAGGCGGGCGTCGAACCAGGAGGGATCCTGAACAACCGCCCGCCGGAGACATCGGATCCGGTCGTCTTGAGCCCCCAGCGATACATAGACTCCCGCTGCGCGTTGCCAAAGCGCAGCGGCTTCTCTCCCCTCTCCAGCTTCGGCGGCTATCACGAGAGCTTGGGCGTAACGCTGTCGGATTTCGGCGAGTTCGTCCTTTCGGCCGAGCTTGGCGTAATGGGCCGCGATGCGGCCGAGTGCGTCCAGATCGGGCTGAAACTCGTTGAGGAAGACCGAGGCAGGCACGCGCTGGGAAAGGGTTTCCAGCAACTTCAACTGAGCCTGGGGCCCGGTCTGGAAGGAGATCCGCCAATGCTCCGTCGCCTGGTCCATATCGCCGGCCAGGACGGATTCGAGGCCCGCTTCGAACCGCACATCGGCGTCGAGCGGTTGCACCTTGAGGGCCTGGGTTACATAAGCTGCCTTACCGGGAGACTGGGGGCCTTCGAGGAATGACAACTTTGCGAGAAGAAGGTAAGCAGTCCCGTGAAGCGGACACAGTGCGGCGGCCTGGCGGGCGTGCGACCAGGCTTTGTGGAGGTGATCCAGGTTCGGTCCGGCGACACGTCCCAGCCAGTCCCGGAGAGCGGAGGACGAGGAGAACTGGGAGGCGATTGCTGCATCGCGGATCTGCGCGACGCTGAAGGGAGGGTCGGCCTGGCTTTGAAGTCGCTCGAAGAGCTCGAAGTGCAGTGCGGCGAGTCGGACATGGGCTCGGCTGTGTCGAGGCTGCCACTTTACCACGGAGGATGTTGTCGCGAGCATCTCGCGACATGCCTGGGTGCGAGTCGAATCCTCCTTATCCATCGTGGCTCGGCTCTGGACGAGGTAGCTGTGCCAGTGCCGTTCGGCTGGGATGGCGAACAGAGCAGAGGGAAGAATTGCACTTGCTACAAGAAGGAGGCAAGCGGTGGCGGCGATCCAGAGAATCCGATGCGTGGGCAAAGGAGCAGGCACGCTCCGCCTGCCGCAGCGGTCCATCTCGTAATCGGCGGCCAGGCCACGCGCGGAGGGGCGACCGGCGGACGGCACGCGGAGCGTGCCTGCTACCATTTGGCTGTCGACCTGCCAGAGGCGGCAGGCGCAGGCGCCGAGGAGCACGACCGGCGTCATGCAGCCAGGTATGTACCAGACGAAGTCGAAGAGGGAATGCACCGCTGTGGCGGCAAGCGCAGGCGCGATTGCCGTCAGCGCGAGCAGTACTCGGCGATTTTGGCTGCGAAGAGCAAGACGGATGCACCAATAGCAATAGAGCGCTAGTGTGGAACAGACCACGAGCAGGCCCGGAAGACCTGCCTCCATTGCGACTTGGATATAGCCGTTCTCCGCATGGCTGTAATCCGCGCCGGGGCGAGCGAAGTACATCGGTGATACTTCGCGGTGCGTTCCCAGGCCGGTGCCGCAGAGCCGATAATCCCGCACGGCCCCGAGATCGGCCAGCCAGAGGGTGCGGCGACCTGTGGCCCCGTCCAGCGTCTCGAGGGACTGGAAATCGTTGAGCCGGTTCACAACGCGCTCGTAGCCATGGCCTACTGCGACGATGCCCACGAGTGCAGCAAGAGCCACAGTTCCCAAGAGCGCTTTTCCGTGGACGACCCTAGCGCGGTAAAGACAAGCAACCGACACAGCTATCGCTACACAGAGCGCAACGAATCCGCCCCGTGACAAGGACAGAAGTACCGCCAAAGCGCAGATCACAATCGCTACTGATCGCACCGCCCACTGTAGTGGCGTCGCTGCGGATTCGCAGTGCGGCCGGGCGAGTCGAGAGTTCGCGGTCGAAAGTCGAGAGCCGGAAACGGCGTCGAGCAACCACCAGAGCACTGCTCCAATACCCACGGCAATGAAGTCCGCGAAGTGGTTACGGCAAACAAAGCACCCTTTGACGGCATGATTGGTGTCGCTGTAGGGATCTTCATAGAACCAAAAGAACTTGCCGTTGCCGAACAGGAACTGGACCAACCCAAGAGCAGCCACAGCGACGGTGGCGACAGCGACCAGCCGGAGCAGCCGCTCGATATCCTCAAGGGAGCGGATTCGTTGCACAGCCACAAGAAAGATGAGTGCCAAGGACCCGACCAGCGTCAGGCAGGAGCGGGTCAGGTCGGGCTCGAGCGAGATCGTTCGCCAGGCGCCCAGCAGGTTTGCATCACCAGTTGAGGATGACCAGAGCGGCAGGATTTCTTTGAGGTGGGGAGAGAGACGTGTCAGGAGTGAAGGCGGCAGAGGAACGATTTGGAGGAGAATCAGCCCCATCGCGACCAACAGGATCGGCGTGGCAGCAGACGAGATCCAGTCCGGCTGCCGGCTGACAGCCTGCTTGAGGCACCAGCAGACCGCAAGATAGAGAGCGAGAAGGACAACCACCGCCTCGCCGACTGCCCCCCGGCCCCCCAGCGTGAACGGTACCAGAAAGGCGACCCCAGCGAGTCCCGCGTCGACCATGCGGGTGAGCCAATGTTCAGCGCGAGTGGCTGCAGCAGGGACGGCCACGGGGAGAAAAGGCTTTGGCCGAGGGGGCATGGTGGTGGAGAGCTTAGAGTTTAGTGGACTTATCGCTCACGACTGACGACTGACAACTGACAACTACCCGGCGCGGCGTATCGGTATCGGTGGCGCCGAGACGTCAGACTCGAGCGGCTGTTCTTCGCTTTGATCCTCATCATCGTGCCCGTAGCCGTACTGATAGGAA
>JAXGMN010000105.1:0-19812 GCA_040768665.1 Thermoguttaceae bacterium
CCTTGCCGGGAGAAGAGCTCCATACCGATATCTATCAGCGCGTGATCGCGCTGAATCCGGATGACTATATCATCGACTTCCCCATCATCGAGTTCCCCGATGAGGCCTTCGAACAGGTCAACAACGAGCCCACCACCGCGCCTTCGACCCTCAGTCTGCCCGGCACGGCCGGCAATGACCAGTTGACCATCTCTCCGGCGGCCACCCCGGGCATGTGGCAAATCGTGCTCAATGGCGGCAGCCCGCAGTTCGTCGCCGGTGCCAACGTCTCGTTCACCTTCGACGGCCGCGGCGGCCACGACACCGTGAACTTCACCGGCGCCGGCGGGGCCGACAAGGCCACCATCCGCCCGGACTGGGCCGAGTTCAAGGGCTCCGGCTACACGATGACGATGACGAACATCGAGGCCGCCAACTACGATGGCGCCGGCGGCCAGGACGTCGTCACCGTCTGGGGCTCGAGAGGCCAGAACGAGTACGAAGCCCATCCCGGCTGGTCCCAGATGACCGGCGACGGCGTTTCGATCGCCGTCAAGGCCGAAAAGATCTACGCTCGCGGCTACGGCGGCGGCGATACCGTCTGGTTCCACGACTCGCCGGGCGACGACAAGCTCGAGTACTTCTCCTACTGGGCACGGATGAGCGGCGATGGGTACTTCAACCAGGTTCAGGGCTTCAAGACGATGTATGCCGACGCCGAAATCGGTGTCAACGGCACCGACCGAGTGGTTGTCCGCGGCTCGGGCCTGAACGACTGGCTGAGGGTCAATACCTCGGCTGTCCGCTTCCTCAGCGGTGCGGGCAGCATCTGGCACATTGCCCGCGGATTCGAAGAGGTCGTCGGCTTCGGCCTGGGCGGCATGCTCGAGGACGTCCTCATCCTTCATGACACGCCCGGCGCGGATGTATTCCAGATCGACCGGCTCCACGCGAGTGTCACCACCGACACCTACTCGGTCACAGCCAACGGCTTCGGCACCGTCGACGTCAAGCGGGTCAACATCAACGATGCCGCCGACCGCGTCAACCTCGGCGCCTCGAAATGGGACGATACCCTGGTGGGCAACCCGGAAGAGGTCAACATCAGCGGCCCCGGCTACTCCAACACCATCAGCGGCTTCCCGCTGGTGATGGCCTACGGCAACGGCGGCGACGAGGACCACGACACGGCCCACTTCTACGACTACGTCAACGCAAGCGACACACGCATCGCCAACGACGAGTTCATCGCCAACCCAATGGTCGCTCACCTCTCCGGGCCGGGCTACAAGCTGTGGGCGCGCCTCTTCGACGAGGTCCACGCCGAAGTCAAGCTGGGGCACGATACCGCCACAATGACCGGTTCGCCCAACGCCGATATTCTCAACGCCGACGGCACGCAAATCAGTGTGTCCGGTACCAACGCCTCAGGGATCGCGTTCACCAACCGCGCAACGTACTTTGACGAAGTCATCTCGCGTGGCGTCGATGGCGTCGACAAGGCGACCCTGGTCGGCGCGACGATCGAAAGCAACCACAGCCAGCCGGCCGGCGTCGACCTCAACCAACTGGCCCAGATCCTCTGGCTGCAGAAGTTCGACAAGATCCAGCAGGCCAGCAAGCCCGACATCGACAACGTCGACGACGTCTTCGCCTACTGGGAGTAACCCACAATCCCTGACGCGGGCGGCCTTGCCCCGCAAGGCCGCCCGCCTCCTTCGAGTGCGCACGACCCGTCGTTGCTTTCTTTAAAAAGACCCGCCCCAAAATAAAGCAGCCCGGCGGCTTGTTGTTCGGGCCCTGGAGAGTGAAGTTCGGCGAACAGTCGCTCCGTCTCCTGCCCGAGATCCACGCCATTCAGGACCAGGCCAGGCTTGAGGGGATCCTCGACGCCATCCCCACGGCAGCCACCCTCGACGACCTCCGGAAGCTCTTCGAATAACCTCGTCGCCGGCATGCTCGCACGTGCTCGCCCTTTGGCAACTCGCGGCGAGCCGGTTAACCTTTGGCCTCTGCCGCACGAGGCGGCAGGGGGCCGGAATTGCGTTGGGATACGTCTGCTAGCTGCGAAACCTCGTTCACCCGCGGAACGAGCCCGCGAGGGTCCGGCTGTCTCATTGAAAGCTGCGCGCCCCGCCCGCCGCTCTCTGCCGCGTGCTTCATGCCCCATGCCTCGACCTCCTGGCGGCTCGTGCTATCCGGCTGGTACAATCGCTGCTGTGAGTCTCCCGGGGAGGACCTCTGAATGACCGACTACGATAGCCCGTGGAAGGAAGCCCTGGACGCCTACTTCGAGCGCTTCATGGCTCTTTTCTATCCCGTGGCCCATGCCGAAATCGACTGGGCGCGCGGCTACGAGCCGCTGGACAAGGAACTCCAGCAGATCGTCCGCGAAGCGGAGTTGGGCCGGCGCCATGCCGACAAGCTGGTCAAGGTCTGGCTCGCCGGCGGCGAGGAGCTGTGGCTTCTGGTGCATACGGAAGTGCAGATATCCGAAGAGGTTGAGTTCGCCCGCCGAATGTACGTCTACAACTATCGCATCTTCGACAGGTATAATAGGGAAGTGGTGAGCCTCGCGGTCCTGGGCGACGACAACCCCGATTGGCGCCCGGACCGTTTTGGCTACACCCGTTGGGGCTTCGAAGCCGGGATTCGGTTCCCGGTCGTCAAGCTTCTGGACTACGCGCCGGAGATGTTGGAGGCGAATCCGAATCCCTTTGCCCTATTGGTCCTGACGCACCTGAAGACGCTCCAGACGCGTCGGGCTCCGCACGAGCGGCAAGCGTCGAAAGTGAGATTGATCAAGGGGTTGCTGGACCGAGGCTTAAGCGCCGACGACGTCCGGCAACTGTTCCGGCTAATCGATTGGATGATGGACCTGCCCAAGCCTTTGGACCGCCTGTTCTGGGAAGAAATTCGAGCATACGCGGAGGACAAACAGATGCCATTTATCACAACACCCGAGCGTCTCGGCAGGGAAGAAGGGCTGAGCGAGGGGCTAAGTCAGGGGCTAAGTCAGGGGCTAAGTCAGGGGCTGAGTCAGGGGCTGAGTCAGGGGCTGGTCAAAGGAATTGAAGTGGCCCTGAGAGTGAAGTTCGGCGAACAGTCGCTCCGTCTCCTGCCCGAGATCCACGCCATTCAGGACCAGGCCAGGCTTGAGGGGATCCTCGACGCCATCCCCACGGCAGCCACCCTCGACGACCTCCGGAAGCTCTTCGAATAACCTCGTCGCCGGCATGCTCACACGTGCTCGCCCTTTGGCAACTCGCGGCTAGCCGGTAAACATTTGGCCTCTGCCGCACAAGGCGGCAGGGGGCCGGAAATTGCGTTGAGATACGTCTGCTAGCTGCGAAACCTCGTTCACCCGCGGAACGAGCCCGCGAGGGGCCGGCTAGCGAGACTGCCAACCAAGATATCTTCCTTCTCCCATTTTCTTTTCCACGTCCTGGTCTCTTGCCCTCTGCCACTCCGCACCCAAAACCGGAAAGGCCGACTTTCTAGCCACCCGACTTTCGGGTGGTTTGAACTTACTCGCACCACCAGCGACGGAACACCTCTCGCCGCAGTCACTTACGGCCGAACACCTTGCCCAAGTCGATTTGCGAAAAACTCGCGGTGTCGAAAAAGTCCCCTCGCCCGGCCCCGCCCTCCGCACGCGCCGCCCGTATCCTTGACGTCCCGGGAATATCGCCGCTAAACTCAAGTATTTGGGCTTTTTGGGGATTGTCTCCCCGACAGTCGGCGAGTGTCCGTGGCGCCGATGGTCGAAAAAACGACGGTCCGCGCGGCACATCGCTCCGTGCCGCGGTTCTCTTGGTCTTACTTTGAGTGCAATTGCTGGGAGTTGAATCCGTGCCTGCGACTTGCGTGATCGGTTTGCAATGGGGAGATGAAGCGAAGGGCAAGGTCGTCGATCTGCTCACCGAGCAGCACGACGTCGTCGTTCGTTACCAGGGGGGCTCCAACGCCGGCCACACCGTCGTCACCGGCGGCCAGACGTTCAAGCTCTCGCTCGTTCCCAGCGGTATCTTCCGGCCCCGGGTGCAGTGCGTCGTCGCTACCGGCGTGGTCGTCAATCCCGCCAGCCTCCTGGATGAGATCGACGGCCTGACGGCGCGCGGCGTTACGGTCGGCAAGAACCTCATGATCAGCGACCGCGCCCACGTCATCCTCCCCTGGCACATCGAAGAAGACCGCCTGCTGGACCGCTGCGCGGACGGCGAGTCGATTGGGACGACCATGCGGGGAATCGGCCCCTGCTACCGCGACAAGGTCGGACGCTCGTTTGCCGTTCGGCTCGGCGATTTGTTCCGCCCCGATTTCCGCGAGCGGATCCACAATATTGTCACGGCCAAGAACCGGATGCTTGCCGGGATGAATGAGCAATCCGATCGCGAACTGCTCGACGCGGGCAAGATTCATGACCAGTACAGCGGCTATGCCCAGCGGCTTCGCCCCCACGTCGCAGACACCACCGCCTATCTGCTCGACGCCGTCGACGCCGACCGCCGAATCCTCTTCGAAGGCGCCCAGGGATCTCTCTTGGATGTCGATCACGGCACCTTTCCTTTCGTCACCAGCAGCAATAGTTCCGGGGTCGGTGTGTCGGCGGGTTCCGGCGTGCCCGCCCGCTACATCACCAAGGTCATCGGAATTGTGAAGGCGTACACGACGCGAGTGGGCGGAGGGCCCTTTCCGACCGAGCAGGACAATGAGATCGGTCAGCATATCCGCGACATGGGCAATGAATATGGAACGGTCACTCGCCGCCCGCGGCGCTGTGGCTGGTTCGATGCGGTGGCCGCCCGTTACACCGCACGCCTCGGCGGCGTCGATGTCCTGGCGGTGATGCTGTTGGACGTCCTCAGCGAGTTGCCCCAATTGGAGATCTGCATCGCCTACGACCTTGACGGCCGCCGGATCGACCACTTCCCCAGCCACGTCGACGGTCTCCGCCGGGTCAAACCGGTCTACGAGACCGCCGGCTGGCAGCAGAAGATCACCGCAGTTCGCCGCCGAGCCGATCTGCCCGACAACGCCAAGGCCCATCTCGATCGCCTGAGCCAACTGGCTGGCCGGCCGGTCGAGATCGTGTCGGTCGGTCCTGACCGCGAACAGACGATTCTCACCTGAGCGCAAGGAGTTCGATGCTCAATTCTTCCCCTATGGCCGGCGAATCGACCGAAGTGCTGCTGCATGCTGTCCTGGCACATCGCCGCCGGCCATGGACGGCAACGGCCGCTGGGCCCGCCGCCAGGGATTGCTGCGGATCGAAGGGCACCGGCGCGGGTGGCCAGCGTCCGGCGATGCGCGTCGAAGAGTGCAGCCGCCTGGCAATTGAGCAGCTCACGCTCTATTGCCTGTCGAGTTGAGAACTGGAAGCAATGCGTGCCGCGAGCTGGACTTCATGCGTCCTCCTCGAGCAGCATGATCGAAGAACGCGGAACCATTCTCGATCAGAATGTCCGTGTCGCGATCATCGGCCGGCGAAGCGATTCCCCTGCAGGCTGCGCGAGATCGACAAGACGGTCGAAATGAGTGCCGGCAACACCGGCTTGCGACTCTGCCTGGCGATCAACTACGGCGGCCGAGGCGAATTGACCGATGCCGTCCGGCAACAAGGAAGGTCCAGCAGGGCGAACTGCCGAAGCAATTACCGAGGAGACCATCGGACAGCACCTCCATACGGCCGGCATGCCCGACCCGGACCTGTTGATCCGAACTGCTGGGAACGTGCGTGAGCAACTTCTTGCTGTGGCAGATCAGCTACGCCGAAATCTGGGTTGCCGATCGGTGCTGGCCGAACACCAGTCGCAACTTCATCAAGCCATCCGAGACTTCGCCTCCGGCGACCTGCGTTCGAGCCATTCGCGAAAGTTGACCACTCAAGGCCTGCTGGCGACCGACTCTGGAACCGCGATCGCCGTTGGGGCTTCGTGGCGTTGTGCTGGCTGGACGCCGCGGTAATCCCTCGGTGCGGCCATTGATGCCCGTTGCAGTCATCCTGACCGGGTCTCGCCATGGGCGAGATTGCTTCGGCTGATGGCGGCCGCCGGGCTGCATCCTGGCTGCTGGACCCTACCTGTGGGAGCTCGTGGCGGCGACCGCATGGATCGCCCGCTGGCATCGTACCTTCCGCAGAGGCTTCGCTGCGGGCAAGAACGCCTGGCTGCTCCCGCCGTCTCAAGTTGGCTTGTGCTGGTCTTGCTCCCTGTCGCGCTCGGCCTGTTCGCCGAAGAGATCCGCCGCTATCGGCTCCCGGCAGTAATCGGCAACCTGGCCGCGGTGCTCGCCACCGCCTACACTCTGGATTGCCGATGGGACTGCTGGTGACGTCAAATGACATGGGGGTCATGCGTTGGCAGCCCTGCTGATCGTGGCTGGGCGGGGTGAGCGACACTGGGGCCTATGCCGTGGGATGACCGTCGGCCGCCATAAACTCGCCCCCTGCCCGAGCCCCGGCAAAACAATCGAAGGCACCATCGGTGGATTGCCGCAGGCTGTCTCGGAGCATAAGGCCTTCCACTGATCCTTTCCCGCCCCCCCGCGGACCGCGTGCTGACGTTTGGTCTGCCCAGGCCTCTGCGGGAATCCTGGGCGACCTGGGTGAATCCTCCTCAAACGAGACGTCGGAAAGAAGGACTCCAGTGCCTGGATGCCGGGGTTCGGCGGCGTGCTGGACATGATCGATTCGCTCCTGCTTGCCGCTCCCGTCGCCTGCGTCTACTGGACACTCTACCCGGGGTGATAAAAAACGGGGACTGGCTCCGCAACATCTTGTGTCGTCGCTCTAGCTAAACCGCTATTAGTTGCGGTGCCTGTCCCCGTTTTTATCCGGGGTGACTGCCCCTTTTCGTCTGGTACCCCCGCAGCAGTGTGTATTTTGGGAAATCCTCTATGTCTTCGGTGTCCGGACTACCCGGCGCGCGGTAGGGCAGGTATGATGGACAAGCACGCCATGATTCTCAACGAGAAGGGTAGGACGGAACAGCAACGCGAGCAGAGGAGGGCATCGAGAAGCGTCCGTGCTCGAATCCTGTGGGAGGACGTACGATGTCAATTCACGTAGTGTGCCCCAACGGCCACTCGCTTCAGGTGAAAGACGAGTCTGCCGGCAAGACAGGGCTGTGTCCCGTCTGCAAGGCACGAATTCAGGTGCCTCGTCCGGCACGTGAGACCTTGGACGAAGACGCGATTCTAGGGATTATCGGTCCGTATGAGCCCGGAACTCCGCGCGCCGCCGCTACTGGAGACGGAGCACCACGCTGGCAAGCAGCATCCTCACCCCCGAAGAAAAGCTGTAGCAAGTGCAATCGGGAGATTGATGCGGCAACCCATATTTGTCCATTCTGCCATACGTATATTGCGGGCTTGAAGGATTTTTAAGGCAGCAATGGTTCTTTTCTTGCTCTTCGTTCACGCTCAGAGAGAATGCTCCATGGGTGAGCGATCGCTATCGAGGGACTCATCCCGGCCCAGCCGCCGGCAGCGAAACTGAATGGCAGAGAAGACGTTTTCCGTGGTCAGTTCGAAGGCGCTGCTGGCCATTTGTGGCGCGTGTGACCAGCACTTGCGGAAAATCCGCGAAACGCTTGGGGTCAGTGTTTCGACCCACGACGGGCAGATTGTCATACGCGGCGAATCGGAAGCGGTGGCGAGAGCGACTACGCTGTTGGAGCAGCTTCATGCCCAAGCGCAGCGGGTTGGTTCGATCGCTCCCGACGACGTTGCGCGAGCCCTGGCCGACTTACAGCAGGGCAACACCGCCGTTCCCGCCGCCCCCCTCACGGTCTATTCCGGCCGTCAAATCCGCGCGAAAACCGCCGGACAAGCCCGGTACATGGATGCAATCCGCAGCAACGACCTGGTGTTCTGCACTGGTCCGGCGGGCACCGGCAAGACATATCTCGCCGTAGCAACCGCGGTCAACGCACTCCGAGAGGAGCGGGTCCGAAAGATCGTGCTGGTTCGGCCTGCCGTAGAGGCGGGAGAGAGCCTGGGATTCCTGCCGGGCGATCTCCAGGCCAAGATCAATCCCTACCTCAGACCACTCATCGACTCCTTGCGCGAGATGATGGACCATGACACCATCCGACGCTACACCGAAGAAGATCGAATTGAGGTGATTCCACTGGCCTACATGCGCGGACGCACCCTGAACGACGCCTTCATGATTCTCGATGAGGCCCAGAACACGACGGTCCCCCAGATGAAGATGTTCCTCACCCGCATGGGGACGGGGGCAAAGATCGTGGTATCAGGAGATACGACGCAAGTGGACCTCCCACCGCACGCAAGAAGCGGCCTGATCGACGGTCTGCGCCGGCTCCGTGGCATCCGGGGGTTTGCCGCGGTACAATTGACGGGGGCCGACATCGTCCGGCACCCCCTTGTTCAAGCGATCGTGGACGCTTACGAACGAACCGAGGGGCCGCGCAAGCAGGGCGGACACAAGCCAGTTCATGGGTAACGGCGGTCAGAAAAAAAAGCGGTCGGAACGCGTTGCGGCCTTGGAATTGCCGCCACGCAAATGGGAGCGTGCGCTGACGAATCTCCGGCAGCGCGATGTTCTGCTGCGGATCGGCCTCTGCTTTCTGGCTTCCGTGGCGATTTGTGTCGTCCTGCGCGGATGGGCTCCTCCGTTCGCTGTCCGTGCCGGGTACGTTCTGCCACGTGATCTGACGGCGCGCGTGGCTTTCGAAATCGTCGACCCGGCGGCAACCGCGATGGCAAAGGACCGGGCGCGATGGGAAGCCCGCTATGTCTACGTGCTCGATTCCGAACCGCTGGTCCGACTCCGCGGTGCTTTGCGCAACAAAGCCCTGGAAGTGATGCGAGCGGAAACCTATGGGGAGTTGGACCCCAGCGTCTGGTCGGAATTTCAACCTCCCCCGCAGCCGGACGCCGCCGCCCCGTCGCCGCAGGAAGCTCAGGAACGATTTCGTAAGTTTCGCGACAGCCTCGTCGGGGATCAGAACCTCGCCGAGTTCGAGAAAGCCGTGGCGGCCGCCCTGGCCCCTTTCGAGGAACGAGGCCTATTGGAAAAACTCCCCCAGGAGTCATGGGAAGGCGATCAGGATGAAATGGTCGTCTATCCGATCAAACACCCGAGTGAGAAGAAGACCGTCAAGGTCAGCGATGTTTTGATCGGCAAGGCCGCGGCAATCCACGAAAGCCTCCGAAGACATCTGGGAACGGTGGACGTTGCGGATCCGGTCTTCGAATGGATTCGCCCTCGCCTACCCAAGACGCTTACGTTGGATGAGGCCGAGACGGAAAAGGCCCGCAATGCCGCCGCCGCCGCCGTGAAACCGGTGGTGGTCTCCTACGAAAGCGGGCAGAAGGTGGCCGAGGCGGGATCGCCTTTACTGCCCGATCAGGTTCAGGTGCTCCGGCGGGAGTATGAAGCGGCCATGTCGGCCCGGAGCATCGCCGACCGGATCTTCCGTGCCGTTTCGACGGTGATTTTGATCCTCGGGCTCTTCGCCTTCTTGACCCCCTATTTGCTGAGTCAAGAGCGACGGCTGTTGGTAAGCCTCAAGCGTCTCAATGTAGTGCTGGCGCTGATCGTCGCAACCGTGGCGGTCTCCGTGGTCCTTGCAAAGTGGCCGCCCGTCGATGCCGGACACCTGGAGATCATTCCCATTCTGCTCTTTGGCCAGACGATCGCAATCGCCTACCGCCAGCAGCTTGCGATGCTTCTAACCGCGATTGTTGCCGTCATCGTTGCATTCGGTACCGGAGCGGGGCTGCTCGGTTTTCTTTTGCTGTTTGGGATCGGTGCGACCGCGATCCTGCAGCTAGGGCGGATCCGCAGCCGCACCAAACTGTTCTATGTCGGGCTTTGGTCGAGCGGAGTGGCCGCTCTGCTGACCCTGGTAGTCGGCGTGCTCGAGAACCAACCGGTCAATCTTTACCTGGCGATCAGTGCCGGCTGCAACGCTGTCTGGGCTATTGGGGCGGGAGCGCTCATGACAACGCTGTTGCCGTTTGTCGAAAGCCTTTTCGGCGTGTTGACCGACATCAGTCTGCTGGAGCTCGGCGACGTGGCCCACCCCCTCGTGCAGGACCTCATACGCCGCGCTCCGAGCACATACACCCAGTCGATTCCCGTCGGCTCGATTGCCGAGGCCGCCGCGGAATCGATCGGGGCCAGAGGGTTGCTCGTCCGTGTGGGCGCCTATTTCCACGACATCGGAAAAATGCTCAAGCCCGGCTACTTCATCGAGAATCAGCCGCCCGACGAAAACCGCCACGATTCTCTGATGCCGGCGATGAGCACGCTGGTGATCATCGCCCACATCAAAGACGGGGCGGACCTGGCTCGGCAGCACAACCTCCCCGAACCGATTATCGACTTCATCGAACAGCATCACGGGACGACGCTGGTCGAATTCTTCTACGGCAGAGCGAACCAGCAGCAGCGCGAGGCGGATCCGAACGCCGCCGAGGTCGACGAGAATACTTACCGTTACCCGGGGCCCCGCCCGCAGACCAAGGAGGCGGGCGTGCTGATGCTGGCCGACGCCGTGGAAAGCGCCAGCCGATCGCTGGTCGATCCTGCCCCGGCACGCATCGAAAGCCTTGTGCGCGAGGTCGCCGAGCGCAAGCTCGACGATGGGCAGTTCGACGAAAGCGGGCTGACCCTCCGCGAATTGCGGGCAATCGAGAACTCGGTGATCAAATCGCTGATCGCCATCTATCATGGCCGCGTCAAGTATCCCGAGCAGAAGACCGCATGACACGCTCCCCGACCGGCCGCGGCTCACGCGGGGCGATTCGGGTTGAAATCGCCAACGAGCAGTCGGCCTTGGCTATCGATGAACAGCGGCTCCGGCGAGCCGTCGAGATCGCCCTGGGCGAAGCGCAGATCCGGCGCGCGACCGTCAGCGTCGCCGTGGTCGACGATCCGACAATCCATCGCCTCAACCGCCAGTACCTGAGCCACGACTATCCGACCGACGTTCTCAGTTTCGTGCTGGACGAAAGCGAGGACTTCCTCGAGGGAGAGATCATCGTCAGTGCCGATACGGCCAGTTCGGCGGCCTCCCGGTTCGGCTGGTCCGCCGCCGAGGAGCTCCTTCTCTACGTCGTGCACGGGGCGTTGCATTTGGTCGGGTGCGACGATATTCTACCACGGCAGAGGGCCGAAATGCGCCGGCGCGAACAGGCGTGCCTGGCTCATTTCGGCCTGGAACACCGTTTCGACGACTCCGCGGAAGAGAACATCCAGCCACCGATTGACCGTTCTGGGGGTAAAACGAAATCGTGAGCGCCGGTGCGCTATTGTGGCTGGCGATTGCCAGCCTTGCCCTGACCTGCCTGGCCGCTGTCGGCGCCAGGTCGCTTGCCGAGTTCTCGAGGCATGAACTGGAAGAAATCTGCCGTCGCCGCGGCTCGCCCGATCGGCTCGGGCAAATACTGCGAGGCTATGAGCAGGCCGGCTTGTCGGCGGAAATGGCGAGGGTGATTGCTGCTTCGGCGTTTTTGGCTGCGGTGGCGTTTTGGCTTGGCAATCAGGACTTGCCCCCGCCGTGGGCGCCGCTGGTGCTCACTGTCCTGATTGGGGCGGTGGCCCTTCTTACGGCAACCATCTGGATTCCCGGCGGCGTCGTCCAGCTTTGGGCGGAACCGCTGCTCTATTTCACCTGGCCGCTCTGGCAAGGGTTGGCCGTCGTGATGACCCCTTTGGTGGTCGTCTATCGACTTGTCGACACCCTCCTGCACCGCCTGGCGGGGCGAGTGCCGGAGGAGTCGGATGAGGAGTCGTTCGAAGAGGAAATCCGCACAATCGTCAGCGAAGGCCACCGGGAGGGGCTACTTGAAGAAGATGCGAGGGAAATGATCGAGGGGATCATCGAACTCGGCGACGTCGACGTTTCCGAAGTAATGACCCCCCGCACCGATATGGTCTCGATGTCCAAGTCCCTCTCGTGGCAGGAGGCCCTCGATTTCTTGATCCGCGTCGGACATACCCGCATCCCGGTCTACGACAAGAACCGCGATGACATCGTCGGCATCCTCAACGTCAAGGATCTTCTGCCGGAACTCGCCAAGCAGGCCCGCGAGCCCGCCCGCCACTGGACGGAGCTGCTCCGCGAGCCCTATTTTGTTCCGGAAACAAAACCGGTCGACGTCCTCCTGGAGGAGTTCCAGCTTACGCGGAGCCACATGGCCGTGGTGCTCGACGAGTACGGCGGTGTGTCCGGACTGGTGACATTGGAGGATGTGCTGGAAGAGATCGTCGGCGAGATTGTTGACGAATCCGACAAGGAACTTGTCGAAGGAATCCGGCAGATCGACGACAACACCGCTGAGGTGCTCGGCAAGGTCCATATTGACGAGATCAACGACCGGCTCGATCTTGAACTGCCTGACGAGGACGACTTTGACACGGTGGGAGGGATGGTCTTCAGCCAATTGGGGCACGTGCCCACGGCCGGTGAGGAGATCGTCTGGAACAACGTCCGAATCACGGTCCTGGAAGCGACGCGCCGCCGCATCGAACGGGTGCAGATCCAAGTGCTCGATCGGTCGAGTGTCGAGAGCACCTGAACACGCAACGCCCTTAGCAGCCCGGCTGCTTCCGAGCAGCCGGGCTGCTGATTCACAGAACTTGGAAACGTCGGGGACTACCTCATTTAACGCCCTTAGCAGCCCGGCTGCTTCCGAGCAGCCGGGCTGCTGATCCACACGCCCGTCTACAGAGCCTGGTCCCGGCCGATGCCTGCTGAAAAGACTACCGCCCTGCTCCTTCGGCTGGTCGAGTTTAGCGAGACCAGTCTGGTGGTGACGCTGTTTACGCGGGATTTTGGCAAGGTACATGGGCTAGCGAAGGGAGCGAGACGGCTCAAAGGCCCCTTCGAGTCTGCTCTTGACCTCCTGGCCCTCTGTCGAATAGTCTTCCTCCGCAAATCGTCCGATGCTCTCGATTTGCTGACCGAAGCCAAACTCCTCCGGCGGTTCCGCCCCGCTGGCCGCGACCTATCCAGTCTGTACGCCGGCTACTACGTAGCCGAATTACTAAACGAACTTACCGACGATTACGATCCTCATCCGGAGCTATTCGATCTGGCCGACCAGACACTCGAGGCGCTGTCCGCCGGCGAGCCGGTTTTGGCTTGGGTATTGCGGTTTGAACTGGGAAGTCTACGACTTCTGGGACACCTGCCCTCGCTGGAGGTGTGTGCGGAATGCGGCGGCGAAGTGGCGATGAGCGGCCGCGTGGCGTTTGGGCAGTTACACGGAGGTGTACTCTGCCCGCGTTGCCGGACGGGAAAGACGCAGGTGGTCTCGGTCAGCGCCGGAGTCCTGCGGATTATGGCACAACTGGCCGATCCGGACAGTGGCACCTGGCGGCGGATGGAGATCGACGCACGGAGCCGCGGTGAACTCCGTGGCGTGTTGAATCGATATTTGTACAATCTGCTGGGCAGGAAGCCGCGCATGCACAAGTACCTGGGCATGCTGACGAGTTGACCGGCCAGGCGGTGGCAATAGGAGGCTGCTGAAAAAAGGGGACTGGCTCCGCAGTCCGGCGTGGTCGACAGTGCAATCCGACACAAGATGCTGCGGTGCCTGCCCCCTTTTTCAGCAGCCTCAATAGCGCGACAAGGACGTCCTCGATGATGCCACACAGAATGAGGGTTCTCGTTTCAGCCGCCCTTATGGTTGCCGGAATGGGTGGCTGCCAGGTGCCGCCTTTGCCGAGCCATGTCGACGCGGCCGAATACAACAAGCCGGTCCCTGATACATGGCTTTTCCCGGGCCTGTCGGGCCGACGCTCCGCGGGCGAGACGGAAACCGCTCAGACCGACCAGCCGGCCGCAGACCAGTCCAGTTCCGGCGTTGTGAAGGCTTCTGCCACCCTGCCGGCGCCGGACGCACACACCACCATCCTGCCGCCCGCCGGTCCCGAAGCGAACCCGACGGAGAAGCCGGATTCCGGATTCGATTGGGGAGATCTGGCGCCCTCGAAACTCTACAAGAACTTGAAATCCGCCACGGGCCTCGGGCCGAACGAAGAGATCGCACGCGCCGCCTACCGGGAAGCGGAAGAGCTCTACAATCAAAAGAAGTATGCGGAGGCCGCGGAGAAGTTCGCGACCGCGGCCAAGCGTTGGCCGGACTCGGTGCTGGAAGAAGACGCGATGTTTTTCCAGGCCGAGTGCTACTTTTTCACCGACCGCTACACGAAGGCCAACGATACCTATCAAAGCCTGCTGAAAAAACACCCGTTTTCCAGGTATCTGGACAAGGTGGTCGCGAGGCTTTTTGCGATCGGCCGCTACTGGGAGCAGTTGCAGGCCGCCGAACCGCACTGGCCGATCACTCCCAACCTCACCGACAAGTCGCGTCCGACGTTCGATACGTTCGGCTTCGCGCTGAAAACCTACGATCAGATCCGCTTGAACGATCCGACAGGGCCGCTGGCGGACGATGCCGTGATGGCGACGGCCAATGCCTATTTCCTGACCAGCCGCTATGAAGACGCCGCGTACCACTACGATCTGCTCCGCAAGGAATATCCCAAGAGCGAGCACCAGGTGAACGCCCACGTGCTGGGCGTCAAGAGCAAGCTTGAGGTTTACCAGGGGCCGATGTACGACGGCACCCCGTTGGAAGAGGCGGGCGAGGTTGCGCAGACGGCGCTCACGCAGTTTCCCGGCCAACTCGGTGCCGAGAAGGAGTTGATGGTCAAGACGAAGAACGCAATCGTCGAGCAGAAAGCCGAACGCGACTGGGCAATCGCGCAATACTACGACAAGAAAAAGTCCTACGGGGCCGCGCGCTTCTACTACGACGCCATCGCGAAGGATTATCCTCAAACTCGGTATGCCGAAATGGCGCGGGCGAGATTCCAAGAGATCGAAGATCTGCCGGCCGAGCCTCCCAACCGTTTCAAATTCCTGACCGACCCTTTTTCCCCTCACGACGCGATCGTTCCGGAAGGCGGGGCGAAGACCATCGACATCGGACCATGATACGCACTTCGCAACACTCCCCGAAGACAAGACCAGCTAGCCTCCCTCGAGAATGGACGCTCGCGGCAGGTCTGCTCGTGTGCGTGGCTGTGTGGGGCGGCTGTGCCGGATACCAGGTCGGCAACTGGTCTCTCTACCCGGCCGACATACGCACGGTCTATGTTCCCATCTTCCAGTCGTCGAGCTACCGCCGCAATCTGGCGGAATGGTTGACCGAGGCCGTGGTCAAAGAGATCGAATTGAAGACACCGTACAAGGTCGTCGGCACGCCGTCGGCCGACAGTATTCTCAGCGGCCGGCTTGTCGGCGAAGACCTCGAACTGCTGATCGAAAACCAATTCGATGATCCGCGAGAGCTCGAGTTGGGGATGGTGGTTGAGGTTCAGTGGGTCGACCGCCGCAGCAACCAGTTGTCCCAGGGCACGGTGCCGCTGCCGGCCGAGTTGGTGTTCGTCAAGGGAACCGGCTTGCTGGTTCCGGAAGTCGGCCAATCGGTGGCCACGGCCGAACAGGCGGCGATCACGAACATTGCCCAGCGGATTGTCGGCATGATGGAATCGCCGTGGTAGACCGGCCTGATGAAAAAGGGGACTGGCTCCGCGAGACCTTGCATCTTCGCCCCAGCGACCCGCGATTCCTTGCGGTGCCTGTCCCCTTTTTCATCAGGCCTGTGGTAGACTGTCCGGTATGGACTTCCTCAATCATCCGCTTCGCGCCGCCCGGTGGCAGCTCTGCCGGCAGATTCTTCGCTTCGGGCGGCTGCCGCTCGTCATGGGCATTGTCAACGTCACGCCCGATAGCTTCTCCGACGGCGGCCGGCACTTCGACGCATCCGTAGCGATCGATCACGGACTGCGTCTGGCGGCCGACGGTGCCGACATTCTGGATATCGGTGGCGAGAGCACGCGCCCCTACTCCGTGCCGGTCGGCGCAGAGGAAGAGCTGCGCCGGGTGATGCCGGTTGTTTCAACGCTCTGCGCGCAGGTGGGGGTGCCGGTCTCGATCGACACGTCGAAGGCTGTGGTCGCGCGCGAAGCACTGGCGGCCGGGGCCCAGATCGTTAACGACGTAACCGGCTTGGCTCGCGACCCGGAGATGGTATCCGTGGCGGTGGAGTCCGGCGCGGGCGTGTGCGTGATGCATATGCGCGGCACCCCGCAGAACATGCAGGACAACCCGTCCTATGAGGACGTTGTGGGCGAGGTGTTCGACTACCTTCGAAGTCGTCGTGATGCCCTGGTTGCAGCCGGGATTCCGCAAGGGCGGATTGCTCTGGACCCCGGCATCGGCTTTGGAAAGCGGACGGCGAACAACCTCGATTTGCTCTCGAACATGGGGCGGTTTCATGAGCTGGCCTGTCCGGTGCTCGTGGGGCATTCCCGCAAAGGCTACATCGGCAGTGTGATCGGCGACAAACAGGCCGATCGCACGGCGGGGACGATCGGCACCGCGCTCGCGCTGGCTTGTCAGGGAGTCCAGGTCATTCGGGTGCACGACGTCGCTGCGGTGCGCCAAGCCCTTCTGCTGTTCGAAGCCAGCGGCGGGCTGCCGCTGTAGAATTGGTGTGCCACTGCTTGGAGTTGAATCGGTTATCCATGTGAGCTGAGTTCTCCACAACTCCAAGCAGTGGGCGCCGACAGGTCGTGTGCCACTGCTTGGAGTTGAATCGGTTATCCATCGTGAGCTGAGTTTTCCACAACTCCAAGCAGTGGGCGATTCAGGCCCGACCGCCGATTCACACTGCTTGCGATTGTGGTGCGTCCCATGGAAATGGATCGTCCGTTCAATCGCAAGCAGTGGCACACGAGCGCACGTGCAGCGCCTTACGCCGGCCGGTACCGGTATACGGGCATCTCTTCGTTGCGGATCTCGTCGAGGTTGACGACGGCGAGCTTGCCTCTCTCATCGAGATACTCGACGCGAGACGCCACATCGGTAAGAGCAAGAAAGGCGTAGAAGCTGGACTGGCGGTCGTAAAGGCGGCTGGTGATCTCGTCGATGGTTATCGGATCGGGCGATTCCCGAATGACGTCCAATACCCGATTCACCCGTCGAAAATGACTCGCCCTGATGCTCTCAATCCGCTTGTAGACGTCGTGGACCGGCGGCTCGTGTCCGCCCATGACCAGCGTGATTCCGGCAATGCGCTCGATCTTGTCGAGGCTTTCCAGGTAGTGGCCCAGCCCGGTATAGGGAGCGATGCTCTCCGGCCATTGCTGCGTGATGGTGCGGGAGAGGATGTGATCGCCGGCCAGCAGCACGTCGTCGATCAGCAGGCAGACGTGCCCCGGGCTATGGCCCGGCGTATGGAAGACCTGGATACCGTCGGTCTCGCGGCCTTCTTCCAGAAGCAAGTCGACCGGCACGCTCTCGAGCTGCCGTTTTGTGCGACCGTAGCCTTCGAGCAACTTGGCTCGCTCCTCCGGAGACACGCCTGCGCGGGTGAGAAAAGCGGCAAAGGCTCGCTGGGCGATCTCGACGCGCTCCTGGCCCGCAGCGATCACGCGTGAGTCGAGCGGATGGACACCGACCGCCGCGCCGGTTCGGCGGACGATTTCGGCCAGCCCGCCGTAATGATCGACGTGCGCATGCGTGATCAGGACCCGCCCGATGGCTTCGGGGCGGAACGGTTCGCCGAATTCAGGGCCGATCGCCGCCAGTCCCGTCCATACTTGCTCCAAAGCCGTGGGGCTGCCCGAGCTGGTGTCGACCAGCGTTGGAGGGCCGGCCCCGAGCAGGAGGTACAGCCGTCCGCTGAGATTCGGCATGAATTCGAAGGCAATTCGGTAGATCCGCACGCCGGAGCGTGTGGTGAAACATTTAACAGGAGGAAGGTTCGACACGTGCAGGCTCGTCGGGTCTCATACGGGACGGTAACCGTTCGCGCCCACGGCTGGGGACTGGTCCATTTTTCGGCCGGTTCGGCCATCTTGGCGATTAAGACGGTGGCCGAAAACATGGACCTGTCCCCTTCTCTTCGGCCCCTGAACGGTTACTACGGGACTTGAGGCGACCGGAATACAGAAGCTTACCGGTTACCAGCCAGGTTCGGCAAGCTCTTGTGGCGCGGACGCAATCGTTCACGCGCACGGTCGGGGACTGGTCCGTTTTTCGGCTGATCGAGGTACTCTGCCGACAAAGACTTTGGCCGAAAAGATGGACCTGTCCCCTTCTCTTCCGCCGCGCGGACGGTTACAGTGGTGACTACCCTTAACTCAGCCCGTGAGGGTGGAGGACGACCTCCAGTAGTTGGCAATCGACACGGTTGGTGCTATCAGCGGAGCACCCATCAATCCAGAGGAAACGTGAGACAAAGCCCATTACTTCATGGGAATACATGCATGCCGAAGACTCAATTGATTCTCGTTGGCGGTTTCTTAGGCGCTGGCAAAACGACGCTGGTAGCAAGGGCGACCGAGCGGCTTGTCCGACAGGGCAAGCGAGTGGGCCTGATCACCAACGATCAGGCCGCCAATCTCGTGGATACCGCCATTCTCAAGGAGGCGAGTGATGCCGTCCAGGAGGTGGCTGGGGGCTGCTTCTGCTGTCGTTTCGACGACCTCTTGGCTGCCATGGACCGCCTCGTCGAGGCGGGAATGCCCGACGTATTGATCGGCGAGCCGGTGGGAAGCTGCACGGACCTGTCGGCAACCGTCCTTCAGCCGATGAAACAGTTCCACAGGGAACGGTTTCAAGTTGCTCCCTTCTCGGTGTTGGTGGACGTCAAACAGGTGCGGACGCTGGAGCGCCTGCGGAAGTCCCTTCACAATTCTGAGTCCGCCCGTTTTCCCGAGAACGTCATGTATATCTACGAGAAACAGCTTGAGGAAGCCGACGTGATCGTCCTGAACAAGGCCGATCTCGTGTCCAACGACGAACTTGCCGAAGTGGAGGCAACACTCAAGCGGGAGTTTACTCAGGCCCCGATCATTACGATCTCTGCTTTACAGGGCACCGGCGTGGACTCCTGGTTGGACCATGTCCTCAGCATCGAGGGTGCGGGGCGAACGATCACTCCCGTCGATTACGACGAATACGCGGAAGGAGAGGCTGCCCTCGGTTGGCTCAACGCAGTCGTTCGGCTCGGTTCTGATCTGGACATCGACTGCCGGAATTTCTGCCTCAACCTCTTGAAAGGGATGCAGGAGCGATTCCACGAGTCGTCCGCTGAGGTAGCGCACCTGAAGCTGCACTTGACAGCCGGGGACAGCACTCTCGTCGCCAATCTTACCAGCAACGATGGTGAGCCATTTCTTCGAGGCGAAGTGCAAGGTGTTGCGAAGGAGGCCGTCCTTCTGGTCAATGTCCGAGCGAAGATCGATCCCGACCAACTGCGGACGATCAGCGAGCAGTGCATCAACAAAATCGCCGGAACGCACATTCGAGCAGAGATCGACCAGATACAAAGCTTCGCCCCGTCACGTCCCACTCCGACGCATCGCTTCCAAAGCGTCGTCCAGCGCGATCACGAATAGTGGGTCGAGAAATTCATGGAATACACCTTTCCCCTTCTGCAAGTACGGGGTGGTGAGGGGACTGGAGATTTGGGAAGATCGCCGCGTTTGACCGCCACACTCACCACGGCGTGTTCGGCGGAACCTTCTTTCGCCCTTAGGATTGCGGTTTATCGCCCCTAGCGACCTCCGGACATCCAAAACCGCGCAACACCGCGGCTACGCCTCCGAACGCAGACGCACCTGGATCTCGCCGTCTTCGACGCGCACTTCGAAGGTCTCGGCCTTGAGCGTCGGCACGTCGACGCACGTCCCGTCGCACAGCCGGAAGGCCCACATATGGCGGCTGCACACGACCGTGTTGTCATAGACGCTGCTCGCGCCCAGCGACTCGC
>JAXGMN010000106.1:0-19447 GCA_040768665.1 Thermoguttaceae bacterium
CATGCGGCGCAGTGTGCCGCGTAGAGTTCGGCGCCGGTCGGAGGCGAGTCCTCGCTTCCGCCTTCCGCGCGGGGTTCCTCTACCGGGGCCGCCGTCGCTCGGCGCAACTGCTCGGCGATGGCGGGGTCGCCCGGGTGGTCGGCAAGCCGCGCCACCAGATCGTCGACGTGCAACTGCCGGTAGTGCGCCGCATCGAGCCGTGCAAGGAACCGGTCGGCCGGGAGAGTCTCGCCGCGGAGGGCAAGTGTGATCGCCATGCTGCGCAATGCGGCCCCATCGTCGAGATCGGCCGGGGCGAGGCGGTCGAACCACGCCCGGGCTTGCCGGTAGTTGCCCGACTCGGATTCAAGCTGTCCCATCTCAGCGGCGATCTCGTGCGACGCGGAAGATCGGGGATCGAGCGACTCAAGGATCAAGCGGGCCTCGCCGGTACGATTCAGCCTCCGCAGGGTCTTGGCCAGCTTGACTTTTGCCGTTTGATTTGCGGGAGCGAGGTTCGCCAAAACTTCGTACTGCGCGAGAGCCTCTTCCAAGCGATCTTGCTCGGCGAGGAGATCGCCCAGGCCGGTTCTTGCCATTTCGTGGCGAGGCTGCGCGGCCAGCGTCTTCTCGTACGCCTCCCGGGCTTGCCGAAAGCACTCGGCCCGCTGCAAGAGGTCGCCGCTGCGGAGGCCGAGCCAGCACCAGTGATCTCCGCCGACGTAGACGCAGTGGGGATCGTCGGGCGAGGCAGCCTGCCACGCGTCAAGCACGACCCGGGCCTTTTGCGGATCGCCGATCGAGAGATAGCCTCTCACGAGCGCCGCGTAGAGATCGTTGGGCCGGACACCGGCCGCGGTCAGGGCGGCCAGCTCGTCGCCAACCCGTTGAAGTTCCTCGCCCTTTTCAATGCTCCCCAGGCGGAGCTCGTGTCGCACCGCGGTTTCCGGCGCTCCTTTTCGTTCGGCCGACCGGACCGCCTCGTGCCAGCGGTCGAAAGCGCGCAGGTGGCGAAAACAGACTGCACGAACAAGGTCGGTCCTGCCGTCCTCGGGATCGAGCCAGGCCGTCCAGCCGAGCCATTGCTCTGCGGCACTCACCTCCCCATCGGCAACGCGTCCCAGTGCCATCGTGCGGGTCCACCAGGTGAGCCCATCCCGGCCGAACACCAGAAGAGGCACGAGCGCGAGGGCGAGGAGCACGACGAGAAGCGCTCGTTTGCGCCGACGGCGTTCCGGGGGAGCGCTCGGGGATCGTTGGCCGGCGGTACTTTCGGAAGAGGACATGATCCGGGCGGCAAGACTCTTGAAAAAACGGTGCGGCAAGCGGGGTAACCGTTCACGCACACGGCCGGGGACTGGTCCATTTTTCGGCTGATTCGGGTGTTTCAGCTTCAAGGACGTTGGCCGAAAACATGGACCTGTCCCCCTCTCTTCCGCGCCCCGTGAACGGTTACCAAGCGGGCCGCGCTGCCGATTCCAGTGTAACCGGTTGGGGCATTGCGCCAAGCGAAAGGATCAGCGCGTGCGGCTTCTCGTTTAGCCGCAGGCCCACCGGGCCGCGCGGCGCACTGGGGGACCAGCCATTTCCAACCAAATTCCGCAACCCATTCCTGCTCCCGCGCGCGGCCCGCTGGGCCTGCGGCTAAACGAGGCGGTACTGCGCGCCACGGAGACTCGCCGCACACGGCCGCGCCGCGGCGGTCGCGGGCATGGGGGACTGCCGGTAGAATAGACATCCGGGCGTGAACCGTTACGTCGACGATTCCCCCCATTTCAGCACACCTATCGGCGGATGACGGGTACGATGAGCAGCAGACGGCCTTACCAGCCGATCTTTCGCGGCACGTTGGGAGCGCTCGGCGTTTTGGCCTGCGTGGGCGTCGCGTGGATCATCTGGGCCGCCCGTCGCGACGCCGCGGAGCGGTTGGAAGGTCCTTACCGTTCGCAGAACGGCGATCCCCGGTGCGTGCTCGACAGTACCGCCGAATCGCAGGTTGTGGCGTTTTGCAGCGATTGTCACAGGATGCCGCGACCGGAGAGTTTTCCTCGCGACCGGTGGCACAAGGAGGTTCAGCTCGGCTACGAGTTCTACGCGCGATCGGGGCGGAACGATCTCACCCCTCCACCAATGCATCAGGCGGTCGCCTATTTTCGATCGCGAGCGCCGCGAGAACTGGTGTTTCCTTGCCCCGAGGAAGCGAAGGGACCTTTGAAGACCACGTTCTCCACCGAGCGGCTGGCTTGGGCGGAGCGGCAAGGGCGGATGCCCGAGATCTCGCACATGCGGCTGATCCGCTTCGGATCGGGTAATTCGCCCGTTCTGATTGTCTGCGATATGCTTCTCGGCAAGATCCTGTCCGTGGATCTGCGAAACCCGCGGCTCGAGCCCAAGAGGCTGGCACAACTGAATCACCCCGCCCACGTGGAACCCTGCGATCTGGACAACGACGGCAACCTTGACTTCGTGGTGGCAGACCTGGGAAGTTCCCGCCCCAGCGACCACGACCGGGGCCGAGTCGTGTGGCTGCGGCTGGATGCGTCGGGTTCCGCAGAGGCGATGGAACTGGCCACGAAACTCGGCCGCGTCGCCGACGTCCGCGTCGCCGACTTCGATGGGGACGAGAGGCCGGATCTCGTCGTGGCCGAATTCGGGCACTACCAGACAGGCAGGATCCTTCTGCTCGAGAATCGCACGCCCCATGGAGGTCCCTTGTGCTTCGACCAGCAAGTACTCGACACCCGTCCGGGCACGATTCACGTGCCGGTCCACGATTTCGACGGCGACGGTCGTCCGGACTTCGTCGCCTTGATCAGCCAGGAATGGGAACACGTGGAAATGTTCCTCAATCGTTCGGCGGGACGATTCGAGCGCCGTGTCCTCTGGGCGGGACCTGATCTGGCGTTCGGGTCCAGCGGGATCGAGCTGGTCGATCTCGATCAGGATGGCGACATCGACGTCCTCTATACCAACGGCGATGCGTGGGACAACCTGTACGCCACGGCAAGTCACGGCGTCCAGTGGCTCGAGAACCGGGGCGACCTGCGGTTTGAGTATCATCGGTTAACCGCCATGCCCGGTGCCTACCGTGCACTGGCCGGGGATCTCGATTTGGACGGCGACAACGACATCATCGCGACCGCCTGGCTGCCGCCGCCGGTGATGCCCGAAGGGGTGCTCGCCTCGCCGGTGGCCTCGATCGTGTGCCTGGAGCAGAAGGAGCCGGGGGTGTTCGTCCGTCACACGCTCGAAACCGGCTCCCCCAATTACGCCACCTTCGAACTGGCCGATTTCGACGGCGACGGGGATCTCGATTTCGCCGTAGGCCCCGGCCCCCACGTGGCGAACGGGCGGGAAGACCGGAATTGGCTTACGATCTGGCGCAACGAGCATAAATAGCAGCCGAGTAGGTCTTCATTCCGTGGCACCGAACTCTTGGCGGAGGTCCATGGTCGTATCCTCAAACTTCGCCCGGCGGTACCGGCAAGCCGAGATCGGCCAGCGAGGCGGTTGTCCCGGCCTTCAAGGCCAGCCGACGCAACTGCTCTGCAGGCATCCGCTCCAGATCCCGCCGGATCGCTTCCGACACAGACCCGAACCGGTCTTCGATTAGCGAACAGATCAGGTCGATCCGTTCTTGCTGCCGTCCTCTCTCGATCCCTTCTGCGATGCCTTTTTCGATGCCTTTTTCATAGATCGTTTGATTCATAGCGCGTACTCCCTCATACGATTCCGATTGCAGCAGTTCCTCAAATCGACCCCGCTGCTTTTCATTCAACGGCAGATAGGCTTGCACGCACTCGCCCAGCAAGAACCGTTCCTGCTGGCTCAGCGGTGCCTCGGCCAGCCGTCGCAACGCCTCCGCACCCAACGACGCCACCCGCTCGGGCGGGATGCTCATCAGGGCGGAGAGGGCGACTCCCGGCCAGTTGTCTCCCTGCACGTATTCTACGCCGTCAGCCCCGGCAGGCCCACGTACAGGTATTGGAAGCGGTTGATCTCCAGGCCCCAGGTTCCTCGTAGTAGATCACACCGACGCCATCGAGGCCCCACCTTCAAATAGAGCACGATCAGCGGCACCGGCAACTGAGCGCGCATCGCGGAGGAAATGGTAGTAGTACGGCAGGCAGGGCGTGAGTCTCGTGGTGCGGTCGGGCGATTCGATTTCGACATGCAGCAGAGCAGCGAGGCGGTCACTGCCGTGTCGGCCGCCGCAACCATGGGGACCTGTGCAAGCATGTCCAGTATTGCCGCGAGCCCTCGGGTGGATCAGGATACATTTCCTTGTCCAGCCACTCCGGCGGAAGGTCAGTCGCGCGGCCCACTCGGCGAAGAACAGCGGCAAGGAACTTCGGCGAAGAACTGCCGGATCAGGGTCTTGAAGCGTTGATCGTAGTCCATGCCTCTGAGAATGACGACCGTGCGGAGCAATGTCAAGCAGATCACGTGCTTGCCCGCGGGAGGTTCCGAGCTTTCCGCTACACGCTTCTGACACGGCACGCTTTGGTCCAGGATGCCCGCGGCTTGTCCGCGGGGTTCCACGCTTTCGGCTACACGCTGCCCGGCGCTTCCTTCGTTTCGCCCGCGGCAGCAGGCCGCCGCCGCGCCGGCTGAAGGGAAGGGGCAACCGTGGCGTATGGTAGCGAGGAACGTAACCATCCCGCGGACAAGCCGCCGCGATCGTGGACCCAAAGCCGTGCCAGAGCCGGAAAATCCGTTTGCCGCCCGCAATAGGTGGCAACCGTAACCACGAGGTCAGTTTACCTGCGCGAGGTGTTTGACAGCAAGTTCTGCGGCACGAACCGGATTCGGGGTCGTCAATCGTGCAGTGGAAAACGAGGGGGTCGGGAGCCTGTCCCCGTTCTGTCAGGGCATCTGGCAACTGCTGGCCGTAGCCACAAGGCCAGTGCACCTTCGCGAGGGGTTTGCAGCAAGGCTCCGTCACATCGTCACACACAGGACATACGATCCGGCCGAAATTTCCGCAACCCATTGCAGTCCGTAGTCGCGACGATTAACATTCCGTTTTGTCGGGCGTTGATTCTCGTGGAATTTCTCTTGGGAGGTGAGTGATGGCGACTCGATGGTTCAAGGTCTTTTCGGCAGTGATCCTTGCGTGTGTTGCGTTGGTCAGTTGCGGACAACCTCCCCCCCCCCCCCAGCTCGAGGCCGGAACCGTCCCCGAGGGCGAAAGTCCCTCGAGACACCGAGACAAGACCAGAGGCATTGGAGGAGCAAGGGGCGGATGCGGCCTGCCTCCCGACCAACGAACCCAGGAACCTCAGTAGTACGTTGTTGCCGGTCGGCCGGCGGTTCGCCAGGTGCGGGACGCGATTGACGGAAGTTGCGGGCGCCGCCTTTTGACGCGTGTCGGAGGTGTGACCTTGT
Organism: Thermoguttaceae bacterium; assembly: GCA_040768665.1. Taxonomy (GTDB): domain Bacteria; phylum Planctomycetota; class Planctomycetia; order Pirellulales; family Thermoguttaceae; genus JABWBD01. The sequence continues at coordinate 5,368 of JAXGMN010000106.1, forward strand.
ACGCGACGCGGCCTGTTTTCTGGCCGCTATACCGCTCGCGGCTGCCCTTGACACTAAGTGCGAAGCGCAAAGCGAGGTTCTGGCTCCGCCTCGCTTGTCGGGTTAATATAGTGCAGCGCAAACGTGCCATTCCTGGCCGCGAGCGGTATAACGCCAGCGTAAGGTTCGCCAGAAGTGTACGCGGCTCGTCTCAACTTGGCGAGCCTCGCAGGGAACAAGAGATTGAAGAAAAACTTCCGCCGAGAAGTCTTGCTGCTTGACTCCAGGCATTCCTTGACTAAACCTCGGGCGGATGCAACCTGCCTCTGACCTCTTCATCCGGCGCGCCCCTTGGGGTGCAGTGGAGGGCGATCGGTTCGTCCACGATTCCACCGCTGGTCAAGCGGAACCAGCCATTTGGCTGATTCGGGGGTTCTTTTCGTCTCTATTCTTGAACAAGGAGAGCATCCATGAGCGGGAAGACTGCTGCGCAGTTGTGGAAGAGGCTATGCCGGGGATTCACACTAGTGGAGCTCCTGGTAGTGATCGCGATCATTGGTATTTTGATCGCCCTGTTGTTGCCCGCCGTGCAGGCGGCGCGCGAAGCGGCGAGGCGCTCGCAGTGCAGCAACAATCTAAAGCAGCTTGCTTTAGGGTTGCACAACTATCATGATGTGTTCAATTCGTTTCCGTATGCGACGCTTGCGAAGGGATCGTGCACCTCGGGCAGTGGCGTTCCGCCGGCTGGAGGAATCAAGAATCACCGCGGATGGCTGGGCGTATTGCCTTTCATTGAGCAAGCACCGCTCAACGACCGGCTTGACTACAACCAGGCTGCCGGCGCTTACGACCGGGCCGGTACCGGTGTTGCCGGATCGCCCGTAAATGGAAATGATCTGGTCGTCTCGACAGTGGTACAGACCTTTCTCTGCCCGAGCGATCCCGGCAACCGGAAGATTACCACGACGAGTGCCGCCTATCAGATCGGCGGGGGCTCGACACTCCAGGGAGCGAAGACGAACTACGACTTCCAGTCCCATCTGGAAAGCAGCGGTTGCACTTTATGGAAGAGCCGCAGCCTTCAGACGCGCTACATGTTTGGAACCCATTCAGAATGCCGGATCCGAGACGTGCTGGACGGAACGAGCAACACGGTGATGCTCGCCGAGACAACGCTGGACGTGAAAGACGGGTACACGGCACCGTGGGGATACACGAACTGGACTGCCGTTGGAGTCGACATGACCTGGCGGCCGGGAACCGGCGCCTGCATCCCTATTCTTGGCGGCAGCGGGGACGCGGGCATCAACTATTGGCCCTGTTGCTCCTGGGACGCCAACCCGTGTGCGCGACAGCCGCTACGCGGAGTTCTTGGCTATTGGGGACGTCCGGGAAGCTTGCACCCCGGTGGCTGCCACATCGCGCTAGCAGATGCCTCGGTCCGTTTTCTCAGCGAGACCGTCAATTACGTGACTCGCGTACGTCTTGGACGCATGGCCGACGGCGAAGTCGTGGGAAGCTTCTGAGAGCGTTTGCCTCGCAGGCGAGGCGATGCGCGGGGCTCCATCATCACCGCAGCGCGTATGCGTGAAGGGCGATGGGGGAGCGGCAGATAAGAATTTACCCGCACATGAGCCCGGTTGGCGGAAAGCAGCCGGGCTCATGGCAGTCGTGAGCGGATGTGGTCATCTGCCGCACGACATACTTCATTCTTCATTGACAGGCCCCCCCTCTATGCTAAACAGCTACCCCTACCGACGGGATGTGGGTGCAGGACGACGTGTGGGCGTTGCCGAGAGCCGGTGGCCCGGCAATCATTTTTTCTTGACGTGGTCGCGGGCGTGGCTATACTAAGGACGCCATCGGGCCGGTATGAGCGGAACATCGCTCCTCGCAGGTGGGCGGTGCCGCCGCTGCAATCGACGCTTTTCTGGGGTCGTTCTAACACCGATGCTTCTCTGGGACTCTTCGAACACGCCTTTTTTCAAAAGGAGCGGATGATGAATGGGATGACTGCTGGGCGGGCATGGATGAAGCGCGTTTTGGGCTTCACGCTGGTGGAGTTGTTGGTGGTGATCGCGATCATCGGAATCCTGATCGCCCTGTTGCTGCCGGCCGTGCAAGCCGCTCGCGAAGCCGCGAGGCGCTCGCAGTGCGCCAACAACCTGAAACAACTCGGGTTGGGGCTGCACAACTATCACGATGTCTATAACGCTTTTCCCTACTCAACCCTGGCGAAAGGGTCATGTACGACGAACACGGGCGTGCCGGCTGCGGGCGGCGTCAAGAATCATCGCGGATGGGTCGGTGTGTTGCCGTTCATCGAGCAGTCGCCGCTGAACGAGCGGTTCGATTTCAATCAAGCTTCGGGCGGCTATGATCGAGCCGGCGTCGGGGTTACCGGTTCCCCGGCCAATGGAAATGATGCCGTTGTCTCGACAATCATCCAGACCTTTATTTGCCCCAGCGACCCGGGCCGGCGGAACATTGCAGCGGGGGATGGCGCCGCGTATGCCATTGGCGGCAGGGCCGGGTACGAGGGAGCGAAGACGAACTACGACTTCCAGGCGCACCTCCAAACAAGCGATTGCGCTCTCTGGAAAAACATCGGCCTAACCGGTCGGTATATGTTCGGCATTGAGTCGTCCTGCCGGATCAGCGACATTCTCGATGGGACAAGCAATGTGGTGATGCTCTGCGAGACGACCCTGGACGCCAAAGATGGACGCACGTCACCCTGGGGCTACACGAACTGGACCGCCGCGGGAGTCGATGTCAGTTGGCGAGCCGGGACCGGCGGTTGCGTGCCCATTTTGGGGCTCAATGCGGATGCGGGCATCAATTTTTGGCCGTGCTGCTCGTGGTCAGCCACACCCTGCGCCAGTCTTGCCCGTGGCAGCGTTGCGCACTGGAACCGCCCGGGCAGCTTGCATCCGGGCGGGTGTCAGGTCGCGTTGGGAGATGGCTCCGTTCGTTTCATCAGCGAGACCGTCAGCTACGTGACGCGTTTGCGGCTGGCACGCATGGCCGATGGCGAGGTCGTGGGAGAGTTCTGAGCGCGTTTGCCTCGCAGACGAGGCAAACACAGGAATTGGTCGTGACCCGGGGATCGGTCGTGATTGCGGCGCGTGCCGGTCAAGGGCGGTACTGTTGTTCCTCCAAAGCTGCTGCCTCGGTGGCCCGTCGCAGACCTTCTCTGGCACGAGGATAGTCGGGCTGCAGTCGCAGGGCGATCCGGTAATGAACGGCGGCTTGGCGCCACTTACGCTGTGTAGCCAGGAGCTGCGCGAGGTTGTTGTGCGCTTCGGCGTTCGACGGCTGGAGGGAGACTGCTCGCTCGAACTGCTTGAAGGCGCCCTCAAGATCGCCTTTTTGAGCAAGAACGATCCCCAGGCCATTGGCAGCTTCGGCGTACGTGTTGTCGACGCGGAGCGCTCGTCGGAAATGCTCGGCCGCGCTGGGTAGGTCCCCGCGCTGCGCGAGAATCATGCCGACGTTGTAGTTCGCCTCGGCGCAGTGCGGATCAAGTTTCAGCGCCCGTTCATAAAGCGACATCGCAGCGGCAGCGTCTCCGCTGCGCAGTGCGACGGTGCCCAGGTTGTTGTACGTCAAGGCGTTCGCGGGGTTAAGCTCCAACGACTCCCGGAGGTGAAAGGCGGCATCGGCGAGCCGCCCCTGCTCCAGCAAGACCCATCCCAGCGTCCGCTGCGCCTGGTCCGAACTCGGACTCGTTCGGACCCACTGGCGATGAAAAGTGAGATTGTCGCGATAGTAGCGGCCTCGATAATGACTGGTGACTGCCACTGCGACCAGGAGGAGCAATGCGACGACGCCGAAAGCACGGCGCTGCCGTGGCCGCGTCGCGGCCCCGTCCCAGACCGTCACCCCGGCCGCCACCGAGGCGACGAGCGCCATCAGGAGGTAACGCTCCGCAAAAGGTGCCTCCTGCTTCAGAAAATTCGCGGTCGGCAGCAGGGCTATGCACATCCAACCCATCCAGAAAAGAACTCGGGTGCGGACGTCCGGCCAGCGGTGGTACGCCGCCAGGCCCGTTGCCGCGAGCACGCCGATGGCCGCGAGCAGTCGATATTCGGAAATCCAGACGTCGACCTGCGGTTCGTATGCAAGTTCACGAAACGGCGCTACGATCGTTTGCATCGCGTAGAGCGACGACAGCAAAGGTCCCGCCGGACGGCTCAATAGGGCCCATTGATGCTCCCCGCCACCGCCGAACATGAGAGAGCGAAGGAGGAGATACGCCCCCACGATTGCCGCCAGGGGCGCGTAACGGAGCACCCACGCCCGAGCCGGCCGGCTGCGATTCCAACCCGAGATGCCGGAGAGATCGGCCAGGAGAAAGATCAAGGGGACGACCACCGCCTGCTCCTTGCTCAGCAGCGCCAGGGCGAACATCACGATGGCCACGACATACCAGCGTTTGCCCGGCGTCAGGTAGAAAGCCACGGCGGCAATGCTGAAGAGCGTGGGAAGAAGCGTTTCGCGCCCGGAACATATGGGATAGACGGTGGACGAGGCGATCGGGTGAACCGCTACGAGGGCCGCGCCCAACAGTGCGGCCGCGCGCCGCAAGCCGAAGACCGGAAGCTGAAACAACTCGTAGATGGAGAAACCAACGGCGGCCATCAGAAGGACATTGAAGAGGTGAAACGGCGCCGGTCGATCCCCGTGAACCTCCTTTTGGACGACCATCGTCAGACGCGAGACAGGACGATAGTACGGAAGCGTCTGCCAGTGTCGCTCGGCGAATAGGGCGAAAAAACCGCCGACGGACTGTAGCGGAGGCTGCCGGAGGACGAGTTTGTAATCGTCGTAGATAAAATCGTAACGCACGGAATGCCCATATACCGCCAGCACCAGCACCAGCAAGGCCACCGCTGCCAAGCCGTGGTGGAGCCGGGACGGATGCTTACCGTGCGAGTCAGAGGATACCGGCATGAGGACGCCTTGAACTTGAACTGCCGAAACGGTGCGAGTTGCGGTTTCTTCTCGAGTGTTTCTTGCGGAAGGGATGAAGCTTACCGCGAGCCAATCGCTTTGTCATAGAGCTCCAGGGTCTTCCGCGACCGGTGGATCAAATCCTGGTTTCCGGTGGCATAGGCGGCATCCAGGGTTGCTCGCGCGGTGGTGAGAGCGTCGCCGAATCGACCGGCCGCAAGGTAGGCTCCGGCGAGGATTTCCAGGGCTGCAGGATCTTTGCGGCCGGTCGCGTCACAGGCTCTCTTAGCAAGGTCGACAGCCTCGGCGGCGTCGAATAGTTCGGGTTGACTGTCGATGATGCGGATCGACGCGAGACCCAGCAGGGCCGAAACGTAATCGGGATCACACCGGACCGCAGCTTGGTAGTAATCTGCCGCTTCTTTGAGCAGATTGCGGCGGTGCATGGCATGGCCGCAGATATAGTTCGCGAACGGGTCGTCCGGGTCGAGACGAAGGGCTTCCTGGAGAGACTCTATCGCCTGGTCGGCTTTGCCGCTGTCCAGGAGAATGAGCCCCAGCGTGCTGTGGGAGGCGTAGTGGTTCGCGTCGGCCGCGAGGGCACGGCGGCAGTGCTCGGCGGCATCCTGAAACTTCCCCTCCCTGTGGAACTCGACCGCAAAGCTGTGGTTTGCTTCGACGTGGTCCGGATCGCGTTCGAGGATCTTGCGCAGATGAAGCTTCGCTTCCGCTCGGTTCCCCTCTCGCGACAGGATGTTTGCCAGTCCGAGCCTGGCCTTGACGTTGTCCGGATTTGCCTCCAGCGCTTTTCGCAGCAGCGGTGCGGCCTTGTCCAAGTCGCCGTCCTTGATGTATTCCCCGGCGGCCCGGTAGTAGTTGTAATCATCGACGAACGCTTCGGAGATCCTTCGGATCGCGTCGCGTTCCGCGTTGACGAACTCGGGGATGTTGGCCGCCCGATCCGGGCTCGTAAACCGCGAAAGCACAACCGGCACGCTGCTGCGTCCTCGCTCGTCGATGTGCGCCAGAAAGAGCTGCGTGTACGGCGAGTACGCCTTGGAGGAAAACACCAGCCATTTGCCGTTGGGCGACCAACTGTGCCAGGAGTTCATCCGGGCCGTGTTGCACTCGAGCCGGCGAGCCTGGCCGCCCTGGGACGGAATGATGTAAAGCTCGCTGTCGGGCTGGAGGAGCATGAAGCTCTTCGCGCGGCAGAACACGATCCACTTGCCGTCCGGAGAAAACTTCGGGAAGTAGTTGCTCATGCCGTTGTGAGATGCTCCTTCCAACGGCTCCGGCTTGCCTCCCTTGCCACCGTTGAACGGAATGCGGTAGAGATCGAATTGGAACGTTCTTCCATCTTCCAGGAACTCCCGGCATTCCTCCGCAGTCAGCAGCGCACTGGCCTCGTTACGGAGGTTCTTCAAGTGATACGCCTCACTCCTGGCAAAGACCAGGTACTTGCCGTCCGGGCTCCACGCCGGATTGCTCTGAACGAATGCCGGGTCGTCGGCCCCGGGCAGCGCGCGGAATTGCTTTGACTGACGGTCGTAGACAACCAGGATCCCCTTGATCGGGAAAAAAAGTTGGCTGTAGGCCAAATCGTCTTTCGCCACGAATACGGAACGGTCTTTCACCATGCTCGCCACATACCGGCCATCGGGCGAAACCCGCGACAGCAGGCCGAACGTCAGCTCCTCGTCGTCTCTCTTGTAGTCGCTCCAGGTGATGATCTTCTCGTCGTCGAGAACGATCTGTTTCGCCACGGGCGCGATGGCGTACGATCCCCGGTCGTTAGCGTAGTCCACATCCATTCCGAGAATCTTGCCATCGGACGAGAACGAATGGCAGTTTCCGCAGACCGGAAGATTCTCGAGAACGATCGGCGGTTGTTCAGCACTGGAGATCTCGCCAAATCGCCATCGGATGCGCGAGGGATCCTTGACGGCGTCACGGAAGGGCAAATTCACCTCGCGATAGAAGATCGGGGCCCCCACCTCGTCGCTCGATGTGCTGATGGAGACACTCGCGCGGGACGAGATGCTTTCCGAGGCGTTCCGGCCGGTTCCGAAGACCGTCACAGTCGCCCGGCTTTCGCGCGAGCGGCCCTTGATCGACTCCCACGTCTGCTGCGAGGGGGTCCAATCCTGCGACGGAGCGCGGAATTGAAGTGGCTGACCATCCTGGAATCGGATCTCGACCTGCCAGCTATCGCAACCGGGGGTCTCATCCTTCCCAGCGGAATGTCGGTGCGGCGATTTCGGGCGGGAACAGCGCGTCCAACGGACTGATGAAGTGTCTGCCCAAGCCCCGGGGCTTTGCCTGCTGCGGCGTTGCCGTCAGCGGCCAGGCCCACGTACAGGTATTGGAAGCGGTTGATCTCCAAGCCCCAGAGTTCCTCCACGTAGTGGTCCACACCGACGCCATCGAGCCCCACCTTCAAATAGAGCACGATCGGCAGCACCGGCAACTGGTACTTGTCGCGGAGGAAATGGTAGTGAAGCGTTGATCGTGGTCCATGCCTCTGAGAATGACGACCGTGCGGAGCAATGTCAAGCGAATCACGTGCTTGCCCGCGGGAGGTTCACGCTTTCCGCTACACGCAGCGCAACCTTGGCCAAAGTAGCGAGGAACGTAACCATCCCGCGGACAAGCCGCGGGCATTCGTGACACCCAAAAGCAAATGCCAAGAGCCGGAAAATCCGTTTGCCGCCGGCAATAGGTGGCAACCGTAACCGCGAGATCCAGTTTACCTGCGCGAGGTGGTTGACAGCAAGTTCTGCGGCACAGACCCGTTCGGGGTCGTCAATCTCGTGCAGTGGAAAACGAGGGGTTGGCAGGCGCTTCCTTCGAAGTACAGGAGCGTCGAATCGACCGAGCTGAAAGCGAGCGTCCCCGCCACCAGGGGCACGGTCGATTTCGAACTGAAGTCGTAGTAGCGGCCAGGTATTTTGCGAGAGGACTTGCGAGCGAAATGGCGGCGGAGGTTGGGCAGGCGGCGTCGCGGTGATGGAGCTCAAAGTTCCCATTCATCGCTCAGTTCTTCCCGGCTTGCAGCATCTCTCGCGGCACGCCGCACGTGCAATACACGGACCTGGTCTCCTTGAATGGCAAACAACGCTCTCCAGACATTCCGACCTCGGCCGAAGAGAAACTGGCGAATTTCCCGGTCCACCAGCTTCGTTTCCGGGGCGATGCTGCACCGCTCGGGATTCGTGGAGAGTGTCTGGAGAGCTTGACAGAATCGGTTAACCCATCTGGCGGCCGTTTTCGGGGCGTGTTGCGCAGCCCACGCGTAGCCGTCACGGATGTTCCCCTTGGCCGTCTCCGCGATGGCAACCGAGTAGGTCTTCATTCCGTGGCGCCGAGTTCTTGGCGGAGGTCCGCAAAGGCCTCGTCCAACGGCTGAAACCGGCCGGTTTCAAAATTTTGGAGACCCGCTCGAATTCCCTCGACGGCCTCGGTGCGGTCACGTTGGAGAAGGCGGAGACTCTCCACCAGCAGGTCCCGCGTGGAGCGGTAATGGCCACTGGCGAGTTCGTTGTTTACGAACTGCTGAAGGTCTTCAGGAATTGTATCGGGCATGAATCAGATCCTCCTTATTGGAATTGTATCAGGCTCTGCTCGCCGCAATCAATCCCCAACTCACCGCCGCTCCGCTCGGGAATTCCAACTGCGATCCCGTTGAGGCGGCTCCCCCCGCCGCCGACTCCCCAGGCGCCAGCCGTGCGGGATTGCGGAGTTCATCGGCCACCGCCGAAGGAATGACGACCACTGCGAAAAGCTTCTGACACGAGTGCCGGACGGGCACATCTCCGCCAGGTTCTTTTTTCGCCGATGGACGAAGTCGGCTCGAATCGCAATTCGCGAGAGCCGAGGGGGTGGCTCCGATGCCGCCGGATGTGTACCGTTCATAGGAGGGTGGCACTGCCCCGTTGTCCGATTCCCGCCCCCTCCTTAAACTCAAAAAAGCTTTGCCTTGGCCGAAAAAAACCTCTTGACCAGGTGCGCCGCATCGATCATACTGGCACATGTACAAATGATCATATTTGTCCTCGGGGCAGGTTCAACGGCATCCACGTCCTCCTGCTTCGCAGATCTTTGACAATTTGGTTCTCAGCCTCTCGGAGCAACGGCTATGCTTGCGGCAGTTCCCTCGCGCCCGGGGTCCGTGGGAGAAACTTCCTTCCGGGGCGTTCGCAGAGCCTCGCATCGGTCGCAAATCGTCCGACCCCACCACCCAGAAGCGAGTGGCCACCCAATGCCTTCTTTTTTGAGAAATCGCAGGTTTGGTGGCCACACCCTCCGCCAACGCAAAGCTGGTAGTGACTTGCTCTTACGGGACGGCCAAACGACTCGGAAGTGTTTCGCTGTCTAGCAACCTAACGCTCGTCGGAGTGGAAGCAGCTCAGGCTCCCGTCCTCGCCCGCAAGATACAGCCTTCCCGCCGCGGCGATCAGCCCGTCGAATACCGGTGCAGCCTCGATCGACTGCTCGGCAAGCTTCTCACCCTTGTTTGCCGACACGGTAACCAGCCGGGCGCCCCGGCGGCCTTCGATCGCAGCGTAAGGATCTTTCGGATCGAGCTCGTCCGGCGTGCCCGCCACGAACAGTACCTCGCGAGCCTTGACCATCGCCCGAATCCGCACGGGAAGCCAGGTGGTCCACAGCGGAGGTTCCGCGCGCGTGTACCCGATGAACTTGTCCACCCCGAACGCCAGACTGTCCAGGCCCGGATTGCCGTCGCGCGGAATATGCGACTGCGGCAGCCAGGCTACCGGGGTCCGCGCCCCCTCCTCGCCGACAATCTGCGGTTCGGTCGTGTTCTTGTCCGCGAACAGCAGGTAGCCCTCCTTTGCCGGAAAGAACATCGTGCTGTGAACGTTGCGCCGGTAGAACACCTTTACCCCGAAGGTCTTCTCGTCGTCAATCACCAGGAGTTGCCCGCTCTTGGGCGCCTGGTTGGCAAGCTGGAATCCGGGCCACCGCTTGGAATACATCCAGAAAGTGCGATTGTACCAGGAGCCGTCCAAGAGCCCCGCCGTCGAGAAGACATGCAAGCCGACGTCCTGTTCCCCCTTGCTTGAAAGGACCGGCGACTCCACCTCCCTCAGCGCCGGCGTAAGCCGCTTCTGCCGCATATAGAGCGAGTCGCCCTCGCTCACCAGCACGTCGGAGTTCGCGCCGGGCAGATAGAAGGCGAAATCCCGCCCTTTTTTCACGTCGGGGAAGGGACCCGCCAGATTAGCCTGATGAAGGACCTTGCCGGTTACCGCATCCAGCCCCCAGACACGGATGCCTCCGTCCAGATACGTCGAGCGCCCGGCGGTGAAGTAGGCCACACCGTCGCGAACCAGAACACTTCCGTGAACCGGCCACACCGATTCAATCTGCTCGAAGCCGGCAATGCGGCAGTCGGCCGGTGCCGCAAGGAACCGCCAAACCAGTGCGCCGTCCTTGGCACGAAGACAATACACGCGGCCGTCCGCCGATCCAAACAGGACGAGTCCCCGGTAGATGGTCGGCGGGGAATCGACTCGCCCTCCGGCCACGTAGTTCCACTGGACCTTTCCCGTCGCCGCATCGAGCGAGTGCACCGTATGCGCATCGCAGGAGGCCACGTACACGCGTCCGCTGGCGGCGACCGGAGCGGAAAGCCGGCCGCCGAGCATCGTCCGCCAGCCCGTCGAGACCCGCGGCGAAACGGCCGTTTTGCTCGATCCATGCCGGGCGGCGTCGTGCCGAAAGGTCGGCCACTGGTCGGCCGCTTCCTCCGGAGATACGGCGGCCTTTCCGTAAGCCTCGCCCTTGTCCAGTCGCTGGTCGTCCGGCATGCTCGCTCCGCGCGAGGGCTGCTCCGCCGCGACCGCGGTGAACCCGAGTACCTTGGCGCCAGGCTGGCAGAAACACTGGTCGGCCGGTACATACAACAGGCCGTTCGCGGGCATCACCCCGTACTTGCACGATCCGCGAAACCAGTTGTTCTGGCAGTGAGCGTCGCCTTCCAGGTCCAGAAACTCCGCCCCCTCCATGCCGCTGATAAGGAACCGCTCCGTCGCCTTGTTGCGATAGCAGCGGTGGTGGTGTTCCGGGCTTCGCAACTGGCGGGCGACCACTTGCCGCTTCTGCTCACCAGTCCGCAGATCGTAGGCGACGGCCATCGCGTCGGCACTCTTATTGACCGCTTTCAAACCTTCGTCGACGGGGACCATGCCCCGCCAAACCAGCCCGCCTGCGACGAACAGATCCGGGCTTTCCGAACCCGACGACGGCGGCACGTCGTCTTGTTTCCACAGCAGATCGCCCGTCGCGGCTTGGCGCGCTTCCAGAGTGTTCTGCACGTAGACGATCACGGCGCCCTCGCAGGCGATCAGCGTCCGCATCCGCCCCTTGGGCCCTTGGGTTTCCCACAGGCTCGATCCGTCTGCCAGCCGAAGGCAAGCCAATCGGTTTTTCGTGCGGTATACCGCGTGCCGGCTGTCCGTGGCCAGGCTGAGAGGATCGATCGATTCGACCGTCTTCTGCCACAGGACTTTTCCGGAGCTGCCCTCAACCGCGGTAAGCACCGACTCGCCGCCGTCTTTCTTCCCCCGGCGTTTCGCTGCCGGATCGTCGTTTTCCCCGGAGTGCACAAGCACCACGCCGCCGCTCGCCAGGATCTCCCGCACCGGCGCCGTCTGGTTGACCGTTGTCAGGGTTTCGCCGGTAGCGGCGTCGAGAATCGACAACGGCGAGCGGTATCCGAGCGTCCCATACACCCGCGGCCCGTCGACCACGATCCGCCGCTGGTTCTCTTCAGGCACGATGGTGCGGGCGGCACGGATCGTCGTCCAGTCCTGTCCCTCGAATCTCTCCCTTGCCCACTCTGGCCATCCCCAGGGTTCGACCGGCCGCCGCCACAGGACTTTGCCGTTGAACGCGTCGCGGCAGACAAGCGACCACCGCTCGGGCAGCCGCTGATCGGTGATGCCGATGAGCCCTTCGTCGAGGAAGTAGAACAGCCTGCCTCCGCCGGACACGAGCCCCTGGACCCCCGAAGGAGTCTCGTGGCTCCTCAGCCACAAGGGCGAGGCGACCCACTGCAGCGAGCGAGGCGGCCCCACGCGGTCGTCGCGAGCGACGGCATTGCCCGTGGCGTCGTGCAGATAGTGCGTCCACTCGTCGATTTCGGCCGGCCACGGCTTGCCCGATTTCTCCCAACGGTCGCCGCGATTCACGTAGGCCACGCCCCCCGGCGCCAGCACGCGGACCACCTCCTCCATCTCGACGGCGCCGAGGTCCTCCGCCACGACCAGGTTCACCAGGTTATCGGCATACGGCAGCCGGTCGCCGCGAAGCTCCTCGACCGACACCCGGCCATAGGACCCGAGCGACTGGATATGCCGTCGCGCATCGGCTACGTCGATCGGATCGGCGTCGAGCCCGTGGACGAGGATGTTCTCTTCGGCGCCCAATGCCGCGGTCAGCCTCCCGCTGCCGCAGCCCAGGTGCACGACCAGGCCGCCCTGGATTCCAGTCTTATGCAGGATCTCCGCTGCCTGTCGCTGGAACTCGTCCGCACGGACAAATCCGCCGGGAAGACAAGCGATGGCCGCGGCCACCAGAAGTGTAAGAAGCGACCATTGGATTCGATGGAAGCACATGGCAGAGCTTCGCAGTCTTGATCAGAGAACGGCAAATCGTTGGACCATGGCGAGTCGGGGTCGGGAGTCATTTTCGTATCGGCCCTCTGCTGCACCGGAACCACCAGGCGGCGTTGACGCCGATACAAAAAGAAACTCCCGACCCCCTCGGCACGCACTGTCCGATCAAGCCGCGGCGAGCGCGGCGCTGTGAGCGTGAATTCTCCGGATCGCTTCCAGAATATGGTTCACGTCCTGGCGCTCTGCGAGGAGCAGACTGTGGAACAGCCCGATCGTCGTCTCACACGTTTCCTTGTTGCCTTGGAGTTCTTTCAGGCTGTCGCGATAGGCTTTCATCCGTTCGGCCGAAAACAGTCGCTGGAATCCCCGCGAGTTCACCGCCTCGTCGAGCAGACCGTCGAAATACTGTTCGTTATAGCCGCTGCTGGAGGGTATTCCTTCGGCACTGAGCGCCTTGCGAAACTTGTCGCGCGAGAGCCCGTTGAACTCGGCCGGGTTGTATCGGAACGCGTAGAGATGCCAAACCGGCCGGCTGTTTTCGGGCAAACGAACCGGCTGGACCCCGGGGATCTCGTTGAGTCCGGCCGTCAGGTAGTCGGCATTGGCTCGCCGATGCTCGGTATCGGTCACCAACTTGTCGAGCTGCCCCAGCAGCATGGCAGCCTGGTAATGGGTCATGCGGAAGTTGCTGCCGCGTGCAAAAGAGCCGTTTCCCTTGAACGTACCGAAGGCACGCCCGCAGTTATGGTACGACCAACAGCGATCGAGCAACTCATCGCTGTTGCCGCTGACGGCTCCGCCTTCGCCCGAAGGAAGATGCTTGGAATTCTGGAAGCTGAAGCAGCCCAGATCGCCCAGCGTGCCGCACTTATGCCCCTTGTACTCAGCCAGCCATGCCTGGCAGGCGTCCTCGACCACGGCAAGGTTGTGCTTCTTGGCGATCACGTTGATCGCGTCCATGTCGCACGGAATTCCGTAGATGTGTACCGGCAGGATGGCGCGGGTGCGGTCGGTAATCCGACTCTCGATCGAAGCCGGATCCATCGTCAAGGTGGCCGGATCCGTATCCGCGAACACCGGTAGCGCCTTGTGCGTGAGCACGGCGTTGTAGGTCGCGATAAACGTGTAAGGCGAGACGATCACCTCGTCCCCGGCATCGACGCCCATGACGTGCAGCGCGGTGATCAGCGCCGTCGTGCCGCTCGCGGTGGCCACACACCGCTTCGCCCCCAGCAGATTCGCATAGGCGGCTTCGAAATCGGCAACCTGCCCCTGGTCGCCGGACGCGCACCAGCGCCCGCTTCGCAAGACCTTAAGAATCTCCGGCTCCCACGACTGCTTCCAATCGGGCCACGAAGGCCATCCCCCTTTGTGCACGGGCGTGCCGCCGAGCAGTGCCGGTTTGTCGGCGGCGACGGCCCCGGGCGCCGGCGCCCGCCCCGGGGTTAGCCAGGCCCCAGCGGCGGGACCCCCCCCCCCCCCCCGGACAAAAACCCCGCGGG
>JAXGMN010000107.1:0-19086 GCA_040768665.1 Thermoguttaceae bacterium
ATCTCCACAACAGTCTAGCGACGCCGGCGCCCGGAATCAACGATTCTCACGAGACGTCCAGCTCAATATCGCTGATCGTCAGGTCAATATCGTTCGAACCGTTGTCAAGCAGACGGCTCCAGTCCACGTCGCCGGGCGACGAAGCACCTTCGCGCTCCAACTCCCGCTGGCACTTGATGCAAAGGGTGGCATAAGGAAGGGCGTTAAGCCTCGCCGTCGGAATGTTGGTTCCACACCCCTCGCAAATACCGTATTCCCCCTGGCGCATCCGCTCAAGGGCAACTTCGATACGCGCCAGTTCGCGGCTCTCCACCTCGGCAAGTTGGGAACTGATCTCGTCCTGCACGGAATCGAGTGCAGCGTCGATCAGGTCGCCGGAACTTTGGGCGCGCAGCTCCTTCAACAGACTCAGGTCACCGGCCAGGGCCTTCCGCAGCGCATCCCGCCGCTTGATCAGCACCTGGTGCATGTTCATCATTGCGTCTTTTCGGCTCATGGGGTCTCACCTCGGAGTCCGATCTTGGCTTCGCAAAAGGATTTCCGCCCTTAGACCAGCCCGTCTCGAACCGCCTTCTTCTCTGCCTAATTCCTTCGATGGGTTTCCCAGGCGGCCGCCAATCGACGATCAGTTTTGGCAGCAACCTAACTATAGTACGAACATGGATAGACGGGGGAGAAAATCCAAAAAAATCTTCACCTACCCCCCTCCTTTTGGAACAAGCTCCGCAACCAACGTTACGCCACCGCGTCCGAAGGTGCGATCCAGCCGAATCCTGCACCCAACACCCGCGACCCCCGCTGCGAAACGAGACACTTCCGTGCCTGCACACCGCCTGGGCCGCCACCCGAGGACCACAACCATGGCTCCGCAGATCGCTTTCGGATAATCGACAAAACCGGCACAGATATACAGCCGTTTTTTTGATCTTACCCGCGACTCTCAGGTCGACGTCTGGACCTCGTTGACCTTTTGGATACAGCAAAGTAGATGCCTAAGTAGCAAAAACTCCCAGGCAGTACTCTGGCAATCTGCCCGGAGAGTACGGTACCCCCAAGGTTGAGGATCCAATGGTCACTTCCGTAGCCACTCTATTAGATACCGCTGCCAGTGATTTGGTGCTGCGAATTTGTGGAAGTTCTCGCGACGGGCAAGTGGTACGAATCCGGGCCGGAAAATGCACCGTGGGCTCCGCGCCAAACTGCACACTACGCCTCCGCGCAAGGGGGGTTCACCCCCTCCATTGTCTTCTGGTTCGCGGTGCTCGTCGGACCGTTGTTCGCCGCTGGGCTCCTGATACGTTTCTGAATGGCCAAACGTTCAACGATTCCGAACTACTTCCTGGCGACCGGCTGACAATTGGCCGACTACAGCTCGAGGTGTTGTCACCTGCCGATTCTCATGCCCCCATAAGGACGGGCGACGACGGCGGGCGTCGTCAGATTGACTCCCAACTCCCGGAACTGCTCGGGACCGCCGAGGCCCTCCGCGATGGCCTCGCCAAGGCAAAACGGCAGTGGCGACAGCGGTGCCGGAGATTGATCCAGGAGCTGAAAACAACCCGCCGCCAGTTTGACGATCTGCTCGAGCAACGCAACGTGCACGCAGAGGCTCAACGTCGAGAGCTGGAAGGCGGGCTCGAGCGGCGCCGGCAGGAATTGGACGCCGCCCAACGAGCCCTCGAGAAAAACCGCAGAGACTGGGACCGAAGCCGGGCGGAGACGGAACGGCAGCTTGCCCACCGGCGTGCCGAACTCGACGCCTTGGAAGCCGACCGCCAGCGGTGGCTCGAGGAACAATCGGCTGCCGAGAAGGCTCTTCAGGCCGAACGAAATGAGCTTGACGCCCAGCGGCAAGAGCTCGCTTCCCAGCGAGCCTTCTTCGAAGCCGAACAGCTCCGGCTCGGTGAGGCCCGCCGTCAGGCCGAGGAACTCGCCGAGCAGGCGGTTGCCCCGACCAACAGAACGAATCTGCCGCACCACCAACGGGCGACGACGTGCGATTCGAAGAGGTCCGCAGCGGAGCGCCGCTGAGCAGCCTGGAGGTGTTTCGGCGACTGGGAACCATGCCGGATCTTGACGAAGGTGAACCCGCCCCGGTCGAACCTGCCCCAAGGAAGCCGACACCACCCCGCGGCGAATCGCTCGACGCGGAAGAAGACTCGGTCGATGCTTACATGGCGAGGCTTCTGGAACGGGCACGTGTTGGCAAGCCGGAGCAATCGCCGCCCGCCGAAACCGCCGAACCGGTCCGCCAGGCGATTCCTCTCTCTTCCCACCGCACAGAATATCAGGAACCGCTCAATCGCCACGGTTCCAGGGAACTCTCAGCTCCCAGAGCAACCGCGTGTGAGAAGCAGGTGAACCTCTCCGCGATGCGGGAGTTGGCGAATCTCTCCGCGCAGACCGCAATCCACAGTCACGCCAAGAACAGGCTTCAGCGCGCATCGCGCACCAAGCTTCTGGTCAGTGGGCTGGGGCTCTTGGTGGGCAGCGGGATGATGTGGGCCTACTGGCACGACGGAGCCGGCGTAATCGCGTTGTACGTCGCCATGGCCTCGCTGCTGATTTCGCTGATCTGGGCCGTGCAATCCGCCGTTCTCATGGCACACGGCCTGCGCGGCGCGGCCGACGATTTCCAACGGAAGGCCGAACCGGCCCCGGGGGCGTCCCCGAGCAGCGATTCGACGGTAGCCGCACTCTCCGAGACGGATGGCGAGTCGCCGTAGGTCGGCGGTGGATGCGTCGCTTCTCGAGCCGCGTCAAAATCCGCGAGCCGCCTTCACGTCGTCGAAATCGCGGATATGGTAATCGATGCCGACGTAGTCCAGCACGCGGCACAGTGACCGCAGCGCCACGCCCATGCCGTCCGGCCCGCTGAATCCGCCGAACTGACCGCCTCCCTTGAGGTGTGGCTCCAGATCCAGGAATACGCCGGGAATCCCGCGACGCCGCAGCTTCCGTTCCATTTGGGGCAAGAAGCGGGCCAACTCGCGAAGCAGGGTTTCGTGAGCGCTGTCCCCCTTGTCGCACGGCACGAAATGGGCGAGCATGTCTTCATCGATGTGGCCGCCTCGGGTCACCGGCTTCGGATGGTGGTAATCCTTGATGTGGACCCATCCGAGCCCCGGCTTCATCAGATTGAACTGCTCGAGCAATTCACCGGCGGTGTAGCCTTGAACGATGATGTTGGCGGCGTCGAAGATCAGCACCATCGCCGGATGATTCACCTGCCGATAAATCTCGGCCAACAGATAGCCGTTCTCCCCGACAAGGTTCGGTTCGACCTCGACCCCGTAGGTCAAGTCGGACCGGTGGCACAACTCCGCGATCTGCGCCAACTGCTCCACCGCCTGCGGCATATGCTCCTTCGGGTCCGTCCCTTTGGGATGATAGAAGGAGAAGCCGCGGATCAGTTTCGTTTCAAAGGCGTGGGCAAGTTCGCACGCTTTCTTGACTTCGCCATTCAGGTATTTTTTGAACGGGACGTAGGCGTTCTTCGTGCCATCTTCAACGTCGAGGAGCTTGACTTTACCGATCGGAGATCCGATAGAGGAGACGTTCAGGCCGTATTCGTCCTGCAGATGCCGTATCTTCTGGATCTCGGACCGGCTCAGCTTCATGGCGTTCTTGACGCCTTCGCCGATATCGATGAAACGGATGCTGTAGTATTGCAGCCCCAGGGCGGCAAACGCGGCGAACTGCTGGACCGCAGTCTTCTGGTTGGCAGCCTCGTCGGCAAATCCGGACAGAATCACTCGGGGGTTGTCGGCCATGATGGTATTCCATGGAAATCGAGGAAGGTGGACACCGGTTTAACAAAGGGAATCGTTATCCAGCCGGCCGGACCTCGAATCCCGTCCCCCGATCCTATCACCTCTCCCGGCAAAACTCCAGACGGGCCGCAGCTCGAGGAGCCGCACCTGGGCGAATACGCCGAGTGACTTGCCTCCTGTTTCAGCCAGACGAGCACACAGTCGACCTTCAGCGCATCGGCGAATAATCCGTCGCTGTCAGGTTCTTGCTCTTGACCTCCTTGGCCAGCACGCCCTCCCGTTCCGATTCCGCCTTGGCCTTTTGCCACTCTGGATCCTCCCGGAACGCTTTCCACGCCTTCTTCTGTGCGTCGACGCTGGGGAAGCGGACCAAGTAAATCAGTGTGTCCTGCGACTCCTCTCCTTCCGTGGGCGTCCAGAAGCCGACCACTTCGATTCCGTATTTCTTGAACAGTTTGCATGTGTGGTCGCGGAATCGCGCGTGCAGGGCGTCCAGTTTTCCCGGGTTGGCAACGTACGTCCGCAGCTCATAGACTTGACCAACCGACTCTTTGTCCTCGGCGACAGCCGTGTCGGACATGGCAAGATACGTGCTCAGAAGAGCGGTGATGAGCAGTGCAACCGAGTATAACCCTCTCATGGCAGAGTCCCTCTAGCGAAAAAACTTGGGATCCGGTTTACAGACATCGACCGCTCAGCATAACGGCCGGCACGGTGCCGGGAAACAGGCGAACCGCCGGAATGCCGCGGGAAGAGGGGGCACGACCGATTCTGCCGGTGGCCGCTCTGACGAAGCCGCCTACCCATGATCGTGGTCCGAGACGACGCGCGTCGCTTCATCCCCGAACACCCGCGTCAGCCGTTCTCGCAGCATCAGTCGCGCGCGGAGCAGCCGGACCTTCACGTTGCTCGGTGTGATCCCCAGCGCCTCGGCCGTCTCATTCGTCGACAGTCCTTCCATGTCGCGAAGCACAAACACGACGCGATACTTTTCGTCGAGTTCGCCGAGCGCCTCGTTCAGGATCGCCTGCGTCTCCCGGCGGGCCGCGATATCCTCGGGCGTTTCCTGCCACTGAGCAATATACTCCGGGTGCGGCAAATCCCCGTAGCTCTCATTGGACCGGTCCTCGCGAAGGGGAACCGTTGCTCGTACCTTGTTGCGGCGAAGCAGCGCCAGCGCGTGGTTCGTGGCGATCCGCGTCAGCCAGGTGTGAAACGTCGACTCCTCCCGGAAATCTTCGATATGCTCCACCACGCTCAGGAACGTCTGCTGAACGACCTCCTCCGCGTCGTGGCGACGCCCGACGATGCGAAATGCCAGCGCGAATATCCGCCGCTCATAGCGCGAAACCAGCCCTTCGAAAGCTTCGAAGTCGCCCGCCCGCGCCCGCCGAACCAGATCACGATCTTCGTCCGCGATACTGCTCATTAACCGATTGGCTGTACCCGTTCCTGCACCGTCGAAAAGTTCCATTGTACCGCTCCCCCCGCCCGCGCGAAGCCGATCTTCCCGTGGGGTAAGATTTCCTACATGGACCGAGAACCTGTCCCTTGCTCCACCGCTCCTTACCACCTGGCACGCATGTAGGGGGGGGAAAGTGTGAAAGGCGTCAACTTCGGCAGCCCGCGATCCGCTTGACTCCCCCCGCTTCGCCGACTAGTCTCGGATTTCATCTACGCCGCCCGAGAATCCTCGTCTCAAGGAGAGGCCTGTGTACACGATCTCGCGTTTCAGAGTGGCCGCACTCCTGGCTTGGTTTGCGTCGGCCTGCTGCCTTTCAGCCGCAGAACCCGTCCGTGTAAACGTCCACCCGGACCTCGCCTTCATTAACACAAGTTTCGAGAACGCCTCGCCGCTCTGGTGGGAGGTCGACGACGTTGGCACCGTCCGAATTCACCTCGTCTACGATCAAGAGCGCTGCTCGCCCAACCGCGCCAACGGGCATTGGCACTTCCAACTCCAAGGCACTCCCGGCGCCGACCTGACCTTGGTCCTCGGCCCGTTCGAGAATGTCTGGAATGGCAAGCTCGGTTCGCCGGTCTCCGACGAGACGATCAGCTTCGTCTCGGCCGACGGCACACGATGGGCCCCGATTCGGGGCAAATTGCTGGAAGGCAACCTCCTTCAGCTCCAGGTGCACATGGAACAGGAGTCGCTCTATGTCGCGCGGCTGGAACCCTATCGCATATCCGATCTCGAGGCATTCAAGGCCGGGATCGCCGATCACCCACGCGTCGAAATCGCGGAAATAGGACATACGGTGGAAAAAAGGCCGCTGGAGATCATCCGCGTCGGCGACCCGGCCGCGCCCCACCATGTGCTCTTGCGAGCTCGATCGCACCCTTGGGAGCCGGGCGGCAATTGGGTCGTGGAAGGGCTGGTTCGTCGTCTGCTTGCATCCGACGCAGACCGTCTGGTCCGACGCTACTGCGTCTGGATCATGCCGATGGCGAACAAAGACGGCGTGGCGAGGGGTCGCACCCGTTTCAACCTTCTCGGCAAAGACCTGAATCGCGAGTGGGATCGCCCGGCCGATGCCCGGCTTGCTCCGGAGAGAGATGCTCTCGAACAATGGCTCAGCGGTGCAGTCGCCGCCGGCCGCAAGCCCGAACTGGCTATCGATTTCCACAATGACGCCGGCGGCAGGCTCCACATCAGCCGCCCGGAAGGCAACCTGGACACCTATCTCGCCCGAATGAAGCGTTTCGAAGAACTCCTCCGCCGCCACACATGGTTCACCGAAGGGAGTACCGGAAGCAATTTCCGCAATCCGGGCACCTTCGGCGAAGGCCTCCTGGAACGCTTCGGAGTGACTGGCTGTGTGCAGGAACTCAACGCGAACTGGATCGCCGGGCTCAACGACTATCCCACAAGCGCGCATTGGAAACAGTTCGGCGCCGGGCTGGCCGAGGTGTTCTTCGACTACTTTGAAGACGAGAAGTAGCCGCCGTGTATTCGGCCCGAACCACGCTGCAAGATTGGAAGCCGATGGATTGTGGACAAAACGGATGCTCTTCTACCTACAACGATTGGGTGCGAATATACTCCTCCGAGGGGATCGACGGCGGCGGTTGCCTTGCCTACGTTATCAGTCCAGACCGCCTCGTCGGGAAACATCGCATTGAGCCGGACTGCAAATCGCCGATATAATCGTGGAGTGGAGATCTCAGGCCGATTGTCTAGCCCCCCGGTGTTCGCGTAGCTTCCACCCTTGTCTCGCCCAAATCGCCGCGCGGTTCAGAGAGGTTCAGAGAACGGTCTCGGCCGGCCAGAGAAGCGTCAGTCCTATTCGAAGCACGCCGAAATCGCCATCCATGAAAATACGCGTCGGCCTTGTCGGCTTGGGAGAGTATTGGGAGCATCGGTATCGCCCGGCACTCCGCTCGTTGAGCGATCGTTTCGAGGTCCGCGCGATCTGCGAACCCGTCAGCCACCGTGCCCAAGTTGCTGCTGCCGAGTTTTCGGCTGCTACTGTCGACGGATTCCGAACGCTGGCACAGCGCGAAGACGTCGACGCGATCCTGCTACTATCGAACCAGTGGTACGGCCATCTGCCGATCCTGGCGGCATGCAAGACCGGCAAGGCCGTGTATCTTGGTACCGGCCTGGACCTCGATACCGAAGGGGCCCTCCGACTCAAACAGCGAGTCGAAGACGCGGGGATCGCATTTGTGGCCGAGTTCGCCCGCCGTCAGGCTCCGGCAACTCTGCGGCTCAAGGAACTCATCGCCACCCGACTCGGCCCGCCGCAATTGCTCTTCTGCCACCAACGCCTCCCCGCCGGGGGGCGTCAGAACCACGCCGGCCGCAATGGCTTCTATCGGTCCAGCACGCACGAACTTGTGGAACTGGTCGACTGGTGCCGATACGTGGTCGGCTTGCCGCCGGGGTGGGTCACTGGCATGATGCACCCGGCGGAGGGCCCGGCGACCGAGCAGGATTACCAGATGATGAGCCTGGGGTTTCCCGACCCGGATCGTGCCGGTCATTTCGCCGTCGCCCAGATCAGTTGTGGCCGGTACATTCCGGGTGAGTGGCGCGAAGCGATTACTTACCGCCCTCTCGCCTCCCTGCAGGTCTCTTGCCGGCACGGAATCGCCTTTGTCGATTTTCCCGCCACGCTGATCTGGTTCGACGAGGCCGGGCGTCACCAGGAATCGCTCGAGAGTGAGCGGCCGGTCGGCGAGCGGTTGTTGACCCAGCTTCATCGAGCAGTCACCAGCCTTGTCCGCAAGACATCGGATCTCGACGAAACTTGCAGCGCGATCCGGATTGTCGAGCAAGCCCACCAAAGTCACTCCGAGGGCCGGCGCATCTACTTCTGAACAGGGCATGGTTCAGAAACGCGGACAGGCGCCTCGCGAAGACGGCCTTTCTTCAACGGTTTTCGGGCAAGCTGCCTTGGAGCCAGTTCCCGGTCCCGAACGACGCGATGCAGTCGCATCTGGCCGGGCGCCGCCGCAAAAGCTGAAAACTCGGTCTTCCATGATCATTCAGCGGACTGTCGGCAAGCACCCCGGCCCGATCGGCTCGAAGGACTTGTAAGTCAGGATGAATTCCTGATGCCCCAGGTCTTCCGAGGCGGTGCGCTCGCCGTCGGCGATGCGCAGAACCAGGTCGTAAATCTCGCGTCCCACTTCTTCCAAGCTCGAGTCGCCCTCCAGAATTCGTCCGGCATTTACGTCCATGTCATCGGCCAACTTACGATAGGTATCAGGGTTCGCGCACACCTTGACAACCGGTGAGATGGCAGAACCGACCACCGACCCGCGTCCGGTGGTAAAGAGGATTACGTGGCAGCCGCACGCGATCAGCTCGACGATCTCCGCGTTGTCGGCGATGTTGGGGAACCCGAAGCGAATCTCGCCGTCGGGCACGACGTCCAGCAGGTACAGGCCGCCGCGCGGCGGGATGTCGCCCGGTTTGATCAGTCCGGAGATCTTGGAATTACCGCTCTTGGAGTAGGCCCCCAGCGACTTCTCTTCGATGGTCGTCAGACCTCCATCGGCGTTGCCCGGAGCGAAGCTGCCATGCCCGAACGCCGCATAGTAGCGGGCAGCCTTCTGGACGCTCGCCACGATCTCGCTGCCCAGTTCCGGCGTCGTGGACCGCTGGGCCATGAACGGTTCGCAACCGATTAGCTCGCCCGTTTCCTCGAAAATGGCGGCGGCGCCCTCCTCGACCAGAAGGTCGAAGGCGCGACCCACGGCCGGATTCGCCGTCAGCCCGCTGGTGGCGTCGGAGCCGCCGCAGATGGTGCCGACGACGAGTTCTTCAACGCCCATCTCGGTTTCGGGGGTGTGCCGGAGTTGTTCCAGCGTGCGTTCCAGCCACGCTCGCCCGGCATCCACCGTCCGCCGCGTGCCGCCGGTCTCCTGAATCACGAGGGTAGCGACCGGTCGGCCGGAGGCCCGGATTGTGTCGGCAAGTTTGTGGCGGTTGAATCCCTCGCACCCAAGTGAAACCAACAAGACGGCTCCGACATTGGGGTGGGTTCCCAGCCGGGCGAGCATTCGGGCGGCATAGGCGTTGGGGAAGCAACCGGGAAACCCGATGAGGTGAACGCCGTGGTCCCGATAGGGCGAGGCGATTTCCCGCGCAACGTGGTGGGCGCACTCGACCAGGTAAGCCACTGCCACGACGTTCCGAATCCCCTTGCGGCCGTCGCTTCTGAGGTATCCGTGCATAAATCGTTATCCTTTCGGGAATGGTTCAGAAGCGGGGACAGGCACCTCGCCGTGCGGCGCTTTCTGCTGCATTACGAGTCGTGGTACGCGTTTGCGTCGTCGAGCGTATAGGTCGGCAGGTAATCGCTCTTCAGGTTGTGCGTGTGGACGTGCTCGCCGGGTTGGATGTCGCGGGTTGCCGAACCGATCGATACGCCGTACTTTCGCACCGGCTCTCCTTGGAGTATCGGCACGATGGCCACCTTGTGACCTGTCGGCACCCGATCGGCGAACCGAAGGTTCGTGCCTTCGAGTTCAAGCGATTCACCGGGCTCGACCGTACCGCTCACCGCACAGACATTGTCCGCCGGAGAAAGCCGCAACAGGCGGGGACGTCGGATTTCATTCGTATTCATTCTGTGTTTCCTCTCTCTCCCGTGCTACCCGTACCCCAGTTCCTCGAGTTCCTCCTCGGTGAGTCCGTGGAAGTGCGCCAACTCGTGGAGGATCGTGGTGTGAATCTCGCGACGGAGCCGCCGTAGGCGGACGCGGCCGCGGCGGTCGCGCGCGGCGGCGACGATTCCTTCACGGTAAATCGTAACAACGTCGGGAAGTGTGCCGGAATGCTCGACGCTCCGGTCGGTAAGCGGGATCCCGGTGAACAGTCCGCAAAGGTCGTCCCGGTACTCCGCACCCGTTTGTTCCAGGACGTCCGCGGAAGGGTAATCTTCCACATGCAGCGGCACACGCTCGATCAGCTCGTGCACAAGCGGCGGCATCTGCGCGAGCACTCGGTCCAGTTCACGATCGAAGCGTTGTCGGGTTCGAGGATGCAAGAGTCGGGTCCGGGCGGATGAGCAAATCATGGAAGTCTTCATGATATTCTCGCCCCGTGCGGCGTCAATTGCGGCGTCGGGGCCGCCCGCGGGGGGCGCAATGTTTCCCTGGAGATTTCCCTGCCGAATAGCTACACTTACAATGAACTGACGCCCCCCACCCGAAATGAGTTCCACTGGCCTAGATTCCCCAGGAGAAAAACCGCGATGAGCCCGAAATTGCCTTGGTTACGTCTTATGCTTTGGCCGGCGCTTGCTCTGGGATTCTCGGCGGCAACCGTTCCCCGGGACGCGCGTTCCACCGAGTTCCGCCGGCTTCCCATGACCCAGTACCGCGATAAAATGGCGGCCGGCTGGATTGGTCAAATGGTCGGTGTCGGCTGGGGCGGCCCGACCGAGTTCCGGTTCAAGGGCGAGATCATCCCCGAGGACAAGATGCCTGCGTGGCGCCCGGAATTGGTCAACCAGTTCCGGCAGGACGACATCTATGTCGAGATGACCTTCCTGCGAACGCTGGAGCTCTACCGGCTCGACGCGCCGATTCGCCAGGCAGGCATCGATTTCGCCAACAGCGGATATCCGTTGTGGCATGCCAACAAGGCCGGCCGCGACAACCTCCGCTCCGGGATCGCCCCGCCCGACTCCGGCCACCCCAAGTTCAACACGCATGCCGACGATATCGACTACCAGATCGAAGCCGATTTCTCCGGGTTGATTGCACCGGGGATGCCGAACGTGGCAATCCGTTTGGGTGAGACCTTCGGCCGGCTGATGAACTACGGCGACGGCCTCTACGGCGGCCAGTTCGTGGGCGGCATGTACGCCGCGGCCTTCTTCGAAACCGATGTGCGAGCGATCGTCGAAGCAGGGCTGCAATGTATCCCCTCGGAAAGCCAGTACGCCGAGACGGTTCGCGACGTGCTGGCCTGGCACCGCGAAAGTCCGGCGGACTGGCAGAAGACGTGGATGAAAATCAATCAGAAATACCATCTGAATCCCGACTACCGGCGATTCTCTTGTCAGAAAGGCGATTTCAACATCGACGCCAAGCTTAACGGCGCCTACATCGTGATGGGACTCCTCTACGGCGATCGCGATCCGGACCGGACCGTAGTCATCTCCACGCGTTGCGGCCAGGACTCCGACTGCAATCCCTCGAACGCCGCCGGCGTCCTCTTCACCACGATCGGCATGTCGCAACTCCCGGATCGCTTCACCTCGGCTCTCGACCGCCGCACGGTATTCAGCCATACCGAATACAACTTCGATCGGCTGCTGGCCGTCTGCGAGAAGCTCGCTCGCCAGGCCGTCTCGCACTCGGGCGGGCGAATCGAGCGCGATGCCGAGGGGCGGGAAGTGCTGGTAATCCCGGTCGTCGATGCCAGGCCCAGTGCGATGGAAACCTGCTGGGAACCCGGTCCGGCAGCCGGCGCTCGTTTCACCGAGTCGGAAAAATCGCAGATCAAACCGCCGGTGGAGAAGAAATGACGCCCGAAAAGCCGGGACGGCTCATTGCCATTGGCGACATCCATGGGTATTGCGAGTCGCTGGTTGCTCTGATCGAGCAGATCGATCCGCAGCCTGAGGACACCATCGTGCCGCTCGGCGACTTTATCGACCGTGGCCCGGATTCCAAGGGCGTGATCGACGAGCTCATCGCGCTGTCCGGCCGGTGCCGGCTTGCGCCCATCCTGGGCAACCATGACGAAATGTTGCTGGAGATCCGCTTTGGCGCCGATGTGGCCTTCTACGACTGGCTCTTGTTCGGCGGGACCGCGACGCTCTATTCGTACGGCTGTTCGCATCCGCGACAGATCCCCGATGAACACATCGCCTTTCTGGAGAGCTGCCTGACCTACTTCGAGACGGAAAAGTACTTCTTCGTCCACGCCGGCTACCTGCCGGATCTCCCGCTCGGCGCGCAGCCGCTGGAGGTCCTTCGCTGGGAGCCGCTCCGCGGCATGCCGCCGGAGCCGCATTTTTCGGGCAAGATAGCGGTCGTGGGCCATACGGCCCAGAGAGATCACGAGATCCTCGACCTCGGCCACCTGATTTGTATCGACACGCATATCTATGGCGGCGGCTGGCTGACCGCGCTGGAACTCCATTCGCGCCAGGTCTGGCAGGTGGACGACGAGGGAAACGCGAGGGAGCAAACCGGTTAGCACCGGCCACATCAGCCCGGCTGCTCGGAAGCAGCCGGGCTGATCCGGTGTGGCAAACGGTCATGGAAACTGAGACCGCAACGGCCCCTCCTGGCTGGGTTGCGGCGATCGACAAAAACGTTCCGCACAGCCCGCGGGGAGGATGCAAAGAGGCATGGGTTCGACTTGCGCCGGACAAACTCAACTAAGGCAATGACAAACACCTCATGTTTATTTAGAATCGGGGTAACCGTTCACGGGGCGGCCGGGGACTGGTCTCATTTTCCGGCCCATTCGAGTGTTTTGGCGTCGACGACGTTGGCCGAAAACACGGACCTGTCCCCCTCTCTTCCGCCCCGTGAACGGTTACGAATCGGGACTGGCCGATGATTCGGCCATCCCACCTGGCGCTCGGCGACAACCCGCGCCGGATCGCTTGCAGACCCCGCGGGCACGGGATTGCCCGCTCGATTCAACCTCCGGAGAACCATCCATGTTCCGGCAATCTAGGAGAACCATCCATGTTCCGGCAATCTACGGTCTTGCCGCTCCTCGTTGCGGCAGCTTGTTTCCACCAGGCCACCGCTTCCGAGGATTCGCGGTTTACGAAGACGGGCAGCCGCAGCGAGTACGTCCATTGGATCGAACTTTACGATGCCGAAGACCGAATCATCGACCCGACGGCCGAGACGGCGGCGCCCTACTCGCCCCGATTCACGTGCGGCCGCTGCCACGACTACGCCTCGATTGCCGGCGGTCACCACTTCAACGCCATCCAGGAGACTTCGCCGCCCGCCCAGCCGGGTGAGCCGTGGATCTGGACCGACGAGCGGACCGGCACCCAACTGCTTCTCTCCTATCGTGGATGGCCGGGCACCTACGATCCGCGCCGCCTGGGGATTTCCAGCCGCGATTTCGTTCTCAAGTTCGGCCGGCATCTTCCCGGCGGCGGGCCTGGCGAGGCCGTGCCCGCTGCGCCCGAAAAGGCCCAGGACGCCGGTGAGCCCAAGAAGGATCCGAACGGATCCGAGAAGGAAGACTCGACAAGCGAGGTCGCGATCGAAGCCCAGCGATGGAAGCTCTCCGGCCTTCTGGATGTCGACTGCATGATCTGCCATGGCAACAGCCAGGGGTACAGCCAGGAGGTGTGGTGGGATCAGATCCAGCGGGAGAATTTCGCCTGGGCCCCGACGGCCGCACTTGGTCTGGGAACCATCGAAGGCGATGTGTCCAAGCTCCCGAAGGATTTTGACCCCGCGAAGGCCGAGGAAAACTCGCGCCACAAGCTGCCGGTCACCAGGTATGACCCGGACCGCATCAACAGCGAGAAAAAGGTCTTTTTCGATGTCGTTCGCAAGTCGAACAACAACGCCTGTTATTACTGTCACTCGACGCAATTTGTCGGCGACGACGCCCCGCCGGACTGGACCCGTGACGAAGACGTGCACCTGCGCGCGGGTTTCGTCTGCGCGGACTGTCACAGCAACGGGATCGCCCACCACACGGTCCGCGGTTTTGCAGGCGAGGTCCATCCGACCGGTGAGAACGTCGAAACGCTCTCCTGCGAAGGCTGCCATATGAACGACGGCCGCGGCGGCGGACGCATGGGCGCTCCCAAGCCGCTGCACAGGGGGCTCCCGCCCCTGCACTTCCACAAACTTTCGTGTACCGCTTGCCACAGCGGACCCGAGGTCAAGGAGCATACCGCACTGGTCCAAACCTCGATGGCGCACGCGCTGGGGCTGCCAACGCACGCGGCCGGCCCGACGCCGCCGGGGATTGCAACCTCCGTGATGCTGCCCGACGACCAGGGCGTGCTCTACCCGCACCGGATCGTCTGGCCGGCGTTCTGGGGCCAGAAGGCGGGCGACGCAATCACCCCGCTGAACCCCGAGAAGGTCTACGAGGCCACGCGAAAAACCCTCCGCGTCCGTCGCGGCTCCGGTTTCTACGACACGATGATGGAGGTGCGGCTCAGCTCGTCCGACAAGAAGGAGATCCTCGGCGAAGAACGAGCGGGTGCGAAGGACGAAGAATTGACGGAAGCCGAGAAGACGAAGCTGGCGGCCGAGGTCGATGAGCGGGGCCGCAAGAATTGGCAGGAAAAGCTCGTGGCCGCACTGAAGGACCTGAAGGAGATCGTCACCGAGCCGGGCGGCGAACCGGTCTTCGTTTCGGCCGGCAAGGTCTACCGCCTCAGCGGCGAAGACACCGTCGAGACCCTTGAGCACAATGCGGCCGACCCCTACGCGTGGAGGCTCGGGCACGATGTCCGTCCGGCCCGGCTGTCGCTCGGGGCCGGAACCAAAGGCTGCTACGACTGCCACACGCTCGGTGCTCCGCTGTTCGAGAGCATCGTCACGGCCAGTGGACAGGCTCCGGACGATGCGCCGATCACGCGGACGATGTACCAGATGGCCCGGTACGACAAGGTGAAGCTCGACGCATGGGCGGTTTCTTTCATGGGGCGAACGGCCTTCAAGTATTTCGGCTACGCCTCGATGGGCCTCGTCGGCCTGGTGCTCCTGGCGTACGCCGTGCAGGGAGTCACCGGCTTGTTTGCCGCGGGACGCCGGCAGTAGGGCCGTTTTACCGGATCCATTTCACGCAGCCACGCTCGTTTGAAATCAGAACTGGAGCAAATCGATGTTCATCGACTGGAACCCGATCCTGGCTCTCGCGACTTCCGGGGAGCTCTTCCGTCAGATTCTCCCATTTGCCCTGGTGGGCGTCGTCGTCATCATGGTTTTGCACCTGGCGCTGGTTTTCATCTACCGCGGCAGCCCGGCCCCGCGGACGAAATGGAACTGGTGGGATGCGCTCATCTATCTGGGCACGCTTGGCTCCGTCGCCGTGCTCGGGGTGACGTCGTTCGTCGCCGTGTTGCGGACCGGTGAGTTGGGAGGCTGGATGTTGTTCTTCCACATGTTCGGGGCCGGGGCCCTGACGGCGGTCCTGCCCCTGCTCGCCCTGAGTTGGGCGCACTGGAATCGGCTAAAGCTCCGCACCGAAACCGGGGCGGACCGTCCGCCGAAGTTCTTCTTGCTTTCCAAGGTGATGTTCTGGCTGATTCTGGTGAGCGGGTTCATCGTCACAACCACGATGCTCGTCAGCATGCAGCCGATTATCGGGTCGGATGGGCAATACGCACTCCTGGACCTCCACCGATACAGCGGCCTGGTGCTCGTGGGTGCGCTGGTCCTGCATCTGTACAGCGTGGCCATCCAACGCCTCGGTTTGCAGTAATTGGCAACCGAAGGCGGACACCAGTTTTATCCGGATCTGGTGTGGCCGGTCATCCAAGAGACAATCGCAAGTTGGGACGCCCTCAGTTCAAAACCTCGCGCCAGCGGCGAGGGACGCCCCGATACGCCGCTTGATACGTCGCTTCCAGAGGGACGTTGACGTACATTTCGGGCTCCAGGAATAGCGGCATGGGAATCAGTTCGCGACCCACGGCCGTCGGCTCGACGTAAGCGCGCTTGACCGCTCCGGCTGAGTAGGCGGCCAGTGTCAGCGGCTCCTCGGCCGGCAACGGCGCCGCATCATCGCTGAATTCGCCCCAGATGGCGGCGTGGATTCCGTGCGGATCGCGAGGCCCTGGTGGAAACAGGTCGACAATCAGCAGATGATAGCCGCGATACAGCGCTTCGACTGCTTTCTCGACAAAGGCTCGCAGTGCATGCCGGGCGGACTTGTTGCCCGGAGAGACGATTTCCACCAACGCGACGATCCTATCTCCGCTGCTATGTCGGATGACAAGGGTGCGGCGTTTCAGGACGTAGTCATCCATCTCCGCTTCGGCGGAAAAACGCGTTTGCGGCGGCGCCAGGGCGACCCCCACTGCGCCGCCTGACGTGGCCGGCGTGGAACCGGATGGTGGTGCAGGGAACTCTTGAAGTGTCAATACGTCCGGCCCCAGAGGCCCGGCGATCTGTTCTGCTTGAGCGTAATAGTCCGGCGGCAACAGGCCCTCGTTCAGAACGTTGCGTATCTCCGTGATCCAAGCCAGATGGAAATCGTGCCAGGTTCCGGCCGTTACACGTGTCCAGTTATGAATGGGCATGGGACACCTTTGTGAGCGATTCTCGATCACCGACCGCTGCTGGCATTTTATCCCACATCACAGTGACAGGAAATCGTATTTCCCTCGCCGAGTGTAAGGCGGAAGATTTGGGTCTCTTCCGCCCCGTGAACGGTTACGTTCACGCCCGCGGTCGGGGACTGGTCCATTTTTCGGCCAATTCGGCTGCTATGAAGCATCCAATGCGATTTCTGTACGGTGATCCGTACTGCGGCCAAATGACCCTGCGCGATCACGGTTTGCACCGCATTCGCCTCGCCCCGGTCAGTTCGCAGCCGAAATCTCGAACCGCCACGTGGCCCGCTGTAGCGGCCGGCGAGGCCGCAGCGAAATGCGGCGAAGCCTTTGGCCCCATATCCCTGCCAGCTTGGCGTCGTCGAGCTCGATCGTCTCGACATCCACGTCCAGTTCGGGCGGATCATAGCGGACCAGCACATCCGTGCCCGCTTCCTGCTGTACGAGGCGGAGCCGGCCCGCCGCGAGATTCTCCACGTCGCACGCGGTGATGAGGTGCTCGACAATGTCCGATGACGGTTCAACGAGGGCAAACTCGTCGGTCACTTGCACGGAGTGGCCGCGGACCAGCCGGACCGTGCGGACCCAGGAAGCGATCCCTGCGGACGCGGGATACGCCGAAGCCAGATTCAACTTCAGTTCGGCCGCCGAGTCATCCGCCGCGCTGGTCACCTCCGCGGCGGCGTACTGTCTGCCCGGCTGCTGCATCTGCCCGTTGACGGTGGGCAGGTTGTGGTAGGCCGACTGCATGGCCCAGATCTTGTAGCGGTCGCGGCTGAAGGTCTGCCGGGTGTAGGTGGGCCGGCCGACGTCGATGATCACCGGGCGGCCGTCGTGGTAGACGATGTAGTTGCCCACGTCGTTGTGGTTGTGGCTCTGGGCGTTGTGGCCGCCCCAGGCCGCCACGTACAGCCCCTCGGCGCTGCCGGCCTTGTCGCGGGCGGCCATCAACTGCATGTCCTCGTGGCCGAGCCACGCGTCGCGGACAAGCGGCGCCGCCTTCGCCTCGCGCAGGTTCGACAGGTTGAACAGCGCGTAGAGGGTCCGCATCATCGACCAGGGGCCGCGGGCCTCGCTCCAGAGTTCGTCGCCCACCCGACCCGCCGCGGCGAGCGACTGCATGTTGGCGTCGTCGATTCGCCGGCCGTAGCGGTAGATCAGGTCCCGGGGCAGACTGGGAATCGCGTCGCAATCGCCGACGCAGACGAAGGCATTGTCGGCCACGTGCGTGAGATAGATATACCGCCCGATTGCCCGCACCGCCGGATCGTCGTAGACGTCGAACTTCCCTTGCGTCGCGCTGTGGAGCAGTTCGAGGTTGTCGAAAAGGCTTGCCCCGGCGTGGCCCCAGTAGCTGGGTCCTTCGTCGCAACTGCCGTCCGGCGGGTAAGGCATGAAGAAACGGTCCAGGCAGCGAAGCGCCTTGCGGACAATCGCCGGACGCCGTGCTTCGTCTCGTTCCACAAGCAGCGCGGCCGCCAGCACGTTGGAGTTGATCCATGGGTTCCAGTTGTTCGGCCGCCCGCTCCGGCCGAAGCCCATCCAGTCGAAGTCGTCGCGCTGGAGGTAGGGCGTCAGAATCCGCTGGTCGATCTCCCGGCGGATGCGGCGGCCGATCTGGGGCGAGACTTCATCCAGGCGGTCTTCGAGCAGATAGACGACCCAGGCCAGTGAGGCGGCCGTTTCGGCAGAGAACAGGGCGACGACCGGCTCCGACGTGTCGGGCAGACCGACGCCCGCCTTCTGACGGCCGATGTGGGCAGGCCACGTCCACGACGATTCCTCGCAGATCGCCCAGGCAACGTTGGCCAGCGGATCGAGAAACCGCCCTCCGGCCTCCACGCATTCGGCCAACGCCAGGGCGTTGAGCATCGCCCGCCGCTCCATCCATACGTTCTGGTACCGCTCCCGGTCACCGACCCGGCGATACTCGAGGTAGAGCGTCGCCGGCAGCGCGGGCACCGCCCGCTCGGCAACCTCCTCCGCCAACGCCACGATGCGCCTCTTGACATCGTCAGGCAGCGCCTCCCAGGAAGGCCGCTCGCCCGCTGTGGGAAAAGGGCGCCAATCGGCGGCGCTCAGCAGAGCGGAGCCGGCATTCCGGTCGTCGAACCGCTCGGCGAGCGACGCATTCTCGGCGCAAGTCGTGCGGGCGACGACAACAACGGCAATCGCCGCAAACCAATAGCGGAGGAAGTGTTTTCTGAAATGCATATCCATGTCTCCCGGTGAAACCTGCGCGCTGGATGCCTTGAGACCAATTCGACAGCCGATTGAGCCATCTCACGCTCCCGATTGTACCACGCGATCCCGTGACGGCATGCCGAAATGGTGAGCATCGCTGCGGAAGCAGTTTCAATCCGTTCAGTGCCGGGGCGCTTGATCAGACCGCCCGCGCGCCAAAGCCCACTTCCTGCTCGCTACTCAGTACTCCGTACCCCGTACTCCTCCGCCCCCGGCCCACGGCTTCCCCATTCGTTGACTCCTGAATTCGATGGGCCCATTTGCCGCTCACCCTGCGTTGCTCCGACCCGCTCACCCTCGCGACCCGCAGCATCCACAGACGC
>JAXGMN010000108.1:0-17489 GCA_040768665.1 Thermoguttaceae bacterium
CCGCGGGCACGACCGACGTGTTCTACTTTGGCAATGCCATCGGCGAGTCGGGCGATTCCGCGAGCGACGCCAAAGTGACGGCCACCGACGAAATCGCCGCCCGCAACAATCCGGCACTCCTTGACCATGCGAACGTCGATAACCGGTATGACTTCAATCGCGACACGAAGGTCGACGCCACCGATCAAATCATCGCACGCAACAACCAGACGTTCGTGGCCAATGCGCTCAGCTTGATCGTCGCTCCCGCGCCGGCGCCGGCCGGGCAGGGCATGGCCACCGGCCTGGCGTTGGAAGCGGATCCGCCTGCGTCGCTCATCCAGGTCGAGACGAGCATTGCCGAAGTGATCGCTGAAACGGCGGAGTTGCCGCAGGAACCGATCGCGGCCGAGGAAAACACGGTCGCTCCGATCGCCTGGATCGACCGTCCGTCGGAGTCGTCGCGGCTGCGGGAGGCTGGGGCAACCACCGGCGGCAAGGGCTCGCTGGCCGCCTACGACACGGGGGTTGCCGACGAGGTCGGCGTGGTGGAGACGTCGGTCGTGAAGCGAGCCGGCCGCGCACCAGTGGCGAAGCGGACCGCGATCGTTCCCGGGCCGACGCCCGCCGAGCTTGGAGAACTCGCCCGTTGGCTCGTCTTGGAACAGAGCCAGCGGGAGGTATCGGCGCCCAAGCTTCGCAGCCCGTGGGCCGGGGCGGTGGATGCCTATTTCATGATGATGGGGCGGTAGCGGATGGAACAGGAGGGAACCGAGGCAACAGAGTGGTGGGAGGATAGAAAAGAAAATGGGGGAAAAGAAGATGGTTCCCGAAATCGGAAACCCAATTCATCCTCCTCATGTTCTTTTCCACCATCTTCTTTTCTCCGCTTCTTGACTCCTGTTCAGTCCACCCCCCACCGCTCTCATTCCAGGTTGGCTCCGGGAAGAATCAGTCTTCCCCAAAACCAATCCTCTGCGCTCTTCGTTTCTCTGCGTTGCCCCCTCTATGTCTTGAGGAGTTCAAAGGGACAACGCAGAGAAACGAAGAGCGCAGAGAAGACCTCCTGAATAGCCTGGCTACCTAGGCATTCTCGTCCGCTGCCGTTGTGGAACAGAACGAGAAAATACCACGCTGCATGGCATCGGGGGCATCTTTCGCCAGCCGTCAGACGGGAGATGGAATCCCGCGAGGACGCTTTTCGGTGGGGGATTCTTGCTTGACTGTTGTGGGCTGCATCGTAGGTTTTGGTAGGAGGGTAACCGGTACGACCTGCGTCTTGCCGGCGGCCTGGCTGGGATGCTCGAATCCGCGACCTGTTGATGCTGCAACCAAACTGGCCGAGCTTCGTACCTATGTTCTACTTCTCACGACTCGTGAAAATCGCTCGCGAGTGATCGCCTCGCTGTCTCCGGAGGGCTTTGGATGTCTCGGCCCATGCGCCGCCTGTTTGGTCGCTCCACCACGCCGCAGCGCGGCGCGAATCGCTACCGCCGGCTTCGTCTGGAACCCCTGGAAACACGTACCCTCCTGGCCCTCACCATCGACGTGGGCGACCACTTCCTCCTGCCCGACACGCCCGCGCAGACGATCGCGATCTATGTCTCCGGCGGCGATGCGGTCGAGGGCCTGAACTTCAACGCGCAAGTGGCCGATGGCGGCCCGGAACTGGGCGGCTCCGTCGACGGGCCGGCCATCACCGCCGTCGACCTCACCACCGGAGCGATCTTTGGCGGCAACAGTTCCGGCCCCCAGAACATCTTGCAGCTCTTGGGCCTGAACTATCCCCAGGCTGCCGTCTACACCGTTACCACGGCGAGCGGCACCGTCGCGGCCGACGGGCTGTTGGCCACGCTCACGATCGACACAACCGGCTTTGCATCCGGCAGCACCTTCGATCTCAAGCTTGCCGGCACATTCAACGGCGACACCGACTTCGCCGGCATCCCCATCGCGATCACCAACGGCCACATCACGCTCAACGCTGCGCCCGTCGCCGCAGACGATTCGCTGACAGTGGCCGAGGACGGGAGCCGCAGCGACGCAGTCGCGGCCACCGATGCCGACGCGGGCGACACCCTGACCTATCGCATCGAAACCGGCCCCGTGCACGGCACGATCACCAGCTTCAACACGAACACCGGCGCCTTCACCTACGAGCCCGACGCGAACTACCGCGGCGCCGACAGCTTCACGTTCATCGCAAACGACGGCAAGGTCGACGGCAACGAGGGTACCGTCTCCATCACAGTTACCGAGGTCAACGACACGCCGGCGCGGACCGCCGGCACGGTTGCCAACCTCACCGTGGCCGAGGACTCCGGGACAACCTCGCTCGGCCTAGGCAGCATAGCCTACAGCCCCGGCGGCGGAAGCGACGAGTCGGGCCAGACGCTCACGTACAGAGTCACCGCGGTTCCCGGCGCCGGCGTCGGATCGATCGTGCTGGCCGACGGCACAACGGCCGTCACCGCGGGCACGACCTACACGCTCACGCAGATCCGCGGGATGCAGTTCAAGACGGTCTCCAACCTCAACGGCTCCGGCACCTTCACGTTCACGGTCACCGACAACGGCACAACCAACGGCGCTGCCGATCCCAAGACACTCACCCAATCGCTCACCGTCACCGTAACCACCGTGAACGACACGCCGGCGCGAACCGCCGGGACGGTCGCCAACCTGACCGTGGCGGAAGACTCGGGCACAACCTCGCTGGGCCTCGGCAGCGTGGCCTACAGCCCCGGCGGCGGAACCGACGAGTCAAGCCAGACGCTCACGTACAGAGTCACCGCGGTTCCCGGCGCCGGCATCGGCTCGATCGTGCTGGCCGACGGCACAACGGCCGTCACCGCGGGCACGACCTACACGCTCGCCCAGATCCGCGGGATGCAGTTCAAGACGGCGCCCGACGCAACCGGCTCCGGCACCTTCACGTTCACCGTGACCGACAACGGCACAACCGCCGGCGCTGCCGATCCGAAGACGCTGACGCAGTCGCTCACCATTACCGTCACGGGCACGGCGGACGTGGTCGGGCGGCACATCTTCTACAACAACTCGGCTTTCGACGGCAACGACGCGGCGGCCAATGCCCAGGACGACGCCGCGATGCCGTCATCCACCGAGAAGCAGGCCCTTCTGCCGGGCGAGACCGCCACCTTCGCCAATTACACCAGCTACAGCCGCGGCATCAACGGGATCATGGTCGACATCCAGGGCCTGGCCGACCCCGGCGAGCTCGGCGCGGCCGACTTCCTCTTCCGCGTGGGCAACGACGGCGATCCCAATACCTGGGCCGCCGGGCCCGCGCCGCTGAGCGTGAGCGTCCGCGCGGGGGCCGGCGTCGCCGGTTCCCACCGGGTCACGCTGATTTGGCAGGACAACGCGATCGAGAACCAGTGGCTCCAGGTCACCGTCCTGGCGACCGATAACACCGGATTGCCGCAGGGCGGGGCGGATGTCTTCTACTTCGGCAATGCGATCGGCGAGTCGGGCAATTCGGCGACCGATGCCAAGGTCGATGCCACCGACGAGATTGCCGCCCGCAACCACCCGCACATTCTCGTCGCGCCGGCTTCGGTCGACGACGCCTACGACTACAACCGCGACAAGCTCGTCAACGCCACCGATGAGATCCTGGCCAGGAACAACCAGACGGTAGCAGGCACGGCCCTGGAACTAATTGCCGCCCCGGAGCTCCCCATCGCGCCGCTCAGCAGCGCAGAGGTCTTTGCACCGGAGGATTTCCGAGCGAGCGGGGAATCCGTGGGGCTGGCTTTCGCGGCCGATGCACCGGCGGAAGAGGGCCTTGGCAGCGGCACGGTCCTGGCGGTCTTCCTTGCCGACGGCAGCGACCGGCAATCCGATCCCGTTGAAGAGAACCGTGCGGCCGAGTCGGCATGGGATGCGGAACCGGCGGATTGGGCCGCGCTCGAGCGATTCTCAGGACGGCGGAGCCGCGACGGCGATATTTTCCACGACGACGAGCATATCTTCCATTCCGAAGCGTCTCGAACGACGGAGCTCCAGGAGGTGGCGGCGTGGATCGAGATCGAGCGACTGCGACTTCGGCCGTTGCAGCCGGCCATGCGCCGCGCGGCGATCGAGGCCGTCGATCTGTTCTTCATGGATTACGCCCGGTAGAGCACGGAAAGCGCCCCCGCAAAGATCCTAAGGTGTTGCGAATTCGTCGTTTAGCCTCGGCGCAGCCTTCGTCCGCAACCAACGCAGAATTGGCGATTGTAACCGTTCACGCCCACGGCCGGGGACTGGTCCATTTTTCGGCCAGTTCGGCCGTTTTGGCGTCAAGAGGTGGGCCGAAAACATGGACCTGTCCCCTTCTCCTCCGCGCGCGTGAACGGTTACTGGCGATTCAAGGCAGGGCTGAGAAAAGAAGATGGTGGAAAAGAAGATGACGAGGGAGATGATTTGCGACTTGGGAACCATCTTCTTTTCCCCATCTTCTTTTCCCCATCTTCTTTTCCCCATCTTCCTTTCCCCCATCTTCTTTTCCTTGTTTCATCTTGGCCCTCCCCTCGGCCGCAACCAAATTCGAAGCCATTTGCGAATGACACCCAGGCGAAAACTTTGTCCAAAAGACAAGACACTACGAGCGGATGTCGCTAGACAAGCTAAGTGCCCGCTCCGGCGCCGGCCATAAGAGCCACAGACCTGTCCCCTCTATTCCGCCGCGTGAACGGTTACACAACTGCCCGTTTGCGTGTGTTTCTGCACAAATGCGAAAGAATATGCGCGATCTGCCGCATCCCTGACTTTGCCAAAGCGCAGGCAACTTCGCTAAACGCGCGATTTTTTCGTTTTCACTACTTCTTGTGGGCCGCCTCTTGACAATCGCTGTGCGGGCGGGAATGATCATAGGGGAAAGAAAGTCCGTTTCCAGGAGATCCAGTAAGGTCGTGACGTCCTCTTTGCGCCAACGCCGATTGCCGACATCGACGGTCTGCCGTATCGCGCTGGCAGTCTGCGCCTCGGCGGCCCTGGCAGGCGACGTGGCTGCCGACACGTTCCAAAGTGCACTGTACCGGTTCGATATTCCGGCGACTGAGGCCGCTGCGCGGGAACAATCGGCAGACGACAGTGGCGTCTATTTGCGAGTCTCCAATGCCGACGGGATCGTGAGCGATCCCGCGAGGCCGTTTTGCACCCTGCCCGCTCCGGTTGAGAGCGGGACCGTGCTGTTCGAGTTCTTTGTCGCCGGCGACGCCCCGGAGTTGACGATCGAGCGGGTTCGTTTCCATGATCTTACAGCTCCGGGTGGCTTGCTCGAGAATCTCTGCGCGGCGTTCCGAACTGATCAGGACAATGACATTGCGTGGCAACCTTCACTCCCCCGTCAAATCTGCGTGGAGCGAGGCGATGGTGGAGGTTGCGAGATTACGTTCGATCTTCGTTCACGTAGCGATCCGGCCGGACTCAGTGCGGGTCAGGTCGTCGGCCTGATGTTCGAACTCGCCCCTGGCGAGACGGTCGAGACGCTCATCGATCGCCGCTTGGCCCGCGCCGACTTACGTCCGGAAATCGAAGTGCGCGGCATCACGGGCGAAGCGGTCGTCTGGGCACTTGCGCCGCGCAGGATTGCTTCGGGTCGAGATGTGCCGCGACCGAGCAACGGAACGCTGGCCAACGCGACTGCCCCGGCCGCTACGAGCGTTGTGCCGCGCGGCCCAGTTGCCATTGGCGGGTGGGTAGCCTTTTTTCCAGACGACGTAGACGAGCCTTTCGCGGACAGTTTCACGCGCAAGGTATTATCCGTGGTTCCTCGGGGTGTTCGTGCACGCGAGCCGCCAAACGCGCTGCGCGACCGGCTTTACCTGGTTTCGTAGTGCGTTGTTTCACACCGATTACCGAGGAAGAACCATGAAGAAAGCTTTTATACTATTTCTGCTGTCGCTCGCGACCGTGTGTCTAGCACCGTCCGTTGGCAACGCCGACACTGCTGGCAACGCCGACACTGCCGTTTGGTTGGCGGGCGCTACGGATTATGCGGCAGGCAGTGTCACCCTTAACGATAGCGAGATTGAGGCCCACGGGGGTGTCTGGCCGGATCTTGATATCTCTATGCACTACAGTGTCAAGTCTTACGACGATACATCGCAGAATAAGGTGCTTTTCCTGTATGAATACACGCTGAAGCTGGAGCCGACTTCCACTCAAAAGCTCGAGGGTGCGATCAGCCACTTCATTATTGAAGTGTCTAACGACGCCCTGGACCAGGCGAACACCCAAACCTTCACCATGGCCAACGTCCTTGCTTGGGCAGATGACAGCATTACTGGCCAACTCGGCACATTCGATGGCGCCAAGAAGTCCAATCCTTTGCTCCCAGAGCCAATCTACGGACTGAAATTTGATCTCTCTGGAGATCCATTTGAGGCCACTGTAGGTCTCTGGTCTGACCGGGCTCCTATGGCTGGCGACTTTTATGCGAAAAGCGGCAACGTCCAAAACGAGGGCTGGAATGCCGGGTGGGCCGAGGACCTTGAAACTGGGCTGCGGTATCATTGGGGGTACGGTGAGAGTCCCCTCACTAACGAGAACCTCTTCGGCAAAATTCCCGTCCCCGATTCTGTAGTTCACTCCCTTACGGCCGAGGTGCCAGAACCTGGAACCGTCACCGGTCTGGCCGGATTGACGCTGTCTGGACTGGTAATACTCGCGCGCCGGAGGCATTTGGCACGCGCTCACTAAGCCGCGTGCGTTCGCCACGCGTTGCTGATAAGTCCCGCGATCCGAACAACCATCCTGAGGGGGCAGAGCAGAAGCTGATGCCCCTCAGGGCTAGATTCTTGGCTTCGCCGTTCGTGTACTTTCGGCGAGCGTGCAAAACCTCGGTGGGCCGGAATTGGCGGGGCGCCGCAGGGCCGCAGTGGGTATGGGGCGGGGGCCGGCTACGGCAGGGGATCGGCGTCGGCTTCGCCTGCGGCGGTCAACGGCGACGGTGCAGCCGCTGAAATGCGCGCGCGGCGTGGCGCACACGGCCGCCCTCGCCGGGGCCAGGAACGCCGTTCTCGGCACGCCGTCCGCGGTGCCGGCCGATCGTCGCAGGGACCACTCCCGTCAGCCGGTGCGACAGTGGGGCGGGCTGCGGCCCCGGTCTGGCCCGGATTCCGTCGCGGCCAATTGCTCCCGGTAGTTCCAGGGCATCCAGTTGCCGGGAGCAGTCCGCACGCGCTGATGATTCCGTTGCAACTCGGTCAGGTAGTCGACCGGCGAGGCGCCCGACGAGTAACAGGTATGAATGAGGCTCATGTAGAGATCGCCCACATCGGCACCTCGCTGTGTCTTGTAGAACAGCGAATTCTTCCGGTGCCGAATGGCCATCTTCAAAGCCCGTTCGCACACGTTGTTGTCCAACGGGGCGCCGGGCACGCGCAGGAAGAGCGTCAATGCCTTCCAGTGGTTCACCATGTAGGAGATCGCTCCTCCCAAGGAGGAATTCGGCTCGACGCGCTTTTCGTCCAACTGCGCCTTCAGCCAGCCGTGCAGTTGTTCCATCACGGGACCGCTTTGTTGTTGATGCAATCTCAGTCGCTCATCGGCCGGCAGTTGTTGCTTCTTGGCCTCGGCATCGGTCTTGTAAACCTTCTTCAAGCACTCCAGCACGTACCGGACCTCGGCCGGAAAATATTCGACCACGTCGACGAAGTTCCGACGTCCATGGGCCAAGCAGTTGGCCAGCAGTACGCGCAGATCTTTGGGCATGTTGCGACTCAAGGCGTCGCACATATGGATCGGCGGCGGCAATTCCTGCAAGCGAGCTTCCAGAAGCGAGCGGAGGTTTTCTCCCGCATGATGCGGACCGGTAAAGAACAGGATAATGTCGGGCCGCCCTTCCGCCACGGACACAATGCCCGTGGTGAAAACACCTCGCCGCTTGGGATCCTCTTCCAAGAGAGGCTCTTGGCGTTTGATCTTCTCCGTCAGTTCCAACACCTGCATGCCGGTGTCGTCGTTGTGCACGAGGTCGCCCTGCGCCGCCAGGCCGAACAGATGTTGATACGCGTCTCGCGGACCCTGTTCCGCGGCGTCCCGGACCAGTTCCCACTGAACGGACGCAGGCAAAGGGACGCCCGCTGCCTGCTGGAACCGTTGCAGGCGATTGCCAGGCATCCCTTCCCCATAACGCAGCGTCGCGACGACCGCCGGCACGCTCGGATCACACTTCTGGGTCCCTGCTTCCTCGGGCAACTCGGCTGTGAAGACGGCGCCACAATCGCCGCACCGTAGCCGCTCAAGCTGAAAGACTTTGCCGGTCACCGGAGCCTGGCCTTTCAAACGCACCACCGGCGACCAACGCGGCTGACGGTACACTGTTCCGTGGATGCAAAGCGGACAGCCGTCGCCCGGATGCAGCGATTCGTGGGTCACCACCACTTGCGCGCAGCCCGTGTAAGCGCTCGCGGGAATTCGGCCATGGCCTGGCCGGCGGCGGCGCCCAGCACTCTCCTCACGCGAGCAGTCGCTGCCGCGGCCTGGGTTCTCGGTCGTCGACGGAGTTTCCCCAGGGCAGGCGGATGGGTCTTCTGCATTCCCGCTCGAAGTGTCCTCGCCTTGGCCGGAGGATACAACGCTCGATGTCCGTTCCGTCGAAGCTCCGAACAGCATCTTCTGGAGCCGACGGATACTGAGCTTCTTCTCGCGGAGCAGTCCCAACAGGCAAGCGTACCAGCCCAGCAGCAGACGAAAAGGCTCGGCCATCTCCGCGCCCAAGGCGGCTTCGATCTGGTCCAGC
The DNA here is from genome assembly GCA_040768665.1 of Thermoguttaceae bacterium. Classification (GTDB taxonomy): domain Bacteria; phylum Planctomycetota; class Planctomycetia; order Pirellulales; family Thermoguttaceae; genus JABWBD01. The sequence goes on from JAXGMN010000108.1 coordinate 8,735, forward strand.
TTGGACTCCAGATCCGCTTCATCCAACTCGATGACTTCCGGATTCGACTTCACGTCACTTGGTTAGGTAGCTTGCTTGCGTGACAGTGTTTCACTCATCGGCATCGGGCATTTCAGCTCTGCGCCTCGCTCTGGACCGTCCTCGCCGTTGGATCGGCCGGTTCTGGCGCCATCGGTAAGCTCCGGGAGCTCTTCCTGCCCATGGGAAAAGTGCTCACGAGCGGTCCCTCGAAGGCTCTTGACACAACCACTGGCGAAACTGCCGGCACAGCGGATAGCCCAGCACTTCCTTGATCGGTCGGTTGGGCCGATGTGTCTGGTCCGCCTTGCCCCGCCCCGTCGTGTAGCCCAACGAGATCCAGTTCGCCGCCCGGTAGCACGTGCCCCGGAATCGCGTCGGATCGATGAAGGTCTCCAAAAAGTAGACCGGATGTCCATACACTTGTTCCCAGTCCTGCGGCAGTCGCTTTGCCATACGGCCGAGGATATGCGAGGCCAGATGAGGAACCCGAACCCACGGCAGAATGAGGAAGCGGGGGTTGTAGGCGATGCCCTGGAGGTTCCTTCGGCGGACCTCGGCCGACCAGCCGAGAAAGCGATCCCGACAGCCCAGGTGACGCGGCGGCGAAGACCAGGCCAGGCAGGCAACCGGCCGGCCCGCGGCAAACACCAGGTACTTCAACTGTTCGCCCACCGGCTGCGTGTAACCCAGATAGTGGTACTCTTCGATCAAGCTGTTGAACAACCGCTCCTGGCCGGTCCGTCGAACCTGCTGGAAAACCAGCGGACCGATCGTGCGGAGCGAGCGCTCCAGCGGTGTCCGATCGACGTTGGCCGCGGGCGGCCGGGATCGGATCGCCAGAGGATTGGGAGGAGCATGCTGCTTGGCGGGCAACTCGATGTGGCCCGCACGATGCAAAGCCAACATCAAGCTCCGGCACAGCATGTCACGCGGTTGGCCGTTGGCTTGAACCCAGTTCCAAGCCTCACAAAGCTTCTGGGATAAGGCCCGCCGGCTCAGCGACGGATGCGCGGCGATGAGCTGCCGGATGAACGCCACTTCGGCATCCGTCACCACGCGACCACGGTACTTGAGGACTGCGCTCATGGCCCGTACTGTAGCACGAGCGGGCGTGGAACGCAAGAGGCACGCCGGGCGTTTTTTTCAGATTCCCGGACTCACCGATCGCCACACGGGCGCCGCTTGGTCTGCCGTGGGGTTCCCGGCGGCCAGCAGGACCTGCAGTTGGTGCGCTGCCAGCGTCTGAGCCGGCTGGCTGGCGTCGCTTGGCCACCAGCGAAAACGCCCGCTGGACAGCCGCTTGTGGCATAACCAGAACCCTTGCCCGTCATAGACAAGGATCTTGACCGCCGTGGCTTTGCGGTTGCGGAACACAAACATCCAGCCGCAGAACGGATCCTGCTGGAGCGTCTGTTTGCAGAGGCGAGCCAAACCATCGATTCCTCGGCGGAAATCCGCGGGCTCAATCGCTACCAGGACGCGCATCTGAGGTGTGATCTGGATCACGGCTCATCTTTCCCAGAAGCTCCGGCTCAGCCCGATCAGGTCAGGCGCCGCGACTCCCTTCAGGTGAACTCGCATCTTGGCCCCGCCAGCATCTTCCCACTGCAGGACGCATTCGCCCAGGCCGATCGACGCGGGAGGAACCAATTCCACGAATGCCGCCCCAACACCGTTGCCGGGACCGGCGAGGGATGGGGGCGATTGTTCCTCAAGGCGTCTCTTGAGTGCGTAGTAATTCACTCGCAGCGTCTTGCTGGTCTGGTGAATCCCATGAATCCGAGCCATCTTCACCGCCAGCCTCCAGAGCGAATCCGGAATCCGCGAGCGTACCGGACGCGTCTGACGCCAACGTTCGAACCGCCGCCTCACGCCCTCCAATTGCGCCGGACGCCCGTCTCTCTTCCTGGTGCCCATCGGCTGTCCTCCACAGAATCCTGCCCTGACAGCCAACTCTACCCGATGCCTCCGAATCTTTCATGCACACTTGCCGAAAGGACACCGCCGTTCGGCATCGTTTTTTTCATGGCCGGGGAGACTTTTGGCGTGCTGATCTGTTTTGCGCCAGTAGGACGTTGAGCTTTGGCCATTGAGTGAATTCCTCTTTGCGTCTCTCGACTGCTGCCGTTGCTGTGCGGAACCCCACACTCTTGTTTTTCAGGCATTTTCTCGGCTTCTCCATTGGCCGCAAATGCGTAACGAAACTTCACTTGGCTCAAAGCCGGTGTGCGAACCCATGACGATCTCTTGGCGACCCCTATTTTCGGCCACCTTGCCACTGAAAGTACTGCTTTTCTATTTACTGCCGCTTCAGTTTCTGTTCTATTGACGGTGTATTGGTTAGCCGCCGGAGAAGCGGTTCCAAACCGGCCAGTGGAACAACCATGCACGTGTGACCAGTATCGACGCGTAAACTTCTGACCAGGCTAAAATGAGAGACATTTTCCTGCGCAGCTATGCAAGAACGGTCATATCCTGCGCCAATTCAGAAGGGAGGTCGCCATTCTTCCGGCACGGTTGGAAGGGCGCGACGCGTTCAGGCCAGGAGCCACGCTGCCGCCGGCTTGCTGTGGAAGGCCTTGAGAGCCGCATGATGCTCTCTTTCGCCGGCACAGTCCTCCACGATTTCCAGGCGGAACCACTCCGGGTAGACGATGCTGCGGATACTATTCGGCAGACCGCGCTGTTTCAGTTTTCTTTCGACCCGGCGTCTGACAGCGATCCGCCGCTTGATGCATCCGGCTGGAACGTGGGAGAGTCGGTCACGCTTTGGTACGACCCCGCCGCGCCCGTTGTGCCGATGGACACCGCGACTCTGTTGCTGCCACCAGCAACGCACATCACGCGCGTCGAGATCAGCTATTCTGACGAAGGTTGGGTGCTTGACCCCACCCTTGTGCCGATCGCGCCGGTGCCAGCAAACCTGTCGACGGACCGCATCTCGGTCGAAGTAGACGGATGGACGACCGAGAGGTTTGAACGATGGCAGTCGTTCGGCTATTTGACGTACATTTCTGCAGGTCATCGGCTGGGAACCGTCTGGGCATCGCCCGTGGCCTATGATGCCGCACAGCAGAAACTCGTCTATCACGACAGTGCTCTGCTGACTATTACCGTTGAGCAAGTTCCTTGGCCCGACGACGATAGTGTTTCACCGCGTGCTACCAGCAGCGAGGACATCGCCGAGGTGGTAGTCAACCCGAAAATGTTGGCCACCTATTCGAGCGGGTCGCTGTTATCGGAGCCTCAATCGCTACGCTTGCCATCCCTGGGCAGTTACGAATATGTAATCGTTACCGGGAGTGCGCTTGCGAGCAGCTTCCAGTCCCTACTAAACCATAAGATCGGCCGGGGATTGACCGGGCAGATGGTTACCACCGAATACATCGGGGCAAACTACAGCGGTACCGAAACCGGCGACCTGGCGGACAAAATCCGGCAATTCGTCCGCGACGCGCACGAAAACTGGGGGACGCGATGGGTGCTGCTTGGAGGAGACACCGAGATCATCCCGCACCGGGGAGTCCGCGTGTCTTATAGCACGTATCAGGACAACGCGCTTCCAACAGACCTGTACTACGCATGCTTGGACGGACCTTGGAACAGCAATGGGGACTCCCTTTGGGGAGAATTGATGGACGGCGCGGGTGGCCAAGATATCGATTTAGCGCCGGACGTCCACGTGGGCCGCGCCCCGGTCAGCAACACCGCTGAGGCCGCCAACTTTGTTGCCAAGGCGCTTCTCTACGAGTCGACTCGCCACCCCAACTTCAAATCGGCCCTCTGGCTGGGCGAAAAGATCGACGATACTCCGACGTGGGGAAGCACCTCCGGGATTGATATCCGCAACGACAGCATGCCGTCGGACTGGACGATCGTGGAATACTACGATGCGCCTGGGTACACGTGGAGCAAGACCTCTCTAATCAATGAAATCAACTCGGGGGTAACAACTCCGCACCTGATTAATTCACTGGGACATTCCGCGGCGACCATCGATTCACGCCTGCAATCGGCAGATGTCCGCGCCCTGGTAAATTCAGCTCCTTATTTCCTGTATTCCCAAGGCTGCAACGCCGGCGCTTTCGATAACAATCTCTCAATCGCCGAGGAGCACGTGGTCAACCCCTATGGCGCCTTCGGAGTCGTCATGAATTCTCGGCTCGGATGGTATGCTTCCGGAACCTCGCTCGCCTACAGCCATTACTACGCCAAGGAATTCTGGGATGCTGCCTTCAACGAGGGCAAGGTGAGTTTGGCGGATGCCAATGACGATTCGAAAATGGACAACCTTTTCCGCGTGGGTGACCCGACGGGGATCTATCGCTGGATTCATTTCACACTCAATCTGCTCGGCGATCCTGAAACACCGCTTCAGATCGGCCACTTGGGAGAGATACATGGCAGTGTTTGGGGTGACAGCGACGGCGACGGAACGCACGACGCCGGAGAGCCAGGATTGGCCGGCAGATCTCTATTCCTCGACATCAATGGCAATGGCCTCCACGAAGAGGCCACCACAACCATGTTCACTCAGAACACGCCGCTCGCCACGGTGCAAAACTCAACGGTGAGTTCCTCGCTGGCGGTTACTGGCCTGAATGGGCTCATCTCCGACGTGAACGTTGTGCTGAGCATCAGCCACACCTACGCGGCGGATCTCGACGTCGTCCTGATCAGTCCTCGAGGTACGCAGGTCCGATTGTTCAATCGTGTAGGCGGATCGGGCGACCATTTCACCGACACGCTTCTCGATGATGAAGCGTCAACGTACATCGGAAGCGGCAGTGCACCGTTTGCAGGCGCCTACCGGCCCAAGAAGATTCTCGCATCCTTCGACGGCGAAGACCCCAATGGTACGTGGATCCTGCAGATAACCGATTCGTTGAGCAGCAATACCGGGACACTGAACAACTGGAAACTCGAGTTCGTCACGGAGGAGCCGCTCGCCGTGACCGACGCGATGGGCAACTACACGTTTGGAGCTCTGCCCGCGTCGACGTATGAGGTCCGTCATCTGATCGAGTCGGGGGAGCAGCACACCAATCCGACAAGCGGATCGCAGGCGGTGGCAGTCGCGGATGGCCAGATTGCTACAGATGTCGACTTTGGATTGCTCACGGGCAGTTCCCAGGTCGTCGGACGCCACATCTTCTACAACCGCTCCGCGTTCGATGGAAACGACGCGGGCCCCAGCGAGCAAGACGACGGCGCCATCCCTTCCGCCGCCGAAAAACAGGCCCTCCTGCCGGGCGAAACGGCCACGTTTGCCAACTACACGAGCTACTGGCGCGGCATCAACGGGATCATGGTCGACATCGAGAATCTGCCCCTGCCCTCGTCGCTGACCGCAGCCGACTTCCTCTTCCGCGTCGGCAACAGCGGCGACCTGGCGACCTGGGCCGACGCACCTCCGCCGGCGAGCGTGACCGTTCGACAAGGTGCAGGCACGGGCGGCTCCCATCGCGTCACACTGATCTGGCCGGACAACCAGATCGAGAAACAGTGGCTCCAGGTAACCGTCCTCGATACGGCCCACACGGGACTCGCCGCGGGCACGACGGACGTGTTCTACTTCGGCAACGCGATCGGCGAGGCGGGCGATTCGCTGAACGATGCCAAGGTGAATGCAACCGATGAGATCGCCGCACGCAACAACCCCGCGCTTCTGGGCCACGCCACGATCGACAACCGATACGACTTCAATCGCGACTCGAAGGTCGATGCCACCGATCAGATCATCGCCCGCAACAACCAGACCTTCGTGGCCAACGCGCTCAAGCTGATCGCCGTCCCCGCGCCGGCGCCTCTCGGGGAAAGCCTGGCGAGTGGGCTCGCTTGGGAGACAGCTTCAGCCGCGCCGGAGTCGGCGAGCGAAACCACCCTTGCCGGAGAACCGCTGGAGCTCTTGGAGCCGCCCCTCGAATCGACCAATGCGGCCGAACCGGAGCCGGCGCCGACGCTGGTCGACCGGCCACCGGCAACCAGGGGCGCCGCCAGTGCATCGGCTTCGTCGGCAGCGCGTGCAGCCGCTGTTCCGAATGCCGCCGGCTCACGCGAAGCACTGCCCGAGAAAGCGGACCAGCGCCGCCAAACACGGCTGCTTGAGTCGGCGGCCATCATCCCGGCACGCCCGACAGCGCCCGAGCTTGGGCAACTCGCGCTCTGGATGGCCGCCGAGGAAAGCGAGGGTCGCATCTCGCGGTCAAAACTCCGGAAGCGCGAAGTCGAAGCCGTCGATGCGTATTATTCGATGCTTGCTTCGAACCTGTAATCGCCCCAATCGACCCGGCGTCGGTGGGGAGATGTTTGGCAACTATAGACCGCCATCCTGTTGGCTGTTCCGTGATTTCGCTTTCGCGGCTCGTGGTCAGGACCGGAATTGTCGAGCCAACGCCTGCCGCTCGGTGCCCGTCCCCTTTTCAACGGGCCATCAGGTTCGTCCGCCCGGCAAAGGCGAACCCCGACTCAGCCCTCCCTCCGCCGGCGCCGCCCGGCTCCGATGCCCAAGGCCATTGCCAGGCTAAACAGACCCACAGCCATTGCAGGTTCCGGAACGGGTGCGGCAACCATGTCCTTTTGCTCAACGGTAAAGCTCGCGGCTCCGCTGAGGCCGCTTACCGCATACGTGACCGTCATCGACTCCCCGATCCGAAGGCGACCATCCGCCGCGGTGAGCTTGGTTCCGTCCTCGGAGAGCGTCCAGGACGCGAAGGGGGACGCCTGCGTTTCCAGGGCCAAGCCGGCATCGCTGCCGCCGACAACGTCTTTCAGCCGCCACGTGAAATCCAACCAGTCGAAGGCCGTGAGATTGGCAATCGTCTCGGTGATCGTCAGCGCCTTGCCAAAGCGGGTGCTCCCGGCTGTGCTGACGGTCATGTCGACGACCACCGGTGCGAGATAGTCCAGACGGACGGTCGCCGAGTTCGCAGCGTCCATCGCGAACTCTGCCGTGAATTGGTCGGTCGCCGGATCATTATCGACGAAACTGGCCGTAATCGTGTCCGCTGGAACCGCGGAGGTAAAAAAGCACTACCAAGACAGTAGCGGCGATCATAGCGACCGGCTTCGCGCTCATGCTCAAGCCCACGGGCCATTTCCTTTCATACCACAGAATCGGAAGTATCAACGCGTGCCAGTGAGTATAGCCAGAGCGACCTCAATGTCAAGGAAACCCATGATCTTTAATCCAAAATCGCAGCAGTTTTCCAAAATAGGGAACAGGTTTGCGCGTTCGCGAAATGACGTGCGAATTTGCGATAAAGTGGCCGGATCGCCGCCAACGGAACCAGTCCTCTCGTATTACCCGCGGCAAAACGACTCACCCGCGGCAAGGCGGGGGCCATCGCCGGGAGCGGTGAGAATCTTCCGAAAAAACGCTTTGCACCCCCTCTCCGGCTCATTGCTTTGCGTCAAAATCGTAGTTAACATCAATTGCGACTGCTCGTAGGGACTTGTCTCGTGGGATCGCATGGGGTGGCGAATGACTCGGGTGCAATGGCCGAATATCCTTCTGCTGGCGCTGCTCTGCGTGGAGCCCGCGGCGGCAGCAACGATCAATGTGGGCACGCACGAACTTCTGCCGAACACACCCTTTCAGGCCATCGAAATTTACACTTCCGGCGGAGACGAGGTGCAAGGAGTTAATTTCAATATCCAGGTAGCCGACGGAGGGCTCGAGGCGGGCGGCCTCATCGATGGCCCCGCCATTACCGACGTGGATTTGATCACGGGCACGATTTTCGCCGACAACCACACCGTTCAAACAAATATCAGCGCCGGCTACGATTGGCCGCAATTTGGCGCCTACGCGGTTACGACGGCAAGTGGAACCGTTGCTGCCGATGGCTTGCTGGGCACTGTAGTGATCGATACGACGGGGTTTTTCAGCGGGACGTGGGAGCTCAGGATGGCCGGTACCCGCAACGGAGATACGGACTTCACGGTTCTGCCTGCAACAATTTTCAACGGTCAACTCGTCCTCATTCCCGAACCCTCCGGATTGCTGCTGCTAGGCTCGGGTGCGGCTTTTCTCGCCTGCTGGTGGCGACGTCGCCAGAGTCGAAAGGGTATCGCCGGGCATCTCGCCAAACGCCCTGAGCAACTCGGCTGTTGAACCACCGTCCTTCGTGGGCAACAAACCGCCGGGGACTGCCCAATTTTGCGGAGTCTTCGCAGCAAAATGTGCCCGTCCCTTTTCCGCCCTAAAGGTCGTTTAACCGCAGTGCCCAACGGGCCGCGCGCCGGGCGGAGAGCGGCGCGGCTATCGGTAACGGCGCGCGGCGGGTTGGGCACTGCATTCTAGACTCGTAGAGTTTTGTTTCTGGACAGAGTCTTCGCCCGGGTGCCTGTTTAGAAAATGACTCGAACTGTAAACGCCACCACCGGGTCTATCCCGGTGGGGCGATGTTTGGCAACTACAAACCGCACTCACGCAGGCCGTTCCGTAATTTCGCCGTTTCGCTCGGCCCCGTCGGGCCGTTTGTAGTTACCAAACATCGTCCCACCGACGCGGGGTCGGCGGTGGCCTTTACAGCTTGAGTTCGTTCCTGGTTCTTCGTTTCCCAGCACCGGGCACGAAACACAAAGCATCACGCACGAAGAACGAAGAACTAAAGAACTAAGCCCTAAAACCTTGATTTCGACTGCCACTTTCGCTTTTTTCGCCGCCTTCCTGCTGGGGCTGGTGTTGACGCGGTCGATGCGGCGGTGGGCGCCGCGCCTGCGGCTCACC
>JAXGMN010000109.1:0-16095 GCA_040768665.1 Thermoguttaceae bacterium
CAGGGCACTCTGGATCCGCGTCGTGGCGTGATGTCTGTTCGGATCGAGCACGAAAACAAGGTTGTGGTAACAATCAGCCACGATAACCTCATCCGTTCCCGTGACGCTCGTGATGTCCTTCACATCCGCGGCCGCCAGGCCATCGCCGAAGGCGAAGGGGAAAGGCACGGCCTCGGATTCGGTCAGCTTTCCGTTGTCCCAGGAATAGGCAAACATGTGGATGTACTTGCCATTCGGCGCGACCAGGATTTCACTTTTTCGATCTCCGAATTCGAAAGCCACGTCCGCGGTCACGAGAACCGGGACGCCGACGGGCTTATCCTCAAGCACCTTCGCGGTGGCATAGTTGTAGCCGTCGAAGACGGTGATGGTGCTCCAGTACCAATCGGCCACGACGATTTCGTCCATCGGACCACCGGCCACGTCGTCGACGGCTAGGCTGTGTATGGGATAACCCGCCCGCGAGAAATCATACTGCAGTTCCCTCAGTTTCTCGCCTGCTGAACTGTAGACATCGATCTTGTTCCCCGAGCGGTCGGCGAAAACGACCTCCTCCTTCCCACCGCTGAAAACGTCCCCGGCGGCCAAGAAATCTCCCGGATCGACGGGGCACGAGATGGTGACGTATCCGCCCGTGCTGTTGAAGATCCATACGAGGTTGGCGCTGCTATCGGCGAGGAGAATCTCGGCTTTGTCGTCGCCCATTATGTCGCCAACGGCGATAGCATCTTCCGAGGTGCCCGCCCACCATGGGACGGAAAAGTTGCTCAGCAGCGCACCGTCCGAATCAAAGATAAAAACCTTCTTGGCACTAGCGTCGGCAATCACGATCTCGGCCCGGATGTCATCCCGCACATCTGCTGCGGCAAAGCCGTCGTTCGAATCGAGGATTGCCGGGAACAACGACTCAACGAAATAATCGCGGTAGTGCATCATGGTCACGTCGTACTCGTTTTGCAGCACCGCGCTGACATTCACCGCATCCTGGACGAACGTGCCGAAGCCGTCATCGGTGACCAGCAGGGCATTCTCGCGAGCGAACCCATAGGTCGGGTCCCCTTGAGCGACGCCGATGCTGGCGCGGATCGGCTTACGCAGGATCTCGACGTCGTCGCCGATGATACGGCCCACAATCAGGTCAGGCGCGCCGTCTCCCCCAGTGTCCGAATAGCGGTGATCGCTGTGCTCCACCATTCCGCCGCCAATTTCCAAGGACGGCCAAGATGGCATAATCTCGGTTTCACCAACGATGAGCAGATAGCCCTCGAGCGGCTTCGAGAAGTCGGAACTCAATTGCTTAGCCCAAGCCCCACCCGGTTCCACGAATGTGTCCAGTGCGGTCCTCGTCGCGCTCGGGTACGAATAGAAATAGCCCAGGACACCTTCTCTCAAAGTTGCCAATTGCGCCATATCCGACAGCAGTCCGTTTACGGCTTCTCCGGCATCGGAGACGGTATCATACTCCCAGAACAGATTGGCCGGGTGTGTCGTGATCAGGTAGTCGGCTTGTTGTATCGCATCGGCATATGCCGTCGCCAACGGTACTCCAGCCACCGTCTTTCCGATCGGCAGCGCCTGCTCGAACTGGTAATCCGTGCCATCCGCGCCCTCGTAAACAACACGCAGGGGGTAGCCGATACTCGGCTTCGGCGGGTTGGGGTGCATGAGCACGGGAACGGCGAAGTACCTCAACGTTCGCGACTCGCCGGCGGGAATGTCTTCCCCGCAGACAAGGGTAGCCTCCCATGATTTGGCGCTGGGATCATGGGTCGCCTTGACGTCTGGAACCGTGGGATACGCGGAATCGTGCGAGATCGGTTGAAACGCCGCCAAGAAATCCCGGACCACCACGTTGCGGGCCACGGCAGCGCCGATGTTCTTGACCTTGACATCCACCGCGAAGTAGTTGTCCCATTCGACGGCCAAATGCCCGGTGACGACCAGTTCGGGCCGAGGAGGCGGTGGTGGAATATCGACCACAACATTGACGGTCGCCGTGGTTTCCTTGCCGTCGACGTCCTGGACCACCAACGCAAGCCGGTGCGTGCCGTTGGCCACGGCCTTCGCGTCCCAATCGAACGTCAAAGTCGTAGCCGTCGTGGCCGGAGTATTCCAGTGCCAGTAGTGGCTTAACCAGTAATCGCCGTCGACGAAGAAATGTGCGGCCGACAGGCCTGTGTCGTCCGAGAGATCTGCCTGCACTTGGACGACCCCCGTTAACGTCGCGCCCGGGGAAGGAGAGGTAATCGTGACCGTCGGCACCGTCAGATCGCGTTTGTAGACAGCCCGGAAGTCTTTAAGCAACTCGCGCGCGTTGCCGCTTGGGTCGAAGGCATACGCCCGGAAGGTATGCAGCCCTTCGTCGTAATCGCGAGCGAAAAGCGTGTATTCGTACGGCGGTGAATAATCGCTGAACGCCAGCGTGTCGTCGACATAGAACTCGACGCGCATGACCCGATCGTCGTCCCAGGCATCAGCGGAAATCAGCACCATATCGCTGACCTCATCGGGGACCACGAATGCCAGTTCGGGCGGCGTCGTATCCGGGGGCGGGCTGGCCGTGAAGGTCAGGCTTGAGCTCGTCACCGCATTGCCGGCCGCATCGGTCGATTGCGTCTGGAAATGATACGTGGCGCCCGGTTCCAGCCCACGGATTACAACCGCGTGCGCGGTCGTCATGGCTGCATCCGACCGCTCGTCGGTGTAACGCCGCGCATTGAGCCCATAGCGAACGAGGCTATCGCTCGGCTCGTCGGTCTGCCATTCAACCTTCGCCTCGTTCGAACCAAGCAGGTTTGCCACCGGGCCGGCCGTGATCCGGGGAGCCGTCGTGTCGGTCTGCCAAGTCTCCTCCGCGGAATTGTTCGTCTCATTGATTTCCGTGAGGCCGCCGGTGGAGTCGGCTGTCACGCGGACCACGCTTTCCGGACCAGGCGGCGACCAGGCGTAGTCGCTGAAGTTCCCGGTCCAACGCTGTTCCGGCTGGAGGTCTTCACTCACCGTGCCGAAGCCAACCAGGACGCCGTCGACGACCAGCGAGGTCTGGTGGCCGCCCGGCGCCACACGGCCCCCCTTGTTGTACACCTGGTAACAGACAACGCCCGATTCACACCAGACGTCGGTTATGACCAGGTCCGGCTGGAGAGGACGGCTGGGATCGTCGACGTGGATCCAAACGATGGCGGAGACTGGATCGGAGAGGCCGTCGGTGATCGTGTAACTGAAGCGGTCCTCGCCGCAGTACGTCGGGGCCGGCGTGTAGCTGAACGTTCTGTTGGCATTCAGCGTGGCCGTGCCGAAACTCGGAGGTGTGGCCAGGGCCACGGTGGGCACCGTGCCGTCGACGTCCAGGTCGTTCCGGAGGACTTCGATCACGTTATCTTCGCTCGCCATGAGCACGGCCACCTCGTCGTCCCACGCCTCCGGCGGATCGTTCAGCGGCAGGACCGTAACGTCGACCCGCCCCGTGGAGGTCCCGCCCGCGGCGTCGCTCAGGAGGTAGTAGAACGAGTCCTGGCCCCAAGTATCGGGCAGCGGGGTGTAACGGATCTGCCCCTCGATCAGTTCAACGCGGCCGCGGCCGGCCGGCCCGACGCTCGACACGACCAACGGTGCCGTGCCGGTATCATTGCCGAGCACGGGGATCTCCGCCATGACGCTATCCTCGTCGACTTCGACGTCGTCGTCGCGCGCGGCCGCGCCGAAAGCCCCTTTCCGTTGAACGGTTATGGGTACCGCCGCGTCGGAGACGGTGGTGCCGTCGAAGGCCCGAACTGTGAAGGCTTCCAGGGAGTTCGGAGCATCGGGCGGTGCGACCCAAACGAACCGGTCCCCATAGGTCAGCTTCGTCACCCCGGGTACAACCGGCTCCCCATGCTTCAGAAGCGTGCCGGCCAGGACCGATTCGATGCGGAAGCTCAGCGGATCGCCGTCGGCATCGACCGCATCGGCTGCAGTGACCAGCAAGCTGTGCGGTATCGCCACCTCGACGGCGTCCTGTTCCCAATCCAGCGGCGCGAGCGATTGTAGCAACGGGTTGTGGTTGCCCGGACGCGCGAACATCCAGAACACGTTGTAGGATCCGCACCAGGGATGTTCAGTCAGATACTGGAACGTCCCTTCGTTCGGGGCATAGGTCGGTTCGTAAGGGTCGAAGGCTTCTGCGTACGGATCGTTGTCGTGTGCGTAGCGGTATGCGCCCTCCGTGACACTGTGACCGGTCTCCAGGGCTTCGGTAAATGCGGCGGCGAATCCGTCGTTGTAGCTCGACTCGTAATGGTTCGTCGCCGCCATGCCGAAAACGTTGTTGGGAAGCGGCAGGAATTCTTCCAACAGGCCGCCGGCAAAGCACTGCGCGAAAACGTAGGTCGTATATCCAGCGTGGATCTCGCCCAGCCATTCGGCCAGATCGTCATCGGCGATGTCTTCTCCCCAGCCGCAAAGCGTCTCCTCGTCGTGCTGCGTGGTTGCGTTGGGATGGTAGTTGAGATAGGTCGGATCGGGCACCCACCCGTCGCCGTGATCAAAGCTCCAGAAGAAAAAATGATCGTTGTCGTCGATCCTCGTTGCCAGGTCGGCCAAGGTGGATTCCAGATTTGCCGCCGTGGCCGCCTGAACGTTGACGGCATACGACATGTCCGAGTTGACGTTGTCAGAGCGATCGATGCCGGTATCGGTGCCGTCCGCGTACAGGATGTAGACGTTTTCCGGAGCCAGCGGCGGAGAGAGGGGGTAATTCCAGGTGAGTGCCTCGTAGAGTCGCTTGACATTGTCGTAATAGCGGGGAAAGTTCTTGTCCTTGCCGATCCCGCCGGCAAACAGTACTGCATAGTTGACACTGTTGTTGGGCCACTGGAACCGTAGCCGGTAATCGCGATTGACCGCCCAAGGTGCGGCGAAGGCGCGGATGTAGTAGGTCTCCCCGGCCAATGCGAACCGGGTAATGTGCTCCTCGTCGTCCGCCGAGTTCGACTGGGCCACCCGGTTGCCCTGCGCATCATACAGTTCGAGATCCAGGTTGCCCAACGCATGGCTGAACTCGATACTGACATCAAACTCGCCGTTGTAAGTGGCAGTGCAGCGGTACCAGTCCTCGCCGCCCGGCGTTTCGATCGAGAGACCCTCGCGCGTTTGGTCGCCCCCTTCCAGGTTGAAGGCCGTTTCAAGACTCCCATTCGGCCCGAAGGGGTCGGGAGGAATACTGGCAATGATCGTGAGGTCGTAGGCGGGGCTGACGTCGCCTTCCGTCGTCACAACCCCGTGCGGACCGTCGTCGTAGCCGTCTATCCGCACCCAGTAGCTTCCCGCCGGGCGTCCCTCCAACGAGATCTCTTCAAAGTCACCGGAGGTCTGGCTGACACCGATCCGCGCGGCAGCATCGTAGAGTTCCAGGTAAAGATCACCCTCGGCATGAGCGAAGTCGATCCGCACCGTGTCCCCTGCCATGCCGGCGCCGACCATCTCGAACTGATACCAGTCCTCGTCGTCGATATTGTGCAGCGTGCGATTGGTCCGCGTCACCGTTCCAACCACCGGGCCCAGCCAAGTCGCCGAGTCTTGATCAAGGTTGGGCTCGTCGCCGTCGGCGGAGATGCTTCCGAACCAATCCGGATCCGCGCTGGCCGCTTCGTTGTTGCCCGGATCCCGATCCAGGCTGGTCGTGGCCAGGGCCACGACATAATACTGCCCGGTGGCGACCGGCGGGACCGGAGCCACGAACAGGTCAATGGCGAGCCCTTCTCCAGGCCCCAGGTCGTTGTCCATGGTTGACGTGTCGATCCATATGTCGTCGAGGTCCCATTTCCTGTCGGCTGACAGGTACCAAGAAAGGTTCCAGGCAGCCGTGAGGGTTCCGGGGCCCAGGTTCTCCACTTCCGCCCACCAGTCGACCAGGTCATTCACCGCCGCACTTTGCCAAACGTCGCTCCAGGCGGCGGTCACCGCCAGGTCCGGCCAGGGAGTGGCCGTGATCGTGAGGTCGTACTCGCGACTGACGTCGTCCGCGTGGCCGTCGACCACCAGCAGATAAGAGCCGGCAGCCAGGCCTTCCAGTGAGATCTGCTCGCCGTCGCCGCTGCCGCTGGACTGGCGGATTGAGTCCACCGGCGGCTGCCCCGTATCCAGGCACAACCAGGCGTTCACGTCCCCTTCCGCATGGACGAAACCCAACGAGATCGCATCGTCCGGCTGACCAATGTCGAGCAACTCGAACCGGTACCAATCGACATCAACGGACGAGTCAAGGGTACGGGAATCCAGGACGACCGTCCCGGAGATCGCTCCCAATTCGGTCGCGGCGTCCCAGGTATCGTTGCGGGGGCTTTCGCTTGCGTCCGCACTCACCGGCCCGAACCAGTAGGTCTCCTCGCTGACGAGACGATTATTGCTGAAGGACAAGTCGGGCCAGGCAGTGAGCATCGACAAGAGGTGGTACTGCCCGGCAGGAATGTTGGGCACCGCCGCCATTTCCAGCGATCCAAAGAAAGACTCCCCGACGCCGATCGCGTGCTCAAGGCCTCCTACCGTGAACAAGGGAGTGTCGATCCCCGCTTGGTATTCCGTATCGAGTGACAGGTAGACGTCCATCCCGAACTGAAAGTACGCCGATCCTGGACCGACGTTCTGGAGCCAATAGTCGAACACCAGCGGTCGCAAGTCGCCGCTTGCAGCGCTCTGGTGAACGTTGATCTCGTGGCCGAGCAAGGCCAGGTCGGCCACCGAGTCCTCAGCCGCGGTTTCCAGAGGGACATCGGCAAGGTCGCTGTCCTGGATCCCGGTCCACTGATCGACCATCACATTGTCGTCGGCCCGGTACAGACTGATGCAGAAGGAGTAGGTCCCATGCGTCATGTCTCGTGCAGTGGCGTCGAGCAACACGGACTCGAACTGCGGTAGACGCCCCGTGGCTGTGAATACCGGCGAGGTGGCCAGGATGGGAACGAGCCCCGGCGCGTCTTCCCATACTCGAAAGTAGACGTCGCCGGTGGTATTGGATGTCACGCCGGCTTCCATACGCAGCGAGCGGCTGAACCCGTCGCCGTCGACATCCACCAGATCCATGAGTTGAACGCCCGAAAAGTGCGGCTCGAACACAACGGCGTCGGCGGTCAACAAGATGTCGTCAACCCATACGCCCTGCGACACATTGCTGACGTCGCTAGTAAACTCGTAGCTGATCGTTACCGAATCCTGCCCCGCGTACGCCGCAAGACTGCCGTTGTACGTATTCCAGCCCGGATCGGGGGGAGTGCCGCTGATGCTCAGTAATTCCGACCAAACGCCCGACGTGCCCCGTACTTTCACGCGAAAGAAGTCCCAGTTCCACTCGGTGTCATACCAGTACTTGAAACTCAACTGCGGGTTTTCGTAGCCGGCCAACGACAACGTTCGCTGCATGGTGGTGCTGAGATTGTTGTCGTAGGTAGCTCGCCAATTGCTGCCGTCGTCGGCGCAAAATGCGCTCCACGAGCCGACCGCCGCGCGATAGGCGTTGTCTCCCCAGCCTACGCCGGAATCGTCAGGCGTGATTAGCCAGTTCGGTGGCGGGAAGGCGCCTTCGAAATCCTCCGCCAAGAGCACGTCCGCCAGCATTCGGCGATCTTCCAGCGGCTCGAGGCGGAGCGGCCGTCCCAAGGCACTCCGCCGCGCTGAACTCATTGATTGCGAACGTCCACGTAAGCCAGAACCAACACGTGTGGCGCGCCCGGCGCGCTGCGAACGGCGCGGATCCATAGCCAGTTCTCCTGCGAACCATGGCCGTTCGGATGACGGTGGAATCGGGAGGAAACGGCCAAGTCTCCCTGATCTCGCGTGCACAAGACAACGGCTATTGCGACAAAGGCCCCCAACCAATATGGTCGAGACCTGATCGAAAGCAGGAGAAAGGACCGAGGCTGTGGAAACACTCGAACGCACCAACGCTTGCGCTACCGCGGTGCGCACGCCCGAGCGGGCAAGTCGAACCTTGGTGTACGGAGCAACGCGCCGTTCGCTCGACGGCTCGAACGCTACCGTATATTCCGTGACAAGACAAAGTCAAGACACCCAATTGGGGCATTTTGTAAATACGTGTGCGTCGAGTCACTGCCTGGGGGATATTTTGGCAACGCCAACAGGAAAATTTCGTCGTGACTCCAACGCAAGCGGTGCCGGTTCTTGCAAGCGTATTGCGATGGGCTGTGATGGTGCGACGGGGTCACGCCCTGACTTGCAGCTTAACTCTCCAAGTTCCAGGCCAGACCCACCGCAGCTTCCGGGCAAAACCGCCTTGAACGCCGCTCCCCGCGATTTGCGAGAACGATCGCTGAGCGGGGCCGTCCATGTCTCTCCGGTCCATCAGCGTGACACCGCGACCGGAAGATCCCTCGGCCCCGGCGTCGAACGACCGCCGAAACCGGCCTGATCCGGGTTTCCCTGCTCCGAAGGGCCGCCGGTGACGACCGGCGCGAGATGATCGAGCGACTGGGGATACCAGCTCATCGAGCGGCGGTTGGGTCCCGTGCGATCCAGCAGGGCACTTGCGATTTCGGCATACCAGGGGTCGCCGGTCGAGCGGTACGCGTAGGTAAGGGCGGTCATGCACTGGTCGGTGGCGC
Organism: Thermoguttaceae bacterium; assembly: GCA_040768665.1. Taxonomy (GTDB): domain Bacteria; phylum Planctomycetota; class Planctomycetia; order Pirellulales; family Thermoguttaceae; genus JABWBD01. The sequence goes on from JAXGMN010000109.1 coordinate 8,595, forward strand.
TGTAACGCGTGCTGTTCTGCGGGCCCTGCTTGTACCAGAACGTTCCCGGTTCGCCCATCGGCTCCGTGGTGATCCACTCGGCGATTCCCAGGAGCGACTGCTTGATCCGCGGGTCGCCCGTCACGTCATACCAGCGGCCCAGCCCGCGGCCGACGATGCCGTGCATGAATGTCGAGCCACCCTCGTAGCTGGGCTGCTCGGAAATGGGGACTGAGACGACGCCGCGGATCGGGTCCTGCCATTGGATGATCCAGTCGGCAACGATGCGGCCGGCGTCCCGGATCCGCTCGCCGCCCGTTGCCCGCGCAAGTGCCGAGATGGCAATCAGCGCCCACCCCGGTCCCCGCTCCTGCCCGCCGGCTCCGAAGCGATTGTGCTCGGCGATGTCGCTGTACCAGTGGGCCAGCGAGTACACCACTTCTTCCGCCCAGGGATCGCCGGTCAGAAACCAGTAGTCGATCATTCCCTCGACCCAACTGTGGCCGGCACTGGGACCAGCCATGGTGTGATCGGCAATCCAGTACTGCTCCTCGTGCGACTTCATCCACTGCGACGTGGCGTTGTGGTGCCTCGGACCGCCCTTGAGCAGTCTGCCCGGCGGGGCGTGGTGAATGACGACCACGTCGCGGTAGAGGCGAGCCGTCTGCTCGCAAAGCTGCCACCACCGCGGATCGCCGCTTCGCAGGTATTGGATCGCGTAACCGTGGTGGTGGTCGTACTCGCTGTTGCTCCAGAACGTGTAAGAAGGACCGTATCCCCATTCGAACGTGCAATCGCCAAAGTTCTCGAAACCATACTCGCGGCGAGTCTCGCGCTGGGCCAGGATCGCCCGGTAGGCCTGCTCCGTTCGTTCCTCATAGCGAGGATAGCGATGAGGATCGACCGGGTGGAACTCGCCGAACGCATGCGTGCCGGCGGTATAGCGTGGCTCGGCGACGGCGCGGAGCGGTTGAACCAACGGGGCCATCATGCCGGCGCTGTTGTCGGCCGCCGGCCTGCCATCCATTACGAAGAGGATCTCCTGGCTGAGTGCCTCGCCCTGGGCGAGCCGGAACAATCCCATCTTGCCGGGCGACTGCGGATAGCCGACACCGCCGACCGTGTAGCGATCGGTGGTTTCCCCCAGACGATCGCGCCAGCGGGTCGGCAGGTCGCCGTCGTCGAACGGTAGGGGAATGAAGTCGAACCGCACTACCCCGGGCTGAAAACGGATTGCCTGCGGGAAACGCTGCCAGAACCAGCGCGCGCCGACCGCCAGGCCGGAAGGCGGATAAGCCGGGCGACTGGCCCTTCTGCCGCGAGCGCGGGCCGCCGGCGTTCGTCCAGGTGAGCGTGTCGTGCCGATGCTGGTAGAGCACGTCGCCTTCGCCCGCCGTTCGAATCTCGTCGGCACCCACCCACACCTTGCCGTCGACCTCCTTTCGCTCGAGCTCCATCGACCACCGCTTCAAGTAGACCTCGGGCTGGTCTTCGCGGTTGATGATGAAGGCGTAGACACGCAAGGCATCGGAGCCGGCGGTTGCCTCGAGATGCAAGCGGAAGTCGACCAGCGTGCCCGTCGCGTCGGTGAAGGAGCCTTTGCGGACCACCAGCGCCCGCAACGGGCCGCCCTCGACAATCTCGGTGTCCGTTACGGCGGCATCACGGGTGCGGACCACGCGGCCGCTCTCTTCCTCCAGGGACAGGTCCCACACTTCGTCAGCCGACTTGATCAGCCGGTCGCTTCGCCGCACTTCGTCGAGAATGCGTCCGCGCGTGGTGCTCAGCGTGACGACAATCGCTCCGGTGTCGATCACCAGCCGGTCATCTTCCTTGCGAAGTGTCAGGCCACTCTCGCTGGATACCGGCGCGACAGCCTCGCCAGCCTCAACCGTGTACGCGGCAGTACCGCCCGCGGCGACATCGGCGGGAAATGCCACCAACACGACTTTCGCCGTTTTGTCGGGCCAGGCGGCAATCTGCCGGGTTTGCACCGGCACCGCCTGGCCGTCAGGGCCGATTACCCGCAGCGTATCCGGCCGCGCCAGGCAGCCTGCGGGAAATGGCAAGCCCTGCGCCGCCACTTCGCCCTGCCTTGCGACTCCAGCCAACTCGTGGACCGTGATCGGAAAGCGGACCTGGGGAGTCGTCTGGCCGTCGGCCGTCGGCGGCAGAGCCGGTTCCGGAGGCCGCGGCAAGAGCTTCTCGGGAATTACGGCCAGTTCGTAGAGCGTTACGCCTTCGTCTCCATCGCGTTCGACCTCGATGCGTATCTTGTCTGCCGGTTCCAGCGCCACCGGCGGCGTCACCGCCCAGTACGTCCGGCAATCATCCGCCGTGAGCCTCCACTCCGCGGCCGCCTTTCCGCCCGCTAGCAACCGGAGCCGCGACTGCCCGGTGTGCTCGTCGCGGAGCCGAAGTGCGAGGGCAAACCGGCCCGCGGGACCGGCATGCGGAGCCTCGACAGCCCCCGATTGATTTTGCAGGCGGAGACTTGCCGCTTCGCTGACTTGGAGGCCGTCGCCGGAGAAGACGTCGGCCGCGGGACCTCGGCAGAGGTCGGTAATCAGCTCCACGGTGCCAAAGAAAGCGTCGATGGCAAAGGGTTCCTCGCCGGAGCCCTTTTGGTCGTCGATCCGTAGCGTGATTTCACAGCGGCCGGCTTTCTGTACCGCGTCGGTGATGTCCGCGGTGCGGAATGCCAGTTTCGCGGGCTGGGGATTCCGCCCCAGCACGTCGTCTTTCCAGACCGGCTCGCCGTTGACGAGGACCGAGGCATGGCGGATGTCTCGCTTGAGATTTTCCAGCGCCGTCTGGCCGTGTTTCGCACCGCCGAGGATCCGCTCGCGGCCGCCGCAGTACGTATCCGTGTAGTACCAGCGAAGTGTCACCGCTTTGGCCCCCGCGGGAACCGGGACCATACGGCTGATCTGGACGAAATTGCCGGCCTGGCTCGGCACGTCGGGATGGGTGAACGTGAGTACGCCCCGGCGATCCACCTTTGCCGAGTAGGGCCCGTGAGACGATAGCTGCCAGGCGGGATCGTCCAGCGGCAAGCCGTCGCCCCGCCGCGGCATTTCGAACAGGTCGTGCCAATCCGCGTGAAAACCCTCGGGCATCCGGCGCGGCGGGCGCGATGCGGCAAGCCGCGGGGCATGGGCCAGCGCATAGCGGACCAGGTTCTCGAACAGTCGGGCCCCGGCGGCGCTGGAGTCGCCGGCGGAATCGTGGAACCAATGATATTCGGGGATCATCTGCACCAGGAGGATGCGGCCTTTGCCCAGCGGCAGTTCCGCGATGCCGTAGTGAGGCCCGGTGGAGGCAGGTTCCGTCTTGTCCCATGACTGCTCGGCGCCCGTGCTTACCAGTGGGATCCAACCTTCGCCCAGATCGAAAAATGCGCGGTAGATGCTGCCGCCATGCACGTCCAGCAGGAGGTCGCGGTCGAAGTGGTGCGGCGTATTGAAGATCGGATGGTCCCGCTCGACGATCTTGCCCAACGCGTACGCCTTGTCGCGTTGCAGCCGAATCGGCAGCCACGCATCTTCGGCGGAGGAGCGGAAGCCCACCAGCACGCCGCCCGACTCGACGAACGGCCGCACCGCCGCCGGATCGTTACCCAGGGCAGTGCGGTCCTCGTCGAAACCCCAGATGACCAGATCGTAGTCGAACAGACAGACTTGCCCCAATTCGCCGGGGCTCACCCGCTGGTGTTCGATTGAGAGGGCGGCAAGGCCGCGAGCGGTGTAACTCCCGTCAGAGCCGGCCACGAGCAGCGTCTTCGGCGCCGCCGAAGAATCCCCGACGATCCCGATGGTCAGCGCCGAGCAGAGCACCAGATGCAGAGTCATGAGCAAGTCCTTCCATCCCACCGGACCCCTGCCGGTTCATCCGGCAGGTGAACAAGGTTCGTCAGCTAGCATGCCTTGCCAAGCGGGAGCGGTGGTTCCAGGTCCCGCTTGGCAAGCGGGACCTACTTCAGGCCAGCGTTTGCTCTTCTTTGTCGAAGGCTGCGTCGAAGGCAATCCTGCTCGGCTGGAAGTCGATCTTCCGGACGAACTGGCAGGCTTCCTTGGCCCCGTGCTCCCGGTCCATGCCGCTGTCTTCCCATTCGACCGAAAGCGGCCCCTGATAGCCGACCTCGTTCAGCGCCCGGATGATCTCCTCGAAGTTGACGCCGCCGCGGCCGAGCGACCGGAAATCCCAACCGCGCCGCGGATCGCCGAAGTTGATGTGGCTGGCAAGGATCCCGGTCCGTCCGTCCAGCGTCACCTTGGCGTCCTTCATGTGGACGTGGTAAATGCGGTCGGGAAACGCGCGGATGAATTCGACGGGATCGACGCCTTGCCAGATCAGGTGGCTGGGGTCGAAGTTAAAGCCGAACTCCTCGCGGTACTTGAGCGCCTGCAGGGCCTGCTCGGCGGTATAGAGATCGAAGGCGATCTCGGTCGGATGGACCTCGAGGGCGAACTTCACCCCGCACTCGGCAAAGACGTCGAGAATGGGATTGAACCGCTCGGCGAGGAGTTCGAAGCCGCGATCGATCATCCGCGGCGAGACCGGCGGGAAAGAGTACAGCAGGTGCCAGATGCTCGAGCCGGTGAAGCCATTGACCACCGACACGCCGAGCTTCTGGGCGGCACGCGCCGTATTCTTCAACTCCTCGGCGGCCCGCTGGTTGACGCCGTCGGGGTCGCCGTCGCCCCAGACGTACGGCGGCAGGATCGCCTGGTGGCGCTGGTCGATCCGGTCCAACACCGCCTGTCCGACGAGATGGTTGCTGATGGCAAAGACCTGCATGCCGTTTTGCGCGAGAATTTCGCGCCTCTTGGCGCAGTATTCATCGTCGGCGAGGGCTTTGTCGACCTCGAAATGATCGCCCCAGCAGGCGAGCTCCAGGCCGTCAAAACCGAGTTCGCGGCATTTCCGGGCCAGTTCGGCCACGGGAAGGTCCGCCCATTGCCCCGTGCAGAGAGTCACCGGACGCGCCATGAAAGTCTCTCCTGAGATTTTGCTGAATCGGATTTAAGAACCCGCGGGAATTCGCCCCCAATTGCGCCCGCCGCCGGCACAACCCGGCGGCGGGTCTTGTCAGAGATAGTGAAGCACGGGTCAGACCTGCCCCTGCTCCTTCTTGTCGAAGGCCGCGTCGAAGGCGAGCCTGCTCGGTTCAAAATCGATTTTCTTGACAAACTCGCAGGCCTCGCGAGCGCCGTGCTCCCGGTCCATGCCGCTATCTTCCCACTCGACGGAGAGCGGGCCTTGGTAGCCGACCTGGTTGAGCGCCCGGATGATCTCCTCGAAGTTGACGCCGCCGCGGCCCAGGGAACGGAAGTCCCAGCCGCGCGCAGGGTCGCCGAAGTTGAGATGGCTGGCAAGAATGCCGCTGCGCCCATTGAGAGTCACAATGGCGTCTTTCATGTGGACGTGGTAGATCCGGTCCGAAAAGCGGCGGATGAATTCGACCGGATTGACGCCCTGCCAAATCAAGTGGCTCGGATCGAAATTGAAGCCGAACTCTTCGCGGTAGCTCAGGGCGTCGAGCGCGCGCTCGGCGGTATAGAGGTCGAACGCGATTTCCGTCGGATGCACCTCCAAAGCGAATTTCACGCCGCACTCGGCGAAGACGTCGAGGATGGGGTTGAAACGCTCGGCCAGGAGCTTGAAACCATCGTCGATCATGGCGGGCGAGACCGGCGGGAAGGAGTAGAGCAGGTGCCAGATGCTCGAGCCGGTGAAGCCATTCACCACGCCGATGCCGAGTTTCTGGGCCGCCCGCGCCGTGTTCATCATCTCGTCGGCGGCACGCTCGTTGACGCCGGCCGGGTCGCCGTCGCCCCAGACGTACGGCGGGAGGATCGCCTGATGGCGCTCGTCGATGTTGTCGAGGACCGCCTGGCCCACCAGGTGATTGCTGATGGCGAACACCTGGAGGGTGTATTTCTCGAGGATCTCTCGCTTTTTCGAGCAGTAATCGTCTTGGTCGAGGGCTTTTTCGACCTCGAAGTGGTCGCCCCAGCAGGCCAGTTCCAGGCCGTTGTAACCGAAACCGCTCATCTTCTGGGCCAAGGTTTCCAGGGGCAGATCGGCCCACTGGCCGGTGAATATGGTAACCGGTCGCGCCATCGTCGGTGTCCTCCTGCGGGTGATGTGTAGGCAACAGGCAGTGCGGGGCGTTGCGCCCGGGTCCCGCTTGGCAAGCGGGCCCTTCATGTCGCCATTTTGACAGATTTGCCGCTGCCTGCAAGGGAGCCGGTCCGAGCGGCTGTGCTATAATGGTTGTGGGTCCGTGTGGGCGATTTAAGCCGTTTCGGGGAAAGGGTTTTCGTCATGCGATGCCGGGTCGTTCCGATGCTCGGGTGGGTGCTGTTCACATTTGCCGGTTCGGCGCAGGCAATTGCCGCCGGCCGAGTCGAGCTCGAGGTCTACCTGGAGGAGCGGGTTGCGGCTACCGCTCAGCACGAATGGCTTCGCGAGCTTTCCCGGGCGGGAATCCGCAATTTACGGATCCGGGCGAAGCGGCCCGGCGACGAGATCGGGATTGCAGCGCGTGGTACCTCCTCGGCACCGGTCTACGCCGTTACCGGGGCGATTCTATCCGACGACGAACTGGTCGTTCCCGGCGCAAAATTCCGTTTGAGCGAAGCCCGCCGGCTTGCGCGTTGGATCGACGAGGTGGCCGAACAGGGCCCACCCTCGCATCGCGAGGAGCGGGTGGCCTTCGGACTGACGGTGTCGCAGCTCGAGCGGCTGCTCGAAGAGTTGGCGCAGCCGGTGGGGTTTTCCACTCAAGACTTGAGCCGGCGCGAGGTGGTCGAACGGATTGGCCGGTCGGTTCGCGTACCGCTGAGACTCGAGGCAGGCGCGATCGAGACTGAAAAGGTCTCCGCCGAGTTGAGCACCATTTCGCGCGGCACCGCGCTTGCGTACGCGCTGCGCGCCGAGGGGCTTTGTCTGGTCCCTCGGCCCGGAGCGGAAGGGGCGGAGCTCACGGTGGTGAAATCGAAGCCGGACCTCGAGATCTGGCCGATCGGCTGGGAACCCGAGAAGCCGCTACCGGAACTTGTGCCGGAGCTGTACGAGTTTCTCAACGTCAACGTCCAGAACGTCACGGTTGCGACCGTTCTGAACGCGATCGGCCAGCGGGCAAAGCTGCCGGTGCTGATAGACCAGAACGCCCTGGCTCGCCATGGGCTCGACCCGGAGAAGGCGACGGTGAGTCTCCCGCAAAGCCGAACCACCTATAGCCTGACGCTGCGGAAGGCGCTGTTTCAGGGCGGGCTCAAGTTCGAGGTGCGAGCGGACGAAGCAGGGAGGCCGTTTCTGTGGGTGACTTCGATCAAGCCGTTGGATTGACGGAACGATCGAGGAAGGTCCCCGGCAGAGCGACTGCGCGGCGGGCCGATTCTGAAAGCCCTGCACCAAAACCGTGGGGGGACTGACTCATTTTGCGGAGTCTTCGGAGCAAAAGGTACCTGTCCCAATGTCCCCTTCTTCTCCGGAGGTTTTGGGACAGGCTCTG
>JAXGMN010000110.1:0-16012 GCA_040768665.1 Thermoguttaceae bacterium
TTGCCGGGTTTTTGGGTCGCAAAAAAGCCCCCCCCCGACGCGGGGTCGGTGGTGGCGTTTACAGTTTGAGTTTATCGCATCTGTCTGCCATTGTCGCCATTCGCACCGCGCAAGGCGACAAACGCACCCGTGCGTGTTCGTCTTGATAGGTGTTCCGGCGGCGGCAAGGGCCTGCCTCACTTGACTTGTGCGAGTGTTGCGATATCCGCGGGCGATAGCACGCGGCGGTAGATGCGGACGTCGTCGAGCCAGCCGTGGAAACGGGCGCGGGCGAGCCCTGCGCTGTGTCCGCCGAGGACGACGTCGCTCCCCGGGTTGATGAATCCCCGCCGCTCGAGCGAGGCGGCTTCCGAGCCGTTGACGTACAGACGCATCCTTCGGTTGTCGAAGGTGGCGGCCACGTGCGACCACTGGCCGACGGGCAACGGTTCGGGACCGGACAGCCCATGACTCCAGGCGGTCTGCGGAATCTGCCAGACCGGACGGCCGCCGCCCAGGCCGAGCCGGTAGCCGGTCGTGTCTTTGGCGACCGTGTTGAGCATCCAATGGTCGCTCTGGTCGGGCTGGTCCGGCTTGCACCACAGGGCGACCGTGACTCCGCCGGTGTGGAAGAACGGCGCCGGCGCGGGACAGGTTGCCTCACCCTCTCCGCAGCGCAGTGCCTGGCCGCTGCGGCCGGGCTCGATGGTCATATCGGTCACGATCAGATTGCTGTCGTTCGGTGACGAGTCCGCGAGGCGGCCGTCGACGATCCGGTCGAACTCCCAATGGGCCAGCAAGTCGCCGGTGATGCGCCGTGGCTGCCACGGCATTCGGGGGCCGAATCCGGCCCTCACTTCTTCGTAGCGGCGCTGGGGCGGCTCGAGCCCGACGTCTTCCGGAACAATGTCGGTGATCGCCTCGGGCGCCCAATGGGTGCAGAACACTCGCTTGATCGCGCTGAGCATCGAAAAGCCGAGGCCCGACGTGGGTTCGATGTAGTGTCCTTCCCCGAACTCCGTCCAATTGTCGAAGACGACGAGCCTTCGGTCCCAGCGATCGGCCGGCTTGGCATCGATGAGTGCCTTGGCATCGCGACAGGCGGCCTCGAAGTTTTCCGCTGTGGGGTTGGCGATGTAGCCGCCGTGCTGCGCCCTGCCCCAAGGCCGCGGGTCCCAGCCCATGAACACGTTGGGAATATCGGGGACGCTTCCGGTGCAGGCGTCGCGCTGCTGCCAGGTTTCCTTGTAGCGAGCGAGCACGTCGGCGTGCTCCTGGTAAGGGATGCCGTCGGCGTCGACTCCCGCGTCGCGGACACCGCCGGGCCGGAGCGCGTAACCGGTGACGGCGTCCCATCCGCTTTCGGCGATTTGTCTGCCCAAATCGTCCTCCGGGCCGCTCATGCAGGCGATGATCCGCAGGCCGGCGAAACCGGCTTCACGGCATCGCACCCGCATGGCATCGAAGGTCTTGCGCGTGCCCTCGGGACCGCCAAGCTGCGGGAGCAGTCTTCGCGGCTGCCAGACGAAGAGCAGCGGCATGTTGTCCAACTTCAGATACGAAGGGTGCGTGAAGTAATTCTCGATCCAGAAGGGCAGCACGTTGTCCAACAGGTCGTCGGCATCCTTGACGCCGGGGGCGCAGCCGTTCTCCCACATGATGCAGAACCGGAACTTGTCGCGGTACTTCGCCTGCAGGAGTCCATCGTGGATGGCGTGGCCCAGCTTGTGCTCGATCACCGGCTCCATGTGGGCCCGGTACCAGCAGTAGATGAAGGCGTTGACGCCGTGCTCGAGTGCGTACTTGATGTGCCAGTCAGCGACTTCGGGCGTTCCTTCGTCGTACCAGCCGATTGCCGGGCGCCGTCCGGGCCAGGGCTCGATGAGTTTCCAGCCGTAGTGCGTGCCTTCTTTCCAGAGCGCGCAGTAGTGCATGAGCCCGATGTAATCGCTCCGGGCCGGTTGCGGCTCGGGCACGTAGCCGGTGCGCGCCAGGTCGGGCAAGGGTTCGAAGGCCAGTTGCAGCTTCTGCGATCGGGCCGGCGCGCCGGCGGCGATCGCTTCGACGGCGACCTCGAAGACGCCCGACCTGTCGGCGCGGATCCGCCACGTGGCCATATCGAAGTCGTTCTGACCCAGGTAGGGAATCATCTGATCGGTGTCGCCGAGAATCCGGATTCCGTCGGGCACGCGTAGACGCAGCCGGACGTCTTCCGTCTCGCCGCCGAGGTTCTTGACTGCCGCGATCACGGTTTCCTCACGTCCGGGTCGCAGCTTGGCTCGTCCCGCAGCCAGGTCGCGAAGGTAGAGCCAGGGAGTGCCCACGGCCCGGTCGGCCAGCACGAGTTTCTTGAGAATCACCCGTCGCTGGCCGCCAGTGAAACTCAGGGCCAGGCGCCGCAGCGATGCTGTCCACCGGTCGGAGACGGCACCGGTGATGAGTGTCGGCCGTCCGTTGCCAAACGGCTGAAACGTGATCGAGCCGGCCCCGTCGGCCGTGGTGAAGTCGAGGTGGCCCGTCCAGTCCGGCCCCGGGGCTTCCACCTCCAGGCAAGCGAAGGGCAAGTGGGTGAGATCGACCGCCAGTGGCGGACTGACGAACATGGCCGATGGGCTGGGAAACGTCACGTGGGCAACGTCGCCCGCCACCTCGCACGTTGCCCCGCCCAGCGCCTGCCAGCCGGCCCAGCCGTTTTGGCCGCCAAAAGCCTGCTGCACTGCCGCTTCGCCCGTGAGCTTGAGTCCGAGCAACGCAGTCTCGCGATCGAAGCCGGGATTGCGGATTTCAACGCGATCGATCACGCCGGCAATCGGCCCGATCGTGAGCGGCTCGGAGCCGGGCCGGATCTTGCCCACGTGGCGGCGGCTGAAGGACTCGCCGTTCACGTCCATCAAAAGCGTCGTCCCGTTCCACTTCGCACGCACGTCGTACCACGTTTTCGGCTGGACGATCGGACCGCGCAGCCGAGGTTCCCATTGTCCGTCTGTCTGCACGAAAAGCGAGAGATGGCCGCCTTCATGTCCGTCGATGCGCAGGAGGTATTCGCCATTCTTCGTTACCAAGGTCTGGGCACTCGTTCGCAACTCGTCGAGCCGGAAGCGGCAGCGCCACTCCATTTCCGGCCGCAAGCGGAGCACCGGCGCGTCGCCCCAGGGCAGCGATTGGCCGGCAGCCAGCCCCTGGCCGCCCTCGATGGCCATCAACGCAGGCGTTGCGGTGAGCCGTTGCAGGTTCGCTCCTGACGGGTTCGCGGTCCCGTTGAAGTCCCATACGACGTCTGCCTCGGCGGCAGCAGCCAGCAGTAGCGCGGTGAGCAACGTTCGTGCGGTGTGCGGAATGTTCATCGACGTATTCTTTCCTACTACTCGGACGGGACTGGTTCTCGTACACCATTATGCGATTGCGGAGGACGGGGCTTCAAGCGGGGGACGGCGCCGCGTCGGCCGCGGACCTGGTAGCCGTTGCAGGAGTTGACCAGGCAAACCGCCGGGTGCGACGTGCGAGACGTTCGGGTCGGCGGCGGTGTGTGGTGCCCAAGTTGCGAATTTCTCAGAACGAAGGCACTTTGGGCTCCACACCGTTCCGGGTGGAACGGTTCATGTTTGCTCTTGGTCAATTGGTCCTTTGTTCTTGGTCATTTCTTCTTTGCTGTGGGTGGGTGCGGCGGCACGGCGCGGAATGAGTACTAATGTTCACTATCGGCTTTTAAGGATAACGGGTGCGGCGCGTTTCTGCAAGGTTTTTTTCGGCCCAGGAGTCGGATTGATGGAAGGCGTGTGCGGAAGAGACTGGCCGGGAAGGAGTTGCGCGGCGGGGGCCGGCGGCGAAAAGATTTCGCGGCGGGTACTGTACACACGTCCGCTTTGTGCTAGAATGGGACCGGCATCGCTTGAACGAATTGCATCAGGAGTACCAGCCATGTCCCGAATATGCGGCTTTCGTGAAGGTTCAAGTGGCGGACGCGAGGAGCGACCGAGGCGTGTGGTGCACGTCGCGACGTATGCCAATGGCCGGCCGTACAGCCCCGCAAGGGGCCGGTATGCGGAGCGTACCGCAGTCGAGGATTATCTCGACTGCGAGAAGGCGGTGGTTGATCTCTCGGGGGAGCAACCGACGGCGGGCGATTTTCTGCGGCGGATCCTTCGAGAGATGAAGATCCGATTCTACAAGCAGAAGACGATCAAGTCGTACCGCAATGCCTTGGGCGGATTCTTGCGGTGGTTCGGCGGAGCGCCGCACGAGATCGTGCGCGAAGACGTGCGGGAGTACCTGGAGCTTCTGGTGGATGGCGGCGCGGGAGCATCATGGGTATCGGTGCATCTATCGGCCATCCGCACGGCGTTTGACAAGATGTGCGGCCAACGAATCACGCTGGGGCTTCTCACGCCGCGGCGTCCCAAGCGCTTGCCGGTCGTGCTGAGCGAGCAAGAGGTGCTGCGATTGCTGCAGGCTGCTCCCAGTTTGCGCGACAAGTTGCTCTTGGGATTAATGTACGCGACCGGCGTGCGGGTGAGCGAGGTTGTGAGGCTGAAGTGGCGGGATTTCGATTTCGACAGACGCATCGTTTCCGTATGGCAAGGGAAAGGGCGGAAAGATCGGCAGGTGATGTTGCCGCGCTGTTTCGAGGGACTGCTACGCGAGTTGCGGAAGACGTTTTCGCCGGAAGAATACGTCTTTCCCGGCGAGCGTTCGGGCAGGCATCTTTCGCCGCGGACGGCGGAGCGCGTGATGAAACGAGCGATGAAGATCGCCGGGATCGGGAAAGTGGCCGGTCCACACTGCCTTCGCCACAGTTTCGCGACGCACATGCTCGAGCGAGGTACGAACATCCGGTTTATCCAGGAACTTCTCGGCCATGTGAAGCTGGAGACAACAAAGATCTACACGCATGTAGCGGTGCTGAAGCAGCAGGAGCTTCAGAGCCCCTTGGACGCACTGACCGCGCAGCCGAAGCCGTGTGCGCCGCAATTGCCGGCCCCGGCCGCGCCGAAGCCGGTGGGCCGCATGCAGATCCATCTGCGGGAGATTGCCGGGAACCCGCAGGCGGCGGGCGTCAAGCTTTCAATTCAGAACGATGACCGCTATGTCTTTTTGGAAGGGATCGTCGTACGGGAACCTCGACCGGGTTGGGTGACGCTTGAAGTGCCGCCGCTGGAACGGTGGGAAAGGCCGTTGTGTGCGCTGACCGCTCGGCAGCGAGCACGGATCGAGTCACCCGAATTCTATCATCTGCTACAACAGCACATTGGCCGGCGGTATTTGGCGTGGCAGCAGTCCCGTGCGCAGACCGGTACGGGATAAGCTCGCCAGACCGGACAGGTCTGGTGGGACAGCGATCTTTCCGCAGCACCCGAGAGGTGGAGCGCAGACGGCCTGCGCGCCACGGTATTCGAAGTAAGGAACTCGCGGCGCCAGCCGTTCTTCAGCGGGAAAGGTGTTGCCAGTCTGGCGGGGATCTGCTAGGATTATCAGCGGGCGCTTCGGCGGAACGACCCCCGCCCGATCGGGTTCCCGTTCTCGTCAAACTCCCACTTTCCGACAAGGTGAGCGAAAGAACAACTGTTGGCATCGGCGTGGCGGTGCGGTGACGACCTCCGTATGAGCAGGGACGATGAACATGCGACGGCTACAACCACGTCTAAGAGAACGGCGCAAAGTGCGTATTCCGGAGGAACTCCGTCAGTCGCTTCGCGAAGTCCACGAGTTGATTGTCGAGGCGAGGCATGATCCAGATATTGCGCTGGACTACGACGACGCGATCCAAGTGGGAGCAGTGTGCGGCGGACGGTATGGAAAGAAACCGCGTCGCTACGTCCTGACCTATTATCCGACCGAAGATCGGGAGCGAGGCAAGTGGTTTCTTACCCTTCATCATACCGAGATCGAAGACATCGGCGATGGCCACATGGCCGAGATTACGCTATACTGCTGTACGTCTTCGGACTGCCGGTGCAAGTTTCGAGAGGGGGATGACCACTGCTTCTATTGCGATTACGTGGACGACCCAAGTTAGCGGACCGAGACGGCAGCCAACAGCGCCAAACCGCACAGTCCGGCATCCATGCCGCAACGCCTTCGGTGTGGTGTGGACCTCGACGGAGTGGTATAGTAGGTCATAGTTGAAGTACAATTCAAGAGGCCGGGATCGGCGTCGGCCCGGCGAACCGTTGGCTGAGCAATCGCTATGGACCCAGGCGGTGGGAGAAAGCAGGTCGCCGAAGCGCTGGCCGCTCTAACCCTAACGAAAGCGGTTCACAAAGAGGTGCCGCCTCAGTTCCCGGTGGCAACTGGGCATGAGCGAGTCAGGGTACTCTTCGTCGGCGAGAGCATCGCCGAAGTGGAAGCATGGAAGAGGTGCCTTGCGGAGTTGGATCTGCTAACCGAGACGGTCCTGGATGCCCGAACTGCACTGGAGCGGATCAACGGATTCCAGCCGGACCTTATCTTGCTTGATTCCTGGATCGGGAACGGAAAAGGGTTCGAGATTTGCAGGCAAGTAAAGACCGATCCAGCCAAGAACGGAACCATGGTTCTGATGGTTACAGCGTTGAACTGCTTAGGCGACATCGAGCGTGCAGTGGAGGTCGGCACAGACGATTTCCTCTGCAAGCCGGTAAACAAGTCCGAAGTGGTGCGGCGAGTCAGAAACATGCTGGGGCTTGGGCATCAGCTTTAGCGGCGCCAACATCGCCCGGCCGCAGAGTCCGGCATCCATGCCGGAACGCGTTCGGTGTGGTGCAGGCCGCGGCAGCGTGGTAAACTGAGAGACCGTTGAACCCGAAAACAAGTGGCCGGCAACGGCGTCGGCCGCACGTACCGTTGGCCAGGCCAGGATGTATGACCCGGGGGATAACGAACACGATTCGCGTGGTTACGACCCTGCTCAACCGAGATGTCCGTGATCTTTTGAAGGTCGGCGGAAAAGTCGTGGACGACGAGTTCCTCGACGAATTGCGGAGAACTCTTCAAGAGGCGGGCTTTGGTCAGGACGAATCTGAGTGGCTGGTCGCAGAGGTGCGCTCCACATGGCACGGACGCATTGTCCAAGAAGATGAGCTTCTACAACACATAAAGATGCGAGTCAGGGAAGCATCGGACTAGGAAACCAACATGGGCTGGACTGCTAAGCCGCGGCATCCATGCCGCGGACGCCTTGCCCGTGGTTCCAGCCTCCAACCCTGGGTAGAATCAACCGTAGTACAACCCCGGGCTGGCTCCGGCAAATACGGCGTCAGCCAGCCGTACCGTTGGATGCTCGTAGCCTGGAGAAACACATGCACCCAGCAATGAATCAACTTGGTCAGCTTTCCGTGTCAGAGCGTCTTGATCTCGTTCAAGACCTCTGGGATAGCATCAGCGAGTCGCGTGAGCAGATGCCAGTTCAAGACTGGCACCGCGAACTTGCCAAAGCGCGTCTCGCTGAATTTGAGGGTCAGGAGGACGAATTCGGGCTATCGCGCGAACAGGTCTGGCAAGAGGCGGACGACCGCCGTGGCTCATAAACTGAGATTCCATTCGACCATCCCTGATGACCTTATCAATGTGCTCGACTACTACGACGGAATCTCGAACTCACTGGGCAATCGATTCCGCGAAAATGTCGATCGGCGGCTGGACGACATTGCGAACAATCCGGAGATGTTCCCGTTTGATGTTCCTCCGGTTCGCTTCGCGAAGATTGAGCGCTTCCCGTACTTGATCTTTTTCGCTGTGAAATCCAAAGTCGTCCGGATCCTCGCGATTGTCCACGGTGCATCGAATCCCAAGAAGTGGCGCACGCGGAGATGGTCACCGGCATCCAACAAGGCACAGCCGCCCAGCGGAGGCACCTTCGACATAGTGCCTGGAATCAACGTTGCGGGCGGGCACCGGATCAGGCACGCAGGCCGAACATTTCCGGCCGGGCAGCGATCCAGGATCAAAAAGGAGGATAAAGGGGATAGGTCCAATTGTGAGGTCAACCCGCGACGAGTAACGAAATTGGACTTATCCCCTTTTGCCCCCCCTACGAAAGCGAGCAGTGTCCTAGCACCAAACGGTGTTTTCGACTGGAAGTGTCCGTTTTGACGCGGCACGGTTTTAGAAAGGATGCCCGCGGCTTGTCCGCGGGGAGCTCACGCTTGCCGCTACAGGAACCTCGCGTGCCACCTCTTGGTTTCGCCCGCGGCGGCAAAACCGCCGCGGGCAAAACCAAGTGCGGCGATCGTGGCGTATGTAGCAGAGAACGTAACCATCCCGCGGACAAGCCGCGGGCATTCGCGACAGAGCGAAAGTAAATGCCACAACAGCCGGAACCGGACCGTTTGCATGCAATCCCGGTACCCAGTATTGAGGGGCTGAATTGGCGATGGCGAATTCTACACGCAAGATGCAATCGCCAACATTGCCGGCCGCTAAGCCGCCTAACGGCGGGCGCCTCGGCGGTGGTTGTAACCGCCAGACCCTGGTAGAATCAATCGCAAACCCGAAGGTCAGGTACCCGTTCACGAGGCGGAACAGAGGGGGACAGTTCGTGGTTTTCGGCCACAACGTCTTTGACGCCAACACACTGGAATTAGGTGACAAATGGACCAGTCTCCGGCCGTCGCGTGAAGCTCACCCAGCACCACTCAAAAGGAAGCACCATGAAACGAGTCCTCTCTCTTGCTGTCGTCCTGTTCGCCTTTCTGCCGACCGTCCGGGCGGAAGATGTCCGCCTTCAGCCGTTGAAGGATCTGAATGGCTACTTTCCCTTCCATCCGCCCGCCTCCTTGAGCGAGTGGGAAACGCGGCGGGAGTGCGTGCGGCGGCGGATCCTCGTGGCGGCGGGCTTGTGGCCCATGCCTGCCAAAACACCGCTCGACGTCGTCCGCCACGGCAAGATCGACTGCGACGGATACACGATCGAGAAGGTCTTTTTCGAGAGCGCACCCGGTTTGTTCGTTACCGGCAACCTGTACCGGCCGAAAGAGGTCAAGGGCCGGGCGCCGGGCGTGATGTTCGCGCACGGCCACCGCAAAGACGCGCGTTTGTACCTGACGCCGGAGGACACTTTGCGCAAGAAGATCGCCGAGGGCGAGGAGCGTTTTGAAAGTGCCGGGCGCAGCAACTACCAGTCGCAGTGCCGCCAACTGGCGCTGATGGGCTGCGTGGTCTGGCAGTGGGACATGCTTGGCGACTCGGATTCGATCCAGCTTTCGCGAGAGCTGGTGCACGGCTTCGCGAAGCAGCGTCCGGAGATGAACACGACGGAGAACTGGGGCCTGTTCAGCCCTCAAGCCGAGGCTCGCTGCCAGAACGTCCTCGGACTGCAAACGCTCAACGCGATCCGCGGTCTCAACTTTCTGCTCAGCCTGCCGGAGGTCGATCCGCAGCGCGTCGCCGTTACCGGCGGAAGCGGCGGCGGCACCCAGACCATGCTGCTGGCGGCCCTCGACGACCGCATCCGGCTTTCCTTTCCCGTGGTCATGGTCAGCACGGCGATGCAGGGCGGCTGCACCTGTGAAAACGCCAGCCTTCTGCGCATCGGTACGGGCAACGTCGAGTTCGCCGCCCTGTTCGCGCCCAAGCCGCAGGGGATGAACTCGGCCGACGATTGGACGAAGGAGATGGCCACCAAGGGCTTCCCCGAATTGCAGCAACTTTACGCCGCCTACGGCAAGAAGGACAATGTCTTTCTCAAACGGGGTGAGCACTTCCCGCACAACTACAATGCGGTTACGCGATCGGCCTTCTACACCTTCCTGAACAAGCATTTCAAGCTCGGCTTCCCGTCGCCGGTGATCGAAACGGATTTCGATCCGCTGGCCCCCGAGCGGCTCAGCGTCTGGGACGATGCGCACCGGGCCCCGAAGGCCGCCGACCCGGATTTTGAACGCAGCCTGCTCAAGTGGCTCACCGACGACGCCGAGCGGCAGATCCGCGCCGCCGCGGCCACGCCCGACGGACTCCGCACGCTGATCGGCGGTGGCGTGGAAGTGCTGATCGGCCGCACCTTCGCGTCCGCGGGCGACGTGCGGTTCAGCCGCCAAGACAAACAGGATCGGGGCGATTACGTCGCAATGACGGGAACGCTTCTGAATCAAACCTACGGGGAGGAAGTGAAGATCGCCTGGCTGTTGCCGAAGCGCCCGAGCGGCCGAGCCGTCGTCTGGCTCGACGAGAACGGAACATCCGCGATCGATGCCGCCGACGGCCGCGTCAAGCCTGCCGTGATGAAGCTTCTCCAGGGCGGAGCGACGGTACTCGGCGCCGATCTGCTCTTCCAAGGCGGCGAACCGGTGAAGCAGACGCGGGTGGTCGAGAATCCTCGCGAGTTCGCCGGCTACACGTTCGGCTACAACCACGCGCTGTTCGCCCAACGGACGCACGACGTGCTTTCCATTGTGAGCTTCTTGCGCAGGGGCAGTGTTGACTTGCAGCCGAGTCCCAAGACGGTCGCCGTCGCCGGATGGGGCGACGCCGGTCCGATTGTCGCCGCGGCACGCGCGGTAGCGGGCGAAGCCGTCGACCTCGCCGCGATCGACACCGGCGGTTTTCGCTTCGGCAAGCTGCTCGATTACCGCGATCCGATGTTCCTGCCCGGCGGAGCGAAGTATCTCGATCTTGCCGGCATGCTCGCGCTGGGCGCTCCTCATGCACTCTGGCTTGCCGGAGAGGGCAAAGAGCCCGAGACCGTCCGTGCCGCCTACCGCGCCGCGTCGAAAGACGATGCACTCACCGCATTCACCGGCGAGGGGTCGCGGAAGGAAGCGTCGGCCGTCGAGTGGCTGCTACGGTAAACGCAACCATTCACGGGGCGGAGGGGGACTGGTCCATTTTTCGGCCCACCCATGTCTTTTGGCGTCAAAGACATTGGCCAAACACATGGACCTGTCCCCCTCTGTTCCGCCCCCTGAACGGTTACGTGGAACAGGACGATGGAAACGGGGAGGCCGAAGCGCCGGCCGACTAATCTTTCTTCACGTCGGCCTTCTTCTCGTCCGTTTCGCTCGGCTGAGCCTCTTTTTGAAGAGGCTTCTTGGATTCGGCAGGCCTCTTCTCGATTTCCTGCTTGCGGTCGCGCTGCTTTTCGGCAGCCCTTTCGCGAGCTTCACGCACCCTCTTGCCAATCTCGGCGTGGCGCGCGGTCGCGTCGGGCGTTTCCCGACCGAAGGCTTTGGCCGCCTTGCCCAGTTCCGACCTGTCGAGTTGTCCATCCTTGTTGGTGTCGATCTTTTCGAAGCGCTGCTGCAATGGTTCCGGGGCTTCGCTCTTGCTCAGCTTGCCGTCCTTGTCCTGGTCGAGGGATTGAAGATGGCGAGCCATCGGTTCACCTTTCCCGGGCCGCCCAATTCCCCATTTGCCCCAACCAGGGTGCGCCCACGGTGCGCGGGCTCGAGCCGACCATGCCCACGGGGTGTGCATGCCCCACATTGGCAGTCGCCCCATCGTTGGCGGCCGGTGGATTCCGGCACGAAATCCCATCCGCTGGCCAAACATCATCGGCCGCTTTGCTGCGATCGCCCGTGAGTGGAACATTCTCATTCCTTCGGCGAACTCGTCGACGCTCAATTTCCGGTCGCCGTCCTTGTCCAGTCGATCAAAGAGCGCCTTGGGGTTCGGACGCCGTCCCGGCGGATGATGAGGTCGTGCAGCAGGTCCTCCCGGCCCGAGCCGTCGTGGGCCCCGCTCGGCGAGCGGGCCGCCCCGATCCCGAAATGAACCCCCGCCTGGACGATGTGAAGGTTTGCCTTGAGATTGGTGCATCGCTTGGCGAAGCTCTTCGGCTGTTATCGCCCTATCGTGGTTCTTGTCGGCCCGCTTCAGCATCTGCTTGACGAACTCCGGAGCCGCGTCCGGGATTTCGTCGGCTTCGATCTTTCCGTCATTGTTTCTGTCCATTCGCTGGAACATCATTTCGGGCCCGGGTCGGCCTTCGCTCGGCGGCGGGCCCTCCGCCGCCTGCGTTTGAGAAGCAACCATGGTGACACAAAGCGCCACCAGCAAGCCTAACTTCGTTTTGCGCATGACCAGACACCTCCTGAGCACGTGATTTGAAATTGCCCACTCGTTGACGTTCCCGATCACCCCGGGGTGAGAACCAGCCCAGAACCCGGGCATCCATCGGCTTAGAGCCTATCCCAGAACCTGGGAGGAGGAAGGGGACAGGCACATTTTGCTCCGAAGACTCCGCAAGATGAGCCAGTCCCCGGCGGTTTTGGGATAGGCTCTTGGAGTTCTCGGAGCCGTCGCCGGGGAACTCGAATGTCACGTAGTGCGTGTCGGGATACTGCTTGTCGTCGTCGAAATACAGCTTCTCGCCGAATCCGCAGATCCGGGTGGGATAGGTCTTGAGATTCAGGCCCCAGAGGGCGATGTCCAACTGGTGTACGCCGCGGCTGCCCGCATCGCCGTTGCCGAAGTTGTACCACCAGTGCCAGTTGTAGTGCAGCAGGTTCTCCTGGTAGGGAATCATCGGCGCCGGGCCGACCCATAGGTCGTAGTCCAAGCCGGGCGGCGGCGCAGACGGCTGGCAATGGCCGATGTTCGGACGTTTGCGGCTGACCCAGGTCTTGGCGACGAGGACCTTGCCGATAGCCCCTTCGTGGACCATGGCGATGCCCTCTTGAAATGCCTTGGTGCCGCGGATTTGAGAGCCCACCTGCATCACCATGCCCGTGCGCCTGGCGGCCTCGATCATGCGCCGGCCTTCGGCGATGTTGTGCGAGCAGGGTTTCTCGACGTACACGTGTTTGCCGGCCTGGCAGGCAAGGATCGCCGCCGGTGCGTGCCAGTGGTTCGGCGCCGAAATGGCCACGGCATCGACGCTGCGGTCGTCGAGGATTCTCCGCAGATCGGCCACCGCCTGGTCCGCCTCCAGGCGCCTCTTCGCATGTTCCGCCCGGCTCCGGTCGGGATCGCAAGCGTAGGCGATTCGCACGCCCAGCTTGCGCAGCTCTTCGCCGATGGCGAGTCCCCTGCCGGAACAGCCGATCGAACCGACCGTGAAACGTTCGTTCGCACCGCGGGCCTGGATCGCCGGAACGGCGATGGCGCCGAGCGTGGCGGCGGCAGCACCGCGGCTCAACTGCCCTAAGAAATTTCGGCGGGTGCATTGCGGCATGAGAGGCTCCTTCAACGAGCTGAGTCAGGCAAGGGATGGGTATTCGATAGCGCCCCTATAAAGGTCGTTTAACCGCAGTGCCCCACGGGCCGCGCGCCGGGGGCCGATAGCCGCGCCGCGCGCCGCCCCACGCGCGGCCCGTTGGCCACTGCGGTTAAACGACCTTTACAGGGGTGCGCCGTCTTCCAAACCGGCTTGGAGCCGGTTTGGCACGAGTCCTATCAGATCATACTAATCCGCCGCGCGGCCGAGTGCCACCTTTCGAGCGACAATCTCGTATTTCACCGTTGAGGGTCCACTCGGATCGTAGTGCCGACGCGAAATCGCCGCCTTGATTGCCTCCGGTCAAACACCCGCTCGGAAGCGACGGCCCAATTACGAACCCAGCCCGGCCAGTTGGCTGATCAGTTCGACCATCTTGATCCGCTGCTGGTACAGAACAGCCAGGCTCGCCCGCGCGTTGGCGGCCAGCGATTCGCTCTTCTCGAGCAGCAGCGACTCCTCGTCCTCGTTGTACCCGTCGGTCTGGTCGATCGAGTCTTCGAGGTCCTCCTGGTACTCCGCAAGGAGATTCGAAGAGGAGGTGATCGCGGCATTGAAAAACCCGTCCACCCGGCCTTCGATCTTATCCAGTTGTCCAATGGCCTCGTCGACAATGCGAATCGCGGTTGAGGTCTTGGCGTCCAGCCCCGAATAGGAACCGCCGGAGAAGATCTGGGCCAGTGTGCCGCTGGTTCCCCCGAGCCGTGCGGCCTGCAAGCCGGGAATGGCCAGCGATGACCGCTGTTGGACGTCGGGCAGCAGGGCGAACACCAATCCGCCGCCGTCGACGGTCATGGTGTCGAAGTCGCCGGTGAACCCGCCCGCGAACTCGACCTCGACATGAAAGCCGTTCTGGTTGACCGTGAAGCGGCTGCCCTCGCCGGTGTGGAGGGTGCCGTTGATCCTGGCGACCGCATCGCTGCCGTTGGCCGTTCCGTCGCCGTTGCCGCCGGTGACGGCAAAACTCCCGTCGGATACGGCGACCGCGATCTCGTTCGCGAAGCCGTCGTAAACACTCGTCAGCGTCAATTCGTCGCCGTCGACGGAGGCGACGACGCCGGTTTGGTGGCTAGCGTCGTTCATCTTCGCGGCGACGTCGTCGAGGTCCTCGTCTGGCAGCACGCTGATCGAGGTCGACCCCAGCTTTCCGGTCAGCGTGAAGGTGGCGGCCGACCTGGTCTGGCCGCCGGAACCGGTATAGAGCAACTCGGCCTCGGTGGCCGCTTGGAGCACGGTGCCCGAGATTTCCGGCTGCCAATCCGGCGCCCCGTGGCCGAGGGCATAGACCTCGACCGACGCCACTTGCTCCGAGTTGCGGCCCGACACCCGGTAGTCGGCCGAGCCGTCCAGCATGCGGCGGCCGTCGATGTCGACCCCGGCGAGATTGTTCATTTCGACGATTGCTTCGTCGATGGCGGCCTGCGCGGTGGCCCGCTCCGACGGCGTCAGGCTTCGCGTTTCATCCTTCAGCAGCTCGGTGCGGACGGCATTGAGCTGGGTCCGGATCTGATCCAGCGTCGACTGGACCTTGGTGATCCTGCTGCTGGCGGCCGATACGTTCGCCGCCGTCGAGGTTACGTTGGCCAGCCACGATTCAAACCCGCTGAGGGCGAGGAACGTGGAGGGGGCGTCGCGGGGCGACTGGATCTTCTTGCCGGTCGCCAGACGAAGCGTGTGCACACCGACCGCAGTATCGGCTTCGGCGAGCCGATTGAGCAAGGTCCGTTCAATGCCGGACAACGACACGCTGATCCGCGCCATTGCAGATTGTTCCGAGAAGAGACAGGACGAGAAGAGCAGAAGCGAAAAGGCGCCGGGCGGGACCGGCCCGGTTGGCGTTCGATCCAAGTATAGGTTGGCCTTCCCGCAGAAGCGGGCGTCCGTCCTCGAAACTGCCGACAGCAGAGAATATCCGCATTGAAGCCCGCGTGGCGGGCGGTTTACCGCCGGAATAACCGGTCCAACTCGCACAGCCGCCAAGGGAGACTGGGGAAAAAGGGGATGGCGCGGTGCCTGCCCCCTTTTTCAACTCGGCACGATGTCCATCTGCAGCGCGGGGTCCGCCGCGGGAACATAGGTCGTCGGCAGGCCAAGCTCGTTTCGAACAATGTTGCACCCCTGGGCGATCGACGACGCCTTGTAGAAGGCGATTTCCCGGTTGCATCCCTGCCGGCCGAATCCGCAATCGCTCGAGACGACAAGCCGCTCCGGCGGGATGTATTTGAGCGCACGGCGGATCTCGCCGGCCACTTCCTCGGGCCGGTCCGCCTGCAGCGTGCGATGGCTCACCGCGCCGATGGCGATCTTTTTGTCCAACGCGTTCTTGAACCGCTCGAACAGTTCGATGTCGCGGAAGTTGCGGTCCTTCATCTCCACCGTCCACACGTCGCCTTTCGCTTCGCCCAGGTAGATCTCCAGCGAAGCCGCGTAGCTCGTGTCTTCCATCACCCGCTGCATGTTCGGGTTGCCCCAGCAGGTGTGGATCCAAATTTCGACGTCGTCCAGGCCCTCGACCTCGCGGTTGTAGGCGTCGACCATGAACCGCACTTCGCTATGGTCCTTGCCCAGCGTGTTCGCCATGAAGTGGAAACAGGGCTCCTCGACCTGGATCACCTTGCAGCCGGCGTCGCGAAGCGCGAGGAGCTCCTTGTTCATCGCTTCGGCCATGTCCCAGATGACCTGGCGTTTGTCCTTGTACTGGTCGGTGTGGAGGTCGAGGAAAAGGCTCATTACCTGCGAGCAGCACGTGCCGAACTTCACCGGTTTTCGGCTTTTGGCCTGCGTCATGCGGAAAAGCTTGGCATAGTCCAGCGGCCGATACTCGATCTTCCCGGTGACGCGGGGCCATCGCCAGGCGGTATAGATCTCGTGCAGGAGCGTTCCCGGCGGATACTTCAGCCAACTCGA
>JAXGMN010000111.1:0-14236 GCA_040768665.1 Thermoguttaceae bacterium
TGTCGCGGCCGGATTGATTCTGAATACGCAAGCATCGTATTCGCCAAGTTCGAGTGGTTGGCCAAGCTGCGGAAACAGAACGTTTCCTCCGCTTGCTCCTCCGCCGTACAAGAGCCCGTTCGCACCCATCGCCACCCAATAGAAGGAGGGGTCTCCGGTGCTTACCGACTGCCATGCCGCCAGGTAGTTGCCATCGGAATCCAGCTTCGAGACAAAGCCTTCTCGGTAGTGGTGAGTTACCAGCATCCGAGTTCCTGGGCCAGGGTCAAAGTCGCTAACCGGCGGATCGCCTCGAAAGAAGCTACCTGCAGTGTAAATGTTTCCGACGCCGTCTAATGTCAAGCGATACGCCGTCTCCTGGCCAGAACCACTCAGTTGCTTGGCCCACAGGAAGGTCCCTGTCAAGGCGTTGAGTTTTGCGACGAACGCGTCGGTGTTGATGGAGTTTAATATCGTTGACCCGAAGTCAGCCGATCCGTTGAACTGCCCAGAAACACAGATGCTCCAATTTGCTGGCAACGGATCCCTGTCGTCGACCATCAGTCCAAATCCCCTTTCTTCGGCGTTGGCCTCGCTTCCTGCACGCCGCACCCAAGCCAAACCACCGGAGGCAAAGAACTTGGCCACAAAGATATCCATAGAGCCTTTCGCAATGAGCTCTTGCGTTCCAAAATGTGCGGCTCCCACAAATCGGCCCGTGACATACACGCCACCTTCGCGATCAGCGTCAACACCAGACGCCCTTTCATCGGCACCCGTAACGGGTCCGCCCATCTTTTCTGCCCAGACATACTCGCCATCGCTGGTGAGTTTGCAGACGAAGATATCCTGACTGGGGAGTAAGTCGCCGTCCAAAGTGCTTGAAAGCAGTGCCACGGCCGGCGAGGGATCGAAGTCGGCAATGCCAGCGAAAAAGCCAGCGGTAATAACGTTGCCAAACGGATCAACCGTGATGTCCCAGGCACGATCGTCCAAACTACCACCCAGGATTTGAATCCACGGCGTATTCGTGCCCGGTTTGCTCGCAAAACTGCCGGTTTCGGCGTCGAGTTTTGCGATGAACACGTCATCGCTACCCGCATCGCTTGTGAGCGTGGCCATATCCGCCGGGATCTCCTCCGGCCGGTCGCCGAAACTCGCCGTACCGGCAAACGAACCGGTGACGTAGACATTCTCGTCTGTGGAATCCAGTGCGAGTGCCAGCCCCTGTCCGCCCAGCTTGCGAGCCCATAAATAGTCGCCCTCGGCTGAATACTTGACGATGAACCCGCCAACTCCGACTAATTCCTTTCTTTCCGGGCCTGGATCGAAGTCGACCTTGTCGGAGTATAAGCTCCCCGTAACGTACACATTCCCGGAAGCGTCGACAACGCCGTCATACGCACTCTCCCAGCTTGATCCCCCGATCCCTATGGCCAATGGGTCAGCCGACGAAAGCAGCCGACGGGGCTCGAGCGACTCCAGCACAAGGCGACG
Source organism: Thermoguttaceae bacterium (assembly GCA_040768665.1). Lineage (GTDB taxonomy): Bacteria > Planctomycetota > Planctomycetia > Pirellulales > Thermoguttaceae > JABWBD01. The sequence continues at coordinate 1,477 of JAXGMN010000111.1, forward strand.
GCCCACCTGGCCACTCTGCTCTGCTGTATGGCGAGTTCGCCATCTCTCAGAGCCGAGGGTTTTGCTTGGCGTAGGGAAGAAAACTGATCGCATCTTGGTATACCAGTTGCAGTGAGAAAGTAATCTGAGATGATTCGTTGGAATGCTCTCGCAGGTTGTATGTTCTCGGTTGAATCGTCCCGAGGCTTCGCCAAATCAAAACGGTCCAACCGGCTGGCCATCATTGAGCTCGGCGAGGTATCGCAACTTCCGTCGATCGATCGTCTCGCTAATAAAATGCACACTGCCGTCAAACAACGCAAACTGCACTCCACCAGGATGATAACTGCTGGCGCCGAACGGCACGGTCCCGTTCGGCTTGTCGATGCGGTTGCACCAAACCAGCGGGTAGAACGAGCAGAAGTTCACCGTGCTGTTATCTCCAAAGAGATCCGACGACCAGGTGGTTGAACAGCGAATCCTGAAGGAGGGCCAGTCATAGATGTACACGGCCATCTCACCCAGGAGGATCGTATTGCTCAGGCCGTCGCGGACCTCCGCAAACCGAACATGCGTCTGGATTTCGTTGTTCAAGGCGTAGTTCTCATACGGCAGCGTCGCCGTCACCGTCCCCGAAACGCCCAAGCTGTCCTGGACCACAATCGTCTCCGACAGCGGCCCCGGCTCTGACGGGCAGCGAAAGACAGCCAAACCGGTCTTGAGCAGGTCGACATTGGGTGGCGCGCTGGGCGAAAAGCGAAAGTCGCACCGCTCATACAGTGCCGAGTGCTCCAGGTACGGAAGGACCATCGCGCCCCAGGCCCATCCCTGCGGCAAACCGTTCTCGTAGTGCCCCATGGGCAACATCCGGTGGACGTCGTGGTAGTTGTGCATTGCCACCGCGAGTTGCTTCAGGTGGTTCGTACACTGCGCCCGACGCGCAGCCCCCCGCGCCGCCTGCACCGCCGGCAGCAGCAGCGCCACGAGAACGCCGATGACGGCAATCACCACCAGCAGTTCCACCAGCGTGAAGCCAGCCCGCCGCCAATCCAAGCCAGGCGGGCGGCAAGAACGAGTGCCTATCCGTCTCATGATGATCTCCATCCCGCAGGGATGAAACGCAAAAAGCTCTTGGCCAAAGGCCATTATCACCGTAGCCTGGGGTAGCACCCCAGGAAGGCGAGCGACGTCACATCTTGTTTGGCCAACGGCCATATTCATCCATCTCCTGGGGCGTCGCTACGCGTTGCCCCAGGCTACGATGAACATGGCCTTCGGCCAAACCACTTCGTCTTGTGTTCTCCATCTCCTGGGGCGGCGCTACGCGTTGCCCCAGGCTACGATGAATATGGCCTTCGGCCAAACACCTCGTCTTGCGTTTTCCATCTCCTGGGGCGGCGCTACGCGTTGCCCCAGGCTACGATGAACATGGCCTTCGGCCAAACACCTCGTCTTGCGTTTTCCATCTCCTGGGGCGGCGCTACGCGTTGCCCCAGGCTACGATGAACATGGCCTTCGGCCAAACACCTCGTCTTGCGTTTTCCATCTCCTGGGGCGGCGCTACGCGTTGCCCCAGGCTACGATGAACATGGCCTTCGGCCAAACACCTCGTCTTGCGTTTTCCATCTCCTGGGGCGGCGCTACGCGTTGCCCCAGGCTACGATGAACATGGCCTTCGGCCAAACACCTCGTCTTGCGTTTTCCATCTCCTGGGGCGGCGCTACGCGTTGCCCCAGGCTACGATGAACATGGCCTTCGGCCAAACACCTCGTCTTGCGTTTTCCATCTCCTGGGGCGGCGCTACGCGTTGCCCCAGGCTACGATGAACATGGCCTTCGGCCAAACACCTCGTCTTGCGTTTTCCATCTCCTGGGGCGGCGCTACGCGTTGCCCCAGGCTACGATGAACATGGCCTTCGGCCAAACACCTCGTCTTGCGTTTTCCATCTCCTGGGGCGGCGCTACGCGTTGCCCCAGGCTACGATGAATATGGCCCTTGGCCAAACACCTCGTCTTGCGTTTTCCATCTCCCGGGGCGGCGCTACGCGTTGCCCCAGGCTACGATGAACATGGCCTTCGGCCAAACGACAACTATGGCGTCTCCTTCACTTCTCCACCTCCCCTGGCTCATCCCGCTCGTCTGTTTCTCCGACCGCATCGCCCATCAGCATCTCCGCCTCCACCCGAAATCGGCCAAACTGCGGGTCCTTTGGCTTGTTTCTCTCCGTCCACTCGATCGCCTCCCGGTACCACCGGCGGGCCTCCTCTCTGTGCCCAAGCTGCCAATGGGCCATTCCCAGAAACAACCGATCGACGTAGCTCTCCCACGAATGCTGTTCGACCGACTTCCCCAGCGCCTCGACCGCTCCCTGCCAGTCAGCCAGCCGATAACGGGCGACTCCCAGCGTCATCCAGACCTTCCAGCGGTCCTGCTTGTCGAACGATTCCGGGCGCGACTTCTCCGCAATTTCCACGGCGCGGGCCGGATCGCGGTACTGCGGATCGGGGCAGGTCGCCAAGAGCCAGGCGTTGTCTGCGCGAATCGCCAGCGACTCCCGGTAGGCTGCCCGAGCATCGTCACGCCGCCCGGACGCCCAAAAAACTTCGCCCAATCCCTCGTAACTTCGCGACCGCGAGAAATCCGCCAGATCGGCCAGAGAGCTGTCCACTTTCTCCGCGCTGGCCAGGGCCTGCCGGAAGGCCGCCTCGGCCTCCTGGAGCCGTCCTGTCTCGGTGAACAACGTACCCAGATCGCGGAACACGCCGGCGGTCTCCCAGCAAAACCAGGATGCCAACCTGGGCTCCACCTCAACCAGCGGCCCATACACGGCGATTGTCTTGCGATACACCTTCTCCGCTTCCGCGAGCCTCCCGGAAGCGTGCAACAACTCCCCATAGTTGGTCAATGCGGTGGCCAGGAGCTGGCCGTAGACCTGCTCGTTCTCGGCCCCGCGCGGGACGCCGCTGTAAATACTCACGTTCCGCACCTCCGTTTGAAGGTTCGGAGCCCATCCGGTGGTATGCCAAGCAGGTTCAGTAACTGTCGTTGAACTGGGGTCGGCTGAGCAAGTCGACGCGAGATCTCGCCGTGGTCCTTCACGATTACAATACACAGCGTGCTGAAGGCTTTGAGGATCGCCGGCCCGGTAGGTGCAGGGCTGGGGCGGTTCTCCGGGTACAGACCGTACATCGGCTTACCTTTCAAGCTGCGGCGCGTCTGACGCTCCATCAAAGCCAATACCATCAGCGCCCACACCAGAATACACAACAGCCCCGCCATCCGCTCCGGCTTTTCCAGGAACATTGGCGCCACCGCCAGCGGGCCTTTGCAGTGGTGAAATCGACGTTCTACCTGGCTTTGCTCTTTGTAGGTGGACAACGCTTTCCCCGTGGGGCAACGCTTCGACGGCAGGTTCGTCTTCAGCACGTACACGCCTTCCAACTGCTTCGCGCGCTGAAGCTTCTGGGCATCGATCTTCCACGTCAGATGAAAGAGGCCCTTCCTGTCCTTCGTCAGGTTGTACTCGAAGAGGTTCCCCTCGGTCTTGTACTTCGCCTTGGCCGCTTCCAGGCGTCCCAGGATCTTCTCTTGCGTGATCAAGCTGTACTTGTTGAGGTTCCGCTCGACGGCCTCAATTTCCTCGCGGATCTTGGCCACGTGCCGTTCTCGGGTCTTTTCTTCCTGCCGAGCCTTCGCCTCGCTCCACACAAAGATCAACCGGCATTTCACCTGCACCTTCCGACCGTTCACCTCACCCTTCAAAACCACCGTGGTTTCGGCGGCTTCGTACTTGTCCCTCTTGTCTGGCGGCAGATGGGCTTGGCTCTGCGGGAAGTAATTCACCTTGTGCATCTTGCCGCGGCGTCTCAGTTTGAGATACTCTTCTTGCAGATGCGGCTGGAAGGCGCCGCCGCAAAGGAAGAAGCCATTGCCCGCCGCCACCGTCAGCAGATTGTCGATCGTGTCAAGCTTCGTATCGGCGATGTAGAGAAAGTCCGTCTTGCCCAGAGTTTTCGCCAGAGCGCGGAGGTTTTCCAAGTGCACCGGGCTTTCCGCCGCATTGCCATCCAAGGGCAGATGCCCGATCGGCACGCCGCCGTCGGCCGTGACGTTCAGCCCCATGCCGATCTGCTTGACATTCTTTCGTCCGCTCTTCGTGCGGCCATAGGTGGGCATTGGCGGGGCTTGCCCCTCCGTCAACATCTTCTCATACGCTCCGTAAAGTTCCACGTCCGTGATGTCAAAGTGAATCTGGTTCACCTGGACTTTGAAGACCTTGATCATCCCAGTTACCAGAGATGCTTCAATCACGTCCCTGTGCTTGGCTATACGCTCCAACGCCCGTCCGAGAAGATCGTCGTTGAGCTGTTCCGCCGTCACGCCGTAGTAGTCGGTGAGGCTCGCCTTACCCGCCCATTCGCCGATACGGTACTGCGCTTGGGGGCTGAGCAACCGATTCGCGATCATGACCTCCACCAAGTTGCCGAGAGGTATACCCCCTTCCCAAGGCGCAGCCTTATCTACCACCGTGCCCAGCCTCAACCGCTCGAAGTAATGCACAATCACCGGCAGGGCACCAACAATCTGCGTATCGAACCGAACGCTGGCATCCATGCATGGCTCCTCCTTGGCCAGTTCCCGTTTGAACCTTCCTCAGCTTGCCAAGCATGCCACGATGTTGCCAGTCTTGTCCAGATCAACTTCCGCCAGGGGGTGCGGAACGTGAGTAAATAGCCTCCAAGATCTGGACGAGATAGAAGTAGAGCACTTGCGACTCCTGGAAGCGCCCCTGGCACCACAGCGATTGCGCCGAGTCGAGGGCCGTGGCAGTGTGCGACCAGATCTTGCTGAGCGTCCGGTCCGCGCGGGCCTGCTCCCGTTCGGCCGCAAGTCGCTTTTCTTCTGCCAACCGCCTCGCCTCCTTCTCGCCGGCCAGTGCCACCTCCAACTCGCGATCACGATCCCGCAACGCCACCAGCGCGGCGGCCGTCTGCGCCTCCTTCTGCATGACCAGCACGGTGCTCCCGCTCAGGCCCACCACCGCCATCAGCAAGACAACCACCGCCGACCAGACCACCGTCCGGTGCCGGCGGGCCCATTTCGCCAGGCGGGCCGCGGGCGACGGTCGCCGCGCACGGATCGGCTCGTCCTCGACGAAACGACGCAGGTCGTCGGCCAGTTCCTGCGCGGTGGCGTAGCGGGCCTGCGGCTCCTTGGCCATGGCCTTCAGCACGATCGTTTCCAAGTCTTGCGGGATCGCCTGGTTAGACTGTCGTGGCAGCGGCGGATCCGTGTCGGCAATCTGCCGCAGCAGGTGTTGGCGGTCGTCGTCCGCGAAAGGCGGCCGGAGCGTCAAGAGCTCGTAGAGCGTAACGCCGAGCGAGTAGATGTCGGTCTGCTGCCCCAGCACCTGGCGGCGGCCCGCGGCCTGTTCCGGGCTCATGTAGCGGATGGTCCCCAGGATGTCGCCGCTGACGGTCAACTCGGCCGCCAACTGCGTCATCGCCAGGCCGAAGTCGGTCACCCACAGCCGCCCCTGCGCGTCGAGCATCAGGTTCGACGGTTTCACATCGCGGTGGACCACGCCCATCTGGTGCGCATGCTCCAGGGCCTCGGCCGCCTGGATGCCGACCCCAGCGGTGAAGCTGAAGAATTCCTGATCGCGTGTCGAGCGAATCGGTGTGTGCGGCGGCCCGCAGGCCGGCTTGCGGTCGGTGGAACCGCGTGGCGCGGCCGGCGAGGTTTCGTTGGCCGCGGCCGGCGTTGGCGGCTGCGACTGACCGCCGGGAGCTTGCTTCAGTTCGTGGATCATCTGGGCCAGGGTGCAGCCCTCGATGAGTTGCATGGCATAGAAGTGGACGCCTCGCTCGCAACCGACCGAATAGATCCGGACGATGCCGGGGTGGTCGAGGCTGGCCGCAGCCAGCGACTCGTTTTGGAAGCGCTGCAACCGCCGCGGGTCGAGGACGGCGGCAAAGGGGAGCACCTTCAGGGCCACGCGCCGCTGCAGCGAAGCCTGCCAGGCCTCGTAAACTACGCCCATCCCGCCCCGGCCCAGCTCGTGCACGAGCTGAAAATCGCCCAGGGTGCCCAGCGCGGTTGGCTCGCTCGTTCCGTCCGGGAACGGCTTTCCACCCAGATCCGGAGCCACCTGGTCGATCAGGTCCAGGGCGTCGAGACAAGCCGCCAACTCGTCGGCGATCTCGGGGTACCTCGCCAGCAGTTCGTCGCGGTCGGGGCGGCGGCCCTCGCCCACGGCTGCCATGTAGTCGTCCAGGCACTCGAGGACGCGCGAATCTTCCGCGCCGGGACCTGCCCTGGCTCCTGCGAGCGTTATTGTCGCAGTGTCGCTGACTTCAGCATTCATCCCAACGCCCTTGCAGGTCAAACTTGGGGGCGGTCAGCTTTGCCGAGAGAGAACCCGCTTCAAAGCGCCAATTTGCGCAATGGCCCGGGAGTGTCAATGCCCCAGGAACGTCAATTGCCCATCCCCCAAGATTATCGAGCGATCACCAGGCCGTACGCCCCGCTCCCTATAAACTAAAGACTAGAAACGAAGCGCAACCGGGATGCGAAATCTTTGGCGCGGGACAATTCTGTTGGAGAGGCGGGCAATGTCCGAGTGTCAGTGCGGCGACAGGCAGCGGAGCGAGAGGAAAGACGCAGGGGCGGCGGTCGGCACGCCTTCAAATTCTCGGCAGCGATTTTTCTTTCTGACATCCCCTGAAGGAGCGAGGCAGAGGAAGATGCGTCGCAGACGAACCGATGAGCTGGAGAGATCCTCTGCTCGCCGGCCGTTTTCGTGTGTTCTGCCGATGGCAAAATCGAGAACCCCCATCGTTGATCGGCGATTTCTTTTTTCAACGACCCGGCACGATTTCAAGAGGCTCAGCAGCCGGGCTGCTTGATGGTCTGGCGGGCGGTTGCATTTTTTTGACAATCTCTCTGTTTGACGAAGATTTCGGGTCCCGATGGGGTCTGAATTCCGGTCCTTTTTAGTAGGGAGGCCGCTTTCCATGTCAAACGCTCCGCACGAAGACCCGGAAACGCTGCTGACGCTCGCACGTCAAGGGCAAGGCCAGGCGCTAGGGCAGTTGCTGGAAATCTACCGGAGCTGGCTATTGCTCGTCTCGCGGCTGCAGATCGATCAACGGTTGCAGGGGAAGGTCAGTGCCTCGGACCTGGTCCAGGAAACGTTTCTCCATGCCCAGCAAGCCTTCCCCGGTTTTCTGGGCAGCACCGAGCGCGAACTGGTGGAGTGGCTCCGCCGCATCCTGGCTTCTCGGCTGGCCGAGGTGGTGCGGCAATTCTACGGCACCAAACGGCGCAACCCGCGGCTGGAGCAGCAGCTCGACGCGGAGCTCGATCACTCGTCGCAGGTTTCCGCAGCACTGGCCGACCCGGGCGCGTCGCCGAGCCAGCAGGCCTCGCAGCGCGAGCGGGTCGTGGTGGTGTCCAACGCCCTCGATCGGCTCTCGCCCGATTATCGCGAGGTGATCATTTTGCGACATTTTCAAGGCCTGCCGTTCCACGAGGTGGCGGTCCGGATGCAGCGGTCGGAAGAAGCCGTCAAGAAGACCTGGGCGCGGGCGTTGTCCGCCCTGCGCCGAGCGTTAGGAGGCCCGAGATATGACTGCTGAACCGAGCCGCGGGGACAGGGTGCCGGTGAGTCCGCAGGCGATCGACGATGCCCGTGTGATCGAGACCCTGGAGACCTACCTGGCGGCCCTTGCCGTCGGTGCCGGAATCGATCGCAGAGTACTGTTGGCCCGGCACCCAGCGGTTGCCGCCGAAGTTGGAGCCTGCCTGGACATGATCGATCTGATTCACCAGGTCGCTTCAGAAATTGGGGTAACACCCGGTTCTCAAACATAAAACGGCATTGTTTCCGTTCCAAAATGATCGCGACAGGAAATCACTCTCGAGGAGGTTGCCAGAGGGCCTGAAGTTCCGACAAGCATGATGCGACTTGTTGCGCTGCCCTGCAACGACGCTGAAACGGCTGCGCCAGAGGGCTAACGCAGCGAGTTCCCAAAGAAAGTCGGCCGGTGAGCCCCCCGCGACCAACGAGACGGCTCACCGGCCTGAAGCTCCCCCACGGGCCTACGGTCTGCGCGGCCCGCAGGTGTAGCCAACTCTATTTTACTGCGCGGACCGCGCACGAAAACAGGATTACAGCCATGGCTACTTTAGCGAACCTCGCGGTTCAGAGATGGATTCCATCGCGGCAATCGCGACGCAACAAAAGAACCGGCAGCCGATCGCGGAGACCGTTGAGGCAAACCCTCCTACGGTTAGAACGGCTTGAGGAGCGGCAACTCCTGGCCACCATCCAGGGCTGTCTGTTCGAGGACATCAGCGGCAACGGCATCTTCGATGCCGATGATTCGCAGCTTGCCATGCCGGGCGTCACCATTTACCTGGACCAGAACCAAAATGGTGTCCTCGACACGGGCGAACTATCGACGGAGACCGATTCGACGGGAGCCTACCAGTTCGGCGGGCTCCCCGCAAGAGACTACACGATTGCTCAAGTCGTTCCCGAAGGGTGGATGCAGACGTCTCCTGCGCCTATATCGGGGCCTGGGCTGCTGGGGGACGTTCAAGCCGACTTCGATACACCAGCCGCCAATCCGATTGGGTTGGCGTGGGCGGAATCCTCGCTGCCTGACATGTCGATGTCGATCTACTGCCTTGCGAGGTACGAGAAGAGGGTCTACGAATTGAGCCCGGTAGACGGCGGCGTCATCTCGTCTTTCAGTGTTCCTGCCGAAATGGATTTCTTCGACATATCACACGACGGTCAGGATTTCTGGGGCGTGAATCCGGGCAGTGATCTCGTGGTACGGTTTGATCATCAAGGAGCCCTCTTGCAGTCGTTTCCGGCTCCCGGCACCTATGGCCGGGGGATCACGTGGCACGCTGGAAGCCTTTGGATTGCAGATTCAGATACCGCAATGATCTACGAAGTTCAGCCTTCCGATGGTGCCGTTCTCAGTTCTTTTCCTGCACCCGGCGACGGCCTCAGCACACTGCAAAGCTTGGCTTCCGATGGCCAGCACCTCTGGATGAACCGCTGGTCCGACCCGCAACCCGAGTTGAATCGAACCTATGAGATTGACCCTGCGAACGGAACCGTTTTGCGGTCGTTTCTAACCCCTTCTGGAGGAGATATTCGGCGCGCAGCGGGGCTCGCTATTGACGGCAACGCCCTTTGGATTGCCCAGTACTACGACGGAAAACTCTTCAGGACGGATATCGCCTCACCGGGAACGCACATAGTTACCGTGAATACCGATTCAGACATCATCAGCGACAGGGATTTTGGGAGCTTTGGGCTGGGATCAGTGTCCGGCACTGTGGTCGCGGGCTCCGATCAAGGTCTGGAAGGCTGGCGAGTATTCGTGGATGGAAACGGCAACGCGCAGTACGACCCGTGGGAAGAAACAGCGATCACTGAGGACACGGGCAATTACTTGATCGGTGATCTTCGACCCGGAGATCATTCGGTTATGACCGTCTTGAGAGAGCCTGGCTGGAGCGTATCGACATTTTCGGCTGCGACCGTAAGCGTGTCGGGAAGTGGCGACACTCTTACAGCGGACTTTGCTTACCAACAAACGGGCATAGCGCCAGTGGGCCCCGAAACTCTTGTGAATGCATATGTCGGTGGCAGTCAGGACTTGAGCGACTGGTGGAAATCTAAATGGCACAGCATTGCCACTGATGACCAAGGCAGGTCGGTGGTTGTCTGGCAGGGAGAAGGAGTGGGAGACGCCACGGGAATCTTCGCGCGCCAATTTGACGCTTCGGGCAATCCCATCGGCGAGACCATTTTGGTGAACACTGTGACGGATGGAACTCAGACTTCGCCTTTGGTAGCCAAGGCTGCCACGGCGGGCAGTTTTGCGGTCGTGTGGCAATCCGCTCTCGGACTGCGCGGTCGCATGTTCCAGGCCGACGGATCACCCATGGGACCTGAGTTCTCCATAGCCACGGGTACTGCTGCGGCTACTTCAATCGGTATGGATTCACAAGGCAACTTCGTGGTCGGTTCCAATGCCTCTGTTACGCGCAGTGGCGATACAGATGTCTATTTCCAGATGCACCTTTTCGCCTCGACTGGAGCGCTCACCAGGAGAATTACCATAGACGCTCCAGGCTCAATCGTTGTTGCTTCCGGGCGCGTGGACATGAACCGCGGGGGAGAGTTTGCAGCGATTTATACGTATCCGGAGCTGTTCGTCCAACATTACGATCGAACCGGCAAAGCTCTGGGATCAAGGGTCTGTGTAGCGCCCGGAGTTGCCGAATGGGCCCACGACATCGCGTTGGACGACGCCGGTGGATTCGTCGCTACGTGGTACGATGGAGGGCAGTACTATAACCCGGACGGCACTCCGCGCGGGGCGCAGTTCACTCTGGAATCTTCGGAAGTCCGTAGCATCGATATCGAGCCGGACGGCGACGTCATCACGGCTTGGAGCCGGACGACCAACACGACCAACGATACCATTTACGCACAGCGATTGGCAGCGGACGGGACACTTGTCGACACAGTGCCATTCGTTGTGAACACCACTCAAGCTGGCATCCAGTCCAAGGCTTCCGTTGCCGTGGATCCCAGCGGCAATTTCGTGGTGGCTTGGTCCGGTGCCGGTATAGGCGACGACCAGGGCGTGTTCATCCAACGCTACGCCGGCCCGCCTCCCACACCTCCCGAACCGAACAACCCGCCCACGGGCGACGCGGGCGGTCCGTACGCCGCCATGGAAGATGCCGCCGTCTCGTTCGATGCCTCCGCTTCCATCGATCCCGACGCCGATCCGCTCACGTATCTCTGGGACTTTGGCGACGGCAGCAGCTCAACCGGCGTCGCGCCCGAGCACACGTACCTCTGGGGCGGCGAATTCGCCGTCACACTCACCGTCGACGACGGGAAGGGCGGATCGGACGTCGCGACCACCACGGCCTCCATCGTCGAGGTGAACGATGTCCCGGTGGCTGTTCCCGGTGGGCCCTACAGCGGACTTCCGGGCCAGTCGATCACATTCGACGGCTCAGCCTCCTACGACTACGACAACCTGGACGGCACCGCGGTGAACGATCAGACGCTCACCTACACCTGGGACTTCGGCGACGGGGCGACCGGCGAGGGAGCCGACGTCAGCCATATCTACGCGGACGTGGGCGACTACACGGCGACCTTGACGGTCGATGACGGCAACGGGGGCGCCGCTCAGGCTACCGTGACAGTTACCGTTGCGCCTGTTTCTGCCGCGGCCGTGCACGTGGCCGATATGGAAGGCACCAGCAAGGCGGTGAACAAGAAGAAGTGGGCGGCGACCGTGACGATCCTGGTTCAGGATGGAAACGGATCGCCAGTATCCAATGCGACCATTCAAGGGAGTTGGAGCCATGGCCTATTGAGCACCGCCGGCACCGACGCCAGCGGGTGGACAACGATCTACAGCGGGAATTTGGATAAGAGTGTCGGAAGCGTTACCTTCACGATCAACGACATCGTGCACGCGACGCTCGACTACGACTCCACCCTCAACACCGACGCCGACGGCGACAGTGACGGAACGTCGATCGTGGTGTTCCAGGACGGCAGCACTTCCGCGCCACAGCAACTGCTGGCCGACAGCAGAGCGACGCGCACCTTGTCGGACGCATCGAACGACGACCTCTTGTCCATCCTGGCCGCCGACCAGACCGCGCGTGAACAAGGCAAGTCGCGCCCGGGCAAGAAAAACGCCGATCTGACCGACCTGGCGCTGCTGGAACTCCAATTGGTGGAATGAAACGGCGGCAATGGGCTACGCCCTCGGCCGCCCGCGCGCGGCTGGGGGCGCCGGCTTTCTGCCAATACACGGAGCAGAGAGGAGGTTCGTGCGAAGAGCGCTTGGCGGTTCTTTCGCAACCGTCGTGCCTGTGTTCGCCGATCCGGCCGGCGTGAGGGCGACATCCACCGCTCGCTGCCGGCCAATGAACGGGGTCCACTTCAGCCGGCGGTGCAACCCTTGGCAGTGGTATGCCTGCAATTGCGTCCGGCAGAAGGACAAAACCGCGTTGGTCGGAACAGAACCAACGAGAAAGGGTGATGCTATGCGGCAATTACTGCGCGATTCATTCGCATTTCTCGCCATGTGTGCTGCCGTCGCGGCCTGTTGCTTGATCGTCCGCTTGATCGTCTCGGCTGTCCCGGAAGCCGCATCCGTTTCGCCCGTGACCGCAATCTCGGGAGAACATAGGGATTGGCTGGTGGTCCAGGATTGGGACAATGGGCGTGACTTGTTCGTCCGCACCAGTGCCGGAATTGACCATGATCCGGTCGTAGCCGAACAGGTACTGCCGGAACAGCTTCAGGATTTCGATGTTTTTTATGAGGTCGATAATTTCCATCAGGACCAGATAAAGTACGTGCGAGACGTTGTCACGGGTGAGTTGCGGCCGGCGACCGGCTTGTGGTGCTGGCCACTCTCGAACGGTACGCAGAAGGGGAAAGTCGACGGGAAAACCTTCTTCTGGGGGCAATTCGAAGAGAGTGAGCTGTAGCCACGCATACGCGAATCGGTGCTGTCAAGCGCTTCCGCACTGCTTGCGATTGTGGTAAGCGCTTCTCGTATGGAAGACCGATTCAATCGCAAGCAGTGGCACACGACTGACGGACATGGCGGGGTTGCGCTGATCTCGCGGCTGCCGTCGGTGTGGCACTGCTTGGAGTTGTAGGGGCGAACCATTCGGACCGGGCTTACCACAACTCCAAGCAGTGTTT
>JAXGMN010000112.1:0-12929 GCA_040768665.1 Thermoguttaceae bacterium
GTCAATTATCAATCTAATCATTCGGAACGCCAGCTAGCGAAGAGCAAGTCGGCCGCGCCGAGGCGGAACTTGGCATACGTATCGGCTGGAGCCTGGGGCGATTCGGCAATTCTTGCCTCAGGATGGTGAATGTCCTTGTCCTGTACTACAATGCGCCGACCGGCTGCCAATCGCTGGCGGCAAGAAGAGAAGTCGTGCCGCGAGGCAAGAATCATGACCGAGAACGAAATCGCTCAGCTTCAGGATCTCACGGAAAAACGCCGCTGGCGCGACGTCGCCAGGATTCTTGAGCCGCAGGTTCGTCGCAAACTGAATGGTGCACTCTTTCCAGTCTTTTTACCTTTGCTCACGGTCAAGGAGTACGCGATATACAAGAACGCGATCACAATTGTCGGCAAGATGCGCACCCCACCGACGGCTGCGTTCGACGCAATCCTGAGCGCTTGGCAGTCCACCTGGAGCGGTCCTTGTCCCCAATGTACCGATGAGGCCCTGAAAGCGTTATTGGCATTGGACCCCACAAATCCCAGCATCGTCGACGAAATTAAGCGATGTCTGGCCGTCGATAACTACCAGATTCACAAGGCGTGCGCAACAGCTCTCATGTCAATGCACAGTGCCGAAGCCCGGCACGTGCTGGAGCGGTTCGAATCGTATTTGCCGCGTCAATATACGGAAAAGCTAATGGTTGACCTGCTCGAGAAGATCCGTGATCACCTGGCGGCAAAACCATAGTGTGTACCGGAGTGTCGGTCGCCAGGGTTTTCGGAATTGAACGTCAACTCGCGCCACCCGGTGATGGCGGTCAGTCGGCCGTCGGCCCCCATCTCACCCCGCCCGCTTTCACTGCCCTACCGGCGACCCTATTACCGGGACGTCGAGCCGTACCATGTCTCCAGCACGCTGCGCCACTGCTCGGGGTTGCGGGCGGCGAAAAAGCCGTCCCGGACTTGCTCGGAGTTGGGGTGAAGCCGCGAGTACTTGATGCCGAACTTCTTCATCGAACCGAGGCAATGAGCCGGACTGTAGATTTGTTCGGCGAGGGCATAATGCTCCTCGATGACCGCGCGCTGTTCGGCAACGGTTGGCGGGGAAGGCAAGGGGAGACCTGTAAAGAGGGCCCTCGCTTGCTGGAAAATCCATGGATTGCCGATGGCGCCCCGAGCGACGGTGACGCCGTCGACGCCCGTCCGGGACATCATGTCCCGGCAGTCCTGGGGAGTGAACAGGTCGCCGCTGCCGAACACAACGCGCTGGCCGGCATGCTGCTTCACTTCGCGCAGAAAATCCCAAGAACTCGGGCCGTCGTAGCGTTGCCGGACAGTGCGGCCGTGGACCGTGATCGCGTCGACCCCAAGAGCAAACGCACCGTCAAAAATGGCGTAGAAGCGGTCGCGGCTTTCCGAGGAATCGTCCATTCCCCGGCGCATCTTCACGGTCACGGGCACCGTCGGCGGCACGGCGTCGCGGACGCGTGCAACGATGTCCAGCGCGGTCTGCGGCTGGCTGAGGAGAAAGCCGCCTCGGCAGCGGCCCAGCACCTTCTTGACCGGGCAGCCGAAGTTGATGTCGATGGCGTCGAAGCCGGCCTCGACGAGCTTCCTGGCGGCGGGAGCGAACTGCTCGGGCTGGGCGCCCATGAGTTGCGCTCCGCTGGGCCGCTCCTCGTCGGTTGCGTGGATGAACCGTTTCGCCTTGCGGCCTTTCGTGACGTTGAGGATGAACTGGTCGAGCAGGACCTCGCAGAGCGTGTATCCGGCGCCCAGTCGCCGTGCAATCACCCGCATCGGCCAGTCACTGTAGCCGCTCAGCCGCCGCCTGAACCACCGGAAAGTCGAGGGCAAGAGGGCCAATGCAAAGAACGTCTTGAGAATGGGCCGGCGGCATGTCAATGGGCGCGGGAATAGGGTGCTCGGTAACCGTTCACGCCCACGGCTGGGGACTGGTCCATTTTTCGGCCATTTCTAGTGTTTGGGCGCAAAAGCGTTGGCCCTAAAAATGGACCAGTCCCCCTCTTCCGCCCCGGGAACGATTGCTGGTGCTCCTGTAAACCGACGTGCGAACCTGTGCATTGTACCCGCGGCGGCCAAAGAATGTGCGGCGCTGGCTATCGCGTGGCGAGATGGAGCCGCTGGCGAGATTTCGAGCCCAGTTGCGTCCGCCTTCAGAGGACGGGGCAGGTGTCGAACCATTGGCGGCCCTGGCGATGCATCCACTCGTTGGACGTCGGCGGCCCCCAGCCACCCTCCTCGTAGAGGGCAAGTTCCGGCGGCCCAGGGCGGTCCCAGACCGCCTGAATCGGATCGATAATGCCCCAGGCCAGTTCGACCTCGTCGGATCGGGCGAAGAGACTTGCGTCGCCGTGCATCACGTCAAGCAGGAGCCGCTGGTACGAATCGGGAATTCCGGTGGCGAACTTCTGGCGGAAGCGGAAATCGAGGTCGGTCATACGCAACTGCATGCCGGCGTCGGGGACCTTGGTAAGGAAGTGCAACTGGACCCCTTCAGCCGGCTGGATCTGTAGAACCAGCCGGTTGGCTTCCTGGACGTTCCTCGCCCCTTCCGGGAACATCATGTGCGGCGGCTCACGAAACTGAATGACGACTTGCGTGGTCCGGCATGACATCGCCTTTCCACTGCGGAGATAAAACGGCACGCCTTGCCAGCGCCAGTTGTCGACGTGGAGCTTGACGACACCAAAAGTCGGTGTGTGGCTGCCCGGGCCGACGTTCGGTTCGTCGCGGTACTTTCGGTACTGCCCACGAATGGTGTTGGCGGCGACGTCTTCCGGCCGCATGGGACGAATCGCACGGAGGATTTTCACCTTTTCGTCGCGGACGGCGTCGGCCTCGAAGCGGGCCGGGGCTTCCATGGCGGTCAGGGTCAGCAACTGGAGGAGGTGGTTCTGGAACATGTCGCGCAGGAGTCCGGCGGTGTCGTAATAGCCGGCGCGGTGTCCGATCGTGACCTCCTCGGCCGCCGTGATCTGCACATGATCGATGTAGTTGCGATTCCAGATGGGTTCGAAGATGGCGTTGGCAAACCGCAGCACGAGCACGTTCTGAACCGTTTCCTTGCCGAGGTAATGGTCGATGCGGTAGACCTGCTCTTCCTCGAAAACCTCGTGGAGCCGCTTCGTTGAGCTGCCTGGCACTGGAAAGATCGACGCCGAACGGCTTTTCCACAACAATGCGGCGAATGCCTGGCGACTGCTCGGCCATCCCTGCGCGACCGAGTCCGGCGATCGCCGGCTCGTAGAACCGCGGCGCGGTGGAAAGATAGTAGATTCGCTCCGTCCGGCCAGGGCCTTCCAGGTCGTCGAGGAAATGGCGAAGGGTGAGGAAGGCGTCGGAGTTGTCGATATCGCCCGGCTGGTAGAAGACCGAAGGGGCAAAGGTCTGCCAGGCGGCCGTGTCGAACCTGTCGCCGACGAACTGGGCCGTGGATTCCGCGAGTCGAGCCCGCCAGTCGTCGTGACTGAACGGTGTCCGGGAGAACCCGACGATGCGGGTCTCCTCGGGCAGGCGGCCCTTGCGATGCAACTCGTAGAGCGCCGGTACCAGTTTGCGGCTTGTCAGGTCGCCCGAAGCACCGAAGATCACGATTGTGTGGGGCATGGTTTCTCCGATGGATTTGAACATCGTTTAGCGGCGGTCTGAACTGGTTGTGTGCATGAGGTCGAACAGCAGCGATGCGCTAGTACTGCACTGGCAATCTGGTGGCGGGGGACGACACTAGCAGCCGGTTGCGGCGGAGACCCAACGGGGGTATAATCTTACCATGCGAGTGCGATTCGGCCACGAACTCGTCCTATGGCGTTGCCCCAAGCTCCGGAAGCGAGAACATTCTACCGATCGGCCAAGCAGCGTTTTGAGGACGCGAGCTTTCTCGTGGAGGCGGCTCGCACAACTGGTGCTGTCTACCTTGCCGGATACGCGGTGGAGTGCATACTGAAGGCGATGATCCTTTCCATCTTGCCCGAGAGGCCGCGCCGAGACATGCTGGCGGAATTCCGCGGGAGTCGCGCGCACAATTACGATTGGCTTCGTCGACAGTACTTCGAGAGCGGTGGTTATTCGTTTCCATCGGAGGTCTCGAAAGCGTTTGCTGCTGTCAATACTTGAGATACCGAGCTTCGATATCAGCCCGGCACCGTCAAGCGACGCGATGCCGACGCGTTCTTGGCTGCCGTGGCACAAATCATTCGTTGGGCAGACGGGAGACTCTAGATCATGTTGGAGATACGAGGCAATATCGACGCTTCCCTTCAAGCGATAGCAGATGCCCTTGCCGGCTACGAGATGCACCATCCCCAGGCGGAAGTGACCGTTTACCGCCAGAACTCGGCATCCGTTCGGGTCCGCATCGTCAACCCGGATTTTGTCGATTTGAGCAAGGCCGATCGACATGATGCGATCTGGCAGCATTTCAAAGACCTGCCCGAAGACGTTCAAAGCCAGATCAGCCTCCTTCTCCTGCTGAGTCCGGATGAAAGGGGGGTGTCTTTCGCAAACGTCGAATTCGACAATCCGGTGCCGTCGCGACTCTAAAGCAGCACATCAGTCGTGGCAGTCGTGGCGGGAATTCCAACGGCCGGGCGAACGCACACAACGCTCAGAACCAGGCCGCCGTAAAACCGCCGTCGACGTTGACGTGGGTGCCGGTGATAAAACTGCCGCCCTTGGGCGCAACCAACAGTAGCAAGGCGCCGACCAGTTCCTCGGGCTCGCCGTAGCGATGCATGGGGGTGTGGCGCATGATGCTGTCGACCCGCTTCTCGTCCAGAAGTTTGCGGTTCTGCTCGGCAGGGAAGAAACCGGGGCAGATGCAGTTGACCCGGACCCCCTTGGCGCCGAAGTCGTGGGCGATGTTGCGTGTCAGGTTCAGCACGCCGGCCTTGGAGGCGGCGTAGCCGAACACTCGGCTGAGCGGCAGGTGGCTGGTTACGCTGCCGATGTTGACGATCGAGCCGCCTCCGGCCTCCACCATGTGCTTTCCGAATACCTGGCAGGCGAGGAATACGCCCTTGAGGTTGATGCTCATGACGAAGTCCCACTTTTCCTCGGGGTGATCGAGGAAGTCGCTGCCGTGGTTCACACCCGCACAATTGACGAGGATATCCACACGCCCGGTAATCTCGCGGGCTTTCGCCAGGACCGCCTCGATAGAGGATCGCGAGGTGACGTCGATCACCATGCCGCTGGCGGCGCAGTTCAATTCTTTGAGCTTTTCGACGCAGTTGTTGCAGGCGGGTTCGGTCACGTCGGCGACGACGACGTGGGCCCCGGCGCGGGCGAGTCCCTGGCACATGGCCGAGCCGAGCACGCCCGCGCCGCCGATGACGACGGCGACCTGGCCTTTCAGGCCGAACATTTCGTTCAAGTAGCTTTCGACGGACATTGTTCTTTACCAATCTCTCTTGCAGTCGGATGCGTTTTGTTGGTTGAGCCGGAGCTTACGGCTGTTTCCGCTCGCGGATCCAGTCGGTATGAAAGGGACCTTCCCCCGGCTTGTCGACGCGGTGATAGGTGTGGGCGCCGAAGTAATCGCGCTGAGCCTGCAGCAGGTTGGCGGGCAGGCGGTCGGAGCGGTAGCCATCGTAGTAGGCCAGGGCCGTGGAGAAGGCCGGGGTCGGGATGCCCATCTGGACCGCCGTGCTGACCACGTTGCGCCAAGCCGGCTGCGCCTTTTCGACCGCCTCGCGGAAATAGGGGGCCAGAAGGAGGTTTTCGAGCTTAGGATCGGCGTCGAAAGCCTCTTTGATGCGCTGGAGAAAGACCGCACGGATGATGCAGCCGCCGCGCCAGAGGAGCGGGATCGAGCTGAAATCCAAGGGCCAGTCGTGCTCGATCGCCGCCGCCTGCATCTGCACGAAGCCTTGGGCGTAGCTGCACACTTTCGAGGCGTAGAGCGCCTGGCGGATCTGCTCGATGAACTCCTTACGGTCGCCGGAATACTTCTGACCGGAGGGGCCGGTGAGCACCTTGCTGGCACGAACCCGTGCGTCCTTGATCGCGGAGAGGCAGCGGGCGTAGACGGCCTCCGTCACCAGGGTGCTGGGCACGCCCAGGTCGAGGGCCAGTTGGCTCATCCACTTGCCGGTGCCCTTGGCGCCGGCGGTGTCGAGGATCAGGTCGACAAGGTACTTGCCGGTTTCCTCATCCTTGACGCTGAAGATGTCGCGGGTGATCTCGATGAGGTAGCTGTCCAGGTCGCCGCGGTTCCACTCGGCGAACGTGTCGTAGAGTTCCTCGTTGGTGAGGCCGAGGGCGTGCTTGAGCATCCAATAGGCTTCGCAGATCAACTGCATGTCGCCGTACTCGATGCCGTTGTGGACCATCTTGACGTAATGGCCGGCGCCGCGCGGCCCGACCCATTCGCAGCAAGGGATGTCGTTGTTCGGGCCGACCTTGGCCGAAATGGCCTGGAAGATCGGCTTGACGATGGGCCAGGCGTCGGGGCTTCCGCCGGGCATGATGCTCGGGCCCTTCAGGGCGCCCTCTTCCCCGCCGGAGACACCGGTGCCGATGTACAACAGGCCGTTCGACTCGACATGAGCGGTACGGCGCTCGGTGTCGGCAAAGTGGGTATTGCCGCCGTCGATGATGACGTCGCCGGGCGATAGCAGCGGAATAAGGCTGTCGATGAAGGCGTCGACGGCGGGGCCGGCCTTCACCATGAGCATGACCTTGCGAGGGGCCTTGAGGTTCTCGACCAACTCGTCGAGTGAATGGCAGCCGACAAACTTCTTGCCGGCGGCCCGACCGGCCATGAACTCATCGACCTTGCTCGTCGTGCGGTTGAACACGGCCACGCTGTAGCCGCGGCTTTCGACGTTCAAGGCGAGATTCTCGCCCATCACCGCCAGACCGACCAATCCGAAATCGCACTTTTCTGCCATGATAGCTGCTAGTCCTCTCGTGAAGTGAGCCTTACTGCGCCTGAAGTTGTCTCGCCAGTCCCGGAGCCACTGCCGTGCCGCTCGTTCCACCGTGTCGAGCACCCAGCGGAGCGGCTGCCCGTGAGGTGGCCGGGGGGAACAGCCTTTTGCCTCGGGGTGAGGCGGTCGCCGGTCGCTTGGGGCCTGGCGAAGCCGCGGGCGGCCTATGAAAAGCTCGCATTTTACTTCTCGGGGCGGAAACAGGCAATGAGGTGGGCAGCCGCTGGGATAGGGTGGAGGTGGAGGATGGAATCGGACGGGGCTGTGTGCTGTCGCCGCCTACGCAACGCACCAAGGGGTGTTGCATGGTGCAGTTGATACTCCTATCTCGTTTCGGGACAAGGATTTAATGGATCTTGCCAGATTGCCACCATTGAGGGGTGTGTTGCATGCGCCGCCACGGTTTCACTCGGCAGCGACGGGGCGCCACTGGCGTCATGCGGCGGGTGGCGTTGAACGTAACCGTTCACGGGGCGGAAGAGAGGGGGACAGGTCCATGTTTTCGGCCAACGTTTTTGTCGCCGAAATACGCCAACTGGCCGAAAAATGGACCAGTCCCCGATCGCCCCGTGAACGGTTACCGTTGAACGGAGGGGTGGCAGTTGCGTATAGTACGATAGTGATTGAGTGACTCGCGACAAGGAATTGCCCTGCGCCGCATTGACGGGCGTTGTTTCGGCGCAATCGATCATGTCCAACGACAAGATGCGTCGTCGGGTGGCCTGGGAGGCGGCCCGGCTGATGTACGCCCGGGAAGAGGCGGAGTACTTCCGGGCGAAAATGAAGGCGGCCCGCCGCATCTACTCCGGCCAGTTCAAGCCCTCCGACCTGCCCAGCAACCGGGAGATTCGCGACCAGATCCAGGAGATGGCGCGGATCCACGAGGGGCATCGCCGCACGGAAAATCTGCGCGAGATGCGGCTGGAGGCATTGCGGATGATGCGGATCCTGCGGCTGTTCCGCCCGCGGCTGATCGGCAGCACGCTGACGGGGCACGTCCGGCAGGGATCGGATATCGATTTGCACGTGTTTTCCGACAGCGTGGAATCGGTCACCGGTGTGCTCGAATCCGAAGGGATTGTGTACGACGTCGAGCGAAAGCGGGTCCGCAAGCAGGGGGAAGAGAATGTCTACACACACGTCCACATCCAGGACCATTTCACGTTTGAACTGACCCTTTACCCGGCGAACAAGGCCCACTATGTTTTCAAGAGCTCGATCACCGGCAAGGCGATCGAGCGGGCGAGCATTGCCGAGCTGGAGCAACTCCTTGCCGAGCAGTATCCGGACGTCTCGCTCGATCAGACGGTGCTGGAGGCGGAAAGCAAGCTCGACCGGTTCCAGATTTATCAGATGCTGCTGCTGCCGTTGGAGCAGGTGAAGCAGAGCCGGACGTATCACCCGGAGGGCGACGCACTCTACCACAGCCTGCAGGTTTTCGATCTTGCGCGCGAAGAGTTGCCGTACGACGAGGAATTCTTGCTGGCGGCGTTGCTTCACGACGTGGGCAAAGCGATCGACCCGCAGGATCACATTGCGGCGGGGCTGGACGCACTTGAGGGCTTCATTACACCGCGAACCGCGTGGCTGATCGAGCACCACGCGGACGGGCACGCACTGTTGGACGGGACCTTGGGCGCACGCTCCCGGCGGCGGCTGCAGGCGTCGGAGGATTATGAAGAATTGCGGCTGTTGGCCGAGTGCGATCGGGCCGGACGGCAGACTGGCGTGGAAGTACCGGAGGTCGAGGAGGCACTGGAGTATCTACGCGAATTGGATGAGACGTGTAGCGGATAATGGACGGCCGCATTTCTGTGGAGACGAACGATACCTCAACGTACAGCGGAGGGACCGATGGCCCACGACGACTCGGATCGGCTGGAAGTGATTGCAAGTCTCAGGCATGAGTTGGAAGCTGCGCCGATTGTTGCGGCATTGGACGCCGAGGGCATCCGTGCGGAGGCGGTCGGCGCGTACACTGCGGGTTTTCGTGCCGAGGCGCCTGGAGAAGTCCAGGTGGTAGTCCGCGGGACGGATGCCGAGCGGGCGCGGGCAGTTCTGGCAGAATTGCGGAGCCGGAGTCCGGAGGATCCGGAAGAGGATTCGCCGGAGGAGTAGGAAACGCCGGCGGGCAATCGAGGAAGCGGCCCTGATACAGGTGGCCCGTGCCGCCAGTGTCATGGTGCGCGTGCCGGCCTATGGTGTGCGTGTGGGTCAGCCGGCGGAAAAAATCGGTCAACTCTCCGTCCTCGCGCCGTGGGAGTGTACGAAGGGGAAGCCCCCGACGTGTGTCGGGAGGATCTGGAAAAGCATGCCTCGGGGATGAAGGCGGAGTGTTCCGTATTCTCTGCCAAGTGGCGCTGTCCAACTAAAAAGGCATTCCAATTGTCACACGGTCCGTTGCTTCAGTTGGCCGGGATCCTGGTCCTGGGGGTGCTCGCGCAGTGGGGGGCGTGGTGGCTGCGGCTCCCTTCCATTCTCTTGTTGCTGACGACGGGCATCCTAGTAGGCCCCGTCACGGGCTGGCTTCATCCCGACACACTGCTGGGCGATTTGCTGTTGCCGGCGGTATCGCTTTCGGTTGCGGTGATCCTGTACGAGGGCGGGCTGAACCTGAAACTCCGCGAACTCCGAAACATTGGAGGTCCATTCCTCCTGCTGACAACCGTCGGCGCTGTGGTTTCCTGGATTATCGGGGCGACCGCAGCACACTACGTGCTGGAGTTCGCGTGGCCGGTCGCCACGCTGCTTGGCGCGATTCTCGTCGTTACCGGACCGACCGTCATCGGACCAATCCTGCGGCATCTGCGAATGCGGGGCAACGTGGCCGCCATCTTGAAGTGGGAGGGAATCATCATCGACCCGGCTGGGGCGATGCTGGCGGTGCTGGTTTACACCGCAATCCAGGCCGGAGCATTCCATCAGGCCGTAAACGAAGCGACCGTCGATCTGTGCATGACCGTCGTTGCCGGGAGCGTGGCCGGCTGCCTGGGCGCCGGCTTTCTGATTCTCGTCCTCTCGCGATTCTGGGTTCCCGACTCGCTTCATAATCCGGTTTCATTGATGCTGGTGTTCTTGGCCTTCACGTCGGCCAATGCATTGCAGGACGAGTCGGGGCTTCTCGCGGTGACGCTGATGGGCATCATTCTGGCGAACCAAAAATGGACGTCGATCCATCACGTCGTCGAATTCAAGGAGACACTCGGCATCCTGCTGATTTCGGGTTTGTTCATCGTGCTGTCGGCTCGTCTCGACCCTGATCACCTCCGCGGCCTGAATTGGAGAAGTCTAGTTTTCGTGGCGGTTCTGATTGTCGCGGCGCGTCCGCTTTCCGTCTTGGCGTCCACGTGGGGCTCCGCGCTTTCGTGGCAGGAGCGGTCTTTCTTGTGTTGCATGGCACCGCGGGGGATCGTTGCCGCGGCGATTTCTTCCGTGTTTGCGTTGAACCTAACGGAAGCCGGTTACCGGCAGGCGGCCGAAATCGTTCCGGTTACGTTTTTGGTGGTGTTCGTAACGGTATTGGTTTACGGACTGATGGCCGGCCCTCTCGGGCGGCGGCTGGGGCTGGTTCAGACCAATCCGCAGGGCATACTTTTCGTGGGGGCACATCCATGGGTGAGGGCACTGGCCGGTGCACTGCGCGATGAAGGCTATTCGGTCTTCTTAGTTGACACGGACTCGGAAAACGTCCGCGACAGCCGCATGGCGGGCCTGCCCTGCCTCTACGGCAGCGCGCTTGCGGAGGCGACACGCGACCGGATCGACTACGCCGGCCTCGGACGGATGTTGGCCGTTACGGCCAACAACGAAGTCAACTCCTTGGCTTGCCTGCGCTATGCCGAGGATTTCGGGCGGCAGGAAGTGTACCAGCTTTCGTTTTCGCCTTCTGAAGAGGGGCGGCACGAAGCGGTGTCGCGAGAGCATCGCGGCAGATTTCTTTTTGGGGACAACCTGACGTTTTCGGCGCTGAGTGATTTGGCCGGCGCCGACCCCAAAGTGAAGAAGACCGGATTGACGCAAGAATTCAATTACGAGGCTTTCCGGGCCGAGCATGGCAATGCCGTCGTGCCTCTTGCCGTGCTGAAGGCAGATGGCTCGATTCAGATCCGAACGCAGGACGAACGGAAAATCCCCGAGCCGGGCGATTTCATTATCAGTATCGTTCGCGGTTCGGTCCCCGAGCCGCTACCAGCCGCTGCGCCGACGGCCTGAAGACTGCGCGGGAGCCTATCGCTGATTTCCGGTCTTGCACGTGCCATGGAGCGATGTGGCGAGGATTTCTCGACTTCGGCCGGAGCTGCCTTTGCCGCGATGTTGGGTTTCGCCATAGCCCTGCTGTTCGCCGAACGGGCTACGGTTGCGGAGTTGCTGCAGTTCAGCCAGCACAATCCACAAATCGAGAGTCACCAAGAGGTGGCGAAGGTACAGCAAGTGGCCCTGAAGGTTTCTGAAGAGTAGTACTCTCACAACCGCTCATACCGCCTCCTCAACTCCTGGGAGGGTCGTTGGGGCAGAGCGCCGTCAGTCGTTAGTGACACGGCCTTCCGGCGTTCTTGGGGTCCGAGTCGCTACCGGCAGTCCGCAGGTTCACTAGCGACAAACGGCGCTCTGACCCCAAGGCTCCCGCCCTGCAAACGAGCAAGTCCGGAAGTCTTGCTGTAGAACTGTTTAAGCTGCGACCCCATGGTCTTGCCCCACGTCCGGCCACAACACCGCCGCCCCCTCGTCCATCGCCACCCGATGCTGCGACAACGCTGCCGAAGCAAGAGGCGCATCGGCTGGCGGCTCTTAGAAGGCCGCGCTCCGAGCGAAACCGCGATGCCGACCACCGCGGTTCGCGCGTGTGCCGCCGGAGGCATCGACGGATCCACGCCCGGGAGGTACAACATAGGAAAGGACAGCGTACGAACGGCTATGCAGGACGATGATGGACTCAACCAATCGCCGCTACAGCAAAGAACAGTTCGCCCGCCGTGGCGACGAGGTTTATGAGACACGGGTTCGCCCGCATCTCACGGCCGAAGACGAAGGCCCATTGACCGCGGCGCCAACGAATCGTGGAAGGTTTACCGTGTCTGCAAAGTATGGCTATAATTGGAAATTGCCCCTGCTGGAGGAGATAGAAATGAGCATGACCGTTCGGGCCGTTTATCAAGGCGGAGTCTTTCGTCCCGTTCATCCGCTGGCTCTTGAAGAGGGACAAACCGTTGACTTGACGATCGCGGAATCGGCTATGGGTGCGGCTTCGGCCAGCGACGAAGAGACCGTCCGAAGGCTTCAGTCGGCGACAACGATCGCCGAATGGATTGCCGCGACCGAGTTGTTGCCGGCGGATGACGGCGGATATGACATTGTCCGCGCGTTGAACCAGAATCGGATTTGGTCGGGAGAACGCAGCCTGATTCCAGACGAGGCATAAGCAAGTGACCGACGCAATTGTGCTCGATGCTACACCCCTGGGCATTCTCTGCCACCCACGCAATCCGCCGCATGTCGCCGCGTGCCGGCAATGGCTCGGAGGCCTCGTGGCCGCTGGTCGCCGCGTCATCGTGCCGGAAATCGCGGACTATGAAGTTCGCCGCGAACTTCTCAGAGTGAACAGTCGGAACGCGCTGATCAATCTCAATCAGCTTGGAACGCAGCTCGAATACCTAGCGCTGACAACCGCCGCGATGCGGCGCGCGGCCGAGTTATGGGCGCGAGCGCGAAACACGGGGCTGCCAACCGCGCCCGATTTGGCGATCGACGCTGACGTTATCCTCGCGGCGCAATCGCTCACTTCGGGAACGCCGCTGATCGTTGCCACAGGCAACCCTGCTCATCTCGTCCGCTTCGTCCGTGCCGAGCTTTGGTCCAGCATCACGCCGTAAACGAACAGTTCCGATGCCATCTCGGCTCGGCAGGTGGGGGAAGCAGCAGGGTCAGACTCTAAAAATTGCTCAGCAACCGACGGAGCCGCTCCTTCTCCGGGTGGTCGTCTTCGCGGAAC
>JAXGMN010000113.1:0-11981 GCA_040768665.1 Thermoguttaceae bacterium
ACTACCACGTGGTTTTCACGACGATTGAGGACGGCTGGATCATGGCCACCGTGCCGGAACTGCCCGGGGCGGTGACTCAAGGCCGCGATATGGACGAGGCCCGCGCGAACATCAAAGAGGCGGTCGAGTTGCTGCTGGAGGCGTATCGGGAGAATGCAGCGAAGGACGTGCCCGGCGGCGCCGTCTGGGAGACCCTATCGGTTGAAGTCCCTGCCTCATGAAACGCCGCGACTTCATTCGGCATCTGGAGAGTCACGGGTGCTATCTGGACCGCGAAGGGGCGAACCACTCCATCGATCGCAATCCGGTTAACGGAAGGTGCGCTGCAGTGCCCAGGCATCGTGAAATCAAAGAGACGACGGCTCGCACGATTTGCGACCAGCTCGGAATACCGCGTCCGTAGTGGTTACGAGAACGCTCCGAATCCGTGTGGAGCCGTGCTATCCGGCCCCCTGCTCCGGCTCCCCGCACTACGCACCGCGCTCCCTGCTCAGCTTCAGAATCCCGCAGTGCGGGCAGACCGCGAAGGAACCGAGCTCCTCGCCGTCGAGGCCGCGGATCACGCCGACGCCGACGTTCAGGCTGAGATTGCCGCGGATTGCCAGATCGGTGTGCTCGGCTGCGTGCTCGTGCCAGGTGTCGGAGATCTCGAGGTTCATGTTGCCGAGCTTTGTGGCGAGCGAAATGCCGAAGGGATCGAGGCCGACGGTTTGCTTCGTGGGGCGGTATTGCACGCCGAGTAAATCGCCATAGGCTATAGGGCGGCCTTCGGAATCGACGACGATCCAGGCGGGGCCGATCGCGGCCTCAGCGAAGGTGGTGGCCTCGTCGGCGGTGTCGAAAGGACTGCTGAAGGACGCGTCGAGGATCGGGACGAGGGAGGGATGGCAGCAGCGGTTGCGGGAGGCGGGGGTCAGGATTGAGGGACAGAGGGCACAGAGGGCACCGAGAGACGAAGAGGGAGCAGGGCGAGGAGACGGCGATGGAGTCGGGCCGGGTGCGCTACGAGGGCGAAGACATCGTTAAAAGATGGCCGTTGAAAGATGAAGAGGAGCAAGGGGCATCGCCGTAGGCCGTGGTGCGGCGGGGGTGGGAAAAGAAATGGGGAGGATTCTGCGGGACGGGGCCGATATTCGTGATCGTCGAGGCGTTCGCGAGGGGCGGTAGCTGGGGAAGCTTGGGCTCCTGCCGCGCGAGGCGGCAGGGGGCCGGGGATGGTGATCGGTAAGGATGGCTAGCTGACGAACCTCGTTCACCCGTGGAACGAGCCCACGGGGGTCCTTGGGGGAAGAGAAGCCGATGCCATGTGCAGGTCGGAACACTCGATGTTTTCCTCCACAGGAAACGCGGCCCAGCGGGCCCGCAGTCCTTTCTTATCGCGTCGCCGCCGGCGTGCGGCAGGGACGCGAAAAGAAAGGAGAGGGATCTTGCGAGGCGGCCTCTGCTAGCCGTCAATCGTGGCTTCCACCGGGCAAGCTCGGCGGCGGCCTCTTCGGCGGATCGTGTGTTATCTCTCGTGAGTGCTCGGCGCGGGGCACGTTTTATAGCAGGCCGAAGAAGGGCGTGAGGTGTGGACCGCCTGGCGGCGCGCCATGCGCACGGCCTTCGGCTTGCGGTGAGACGAGGCGGTACTGCCGGCCGTGAGAAATCGCGTTACATCGCCCGTCCGCGCCGCTTGTTGCGAGCTCGCCCGTCAAGCTACAATGCGGCATCGCCAATCCCGGAAAGGTTTCGAACATCGTTGCGATGACCTCGCCTCCTTCGACCAACCCCGACCGCCCGCTCTGCCCGGGCCTGTACGATCACTTGGTCACCGAGGAACTTCAGCGTCTGCTGGCAGAAATCTCGGATCCGGGGCTTTTTGTTACTTCGGCGTTGGATCCGGAGGACAGCCACGCCGCGATCGCGCAGTACGTCGAGACCGTGCTGATCCGACTCCTGGCGACGGTTCGCGACGGCGACGGCCGCGAGCGGCAGCGCCGGCTGGCCAACCGGCTCCTCGGTGCCCTGGCCGAAGAGGTTGGAACCGACCCGACCGCACCGGTGCTTCTCGCCGAACCTTTGCGCCGACTGCTGGCGCTGCGGGACAGCGCCAGCTCGCATGCCGACCGCCCCGACACCCCGCTGGCGCGATCCGCTCTGCTGACCGGCACGCGCCTCGACCCGGCGCTTGGCGTGCAACTCCGCAAGGAGCTCGCATCCGCCGACCGCGTCGATATCCTCTGTTCGTTCATCAAGTGGAGCGGCCTGCGGCTGCTGATCGACGACTTGCGGCGGCTGACAGCCGCCCCGGCCAGTGACGGCCCGCGGCTCCGTGTGCTCACAACCAGCTACATGGGCGCCACCGACCCGCGGGCGGTGGAACTGCTCCGCGACCTTCCCAACACCGAGGTCTGCGTCAGCTACGACACTGCCCGCACCCGATTGCACGCCAAGGCTTACGTCTTCCATCGCAAGAGCGGATTCGGCAGCGCGTATATCGGCTCCGCAAACCTCTCCAAGGCGGCCCTTTCCGAAGGCTTGGAGTGGACGAGCAAGATCAGCCAGTACGAGCTGCCGCATCTCTGGGCGAAGATCGTGGCGACGTTCGAGACCTACTGGAACGACGACGAATTCGAGGCGTTCACGCCCGCGTGCAAGCCGCGCCTGCGCAAGGCGATCCTCCGCGAGCGGAAGGGAGTGGCTGCCGGAGACGACACCTTCGTTGCCCTCGACCTTCGCCCCTATCCGTTCCAGGAGGAGATCCTCGAAGTCCTGGCTGCCGAGCGGGAAATCCAGCGGAAGAACCGGCACCTGATCGTCGCGGCGACCGGGACGGGCAAGACGATGATCGTCGCCTTCGACTACCGGCGCGAGTGCCAGCGTCAGAAATGCCGCCCCACGCTCCTGTTCGTCGCCCACCGCGAAGAGATCCTGCGCCAGGCCCTTGGCACGTTCCGCGCCGTGCTCCGCGACCAGAATTTCGGCGAGCTCATGATCGGCGGGCACGGGCCCGAATCGGCCGATCATCTGTTCTGTTCGATCCAGAGCTACAACAGCCGGGAGCTTTGGCGGCTTCCGCCCGACCGCTACCGCTACATCGTGGTCGACGAGTTCCACCACGCCGCGGCCCCCAGTTACGAGCGGCTGATGGGCCACGTTCAGCCCGGTTGTTGCTTGGGCTGACGGCGACTCCGGAACGAACGGACGAGCTGGACGTGTTCCACTGGTTCGGAGGCGAAGCCACCGCTGAGATTCGGCTGCCGGACGCGATCAACCGGCGGCTGCTCTGCCCATTCCAGTATTTCGGCATCAGCGACTGCGTGGATCTCGACGGATTGACCTGGCAGCGGGGCGGCTACCGGGTGGACGAGCTTGATCGGATTTAACGGGCAACGACATCCGTGCCCGTCTTGTGCTCGACAAAGTGCACGGATTCTTCTCGACGTTCGCAGCACACGGGGCTGGGGTTCTGCGTGAGCATCGCGCATGCGGAGTTCATGGCCCGCTACTTCTGCGACCACGGGGTTCCGGCCCTGGCCTTGTCGGCCCGCAGTTCCGAGGAGGACCGCCGGTCGGCCCAGGAGCGGCTCCGCTCCCGCGAGCTCAATTTCCTCTTTGTGGTCGACCTTTACAACGAGGGCGTCGACATCCCCGAGGTCGACACCGTCCTGCTCCTCCGTCCCACCGAAAGCCTCACGGTCTATCTTCAGCAGCTTGGTCGTGGATTGCGGCTGCGACGAGAAGGACTGTCTCACGGTGCTCGACTTCATCGGAGCCCAACGCCGCGAATTCCGCTTTGCTCCACGTTTGCGTGCCTTGAGCACCGAGCCCACGCGGCGAATCGACCGGGAGGTCGAGGACGGATTCCCCCACTTACCGCCGGGCTGCTTTATCCGGCTGGAACGCGTGGCCCAGCATCGGGTGCTGGAAAACATCCGCGAGACCCTCACACTGCGTAGGACTCGCCTGGTCGCCGATCTCCGCGAACTTGGGCGGCATCTTGCTCGGCCTCCGTCGATCCGGGAGACGATGGATTATCTCGGTGCGGGTCTCGACGATCTGCTCAACGGGGGCTTTGGTCGCGATTGCTTGCCGAAGCGGGGCTGGTCGAGCCTTTTGCGGAACCTGACGAAGGCCAACTGGCCAAGGGACTTCGTCGCCTTGCCCACATCGATGACCCACGGCAGATCCGTTTTCTGCTGGAGCATATCGATCGCGGTCAGGATCTCGACGGGCTATCGGAGACAGATTTCCGGCGCATGACGATGCTCCATATCACGCTCTGGGGGCCAAGCGGAACGGGGCTGGCGCTCGCCGACGCTGCCCAGCGGCTCGATCGGAATCCCCGAGCTTTGGCGGACCTTCGATCGATCCTCGAGCATCGCCTTGCGTCCACACACGCGGTCGTTGCCACCACCTGGCCCCTGGGCAGGGCCGCTCGCGGTCCATGCCGAGTACGCGCGACGAGATCCTTGCCGGTCTCGGACACTGGACGATGGCCAGTCGCCCGGACGTCCGCGAGGGGTGCTCCATCTTGCAGCCAGCAAGGTGGACGCGTTTTTCGTTACCCTGAACAAGACCGAGGAGTCGTACTCTCCGACCACGATGTACGAAGACTACGTGATCTCCCAGGATCTCTTGCACTGGCAGTCACAGAGCACGACCTCGGTTCAGTCCAGCACGGGGCAGCGGTACATTCGCCATAAGGAAGTGGGCTACACGCCGCTACTCTTTGTGCGAGAGAACAAGCGTGTTCCGTCTGGGCTTGCGGCACCGTACGCGTTTCTGGGGCCGCTGTCGTATGTTTCCCACGAGGGCAATCGACCGATCAGCATCGTTTGGCGTTTGGAATGCGCGATTCCTGCTCGACTGTTGCGACCG
Organism: Thermoguttaceae bacterium; assembly: GCA_040768665.1. GTDB lineage: Bacteria > Planctomycetota > Planctomycetia > Pirellulales > Thermoguttaceae > JABWBD01. The sequence continues at coordinate 4,864 of JAXGMN010000113.1, forward strand.
ATTGCGCGGCAGGCTGTATGATGGGTTTCAGAGAAAGGCAAGTCACGGTGCTTTCGCTGCACCGGCAGTCGCGAGACCCGTCGATTCCCGGGGCCGCACACCTCTCGCCAGGGGAGGGGCTTCGTGGGTTCCTCCGCCACTCAGCCAAATCCCAGTTGGTGTGTCGGACCGAAGCGTGCGGGAGGTGACCACGATGGCCCTCTCCGATAGACTATTACGCTGTGCTCTGTAGACGCCGCGAGAACCTGTAATGCCCACCAAGCAGAACGACAGCCCGATGTGGCGGCAGTTCGAGGAACTCGTCGCCCGCATTGAGGCGGACGCCGGTCCGTTGGGACTGACGGTGAAATCCCCCGACCGCATCCGCTGCAAAATCACGGGGCGGCTCCGGGAGGTAGACGCCAGCATCCGCGCCGGCATAGGCACGGCCACCGTACTCATGACGATCGAATGCCGCAAACGTCGTCCGCAGCAGGACGTAACTTGGATCGAACAGCTCGCGACGAAGAAGACGAACATCGGCGCGGTCCACACGATCGCGGTCAGCTCGTCCGGATTCTCGGACGAAGCGAAGGCTGTCGCAGCTCATCACGGGGTCGACCTCCGGCACCTCTCTGAGGTGTCGGCGGCGGAGATCAACAGGCTGCTCCGAATTGACTTCGTCCTCTTCAACCACAAGCGGTGCTCGGTCGCCCGCGTCGGTTTCCGGGTGTTCCGATCCCTCAATTGGACTATGCCGGATCCAAAGCAGGTGGACTTCGTCTTACCGCCCACAGCCGACCTGCACGCCCCCATCTTCACACACGTCGAGACCGGGCGGACGTGGTCCATCAATGACCTCTGGCTTCAACTTCAAGAGGCGACTGACCCGTTCTCCCACATCAAGCGAGGGGCTAGGCCCGACGTGAGGACGGCCGTCTTCCCGTACCCAGGCAACGTCACCGTCGAAGCGGTCGGTGGCCCGAAACTGCTCGGCGACGTGATGCTCAGCGTGGTCCTCTCCATTGACGTCGAGCAGATCACGCTCGGTGAGGCTCGAAGGGTCGAGTACACGTCCCCGAATGGCAAGGCCATCCAGCGAGTTGAATTCGCGTCCCGACAGTCCCAGCCGGAAGAATGGCGAATATCCCTCCAAGCCCCAAAAAATGCCACCGACATCAGTGAGTTGAAGACGGGCAGCAACTGGCCAAATTCCAGGCTGTTGGAATGACGACCCTTGGGCCTCCGGTCACATCGACATCGGGGTGTCGGATCGAAGCAGCTTGGGCCGCTCGATACTCGGCAGTCCCTTCGGAGTCCAGCCCCCTAAATGCCGACAAACTGGGTTGACCTGGTGAGCGGGGGCGGTATCCTAAGTGGCACCGGGGCAGGCCGACACTGGACGGTCCGGAAAAAACGAACTCGGTTAGAATCAATAAGTTCGGTCAGGACATGAAACCGGAGCAGACGCATGATTGAACTCGTCGTCGGAGCGGCCATCGGTGCGTTGGTCTCCCTCCTCATCGCGGAGGTATACCACCGCCGTTCGTCCCGTGGCCTTAACGATCTCATCGGCCGCCTCCAGGAGAAGAACGAGAAGCTTGGCGAGATGATCTCGAACCTCGAAGGCTGGCACGAGCTTCATTACGATGATCTGCAAACGATTCGGAAGCATTCAGTCGCGGGAACGCCCGATGATCCAGAGTACCCATACAAATGACCGAACATCCACGTGCAGGGTATTTCCGGCTGGCGCCGGAAAAGCCTGACGTGAGGCGTTATGTGCCTAGATGAACCTGTGCCAACGGGCCGTGTCTCTTGGATTGCGTCATGCCCAGATTCCCTATTGCGAATGGGTTCCGATGTCCCCATCGATATCTGACCATCTTGCCGATCCAGACCTAGACGTATCGACGTACGTGCGACGCAAGCGGATTGCGCTCGCGCACGAAATCAAGAGCAGGACGAAAGTTTACCTCGACACAAAGTACTGGGCATTGCTTCGCGATGCACGCCTCGGCCGATCAGGATGCACGGACACGAAGACACTTCTTCATGTTCTCGAAGCTCGCGTTTCCGACGGAACATTGATTTGTCCCCTCAATGCCGACATCTATTTCGAGGTAATGAAGCAGGACGACGAGCACGCCCTCATGGCGACCGCTCAGCTTATTGACGATTTGTCCCTGGGCGTTTGCGTGCTCCCAATGATGCAACGCATCGAATTAGAAGTCTTTCACTTCATTGAGGCTTCGCGCAAGCCAGCGAATGCCGTTCATGAGCTACACGAACTCATCTGGACGAAAACGGCGTATCTACTTGGTTTCGTGACGCCCGATTGCTACACGTTGCCCGATGACGTCAACATGGCGGTACAAAAGTCATTCGCAGATCACATGTGGACTTGCGGATTAGTGGATATGCTCAACGTCATGGGGCCCGCGAAGGCTGCGGCGAAGAAGTCGCCGTTCAAGGACATATCCGGCGATCTCAATGCCGGAAAATTTGCCCATCTGGATGAACACGCATCATTTAAGAGCGTGTTCCTTTCAGAGGTCCAGGGAATATTGGACGCTTATCGAGACACATTCTCTGAACTGCTCCAATACATATACAAACGCGACACCGGGAATCAACTCAATGACGCGGAGCAACAGGAAACGAAGAGCGGTCACATGTTGGTGAATTTGATCTATCATGCGTTTCGCCTAAACAAAATCACGAACCAATTCCCATCAATTCGAATTGGTGCGGGTCTCCACGCTGCCCTTCGCTGGGACCGAGGCCGCAAATACAAGCCGAACGATCTATTCGACTTTCGCCATGCAGAAGCGGCCCTTCCGTACTGCAGTCTTTTCTTTACCGAGCGACCTTTGCGTCACTTAATTAACGACGGTAATCTAAGGTTCAGCGACCATTTTAACTGCACTACCGTTTACAAACCGTCGGAGGCGTTGGCGTTAGTCGATAAAGACGGCACATAACCATCGGTTCAGCGGAAGCCTCGGGCCGCGTGGTTTCTGAAATCAACGTCGGTTGGCCGCGGCCCGGTTAACCGAAACGTAATTTGGCTAAGGCAAAGTTTGGTTCACATGGCATTGAAGGCAGACATCACTGGCGGCAACCCGGTTATTTTGGTCGTTCCGCCCCCAGCCCTATTGAACGACCGGTTCTGGGAGTACCACCGAACCGGCTGACGCGCACGGTCACATCGACCGAGTGCAGTTCGCCGAACTGAGGGTGGCCGGCAGGTATCATCACTTGGACTGAGGAGAAAGCACTTCATGGTTCAGCAACTGCGGGGCCCAAGCACGTCGGAAGCGCGAACTGAGACTGTCAACCTCTTGTCCTTGTTGGTGACCGCATCACCAAAGGAGATCCGATGGACACCACGATTCAGCACGGGAGCGAGGAAGTTGCCGCCAAGGTCGTCTACGAGATTACGATGTTGAGACGCGCCTTCGATAGGCTCCTGCAGTTCGAAGTGGACCTTGACTGCGTCCGGCCAGGTTGCGTCATGCCCCGCGTCGGCACGGGGATTACCACCGAGGAGGTGATCGAAGCCTCAATTTTCGTCGAGTGCTTCCTCCTACACGCACGGGTTCTTCGGGACTTCTTCTGCCGCTCCAGGCACAAGCCCGACGACGTGACAGCCGACGAATTCGTCAGCGGTTGGTCAACCCCGCCCGTCTCTGATTACCCTACACTCGATGGAGAAAAGGAGCGACTGGACAAGTCGCTCGCCCACCTTACCACCACCCGAGTGCAGTACGACACCAGCGGCAAGGATTGGGATCTGTCGGCAATCCGAAAGGACCTGGAGGGCATGATTCGGAGTTTCCTCGCCAGCCTGCCGTCCGACAAAGCCGCATGGTTTGACGCCGTGCGGTAGCGGGTTTCCGACGCGGTGAACCCATCGAGAGATTTCCGCTGTCACTCTTAGAATTGGGTCGTTCTTCTAAATGCTGGAATTCCGATGACCATTCACATCTGCCGCTTATGCGGATCAAACGAGGCAATCAAGGGAAGTCACGTCACACCCGCACTCGTTTATAGGGCGATTAAGGCCGATTCGGCGACGGGGTTCATGCGTCTTGCAGCCTCACCAAATCAGCGGATACAAGATGGCGACAAGCATCCTTTGCTTTGCTCGGATTGTGAACAACGGTTCGGACAGCGCGAGGCGAAGTTCAATAAACATGTGTTTAAGGCGTTCCACCAACACGACCACGACAGTTTCGACTACGGCGACTGGCTACACTATTTCCTGACAAGTGTAACGTGGCGAACATTGATCATGGATCTTGGCGACGACGCAACCATTGTTCGAATTCCAACGCAAGTCCTTCCTGATTTTGAAGCTGCCGCGGACACAATGAGACGGTATTTGCTTGGTAACAACACTCTTGCCACTAGAATCGATAACCACGTGTTTCTTTTCCCGTCAGATAGCTCCTGCTCGCCCGAACTGGCGGCGGCGGGTCCAAACTTCCTAATCCGTCGAAGCGTAGGAGGGTATACACTCTGGGGCGACGGTTTCTCGGCTGTCATGCACAATCTTGCTGGATTCTGGTGCGTTACTCACATTCGCCTCAATCCAAACGACACTTGGCAAAACACTCAAATCGCTCCCGCTGGCGGGCAGTTCAGACCACCGCAGATCGTAGAGAGTTGGATTGCTCACGCCTTCTTTGAAGACATAATCGAGTTCAGCAAGAAACGACATAATATGAGCGACAAACAGCGAGAGATAATCGAACGTTCAGTTCAAAGGAACCCGAATGCTGCGTCGTTACGTTTTTGGGAATCGAACCAACGAGCACGCGACGACAAGTAGCACATTTTCCATGAACGACGGCTTGCCAGTTACGCGGACCGCCGGTCGATAGCGTCGCGTCGCGAACTGGCTTCACTGACCGCTTGAGCGATCCCTTCTAACGCGCCTCGATCACATCGACCGACGCGTCAAACGCCGCTGGCCGAGACCGAAATGCCTCGCGAGCCGACTCGCGATCTTGGCTCTTGTGAACGTCCGGCTGGCACACTCACCCTCCCGACGAACGCCAGGCAATCCGGCCCGGGCAATCAGGCGAACGGGTATTTCCCCCTTCCCGGAATCACATTCCTGACCCCGCCAATCGGCTCCACCACGTCCGCAGAGTACCGCGGAATGAGGTGAACATGCACGTGCGGAATCGTCTGGCCAGCGGGTGTTCCGACGTTCACTTCGGGCAGGTCCAACGCGGCGCGGATTTCCGGAATCCGCTCGCGGGTGAAATAGTGGTAGGTGCGATCGCCAAGCTCGAGCGTGTGGTCGGGCGCGACCTGGCCGCGCTCGACGGCGCGGCGGACGAGACCCTCGGAGGCGGCCAGTTCGACTTCGACTTGTGAGACAGTGAGCATGCCCGGGACGGCGTCTTGCCAGTCGAAGAGGTCGATTTCGTGGTAGTCTTTCACCCAGATGCCGATCTCGATGATCGCCGTCGGTTTTTGCCCGTGGCATTGTCCCCACCACAGAGATCGCGAAAAGGCGAAAGAGCGAACGGAAGGCGGGTGAAGGCCCATTGGGCCTTGGCGGTCTGACGGTACCACCCGGCCCCAGGGTTCCGCAGTCGCCCTGGGCTGCCGGGTTTGGCCCCTTCAGGGCCGACCGGCGCGGCAGTCTGGTGAGCATGTGGCCGCGCGGCGGTGGCCGGAGCGTTTGTGGCGATCGGTGGAACGATATGATGCCGGTGAGTATGGCCTTTGGCCAAAAAGGAATTCGCGCGGGTGAATCGATTCCTGGGGTGAGGAACCCCAGGCTACGTTGGCGATGGCCTTCGGCCAAAAGAATGGCGACTCGGGAAATTGCCGGCGCGCTGGGTTCGATGACCTGATAAGCTACAGGCGAAAAGACGACGAGGCCAGAGCGAAGATTCTCGACGGGCTCACCGCTGAAGCGCCGGAACTTGGGATAGGTTGTTGAGGGAGCAGCCGGTCACCTTCTGATCCAGCTCCGATTGAGTCCCCTGCCAGCTCGTCTGGCAGGAACGAAAGGTCAAGCAGCTAGCGGAGGAGCCGGTCACCCCAACCTCTTTCTTTCCCGGTTGGCCGCCGACTGGCGGCCAACTGGGAAAGAAAGAGGGGCGAGGGGGTGCGTCGGGGCTAGCTGGACAACCTTTCGCTCCGGCGGGACGAGCCCGCCGGGGGCGTTTTGAGGTGCACTGGCTGCATGTGTGCGCAGCTCGTGGCTAGCCTTGTCGATCATCCGTTGCTAACAAGGGAGATCGCGAAGGGGCGAAAGAGCGAAAGCGCGAAGAAGTCAGGACGATTTGCGGCCCGGCGAGTCGCGGTGCTTGCCACGCTGTCAACGCCATTGACCCTGGAGCCCGGACGAGGCTATTCCGAAAAAAGACTGAGGCGGATGTTCCAGTTTCCCGAGCGATTTCCGGATGCACGAATTGTCGCGACACTGTCGCGACAAATGACGACTGCTGTGGCGGCAAGCCGCTGCCCACCCCGCGCGCATCAAGGGTATTTTCCTCTTCCCGGAATGACATTCCTGACGCCGCCTGTCGGTTCGGGCACGTCGCCTCGATACCGCGGGATCAGGTGGATGTGGACGTGCGGAATCGTCTGACCGCCCGCTGTCCCGACGTTTACTCCGACGTTGTAGCCGTCCGGGCGAAGTTCACCATCCAGACGCTGGCGCTGCACGGCCAACAACTCTCGGACTGCCATCATCTCCTCAGCGTCCAATTCAAAGAAGTCGGACACATGCCGGCGCGGGATGATGAGCGTGTGGCCCGCACTCACGGGATACCGGTCGGCAATCGCGACCGCAAGGCGATTCTCCGCCAGAATCCGCTCCGGCGGCAGGCCGCAAAACGGGCATCCAGGATCAGGCGATTCGCTCATAGTACCTCGCGATGCTTTCTTCGGCGACTTGCCGAAGCTTCTGAAGATCGTCCGGCCCGAGCTGCCGCCAGAGATCGGGATGGAAACGCACGTAAGCCAGATCCCGGTCGTACTTCAAATACTTCCGCCTCTCGAATTTCTCGAACGGCATCCCGAGCATGATCGGCCGCACGTCGGACGGTTCCAGGGTCTCGACGCGCGCCATCCGGTTTCGCGGCGATTCCACCGGCAGTCCCTGCTCA
>JAXGMN010000114.1:0-11545 GCA_040768665.1 Thermoguttaceae bacterium
GCGCACTTAGTCACGAGTAGGCTTGCCAGACGTTGGATTGCCGTGGTAGACTGGCCTGCATGGCTCGACCATTGAGAATCCAGTATCCTGGCGCTCTCTCTCACGTCATCTCCCGGGGCAACGCGCGCGGGTGGATCGTCCGGGATGATACGGACCGTGAGAAACGATTGGACTGGCTGCGACGCACGGTGGAGACCTACGGGTGGCACCTGCACGCTTTCGTGCTCATGACCAAGCATGAACACCTCTTTGTGCAGACGCCCGAGCCGAACTTGGCGGCGGGCATGCAGTATCTCAACGGCAGCTATACGAGCTACTTCAATCGGCGGCACCGGCGCAGCGGACATCTCTTCCAGGGCCGCTACCGCGGCCACTTGGTTGAGGAACAGGGCTGTTTTCTGGAAGTGAGCCGGTATCTGCATCTGAACCCGGTTCGGGCTCGGATCGTGGCGGCACCTGAATTGTGGCCTTGGAGCAGCTACGCGGGCTATCGCATGGCGCAGAAGACGTTGCCTTGGGTGACGTACCGGAGCGTGCTGGGCGAGTTTGCCCGGTCGGAAGCCGAGGCGCGGCGGGCGTATGTCCGCTTTGTGGGCGTAGCGCTGGAGGGGAAGACGCAGTCGCCCTTTGCGTCGGCGGCAGGCGGGTTGCTGGTTGGTTCGGCGGCGTTCGTGGAGCGGATCAAGACCCTGCTGGGGGAGCGGCCGATGGACAGCGCGCTACCGCAACTGGAGCAGTTGCGTCCGCGCGTGCCGATCGAGCAAATTATCGCAGCCGTCGCATTGCACTTCGAGATTGAGGCAGCTCAATGGAAGCCTGGCACCCGCAGCGACGATGCCAGTCGTGCAGTCGCCGCCTATTTGGCACGCCGTCATTTCGGCTACAGTGCGGCTGACGTCGCGACGGCCTTGGGCTACCGCAGCCACGGCGGCGTGCGCAACGCATTGCTACGAATCGAGTCCGGCAACGCAAACCTCCTTCGTACAGTCAAGAAATTGTACCGGAAGCTCACTAGTGACAAAGTGCGCTCTGACCCCAGTTGACGCCCACGTCAGGACTTGCGGCGTTTTTTGGCGGGCATCGAATGGGCATCGGAGGCCGATCGAATGGGCATCGTTTCGACCTTCCAAGTGATCGTTTCGCACTTCCGAGGGGGCGGCAGATAAGCTCATGGCATCCGCCAAGCCCAGCAGGAAGGGCTCGCCCCGGCGGCCCTGGCCGTCGTAGAGCAGCTCGTAGTGGCGAAGGATTAGGTCCCGTTGTCCTGGTTGGACAGCATCTTGATGATATGCCGTGCCAGGGGCTCTTTGATTTCCCGGTGGCGAGGAACCGGTTGGGAAACGCCCGTGCGAGGATTGCGGTACCAGTCGTGCTTGCCTCCGTGACGAATCAACACGCAGCCGAATCCCTCGATCGTTTGAATCAGTTCAGTTCGTTTCACGGAATGACCAGTTCCTCGACTTTCCGCACGCCTGGAATCGTCCCACCGACAAACTCGCGATAGAGATCCCGGAGGTGCTCTTGAAGATCCTCCCTGGAGTCCCCTTGCGTCCAGTAGTCTGGGTATTCCTGGAGATATCCAAGCCAGGCTCCATCTTCTTCCCACACGACAACATTGATCGTGGGCATGGTCGAAACCTCATTCGGCGAGCCGGTGCGTTTTCAGGATGGTACGTTGAATCATTACCGCTACGTTCAGTTTATCGTCCCCTACCGATCACGGCAAACCCTTCCCGGAGGCGAATGTTGCCGGAGTGCAACATCTCGGCGGAGCCGCCCGGGAACACTGTGCCGGAAAACTCGACTGAGCGGACGCCTACAGCGGTCACGGCCCGTTGGGCCTTTGCCGGGCACGGACGTACTGGTTTTCTTCCCAGGGCTCCGCCGCTGTCAGGCGACACCGCATCCGCCTTGGGCTTTCGGGTCGCGCCGCGTTGCGGCGGTGAAGGAATGCTCCGTAGGGGATTGACTCGGCGGAACGCCACCACCGCGGTTTATCCCGGTGGGGCGATGATTGGCAGCTACCAGACGCCGCGCACACCCTCAACACGATTTCCCCCTTTTCTCTCGGCCCAAGAGGCCGCGAGAAAAGGGGGAAATCGCAGGACTGCCTCGTTGGGGGCGGTTTCTTAGCTGCCAATCATCGCCGCACCGACGCAAGGTCGGCGGTGGCGTTCACAGTCTTCTACAAGGACTACCGCGACAACCAACGGAGGAAGGTGGCGGAGGTGCCGGCGCTGAAGTTCATCGATTCGTTCCTGGCGCACAGGCTGCCATCGCGGTTTCGGCATGTTCGGCAGTACGGATTCCTGGCGCCCAAGGGCCGCGAGACGAAGCTTAAAGCGATTCGCGAGATGCTCGGGTGTGCGGAGGAGGGCGCGGACGCATTCCAGCAGGAGCGGGATAAGTTCAGCGGCGACTCGGATCTCGACGCAAGCGAAGGTTATCCCTGTCCGGTGTGCGGCCAAGGACGGATGGTGCGTGGCGAAGAGACACCGCGGCCCACCGTGCCCCAGATCCTGGCGATCCCGTTTGTCATTTGGACCGCCATCGCGTCGGAGGGTGTCCAGCAACAACGAGAGCAACGCGAGCGACGGCAGCAAGAGAAGCTACTACGCGTCCAACGCGAGGCACAACAGCCCTCAAACCGCGAGCGTGAAGAACGTGAAGAAGCGGTCCTCTGCTGCCCGACGGAGTCGTCGTCGGACGAACTCAGGCAGCAGTTGTTGCCGTTGGCATTCTGGTGATCCATCGATGAAAGACTTCCCCATCGATCGAGCGATTTTTGAGAAGAGGCCGCACGGCTCGGAGAGGATCGTCTGCGCCGAGCGAGGGCCTTCACGTGCTGCGAAGGCCCGTTGGTGGTGGAATTGTCTTCTTGAGTGCCGGATCGCGCGGAGGATTGGCCGATCCAGAGCTTCTGACCGTGTCTCATCGGCCGCATGAGCCACTGCTTGCGACAAGAAAAGTCGCTCGCTATCGCCATAGAGGATCGGTGGGATGAAGGTCCGCCTGCTCGGAATTGTGGCCTGTTAGGTTATTCCGTTACCTGTACAACGCTGATAGCCATCTGCAAGGCCATCTCCCCGGTGGGATCGGTCAAGTTGAGCGGATCGCCGTGCGTATATAAATACTTGTGCAGACTCTGCGGATCGTTCAGCTTTCCGAAGAACGGATCGAGCCGGTTGAACGTCCCTGTTGCCGGGTTGTAGTATCTGGCGCTTGGGTCCCTCCATGAGCCGCCGATCGCGAGCAGGCATATCTGGTGCCGTAAATCCCGGGGCTTCCGACGAGCCGAGGCGGTCAGCGGAGGACGTGGGTTCGGTTTGCAGGCGATGAAGCACTCTCCGACTCCCGCGCACGGGCGCGCGAGGCGGAGCGAAACAGGTTTTCAAAGAGCTGGTCTCATTATACGTGCTCTCCGAAGAGACGCAACAAGCCGCCCGGCGATTCTGCGACGCCGGGCGGCTCGGGCAACGATCCCTATGAGGGATCGCTCTCGTGCTTGGGCGGACTGGCCGGAGGTTCACCGGTCGGCGGCGAGGTTGTGTTCTCTTTGGAAGATCCGGGTGGAGACGGCAAGATGGGGCGTGCGCTGCTGCCGGGCATTGAACCGCCGCGCGAGCTAGTCGTCAGATAGAGGTCCCGGTCTAGCTGAAGAACCTTTGGCCCCTGCCACACGAGGTGGCAGGGGGCCGAAACCGCGCTGGGTGCGTTTTCTAGCTGGTCGACCTCGTTCACCCGCGGACCGAGCCCGCGGGGGTCCTGGCCGACGTCATGTACGCGCGGGGTGAATCCGCGGGGTTGCCGCTTGGGTGCTTTTACGAGGCTCCGGCAGCAAGCAGGTTTATCTTGTGTCGTGTATTCCGCTTCTTGCGCCACGCGGACGGGGCGAGCGAAGCGAACGGGTTCGATTTCCGCGCCGCGGAACCGGTCTGCGACTCGCGTGGACGCACGCGAGATAGACGTGATCGACGTAACGCATTGCCAAAGAGCTGCCCTCATTCTATGAGGCGGGGAGTGCCACAACAAGCGGCGCGGCGATTGAAAGCTGCCGGCGGCTGGGGGGGATGTTCTTTACGCGGGATCACCGTCGTACTCGCCACGACCGGGGGGAGGCCGGTTGGCCGGATGGGTTCGGTCGTGGACCTCCTGCAGACGTCGGATGCTCACGTGCGTGTAGATTTCCGTCGTCGTGATGCGGGCATGGCCGAGCAGCTCTTGCAGCGATCGCAAGTCTGCCCCGCTGGCCATCATCAGCGTCGCCGTCGTGTGGCGCAGCAGGTGGCAACTGGTCCGCTTGGTGATCCCCGCGCGGTCCAAGTAACCGCGGACCAACAGCGACATGTTGGTCCGCCCCAACGGCCGGCGCGTGATTGGAGACGAACAGCTTCGTCGAGTTGGTCCGCTGGACCAGCCGGGGCCGAACGTCGCTGAGATGTTTTTCCAACCACAGCAAGGCCTGGCAGCCGATCGGCAGCACCCGATCCTTGCGGCCCTTGCCTCGGCGAACGATCAGACCAATTGCTCCACAGAGGTTTCGCGTTCCGCCGCTTTCTGCCGCCTGTGGCGATCCGCGCGAGTCGGGCCACGGCCAACGGATCGTGCGATACATGTCCCGCTACGTGAGCGCCCGTGGTGATGAGCAACCACCGGCTGATCTCGGTCAACGAACCCCAGGCAGACGCAGCCGAATCCCTCGATCGTTGAATCAGTTCAGTTCGTTTCACGGAACCACGAGTTGCTCGACTTTCCGGACGCCTGGGATCATCCCGGCGACAAACTCGCGATAAAGATCCCGGGGGTGCTCTTGAAGATCCTCTCTGGAATCGCCTTGTTCCAGTAGCCGGGATAATCCGTGGCTTCCGGACTAGCCAGTTGCACGCCGTCGCGAACACGTGCTTCGACGGTAGGAGAAACCGGAGCCAGAGCATGAATCGTGAATAGTTCTTGCCGAGTATCGGGGCTTGGGGTACCATGCTGCCATGGTGAGACCTTTACGGATCGAGTATCCCGGTGCCCGGTACCACGTGATCTCCCGGGGCAACGAACGTCGGCCGGTGGTTCGGTAACCGTTCACGGGGCGGAAGCGAACGGTTATGTGGTCCGAGATGACGCGTACCGGGCGCAGCGACTCGATCGGCTTCGGCGGACCGTGGAAACCTACGGTTGGCGATTGCACGCGTTTGTGACGAAGGGTGCAACAATGAGACTCGCTCGGCTTGCCTGGAGCGTCGCTCGGTTTCTTAGCAAGGTAACCGTTCACGGGGCGGAAGAAAGGGGGGTAGGTCCATATTATCGGCCAACGTCTTTGTCGCCAGAATGCAGGGAACGCCCGAAAAATGGACCAGTCCCCCAACCGCCTCGTGAACGGTTTCTTAGCAAGGTTCTCGAGAAGAGTGTCTGGAGCCAATTGTGCGAAGCACCGAAGGTTCCGGTTCCCGGCAAGTGGTTTCTGACGCTCTTTTCTACAGCCCTTGTCAGTGGAGCGTGGGTGGGAGCGGAAGCATCGGCGCCGGTGGTCCGGTTGGAACCGGGCAAGCCGCTGGTCGAGCTCACCGGGGAGGTTTGGGAGTATCTCGCGAGCGATCCGCAATGGGCCGCGGGCGCCGGGTTCAGTCGCAGCGGGGCCGAGCTGAAACGCGATGCGGAGCGGGCATTGGCCGAGTACCCGGCCGTCAGCCAGGCCGAGGGCTGGAAGCCGACCCGCGTAGGGCTTCGCTGGGAGAATCTCAGCCATCCGGAACTCAACGACAAGGCTACCTGGCTGCGGCTGACATTCCAGGTTCCGGACGAGATGCGAGGCTATCGGCTGGGACTGTTCGCGACGGCGGTGGACGACGCGGCCGACGTGTTTCTCAACGGCCGACACCTTGGCAGAAAAGCCTACGTCTGGGGCGCAAGGGTCCATGGGCCGGTCGACGTCGATCTCACGCCGGCGATCCGCTTCGGCCGCGAGAACCAGCTCATGCTCCGCGTGAACGACTACGCGCAGGCGCGCGGCGGCGGCGTGTTGGGCCGCGTGCTTTTGTACCGGACCCTTCCCTGCCAGCGGACGCCGCAGGGCGGTATTGCCCTGACCGGCGCGGCTGCCGAAGATCTTTGCGTGGTTTTGCATCTGGGCGATGCGTTGCTCGCGAGGGACGAGCAGGTCGCGTTTTCGGCTGCCGACCTGGCGTCGATGGAGATACCTCCCTACATCCTTCGCGACGACGAGCTGGTGCTCGTCCTGCCCGCCGCATTGGCCAAGGCCGCCGGGGTGCATCGGGTGCGGCTCGATGAGGTTTCTGCGACGCGCGACGCCCGGCCGCTTGCCATCCGCGCCGACGAGGCGCCTGCGAGCGCGGAGCAGTTCGAGCTGCTGGCGATTCCGATCGAACTGGCGGCGACGTACGACAATCCGTTTAATCCGCGCGAGATCAACGTGCAGGCGGAAGTGGAGACTCCCTCGGGCAAGACGGAGAAAGTGCCGGTGTTTTTCCGGCAGGACTTCACGGCGGTGGAGGTCGGCGCGGAGGAGGAAATCCTGCTGCCCAAGCGGTGCCGCCCCTGGCTGTTGTATTACCGGCCGCAGCAGGCGGGTTCCCACAAGCTCCACGTGATCGCCCAGGACAAGACCGGCATCGTCCGCACGCCGGACCGGACGATCGACGTCGTCGCCTCCAGCCGCAAGGGATTTCTGCGCGTTAGCAAGAGCGATCCGCGGTTCTTCGAGTTCGACAACGGCGAGTCGTATTTCGGCATCGGCCCGAGCGGCTGGCGGCGCGACGCCAACTACATCTTCGGCGGCAACCCGCGCCACGTCTCCACGCGCCGGCTCGATGAATACTATCGCCGCAAGGCCGCGGCCGGGTCCAACTACGATTACTGCCTGGCGGAGTTCTTTGGACGGCTCTACACGCGAGGGGGCTACATCGACCAGCACGTGGCCTGGAAGTGCGAGCATCGGCTGCGGACGCTCGAAGAGGTGGGGATCTATTGGGTGACGTGCTACGACGATCTGTGCCGTTCGGTCGTGTACGGCCTGGACACGCTTCCCTACTGCGTGGCGCAGGGCGGTCCGTGCCGCACCGCCAACGAGCTCTACTTCAGCGAGCGGGCCCTGCAGATGCAGCGCGACCACCTCCGCTATTTCGTCGCGAGGATGAGCGACAGCCCGGCATTGGCGGTCTGGGCGATCGGCGACGAGTCGCAGGCCGGCGCCCGCTTCTCGCCCCTGATGGTTCGCTCGTGGATCAAGGAGTTGCAGTCGTACGTGCGGACGATCGACGTTTACCAGCATCCGCACGTCATGTGCGAAGGCCCGCGGTCACTTGCCGAAGGGGGCGACGCGATCATCATTCCCGACTGGTACTTTCGTCGCGACGTCGACGCGGTGACCCTGAGCCTGGAGCTCAACCAGAAGTACGGCGAGTTTTGCTGCCCATTGGTGAATCCCGAGGGAGGCATGGTGGAGTGGACCAAGCCGGCCGATCATCTGGGACCGAAACGCGCCCTGTACTACCTGACCGGCGAGCGGTGGAAGTTTCCGGAGGCGATCTCCTTCCACAATCATCTCTGGATCAGTCTCTTTCTCAAGAACGCCGTGGGTGGGACCGAATGGCTTGGGGCGTTCATCGACCGAAAAAACGAGCTCTACCACGCCACGGCGATCCGCAACTACCTGGAGGGCGAGTCGCTTACGAGGCCCCATTGGGAGATTGGCAGCCCGGCGGTCTCTCACCGGGACCTCCGCGGCTTTTCGCTGATCTCGGAGGGCAAGAGCCTGGCCTGGGTGCAGAACCGATTCTACACCTGGCTCGAGGCGGGGCATCAAGGGAAGAAGCCGCCAGTGATCGGAGGGGCGGAGATCGCCGTCCCGGTCAAGAAGAAAGGGGTCTACCGCGTCGAACTGTGGGACACGCGTAGCGGCAAGGTGGTGGCCACCGGGAGTATCCGATCCACGGACGGTGTGGTGAAATACACCCTGCCGGCGATCGAAAAGGACGTGGCGTTGAAAGCGATCCTCGAGCCGGCTGCGCCTGCGCCGGGAGAGAGTCTCGGGCGCCACCAGGGGTCTGCCGGCTTGTCTGGCAGGTGAAGCGAGCTACTAGCACCAAACGGCAATTTCGACTGGAAGTGTCGGTTTTGACACGGCACGGTCTTACAGAGGATGCCCGCGGCTTGTCCGCGGGAGGCTCACGCTTGCCGCTACAGGAACCTCCCCGCGTGCCACCCCTTGGTTTCGCCCGCGGCGGCAAGGCCGCCGCGGGCGAAACCAAGGCGGATAGCGGCGATCGTGGCGTATGTAGCAGAGAACGTAACCATCCCGCGGACAAGCCGCGGGCATTCGCCACATCCGAAAGTAAATGCCAACAGCCGGAAAAACCGTTTGGTGCTAGCCGTTGAACCTGGTTCACCTGCCGGACGAGCCGGCAGGGGTCCATTACTCAACCAGGAGTGTCACCATGCGAAGCAGTTACCTGTTGCTGATGGCCGGCCTGTTCGCGGCGGCCTGGTCCGGGCCCGTCGCCGCCGTGCAGTCGGAGCCCGCCCGGCTGGTCTTCTCCTGCGACGGGCAGAACGATCTCTACCGGGTGCTCGCGCGATGTGGGATGAGGTGTCCTCGCTACGACGATCCTGGTCAAGCCATCGAGGCGGCTGGCAGCGGGGCCGGAGTGTTGCTGCTGGCCGACGAGTATCCGCAGAAACCGCAGTCGATCGACCCTTCGTTGTTCGACCTGGCGGCCCAAAAGGGGCTGCGGCTGTATGTCGAATTTCCCGCATCGTTGCCGGGGATCGAGTTGGGATCGCCTCGCGACACCAAGTGGGAACGAGGCGTAATCACGTCGAAGGCCTTCGGGCCGCGGCTGGAGCCGATGCGAATCGTGGCGATTCACGATTGCCATTTCCTGCCTGCCGTGGCCGGCGGAAGAGAGGGGGAGAGGTCCATGTTTTCGGCGAATGTCGCTGGCACCGAAATACGCGAACTGGCCGAAAAATGGACCAGTCCCCGGCCGCCCGGCGAACGGCTACACCTGGTCATCGCCAAAGTGGCCGGCTTGGACACGGCCCTCTACGGGCTTCCGGAGAAAGACGTCTGGCCGATCCTGTTTGAAAGCCCGGAAGGAAAGACCCTCGTCTCGACGACGAAGCTGAGCCAGTTCGTCACGGCCCGCTACGCGCCGACGGAAGCCTGGGCGGCCGTCTGGGAAATGATCCTCCGCTGGCTCCAACCGGGCCTGCAACTGCCGGATCTCCAGTGGATACCGGTTGTGCGCCCCAGCTACTCGCGCGACGAGCCGCTGCCGGCCGACGCCGAGCGGCAGGCCATCCGCCGCGGCAACGACTGGGTGCTCAAGGCACGCATGCTGATCCATCCGTCCTGGTACTCGGCCGACTGGGGCACGGGGCCTAAACTGGACGCCATGAGCGAGAAGCTCTCCGCTGTCGAAAAGACGTCATTGCGATTCGACCTTCCGCCCGGCGACGGCACGGCGGGCATGCTTGAGGGGCTCGCTTCACGGATTCGCTACGACGGCAGCCAGGACGTCCGCTGGAGCCTGCGGACCGACTGCACGGGCGAGCACGTGGCGCCGTTTGTCCTGGCCGGTAAGCTTCTTGGTGAGCCGAGATACACCGACATCGGCAAGAACCTGGCCGATTTCGTGCTGTTCAAGTTCGACGCCACGGCGCCTTGGAACACACCGTCCAATCCGGCGTACGGTCTGATCGGCTGGGCGTGTTCTCCGACGATGATCGAACCAATCGACCAGACGGGTTCGTTGTACGGAGTGATCAGCGCGCGGGTCTGCATGTCGACGCTGGCGGCGGCCACGGTGCTCGGCCTGGACCGCTGGGACGACCGCGTGCTGGAGGTCATGCTGGCCAACTTTCGCACCTCCGGCCGCTTCGGCTTCCGCGAAACGGCGCTGAGACGAACCGCGCTGGAGAAGAATGGCTGGCAGTTCTACTATCAGCGTCCGACGTTGAACCTGGCGTCGCATCCGACGGCTCAACTGCTGGCCGCCAACCTCATGGCGTACCAGGCGAGCGGATACCGGCCGCTGTTGGACCGCACGAAACGGGCGATCGGCCTGCTGATGGATGCCTACCCGTACAAGCTGAAATGGTGGAACGGTTTGCAGCAGGAGCGCGGTCGACTGCTACTCCCGCTGGCCTGGCTGGTCCGCGCCGACGACACGCCCGAGCACCGCGCGTGGCTCGACCGCGTGGCCGACGACTTCCTCGAGAGCCAGGTCCCTTGCGGCGCGATTCGCGAAGAATTGGGTGAAACGGGCAAGGGGGTCTATCCGGCGCCGCCCTCGAACGAAGCCTACGGCAGTGCGGAAGCGTCGCTCATTCAGAGCAACGGCGACCCGGTGTGCGACCTGCTCTACACGATCAACTCCGGTTTCCTCGGCTTGCACGAAGCGGCCGCGGCGACCGGCGACCCTAAGCTCCGCGAGGCGGAGAATCGGCTGGCTGCCTTCTTGTGCCGCATTCAAACCCGAAGCGATGAGCGGCCCGAACTCGATGGCACCTGGTTCCGGGCGTTCGAGTTCGACCGCTGGGACTACTGGGCCTCGAACGCCGACCTCGGGTGGGGCGCCTGGTGTGTCGAGACTGGCTGGGTGCAAGGCTGGATCGTTACCGTTCTGTCGCTCCGCCAGATGGAGACCACGCTCTGGGATCTGACCACTCGGCGACCGCTCGACAGGCATCTGGGGAAGAACCTCGAGCAGTTGATGCCGCAGGCGGAGCTAAATTCTCTCCGGCCGCCGCATCCCCATGCGGCGTTGGACAGACCGATCACGCTCGCTGCCGAGCCGACCCGCGGCCCGGGCTCGCCAAGCCTGATGGACGGATTTCTGCAAGAGGATTCGGAGCAGCAGAACCTCGGTTGGCTCGCGTTCCACGATTCGGATCTGGAAGCAACCGTGGACTTGGGCGAGCCGATCGAGGTTCATACGCTGGCGGCCCACTTCCTCCAGGAGAAGAGACTGGGCATCTATCTGCCAAGGCAAGTCGAGTTCGCCGTCTCTACGGACGGGAAGTTGTTTCGCTCCGTTACCACAGTCGCGCACGATGTGCCGAAAAGTGAGGCCGGTCCGTTGATGCGAACCCTTGCCGCCGAAAATCTGGACGTCACGGCCCGTTACATTCGCGTGCGTGCAAGCAAGACCGGAACTGCGGGACGAGATTGGCTTTTTGTGGACGAGATCCTGGTCAACCCGTCGACGAAAGAGCCGCAACCGTGATGCCTGCCGTTTTGCCGCCGTTGGCTTTCGCGGCCCTCGACTAACGCCACCCCGTCCCGTCCGGTCGAGGGGGAATCGAAGGTAGTCTGATGTCCGCCATCTTCGTCGGCCGCAAAAAGTCTGCCACCCCCTCCCGCTCTCGTAAGCTATGCTTTCCGTGGAATCGTCCAAGCAAGATGCGCGGGTCCGGGTTGTGCCGAACCGTTCGCCCCGCCGCCCCAAGGATTTGGAACGGAGACAATGAAGACGCTTACCGTCCCCTCGCGTACCGCAGACTCCAAAGAAGCCGGTTTCGAGCAACTCAA
>JAXGMN010000115.1:0-11029 GCA_040768665.1 Thermoguttaceae bacterium
CGGAGCGGAGAAAAGAAGATGGTGGAAAAGAATACGAGGAGGGGGAATTCGGTCTTCGATTTCGGGAACCATCTTCTTTTCTATCATTTTCTTTTCTCCCGTCGGCGTCCAAGAAGACCTTCCACTGGCAGTGGACTGAACAGGAGTCAACAGAGATAACGGAGATGATCCTTCTGTTGTTGAAGTAGAGGCCGTCGAGACGGTTCATCGCATTGATAAGGCGCAGTTGCTCGGCTAAATGAAGCCGCTCGATATACCGCTGGGATTGGTCATCAATTTCCATGCCCGGAGACTGACGGAAGGAGTCTCCAGGCTGGTTCTTCTCTGTTGCCTCGGTTCTCTCTGACCGCTGAGATCTGATCGCTGGTTTGCTGGTCTTCAGGGGGCAGGGAGCAGAGGTTGGAGATAATTGGCAAGAAGATGAGTGGCAAGAATATGGGAACCAGGGCTTAGCAACCGGGTCGCGACCGGGGAGGGATGAAAGCGGAATGAGGGAATCAGGGCAGAACCGGGATGGCCTTGTCAGAAGCCAGAGGTCAGGGGGCATCGTCAGCCGGGATGGCGGGCGAGGTTGACGAGCGGAATAGTTCGGTCTCGAGGCGTTCCGCTTGCTCTTGCAACTGGTCGGTTGGCAGTTCCGCCAGCGCTTCGGTCGGTGTTATCTCGAGACCTAATCGCCGCTGACAGAGATGAATCCGGCCTATCCACTCACCTTTGCTCAAGCCGATTCGTTCCACGCTTGTGATATACGGCATGCTTCTCTCCTTTTCGAATTGCGCAATCGCGTCCCAGAACTGCTCCGAGAACTCCTCGGGCAGGTCCATTAACCAGTCGATCAAGCGGAACAGCTTGCGAATGTCTTCGCGATCGAAGCCGCGCTCGTACAAGCCCTTGATCAAACGGACCTTCCAGGCCTGTCGCGACTGCAGATCGTGACGCGTTTCTATCGCCTTCAGGTGCGCCAATACCACCGCCGCGAATGGGTTGGCATCCCTTTCCAGTTCCTCGATCCGATCAGCCCAGTCCTGCAATTTTACTACCGGAAACTGGAACTGGACAGTGCTACCCCATAAGCTGTAGCCAAATCGGTCCGGGCGCCAGTTCGGGTCTTTATCGGCCAGCACCGCCAGGCTGGCCACCTGACGGTGATAGCGGTCGAACAGCCGGTAGTTGTAGACGTACATGCGCGTCGCGAAATCCGGGTCTTCCTGGCTCTGTACCTCGACATGCACCAGAACCCATTCCTCTTGGCCGTCCTTGCGCCACAGCTTGGCCAGCTTGTCGACCGTGCGCCGGCCCGTCTCGGACTGCGGTGCGATCTGCTGCAACTCCTTGTCCAACCACTGGAAGCCCCGCGACCAATCGATCTCATTGGCAATGCGCGAATAAAGAAACAGCATGAACGCGTGGAAATACTCTTCAAGGGCTTCTTTCCAAGGGCTGTCGTATTCGGACATGGCAGGGGCCGAAAGTCAGAGGTTGATGGTTGATGGTTTGCACACAACGCCGCCTAACATGGAGGGATGGAGCGCCGGGATGGGCGGTCCGAAGCGGCTGCAGGGTTAAGGGGCGAGTGCCTTCATCTTCTCGTAATCGGCTCGCTCCAGCGGGTGGAGTTGCTCGGCGGTGAGGCCGAGGGTTGCTGCGCGCTTCATCTCGTCTGCGGCGGCCTTCGATTGGCCGGTGCGGTGGAGGATGCGGGCGAGGTGGTAGTGGCGATTGGGACGGGGCTCCTCAAGCAGGACGGTTTGCATGTCCGCCAGTGCCTCCTTGGTGCGGCCGAGAGCGAGGTAGACCGTGGAGCGGGTGTCCAATAGTGTCGGTACCCGGCCTGCCAGGGAGATTGCCCGATCGATGAGCGTGCGAGCCTCGTCCAGGCTGCGACCTTGTAACGCCAGCAGCTCGGCCAGGTTGTTCATCATCGCTGCCACGCTGTCGGGTGATCGCTCGAGCGCGCGCTCGGTAGAGGGCCTCGACGGCGTCGAACTTGCCCTGGCGGGTCTTGAGATCGATCAAGGCCGTCTCCAGTTCCTGAGATTCGGGGTGCGACGAGACGGCGGCGGTGATTCGCTCACGTCGCCGAGCTTCGCGGTGTCGTCCTCCGAGGCGGCCGCGAGAACCAGGCTCACTTGCGCGATCTCGGCGGGATCCTTGCTAAGCGGCGTCGCTGCCTCCACCAATTCAACCGCGTCCGGCCATTGGCCTTGCCGGGCCAGGAAGCCGGCCAGGACGAGCTTGCGGGCAGGTTCGCCCTCGGCGAGCTGTCGCAGCGACGCTTCGGCAGGCTTGAGGAAACCGGCGGCCACGTCGCCGGAGTCCGAGTCGCGGAGCCGGCGGGCGAAGGCTTCCATTTGCAGAGCGACGCGGATCCGAAGATCGCCCGCGGAGGGATCGGCGTCGTCGCGGTCGAGGAGGCGACTTCAGGACCTTGAGGGCTTCGTCGTACTGCTTGCTTCGGAAAAGAAGATCGGCACGAAGCTGAAGGGCGGCGGTGTCGTCCGGGTTTTCGTTCAAGATCCGCACCAACCCGAATTCGGCTTCCGTGAGCTCGTTCTGGCTGAGCAGATACTGCACGTACCGGAACAGCGAGTCGCGGTCGTTGAGCATCCGCCAGTGGCGGGCGGCCTGGCGAGGTCGCCGGCTTGTGCATAGAGATCGCCGAGCACTCGCCGCGTCTCCGCGGCCCCCTGCTGCCCCTCGATCACGAGCCGTTCGAGGATCTCGATCGCCTCCTGCCGCTTCTTCTTCTCCGGAGAGGCGGCCAGGATCGCCTTCGTGCGGCGATCGAGGACCGGAGTGGAATCGTCCGCGAGGTTTTTCTCGATCAGGCCGACCGCCGCATCGAGATTTTGCCGGCCGCCGTCCGCCCGCATCCAGGGCCAGGGCCCGGCGACGCCATGCCTGTTCGGCGGCATCGGCCGCGAGCTTGCCTTCGGCGATGCGGCGGAGCCCTCCTTGGCCATCTGCGGCCGGCCGGTGCGGATGCAGAAATCGGCGGCCTGGTGGATCAGGGCGTTGTCCGGCTGTTTCTTGAGTGCCGCGGCGTACTGCTGGGCGGCTGCGTCTGGCTGTTCCAGGGCGAGATAGCAGCTCGCCAGGGCATGCCGCGACCTCCTCTGCCGCGACGCTGGCTTCGATTTCCGCCAGCAGCGGCAACCTCCGCCTGTCTGCCGCTGCGGACCAAAAGATCGACCAGGGCGATCCACGGGCAGGCCGGTCCTTGGCCATGTCGCGGGCGCGGAGAATCACCTGCTCGGCCTCGGCGAGCCTCGTTCTTGAGCCTCCTGTCCTGCCGCGCGTCCGCTGGCCCATGATCGTGAGCACCTGCCCGAGCCAAAGATGGTCGCGATAGTCGTCGGATTCTTTGGCAACCGCCCGGGCGAGGGGCAAAGCATCGTCGAACCGGTCAGGCCGCCCGGAGATCGACTTCAGCCGCTGAAGTTCCGTGGAAAAGGGCCCGGTTTGCCGTTCGAGCCGGACGAGCAGCTCGCTCGCTTTGCGATAGTCTTCACGCTGATAGAGCAACTCCACCGTGCGGCGGATCGCGTCGGGGCTGTCGACGCCGGCATCGATCGCCGACAGGTATTCCTCCACGGCCGCTTCCGCATCGCCTTGCTGGTCGTGGATCACGGCCGACAGCAACAACACGGCGGGCCACTGGGGGCGAAGCTGCCGAGCTTTGCCCAGGTGGACGAGGGCCTGATCGAGATCGGCGGAATCCGGCTTTTCGGCGGTGCTCAAGCGGACCGCCTGGCAGTAGTGATACGTGGGGCCATCGCCCTCAATACCCTGGATTTCCGTGATCGCCCGATCCATCAGCGTCGTGTTCTCCGCGCGTTGGGCGACCTGGAAGAGCTGCTGCCAAAGCACCAGGTCCTTGGGCGCCTGTTCGGCTACCGCAGCGCAGACGGCCGCTGCATGGGCCGGCTCCTTCAGGCCCGTGGTGGCGGTAAGAAGCCCGCGGTAGAGAACGACCCGCTCGCCTTCGTCGAACTGGCCGGCGTCGGCCGCCAGGCAGGCAAGCTCCTCCGAGGCGGCTCCGTCGAATTCGATTCGCGTCACCAGGTGCCGGGCCTCGAGGACACCTGGCGACACCCGATCGCCGAGCCGCTCTTTCGCCTCGGCAAGGAGTTGCTGAGCACGTTCGGGTTGTTGCCGTTCGGCCAGCTCGATCTGGGCGGCCCAAAGCGCCGCGTCGTCGGGGTTCTTCTCGCGGGCGTTGGCGAGGAGTTGCTCCGCGTCGGCGGCCCGGCTCTGGGCCATCAGCAACTCCGCTCGCAACAGGACGACCGGCACACTGGCGGAGTCTTCCGCGGAGAGCCGGTCGAGCCGGCTTTCGACCTCCGCCCAATTGCGCTGCTGCTCCGGCAGACTCATATTCCGCAGCAGGAGCAGACGGGTGAGCGGCAAGTACACTTCCGACGCGGCGCCGGCGAGCCCTTCCGCCGCCCGCATCTCCTCGATCGCCTCCTCGATCCGCCCGGCGCGGAGCAGGGCATTGGCGACGCCCGAACGGGCCGGCTGCCAGAGGCGATCGATCCGCTGGGCCCTGCGGTAGGCCTCCAGCTCCTGTTCGACATTGCCCAACTGCCGGTAGGCCTGGGCCAGCCAGAATTCGATGTCTCGGGCTTGCGCCGAAGAAGCCGCTCCGGCCGTTCGGCTGCGGGCCTCCAGGAACTGCTTCGATGCGGCAAGCCAATCGCGCTGGAGCATCGCCAACCGGCCCCGCAGATAGTAAACCTCGGCCGGCGAATGGACCTTTTCGTCGAGCGTTTTGATCTCTTTTTTGGCTTCGTCGACGTTGCCCAACTCGATGAGCAACCGCACCAGCAATGGTTGAAGATTCCGACCCTCCGGCGAGGCATCGCGGCCCTGCCTCAGCCATTGGACGGCCTTGTCGCGATCGCCCGCGGCGATTTCCACGTCGGCGAGCGTCGGATACAGACGGAGATCCGCCGAATCGATCTCGACGGCCGCCTGGCCGAGCTTTCGGGCCTCTTCCAGCCGGCCGGCTTTCAGGGCACATTGAGACGCCAACCAGAGGGCACTGGAGTTCTCCGGCTCCAGGTCGATGGCCTTTTGGGCATCGGCGATGGCGGCCTGAAGCCGCGGATCGAGTTGTTGGGCCGGTTCGGAGTCGCGACGCTGCGCGTTGCCGCGTGGGCCGCTGACGCCGAGCAGGTAAAACCCGCGGCCGATGAAGGCCTGGGCCGACTCGGGATTCAGTTCGACCATCCGGTTGGCCCAGTAGTCGGCGTCCTTTGCTTTCCAGTCCTTGTCGCGGCTGAAGACCTGCTCGGGATCTCGTTTCCGCAAGTCGATCAGCAGCAGGAAGGTGGGCACCTGCTTGGGGTCGGCAGTCAGGGCGTTCTCGAGGCTCCCAGCGGCGGCCAGGTAGTCGCCGGCGGCCAATTGGCATCTGGCGAGCAGCGCGAGCAGCTCCGGATCCTGCTTGTGGGCTTCGAGAAGGTCTTTCAGCATCCGCCGGGCATCGACGTATCTGCCAATCCGAACCGCCACCTCGGCGAGCTTCCGGTGGACGTCTTCGCGATTGGGGGCGAGCTGGATGGCCCGGGTCAGAACCTTATACGCCCGGGAGTTCTGGCCGATTTCCGCCAGCAAGAGCCCGAATTTGGCCGTAGTCTCGGGGTCGTCGGGCTTGAGGCTCAGGTAGCTCTCGTAGTGGGCAATCGCGTCGGCGGCCTGTTTCGCCGCCTGGGCGTCTTCGGCCTTGCTGCGGAAAAAGTCGGCATGGCGCATGACTTGAAAGCCGTGCAGCAGGTGGACGGCCCCCGCGCTGACCGCCGTCACAATCACCAGGACCACATAGGCACGGAGATTGGGTCGCGATTTCATTTTGGGTTTTTTCATTATTCCACTCCTATTTTCAGGTGGTTCATTCGAATCAAACGATCGGGAGCGTGCCGGTTTCCAGGGGCTCCTCGTTGCGTTTTCGGGCATGGTTCAAAAAAGGGGGACAGGCACCTCGCCGAGCCGTGTTTTTCTCACGTGCGAAGCTATTTGGCTCGGAGCCAATCCCCCGTTTTAGACCATGCCCGTTTTGCTGAGCTGCCGGGCCGGCCAGCGGCGCGGAGAATTCGCCGTTTCAGCAGTCTGCGGCAGGCAGCGGCCAGGATGACGAGCATCAAGGCTCCGGCTCCGGCCCCCATTGCCTCGGGCGACCGAGCTGCCAATGCTGCGAGTTTGAATCCCTCCCGTCGTGATGGTGACGAAGCTCTCTCCGATAACCACCACCGGTCGACGCGGAACGTGTCCACGGGAGCTGAGACGACAAAACTCCGGGAACTTTGGTCGCCCAGGGCTTGTCAGACGAGCCGGCGAGCCCGGCGCGTATGGTAGCGGCTGGTAACGACTGCCGCAGGCGTCGGGCCGATGCTTCAAAAATCGGCCAGCACCCAAATGTCGTCTTCAGTGTGCCTCGTGCTGCTTCTGATGGTAATCTTGTCGGCTGGAACACCTCGCGCAGCAAGACCTGGCGTATCTGCTCGTGATCGGCGGTACGGGCCGATCGGCGACTTCGGGACGCAGTTCGTTTTCCGGGACGAGAACACCATCTGCCAGCCCGCTGTTGACCAAAGCCGCGGCGACAAAGGGCGGACCTCCTCACCACCGGGAAGGACATAGACATAGTTCGCCTCGCGCGACGCGACGCCGACGTCCAGCCATTGAGCCATGGCGGGGAGCAATGGGTTCGTGTTGCCCAGAGGCTCGCGGCAACGAACAAGGCGCCCAGAAGAGACAGGAGACCGCATTTCCGGCCCGGGCATCAGTTTTCCAAATGGTTCGGCTTTCGGCCCCAGCATTCCTCGCCGGAATCGGGGACGCAAGCTGGATCGATTGTCAGGCGCTGCTCTTCGTAGGCATCGGGATCCCAAGGCTCGGGCGGCGGCTCGGTCGCTCCGATGCAGTATGTGTGGACGAGCGCGTCCAGCCGAACACGAATCGCTTGGCTCCACCCGGACCTGCCGCAATCGTGTTCATCATAACGGCGATCGGGCAGCCCCTGAAAAGCAAGCCGACTGAAGTTGTGCAGAAGTTGCTTTGCGGAAGATCCGCTGCGTGCGCTGGCTGCCGAACCGATCGCAGAGGACCACGATCAGCCGAGAGGAGTTTCTCTTGCCATCCAGTCCTGAAGCTGGCAAGCGGCCTCAGCAGGTTCTTGCAGAACCCGGAACGACCAAGAGCGAATCGGAGGGAACTGCGGAGTTGCCAGCTCGTCGCGTGCCAGCCTCGCCGGCTCGCAGGATGCCCAGTTCTGCAAGACATGACGGCTGCCCTCGATCAAAGAGGAGCAGGGAGAACGTCGTCGCGAAGCGAGGACGGGCTCAGCGACGTCGTTCAGTTCTCAGGCCGCGTGGCGAGCGGCCTGGTCGCGGCTTTGCTTGCGATACATTGCCGCGGCCGCGTCATACCGGCGATCGCCGCCGAAGAGGAGAATGTCGAACGGCTCGTCCAGCACCTCGTGAACGACCAGCAACATCGCCAATCCGGTGAGGATTGCAGGGTAGAAGGACCGAAACGCAGCGGCGACGAGGATCAGCGGCAACGCGATCGCAAGCCGACGGCAGGCAGCAGTTGGAGCTGCTTGTGCTGAGAGTCATTCAGGGCGGCCGTGTTTGCAAATAACAGGCGATGTGCTCAGCTATGCAACGCACCAGAAGTGTGTTGCATGAGCCAGCTGGTGCGCATCTGATTATGCAATAAGGACTTGCGTTGTGGAACGTGACCCGCTCTTGCGAGGGGTGTTGCATCGGTGGCGGAGAGCAGGAGTCAGGAGTCAGGAGTCAGGGGACGGGGTCAGAGGTCGGGAGGCGGAGGACAGGAGTCAGAGGGCAGAGGACAGAGGTCAGAGTCAGAGGTCGGAGGGTTGCTGTGAGTTTTTCTGATCGCTGACTTCTGATCTCTGATTCGCTGGCTTTCAGAGGTCCGCGAGCTCGTTTTGGCAGTGCCCAACAGGCGGGGCGGACCGGGTAGTCCCCACCTGCTACTCCGCCGCCCTCAGCCCCCTGTCCTCTGTCCCTGACTCCTGACCCTTACTCCTGCCCCCTGGCTCGTCAGTCTAACCGATAGGGGCTGTCGGGCTTGTCTTCGTGGCGGTTCGTCGTGGGTCGCAGCTACCTTCGCCGGCGTAAAGGCGGTTGCAGGACAGTTGAAGACGAGGCCCGGCACCTCGCTGATGTTCTTGTAGGCATGGACGATGCCGGGCAGCACGATCCTGCCGCCAGGTTCCGGAAAGCTGGCCCGACCAGCAGCGTCTGCCGATTGCCCCCGGGTGGGCGAACCTTCCCGGCTGTCCCAAAGGTAAAGCTTGAAATCGCCGGGGCCGACGAAGGCGGAGAAGTCGGATTGCTCCCAGTGCTCGTGCGGCCCGCCCGGGCGATGCCGGAAGCGTCTGGCTGATATAGGCCATCACGGGGTACTCGGCCGCGGAAAGCTCGTCGTGGCGGAACAACTCGATGAGCCAGCCGCAGGCGTCGGTGAATTGCCGCAACGGTTTGATGATTACGTCGTGGATCGGGGCGTCGTGGAACATCAGAGGTCAGGGAGTCAGAGGTCGGGAGTCGAAGTCAGAAGTCAGGGGACAGGAGTCAGAGGTCCGCGGACTCGTTTAACCCCAGTGCCCAACAGGCCGGGCGAACGTTGGGATGGTGATCGTATCTGGTATGCTCCGCCCGGCCCGTTGGGCACTGGGGTCGAACGAGCGGCGCGCTGCAAGGGGATTGATCGTTGGCTGGTGCGGTCGGACGTAGCCGGTCCTGATGCTCTTGGACCCCTGACCTCTGATCTCTGTCCTCCGACCTCTGCCGCTATCGCTTCAGGAGGTCAAGCAGGTATTGGCCGTAGCTGTTTTTCTGGCAGCATGCAAGGGTTTCGAGTTGGGCGCCGTCGATGAAGCCTTTGTGGAAGGCGATCTCCTCGATGCAGGCGATCTTGAGCCCCTGGCGGTGCTCGATGGTCTCGACAAAGTTGGCGGCCTGCAGTAGCGACTCGTGGGTGCCGGTGTCGAGCCAGGCGAACCCGCGGCCGAGCAGCTCGACCTGAAGCTGGCCGTGCTGGAGATACATGCGGTTGACGTCCGTGATCTCCAGCTCTCCGCGGGCAGATGGCTTGAGGTTGGCGGCGATGTCGAGGACCTGGTTGTCGTAAAAGTACAGTCCGGTCACCGCGTAGTTCGACTTGGGCTGCGGCGGCTTTTCGACGATCGCGGTGGGCCTGCCCGCGCGGTCGAGCTCGATGACACCGTAGCGCTCGGGGTCCTTGACCATGTAGCAGAAAACGGTCGCGCCCGCATCGCGCGAGGCCGTGCGCTGGAGCATCGCCTGGAAGCCTTGGCCGTAGAAGATGTTGTCGCCAAGGACCAGGGCCACGGAGTCGCGGCCGACGAACTCGCGGCCGAGGATGAAGGCCTGGGCGAGACCTTCGGGCCTCGGCTGCACACAGTAACGGATCGCCAGGCCCACCTGGCTGCCGTCGCCCAACAGCCGCTCGTATTGGCCGATATCTTCCGGAGTGGAGATCAGGAGGATCTCGCGGATCCCGGCCAGCATGAGCACACTGAGCGGGTAGTAGATCATCGGCTTGTCGTACACCGGGAGCAACTGCTTGCTCACCGCGCGAGTGACGGGATGGAGACGGGTGCCGGCGCCGCCGGCGAGAATGATGCCTTTGTGGATCATGGGTGAGGAGTCATGGGTCAGGGGGCAGGAGACAGGGGTCAGGAGACAGGCGTCAGGAGTCAGGAGACAGCGGTCGGAGGTCGGAGGGCAGGGAGCACGATGGTGGGCTGGTATATGCTGAATACGCCCGGCCCGTTGGGCACTGGGGTTAAACGATTGGGCGGGCCGAATTGTGATGCGGAGAGCGGAGGGGAGTGGGCATTCCGACTTCCGACTTCCGTCTTCTGATCGCTGATCGCTGATCGCTGATCGCTGACTTCCGACCTCCGATCTCCGACTTCCGCCCGCTGACCTCTGACCTCTGACCGCTGACTTCCGTCAAAAAGATTCTGTGGAGGACAATGGTTCGCGGACCGTCCAAGCCGTTGAACCGGAAGCTCAAGCCGCGGACTTTCGACAGGTCGAGTTGCCCCGGGCCGTTATCGCGCCTCGGAGGCAAGTCGATCGACACACAGTGGTCGCCGGCGGGGAATACGCGATCGAGACATCGTGCCCCGGCGTGGGTCTCACCGTCTGCGGTTTGCAGAGAGGCCGATACCTTGATAGGGGCTCCGTCGAAGGAGAATTCGCAGTGCAACCGGCGATAACCGCTCCAGTCGCGCACCAGCGGCTTGAGGACGATTGTGCCGCCGCTCCGGTTGCCCGGGAAGTAAACCAACCCCATGGAGACGCTGCCCTGAGCGCCGCCGATGTAGGTGCGGATCGCGGACCCGGGAGTCAGCCATCGCAAGTGCTGCCATGGCGTCCGGAAATTGCAGAGCACCGGAAACTGCCGATACTCGGTCCACGCGTCCACGGCGTAGGGGAACGCGCGGGCGAAGGGCCACGCGGCCAGTGCCAAGACCAAGACGGCGGCACCAGCAGTCCGCCAGGAGAAAAAGGGGACGGGTCCAGTTTGCCGCAACGGCCCTGCGGGTGCTGCGGACAAATTGGACCTGTCCCCTTTTTCCCGCTGGCGGCGAAACGCCAGCAGCAGCACCAGCGAGCTCGCTGCGCCCAGCACACCGATCAGTGCGTCGTCGACGCGCGCGGAGCGGCCGACCAGCGATTGCCCAGCCTCCGAAATCACGGCCAGGGCGGCAGCGAGTCCGAACGCAGCCCATGCACGAGGCTTCATGGCCCAGAAGAAAGAGAACGTCAAAAGTGCGAACAAGGCAAAGTGGCCGAGGTCCATCACGCGCCCCAAACGCCCCGGGACGAACGGGTGAGGCAGCGGCATCGCCAACAGCGTGAGGGCGGCGAGTACGGCGAAGAGGCAGAAGAGCTTGGACAAGTCGGAGGTCGGAGGACGGAGATCAGAGGTCAGGAGTCAGGGGACAGGAGTCAGGGGA
>JAXGMN010000116.1:0-9625 GCA_040768665.1 Thermoguttaceae bacterium
GGGGGGCGTGTGGGGGTTGGGCCGAGCGGGGGCGGCCCCGCGCGCGCCCCCGCTACTTTATACTCTCCCGCTTGGCAATTGACGGCCGTTGGTCCCAGACGGAGCCTTGCTTGGAATGGCCAAGTACATCCACCTTGCCCGCGTCCGATGTTGCGGGGTTGGTCTTTTGGCGGCGGCCGTGCTTTTGTCCGGACCGCCGGCTCAGCATTGCCCGGCGCAGACCACAATTCCGGCCGCGCTTTCCCGGAGCGGGATGTTGCCTCCGGAGCAGCGCGAGCAGCTCTACGAGCAGCTTCGAAGCCAGGCAGAGGTCCTCAACGCGCAGGCCAACGTCGTCAAGACCGTAGCAAAACTCGTCGGTCCAACGGTCGTTCACGTTGAAGCCGACATCGCCCCCCGATCCGCGCCGCAGTTCGGTCCCAGCCGCAACCGTGTTGAAGAAGCAGGCTCGGGGGTAATTGTCCAGTTGGAGGGCAAGTTCTACGTGCTCACCAATCGGCACGTCATCGACGGGGCCACGGAGTCGGGGATTCGCATCACGCTGGCCGATGGCCGGCAGATCCGCCCGTTGCGGATTCTCGTCGATCCGGAAACCGACGCGGGGGTGATGCAAGTTTCAGCCACCGATCTGGTCGCCGCGCCGATCGGGGATAGCGACCGCATGGAGATCGGCGACTTCGTACTCGCGGTCGGGAGTCCGTTCGGACTGAGCCATTCCGTAACGTACGGCATTATCAGCGCCAAAGGGCGACGCGATCTCGAGCTTGGCGACTCGGGCGTCCGGATCCAGGACTTCCTACAAACCGACGCCGCGATCAACCCCGGCAACAGCGGCGGACCGCTGATCAATCTGCGGGGCGAAGTGATCGGAATCAACACGGCGATTGCAAGCAACTCGGGCGGCAGCGAAGGAATCGGTTTTTCGATTCCCATCAACATGTTCATGGCGGTCGCCAAGCAATTGATCAAGCAGGGAAAGGTGACACGGGCCTTTCTGGGCGTGACGCTCGATCGCGACTTCGGCCCCGCGATGGCCGCCGAACTGGGGCTCCCGCGGCCGATCGGCGCGAGGGTCATCGATTTGACCGAGAACTCGCCCGCGGCACGCGCAGACGTTCGGCGAGGCGACATCATCCTCCGGTTCGACAACATTTCGGTGGAGGACGACGCGCATCTGGTGAATCTCGTCAATCTGATGGAAGTCGGTAAAGAGGTTTCGCTGCTGGTCTACCGGGATCGTCAGATGCAGGTGATCAAAGTCCAGGTTGGCGATCGGGGCGACTTCTGATCTCGGGCGGAAGAGAGCCGGGGGACAGGCACATTTTGCTCCGAAGACTCCGCAAAATGAGCCAGTCCCCAGACTCCGCAAAATGAGCCAGTCCCCAATGGTTTTGGGATAGGCGCTTAGGGACGCGCCCCGCCAGCGGCCTTCAAGTTCCGAACGATCGCCTCAATGACTTGAGGCGCATCAATGTCGAATACGACTTCCATATTCTGACGCCAGGCCGGCCTCCGGCGACGGTCGAACACGGTCGCGCCGATCGTGAGTTCGCCCATCGTCTCAACGTCGCCGGCCATTTCTCTTGCTTCGAAGAGTTCCGGTTCCAGCACGGCGGTGAGCGCCACGGTGTCGTGGAGATGGATGCCTTCAAGCCCGAATTCCTGGTGGTAGGCACGAAAAGCGGGGGGAAGGATCTTTCGAAGGAAGGCCCCCACGCGGTGTGACTCGTCGGGAAGCTGATTCAGCAGATCGAAGGAGAACATAATCCGATTGGTTACATCCAAAGGGACCAACGTCTTCGTCGAAGCGGATCGGAAAACCGTTCGGGCAGATTCAGGATCACAAAAGATGTTGAATTCGGCGGCGGGAGTGATGTTTCCGGCGGCGGAGACCGCTCCGCCCATCATGACGACCCGGTTAATGAGGTAAGGCAATTCCGAGTCGCGCTGAAACGCCCTCGCCACGTTGGTCAGCGGCCCCAACGCCACCAAAGTCACGGACTCGGGTGCAGCGCGGATCTCGTCGCAGATCAGCTTTTCCGAGGGATGCGGAGTCCGAAGCTCGGCGACCTCGAAGTTGCACCCCCCCAGGCCGTCGATGCCGTGCATGAACCGACCGTCGACCGGCAGGCCGTGGTCCGGCGGCGAGGCGGCCCCAATCCGGGGCCAACGGGGTGGGTCGAGTTGCTCGATGATTGCCTGGACGTTCCTGGTGGCCAGATGTGGAGGCACGTTTCCGCCAACAGCGGTGACAGCTACCACCTCCAGGCGGGGATCAAACAGCGCCGTGCAGAGCGCGACGGCGTCATCCAAGCCCGGGTCTACGTCGAGGATTACCTTCCTGGGCATCCCACTCCTCGTATCTCAAAGTCGCATCAGTGTTTCCGCCGGCGCGCGATTGTAGGGTCCCCCGATGCACCGGACAAGAGGAATCCCCCGCCGGGAGCTCCCGAGTTGCTATCCTTTTAAGAGTGTTCGAGGTAGACTCGGGGCAAGTTGGCATCCGTTTCTATCGCGTCTCAACGACCCAGAGGCCGACTCGCCACGCCTCGCGCCCTACGGCTCAAGGGGCGGGCAGTTCGACACCGCACCATCACTGTGAGCAAACCACGCTTGCGGGGCAATATAACCGCCATGACCATGATCGAAGCCGCGATTCGACTCGCCGAGGCCGGAACGGACCTGTCGATGGAGCAGATGTCCGAAGCGCTGGAGGCCATCATGGAAGGTCAATGCGAAGAAGACGAGATCGCTCGCTTTCTCGTGGCCTTGCACACGAAGGGGGAGGCGGTCTCCGAGGTAGCCGGTGCCGCGGCCGTGATGCGGAGGAAAATGACACGGATCCGGACCTGCCATGCGGAAGTCATCGACGTGGTGGGGACTGGCGGCGACCGCTCGGGGACGTTCAACATCAGCACGGCCGCAGCCCTGGTGACGGCCGCGGCGGGAGCACACGTGGCGAAGCACGGCAGCCGCCGGTATAGCAGCCGCACCGGCTCTGCCGACGTCCTGACGGCCCTTGGAGTGAACGTCGAAATCGATGCCGAGCGGGTGGAGGCGTGCCTCGATGAGCTCGGCATCTGCTTCTGCTTTGCTCCGTTACTTCACCGGGCCATGAGACATGTCGCTCCGGTTCGTCAGAAGCTGGGCATGCCGACGATCTTCAACATCCTCGGCCCGCTGGTGAACCCTGCCTCCGCGCGCTTTCAGTTGCTCGGCGTTGCCCGGCCCGACCTGCGACTGCTTTTCTCCGAGGCATTGACCCTTTTAGGGGCTTACCGGGTTGTCGTCGTGCACGGGAGCGACGGGCTCGACGAGGTAACGCTCGGTGGTCCGACGTATGTCACGGAGGTTGCCGGAGCGGAAATTCGCGAGTTTGAGTGGAATCCCGCTGATTTCGGACTTTGTGTCCGAAGGGGCGAAGAACTTGCAGCCGAAGGCCCCGAGGCGAGCGCCGCGATCATCCGTGGAGTGCTCGACGGAAGAGGCGGCGCGCCGCGAGACATTGTGGTGATGAATGCGGCGGCCGCGTTGTGGACGGCTCGACGCGTCGAATCGCTGCGCGAGGGGGTTCGGACGGCCGAGGAGGCGATTGACAGCGGAAGCGCTGCCGGCCTGCTGGCCCGCCTGGTCGAATACACCAGCCACCGTCCCCGTGGTGGGTAGTAAGCGGTGCGCGGTTCGCCTGCATGTCCCGTCAGCCAAAGGCTCTCACGTCTGTTTCGGCAGCAGGATTGGGCGGATTACTCGGCAGTCGAGTTCCGCCATCGCGGCTTGCAGTCGGTGGTATACCTCCTCATCGGGGCATGTACCGATGACGGCGCCGCCCGAGCCTGCGAACTTGGAACTTGCTCCGGCCTTTCGAGCGGTCTCGACCAATTCGATCTGCTCTTTGGGCAAGCGGCAGATCGAGCGTCGGAGGTCAAAATTGGCGTCGATCAGCCGGCCCAGGCGCTCCGCGTCGCCCGCATCGATTGCCTGGCGAGCTTCGGCGGCCAAACCGGCAAATCGCCGCATCGCCTCAACCACCGCCGATTCCCCCTGCTGAAATCGCGCCCGGAGGTTGTTGTGAAACACCTCGGTCGGTTCGCTGACATCGGTCGAATAGGCGATATACAACGGCGGCAGAACCGCCGGATTCAGAGGCTCATAATGGCCGCACCGCAAGCCGCAGACTTCCTCCATGCGATCTTCGGCGAAGTCCATGAAGACCGCGCCTTCGTAACATTGGATTACGCGGTCCTGGAGACCAGCGGTGATGCCGAGTTCCTCGTTCTCCACGGAAAGCACCAAGGATGGCTGAACTCGAAGCGGGATCTCGATTCGATAGAAGTCCATCAGGCAGCGGAGCGTCGCCACGATGATCGCGCTGGAGCCGGCCAGTCCAACCTGCCGCGGGATGTTGGATTGATACCGTACCGAGAAGTTTCGGTCGTCCAGAGGCAGCTTTTGGCGGACACAGTACTCCACAAACTTCTTGACCGTTGCCTTGACCAGCCGCACCCCGCCGTAGTAGCCATGCAGCTTGACGTCGCGGACCAGTTCATGGACCGAGCGGAAGCGGCTCTGGTCTTCCTGGCTGAGGACCAGCTCAACGTCGTCCCATTCGTAGAGCGTCACCTCCGCGCAGAAATTGCGGACGATGACCGAGAGGGTCTTTCCGTGGTAGCCGTCCGAAGGGTTACCGATCAGTCCGGCCCTCGCGTAGGCGCGCCTGCGGATCAACTCCATCGGCTTTTCTCCGCGTGCCGGGAAAGCCAGTCGGAGAGGAACGCCTGGAGGGCCGGCCCGTAGTCCGGATCCGCCAGCGCGAACTCCGTAAAGGCCTGGAAATAGCTGTCGAAATTGCCGATATCGAACCGCCGCTCTCCCTCGGGCAGACAAACCCCCAGGGCCTTATGCCCGTCGCGAATCATCAATCGGATTGCGTCGGTGAGTTGAATTTCCCCGCCCTTGCCTGGCGGCGTTTTCTCGAGATAGTCGAAGATCGCGGGGCTGAAGACATAGCGGGCCGCGACGGCCAGAGTGCTGGGGGCCTCGGCAACGTCCGGCTTCTCGATGAGGTCGTCGAGGTCGAAGATCTCGCTTTTCTGGCGGGGCCTGGCAATGCCGTAGTGAACGACCTCCTCGCGGGGAACGCTTTCGAAGGCGATCACCACGTCGGCGCCGTTGGTCTCGAACTGCTCGACCATCCGACGCACAACGTTCGATTGCGCGTGCAGCCCGATGATCGAGTCGCCCAGCGCCACGACGAACGGTTCGCGACCGATCACGGGCCTGGCACAGAGGACCGCGTGGCCCAATCCGAGCTGGCGCCGCTGGCGGGTGTAGAAATACTCGAGATCCTCGCGTTCAAAAGCCAACTCCTGGAGCAGCTCCTCGCGGCCGGTCTCGCGCAGATTGGCGATCAAGTCGACGTCGACATCGAAATGATTCTCGATCGCCGTCTTCCCCGGCCCGGTGATAAACAGCAGGCGTCCCAGCCCGCAACGGGCCAGTTCCTCGACCACGTACTGGACGACCGGCTTCCGGCCGACCGGCAACATCTCCTTGGGCTGACTCTTGGTCAGCGGCAGCAACCGGGTTCCGCGCCCGGCTACGGGCACAACCGCCATGTCGATGGACATCTTCTAGCTTCCATTGTGGGGATCTAGTCCGAAACGGCAGTTTAGCTGTTCCGAGCAGCGGTTGGCAAGGTGGGTGGCGGAACAAGCGGATCCTACTGCGGTCTGCTGCAAATCCCGCTATAGCCGCCGATCGTCCGACCGATCATCGGGCCGTCGCCGATCCAGCGACGAAGCTTTTCCATGCTTTCGCCGGTCTGCTGAAAGTAGCACCAGGCAAAGCCGAACGCGGCCCTGGAATCGGGTCAGTGCCCGCTCGATTTCTCCATGACTGCGCGAATTACAGTTCGACATATCCACCCTAGTAGCAGCGTACCGACCGAAATTCGGAGTACAAGGCGGGCGAAGTTCGGGCTCCACTGCTTCACTGGAACTTGCAGGAAGTGAAGCATGGACGTACAATCGAAGAGACTCTTGTCGCAGTGCCCGCCATGCTGGACGGGTAAGCGCCGGTCAAGGGAATGATCTTCACTTGGCCCGACAACTCTGTCGCGCGGGATCGCCGACCGTGGACGTTTAGAGGCCATCGGGTTTTGCTCCGGCCAGTGGCGGGAAGAGGCAATCGGCCGTCGGTCCTATCGGGCGGGACGGTCGCACCGGAACAGTTGTTTTTTCACACTCTGGGAGCTGGTCTCATGGCAGTCCGTCGTAAGAACGTGCGCGCATTTACCTTGGTGGAACTATTGGTCGTGATTGCAATCATTGGGATTTTGATTGCGCTTCTGCTGCCCGCGGTGCAGGCGGCTCGCGAGGCAGCCCGGCGGGCCCAGTGCTCGAACAACATGAAGCAACTCGGGCTGGCAATGCACAACTATCACGATATCTATCGGGCGTTTCCGCCGGCCGGCTGGGCTTCCGGCAACTACCTTTCGTGGAATGCACTCATTCTGCCGTTCATCGAGCAGACGCCGCTTCATGATCAGGTGAATTTCAGTGCCACTGCCTACACTCAGAACCTTCAAATCGCGATCAACCCGATCGCTGCGTACCTTTGCCCCAGCGCGACCAAGGTACAGACTTTGTATCCGGGGAGCCCGGCAGGCGAATCGTACAGCGACGGCACGAACACCTACGTCACCTACACGACCCACTACTATGGCATTCTCGGCCCCAAAGGCCCGCTGCCGCAGGACGCAACCCGCTCTTACACGGTCTGGACCGGGGCAGCCGGACAGGGCGATTATGCCACCCAAGGAGTGCTTACGCGGCACAACTGCCTTAGTTTTCGCGACATCATCGATGGTTCGGCCAATACGTTTCTCCTGGGCGAGCTCTCCTGGAACGAATCCAATGCGTATCGGGTTTTTGTCCGAGGTTGCACGGCATCGCTGTCCGGTTCGGCCAAGAACGTAACCTACGGAATCAATCTGGTGCCCTATTCGAGCGGCAACTTGAACGACGTGAGCTTTGGCAGCGAGCACCCCGGCGGATGCCAGTTCGCCATTGCGGACGGCTCGGTGAAGTTCATTTCGGAGACGGTCGACATGGGATTGTACCGGGCGGCAGCGAGTCGCGACGGGGGCGAGGTGGAGACGGCCATCTCCAATTGATTCAACCGAGGGCTTTTAGATTGCGATTTGGCCAGGGAGGGCTCGTGCGGCAGATCCTAAGGAAGGCGGCGGCGTCGCAGGGATGCGGGCCGCCGACTGCCGGCTTACCCTCACTTCTGCTCGACCGGAACCATCTGCCGCGTGCTCGTGCGGAGACTGCTGAACTTCGCCACACACGAACTGGCTTGGGATAACCAACTGGGCACGGCGGGGATTGTGCCCTTCCGGTCGTATGACATCCTATCCTCTCGCCTTCTGTGAAGCTCCTTTCGGGCGAGCGGCAGATGGGAATTCACCCGCATATCAGCCCGGCTGCTGGGAAGCAGCCGGGCTGATGGCTATCGTAAGGGGATGCGATGATTTGCCACTCTCGTCTTGGGTGAAGCCCCTTTCAGCAACTGGAAGCCCCATGAGTGAATTCCGCGAGAACTCGCCTGGAAATCAGACCGGCCGCCCCCAACCCGCCACCGGTGAGACTGCCGTTGTGGCCTTGGCGATGGTCTTCCCCGCCCTGATCACCTGGATCTACTTCATCGCGCTGGCCGGCAGTTCGCCTGGCCTTCAGCAGGCAGCCTACGGCGTCGGAAAGGCGGTGCAATTCCTTTTTCCGGTGGTTTGGGTCGCCCTGTTCTATCGCCAGCGGATCTGCTTCCGAACTTCGGGAAGAGCCGGGCTGATTGAGGGACTTGCGTTCGGCGCGGCCGTTTTCATCGCCGCTCTGCTTCTCTATCACGGCTGGCTGAAACCGGCCGGGTACCTGGTCCAGGCCACCGATACGGTCCGTGAGAAGATCGCCGCTTTCCATGTGGACGGCCCCTGGCCGTACCTGGCGATGGCAGTGTTCTACTCGGTATTCCACGCGTTTCTGGAAGAGTACTACTGGCGATGGTTCGTGTTTGCCGAGTTGCGGCGGCTGATGCCGGTGGCGGCCGCAATTGCCGTCTCCGCTGTCGGCTTTACGTTGCACCACGTCTTGGTCCTGGGCTTCTACTCTGGATGGCTTTCCGTGGCAACATGGTTCTTTTCCGCCGCGGTTGCGGTGGGCGGGGCGTATTGGGCCTGGCTCTACCACCGCAGCGGATCGCTCTACGGCCCTTGGGTCAGCCACCTGATGATCGATGCGGTGATCTTTGCCGTCGGCTACGACCTGGTCAAAGCCTGGCTCCTTGGATGAGGAGAGCAGGTGACAGGGGATGTCGGAGCGATGGAGTCGCCGCGACCGGGATACTGCGATGTTCCATCGTTCCCATGTATCACTCGATCGCCCTACTGCTCCCCTCTTCTCGGTCTAAAACGGCGATGTGACCGAGGAGGCTGAGCCGGCCCACCTGTTCCGCAGGAACGGTCCGCAGGCGATCGGCAAAGCCCAGCGAGTTGATGGCGGACTGGTAGGGTGCGGCGAGCCGAGGGCCGGCTGCCAGGATCACGGGAATCGACCTCGGCCAGCGGTCGAGCGAGGCCAGTTCCGCGCCGATGAGCAACCCGCTGAGAAAGGCCGCATTCGACGCCGGCGAGTCGTTCCGCAGAAGCTGCCGCGTTCGCACCTGGAACAGCGCCGAAGGCAGGCCGGATCGCGCCGACTCGCCGACGCCTTCGCGAAAGGCCTCGTCGAGCGGGCCGCCCGGCGACGAGGCGATCTCCTCCGAGAGTGGTCCGGTTGAATGTCGCAGGCAACTGTGGCGTCGGAGCACGTCGAACAACTCGCCCGTCATCGAGGTGTGAAAGTCGACGATCCGGCGGCCGACGACGTGGAGGTGCTTCGAGTGGGTGCCTGGAAGAACGACGACCGCCTCCGTGAGCAGATCGGCCGTCTCCGGCAATCTCGCGATTCCCATCGCTTCGGTCTCTTCGCCCCGCATGACATCCCGATCGCTGCGGACTCCGGAGAGGAGGTAGGTCGGCGCAATCCTCCCGTCACAGAGTGCACCGAGGTCCTGATAGAAGAGATCCCTGCCGTCCAGCGAAAACGGCAGCCGGCTGTATGGAAGTTCTCGCCAACCGATCGAGGATCCGGCCATCCCGGAGATGACCACCGGCAACGGTTCCAGATCGATCGCCGCCGCCGGCAACTGCCGGATTGCGCCCAGGAGCGTTTCGCGAAACCGATCCGCCCGCGTCGCCGTTGTGGTGGCCGCCGCGAGCTTCGCCGTGCCTTCTTCGCAGCGGTATTCGCCTACAGCAGTCGCCGTTTCTCGGGAAACCAGGCGAAGCCGCAGAAAGCTTGTCCCCCAATCGCAACTGAGGAAATGATCGGTCATGGCACGTGAAGCTCGGGCTTGCTGAAAAGGTATAACGGAAGAAATCCCCTAGTGCCAGAGATCAAGCACGAGAATACCAGCGCCGCGCCCAGCCTCCGGTTCAACAACGGTCCCTCGCGGTGCTCGCCCGTCAGTTCCCGCCGGTTCACAAGATCCAGCTTAGAGCTTATCCCAAAACCTCGCGAGGAGAAGG
>JAXGMN010000117.1:0-9447 GCA_040768665.1 Thermoguttaceae bacterium
GCGTTGCCGATCGGTTGATATCATGACACGATGACCTTTGGTCAGGTTCATTGGGTCACCCCGCGTCGGCTCCCCACGG
Organism: Thermoguttaceae bacterium; assembly: GCA_040768665.1. Taxonomy (GTDB): domain Bacteria; phylum Planctomycetota; class Planctomycetia; order Pirellulales; family Thermoguttaceae; genus JABWBD01. The sequence goes on from JAXGMN010000117.1 coordinate 80, forward strand.
GTCAATTTGCCGCAGGCTCTTCGTTTTCAGCGCCGCGTAGCACTCGGGCAGGTCGAACGACTTCAACACCCCTGGAAGCATCGTCGAGAGGGGCCATGCGTATCGCTCGGATTCGGCGATGGCCGCGTAGCTCGTCAGGGCATTTTTCAAGGTGACCTGGACCACGCGGTCCGAAACGAGCGCGGCAAACGTTGCCGGCAGCGCTCCCCAGCCCTTGCCGGCCAGGTGAACCTGTTCGATTCCCTGGGCATTGAGCCACTGAAGTACGCAGAGCACGTCGTGGGTCTTCTGCCCGACGTAAGGATAGTCGAGCATGATCGAGTGGATGGCGTAGAAGTAGTCGGCGCCATAGGGCTTGAGGAATGTGTCGCTTCCGCAGGTGTTCGGCCGCGATTCGCCGATGCCGCGGACATCGCAAGCGAAGAACAGCGAGTCGGGCTCCGCGTCGAGCAATTCGCGGATCAGTGGTTCCTCGCGGAGTTCGGCATCGCTGGAATGGTGCGCGACGTAGAGCACCGCTCGCTTGCGGCCTTGGGGAGGCCGCGAAGCTTGAGATTTATCGGCAAGCATGGTGACCAGCGCGAAGACGTCCGGTTCGGTGTTCACCGCATAGGTGGCGAAACCGGGCTTGGGAAACTTCCGGCCCCCAATCGGGCGAAGAATGCGATACTCCGGCACTCCGTCCCGCGGCGGCAGTTTTAGTGTTTCGGCAACGGCGCGCTTCAGCGCGTCGCCCTCTCGTACCGGGCGGCTTTTCGCGAGGCTCTTGGAGATGTCGCGCGTGAACGTCCACACCGGGCGGGACCCCAGTTCGGCCACCTGTCCGTGCGGAGTGCACCAGAGGGTTTCATCCTTCTCGATCGTAAGTTGCGGCTCGGTGGTGGCATCGGAAATCTTGGTGGCACGGTTGAACCAGCGGTACATGGCCTCGCGGTTCTCCTGGGTGTAGCCGTGCTCGGTCGGCCCGACGAACAGCGCGACGTTGTCCTCGGCGCCCAGCAGCGCGTAAAGTCGCTTGAGCCGCTGGTAGGCCTCCTCGCTTCCCCGCACATCGAAGTAGTCCTTCTCCTTGGCAAGGACGATCACCGGCTTGGGAGCAAGCGCCGCCAGGAAATCGCTATGGTCCAGGCCCAGCGCGAGGGCTTTGGGCGGGCACTGCTCGGTGTCGGCCGGAAGCTCGTTTTCCATGTTGCGTCGAAACGTCGTGACGAAGCACGACGGCGCGCCGGCCGCCCAACGCTGCTCGACGCCGCACAGCCAGGTGGACATCGTGCCGCCGCCCGAGTTGCCGGTCACGCCGACCCAGTTGGGATCCACCTCCTTGCGAGTCAAGAGGTAATCGAGGGCACGGACTCCGTCCCACGCGCGCCAGGTGCCGAGGAACTCGTCGACAAGAAACTGGGGATTTCCTTCGTAGAGGTGCTCGGCGACGCCGGGGCCGATGGGCGACTTGAGCTTGTCGTCGGTGTACTGGAGCCTCTCGCCCTGGCTGATGGGATCATAGATGAGCACGACGTATCCGAGCCGGGCCAGTCCTTGCGCGAACGACTGGTAGGCTTCGGCGCACTTGCCGTTGATCGAATGCCCGCACGTGCCGACGACCCCCGGCAGGGGAAAGTTGCGGCCCTTGGGAATGTAGAGGTTGGCGGTTACCAGGAAGTTGGGGCGGCTCTCGAAGAGGATCTTCTCGATCGTGTAGGCGTCGCGATCGACGATGCCGGTGATCTGAGGATTCAGCGCGGTTCGCTCGGGGAAGGGGCCGAAGCTCTCGCGAATCTTCTCCCGCACCAGGGCCACATAGGCTTCGGCGTCGGCTTTGCTCTTCAAGGCAGCGCGCCTCCGCTGGCCAATCTCTTCCGCCTGCCGGACTTGACGGACGAAGTAGTGCTGCATCATCCGAGGAAAGCGGTTCAAGGGCTCAATGGTCTTGATCGCAGCCGGTTCCGCCGCTCGCAACTGTTCGTGAAGAAACCAGCCGGCCATCGCCAGCCCGAAGGCGTCGCGGCCGGCCATCTCCAGCAGGCGACGGCGGGTGATTCTGAGGTCGGTAACGCCGGGCGAAAGTTCGCGGTTGATCATGGTGCTTCCCCACTCGCAATAGTTCGTGCATCATTTCAAGGGCCACAAGGCACACGCCGGCGTCGTCGGCCACTTTCGGCGTCGGCACGGCGATTCGCCGCCCACTGCCGCCAAGCATACCAGATCGACGCTCTGCGGTCAGCAATGCGTAATTCGCTGGTCATTGGGCCGCGACTCACCGAGAGCAACCGGATCTTGGGCCAACTGGCGATCCAAGAAATTCGACGCACCGGCAATTGCCTCTCGATCGGCGGAATTCACTCAGATGGTAGCAAGTTCGTCTTCCGCCCCTTTGGCCCAAACCACGGTGTAGTTCACGAACGGTTCCTTAGGTCGCTGAGGATGTTGCGCAGAGGACGTCCGCCTCCGTCACGTGCCCGACGGAGCAATTCGTCCTCGCTCACCGGGCACTCGTACTGGTCCACAGCCTCAGGACTACCCACGGGATGAAAATACCCAATGAGATTTCCTTGCTCGCCTCGGATCTGAACACCGACGACAACCGCCTTCAGTTTTTCGATGGTGGACTGATCGAGCACCAGAACTGACATGATCTTTACTCCACTACGGACACTCCCCGGACAAGAGCTGCTCCACGCGGCCACTTTGTATTCTATGCCCTCCATGTTGCCCACGCAACGTGGCCAGGTCATCGACGGTGTCTGGGGCCGGACATACAAGCTCTAGGAGACTTCTCAGGACGGCCGTTCACCGTGACCCGGACGAGGTACGCCCGCGTCGCCAGCCCCTTGACAGGTTCAGCCCGATCGGGCAACGCTGTGAAGCATTTTGGCAGCCGAATTCGTGAGAATTCGAGAATTCGGGTGTTTTGCGGGGACTTCGAAGTCTCACGACTTCGGCTACGATCGTTCTCCCGGAAAATTCGACGCAGAAAAATACTGCACAGCGTTGCCGATCGGGTGCACTCATTCGCTCCCGGCTTGACGCGTCAATCTCCCTCGGCCAAGATAACCGGTAAATCGCATTGCCCGTTTGCCCGACACCGCAAGGAGATCGCCATGCAATCGCGGATTTTCACCGGAACGGTTCTGCTCCTTCTCGGCATCCCGTGCCACGCTGCCGACTCCGCCCAAAAGACCAATGTCGTCTTCATTCTCACCGACAATCAGGGAGCGTGGACTCTCGGCTGCTATGGCAATCCCGACATCCGCACTCCCCATATCGACCGGCTGGCGGCGGACGGCATGCTTTTCACCCGTGCCTTCGCTTCCAACGCCGTTTGTTCGCCGACGAGGGCCACATACCTGACGGGGTTGATTCCTTCCCAGCACGGCGTGCACTGTTTCCTCGACAACAAGTACATGATGGGGCCCGAGGCCTACAACACGCTCGAAGAGTTCCGGTCGCTGCCGGAGATCCTCGCCGACCACGGATACGTCTGCGGACTGACCGGCAAGTGGCACCTCGGCGCCAATCTCAACCCGCAGGAAGGCTTCAGCTACTGGATCACGATGGTCCACGGCAGCACCTCCGAGTTTTACGACATGCCGATCATTGAAAACGGCGAAGTCCGCAAAGAACCCAAGTACGCCACCGATCTCTGGACCGAACACGCGATCCGGTTTATCCGCGAGAACAAGGACCGCCCCTTCTTTTTGTACCTGCCCTACAACGGCCCCTACAACCTCAGCCGCCTGCTGCTCAATCCCGCGCGGAACCGGCACCACGACTACTACGCCGACAAGGAGCTCCTCTCTTTCCATCGCGATGCGGTGCACCCCTGGCTCTTCAACAACAAGGACTACCTCAATAACCTGGTGTCGATCCGCCGCGTAGCTGCCGAGACCAGCGGGGTCGACGACGGAGTGGGCGCGGTGATGGCCACGCTCGAAGAACTCGGGCTCGATGAGAATACGCTCGTCATCTACGCCGCCGACCAGGGCTGGATGGGCGGCACCAATGGCATTTGGGGCATGGGCGACCATACGCGGCCGCTGACCGCCTTCGACCGGATGATGCAGGTGCCGCTGATCTTTCGCCACCGCGGCTCGATCGCGCCCGGCGGAAAATCCGACATCATGGTCAGCAACTACGACTTCCTGCCGTCGGTGCTCCATTATTTGAATCTGGGCGACGAAGTCCACCGGCTCAAGCCGAAGTCGCCCGGGCGGGATTTTTCGCCGGCCCTGCGCGGCCACGCCGCGGACTGGGACGACGTCGTGTACTACGAAATGGAATACGTGCGCGCGATTCGCACCGCCGATTGGAAATACGTCCATCGGCCTGAGGGCCCGTTCGAGTTGTACCACCTGGCAAGCGATCCCTATGAAAAAGTCAATCTTTTCGGTCAGCCGCAGCATGCGGCCGCTGAAGAGCAACTCGAACAACGTCTCCAGGACTTCTTCCAGGCAACGGCGGAGCCGAAATACAACCTCTATCGAGGCGGCGGCTCAAAGGCGACCCTGTTGACCGATCGGGATGAGAAACGCCGGCAGCAGAATCGGTGAACGGCACGTCGGCCGCCGTGTTGCAGTTTTCAGGCCGACGGTGGCACGACGGGGCAGAACGGTGTATAACTCAAATGCAAACGCCACCACCGACCCCGCGTCGGTAGGGCGATGTTTGGCAACATAAACGCCATTATAAACATCGTCTCCAGTGATTTCCGCAGTTTGCTCGGCCCGTAGGGGCCGAGCAGCAGCAACGCGGAAATCACGGAACCACTTGACGGGGTGCAGGTTGTAGTTGCCAAACATCGCCCCACCGGGTTAGACCCGGTGGTGGCGTTTGCAGTCTGAGGTGTATAAGTGGAGTCTGTAGAGGAATTCCGATCGAGTCGTTCTTGAAGAAACCAGGAGGCTGGATATGGCCAATAGGAGTGATGCAAAAGGATCCGCGTGTTCGCGTCGCACGTTTCTCAAATCGGCCGGCGTGCTCGCCGGAGCGGCGGCCACCGCGCAGTTGACCATCGGCCGTGCCGCTCACGCCGCAGGCAGCGACGTGGTGAAGTTCGGCCTGATCGGCTGCGGCGGACGCGGGTCGGGAGCCGCGATGGACGCCATGAATGCCGATCCGGGCGCGAAGCTCGTGGCCATGGCCGACCTCTTCCAGGACAAGGTCGTCGGCAGCCGCGATCGGCTCAAGAAAGGCAAACCCGATCAGGTGGACGTGCCCGACGATCGCTGTTTCCACGGATTCGACGGCTATCAGAACGTCATCAACAGCGACGCGCAGGTGGTCCTGATTGCCTGCACGTCGTGCTTCCATCCACAGTACCTCCAGGCGACCATCGCGGCCGGCAAGCACGCCTTCCTCGAGAAACCCCACTCCACCGACGTGCCCGGGCTGTTTGTCGTGAAGGCAGCTTGCGAGGAAGCGGCGAAGAAGAAGCTGAGTGTCGTGTCCGGGTTGTGCTGGCGCTATCACACCGCCGTGCGCGAGACGATGAAGCGAGTCCTCGACGGCGCGATCGGCGACATCGTGGCCATCCAGGAAACCTACATGCGAAGCCCCTACCGCCTGGTCGAGCGCTCGCCCGAACAGTCCGAGATCGAATATCAGTTCCGAAACTGGTACCACTTCAACTGGCTCTCGGGCGACGACATCCTTCAGTCGCTCGTCCACAGCCTCGACAAAGGCGCTTGGGCGATGCGCGACCAGGCGCCGATGAAGGCCTATGGCGTGGGCGGAAGGTCGTCCTCTTGGGACAAGCCGTATGTCTACGGCGACGTGTTCGACCACAGTGCCATCGTCTATGAGTTTGCCAACGGCGTGCGGCTCTACGGCGTCGGCCGGGCTCAGAACGGCTGCTACAACGAAGTGTCGGATGTGCTCATGGGCACCAAAGGGAGAGCCATCCTGCCGACCAAGCCTCGGATCGAAGGCCAGACCAACTGGGAATATACCGGTCCGGCATGCAAAATGACCGAGGAGGAGCAGGGCGCGTTGTTCCAGTCGGTCCGCACCGGCAAACCGATCAACAACGGCGATTACATGTTCAACAGCACCATGATCGGCATCCTCGGCCGTATGGTCTGCTTCACCGGCCAGGAGGTTACCTGGGAGGATGCGCTGAAGTCGACCTACCAGATCGGCCCGACCAATCCGAATTGGGATATGGAGCCGCCGGTGAAACCGGACGAAAAAGGCGTCTACCCCGTGGCCATCCCCGGCCTAAACAAGGACGCTTGATCCCAGCTTGAATCCGTTTTCATGATTCGTGGAATCCAGCCGTCAATCGTGGCTTCCGCCGGGCAAGCCCGGCGGAAGCCTTTCCCACGAATTGTGAAACGTGATTTTGAGCCTATCCAAAAACCGCACCATGAGACGGGGACAGGCACATTTTGCTCCGAAGACTCCGCAAACATGAACCAGTCCCCGACGGTTTTGGGAGTGGCTCTTCGCTCCTTTTTCGCAATTCTCACTCCTCCCCGCACATGAGAGGGCGACTCCTATGGCATTCCCGCGAACGTTTCTCGCCGGCGCCGGTCTTGCACTGGCGCAAATCCTCTTGACCCTCGCCGGTCCCCTCCAGGCAGCGCCGCCGAACTTCATCGTCGTTTTCATCGACAACTTCGGCAACGGCGACCTCGGCTGCTTCGGCTCGACACTCCACCGCACACCCAACGTCGATCGCCTGGCCGCAGAGGGTCGCAAGTTTACCAGCTTTTATGTGGCCAGCGGCGTCTGCACGCCGAGCCGTGCGAGCCTGATGACCGCCTGCTATCCCCGCCGTGTCAACATGCACGTCAGCGACAAGAATTCGGCGGTTTTGCAGCCGGTGGCGCCGAAGGGCTTGAACCCCAACGAAACGACCATCGCCGAGGTGCTCAAGCAGAAGGGCTACGCGACCGCCTGCATCGGCAAGTGGCACCTGGGCGACCAGCCTCCGTTTCTGCCCACGCGGCAGGGTTTCGACGAATTCTTCGGCATTCCGTACAGCGATGACATGACGAAGGACAAGAAGCCCGACGTCTGGCCGGAGCTGCCCCTGATGCGGAACGAAAAAGTCATCGAAGCGCCGGTCGACCGCGACTACCTCGTCAAGCGGTGTACCGAACAGGCAATCGATTTTATCGAGCGGAGCAAGGACCGCCCGTTCTTCCTGTATCTGCCGCATACCATGCCCGGCTCCACGAACCACCCGTTCTCAAGCCCCGCCTTCCGCGGCAAGAGCAAGAACGGAGAGTATGGCGACGCAGTCGAGGAACTCGACTGGTCGACGGGCCAAATCATGGCCGCACTGGATCGGCTCGGGCTGGACAAGAACACGCTCGTCGTCTGGACCTCGGACAACGGCGCGCCTCGTCGCAATCCGCCTCAGGGCAGTTGCGCACCGTACAAAGGCTACGGCTACGACACCTCCGAAGGCGCCATGCGAGTGCCCTGCGTGATGTGGTGGCCGGACAAGATCCAGGCAGGCTCGGTCTGCGATGAGCTGTGTTCCACGATGGATCTCCTGCCCACCTTGGGCAAACTGGCCGGAGCGGCGCTGCCGAAGCAAACAATCGATGGACACGACATTCGGCCGCTGCTGTTCGAGTCGCCTTGCGCAGATTCGCCCTGGGATGAGGACGGCTTCTTCTACTACAGGATGGACCAGTTGCAGGCGGTGCGGTGCGGCCCGTGGAAGCTCTACCTGCCGCTTAAGGACAAGTATCAATCCTTGGGACGAAAAACGGAGCCCTCGAAGGCCGAGTTGTACGACGTCCGAAACGACGTCGGCGAGACCCGCGAAGTGTCGGCGGAGCATCCCCAAGTCGTCAAACAGTTGCTCGCGCTGGCCGACAAGGCCCGCAAGGAACTGGGCGACATGGACAGGGAAGGTAGCGGCCAACGACCGGCCGCCTGGGTCGAAAACCCGAAGCCGTTGAAACCGTAGGGATCTTTGCGTTATCGCACTGGCCGAACTTCGTCCTCCCAGCGGCTGAGTAGCTCCTTCAGACGCTCGGCGGTTTCCGGGTGCGCCGACAGCAGGTCCTCGGTTTCTGCCGGATCGGTCCGAAGATCGAACAGGTGCTCTTCGAGTCGCTCCCCGTCCTGGCGCGAAACATACTTCCAGGTCCCGTCGCGAACCGCGCGCCAGGTGCGTTCACCGCGGCGCTGTCGCCAGAAAAGGGTCCGCGATTGCGGCGGACCGGTTTCGATCTCCCTGAGGATGTCGATGCCGTCGAGTTTTCGCTCCGGGGGCACGGCGGCCCCGGCGGCGCGGAGGATCGATCGCGAGAGGTCAAACGTGATCGCCGCCTGGTTCGTCACGCGTCCGGGCGGCAGCGCGCCCGGCCAGCGCACGATGCAGGGCACCCGAATGCCGCCCTCCATCAGCCCGCCCTTATGGCCGGAGAACGGCGCATTGCGAGCCTCCTTGGTCCCGCCGTTGTCGCTGGCGAAGATCACCAGCGTATGGGCGGCCAGGCCGCGAGCGTCGATCGCACGAAGAACCTTTCCAACGCCTTCGTCCAGGCGTTCGACCATAGCTGCGTAGGTCTCGCGGGTTCCCTGGTTCCAGTTTTCTTCGGTCTTGGCAATGGCCGGATTCTCCCCGGGGCCCTGCAGCGGGTTGTGCGGCGCCGTGTAGGGCAAATACAGAAAGAACGGACGCTCGCCCGATTGCCTGCCGACAAAGTCAACCGCAGCGTCGGTGATCAGGTCGGTCATATAGCCTTTTCGCTGCACGGGCCGCTCGTCTTCGTAGAGCATCGGCGCACCGTCCCATTCCGTGTGGAAGTAGTAGTCGACGCCTCCGCCCAGCGGTCCGAAGAAGTGGTCGAATCCATGCTTGAGCGGCCCGAATTTCGGCTCGTATCCGAGATGCCACTTGCCGAACCCGGCGAGTTCGTAACCCGCACCTTTCAGAAGACGGATGATCGTGAGTTCCTCCGTCGGCAGGCCGAGGTCGTGGTTTTCGGCCAGCCGGATCGCATCGTCGTAACGGCCGACGTTGCCTGTGCCGATGGCGCACTCCAGTCCGCCGACCCGCTGCTGGTAGCGCCCGGTCATCAGGGCCGTTCGCGTCGGCGTGCACTCGGGAGCATTGGCGTAGTAATTCGTAAAGCGGACTCCCTGGGCCGCCAGGCCGTCGAGCACCGGCGTGCGAATGTCGGGACAGCCGTAACAGCCAAGATCGCCATAGCCGAGATCGTCGGCGAGGATCAAGACGATATTCGGACGTGTGTGTCTCAAGACTCTGGAATCATCCGCTCGTGCGACCCACGCAAGCTGCACGCAAGCCAGGACGCTGACCGCGATCAGTAGTCCGCGAGAAGACGACCCAGAGCCCGGCATTCGGGCGCCACTCAGACGGCGGTAACCGTTCACGGGGCGGAAGA
>JAXGMN010000118.1:0-9226 GCA_040768665.1 Thermoguttaceae bacterium
CAATACCAGCCACGCGAGCCGCTCAAGCCTGTCTTCGGCCTGGCAGCGATCGAAGACTGGTCGGTTGTGAACTATAACTCGGCGCTGACCATTCGCCAGGGGCCGCCGCGCGGGCCTGGCGGCGGCACATCGATCGAGGTCTGTCGACAGGGCGAGAAAACGGATACGTCGTTCACGCTGGCGTCACCCGCCGTTTCCGTGCAAGCAGGGGCGACGTACCAGGTTGCGATCTGGTCGCGCCACACCATGGACCTGCGCCGTGCTGGGAGCGGGGAAGGTCCGAGCGGCTCGGTCCGCTGGCTCGATGGCCAGGGCCACCCGCTCGACGATCCCGTGCGCCTGGACCTGGACGGCCCCAGCCCGCAGTGGCGACAGACGCAACTCGAACTGACGGCCCCGCCCGGCGCGCATTCCGCCGTCATGCGAGTCGGCTGGGACTACCCTGACATCCTCGCCGGCGAGGAAGCGGCTTTCGCCGACCCGCGATTCGACGGCCCGCACCCGGAATCGGGAGCTCGGCCCAATCTGCACCGCGTGCTCGTCAAGGCCCGCGATTTTGCCGGCAACGCGTGCGAGCAGTTGTGGTGGATCTCGGTGCAGCCGCCGCCGGCGTCGGGCGTCACCACCGTGCGCGATGACGGAGTGATCCTCGTCGATGGCAAGCCGCTGTTTCCCATCGGGCTTTATTCCGTGTGGAAGAGAGAACACAACGGCTACGATTTCAACCGTTGCTTCACCGAGCTGCGCGAGTCGGGCTTCAATACGATCCACACCTACCACACGCAGCGCAACGCAGAATTAAAGGAATTCTACGCGGCGGCCGACCGCCACGGGCTGCGCGTGATCATTGCCCCGCGCGGCGGGGCCAATAGCCGCGACCCGCAGAGCGCGGTCCGCACCGTGATCGAAGAGTGCCGCCAGCCGGCCCTGTTGGCCTGGTATCTAGCCGACGACACGGCGAGCCACATCAGCGCCGACGAACTGCGGCGCGTGCATCGGGCGATCCGTGATGTTGACCCGTTCCACGTCACGGTCCAGGCCGATGGCGTGTTCGCCGGCGGACCTCGGCCGTCGCGCTACACCGACTACGCGGATTCCACAGATGCCTTCTTGCCAGAACTCTATCCCATCCGCTCCGACCGAGACTGCGAGGTCGCCAGCGTGACGCGCGACATGAAGCTTATCGGCGACGACCTGCGCCGCGCCGGACGCAGGGCGCCGGTTTGGGCCATCATCCAGGATTTCGAAGGGTGGGGCTGGGAGCGATATCCCACGGAGGCCGAAACTCGCGTGATGACCTACCTGGCCATCATCCACGGGGCCAATGGGATGACCTATTACACCTACGGCGGAACCGGCAAAAACCACGGCGTGACCCACGATCCGCAGGTGTGGGCCGCGCTGAAACGGATCTCGCGCCAACTGTCCGATCTTCACGACGTGCTGGTCCAACGCGACCCGCCACAGAAGCAGCAGATCCAGATTCTCAGCGGCCCACAGACCGACGGCCTCGGCTATCCGGCCATCAGCACGTTGCTGAAAGTGCATCAAGGACGACGCTATCTGCTCGCCGCGAATTCCTCGCGTGGGACCGTGCAGGCCCGGGTCAATGCGGGCGTCGAAGCCGGCCCAGTGCAAGTGATGTTCGAAGACCGCCGCGTCACGGTGAAGGCCGGTGTATGGGACGATGATTTCGCCCCGTACGCCGTCCACGTGTATTCTTGGTAATCACGCTCCGTGACGCTTCGCGGAGGATTGCCGACGTGACCACACTGGAGCGATAGCGAGAGTTTACAGCGAGAGTCGGACGAGCAAGCGCGCGGTCTGGTCGCCCTGATCTTCGAGAAGTTCGCGGAACTCGGCTCGGCGGCTGCGGTGTTGCGGTATCTCAAGTCGACTGAGATCCGCGTGGACGTGCGGGACCATCGCGGCTTGATCTTGTCTTCAGCCAGGACAGGGTGAAAACGGTTTCTGGCCAGGGCGCAGTGTGGTGAGATGGATGGCCAAACGAGCCTGAATCGGTTTTAGGCTCATTGCATCATGCCCACGATTTCCCGCGCGAGATCTCCTGGATGAACCGCAGCGGCAACCGGCAGATCGTGAACTCGCCCCACTCCGGGTCGATTTGCTTCTCACAACCGGAGGCACTGAAACGGATCGCCCAACAACTGAAGGACCACGTGAAGAACGATCGCGCCCGTTGCGACGTTTCCGGGACGCCCTACCCGCAGTTTTATGTCGTGGACATGAATGATTGCCACGTGGAGTGTTGTCGCTGTTCTACGGCAAAGCCGCAGCGCCGATGAAGGAATTCAAAGCCCATACGGAGAGGCGCATGGCCGAAGCCGTCGGGCCGCTCACCGCGTTGCCGCCGGCAAAGTGTAACTTTATGGATGTCGAATACTTCAAGACCCTCTACTCGCTCCTCGAACAGGCGGAACGCGTTGCGGTGGAAAATCGACCGATCCTCGAAAATATCCGCCAGGAACGCCTCGTCGTTGACCATGCCTACCTCTTGCTGTGGAACAGTCACGGCAATCCCCTCGGGCTCGACAAGGCGGCTCTCCGCGAACGAATGATCGGAGACGCGGATATCTTCGGAAACAAGTACTTCCGGAACTCATGGAAGGGCACGCGAGAAACCGCAATCGAGTTCTTTTGCGATACGATGGAATTTCCGGAAAAGAAGGGGGATTCTTTCGCTGAAGCCCCATCCCGACTGCGGCTATGCGGTTGAAAATCTGCATGGAGGCGATGAGATCATCCGCCGGTTCAGGAAGTGCAAGCGACTGGCCAAGAAGCACGCGTTGCGGCTCTCTTTCCATCCCGATCAGTTCGTGGTGTTGAACTCCCCTCGGCCGGACGTTGCCGTAACCAGTGGAAACGGGAACACTATGCCCCGTCATTTCATTTGGACGACGAACGCCTCGACCCGAAGAGCTGGTGCCGGTTCCCGATTCTCTCCGGCAATTTCCAGCGCGAACTCGAGGAACTGCGGGGGTTGGAGCTATACAGTCCGGCTCTCGACTCCGGACTCTCCGCTCTACACCGCGCGTGGCCGACACGGAAAACGACTCCCGGCCCCCTCGGCCCTTCGCGCCGGTGAGTTGCGTGTGTGGCCACCAAGTCTTCGATTTCTCAAATTCGAGGGTGTTTGGTGGCCACGCGCTTTGGGTGGCAAGGCCGCCGAGTAGGCGGCGGCCGGTGGCGCGCCGCGGCTTGAGGCTGGGCACCTCGGGGGGATTGTCGGCGGTGGGTGACCAGAGAGCTAATCGCTCACGGGCGGAAGAGGGCTGCGAAAGCAGAGCCGTGGGCAAATAGAACGCCCAGTCCCGGCCGTTGATCAGCGGAGGGAAGTCGGCGGCATAGCGGAGCCGGTTACCAAGTTGTCAAAGAGCTGCGGAGCGGCGAGGGGTAGAGTCGGCTGGCGCCGGTCCGAGGGGCATGTGTTCACATGTCCATTTACCTACGTCATTGTGGTCGATGCGGCAGAGCCAGGTCAAGCAATTTCTTGGAACAAGAGCGGTAAGTGGGTGCGGGGATTGGAGTTATTGCGCCGTCGCATGGCTCATCTTTGCATGGTTTGCGTTTGAGCGGCCGACAGGTTTTCCCATTCGAAAATGGCTGTGGACCGGTTTGGGTGCCCCGTAAACGCTAGATGTACAGGCATTTACTGGAATGGGAGGCTGCGCCGGATTGATTCTATGGATGCGCATGTTCTAGTAGTGGCACGTACACACCACTCGTGGACCCGTGTCACCCCTACCATGACGGCCACCTGTATCGAGCCGCTGGCACTGTATCGCCCACGCGACCCTCAGGCCTCGGACTTGTGGCGTTTGATCGATGAGCATTTCGCCACGTTTCAGCAGGTCTACGACGACCGCTACCAGGCGAAGTACGGGTTCTGGCGGCCGCGGCCGCCTTCGACTTCCTGCACCCCCTTGCCTTCCCAATTCTTCGGGACCAGGCTCGGCGCTTGTGGAACTCAATTTTCCTATCACTTATCACTACGAGGGAAGCAGGAACTCCGAGGCCGATGAGCGCGTTTCGCGGACGATCTTCTGGTGCTCGTCTTCCGGTGCGCCAAACGCATCGGAAACGCGATTCAACGGCTTGCCGTCGGCCTTGGCCTCATCCATCCGAACGAAACCGAAGTCACGACCTCCATCTCAAAGAACTCCGCCGAACTTCGGCTCCGTTTTCCGCCTCCTTCGAGGGAAATGGTGCGATCGTCTTTCATCGCCGGGTTCGACCGGGCGACCTCTTTTCCGTCGATTCGCAGTGTCGCCTGGTTGTTGACGATGCGAACCTCGACCGAGTATTCCTTGCCGAACTCGAACGGAAACGGCTCGCCCGTGGCCTGGGGACCGTGCAGAAAAAACCGCTGGTTTGTTCCCTCATAACCGAAATGGAACGAGCCAAAGCGTATTCGCGGATTCGTCGGACCGTTGACGAGCAGTTTGCAGCGGAATAGCAGGTCGTTGGGAAACGTCTGACGAAAGTTGACGCGAGAATCGCCGGCGCCGACGAGGCGGCCACCCTGCTGCTTCCAGTCGCCTCGAACGACTTCCCAGTTGCGCAGGTTGTTCAGGTCCGCATTCTTCTGCGGAGCGGCCGGCTGCGTGGTTTCGGCCTTTCCGCCCGCGGCGCCTTGGCCGATTTGCCGCACGTGTATGCGGAGAATGTCGTTGTTAACGAGTACGGTTCCATCCCGCGACACGACGAGCGCGTCGACGGCCAGCGTCGAGGCGTCGATCTGTTGTTCCTGCTTGCCGGTGGCGAGATCCCAGATTCGCAGCTTGCCTTCGTCCCCGCCCGAGACCAGGCGGCGGTCCTCGTCGAGAAAGGCCAAACAAGCCACCGGTTCCGCATGCCCCTTGAGCGTCAGCAGGTTTTTGCCGGATCGCGCATCCCAGACCTTGACTGAGCCGTCGTTGCAGCCGGTCGCCACGCGGCGTTTGCTTACGGAGATCGCAATCGCATCGACGCTCGCCCCGTGGCCGCGGAGTATTTGAATCGGGCGAAGCGTTGCCGCGTTGAGGACCGTGCCTTCGCTTCCACAGGCGGCGACCAGTACCGCGCCGTCCTGGGACATCGACATGCGATTCACCGCCCAATCGTTAGGCGTGTTGACCGCACCGAGTTGCCTGCCCGACGCGCTATCCCAGACGCAAAACTTGTCGCCGCCGGAAATCACCTTTTTTCCGTCACGCGAAAACGCGACTCCCTTGATTTCCGCATCGCTCTTCGGCGTTGTGAACAGATGCGCGCCGGTCGCCACGTTCCAGCAAGACACCAGGCCGCTGCGGTCTCCTATTGCGATTCGTGAGCCGCTGGAATCGAAGGCGATGGCGTGCACGTCGTCGCAATCGATTGCGAGTTCCCGAACTTGCTTGTGCGTCGCAAGATTCCAGATAAGGACCGCGATACGCCCCGAGTCGTCGCGGGTGCGGTCGTAGCCGCCGGACGCCAGCAGTTTCCCATCAGGAGAGAGCGCCAACGCCAACACGCGAGCTTTGGCGCCTTCGATCACGAGGGGTCTCTCGTTAACGACATCCGGCAGGGGCTGAGCAGTGACCAAACTCGACAGCAGAGGGATGTACACGAGCGTTGCGATCGGGATGAGACGAACCATATCAAACCTCCACAGGCATTGACAAGCGGCGATGGGGCATCAGAGGCCCAGAGCGGAATACTTCATTGTAGACGATGCGCGGCGATCGCCAAGAACGTCACTTTGCGTATCGATCGGCGTCGCCGGCAGGGATGGAGGTTTTCGTCGGCGAAGCAAAGCCAGGAGAATGGCGGGACGGAACGACCGACGCCGTTCCGCGGGGTCCCCGTTTCGCCACGCACGCTGCCCGCCGCGGGGCTCGCCATGCCAATGCCAATCTCAACGTGAAAGGGTTCGCCGTGTACCAAGTCGCTCAGGCCACGTCGGACATGCCGATCGGGTGATATTCGATGGCAAATTCAAGAGGCTTGAGATCGTCAGGCAGATTGTCGATGCGCTGCATCGCGCCGTAGGGCAACGATCGGTTTAAGACCCCTGGAGCAGTTGCGACGGATAGGAGCGAGCGCCTGGAAAGCCGTGCAGGAAAAAATCGTCCGTCGCGAGCTTCGTCTGTTCGCGATCCATCCGGTCTCCCAGCAAAAATGCGACATCGGGATCATCCGGACAGTCCTGCGGAAGGAAGTAGTCGGCCGAAGCGATGTTCCACGGCAGCCGCAAGATGCAGCGAGTCGGCCAGTCCATAGCGGTGAGCTGCGCGAATGACGATGTTCGTATCCAGGTAGTACCGCATCAGCCATTCCCGGCAGGTGGTTTGGCTTGTGACCGGAACGTTCGCAGCCTTTTCTCGTACTCCTCCTCGCCTTCTCGCAATCCTGCCTTGATCTCCTCGGCGCTACGGCCCTGGAAAGCTCTCGCCTGCTGGCC
Organism: Thermoguttaceae bacterium; assembly: GCA_040768665.1. Classification (GTDB taxonomy): domain Bacteria; phylum Planctomycetota; class Planctomycetia; order Pirellulales; family Thermoguttaceae; genus JABWBD01. Next base: position 6,443 of record JAXGMN010000118.1, read on the forward strand.
TTGATGGATTTGGTCGAGCACGTCGGCGAGCCCCCGGCGAGGCGTGGCAGCCTGAGCAGGCTGCAGAATGACCTTGACCCGCCCCGGGCCCAAGCTTAGTTTCTGATCCAATTCGGGCGTGCCGTCCGGTTTCAGGGTCCCGTCAAGGAATTCAGTAGTGACATTCATCGGCTAATCCTTCGTGCGGAGCTGCACCAAACACGGCTGTCACCCCTTTATTGTATCTCCCAGCGAGGAGGGAACCAGGGACGAATGCGCGAGGACGGCTGAATCGTCCGCCCTTTCAAAACCGTCGTCGCGTGCAACCAATACGACGCCCCGTTGCCGAAGGCCTAAGGCAATGGAAAAGCGGACATTGTGGTCAAAATAGAAAGCGACGCTCATGGCCGCAGGCCCATGGCTTTCAGTTTGAGCCGGATGGGCGACGGCCCCTGCGAACGATCCAACTCCGCCTTGATTTCATCCACCTTCCTCATTCGCCGGGCGATATCGTCGTCCGGATGACCGGCCTGGACCGTGTAGTCTGTCGGAGCGAGCGTTCCACGCACGACGCTGGAAATCGCCACGAGCACAAGGTCCTGGCCAATTTCTCCTTGAGAGACGACCACCGCTCCCACGGAGTGCCGCGCCGGTCAAATCCGTGAATGGAAACCGCGTCAGGACGACATCGCCGCGATAAAGCGTTGGAGGCATCAGACGGGCTCACCATCCGTGGCCGAGTAGATGTCTTCTCCAGACTCTTTCCAAAAATCAAAAGCGCCCCCCTGCTCCACGAGGCGCATCACGCCCAGCGTGGGCAGATCGTGTTCCTGCCACTGCACCGCAACGGCCTCCGTTTGCCGGGCTAAACCGATGAGCTGCTCCAGTTCGTTCTGGGGAAGCAAGACCTTGTCACCGATCGATTGGACGTGAATCGTAGCCATGCACGCTTGCGTTCGAAGATGGGTATTGGCAACAACGATACGTAACCGTTCACGGGGCGGAAGAGAGGGGGACAGGTCCATGTTTTCGGCCAACGTTCTTGGCACCAAAATACATCAATTGGCCGAAAAATGGACCAGTCCCCGGCCGCCCCGTGAACGGTTACCAACGATACCATCCATTCTACGATACCGCACCAAAGATGAACGATTGAATTGCACGTCCTTTCCAACCTCCGACATCAACGCGATCATAGAGGGAGGAAAATGACCGTGTCGTACAGTTCCTGCGGGGCCGAAGCTTCGCAGATGAGTTGGAGGTCGGCAACGATCTGGCCGATGGTCACCCGAAGTTGATGGGCATAAATGATGCCAGCGAAGTGATGGCCGGCTTGCTGCCAGCGATCGGCAATTTCCAGGAAATCGTCGTCCTGGGTGAAGATGGGACGCCCCAATTCGGTCGCCCGTTCCAACAATTGATCATCGAGGGCTGACGCTCGCCCGTCTTCATCGGCAGTGAGGACGTCGATGGCACGCCTTCGCAGCCCTTTGGTGATACCACTGTGCACATGGTGATCCATGAACAGGGGCAGACTCACGACTGGCCCTTCAGTGCGCTGAGTTTTCGCGCGATCGGAGAACCGCCAAGACGCGATCGGATCTCGTCAACCTTGCGCATGCGGCGGGCGATGTCCCGATCAACCTCTTCCTGATGATCATAGTAGTACGCCAGCGCACTATGAATCTGGCCCAAGGTAAGGTAGGTGTGGTGCCGCCGGATCTCGTCTGCGTCGGCGCCATGGGCCAAATGGTCCAGCACAATCTCCACCACTTTGGTACGCGTGCCGGTAAGCACCGGCACGTTGTCTGAATCAAGAGAGATGTGGGGGTAGTCTACGGTGGCCATACAATCAATCTTTACCAGATTTCCCTGAATTAACAAGATGGGAGGGCCCAGCTCGCCAACTACTACTGATACCCAAAGATTGGACGCAATCTGGGTGTACTTAGTTCGCCCTTCTCCAGCCAGCAGCCCTCTGGAGGGGTTTCGCGGTCAATGTCCATCGGGTCACTGCGGAAATGTCGGTCGCGACGGCGAAGCCCGAGACAAAGGAGGCGATCCGGTTCATCGCAACAAGGCTTGCTGGCGGTCGGAAACGAGGGCTGGCTCGCGCGCATACCGCAGCGCCTGCCAGGAAAACGAAAAACCCGATCTGACTCTCACGTCGAGCCTTCTGGGCTTTCTGGCAACCATGCGAATCAGAGCGGCTAGTTCCTATTGTATCGCGATTTGCGGCTGGAAACCAAGGGGGAACGTTTTTCGGCATTACGCATCCGGCCGGTTGCCCTCCGGCCACATCTGCACGAATCGTTGCTGAGCGGGCGTCTCCGGGCACATCCGACGCCCTCGTTCCCGGTCCTGCTGCCGGAGCAGCCTGAGCACGTCGAGCACGTTCGACGGTTCGGCGAGCCGGTGGCGCAAGAGCCAGCAGCCGATGACCGTGCCCGTGCGGCCCACGCCGCCCCAGCAGTGGACATGGACGGCCTTGCCCGGATTCACCGCATGGTCAATCGTGTCGAGCACGTAGCGCACCTGGGCCTGAGTCGGCACCGACAGGTCGCGGATCGGATGCCGGATGCAGAGAACGTCGGGGCAGAGAAATCTGGAACATCCGTTTTGACCCGGCAGTAGGAGCGGAGATCCAGAAAATCAGGCCGGCGGTGGTCCTGAGCATGGATAGTGTCGGCCGGTTGCCGCTGAAGATTGTGGTGCCCGTCACGGACTGGAAGGCCGCGTTCGCGAATTTCGCCTGGTTCGTCCGCCTGCCGGCGACGCCGGATAACGGGCTCACCAAGGACTCCG
>JAXGMN010000119.1:0-8380 GCA_040768665.1 Thermoguttaceae bacterium
CACGTCGGCCGATCCGTTGGGCAACCTTGTCATGGATGAGGAGGCCTTCTTCGGGGAGATGCTCCCGATCGCCCAAGCCGCACACAACTGCGGCGGATTGGTGATTGCCCAGGTGGCCCGACTCTCCGACCGCCCGGCTGCGCCGCAGCAAGTGCGGGTTCCCGGCATCCTCGTCGATCACATCGTGGTGGCCGCGCCCGAAGAACACCCGCAGACGTTCGCCGCCGTCGAATTCAACCCGGCCTTTGTGACCCCGCTGGAATCGATCGACATGGGTTCGGTACGGCTGGACCGGCTGCCGCTGGACGCCCGGCGGATCGTCGCCGCCCGCGCTTGTGATGAAATCCCCGAAGGCGCAGTGGCCAATCTGGGGATCGGCATGCCGGAGGGCATCGCGCGGATCGCCGCCGAGCGCGGCTGGCTGGGGCGGTTCACCTTGACGGTGGAAAGCGGACCGATCGGTGGCATCCCGGCGGGTGGTCTGAGCTTCGGGGCCTCGTACCATCCGCAGGCGATCGTCGATCAGCCCTCGCAGTTCGACTTCTACGACGGCCGCGGCCTCGATTTCGCCGCCCTGGGGGCCGCTGAGATCGACGCCCAAGGCAGCGTCAACGTCTCCCGGTTCGGCAAACGCCTGGCCGGCGTGGGCGGCTTCGTCAACATCACCCAGACGGCCAAGAAGCTGGTCTTCTGCGGCACGTTCACGGCCGGAGGGCTGGAAATCGCCGTGCAGGACGGCCGGCTCCGAATTCTCCGCGAAGGGAACACTCCGAAGTTCGTGCCCCGCCTCCAGCATCTCTCCTTCAGTGCGGCGTACAGCCGCCGCATCGGACAGGAAGTTTTGTACGTCACCGAACGGGCGGTCTTTCGCCTCACGGACGAAGGCCTGGAGCTGATCGAAGTGGCGCCGGGAATCGACGTCGAAGAGCAGATCGTCGGACGAATGCCGTTCAGGCCGCTGGTTCGGTCCGTCCGGAAAATGGCGGACCACGTGTTTCGCGGCCCGGCACCTTAGAGCCCCAAGATGGACCCGCGGCTCGGCGGTGAACTCCGATGGCAACACCTCGTCGAGCCGCTGGACGATCGTTGCCGGCCACATCCCGTGAAATCCTTCCCAGGAGTGGCGGTTCCAGATGGGCGGCCGAAAATGGTCACGTAGCGGCATCTCAACAGCTCCTCACTAGCAGCATTGTAGCTGGTCCGATTCGGGGGAGGCAAGCGATCTCCCCGTCCGGACCATCGCTCCGAAACAGTCTCCAGCATAGTATTCGTCGGAGCGATCAAGCGGTCTTCCCCGTAGAGACACTATCATCGCTCGTCCTGCCGAACTGCCTTCCCCGGCGTGACCGGTTGGCACCACTACTTTCAACCCCGCAGTCCCCCGAAGCAACGCAGCATGAACCTCCCTGTTTCGAAATTACGAGCATGGATCCTCCCGTTTCCGATTCTTGCAGCCTTCCTCACGGGCATCGCCTTTTCGGTGCCCGCCGATGCATGTGTCCAGCCCGCTGGCGGGCAGAAATCGGCGGAATCCGACTTCCCCGACGCCGACCCCTCGGCCGCCGCGGCACGCGAGGCCGAACTGCTCAATAGCGTCCGCCAGCTCACGTTCGAGGGACGCCGCGCCGGCGAAGGCTATTTCAGCGCCGATGGTTCGGAGCTGGTCCTCCAGAGCGAACGCGAACCGGGCAACCCTTTCTTCCAGATCTACGTGATGGACTTGGAAACCGGCGACGTCGAGCGAGTCTCTCCCGGCCACGGCAAGACAACTTGTGCGTGGATCCATCCGGACGGAAAAACGATCCTCTTCGCCTCTACGCACGAGGATCCCGAGGCTCGCGAAAAGCAGGCCGGGGAACTGGAGGATCGCAAGGCGGGCAAACAGCGCCGCTACTCCTGGGACTACGACGAGCACTATGAGATCTACGCCTACGATCGCGAGAAGGAAACGTATGCCAATCTCACCAAGGCCCGCGGCTACGATGCCGAAGGGTCATATTCACCGGACGGCCGGCAGATCGCCTTCGCGTCCAACCGCCGCGCCTACCGCGGCGCGATGAGCGAGCAGGAGCGAAAAAAGTTCGAACACGACCCGGCTTTCATGATGGACATCTACATCATGGATTCCGACGGCACCAACGTTCGGCGCCTGACCGACACGCCCGGCTACGACGGCGGCCCTTTCTTCTCGCCCGACGGCAAACGGATCTGCTGGCGGCGATTCTCGGAAGACGGCGCCACCGCCGAAATCTTGTCGATGAACGTCGACGGTTCCGACCAGCGGCGGCTTACGAGCCTGGGCGCCATGTCCTGGGCCCCTTTCTACCATCCTTCCGGCGAGTACCTGATCTTCACGACCAATCGGCACGGCTTCGCCAATTTCGAGCTCTACCTGGTCGACGCCGCCGGCGAGAAGGAGCCGGTCCGCGTCACACACACCAAGGGATTCGACGGTCTGCCGGTCTTCTCGCCCGACGGCACACGCCTGGCCTGGACAAGCAACCGCGGGCCGTCAGGGCAATCGCAGATCTTCCTCGGCAACTGGAGCCACCGGCGCGCCGCGCAACTGCTCGGTTTGGACCGCTCGGAGCCGGTCGCTCAAGCGGACGACGAGGGCAAAACGTCGGCCGAGGGGGCCCTCGCCGCGGCGGAACGGGCCGCCGGGCAGACGCAAGCGGAGTACTCCTCGCAGGACGTTCGGCAGCATGTCGAGTATCTCTGCCGCGATGAATTGGCGGGCCGGCTCACCGGCACACGCGGCGAGCAGTTGGCAACCGCCTATGTCGCGGCTTACCTCGAAAAACTCGGCCTGCAACCGGCGGGCGACGACGGATCGTGGTTCCAGCGATTCGAGTTCAATGCCGGCGTCTCGCTCGGCGACGACAACCGGCTGGTCTGGGGCAAGCACGGTTACGAGATCGACAAGGACTGGCGGCCGGTGGCCTTTTCCGATTCGCGAGCCGTCGAGCCATCGTCCGTCGTCTTTGCCGGCTACGGCATCTCCGCCCCGGCCGGCGAAGGCCAGGAGGAGTACGACTCGTTCGTGCATCTCGACGTCGCCGGCAAGTGGGTGCTGGTCTTCCGCTATCTGCCCGAGAATGTCTCGCCCGAGCGCCGCCAGCATCTCGCCCGCTACGGCAGTCTGCGGTACAAGACCATGCTCGCGCGCGACCAAGACGCCCGGGGACTGGTCATCGTCAGCGGCCCCAATTCGGAAGTGAAGGAGCAGCTTGTGCCGCTCCGAGCCGATGGAAGTATGGCCGGCGCGAGCATTCCGGTGATCAGCGTGACCGACGCCGTGGCCCAAGCGTGGCTCGAGGGCAGCGGCAAGACACTCAAGGAGCTTCAGGACAAGCTGGATCGGGGCGATCTCGTCATGGGCTTCGACCTGAAAGGCGACAAGCTCGCTGCCACGATCGACATCGAGCAGGTCAAGAAGACCGGGCGCAACGTCTTGGGACGCCTGCAAGCCGGCGCGGAGCCAAGCGAGGAGTTTGTCGTGATCGGCGCGCACATCGACCACCTTGGCACCGGCCGAAGCAGCTCCTCGCTGGCGAAGGACGATGAAAAGGACGATGTCCACTACGGCGCGGACGACAACGCCTCGGGGGTCGCGGTGCTGCTGGAAATCGCCCAGTACCTGGCCGACCGGAAGGCCGCTGGGAAGTTGAAGCTCAATCGCGACATTGTCTTTGCCGCCTGGTCGGGCGAGGAGTTGGGCCTGTTCGGATCGGGCCATTTTGCCGATCTGCATCATGACAAGGCTGCGGCCTGCCTGAACATGGACATGGTCGGCCGGCTCGACAAACGACTCATCCTGCAAGGAGTCGGGTCGTCGAGCACGTGGCGGTCCGCAATTGAACGAGCCAACGTCCCGGTCGGGCTGTCGCTCTCGCTACAGGACGATAGCTACCTGCCGACCGATGCGACCTCGTTCTACACACGCGGCGTTCCCGTTCTTTCTGCATTCACCGGCTCTCACGGCGACTATCACACCCCGCGCGACACTCCGGACAAGCTCAACTACGAAGGGGCAGCCAAGGTGGCACAGCTTATGGGGCTCCTGGCCCGCTCGGTAGCAGTCGGCCCGTCGCCGCCGGACTACGTCAAGCAAGCGGCTCCCAAGGAACATGGGGCCCGGGCCGGGCTACGTGCGTACTTGGGAACGATCCCCGATTATGCCGCGGAGACGAACGGGGTGAGGCTTTCCGGAGTCAGCGGCGATGCGCCTGCCGATGAGGCTGGGCTAAAGGCCGGCGATGTGATCATCGAACTGGCGGGACGGAAGATCGAAAACATTTACGACTATACCTACGCCATCGAGGCGCTGAAGATCGGCGAAAAAGTCACGATCCGCGCGCTCCGCGACGGAAAGGAGGTGGTAATGGAGATCGTTCCCGGCTCGCGGGAGTAGCCTCAGCTCCGGATCTGGGCGCACCTTCGACGAGGGCATCGGTTTAGCGGAGCAACAAGTCGGAAGGACGGACGAAGCCGTCCCTCAGATGTTTGGCCCACGGATCGTGAAACCTGATCTGGCCGTACCTGCGCAAGGGTTGGCGCTTGACCCGTCCCGGAGGGCGCTTAGGATTGAGACACAGCCTGGCATCTATCCTACCTCCTGTTCTCCTGTCGTCTTGAACCGAAACCGGCACGGAGTGGAGTTATCGTTCGCATGCTGTCGACAGCGGCTCGTCTTGGGTACAGCAATACCTCGGGGCAAATTCCCAAGCCGTCTCGTTTGTGGCAAGCTGCTGTGATCGGGTCGCTTCTCGCTGGGCGGCTGTTCGCCCAGGGGCGGGGCGCCATGCCGCAATGAGCTTCTTGCCTGCCGGGGTGATAGGCAATCCGATTACCGCCGATACTCGTCCTGGACGAGCCCGATCTTCTCGAAAGGGATCTTCTGAAAGCCGGGTACCCTTTGGAAGACCGGCGAGTCCGGCTTGAGGTGGAAGTTCATCCCCGCGGCGTCGACGAACCGCGGGTCCTCGTCGACGAGATTATCCTGGTAGACGACATACGGCTGCGCCTGCTTGTACACCCCGTCCCACTTGCCGCCGAACGAGACATTGCGGGCCACGAGATTTCCCTTCGGAGCGGGCGGATCGTCGTCCAGAATGTTCGTCAGTCGCGGATAACGCTCGCGCCAGAGCGGGTTCTGATACGGCATGGCCTTCAGGCGCGAGACCATCGTCGTGGGCACGCTCGGAGCGGCCCAACCCATCGCGCGGGCGTCGATGTGCAGAGCCGGCTTGCAGTCGACGAAGATGTTGTTCTCGACCGTATTGTCGCGCCCGCCGCCGATGAAGGCGGCGCGGGTGACGTCGTAAAAGACATTCCCGAAGATCGTCGTGCCGCAGAACATGTCGTCGAGGTAGACGCCCACGCAGCCGCGGTTCTCGAAACCGGTGACGTGGTGCATGAAGTTATGGCGGATGACGGTCCCGCGCATCGTCCAGTCGCGGCCGGCGTAGATCGCGCCGGCGTCGTTCGACTCGAAGCAGACGTGGTGGATCTCGTTCAACTCGATCGTGTGATCGTTCCCGCCGAACGAGATGGCCATGTGGGGTGCGTCGTGGATCAGGTTGTGGGCGACGCGGATGCCCACGCCGTTGATGGCGATGGCCGGCTGGTACATGCGGTTCCACTGGCCGTAATCGTGAATGTGGTTGTTCACCGCTTCGTGGCCGCAACCGGCCAGCGACTTGCGGTCGCCGCCGGAAAGGGAAATGCCGCCGCCACCCACTTGATAGATGTCGCAAGACTGAACGTTGTGGTCCTGCCCGCCCGAGACTCGCACTGCCCAGGCGCCCAGGTTGCGGAACGTGCAGCCAGCAATCTCGACGTGCGAGCCATCGGAGATCGTGACCGCGGTGCCGCGCGCGGCGTCGAGCGTCACTTTCTCCAAGGTGACGTGGGAGGCGTCCTTGACGTTGACCAACTCGGAGGCGAGCGAAACGGTCGGCCGGCCCTCTTCGATCGCCGACGGGGGCCAGAAATAGAGGATGCCCGTCTCACGGTCGAGATACCATTCGCCGGGCGAATCGATTTCCGGCAGCAGGTTAAGGGCGTAGAACCACTGCCCCTTGCGGTAACCGTAGTGGTGGTACGGCGGAGCAACGGAGATGATCTTCTTTTCGACGTCGATCGATTCGACCTGGTGCCGCTGGTCGGACCAGTCCCAGAACCAATAGCCGTGAACCCACGGCTCCGGTTCGCCGACCCAACGCCTGGGCCGGTCGCCTTCGTACATGAACTTGCCGTTGCGGTCTCCCTTGGTCCCTCGGACGTCCACCGGGTTGCCGCCGACGAGATCGACGATCTTGACAAAACCTTCGTTGGGCCAGCGGGCCAGCGTCATCCGTTTGCCGGCGAAGTAGAAATCGAGCCGGTTTTCGTTCACGCCTCCCAGGTCCGCAATCCCCTGCGCGCGGAGGTCCGCCTGAAGAACCTTGCCGCGTGCCGCCTCGTCCAGCCGCGCGAGCACCGCAGGATCGGTCACCGGTTTGAATCCGGTGATTCGCCGACCGCCGGAGATCACCACCTCTTCGCCCGCCGCTGCACGGTAGACGACCGGCGACGCTTGCGTTCCGGAATCGTCCGCGCTCAGTTCCCAAGGCGTGGTCCGCTCGTAGCATCCGGCCCGGAGGGTCACGACCACGCCGCCGTCCGGCAGCCCTTTCTTCCGCAGGGCCCGAACTGCGTCGCGGGCACGTTCCGGTGTGGCAAACGGTCCGTCGCTCTTGGCGGCGTTGGGTTCGGCGAGGGCACCGGACCAGGCGTCGTTGCCGGCAGGGGAAACATACAGGGCGATCGGCGAGGCGGCAGCCGCGGACGCCGAGACCAGACCCCGCGCGGTTACGAGCGCGAGAAGAGAACTCAACACGGCAACCGTGAATGTGGGGCGTTGCATCGGGGGGCTCCAAAAACTCAGAAATTCACGCCGGCTCCCGGTGGTGTTGGATTGCGTGCGGTCGTTCATCGTAGGCTCCTTCGCCATGCAGTTCGATTTTCAGTGTCCTCGCCCTCGCGCATCCTCGTGCCCGTATAAGGTGAGTGGCGGAAGATTGCATTCCATCCGGGTTCTCATCAGCCCGGCTGCTCGGAAGCAGCCGGGCTGACATCCGAGTAGATTGGCTTCTGTCGCTTGCCTCAGGCGTTGTTTGGACTGGCGAGAGGGCAGCGGCCAGCCCAAACTCCGGCGCAAGAACAGGTCATTATTGCAGAGGGTCCTGCAAATTGCCAACCGGCGAAAATGCCTGCTCGCCGTTTCGACAGGATATACTGAGGTCTCGTCTCAGACCGATGCCGTACCGCTGCAAACGCTCGTGAGTCCGAAAGAGGGGCAAAGCTCCGCACTTTCAGTCGGCCTATTTGGCCTCGAAGCGCATCAGGTGGACCCGTCGTCGGTCGTTTTCGCGAACAATTGCTTACCACCTCTGGAGACGTTCCATGTCAGGGAAGTGCCGTCCTTCGCTGCTGGTCAAAAGCCTCTGCCTTGTTCTGGCTCTTGCTGGTCTTCGCTCCTCCGTCGCCGTGCACGGTGAAACCTCCTGTCGCCAGAATGGCGACCAACTTGTCGTAGAATCCGAGCGATGGAGAATGGTTCTCGATGCACGCACCGGTTCGGTCCGCCAAATGAAGGACCGGACCGCCGCGGACGCAGTCCTGCTGCGAGGCGGAACGAACCTGTGGACAATCGGGCGGCACAAGGAAGGGGATGTGCAAGCGTCGGAGTGCTCGATGAAGCACGCGTGGAATCCCGCCGCCGCGGAACTGACGCTGCAATATGAAGGCCCTGAAGCGGCGGTCACGATCGTATGCCATGCAGCCGACGAAGGCCCGGCGTGGCGAGCGGAGATCCGGATGAAAAAGGGCACGATGACCGCCTGGCGGTTCCCCGAGTCGCTGGCGTTCGATGTGCCCAAGATGAAAGAGTTCGTCCTGCCCGAGCACCTGGGACTTGCATTCAGCCGCGCGTTTTTCGAGCCGGGCGGCGCGGGGAGCGAACGGCATATCCTGGGAGGAGCGGGCCTGGAGAAGGTCGCCGGCGACCGCTGCCAGATGCGGCCCGTCCGCGACGAGCCCGTCGCCGCACGCGCGGGCAAGGACGCCGACCGCGACTGGCTTCCCGCATGGTACCTCAATGAGATTCCGCGATGGCAGGTGACTGCCAACCGATGCCCGGCCGGAGCGAAGCATGATTTGGCCGTGGTCGAGACGGAGCATGGGTGCTGGCTTTCGACCTATCGGTTGGGCGGCTGGGGTTGGCTCTTCCGGCTCGGCGGGATGCTGCGCGAAAACGACGCGAGGCCGCAAATGGCAAGCGTCATCGCGACGCTTGCGGGTTTGCACCAGCGAACGCCCGTGTCGGGCACGGAGA
>JAXGMN010000120.1:0-8344 GCA_040768665.1 Thermoguttaceae bacterium
GATCAACGGCGCCGGAACCGCCGACAACGTGGTCGCGGGCAACTACATCGGCACGGATGTGACGGGCCGCGCAGCCCTGGGAAACGCAGTATGCGGCGTGCTCATCACAGGAGGTGCACAGTCCAATCGGATCGGGACTGACGGCAGCGAGGATGCGTTCACCGAGGTCGAACGGAGTATTGTTTCGGGCAACGGAACTTATGGAGTCCAGATCAATGGTGTCGGAACCGCCGACAACGTGGTGGCGGGAAACTATATCGGCACAGATGCGACCGGAACGCAGGCCCTCGGGAATTATGGGACAGGGGTGCTGATTCATGCCGGTGCGCAATCGAACCGGGTCGGTACGGACGGGGACGCACGCTTCGACAGCGCCGAGCGAAACATCATTTCCGGAAACGGACTGCGAGGTGTCTGCATCGAGGGCGCAGGGAGCGATGGGAATCTCGTAGCCGGCAACTACATCGGCACGGATGCGACAGGCAGGTTTGCTCTGGGCAATGCGGCGCATGGTGTGCTCATTCAGGGAGGTGCAAGCTCAAACCGGGTCGGTACGGATGGCAACGGCATTGGAGATGTCGCGGAACGTAACGTCATCTCAGCAAACGCACTGTCAGGCGTCGCAATCGCGCACGTCGGTACGCACGGCAACGTCGTGGCGGGCAACTACATCGGCACGGATGCGACGGGCAGCGCAACTCTGGGAAACGCAATATGCGGCGCGTTCATCACGGGAGGCGCACAGTTCAATCGGATTGGGACTGACGGCAGCGCGGATGCGTTCAATGAGGTCGAACGGAATATTATTTCGGGCAACGGAACTTATGGAGTCCAGATCAATGGCGCCGGAACGGCCGACAACGTGGTCGCGGGCAACTACATCGGCACGGATGCGACCGGAACGAAAGCTCTCGGGAACCATCAGGGAGGCGTAATGATTTCTAGCGGCGCGCAATCGACTCGCATCGGCACGAACGGCGACGGCCAGGCCGACAGTGCTGAGCGCAACATCATCTCGGGAAACTCAGGTAACGGCGTCTGTGTCGACGGACCCGGCTGTGACCGGAACGTCGTGGCCGGCAACTTCATCGGTACCGATGCCAGCGGGTTCTCGGCGATTCCTAATACCGGCGCGGGCATCGTCGTCTCCGGCAGCTTCAATCGAATCGGAACCGATGGCGACGGCCTGGCCGACGCCGCGGAACGTAACGTGATCTCCGGCAACGGAAGCGATGGCGTCCAGTTGTCGAGCTCCGCCAGTACGAACAACATCGTGGCTGGCAACTACATCGGCACCAACGTCAGCGGATTGGTGGCCCTGCCGAACAGCACCGGCATCTACATCGTAGGCGGTTCGAACAATCGGATCGGCACCGATGGCAATGGCATCGCCGATGCCGCGGAACGGAATGTGATCTCTGGGAATTATGGGGCGGGCATCGAACTCTCCGGCGCCGGCACGATCGACAACAGGATTGCCGGCAATTTCATCGGCACCGACGCAACCGGCCTGGCCGAATTGGGCAACGGGGCTGAAGGAGTCTACCTCGGTGGTCAAGCGCAGTCGAACATCATCGGCACCAATGGTGACGGCATTGCCGATGCTGCCGAACGGAACGTCATATCCGGCAATGGCACGTTGCACGACGGTGTGCGAATCAGCGATGTGGGCACCGACTACAACGTGGTTGCCGGCAATTACGTCGGCACCGACGTGACCGGCACGACGGCTCTCGGCAATAGCAAAGACGGTGTCTACATCGCCAACGGCGCTCGCTGGAACCGGATCGGCACCGACGGAAACGGCATCGCCGACACCGCTGAGCGGAATATCATCTCCGGCAACACCTGGGAGGGCGTGCAGATCGGTTGGTATGACCAAAGCGACGATTCAAGCTTCAATATCGTGGCTGGCAACTACATCGGGACCGATGTAAGTGGCGCCTTCAGGTTGGGCAACGGCAATGTTGGCATTGTCGTCGCGGCAGGCGCCAGGTCAAACCGGATCGGTACGGATGGCAACTCATTAGCGGATGACGCCGAAGGGAATGTAATCTCAGGGAACGCCTCGCACGGTGTGCAGATCGAGGGCTCCGGGAGTGACGAAAACGTGGTGGCCGGCAACTACATTGGCACGGACGCAACGGGGGAAAAACGGCTCGGGAACAGCGGGTACGGAGTTCTCATCATGTCGGGGGCTCAGGCAAACCGTATTGGGACCGACGGCGACAACTTCGCCGATGCGTCGGAACGGAATGTAATTTCGAGCAACCTTATTGGCGTAGTAATTAAAATGTCCGATACCCAACAGAACGTAGTGGCCGGTAACTACGTTGGCACCAATGCGGCCGCTTCGGCTGCTTTGGGGAATATGTTAGAGGGCGTTGTCATCAACAATGGGGCGCAGCAGAACTGGATCGGCACGAACGGTGACGGGATCGCCGACGAAGCGGAGCGGAATGTGATTTCTGGGAACGCCTTGCACGGTTTGCGTATCGAGCATTCCGGGACCACTCATAATCTGGTGGCGGGAAACTACATCGGCACGGACGTGACTGGCGAACGGGCAATGGCGAATGCTGGAAGCGGGATAGTCATCAGATCGGGGGCGCAGGCGAACCGAATCGGCACCAATGGCGATGGCATAAACGACCAAGCCGAGCGAAACCTCATTTCCGGAAACACGTCGCACGGCATCCAATTCTCCGGCTCCGGCACGAGTCGCAACTTCGCGGCGGGTAACTATATCGGCACCGACGTAAATGGCGAGTTCGCGTTGGCCAACGGCGGGACCGGCGTAATCATCGGCGCCGCTGCCTGCGCAAACCGCATTGGCACTGACGGCAACGGCATAAGCGATGCCGCGGAACGGAATGTGATCTCCGGGAATAATGGGCGGGGTATTGCACTCTCCGGTGTCGACACGACGGACAACATCATTGCCGGGAATTACATTGGCACCGACGCAACCGGCCTTGCTGCGCTCGGCAACAAGCAGATCGGCGTGGGAATCGACAATGCCGCGCGGAATCGCATCGGCACCGTCGGCGATGGAATTGCTGACGATGCCGAGAGAAATGTAATCTCCGGCAATTCCTCGGACGGAGTCTCCATCTGGGGTGCTGGTGCGAGCGAAAATATCGTCGCCGGCAACTACGTCGGCACCGACGTAAACGGCGAGTTCGCTTTGGCCAACGGCGGCACCGGCGTCATTTTGGGCGGCGGTGCGTGGGCGAACCGCATCGGCACTGACGGCAATGAGCTGGCGGACGAGGCCGAACGAAACGTGATCTCGGGAAACAAAGGTAAAGGGGTGTTCATCCGCGATGCTGGAAGCGACGGGAACATCGTGGCCGGCAACTACATCGGCACCAATGCCACCGGCCTTTTGGCTTTAGGCAACTCTCAGGAAGGCGTCGACCTCTGGAATTACGCCCGCAAAAATATCATTGGCACTAACGGCGACGGACGCGGGGATCTTGCCGAACGGAATATCATCTGCGCCAATGCCCTCGGTGTGGGACTCTACGGCCCAGGGCCCGACGAGAATGTCATCGCGGGGAATTATATCGGCGTCAACGTCACCGGGTCAACGGCGCTGGCCAATCGGACCACGGGTGTATATGTCCGCGCTGGCATTGGTAATCGCATTGGTACCAACGCCGATGGAATTGCGGATCAAACGGAACGAAACATCATTTCGGGCAATGTGTCACACGGCATCTTCATCACTGGAGCCGGCACCAGCCTGAACACCGTGGCGGGCAACTACATCGGAACCGACGCGACCGGGCTTGGCGCGCTGGCCAACGGCGGAGCCGGCATTGCACTTTACGACGGCGCTGCGTCAAACCGGGTCGGCGGATCTACTGCGCTTGCCAATCGCATCGCTTTTAACGGCGGCGTCGGCGTGATCGTCGCGGATGCGGCAACGCTGGGCAACCGCATTCAGGCCAATGCGATCCATTCCAACGGCGCGCTTGGTATCGACCTGGCAAACGACGGCGTCACGGCCAACGATCCCGGCGACGCCGACACCGGGCCTAACAACTTGCAGAACTTCCCCGAGATCGTCATGGCCGAAGCGCTGCCCGATGGCACGCGGGTCATGGGCACCCTTCATAGCCTGGCATCGACCACGTTCACCGTCGACCTATACGTCAGTGATTCGGCCGACCCGAGCGGTTACGGCGAAGGCCAAGAGTGGGTCGGCGCGATTACGGTTGCGACCGACGAAAACGGTAACGGCCAGTTTGACGAGATGCTCCCCTCGATTCCTGCCGGCCAGGTGATTACGGCCACGGCGACCGACGAGTTGGCGGGCAATACGTCCGAGCTCTCGCTGGCCAGACGCGTCGACACCCGTCCGGTGGCCTTTGCGGGCGGGCCGTACATGAGCGTTGAAGGAACCGCCGTCCTGTTCACTGCCTCGGCCAGCGATGCGGATGGCGATCCTCTCCAGTACCGCTGGGACTTCGACGGCGATGGAACATGGGACACTCTATGGTCCCCCGACCCGACCGCCAGCCACACTTGGGCCGACGATTGGGCGGGCACCGTCGTCGTCGAAGTCACCGACGGTGAGCTTTCCGTCACGGCCGCCGCCACCGTGACCGTGACGAACGTAGCACCAAGTTTTTGGGTTCCGCAATACTCAGGCGCGACGAATGATTTCCGCGGCATCTGGGGCAGCGGGCCCAACGACGTGTATGCCGTCGGCCGAAATTCAGACCCGGCGGTGTCGGCATATGGCGTGATCGCGCACTTCGACGGAATAGCCTGGACCTCGCAGATTGTGGGCACCGTTCCACTGGTTGCCGTCGGGGGCAGTGGGCCGAACGACGTCTATGCCGTAGGTGGAACTCCCGCGACCAAAATCAACACCTTGCTCCACTCGATCGACGGCGGCCAGACGTGGAGCGAAGTGAACTCGTTCCCGCAAGGAACGGGAAATCTCCGCGGGGTCTGGGCCGATGGGTCCGGCAGTGTCTACGTGGCGGGCGGAAACGGACTCATCGGCTATTCTCATGACGACGGGGCCACTTGGAACCTCGCGCAGAACGTGCCGTACATGGGCTCGCTGTACGGTGTTTGGGGCAGCGGTCCCGACGACGTCTATGTGGTTGGCGGCAGCCATATCATGCACTCCACGGATGGCGGCATGACCTGGGCCTCCTACGACGATTCCGCCAGCATTGGCCTGGCCTGCGTCTGGGGCAGCGGACCCGACGACGTCTTCGCCGTCGGACGCGGCTACGGCGGCATCGACAGCCCCATCTTCCACAGCAGCGACGGCGGTAGCCCGTGGGTCGCTCAGGATTCCGGAACGAGCAAGGGGCTGATTGCCGTCTGGGGCACCGGGCCGAACGACGTGTATGCGGTCGGAGACAACGGCACGATTCTCCACTCCTCAGACGGTGGTCAGACATGGGCGGTCGACAGCCCCGCGACGATGAACAACCTGCTGGGCGTCTGGGGCAGCGGACCACACGACATGTGTGCCGTGGGGAACAACGGCACGATCCTCCACAAGAGCGGTCTCCTCCTCAGCCCATCAAGTGGCGGCCAGTTTGGAGAGGGTTTGCCCATCACAGCGTCGGCTGCATTCAGTGACATGGGTACCACGGATTCCCACACGGCCGCCATCGCATGGGGAGACGGCGTCTCCGATTCCGGACTGATCGAGGAATCCGATGGATCGGGTATGGTTTCTGCCAACCATGTCTATGGGGCCGGCGGAATCTACACGGTTACCCTCACGCTGGAAGATGACGACGGCGGAATCGCGATTGAAACCGCGACTGCAGTGATTTCCGGGGTCGGTGTCGTCAACGGAGTTCTCTATGTCATCGGCACGCCCGGGGATGACGATGTCAAGATCTCCCTGACCCAGGACCGCACCCAGTTCAGGGTGACGGCCGATTTCCTGGCCGGCAGCAGCGTGCGATTCATCGATGCGGCCGGAGTGATTCGGATCGAGGCGCTGGTCTACGACGGGGTTGATGTGGTTCAAATCGGGCCGCACATCGATATCCCCTGCCACGTGGATGGTGGCGAGCGGGGCGACCTCTTCGAGGTAGCCTTCCAGGCCACCTCCGGATCACTCGCGGTAATCGCTGATACTGGCGCCACAGGAGAGGACGCGCTGACCGTGTTGGGCACCACCGGCCCCGACGAACTTTTTGTCACGGCCGGGCAAGTGACGCTCCAAAGCCCCTCCAATGAAACGGTAACCTACGACGGCATTGAAGAGCTGACCGTCAACGCTGGTGACGGAGACGACACCATTGAGATTGACGGCAGTCACACCACTATCCTTGGAGGAGCCGGCAAGGATCGCATTGTCGTCTTGGCGAATGGCCCGGACGGACTTCTGTTGGACGGGCAGGCAGGCGCGGATGCCTACGAGGTGGACTTCGGTCGCCTCGACGGGCCGGTCACGGTGCAAGATAGCGGCACAGATGGCGCGGACACGTTGACCATCGTGAGTCCCGGAGAGAACGTCCTTACTCAGGACGCAACCGAGATTAGCTGCGATGACCAGAAGATCATCTTTGCAGCCACTACCGAAAGCGTGACGATCGAGGGGGGAGATGGCGACGCGCTTGTCGTGCTTGAGCCCTCGTCTGTGCCGCTGACAGTCCATGGCGCCAGCGACCTCACAGTCTATGGCACCGCAGCGGATGACCAGATCTTGTTCACTCCCGGATCTGCATCAGGTGCAATCCTGGCGAGTCTCAACGGATCGCAGGTGGCAACCCTCATGGACAGTACGCGTCTGATCGCGTACGGCCTGGGCGGAAACGACGATATCCAAGTGGCCGGAAGTATCAACACGCCCGCCTGGCTGTACGGTGGCGAAGGCGACGATCGCCTCAAAGGCGGCGCCGGACATGACGTTCTCTTCGGAGAAGGCGGTAGTGACCTGCTGCAAGGAAACGGCGGTCGCGACCTTATCGTGGGCGGCGCGGGCGCGGACCGAATCGTGGGCAACGCGGACGACGACATCATGGTCGCCGGACGGCTCGCCTTCACCGATCTCGACGCCGCCATTCGCGCCATCATGGCCGAGTGGACGTCGAACCGCAGCCATCAGCATCGCGTCGAGAACCTCACGGGGATTACGACGGGTACGGAATTCGGTACTCGGCAAAACGGAGATTACTTCCTAAGAGTTGACCAGACGGTGCTCGACGATGAGGACATTTCCGAAGACGTCCTGACGGGCAGTTCCGGAGATGATTGGTTCTTCTTTTGGCAACCGGAGGACAGGGCTACCGACCTGAAGGACGAAGTGTTTGCGAATGACCTCGACTGGATAAACACTGACGTGTTTTAGACCTTGAGTCGGGGCTTTGCGGTCGCAGCTTGGACAGTGAATACGCTTGACGCCTGACAAGCTTGGATGGCCTCTATTGACTGTTCAAGCGGCGCCCCAAGGCTGCTACCGGGCGTTTCGGCAGAAACGCCGTGGCAGCAGCAGAAAGCCGAAGCAGAAAGAACGAAGCGGCCGGTGAGGTCCAAGGCGCCAACCATGTCCCTCACCGGCTTGGCTTCTCTCGTGCGGATTGGTCTGCGCGGCGCGGCTTGTCTGCGGGATGGTTACGCTCCGGCCAGGCTCCCTTCCCATCGCGCACGGCACCGCCGCCGGAGGCAAGACGAAAGGGTGGCCGCGGGACCTTTCTGTAGCATGGAACGTGAGCCGCACGCGGGCAAGCCGCGGGCATCTGCGAGTGGAGCGCGGCGGGGGTGTAGCAGGGAGCGTGAGCCTCCCGCGGGCAAGCCGCGGGCATCTGCGAGTGGAGCGCGGCTGAGAACAAAACGCCAAAGACTAGCCGCGGCCCGGTTCCGATTTTCCCTAGATGATCGCGAGGATCGAGCAGGGAGACGTTGAAACCGAGAAGCTTTAGCACCAAACGGCTTTTTCGACGGGAAGGGTTCGCTTTGACACGGCACGGTTTGAGGGAGGATGCCCGCGGCTTGTCCACGGGAGGCTCACGTTTCCCGCTACAGAAACCCGCCTCCTCCCCGCCCCTTGGTTTCCCCCCGGCGGCTTTGCCGCTGCGGGGAAACCAAGGCGGATGGCGGCGACCGTTGCGTAGGTAGCAGAGAACGTAACCATCCCGCGGACAAGCCGCGGGCATTCGTGGCGGCCCGGCGCCTGGCGGCCGAGGTCGCCGCGTGGATGCGGAAGAACCTAGCGGGGGCGGAACGGCTTCACCCCTTCCATGCCGAGGTTGCCCGGTTGCTGGGCGGTTCGGCAGAATCGCCTCAGCGAGACCGGAAACCTGAAGCAGAAACGTAAGAGAACATCAAGAACTTACAGGGATTGAAAACGGGGCGG
>JAXGMN010000121.1:0-7607 GCA_040768665.1 Thermoguttaceae bacterium
AAACTGCTCGCCGCAGCCGACGACGAGTTGTACCAACGGGCCCGTGTCGGTCGCCGTGTGAATCATGCCTTCCAGGAGCGTCGTGCCCGGAGGCGATTCCGCGAAAGGGGCAACCTCCACCTGGACGTTCTCCGGCCGGACCATGAAGGCGACTTCTCCGTTTTTGGCCGCGCATCCCGACGGGCGTGCAAGGAACTCGACGCCGCCCGGGCAGACCAACCGTAGCCACTCGCCACGGCACTTCACTCCGGCGGAGAACACGTTGCCCGCTTGGACGAATTGGGCCACCCGGCGGGTATTCGGCCGCTGGAGAATCTCCTGGGGCGTTCCGACCTGGAGAATCCGCCCTTGGTAGACAATCCCCGCGCGGTCGGCCACGGCAAGCATTTCCGCGAAATTGTGGCACACGTGAATCGTGGTGGTTCGCGTAGTCCGCTGAAGTTGCTTGAGCTGGAGACACAGGGTATCGCGGGTCTGCTCATCCAAGGCGCTGACCGGTTCGTCCAGCAGCAGGATTTGCGGCCGCACGGCCAGGGCCCGCGCCAATGCCACCCGCTGCTTCTCGCCGCCCGAAAGCCTGCCGGGGAGGCGATCCGCCAAATGCCCCACCCCAATCCTCTCCAGCAGCTCGGCCACCTCGGGCGCGACGGGTTCGCTGGAAGACCTGCCGGAAAGGCGTTTTACCAGTTCGACAGGTTTTGCCGCGCAGAATTTCGGCAAACCGGTGACGAGCCGCTTCACTGTCCGGCCGTAAAAGGCACGATCCGACTGGAGGCCGTACACGACGTTGTTCACGACCGATCTATCGGGAAACAGCGCGTAGTCCTGCGGCAGATATCCGATGCCGCGATGCCGCGGCTCCAGGCGGGTGACATCGTTGCCGCCGATGAGGATCCGGCCGCCGTCGATCCGGTTCAGCCCACAGAGGCACTCCAGAAGCAGCGTCTTGCCCGCGCCGCTCTGTCCCAGGAGGACGAAGTACTCGCCCGCGCGCACATCAAGCGAGACATCCTCCAGCGCAAAACTGCCGACCGAGTAGTGGAGGTTTTCGATATGAATCATCCGGTCCTCAGTCCGATCATGCGGATTCCTACCAGTCCGACCGTCGCCACCAGGAGCATCAGCACGGCTGCGGCCAGCGCGACTTCGATCCGGCCTACCGACTGTTCGAGATAGATCGTGGTGGGCAGCACCTCGGTCCGCATCCGCACGGCGCCGACGAAGACCATCATCGGCCCGAAGACGCCGAAGGCCCGCGTCCAGATCAGGATGGCGCCGGTAAGAATGCCGCGGCGGGCCAGTGGAAGCGCAACGCGGAAAAACGCCCCGGCACGGGTCGAGCCAAGCGTCATGGCCACGTGCTCCAGCCGCGGATCGATGCCGTCGAAGGTGAGCTTCACCGCGCGGATGCCGAAGGAGGCCGCCACCAGGAATTGGCAAAGCACGATCCCCTTCTGCTGAAAGACGAATCTCAAGCCCGCGTCTTCAATGAACCGGCCCGTCCGTGTCTGAAAGAAGACCAACAGCGACAGGCCCACAAGCAAGGGCGGGAGGATGATGGGCAAGTCGACAATCGAGTCCACCAGCACGTGGCCCGGAAAACGGAAGCGGCTCAAGGCGTAGCCTATGGGAATGGCGAATGCCAGGCCGATCATCACCGTGAGGCGTGGTCCAGAGCGAGAGCCAGAGTGCAGCCGGATCTCCTTGGCCGCGAGCACCTCTTCCAGCGCCCGACCAGGTTGTGTAGCGGATATCCGCGGAGAACAAGGCAAGCCAGCCAAGTACAAAGTATCCCACCACGGCCCACATGACTGCCAGAAACCACGGACTCTGGAGCCGCCCCACCTGGCGATCGGGGAGGAATGGGAGGATCACCACAGCCAGCGGTCCGAGCAGCCCGATGCCCGCGCAGCAACACATGGTGCCCTTTTCCACGGCCACCATGCCCGCTCCGAGCAGGGAAGCCGGCGCCAGCACCCACAGATACGTGAACCAAACCGCCTCACTCTCGGCGACTGGAGTAAGCCTGCCGACCGCCAGCGCGCGGCTGACCGATACGCAGAAACCCACCAAGAGAATCCAGTAACCCGATCTCATCGTGCGATCTCTCTCATCAACTTGCTCCTTTCTTCCGGCCAACGCCGGCGAACGGCGGTCCAGCCTCTCTGCCGTTACGGGGTCTGTGAGGGCACCTCGCCACCCGACCGTGTGCAGATAGCGTGGTAGGCAGCCATATCGATCGTCTCGGGAACCATTTTGACGGAACCATCGGCCGCCAGGAAATGCGTGCCGGCTGTGTGGAAGCTGCTGAAATTGCAGAAGGCCTGCTGGCCCGAATTCGGCGGCGTGGTCGCCACCCCCACGATCCGTCCCGGGGCATGAGCGCCGCCGGCGAGCACGCCGACCCAGGTCGACGGCGCAATCTGAGAACTCCGCTCCCCAACCAGCATCGTCTGGCTGAGCCCGTCGCGGATATCGGCGAAGCGAAAGCCTCGCTGAAAAACCAGGCTCCCGTCGCCCACGCAATCTCCTCCCCCGCCACAAACCTGCAGCATCCGCACGGTACCGAAGACCCCAATGTAGTTGGACGTTGCGATCTCGGTGGCCGCGAAACCGGGATCGTAGTCCGGGGCCGGATCGGCCCCGGGTTGAAGCACGAACGTTGCCGGTCCCACGTCCGTCGGGCAGCGGTACACGCTCAATTGCGCCACGCGAATGGCGGCGTTTGCCGGATCGCTGATCGGCAGGTGGAACTCGATCCGGACTTGCACCGCCGCCTGCTCCAGGAATGGCAGGATCGCGGCGCCCCAACCCCAGCCCGGTTTTCCCAGAAAATAGGGCTCGCCGGTGTCGGGATGCGCGGCCATCCAGCCCGCCGGCAACCGCTGATGCGCGTCGTGGTACAGGTGCGCCGCGATACCAATCTGTTTCAAGTTGTTCAAGCACGACGACCGCCTGGCCGCTTCGCGAGCCGCCTGAACTGCCGGCAAGAGCAGGGCGATCAAGATACCGATGACTGCAATCACCACCAGCAATTCGACAAGCGTGAAGCCTGTTTTCGGTGCCGCCATTTTCACCGGATTGTTTCCTTTTGGTCAATTCGCCTCGGGCAACCGCGTGGTGTAGTGGTGCCGCGCGAAGATCTCGGCCCCTTGCTCCGAAGCAGCGAATTCAAGGAATCTGCGGGCAAGTTCCGGGCACGCGGACGAGGTCAAGGCGCCGGCAGCCACCGTGGAGACGATGTTCTGCTCCGGCGGAATCGGCACGACGTCGCCAAACTCGGCGAAATAGGCGGCCATGGCATCCCAGACGATCACCGCATCGAGTTGCCCGAGCCGGATGTGGTTGCCCAAGTCGTTGACCGTCAGCGACTGGAACTGCACGTTCCGCAGCACGTCTTCCAAGGGGATTCCGTTCTTTTCGAAGATCTGTACCGACGTGCGGCCGATCGCGCAGACCTGCGGATTGCCCAGCCCGACCTCGACCCCCGGCCGGGTCAAATTGGCCAGCGTCCGGACATTCTTGGGATTCCCTTTCCGGACGAGGATCACCGGAACCAGGTAGCAGACGTCCTCGTGTGCGGCGACCAGTCCCTGTTCGGCCGCCTGCTCGACGTAGTGACGATCGCCCGGCATGTAGAGGTCGCCCGCGCCGGAGAGCTTGATGCGGGCCAGAAGCCGTTCGGTCCCATCGTAGTCGCACTCAATGGTCACGTCGTGCTCCCGCTCAAAGGCTTTCACGAGCGCATCGGCCGCCGGGCGGATCCCTGCTCCGCAGTAAAGCAGCATCCGCGGCGGCTGCGCTGCCGGAGGAGCAGCGGGCGAGGTGGAAGGCTGTTGATAAGGACCGCATCCCGCGATCATTGTCCCAAGCAACAAAACCGGGGCGAAACGCAAACGGCCGTGCAGCAGGGCTTTGGGGTATCGCCCGCTACTTGACATATCCGAACTCCTCGAATACCGGCTTGCCGTGCGCTTCCACAAAATCGAGGAACTTCTGAACCTGCTCGGGCTGCTTGGTGTAGGAAAGCCCCATCACGCTGACCCGAATCTCCTCATCGTATTCATAGGCGGTGGGAACGATTTCGATCGCGTCGAGGAAGTTGTGGGCAACACCGTTCCACATGATGCCCGCGTCGCCGAAGCCCATCTTCAACTTGTTGCCGATCTCCGAGTGGTGCTTGAACATGGCATTACCGACGTTCTTGAGCACGGCGTCCTTGATCTGTTTCTTCTCGAATAGGCTGAAGGTCATCTCACCGCAGGTGGAAAACTCCGGATTGGTCAAGAGCACTTGCAGTCCGGGCCCGGCCAGGTCTTCGACCTTCGTGATTCCCTTCGGATTCCCCTTGGGCACGACCAGGGCCGGCGCCAGAAAGCCGACCTCGACCTCGCGCATCAACGCGTCCGCTTCGCGGGTGTACTGCTGAAAGGGCGAGTGCGTCACAAAGACATCGCCGGCCAGCTTGGCCTTGACATTGGGCAGGAGTTCTTCGGAACCGCCGAAAGAGAGCTCCGTGCGGTTTCCCGTCGCCTCTTCGTACATGCCCGTGAGTTTCTCCATGGGCGGTCGAAATGAGGACCCGCAGAGAATCGTAATCGGCTCTGCCGTGGAGGTTTCCCGGGGTTCCACCTGAGGTGCCGTTGCCGGCACGGCTCCACCGGTCTGCTGGGCACGATCGGCGCAACCGGCTGTGGCAAGCGAGAACGCCGCCAAGAAGGGTACGGAAAACGATGAAACCGTTCGTCGCATCTTCGCAAATCTCCCTAATCATGGTTTCCAGTCGTGGTCTATGATCGAGCCGCCTCTTGGAAACGCAACCGTTCCAACATCGCGATGATGGGAAAGAAGTCCTCAATCTGGCGGGCATACTCCGGATACCGCGTCTGGTACTCCCAAACCGCTGGGCATTCGCCACGGCGGAGCCGCGAAGCGAACTCGCACGCCAGCCATTCGACGGGCTCTCGATCCGGCGGCCACTGGCTCATGTCTGCCCTGCCTCTGTGCACCAAACGACGCTACTGATCAATACCGTAGGCACCGCCGGTTTGTGGACAGCCGCAGGGCTAAAAATCCGTCGGGCGGCGCAATCCACAATTCTTTTGACTCACCTAAGCCACGATCCTTCAAAAGCTTACGCGGTGAACTGGCGATTTTTTTCTCCGGAGCTGTCCACAACTCGCTCGGAGCTACGGTATTGGGAGACGGGGCTCTGCCTCGCGCGTTGGTGCCCCTTCTGAGCATGGGCCGCATGCGGCCGGCGTGTGAGTTGCCATCCGAGGTACGCACGAGAGATTCAAGCGATGAGAACCGTGACCATTCGAAGAGGGAACCTCCCTGGAGCATTCACACTCGTCGAGTTGCTGGTCGTCATTGCGATCATCGGCATTCTGATCGCGCTGCTGCTTCCGGCCGTCCAGGCGGCGCGAGAGGCTGCCCGCCGAGCGCAATGCTCCAACAACCTCAAGCAGATCGGCCTGGCGATGGCCAACTATGAGGCGAGCCTGGGGGTCTACGCGCCCTCTCGGATTATTTTCAAGCCGCCGGGTAGCAGTCGAAGCGCCGTCAACGGCTTGTTGACGCTGATCCTCCCGTTCATCGAACAGAGCAACCTCGCCGAGATCTACGATTACGGGGTGGGCTTCGACCACGCCGTCAATCAGCCCGCGGTCAACATGCCGATCTCCGTCTACCAGTGCCCGTCTACGCCCGGCGATCGCACGATGGATACCTACAACCGATTCGCCCGAGGAGCGGAAACGATCGCCGGGCATACGGTCCAGGCCACCGACTATATGCATCCTCGTGTGGTCATGAATTACGACGGAAGCTCTTTCGGAGTGGGAGTGCTTGAGGATAGCGGGGTAACCGGAACCTTCCAGGCCATCCGACCTCGGGACGTGGTCGACGGGCTGAGCAACACGGTTTTCATGCTGGAATCAGCCGGGCACCCGGTGAATTATGTCTTGAGACAGCCCCACGCCAGCCCTCCCGCTTACTTCGGCTGGTATGGCGAATGGCCCGACGATGTCGGCATGTTCGTCGTTCCCTACACATCCGACGGCACGACTCCCAGCTACATCCATCCGTCCGCCGGCGGCGGTACGACCGCCAGGGGCACTTGCCTGATGAACTGCAACAACAACCAAGCCCCGTACAGCTTCCATCCCGGCGGGATCAACATAAACCTCTGCGATGGATCGGTGCGTTTTCTGTCCGAGACGATCGACGCCAACACGTTCTGGAGCCTTTGTTGCCGCGACGACGGGAACGTTCTCGGTCCATTTTAACGCCTAAACCATTCGATAGAAGCAGGACCTTCTCGATGTCAGCCATCTCCCGCGAAGCCGCTACCGCTGCATCCGCCACGCGCGCGAACGCCGCTGCCGAGGACATGCCGGCACCGGCGCAGCGAAATCGGCCGAACGCTTACCCGCACCTCTTCCGCCTCCTGCACTGGATCCTGCCGGTCGCGATGTCGGCGGGAATCGCCTCGGGGCTCAGCCTGCACGCGATTGCGCGGCCCGGGTGGTCGCTCTTCTGCGGTGTGTTGCCGGCGTGGCTCTTAAGCGGCCGAGTGCAAGTGTTCCACCTGGTCATCGCGGTGGTGTTTTCGGCCTCGCTCGTCGCGGTGTTGGTGCTCTACGTCCATCGCAAGACAAGGCGGCGGACGACGCACGTGGTCCTGCTCGGCGGGGGACTGCTCATGGTGGTAACCGGCCTGCTGCTGACGCACCCGATCGGCCCCATTGGGCTCTACTGGATTGCCCGCGTGCTCCACGCCGTGACCGGTCTGGGCGTGCTGGTCGCGGCGCTGGTGTGGCATTCGGCCGAAGGGTTGATTCGTTTTCCACGCCTCCTGGTACCCTCTTTTCATCCTTGGGCCTCTCCGCAGTGGCGGCAGCTTCTTTGGTTCGTGCCGCTGCTGCTTGTGGCTGCTTGCCTCCTTCTCAACGTGCTGCCCGGTTCGCTGGCCGGCCGCCAACTGGTGGCCAGGCGAGTGCCACCTTCGGCAGGCGATCTCGATTCCCTGCCCTGGAATGAAGCCTCGCCGCTGATCGTGGACCTCGCCAACGGCTCCGGCTTCGAGAAAGGACGCACGCAGGTCACCCTTCAGGCACTGCACGACGGCGAGGAACTCTTCGTTCGCGCCCAGTGGCTCGATCCGACCGAGGACCGCCAGTATCAGCCCTGGAGGAAGACCGAAACCGGATGGGACCGCCTGGTGACCGTCGAAAACGACGAGAGTTACTACTACGAGGACAAGTTCTCTTTGATCTTTCCGAAGCAAGCCAACCGGCAGTTTGAGACCTTCGGTTGTGCGGCGTATTGCCATGCCGGAGGCGGCCGGCCCTATGGATACAAAGAGTCGCCTTCCATCGTCGATGTGTGGCACTGGAAAGCAACGCGATGCGATCCGCTCGGTCAGGTGGACGACAAGCATTGGTGGGAGGTCGACTTCGCGGCCAAGAAGATGGGCCGATACCCCGATCCCAGCCTGGGCGGCGGATACGAGAGAAACGCCGAAAAGGGCAGCGACCATCCCAAGTGCCTGCCCGCCACGCCGTGGGCCGTTCGCCAGGGCGGCATCCTCAAGGACCAAGCGG
>JAXGMN010000122.1:0-7122 GCA_040768665.1 Thermoguttaceae bacterium
GCGCCGACCAGGTGGGCGCGACGTGGGCGCAGGCGGGTTGAAGATGAGCGCGCCCAGCCGGGTCGCCCAATGCGAGCGGTGGCCAGTCTTTTTGGGTGGGTGTGCCCCTTGCGGAGCCAGTCCTTCTTCCTCGCCCAACGTGCGTCAGCCGGCAACGACGATCTCGTTTACCACGTAAGCCACGCCATCGAGGTGAGCAACGGCTTCCTGGGCAACCTGCTTGTGATAATAGGTAGGCAGCGTGCCATAGAGAAGCAGGTTGCCGCCGTCACACCTGCAGAGCACATTTCGGATCGACTGATAAGGGCTGCGTTGCAGACGCCTCTGCGCCGCTTCCGCGACGGCCAGACCATCGATACCACCCTCTTTCCGCCCCCGGCTTTCGCGCCGAGCCATCTTTTCCATAACGAGTTCTCTCCTGAAGTACCATTCGTTTCGGCGGAATTATAGCACCGACAGGCAATGGCTCCGTTGGAGAATGATTAGAAATCGGAGAGGATCTCGTCTTTGGAGGCCAGACCCGACTCGGAGAGTCAGGCTACGAAATTCTGCCGGTCGCCTTATTCGAGCCGGATGCCTTGATCGCCGATCTGGTAGGGCAGGATTTCGTCGCTGCAGGCGCTGCCGCGGTGCTTGGCGACGTACATGGCCCTGCGGAAGCGGGTCCCTTCTCGAATCTTGCCGAGATAGATGAGGGTGTTTGCATTGCTCAGCACGTCGCCCTCGTCGAGAGACCGCTCCACGAGCGCGTCGAGCGTGGTCTCGTGCGAGGTGCAAAGCAAGACGCAGCCCACCCGGGTGGGGTCGTAGCCGTGCCGGGCGATGGCCGGGGCGTTGCGGCGGTAGTTTTGGCGAAAGAGGTCGCGGGCGACCCACTCGGGGTCCTTGCGCAGGATCTGATGGTAGATGTACTCGAACAGTTCGAATTGGATCGAGTCGCTGGGCCGGTCGACCGGCTCGATGCCGTCGACCACCGCGCGGCGGATTCCGCGCGTGAAGTTGCCGTAGAAGAAGGCGATGGAGGCATTGAGCCGACGGGTCAGTTCGGCCTGCCACTGCTGCCAGGCGTCGAAATCCAGATCATTGCGGGTGACGCGCCGACCTGCCCGGTCGAACACGTGCAAGTATTCCCCATAGCGACGCCCCGGCTGGAAAAACCCGTCGAGGTTCAGCGGTTCCTCGGGTTCGACCGCCTCGAGCGTCCAACCGAAAATGCTTTCGGCGTACTGGACGTGACTCTGCGAGTCGCCGCGAGAACTCATGTCGAACACGATGCCGCGGCGGCCTTCCTGCTCGAGGCCGGCGTGGGCGAACTGAAGTCCGAACTGGGTCTTGCCGATCCCGGTGGACCCGACGACCACGGCGAGTGTGCCGGGGAGGAGCCCGCCTCCGAGATGCTCGTCCAGCCCGGGCACTCCGGTCGAGAGACGCGATGGTTCCGTCATCGATTCGTTGCAGCACCTTATTACTTGAGACTGCCGAAAAGAGGGGGACAGGCACCGCAACGTCTTGCACCTGTCGTCAAGTCAAGCCACTACGGGTTGCGGAGCCAGTCCCCTTTTTCAGCAGTCGCTCTACTTCAATGTGACCACCACAACGTCGTGCAGTCCGAGTTCCGGGACGGTGATTCGGCCGTCAGCGTCGATCGAAAGCTCGCGTCCGGCGATCGCCAGGCGCGCCTGTTTCGGGTGGCCATCGCGAAGCTCAAGGACGACGTTTTCCACCGGCACGAGGGGCCCGCCGACGCCGCGTCCGCTGGGCGAAGGCTTCGAGGGCGGCCGGTTCATTCCGCGGAACCCGCTGTCGCCTTCCGGCATCAAGTGCGAAACGTTCAGAAGGTGGATCCAGCGCTGGCCCGCGTCGTCGGGATTGACGAACATGTTGGCGACCAGCCATGCCGGAGCCTGCACCGAGAGGGGTAAGGGGTGCTCTCTGACGCTCGACGCAAGCAGTTTCGCCGGTTCTGCCTCGTGGTCGCGGCAATATGCCAGGGCCGGGCGGCCATCCAAAACCGTCACACTGCCCGAGCCCAGTCGCCGGGAACCGCCGGAGAACCACTCGGCGGGCTTCTGCCGGAAGCGTCCCCATTCGTCGTATTGCCCGGTAGGGCCGGTGACTACGAGGTGACCACCCGCCTCAGCCCAGACGCGGAACTGGGCGACCGACTCGTCGGAAAGGGCCGCCGCGCCGGGAAGGACGAGCGTGCGGTACCGGGACAGCGTGTCCGATTCAAGCTGGTTGTCGAAGATGAACTCGAACGGAATGTGGTTCTCCGTCAGGACCATCCAGGTGCCGAGGATCCCGTCGCGGTAGTCGGCCAGATTCTCCGTTTCGGGCAGGTGGCCGTAGAAGTCGTGCGTATTCTGGGAGACGAGCACACCGACGTCGGCCACGTACCGGCGGGAGAAATACGGCTCGCGGCGCGCCGCTTGGGTGTGGACGCGAGCGGAAAGTTCGACGGGGCCGGCGATCGTGCTATGCCAGGGAGTGATCCCATACGTCGGCCCGGCCAGGAGAAACGTGAGCATCTCCAGTTCGTGCCACTTCCAATCGGGCTCGCCGGAGCCGCAGGTGTGCTGCGGACCGGCGGCCCGCCACATGTCGGTGTGGGCGGGGTTCATGTCGCGGCCGATTCGGCCCTTGAAGCCGAGCATCAGCCACTTCTCGTGAAATCGCGCAGAGTAGCCGTGCTGCGAGACCCCGATCCCGTCGATTCGCCACATCGGAATCGCCGTCTCCCAATCCTTGTTGGCGAACGGCCAGATGTTGGTGTTGAAGGTGCAGGTCGCGCCGGGATTGACCTCGTGGATCTTGTCCTGCATGTGCCGGGCAACGGACAGCAACCGTTCGTTTCGCCAACGGACCCAGCGGCGGAAGGTGCTGTCGGTCCAGTCGACTTTGTCGGGCAAATCGAGGCCCGTGTCTTTGTTGAACTTCTTCTGGCAATGCTCGCAGACGCAGCCGGCCCGCCGCCGGTCGGGCACGCCGGCGTAATAGAATCCGTCGAAAAAGAACCCGGCCAGGTCGAGCGACGCCGCTTGCTGGAGCATTTTGGCGTGGTGCTCGATGTAGGGCGAGCTGACCAGGCACATGCCGGTGGCCGGGCGCGGCTCGACCGCCGGGTCGTCGATGTACTTCATCGTCCACTGCGGGAAGCGGTCGTCGATCACGTACTGGTCGACGTCGCGAACATCCTGGATGTTGAAGACGGCCCAGCTCAAAGGCAGAATGCCCCGCTTGCGTAGCTCCGAGATCACTCGCGGCAGGTAGCCCGGTTCGCTGCCGGGATGCACGGTGGCCAGTTCCGTCGGAAAGAAGACGTATCCCTGCCCGTTCATCGTGCCGAGCGTGACGACGTTGGCCCGCTGCATTTCGTGGAGCATGGCAAACGCCTCCGGATCCGCGGAAGGGGGCCGGTTCTCGACGTGCCGCAACCGGTCTCGGTGATCCTTGGGCGAGGGGCCGGGCAGAGGCCCCAACGTAGCACTGGGGAGTTGATCGACAGGCCGCACATGGACGGCGTCGAGCATAGCCGCGAGAGTGCGTTTGTCGCGCTGGCCGGGCTGCCGCGGCCGGACCACGCGAAAGCGGAGCGTGAGCTGCCGGCGATCGCCGACCACGGAGGCGGGAACGACGCAGGTGTGCAGCAGGTCGTCCTTGCCGCCCTGGCCGATCATGCACCGCCAGTCGGGCTCTGCCGAGACGATCGTCAGCGGCAGCATCGCGCGCAGGGTGATCTCATTGTGCTTTCCGGGAGCCACCGGCAGCTTGAGCGAGAACTCGTTCTGAGCCCACCGGAAGGTCCCCTCGGCGGCCAGCTTGAGCTTCGACTGGGGATTGTTTCCCTCGGGCCGATAAAGGCCCTCACCGAGGTAAGGCTCGTCGGCCGGCGTGCCGATGTCGACCGTAAAGGGGAATGATTGGGGTGAATCACTTCGGGCAAGGGCGACAGCGCCGGCCAGCAGGCGGGCAACGGCAGCAGCATGAGCGCAAACGCATCCTCAACTCCCGAGTTCCTTGGTGTAGCTGGTGTTGGCCCCGACTTCGTCGAAGTACCAGGGGAACATCCCGACGATCACGCCGTCGGTCGGCTTGATGTTCTCGAAGGCGAACTTGAATGCCTCGCGGACGGTCTCCTGGCTGGAGCAAAAGCCGTCCGGCGCCCAGGATTTTGAATCCCAGGCAGGGCTGCTTCACCTGGCGAACCACCTCGGTCATGACCTTCGGATCGTCTTTGAAGAAGGGGTAGACCATTTCAGGCGTCGGCGTGTAGAAATCTTTGTCGACGGTTTTGCGCGTGAGGAAATGACAGGTCATGAAGAAATCGACTTCCCAACCCTCGTCGGCCACGCGTGATGCAATCGGGGTTGTGCGCGGAGACGCCGGCCAGCACCCCGCTGTCCTTCACCGCCTTGACGTAGTCGTGTACCCGTTCAATTTCCCTCGGCGAAGAGCCGATCGGTTGCGCCGCCGTGATGGGCGATGGCGATCGGTTTGGTGATGTCGATCGCCTCCTGGATCTTCTCGCGGCTGGGAGTGCAGGCAGATGAAACTTGCATCTTCGAGCCCTCTGCCCTTGCATCAGCCGGATATAGTCGGCCGCCCGGTCAGGCGTGGAGAACTGGTGGGCGGTGATCCCGGCTTGTTCGCAGTCCTGGAGGAACTTAACGGTCTGCTCCGTGGTGAAATACTCTTTCATGTGCTGGTCGGTGTGCTTGCCCATGTAAGAGTATCCCAGGATCGGATTCGAGCCGACGACGAGGCGGCTGATCCGATGCGGCCCCAGGGCGATCGTCGGCATGGCGGTTGCGTTGGGAGCGGAGCCCCCCGCGGCGGACGAACCCGCGGACGGGGCCGCCACGGCGCCGCTTGCGCCGACCAGTCCCGAAGCTGCGGCAGCCGAAAGCATCGAAAGAAACTCCCTACGTCCCGTCAATCGGTTGTCCGGTGTGGCTTTGGACACGGTCGTATCCTCCCAAGAGACATGCGGAATCCATCGGCGAGCCGATCCAACCAACGCGGTCCAGCCCGCCACTTCAACGCCGGTCATTGTAAACCTGCAGGGCCGGCCGACGCAAGTTGAGCGACACTCGCTCTCGGCAGACCGGTTGTCGAAATGGAGACAGGCGGGGGAAAACGCAGGGGCGGAGGAGAGGGGGACAGGTCCATGTTTTCGGCCAACGTGTTTCGCATCAAAAGGTCCGAGTTGGCCGAAAAATGGACCAGTCCCCGGCCGTGGGCGTGAACGGTTACCCGTCACCGTTCTCCGCCGGCCGGTCCGGCATTGACATCGCATTGGCCATGCCTCACGATGGCACTCAGAGCCTATCCCAAGACCGCACGCGGAGAGGGGGCAGGTACGTTTTGCTCCGAAGACTCGGCAAAATGAGCCAGTCGCCGACGGTTTTGGGATAGACCCTCAGACCGCCGGCTGGATTTTTCCGCTTCGATCGCGCCGAGCGCTGTGCGCACGTCGTTTCGCCTTGGCCCGGCAGGCCGCGCGGTGAGCAGCAGTCGCCGTGAGGCATCGGTTCGAGCGCGACGAGCGAGCCTTCGGGTACGGCGCACGACACCGCGGCCAAGAATTACCTTCGCACAAGGAGAAACTTGATGAACCCACACATAACCCGACGGACGTTCACGAAGACCGGCATGGCCGCAGCGCTGGGCATGACCGCTCTTCGCGCCGGCCGCGTTCTGGGCGCGAACGAACGCGTCCGCCTGGGAGTGATCGGCACCGGAAACCGTGGCTGCCAGGTGACGGCGTTCTTCCTGAAACATCCCGATTGCGAGGTCGCGGCGCTGTGCGACGTTTCCAAGTCCACCGTCGACGCGGCAAATGAGAAGCTTCTTGGCGGCAAGGCGGATGCCTGCGGAGATTTCCGCAAGATCATCGATCGCAACGATATCGACGCCGTGCTCGTTGCCACCCCCGACCACTGGCACGCGCTGCAGACCGTCATGGCCTGCCGGGCCGGCAAAGACGTGTACTGCGAAAAACCGCTGTCGAAAACCATCCGCGAAGGGAGAAAAATGGTCCAGGTGGCTCGCGAGACCGGTCGCGTGGTCCAGGTTGGAACCCATCGCCGCTCCGGCAACTCGTACGCCGACGCGGCCAACTTGATTGCCTCGGGCAGTATCGGAAAGGTCACGGTCGCGCGGGCCTTCGACACGACGAACATGTTCCCCCTGGGAATCGGCAAGGCCGAGCCGAGCGATCCCCCGGCCGATCTGGACTGGGAGATGTGGCTCGGGCCGCGTCCGCTCCGTCCGTTCCAGGCCACGATCACACCGTTCAAGTTCCGCTGGTGGGACCTCTACGCGACGCGATTCGCCGACAACGGAGTGCACTTTATCGACATCATGCGGTGGTTGACCGGCGACGAGCCCGGTCCGACGCGAGTTTCCGCCCTCGGCGGCCGTTTCGTCGTCGACGACGATCGGACCGTGCCGGACGTGATGGAGGGGATGTTTCAGTTCGGTTCCGACAGACTCATCATTTTCGGACAGTACGAGACGAGCGGCAACCGCGCGCTGCCTCGCCAGTCGTTTGCCGAGTTTCGCGGGACCCAAGGGGCGCTCTACGCCAGCGATGCCGGCTACGAAGTCCTGCCCGAGCGCGGCGGTCGCTACCAAGATGACCGTGAGGCGCGGCTGGAAACGATCACCAAGGAGTTCAAGGAAGGCTACGGCCAGCATGTCCGCGACCATACGCGGAATTTCCTCGACTGCATCAAGACTCGCGAGAAGCCTCGCGCGGACGTGGAGATCGGCCACCGGTCGACGTCGATGGCACTGCTGGCGAACATTTCGCTGGCCACCGAGTCGACGATCCACTGGGACGCCAAGCAGGAACGGATTACAAACCATCCCGAGGCCAACGAACTGCTCCACTACGAATACCGCAAGCCATGGTCGCTGGAATAGCCGGAGGTGGGGGTGTTGTTATGTCCCACAGGGGCTTCGCCGATGATCGCGTACTGCTAAAGCCGCAAGTGCCGGCCTCGTGGTAGACTAAAGGGCATGGACGAAGTCAAACAGATACTCTCTCTCAAATGGGGCGCGAAGTACGGTCCGGAATATGTGAACCGGCTGTACGCCATGATTTCGCGAAATATCACG
>JAXGMN010000123.1:0-7120 GCA_040768665.1 Thermoguttaceae bacterium
CCAGGAGAAGATCGGGTACGATCCAGTAGCTCGACGAGTTGGGCGGCTTGGATGCCGGCGAGGCTAATCGCGACCTTATCCCCTTCATGTCGTCCATTCTTGGGATCTCCTTACGT
The DNA here is from genome assembly GCA_040768665.1 of Thermoguttaceae bacterium. Lineage (GTDB taxonomy): Bacteria > Planctomycetota > Planctomycetia > Pirellulales > Thermoguttaceae > JABWBD01. The sequence continues at coordinate 117 of JAXGMN010000123.1, forward strand.
GCATCTCGGACTCGCATTATTGTCAGCGTTCCGTCTGCATCGCCTGTCGCATCGGTACGGTAGACGAAGCACAGTGCCAATTTCGTGATAGGCCGGATGATTCCGGCATGGCCACTTAGCTAGCTCAGTTCGGCTCAGACGCAGTCATCAATTCCGAGTTTGAAGCTGAGTTGTGCGGAAATGGCATCAGGCAAAGAAACGGTCACTTCCGTCTCCGGCGCTATTAGCCGGGCAACCTCATCCTGCCCCATCACAAACCGGAACCACTGCTCACGGTCCGACATCACCCGGTACTGTCGCTCGTCGGCTGTGCCGGCCAAGTACGGCAGATAGACAACGATTGATTGACAACCCTCCGCTTTACAGCCCAGTCGGTCAATGCGCCCGGTTCGCTGCTCGATAGTGCTCGGGTTCCAGTCCAGGTCGTGGTGAATGACGTGGCGGCAGAACCGTTGAAGGTCGACGCCCTCACCCATGACCTGGCTGCAAACCAGGACGTCCGGGAAAAAAGGCGTATTAAACGCGCGCATCAGGCGAACGCGCGTGTCGCGGCGCGTCTCGCCCGTCGCGACGCGAACATTGGCTAACGTCGCACGGCCCGTGATATGCTCATCGTCTTCGTCCAGATCGCCCTCTTCTCCTTCGACATCGTGCTTGCCAGTTTGGAGTCGCTTCGCGGCATCCAGGTACGGATTGGTATCATCGTCCGTGGAATTCTTCGCGAGAAATTCGGCAAAGTGCTGTAGTTTTCTTCGCCACGACAGGCCCGATGCGTCCACGCGATCGAGAGTCCTTTTCACGGCTTCGTCCGGCGAGATTGAATCCAGTTCCGCAACGGGAAAACAGCGGACCAGGGTTGTGTGGACCCGAAGGAAACGACGCATGACCGCCGTCAAGGTACTGCGTTGCTGCTCGGGAATGCTGTTGCAAGGCGACACGTTCGGCTGGATGATGTCGGCCAAAGCGGCATCAATGGCGAGTCGCCCCGGTGAGCCCTCTTTGTCAAAGTAGCGATCCTGAATTCGATTCAACAGAGCGATGAGCTCTTCGCGCACGCCGGGTTGCCCTGCCTCGAGCAGGCGTTGCAGGCCGATTTCGGTGATGCGCCGCTCGATACGGTCGCTGATGTGTTGCCGCAACGCGCGGCACGTATGCCGATAGAAGGCAAACACGAGCACCTTCTCGCCGGATTCCCACAGATCCACGACTTTTCGCACGGTGGCATCGACCTTGGGGTGACTTGCCCCGCTGCAACCGGCCAGCGCATGATCGAATTCGTCCAAGTACCAGCGCGCGTGTGCCAGGGCTGCGGCTTTCGCCGCTCCATTTTGCTCCTGCTCCGCGTCTAATTCATCTTTGGCTGTTTCCCGAGTCTTTCGCGTGTCACGAAAGGCTTCGAAGGACGAGCAAAGAGCTTCGCCGAGCAGGTCCTGCTTTGGACTGACGGCACTTCTTGCGGCCAGAAAGAACGGCAGCAGTTGTTGCGGAGGTATAGGCAGGCCGCCCGACCCGCCGCTCGCAACGATCGCCACCCCGTTCAGACGCTGCCGGCGCCGGATCTGTGGCTGCGGCGCAGTCCAGTACTCGCCCTTGTTGTGTCTCACAATCCACGGTCGGAGGGCTGCTTGAGCCGTGTCTCGGGCGCCTTTTGCCGCATGGAATGCCTCAACAACAGCTTGCTGACGGTAGTTTAGGCCAGCGGGCGCTGAGAGCAGCCGTTCCCACCAAGCATTTACATCGTGGTCGCAGTCGTCCGGCTGGAGCCGACTCCATTTTTGCTGAAGTCGAATTGCGGCGCGCTGACTTTCGTCAAGAACATCCCTGAGAACATTCAACTGTTGCTGAAGGAATTCGGGCTGACCGTTGTTTGATTCCCAGCGCACATCTCCGAATCGCTCGAGAACCCGTATCAGCTCATGATGCCCCAACTGAAACGGCGTAGCAGTGAGGAACAACATCCGATCGAAAGCTCGCGCCATTGCGCCGTCGCCGGTGCGAAGATCTTGCTGCGACTCCGGTTTCTGGAGCTGTCGGGCGAGTGCCGTGCCGGGATTCTTCAGATGGTGCGCCTCATCCATTACGAGCAGCGGGGATCGCCAACGGGCCTGGGCCAGCAAATCCTTCCAGAGTTCCTCCTCGGCCGCCCGTAGGGCACGGCGTGCAGCGTCTAGGCGCTCCGATAAGCGCGCATCGCCGCCGCGAGCACGTACCGGCATCTCTTCGAGAGCCGCGGCGAGCGGCTTCAGGTCGATTCGTGGTAATGCTCGGACTACCGCCTTGGGTACAGGATCGTCTGCAAGCTGCCGCCGCTCATCCCGTACAGCGGCATTGTAAGTAGCCTTCCAAGTCGCGGGGGCCGTTCTCAAGAGGGTTTGCCAGAGTTCGTCTCCCCAGTCGTGCGCTCGCTCCTCGCCAACTGCCCAGAGAAGTCTCGCAAGAAACCTGTGAATCTGGGCCTTCACCTGGATGAGTCGGCTGGCTTTGCCGCGCCCGTGACGTCGCAACGCCTCCGCAATGAGCGCCAGGCGAATCCACTTGTCCGTCTGACGACGAGCCATTGCCCCTTGTGCTAGAAAGATCAAGTGGCATCGTTCGCGACTCGGATCATCCAGAAGCTTCATCAGATCGACGCTGTGCCGCGCGACGCCGTACCGCAAGGCTGTGGGACTGGTCAGGGCCTTGCGCGCAGCGTGTTCCCGCCTTATGGGCCGACGTTCGCTGAGGTACAGTTCGCCAAACGTTTTGAGGTCTTGCTCCCACTTATCCACGAGATTGGCGGGAACCATCACGATCACCGGTCCCCGTGCACTGCGGATGGCAACCGTGTATGCGACGGCCAGCGCGACGAAGGTCTTGCCCATTCCGACCTCGTCCGCCAGGATTACGCCGGGCTGACGGTTCAGACGGCTCAGGATCTCCTCAACCTCAGCGCGCTGACGTCGCTGATCTGACTCGGGGACTCGCGTGTTCAGGCATTTACCAAGCACAAGGTCTGACGGCGGAAGATACGTGTCATTCATTTTCAACATCCCTCCAACACCCGTTCCCAGAAGTGCATGAGATCCTCGGAAACTCGTCTGCGATGTGGCTCGATCTGTTGCCGGAGTGTCATGGCCAGTTCTTTCAGGAAGCCTCGGAAAACTCTCTCGAATTCCGCCTTTGGCAGACAACCCCTCGGCGGCGTCATAGTCGACTTCGTGTAGCACGATCAGGAAGTCGGCCAGCGTCAGCAGCGATTCATCGGCATTGGCATCAGTGTTTGCGAACTCGCGCACCAGGCGATTCGCAAGGGGTTCAATGCCGACCATCCCGCGCAGCCGCCACTCCAATGCCTGCTGCGAATAGGCTGGGCGCTGGAGATTCGAGCGTAACTGTGCAAGGATGTGTGCTCTGCGGCGAATGCGGTGCAGAAAAGGGGCCTGAAGATCGTAGCGCCGGAGCGGATCCAGGTCGATCGGTGTGGCCGTGTCGAGATCGGGATCTACCGAATCCGGAGGCTGTCTTCGCCCCGTCCAAACCCGGAAGGCGGCGCTTGGATCGGTGGCGGCGAGTATCAAGAGCATGTCGTCAGCCGACATTGATTCAAGCTCGGCAGGCGGTGGCAACTTCCCCGCGTCTTCGACGTTCAGCGCAAGAAACGCTTTGTGGTCGGCCCAACAGACCAGCAGCTTTTGCGGCGGCTGCACCGCTAACCATACAATCTCCCGTACCGGTGGCCGATCCGCAGCCTGCCATTGGGACATCGAGAACAGCTCTGGTCCTGGCTGCCCCCATGCGTGAATATGCCAGTCGTCCGAAAAGTTGGAGAGGAGAGGCGGATCGAACCGTAGGACGATCTGCCGGTTGTCCCCGGCACGATACGTCGCCAACAGGAACCCCGGCGGCAAGGGCGGCGACGACTCGATCTCATCCGGGTCTGGCTGCGAGCCCAACCATTCGGCCGCTTCCGGGTCTGCGACCGCCTCCATTTCCGGCCAAATCCCTTCCAACTCGCCGGCCTGTCGACTGTAGGCCACTCGGTCAATGATCGTGAGCAGATTCGCCTCGGCGTTACGATGTTGCCCGACGCCCATCCCCGCAGACGTGAAATTCGACGAACCGATCATCAATGCGGAATACGCTTCGGAGCGGAGCCCCAGCATTTTCGCGTGCCACGGGCGGCGGTTTTTGTCTTCGTCGAGATCGGGCAGCATTTCCACGGTCACCGTACTTTGATATGCCGGCGGCGTTCGCAGCAGGGCCACAGGGGCGGCAAGCCGGGGCACGGTTGCCTCGGTGCCGTTCTTGCTCGCCGGAACGGAAAAGCACATCGCCCGGTGCCCGCCGCGCGCCATGAGCTTACACAAAGATGCCGTAACGCGACTGGTCTCTTTGTCCGCGTCGAAGAATGGCGATGCTATCCGCGCCTCGCTTGGCGAGCCTCCCCGTCGGCGGCACTCCTGGACCGCCTCTTCAAGGCTGCTCCGCGCGGAGTGGCTTGCCCCGACGGCTGGAAGCGTACACACCAGTCGCTGCCGCACCGCTGCGCCGCGATGCGTCCCCTTCCATCCATGCGATTGCCTTTCGATTTGATCCAGGAACTCTTCCGCGCGCTGGATTTCCCGCGGACGCTCCGACGCCCCAGGCACGCATGCGAGCAGGCTTCGCAGAAATGCAATCGTTCCCGCGAGCACGTCCGGGCATGATTCCTCGGGCGCCAGATCAACGGCCGCGGCCACTTCATAGTTGCTTCGGTAACCGGGCTCAGTGAGATTGGCCGACGCCACGATGATTCGTACATGGCGAGTCCAGGCCAACAGGCTGAGCTTGGCGTGCTGCTTGCCGGCATGAATGCGGACTGGCAGCACGTCCCATCGCAGCGAGTGTTCCACGCCGGCGCGCGTATAGTCTACCAACACGGCGGCATAGACGCCGCCCAGCCGGCTTTCGCGCTCGAGAAGAAAAGCCAGATCCTCGCGGTTGGGTTCCGATTCGATTTCCAAGAAACGTGCCAGACATTGCTCGTCGAACAACTCTGGCGCAAAAGTGTACGTGCTGGCGAGACACCCGATGGGATCGCCGGCTCCCTGTGGCGGCCGCCACAATTCGAGCATGGCCCCATGACTGGATTTTCGCTTTTGTTTGCTCATGTCAGGTCACGATAAAACTGTCGGATGGGCCGGCCACGGTAATCATGCAAGTAGCGGCCGGGCAGAATGTTACGTCGTGGCTCCCGGTATGCATGCCGGATGTAAATGCGGTCATGGCCAATACGGTCGAACCAAGGCCGCTTCCCGTCAGCCGACTTGGCGCGCTGAACAGACTCGTGGTGGGAACATAACCGCTCCGCGCAGGCCGCGGCATCGATCGGCTCGGAAAAACCTGAGAAACGTTTCTCGAAAAGGCTCTGCAAGGAGAGATTCGGAACGGTCACTTCACCGAGGGCAGTGTGCGCTGTGCCGTACTGCTCGTGCAGCCGTTCCACGCTTCGCATGAAATCCGCCTCGTGAGCAATCGAGGGCACCACAAAGCCCTGGGCGTCCCATCTCGCCGCTTCGGCTTTCAACACGTCAAAGGCGTCTTGAAGGCTCCGGGCGAATGCTTCATACGCACGGATGGCCCGTACCAGTGGCGCATAGCGGGCTTGCCGCTTCTCCAACAGACCGTGCAGCAGCTCCTCGTGGAAGCTGTTGTCGTCAAGCTCCGGTTGCAGTTTCCAGAGCGACGGCAGCGCGCCCAGTCGCCCATCGTCTGGAACGAGAAGGAGGTCTCGCAGGTATTTCTTCTCGCGAGACCTGGCCATCGAGGGCGCAAACGCAGCGGCAAACTCGCCCCACGCGTCACCTCCCCAACCGGGCTTCGTGCGGGGCGGCCTTTCCGCGAGGTTGCGGCGAACTGCCGCCGACCAGCGCCCCAGTAGCGGCCGCGCACCCGCAAGTCCTGCGTAGCCGAGATCGCGTGCCCAGACATCCGCAAGTTTCTCGGTATTCGGGCCCGGTGCCAGATGGATATCGGCAAGCCCCAAATGGACAGCCAACCTCTTGTAGACGCCGTGGAACCCGAAGATCCGCGGAGTCTTCAAGTAACTGCGTGCGTCGATATAGCCGTGCTGGTCGAGCGCGCGGTGCGTCACCAGTGTGCCCGGGACGCCCCAGATGCCGGAGTCCTGGCCCGACATCCGGACCATTGCCTCAACCACCAACCACTCCCAGACCAGGTACGGCGAGGCGTCACGCCAACGCGGATCATCCTCCAATCCTTCGCTTATCAGAGTCCCAACCGTCATCGCAGTGAGAAAGCGAACCCGTTGCATCCGCTCGCGAACTGCCGGAACCAACTGCATTGCCAACTGATCCGCGATCTGGTAGAGGCCGAGTGGATCGAGGGTGCCCTCGCTTGTGCCTGGTGGATCGTAACTCGTCAGAAAGGGGAGTGTAACAGCCATAGGTTCACGCCAATAGGTGAGTTGTCCAGTTCTAATCCGCGAACTCCGCCGGCCAGACGCCTGCTGTTGGGTCTTTGCAGAGTTCATGCGGTTCAACCTGTTCCACGGCCGACGGGTTGTCCGCCGGAGCAATCTGAAGCCGGCCCCGGCTGCGCGATACCGACACGATGGTGTACGGTTTGTCCGAATCGCTACGCGTGACTCGCTCGCCCCGCTGAAACAGAGACACCACCCCGAACTCCCGAATCTGCTTGTCAATCGGCGTTGTTTTGCCCTTACGCGCACCATCTCCCGCGTTTTGCAGCTCGCGGCAAACCTTGATGGCGGAGATAGCGAGCTTCTTGGCTCGTGACGCGTTCATCGCCCCTTTCTTGCACGACGCCGTAATCGCCCAAGAGATGAGAGTCCGGACTGCTACCGGAAAAGGCAGGCCGTGTGAGTGGATCTGCCGACAGATTTCACTCGCCTGCGAGTGCGCCGCCTCGGGGAGGTTTGCTCGATCCACAATCGCTGCCAGAGGGTCAGCGGCGGGACCGGCACCTGCCTCGGACTTTCGCTCGGGAGTGGCTTCACCCGCTTC
>JAXGMN010000124.1:0-6704 GCA_040768665.1 Thermoguttaceae bacterium
TTTGGTATAACCGGTGCGGTACCGATATCGGCGCGGCTTGCCGCGGCGGTTCTGCGTATTCACCCGCACCACGGTCACATCGAACAATTCCTCAACGGCGCGGCGGATCTCGTCTTTGGAAGCCAGCGGATTCACCTCGAAGGCATACGCATTGTTGCGTTCGGCCTTATTGAAGCCTTTCTCGGTGACCAGGGGCCGAAGCACGATCTGGTGCGGCGCGAGTTCCAGTTTTGTCTTGGTAATGTCGCGGGCCATGACCCGTATCCCCTCTCTAGGATGCTTGCTTCGTCCCGGCAGCCTTGTCGCGGAAAGCGTCGAGCGCGGCCTTGGTCATCAGTACGCGGCGAGGTGACAAAAGGGCAAGAGCGTTCAAGTCGGAAACCGGCAGCACGGAAACGTCCGCGATGTTCCGGATGCTCTTGTACACGTTGACGTCGTACCCGGCCACAGCCACAAGAAGACGCGAGCCGTCGATCTTCAGGGCCTTGAGGATCGTCGCCATCTCCTTGGTCTTGGGCTGGTCGAAGGCGAGGTCGTCGATCAGCGTGATCTCGTTGTCGGCGATCCGCGACGCCAAAGCCATTCGCGTGGCCAAGCGAACCGCCTTTTTCGGCATTCGGTACGACCAGTCCTGGGGGCGTTTGGCGTGGATATGGCCTCCGCCGCGCCGAATACCGCTCCGCCGGGAACCGGCCCGCGCGTTTCCGGTGCCTTTCTGCCGGTACATCTTCTTGGTCGTTCCGGTCACTTCAGACCGATTCTTGGTCTTGGCCGTGCCCTGACGGAGATTGGCCTGGTACATCACGACGACGTCGTGCAGCAACTGTTTGCTGATCCGGGGAGCGAGTTCGGCGGGATCGATCTCGTAGGTGCCGACCTCAGCGCCCGTTCGGTCGTAAAGTGGCAGACTTACCATGACTTGATGACCAGTACGTTTGTGTTCCTGACTTGGACTGCAAAGCCGCGTCGCGGACAGCGGCGTTGGGAGTTCTCTCGAAGTGAGCTATTCCTGGTTCTGCGGTACGGGGACGGGGAGCTTATTAGTAGGTTGAACGACGACGTATCCGCCGTTCGGCCCGGGAATAGCGCCGCGGACGAGGAGAAGGTTGTTCTCGGCATCGATCCGCACGACCTTGAGATTCCGGACAGTGCAGCGCGCAGCACCGTAGTGCCCTGCCATCCGTTTCCCCTTGGGAACGCGGCTCGGGTACGCGCTGCTGCCGATGCTGCCCACGTGGCGATGCACCTTTTTCACACCGTGGGACGCCCGCTGGCCGCGATAATTGTGACGTTTCATGGCGCCGGCGGTCCCTCGGCCCTTGCTGGTGCCGATGACGTCGACCGCTGGGACCCCCTCGAGCGAATCGACGCCGATCTGCTGACCCACCTCGACGCCTTCGGGAGACACGCGAAACTCGCGAACCAAGCGCTTCGGCTCGCAGTCGGGCTTGGGCAGGGCGGAGATGCCGGCAGAAGTTCGACTTCGCTGGCGTTTACTGTCGAGATTGGCGACGTGGCCGCGTTCACTGCGGCGGGCAAGACGACGCGGCTTATCCAGAAAGCCCATTTGCACAGCCTCGTACCCGTCGCGCTCGTTGGTTCTCACCTGAAGCACGTGGCACGGACCCGCTTGGATTACGGTGACCGGGATGACCGTACCGGCGGGGTCGTAGACTTGCGTCATCCCGACCTTTCGGCCGAGTATTCCAATTGCCATCGTTCTTGCCTTTGCTCTACGTCGCCCGCGGGAACGTCCGGCCCAGGGCCGGGTTTACCCGCGCGGCCTCCGTCGCATAATCGTTCCTAAACCGACAACGGGATTATGCCGCCAATGGCGGGCCTAGTGCCGTGCCGACGCCTTAATCTTAATGTCCACTCCAGCCGGCAAACTCAGCTTATTGAGCGCCTCGATTGTCTTGGCGGTCGCCTGCATAATGTCGATCAGTCTTTTGTGAGTCCGGATCTCGAACTGCTGGCGAGCCTTCTTGTCCACGTGGGGGCTAGAGAGTACGGTATACCTCTCAATTCGGGTGGGAAGCGGGATCGGGCCGTGGACGATCGAGCCGGTACGCTTCGCCGTATCCACGATTTCCGACGCACTCTGGTCGAGCACGGCGTGATCGTATGCCTCCATTCGGATGCGGATGATTTCGTTCGTCTGACCAGCCACGGATTGTCTCCCGGGTTACACCCAGCCCAACTTGCCAAAGATACTCTTTTCTCGCCGCAACAGGCGGGAAACCTCAGATCGTAACGTGTGCTCAAAACAATGTCAACCGGGCTGGAAGCAAATCGTGGCAGGCCGGACGCCCGGAAGTAGGTCCCGCTTGCCGAGTGCTCGGCAACCGGGACCTATCTGGTGCCCTTGTCCCTTATTCCTCAAGATTTTATGATATCGGGCTATTGCGGCTTGGAACCATGGCTGGCATGCGGAGCATGGCCGGGCCTTACCGCTTCTGCTGACCCACGGTTGCCGGCACGGCTGCCGGCAGCTTCCGTTGCTGTTTGAGCGAACGGGAGGAGAGTCGTCGTGAACTTTGCTCTGACCGAGGCGGTGCCGCTTTTCGCGCAGGACGGCGGGGGAGCGTTTGGCGGCATCTGGGGCATTTTGACCCTGTGGCTGCCGATTATTTTCATTTTCTGGTTCCTCCTGATCCGCCCCCAGCGGCAGGAGCATGCGAAACGGCAGCGGATGCTCGAGGCGGTGAAGAAGAATGACCGCGTCATCACAGCGGGCGGCATTTACGGTGTTGTCACCAATGTCCACCGCGAGGCGGACGAGGTGACGATCAAGGTGGATGAAGCCACAAATACGAAACTGCGGGTAACGCTGGGCTCGATCGCCCGCGTACTGGGCGACGACACGGTGGAATCGTCGCCTTCCAAGTAAGATCAGGAACCTGAACCTATGCCCTGGTACGCCAATCTGCTGATCGTCCTGGCTGTTCTGATCGTCCCGGTAGTTTTGGGCACCTGGCTGGCTCGGCGGTGGCGGATGCCCGACTACGCCACCCGGATCAGCGTGGTGCTGTTCTGCTTGCTTGCCGGGATCGCGATTACCATCACCGGCTGGCCTCCGAAACTGGGCATCGATCTGCGGGGCGGGGTGATCCTGGTATACGAGATCGACGAGGACGTCGAATTGGGCGGGCCGGCGGAAGAGCAAGCCGAGGCGGGCGTCGCGGACGGCGAAGTCGATATGGAGAAGCTGATCGCCGCCGTGGCTCGCCGTGTGAATCCGGGCGGCGTCAAAGAGGTGACGATTCGCGAGTACGGCCCCAACCAGATCGAGATCATTATCCCGGAGGCCGACGAAGCCGAAGTCGAGCGGATGAAGCGGATCATCAGCAGCGTCGGCACGCTCGAATTCCGCATCCTCGCGAACGAGCGGGACCACAAGGCCTTGATTGAACGCGCCAGGGCGGAAGACGCCCAGAAGATCCTCAGCGAGGACGGCAAGCTCCTCGCGTGGTGGGTTCCCGTCACCAAGGGAGAAGAGCGGAGCTTCGCCGGGTACAACGAGATTGCCACGCGGACCCGCGAGCGCCGAGGAGAAGAGTTTCTCGAAATCCTGGTCGTGAAAGATGATTTCGACGTTACCGGCGGTTATCTGACCCGGGCGGTGCCCGACGTCGACCAGCGCGGCCGGCCCAACGTGCGTTTCTTCTTCAATGCCGCGGGGGGGCGGCTGTTCAGCGGACTGACAGGCAACAATCTTCCGGACGAGGTGCAGGATTTCACGCGAAAGCTGGGAATCATTCTCGACGGATATCTTTATTCGGCGCCGTCCATTCAGAGCACGATCTCGCAACAGGGAGAGATCACCGGCGATTTCTCGAAGCAGGAAGTGCAGGACCTGGTCGACGTGCTCAACGCGGGAAGTCTGCCGGCAGCGCTGACGAAGGAGCCGATCAGCCAGTTGGCCACCGGGCCGACGCTCGGCCGGGACACCATCCGCCGCGGCTCCTTTTCGATGGTCCTTTCGCTGGTCCTGGTGCTGATCTTCATGGTGTTCTACTACCGTTTCGCCGGGCTGGTGGCCTGCGGTGCGCTGTTGATGAACATCGTTCTGATCCTCGCGATCATGATCACGATCAAGGCCGCTTTTACCCTTCCCGGTCTGGCCGGGCTCGTCCTTACCGTCGGCATGGCGGTCGACGCGAACGTGCTCATCTATGAGCGCATCCGGGAGGAGCTCGACCGCCAGGCGACGCTCCGCATGGCGATCCGCAACGGATTCGGCAAAGCGATGAGCGCCATCGTCGACGCGAACATCACGACGTTGATCACGGCCACAATTCTGTACATCGTGGGCACGGACCAGGTCAAAGGCTTCGCCGTCACGCTGTGGCTCGGAGTGGTTTTGAGCATGTTTACGGCGATCTACTGCGCCCGGACGGTGTTTGACATCGCCGAACGCCGCAGGTGGATCACCAAGCTGAGCATGATGCGCCTTTTGAGCCGGCCCAACCTCGATTTTCTCCGCCACTGGCGGATCGCGGCGGTGGCGTCGATCGCCGTGATCGCCGCCGGGATCGCAGGCGTATTTGCGCGAGGCCAGGGCCTTTTGGATATCGACTTCACCGGCGGGGTGTCGGTGGAGATCGTGTTCGACGAACCGCAGCCGGTGGCCGAGATCCGCTCCTCGCTCGCGGGACTTCAGGATCTCGTCGTATCCGACGTGCAGGTCGCCGGCGAGGCGCCGGGCCAGCGGTTCATCGTGAATACGTCGAGCCCGCCGGGCCGGGATGCCGAAGAGTACCTCGAGGAGGTCAAGGCGTATGTCCGGAAGGTGTTTGGCGACAAGCTGTCGGCCAACCGAATGACCATCGGCGAGATGGAAAAGATCGTGCCGGGACAGGCGGAACCCGCCGCACCAGCGCCGGCGAGCGAACCGAATTCGGTGCGCCCGAAAGAGGAGAAGCAGAGCCGCGTTTTCCGGGGCGGTCTGCCCGGAGTGGTTTCGGGGCTGCTGTCGTCGGCCGTGCTCGCCCGGGCCGAAGCCGATGCGGAAGCAGTGCCGGAACCGGCCCCGAAGACCCCCGCAAAGCCGCAGCCCAAACAGGAGAAGGCTGAACCCAAGCAGGAAAACCGAACCCGCGAAGAAAAACGGAGTCCATGCCCGAGAAGGCCGAGCCCGCAGTGGTGAAAACAGAGCCCGCGGAAGCGAAGGCCGAACCCAAGCAGGAAAACCGAACCCGCCCAGGAAAAGACGGAATCCATGCCGGAGAAGGCCGAGCCTGCAGTGGTGAAAACAGAGCCCGCGGAAGCGAAGGCCGAACCCGTGCCGGCCGAAGCGGCCGCTGCGGTACCGTCGCCTCAGGCGGGTACCCCGGCGCCAGTCGCCGCCCCGGACCGTTTTGCAGGCGGCACGCGTGCGAAACTGGAATTCTCCCATCGGATCGACTACGACACGCTCAACGACCTGATCCAGCAGGTCGTCGAGTCGGGCAAGATCGTCAAGCCCACGGCGGAGTTTGAGTTGGATCGCCCGGGATACGAGGAGGGCGACACGGCCGCGTATCGCGACTGGACCGTACGCGTTGAGGCGCCGCCGGAAGAGACTTCTCAGCTCGTTTCCGCCATTCAGGCCCGCCTGGAAGCCACTCCCTTCTTCCCCTCGGCGAGCACGATCGGCGGCAAGGTTGCGGGCAGTACCCGGGTCCAGGCCATCTACGCCCTCTTGGGAAGCCTGCTGTGTATTGTCGGCTACCTGTGGGTGCGATTCCAGCGAGTGATGTACGGCCTGGCTGCCGTGGTCGCCCTGGTGCACGACGTTCTGATCGCTCTGGGCCTTATCGCGCTGAGTGCTTACGTGGCGTCTTTCCTCGGATTCTTGCTGATCGACCCGTTCAAGATCGGTCTTTCGGAGTTGGCGGCGTTCCTGACGATCATCGGTTACTCGCTCAACGACACGATCATCGTCTTCGACCGCATCCGCGAGGTGCGTGGAAAAGCGCCGCAACTGACCAAGGACATGATCAACACGAGCATCAATCAGACGCTCAGCCGGACGCTGCTCACGTCGGCAACCACGCTGCTGGTGATCGTGATTCTCTACATCGGCGGCGGCAAGGGCATCCATGGCTTCGCCTTTGCCCTGCTGATCGGAATCGTGGTCGGCACGTACAGCTCGATTTACATCGCGTCGCCCATCCTGTTGTGGATGAGCCAGTCGTCATCGCGAGACGAAGCGGCCCGGCAGCGGGTTAGCGGCGTCTGAGCGGATCGTAGACGTGCGTGCGGGCCGCTGGTCGGCCCGCGCCGCACGGCCGCCAAGTGGCCGAACCACACCGTGGCGCCGGTTGACTTCGACTCCGCGAGGTCTTCCAATGGGAGTGACTGTCCGACAGATACTCTCAGTGAGGGAAACACCAATGGGCGAATCGGGCCCCAAATTGGACCGGCGCACCTTTCTTGCGGGCGCTGCCGCGTCGGCCGCGGCGCCCGCCGTGCTGTGGGCTGCACAAGCCAAGGAAGAATCCGGCGAGGCCGGCATTCTCCGCGCCGGCGCGGCGACCGCAAAGATCACGCCGGCCGTCGGCGTATCCCTGGAAGGCTATTTCATGAAGCTCGGGCCCGTGGAAGCCATCCACGATGATCTCTACGCCCGCGCGCTGGTACTGGACGACGGGCGCGAGCGGATCGCGCTGTGCGTCTGCGACCTGACCGTGGTTCCGGGCGAGTTCTTCGACCGTGCCAAG
>JAXGMN010000125.1:0-6638 GCA_040768665.1 Thermoguttaceae bacterium
TGTGGGGGCAGGGGGTGGCCGGGGGTAAAAGAAACGCAGGCCGCCGGAAACCCGCGGGCGGGGTGCAGGGAGGGGGGGACGTTAAAGATTCAGCCTACTGCTGCTTCTTGGCCCTGGCTTTCCTCGCGCCTGGCTTGCCCGCCTTTTTCGCCTTCGCCTGGCCTTCCTTGAACTCTTCGAGGGTGACCTTCTTGTCGCCGTTCTTGTCCATCTTTTCGAACATCTGCTGGGCCCTGTCGAGTTGGGCGGCGTCTTTGCGTTTGCCCTTGAACTCCTCCGCGGTCAAGGCGCCGTCGTTGTCCTGGTCCATCGACATGAAGCGGGCTTCGATCGGCTTGTTCTTGAACTCGACGATGCACACACTGCCGTTGGCGTCCTTGTCGAGCAACTTGAAGATAGCCTCCTGCCTCGCATCGCCTTTTCTGCCCTTGAATTCGTCCAGCGACAACTTCTCATCGCCATCCTTGTCCATCTTCTTGAACTGCTCCTCAGCCGCCTTGCTCTGCTTTTCCTGAGCGTCTTTCTTCTTGGCAGCGGCGTCGTCCTGCGCCCATGCATTACCGGCAACGACCAGGCAGGCAACCACGGCAGCAAGCCACAGCGAGCAATTTCTGAACATGTGAACCTCCTCAACAACTCGGTGGAAACTCTCAAGCCCGGACTTCACGCAAGTACGGGCAACATACGCCTCTCCGAGCGCCTACTAGAACACCGGTCCAAGACGAAGTAAAGGCCCCCGGGCGGTTTTCGCATGACCGGCACTGCGCTGGCTGGTCAAAATCAAGAGAGACCTGCCAAATCCATGAAACCCGACTCCGGTCCCGAGGTTTCGCAGAATACCCGGTCTGTCACAAAGATTGCGCTACGGAGGGGGTAAGCACGTTTTTCCCGGAAATGGTTGGATCGCAAACCGAACTGCCGAGATGGCAGTTCGGCGCGGAGGTTTTTCGCCCAGGCGATGGCTTCTCAACGGGCCTTCGGCGGGTTTGGGCCCGACATGCCGATCCGCTGCGCCACCGCTTCGAGGAATGTTCTCGCTTCCGCGGCCGCTTGGTCTGGATTCTCAACGTAGGGATAGAGCTCGACCGTCACCCATCCCGGGTAGCCGCTGGCCACGATCTCACGGAGCACGGCCTCAAAGTCGATGGCCCCGCGGCCGGGGATCAGATGGGCGTGGACGCGTGAGGGGGCGATGTCTTCCAGATGATAGTGTCTTGTTTGAGAGGCCATCCGCGGAATCCAGGTTTCCGGATCCTCTCCGACGCAGTAGGCGTGGCCGATGTCGAAATTCAGTCCGACCCGCGGCGAATCGACGCGGCCGGCGAACTCGAGGTACTGCTCGAACCGCTCGATCAGCAATCCGGGTTCCGGCTCGATGAGCAGGTCGACTCCGATCTGCTGTGCGACCTCGACGCAGGGCATGAATTCGTCGTAGAACAATCGTGCCGCATCCTTCCACGACTGTTCCGGCCCCAGCGGGCCGCCCGGTTCGGTCTGAACCGCCGGGGCGCCCAGTTCCCCGGCCAGACGCAGTGCCCGCTTGGTGTGCTCCCGCCGGATCGCACGGTAATGCGCATCGGGCTCGATCCAGGAAGGGTGCCAGTACGGCTGCCTGGGATCGGCCACGGCATTCATCATGAACCCGTTGATATTGGAGATTGCCAGGGCATGTTGCTCGAGGCAACTCCGAATGGCCTGCTTTCGCTCCTCCAACAGTCCCGCGGGCCAGGCGTGCGGCACGTCGGCCAGCAACTCGATCCCTCGGTAGCCCAACGACGCGACCCTGCGGATCGCTTCTTCGACCGAGTAGTGCATGTAGGCATTCGAACTAAAAGCCAGCTTCATCATCCTGCTCCCACTTATCTCTTATCCCTTATCTCTTATCCCTTATCCCTTATCCCTTATCCCTTATCCCTTATCCCTTATCCCACCCTCAACTGCTTGCACTTCGATAACTCACCAGCGCCCGGTTGAACACCCATCGCGAGGCCACGAGGCTGCCGGCCGTTGCGAGAATCGCGAACAGCGGCAGAAACCAGTCTTCCAGGTCGTGCGGATCGAGCGGCCGCACCAGCATTCTCGCGGGCACGTTCACGACAACCAGCACCGGGATGATGAAGGTGAAAAACCATCGCAAGGGCGTGCCGAACGCGCCGCGGTAGATTTCCATCGGATAGCGGGAGAAATTGGTGATATAGAACCAGAAGTCGTAGAGCGTCTGATTCCGTCCCAGCCAGACGCTCGTGGAAGCCAGCGTGAACATGAGGCTGTACAATATCGCGACGCCGCACACCACGTAAACCGGGTACAACACGAACTGCACCGGCCCCGGCGAGTAGCCGATCCGGGTGAGGGAATAGCCGAGCAGCACCAGTCCGACGACGAAGTTGCCCATCGAAGCCCATTCGATCCGGTTGAGCGACACCAGGAACTGCGTGTCGATCGGTTTGAGCAGCGCGAAGTCGAGCGAACCGGTGCGGATCAACTCGCCGAACTCGTCGGCATTCGTCATGAAGAAGGCCTGGACCAGGCTGTTCACCAGCAAAGTCGTTGCGAGAAAGACGAAGAACTCGTACTTCCCCCATCCGCTCCCGGCTCCCAGCATCGGCGTGTACTCGAAAATCAGCACGTAGAAGCCCAGGTTCATGAAGATCCACGACATCGACGAAAAGGCCTCGATCAGGAAATTGCCGCGGAAGGTCATGTCGCGGACGAGGCTGTTGCGGGCGAATGTGAGCAGGACGCGGAGATAGGAAGGGTGCTCGCTCATGCGGTCAGCCCCCGAATCCGCTGTAGCGCCGGACGCCGCGGTGAAAGGCAACCCGGCTGGCGATCATGAAGAAAACGACCCAGCCGAATTGCACCCACAGCGCCCAAATCAGTTCCGGTCCCTGGATCTTGCCGAGGAAGACGGCAGCCGGAAAATAGGCGAGGTATTGCAGGGGGAGCATCATCACCAGTTCGCCCCAAATCCCCGGAAGCATATCGATCGGGAACATGTGGCCGGAGAAGAAGAAGTTGAAAAGCATATAGACGAACAGCAGCGAGCTGACTTCCAGAAACCAGAACCCGAGCATCCCGATCGTCGCCTCCAGGAAGAACCCCAGCAGGAACGACATCACCAGCGACGCGAAGAAGCAGGCCAGGGTCCACCCGTCGGGCCAACCGGGAAAGAAACCGCGGAGCAGATAGAAAATCAGGACGAACGGACCGGCCGCCACCACGTAGTAGACCAGCTTGTGCGCGATCCGGTACAAAAGCAGAAAACCGAGCATGTCGATCGGCTGGATCAAGTACTTCTTAATCGTCCCCTCGCGAATATCGCGGGCGATGCCCGACGCAAGCCGCGGCATGCTCGAAAACGCGCGCGTGACCATCGTCAGCAGGTAGTAGGCGATGAAATCGTGGTACGAGTAGCCGGCGATCTCGGGCCGCCCTTCGGTCACGGCGTAGAGCCCTGAAAAGACGGCCCCCCAAAGAAAGATCTGGGTGACGATCGGCAGAAACCGCATCAGGGTCCCCAGCGCGAAGTCGCCGCGGTAAACCAGCCGCTCGTTGAGGCTGATCCGCAGGATCGTCCACCAGGTTGCCGCCCGCGCAAGCATCGGTCACTCCTCTTTGAGCAGTTCCGGGACCTGGCCGACCTGGCGTTCGGCCGGTTCGCCGTTGCGGGAAAAAATCTCCGCGATGATCTCTTCCAGCGGCGGGTCCTCCACGCTCACGTCTTCCACCGCGTAGCTGCCAAGCAGTCCGCTGAGCACGTCGGGCACGAGGCGACGCGCGACGCGGATCTTCGCTCGCGGCGGTTCCTCCGAGATCACCTGCCCGAATCGTGGCAGGTCGGCGGGGATCCGGCCGTCGGCGAACTGAAGCGAAACGAGCTTCTCGCCGCCGTAGCGGTTTACGATGCCGCTGAGCGAGCCGTCGTAAATGATCCGCCCCGCCGCAATAATCACCACCCGCCGACAAAGCGCCAGCACGTCCTTCATATAGTGGCTGGTGAGAAGAATGGTGATCTTGCGGATTTCCTGGTAGTGGCGCAAGAAGCTCTGGATGTTGTATTGGGCGATCACGTCGAGCCCGATCGTCGGCTCGTCCAGAAAAAGCACGTCCGGCGAATGGAGCAGGGCGGCGATCAGTTCCATCTTCATCCGTTCGCCGAGGGAGAGTTCCCGCACCGGCTGCAAGAGAAGATGGCGGACGTCCAACAGCGCGGTCAGTTCGTCGCGGCTCTGCTCGAATCGCGAAGGCTCGATCCGGTAGATCTGCTGGTGCAGGCGAAAGGACTCCGCCGCCGGGAGGTCCCACCAAAGCTGGTTTTTTTGCCCCATCACCAGAGCGAAGCGGCGACGGTAGGCATTTTCGCGCTTCCAGGGAACGTGGCCCAAGACACGAGCCTCGCCGCCTGTGGGGCTAATCACCCCGGAGAGGAGTTTGAGGGTGGTCGTCTTCCCCGCGCCGTTCGGCCCCAGAAAGGCGGCGAACTCCCCCTGTTCGATCAACAGATCGATTCCGCGGACCGCCTCGACCGTGCGATACCGCCGACGCGCGAGCCCGCGGATCGAGGCCCAAAGTCCCTCGCTCTTCTGATATATCCGGTAGGACTTGGCCAGTCCCTTGATCTCGACGACGGGCATTCGTGTCTTGCGGTCAAACTCCGGCAACTGGAGCAGACCAGGTCTCCTGCGGTGGTCGAAGCGGCTTTTCTGCTAAAAACTCTATTCTACCCCACCTGAGGGAAAACAGAAGTGTCGTCGGTCAATCGGGCACGCGTCTGAGGGAATTCCCGGTACTTTGGAGTGCTCCGACTTGTCGGAGCTTTCGGTGCTGGTGATGCCGCTTTTCTTTGGATCGGCGCGGAGCAGAAGTCGCGGCCCGCGCTACGGCTCGCGCAGAATTGCCATACCCACGGCGCGCCTCCCTGCGCCGCCAACGCCCGACTGATGTCTTCGCAGCATGACCCCGTCCACCAACCCTCCCTCACGTCTCCAGAATTGGCGGAGTTACTTCACGAAATCAAGATCGATAAACAGCCCCGCCCCCGCGGCCGGATCCATTTTCTGGTTCGGCACAACCGGGTACCACAGGAAAGGCAGCGCGGGATCGTGCTCGCCCAGGAAGGTGTCCTTCCCAACCCTGTCGGCTTGATGCGCGTTCCGTTTCGCAAGGATCGCGTTGAGCTCGTCGCTCGCACCGCGTGGCTCGTAGTAAAACCGTTGGCAAGCGATCGGCACCACCGGCAATCGGTTCAGGTACTTCCTTTCCGTCAGCGCGTCGAGCGAATCCGGCAGCTCGCCATGATCGTTGACGTACATCCGCAGCGCAAGATAGAGAATCGTCGCCCGCCGCTGCGATTCTGCCGTGTAGATCTGAAAAATCTGGCTCCCATGCCTCACCGACAGCCATCGCAGCAGACGAAAATGGTCCATGCCTGGTTCCAGGACCATTTTGTGCGATATCTGGTACCAGAGCGGTCGAGAGGGATCGTAGGGGAGGATATCCTCGCTGGTTATCATTTCGCGGTTGTAGCCGCGCCGCTGGACGCCGTACGTCTCAAGGCCGGCCGTGGGGCCGTATCCACCATAGGGCCGGATGCCGATCTGATCGTTGATCACCGCCGTCTCGTACTCCTCGGCCCGATCTGCGGCAATGCGGTAGGCGCGGTCGAGGAGTTGACGAGCCCGCGTTCGCTCGAACGACAGCCAGCGGTAGCGCCATGGCAGCGGTTCGTCGTGGAATCCATATCTGGCAAATCCCTCCGCCGGACCGTATTGCAGCCAGGAAATATCGCGCTGGTAGTCTGCCGCCAGCCACTCGGCATGCCTGGGCCGCTCGGCGGCCCAGTCTTCCAGGAATTCAAGGCAAACGCGAAGCTGTTCATTGCCTATGCCGGGCCGGCTGGTCGCCATGCGAAGCATCCTATTCAGCTCGGCATCCGCCAAGACCATCTCGGCGTAGGTTCTCCTGAATACCGCAAGCGAATTCTCTCGCCAAGGACGTGAAAACGTGGGGCTCGACGCCGCGTCACCCCGCGTCTGCAATGCCTGCTCCATCCATTGGCGAGGCGTTGCACCCATTGTCCCAACATTCTCGAGGCGGAGGTTGAAATCCTCCACGACCCTCTTCGGCGGCAAGTTCATCAGCCTCGCGTCGACCTTCGTCACCGAATCGTACGGCCGGATTTCGCTCGTCCGGTGATGCGCGTGCGCCACGAACGTGAACGCGACAGCCGCCACGATGACTAGCGCCGGCACCCGCATCGCGCGCCACGAATTGTCCTGGCGCAGACGGGACCCGGCCAACAGCCGGCTGCCGATCAGAAGCGCCAACAGCATGGGCGCCGCCCCCAGTTTCCATCCCAGGCCCAGGAAGAATACCCCGATGCCTATCCAGAACGCGAAGCAGGCCGTCAACACCGGGGCCGCCAGCAGGGCAATGATCCGGCTGCGAACGAACATGGAGCACGCCTGGCCGATCACCAACACCGAAACATAACCGAGTACGACAAGGAGAACGGCCAACGGCTTCATCGCGTGCCGTTCGTCAGGCGGCATCACGAACCAGGCCGACGCGAACACGACCACGGCGACCGGCAGCAGGACCGCCGCCATGACGGCCAGCCGGCTCAGCCAGATCTC
>JAXGMN010000126.1:0-5779 GCA_040768665.1 Thermoguttaceae bacterium
GAGCCAAGCTGGCAGTGCGGATCGCGCGCCGCCGCCCAACCCGACCCGCGTTCACAATCAGCGGTACCGAACTACCACCCAGAAGCGCGTGGTACCCAAAGTGCCTCGATTCTGAGAAATCACCATCTTGGGCACCACACACGTCGCCGCGGGCCGCCGGCACCGCACCCCTCTCGCGACCCGCTCTTTCCGCCAACCTCCATGCCTCACACTACAGAGCCGGGTGGTGAGGCTATCCACAGGTTTGGAAAAACGCCAACTCGACAGCCAACACCCTCCTAGAGGTCCCGCAGCGCGCTCGAATTCCCGCAGTGCCACGCTCGAGCCGGCTTGCCACGTCCGCCGTAGATATTCGGGAATCAACCGGCAAACGGGAATCCCGGGGAAGGTGGGGCTCTGCCCCAAGTCTGATGGCGCAGGACCACCTCGTTTTCAGCAGAAAGGTCAACTCCGGCACTGATAATTGTCAAATGGATCATAGCCAACGCACACCGACACCTGCCGCCGAAAGCGTTTCTGGCATCCCTATATTATCGCGGCGTCATCAGTATCACCACAAACCACCCAAAGGACGGATGTACCCAGTGTGCCTCTATTCTGAGGAATCGCCGCCTTGCGCACCACACCCGGCCGCCGCTGGCCGTCGGACCGCCCGCCGCCGAGTAGCCCCTTCTCGCAACGCAAAGTTGGCGTAGCCGGAGAGCAAGTACTGCATCCCTCGCGACAGATTGGGCCCGGGCGTCCGCAAGAAGACGTGGATGTGGTTAGGCAAGCAGGCGACGCTCGTGATCTCGAAACCGAACCGGTCCACGGTTTGGGCCGGTCCCTGCCAGAGCCGCTGGTAATCGCTTTCGTCGTAAAAGATCCGCTGGTGTCCGTTCCCTCGTGACATCACGTGGTAGATCGCGTCGGGAAACTCAATACGAAGTGGTCGTGCCATGCGCGGAGTCGACCAGAACCTCCCACCGCTGTAAACCCGAAACAGGATCTGAGCCACGAAGTCCGCCGCATGTCAGCCCGGCTGCTGGGAAGCAGCCGGGCTGATGGCAACGTTGACGGGATTCGATCATCTGCCACACGCCTAAAGGCGGGGCAACGTCGCTTCCCTCGCCGTGTTGACGGTTGCTACCCGCGGCCCCAGCAGAGCGCGGGCGGCCTGCTCGACGCACTGCTCGAAGCCTTCCAGGCACGAGTATCGCTCCCGGGGCGATGCCTCGACGACTGCGATCCGGAAGCCGCTGGAGAGAATGGCTCCGTCGATCATCAGGTTATCGACCATATCAAAATCTTCGACCAACAGCCCGTCGGGATCTTCGAAGCCCTGCCCCGGGCTTCGCAAACGCAATCCTTCGGCAAAGCATCGGGCCGTTCGATCCCGCAACGAACCACATACGTTCGTATAACCGAGGACCGGTTTACCCAGGGCCCTCATGAAACCGAGCTCGTAAGCGGTGCCGGGATCCACGCTGGGCGAGCGAAAGGGAGTGAGATTGGCGATCGCCAGATCGCAGGACCGCATACACACCTCGTTGGAGCGGCTGATTCGCCGGCCAATGTCCCGCTGCGCCGCGGGCTCCGCGTCGAGATGGCTCTCCAGCGGAGACACGCCCACCAGGCCGTAGCGCCGGCAGATCTCGTTTTTCGCTCGGAAAATGGCGTCCGCGTCGCGAAGAAACACTTCGGGGCCGGCGAGGTAGACCCGCATGCTCATCGTCCAATCACCTGCAGAGGGGCAATGCTAAAGAGCCGCATTTTAACCCGTTGGGCAGGTCTCGACAAGAAGTGCTTCGTCGCGGGCACATCAACAGCCCGGCTGCTTTTGAGCAGCCGGGCTGTTGCGTCGGGTTCGGACAAAGACTGCCGGGCAAGATGATCCTCTGCGGCGCCGGTCGCACGCTACAACCCGAAGGCTTTTTGCATCTGCTCGCGAACCTGCTTCAGCCGGTCCAGGCCGCCGCCCTTGACTTCCGCCGTGGCCCAACCGGCAAAACCGATATCGTCCAGCGCTTTGCGGACCTGGTCCCAGGGGAGATCGCCTTCGCCGATGTCGGTAAACTTGTCCTGCGCCCGGCTGAACCCTTTTACGTCGAGCTTCACGCAGCGGTAGCCGAAAGCGCGGATCCAGTCGCCGGGCTGGCCGTATTTCCAGTGGTTGCCGATATCGTAGTACATCCCCACCCATGGGCTGTTGAAGCTGTCGATAAACCGCACGAATTGCTCAGCGGATTGCTCGGGCGGGGCGTCGTGGTTGTAGAACATCTGATTCCAGACATTCTCCACGAGGATCGGCTGGCCCAGCGCCGCCGCCAGCGGAATGAGCTTCTTGATCGCTTCGCGGCATCGCTCTTCGACCACGTCGGCCGGTCCGTCGCTGCCGCGGCCGACCACGATCAGCACGCCGCTGCCCCCGGCCGCGTGCCCGACGCGGATGCAGTGCTCAATGTTGGCAATGCCGCGGGCCCGCTCTTCGTCGTCGGCGCTGGTGAGCCGCTGCTTCCAGTGGTCGTGGTTGATCGCGTTGTGGACGAACACGCCCGATTGGCGAACGGCGTCTCGGGCCTGTTCGGGCGTGCATTCGCCGGCCTGATCGAGGTCGACCCCGTCGAACCCCGCTTCGCCGGCAAGGGCCAAGCGCTGGGCCAGCGACAACGGTTTGCCGTCGACCTCCCGGGTGATCATGCCCAGCTTGCACGACAGCAGGATCCGTTTGCCTTGGGGCGGGGTCACGACCGGAGCCGTTTCGGTTTCCGCAGCCCCGGCCGCCCTTGGCAGCACCGCGGGCATCCCGACGACGGCAGCCCCGGCCGCAAGGAAGTTTCTTCGACTCAAGAATGCGTTTTTCGTTCTCATGGCTTCCCTTTCATCAGTCAGGAGCTACTTCTTCACGATCTTCGGTTCGTCGACCCGCTTTTGATCCAGTTCCTTGAGCTCGCGTACCCAGATGTTGCGGAAGCGCACGGGATTGCCATGGTACTGCAGGCTGATCGGGCCTTTGTCCGGATGGGCCGTGTAGGCGGGAGCCCGATGATAGGGAGTGTCGCCTTCCAACTGGAAATGGTTCTGGATCACGACTCCATTGTGCAGAACGGTGATGAAAGCCGGGCTCACCAGCTTGCCGTCGCCGTCGAACTGCGGGGCCTTCCAAATGATGTCGTACGTCTGCCACTCGCCAGGCTTGCGGCACACGTTGACCAGCGGTGGATGCTGCTTGTAAATGGCGCCGCACTGGCCGTCGAAGTAGGTCTCATTCTGATAGGAATCCAGGATTTGAACCTCGTACGTTCCCATCAGGAACACGCCGCTATTGCTTCGGCCCTGTCCGCTGCCGGTGATTTCCTCGGCCGCCGCCCATTCGAGATGTACCTGGCAATCGCCGAAGACGTCCTTGCTCTTGATCGCTCCGGGGCCCGCCACGAAGTAGCCGTCCTTGACGGTCCACTGTTCGGCTCCCTCCCACTTTGACAGGTCGGTCCCGTCGAAAAGAACCGCCGCGTCCGACGGAGGCCCGCCGGGCGGCCCGGGATCGACGACCGCGGGCTCGGCCCACTCGATCCCGCTCAGGTATTCAGCCGAAAGAACGGCCCGGGGGCTGGTCAGGGCCAGAATCGCGGCAGCCACGACTGCGGTTGTCATTCGCTTTGTCATTGAAGCATCTTCTCCTTGGGGTGAACGAAGCCGACCGACAAGATTTCAGGATAAACCGCATCCGGGCGAATGGGAAGACTCCTCATGGACGGCAAATTGCCAACCGCCCCCTCCCGGCAGTGGTACGGGAGCGTTGCCGCTTCTGCCACCGGAAAGTGGCTGGAGCGGTGAGGCGCGTCTGCGACCTCAATCGTTGATGTTTGCCGCTTCTTCCAGGGAAATGGGTTTCTTCTTCTGGATGTCGATTGCGAACTTCCGCTGCCGCGGATTCGGGCCGAAAGCGTCCACCAACTCCATCGTGACATCCACCCATTCGGCCGACTCGTACTTGGCGAGCTTCCCCTTATCCCACTTCGAGACAATCGGCCCGACGCCGGCGGACCTGGCGATTTCGGGCAATTTGTCGCCGACGTGTTCGAGGATGTCGTCGACCGGCGCGGTGCTGAAGCCCTGCTTGTGCCGGAGAACCTGTTGCGCTTTACCCTGCATCTCCAGTTCCGCAACCCGCTTCTGGTTCCCTTCGGCCTTGGCCTTGTCGTACTCGGCCCGCATTTCGGCCAGTTGTTTGCCGCAGGTAGCTTTGTAGACCTCGGAACCGATGAATGCCACCACGACCGCTCGTGAATCGTAGACGCCAACCCGCAGCTTCGCGCCGGCGTCTTTCGATTCTCCCGCCACGGCAAAAGCCGAGCAGAGAGACAAAACGACAAATGCCACCACTGCTACCGTCTTCATAGTCTGGTGCTCCTTGTACGTGAGTGGAACCCTTAGGCAACACGAGACGTTGCCCCTGCCGTAAACGTTTACCCCCCTGCCCGTGACCAGAGGCGAAATTCGCCCAGCAATATAACGCACCGGTCACTGCCAGTTGCAGTTCGAATTCTCCCACGCGGGCGATCGCGCCGCTCTACTGCCGTACCGGCGATCCGCGGTATCTCGATGCCTTGCGGCGAGCCTATAGGAGAGGGTGGTCGCCCTTTGGAAGCCAAAGAACGCCTGAAAGCCGCGGTGGTTCGGGTGATACGGCCCGTACTCGCCACTAAGGCGAGGAAGGCAGAGACAGTCGATCGAAGTTCTCTCAGGAGGTCCAGTTCACAGGTTTGAATCCTCAAGCCTCTCGCCCGGCGCTGGTGAGCAAGACTTCGTCTCGGCTGTAGCTGCCGGTGCATTGCGGTCTGGCGGTGTTCCTGCGTTGGGGCGCTTCGGACGACGTGTTCTCGGTCGCGTAGAGGATGAAGTCGACCAACTCGCCGGCTGTCAGTCTGCCGTCCGGGCGGTAGTCGTGCGGCTTGCCGTCCACGAGTGCGAAGCCATCGGCCTTTCCCGCGAATGCCTCGGCCACGGCGTAAGTGAACGGGTTGATGAGCTCGCCGCCTTTCACGATCGGCGGGGACATCAAGTCTTTGTTTTGCGACGTCAGAATGATCAGGTTGCGTCCTTCCTTTCGTCGCCGGTCTATCCACCGATCGCGAACCTGCGGTGAGTCGAAACGTTCGACAAGGCCCCCCGAATAGCACGCCATCGTGAGCACCACGACATTCTTCGCGGGGATTTTCAGGATCAGTTCGGCGTATTCATCCCAAGGGAAGATCCCGCGAGTCTCCGGTCGGCGTGTCCCCGGATCAAACACCATGCCACCTGGAGGTTGCGACGCATCGCGGCCGCCCTTGAACCCGTGGCTGTGAGTGTAGAGAATCACCGTGTCCTGCGTGGTCACGGTCTGTGCGAGCTGTTGCAGTTGGTTGCGGACGATCGCCCCGTTGACTTTCGCTTCCACCTCTCCCCGCCAGAACTGCTCCCGCGTCATGACGGTTTCGGCCCGGGCCTCAACAAGGACCGTGGGCTGGAACTGTCTGGCGGCGTCGGTGACTTTGCGGACGGCAACCGTCGCACGCTCCTGTTGCTTCGCCGGGTCGGCAGCTCTCCCTTTGCCAACAGCCAGCAAGATCGTCCTGGGAACCGATGGTGTCTTCACGAACTTGCTGCCGTAAGTCACCGCCGGTTTTCCGGTGACGACCGCATTGGTCGGGTTTGGCGAAAAAGCCCCAAGAACCAGCAGAGGCCATTTCATGATCTATACTCCGATCGTGTGACGAGTGCGCGGGATCACTTACGGCGAGCGTCAAGCAGACGA
>JAXGMN010000127.1:0-5698 GCA_040768665.1 Thermoguttaceae bacterium
CAGATCGATGAGGTCGACCTCCGCGAGGCGATCAGGGCTCGCACCACCCCGGGCGAAGTCCTACCCGTCCCGTCACTCCGAGAGCCCGATCCGCTGACGATCGCCAGGGGCCGAGCAAGCTATCTCGCTCTCGGCTGCGGCCACTGCCACGGAGACGACGGCCGGGGCGCCCCCGATCCGCCCGACCCCTGGGACGACCAGGGACGGCTCATTCGGCCGCGCGATCTTGTCTGTGAGGACTACAAAGGCGGCAATGAGCCGGAATCGGTCTATCGGCGTATTCTGCTCGGCATGCCGGGCACTCCCCATCCGGCGTGCTGGACGGTCGACGAGCAAACACTGGAGGACCTGGTTCATTATTGCCGATCCCTGGCTCGCGAGCCGAAACGGTTGCTCAGCAACTACCAGCAGGCCCGGTATCCGTCGTCGTCGGCATACCTGTCGGAATTCGATCCACCACGGTAGTCTTGCATTTCATCGTCTGCGGAGGATTCACCGAAGGTGAGAGCTAGTGAGATGGCCTCAATACGGTTTGCGTGCCAAAAAGGACGGACCTGGAGATCCGTCCTGCGATTGTTTTCCGCAATGGAAGGGGGTGCTCTCGTCGGCGTCTTCCTCCTGCTGGTGTCCGGGTGCTGGCGCGCCGATCGCCCGGCAGCCCAGCCTCGAAGCTCCGATGCCGTCGCCGGCCCGGCGAACGTCGCAAGACACAGTCCCAACCCCAAGACACCTGTCCAGATTGACTACCCGCGCAAGGGAGCGCTGTTTCCCCCGGACATCGTCGCTCCCACCTTTCACTGGAAGGATGACGCCCCCGGGGCCGGTCTCTGGCGGATCGAGTTTGCGTTCGACGACGGCGATCCGATCGATTTCACCGCGAGTTGCCCCGAGTGGACGCCTCCGGACGTCGACTGGGAGACCATCAAACGCCGCTGCGTGAAGAAGACAGCCGAGGTGACGATCCGCGGAGCGAGCCGGCGGGAACCGTCCGTCGCACTTTCGGAAGGAAAGGTGTCGATCGGTGTATGCGGCGATCCCGTCGACGCACCTTTGTTTTATCGAGAGGTCAACCTGCCGTTTCTCGAAGCGGTGAAGAACCCGGCGGCCCATATCCGCTGGCGTTTCGGCCCCATCTCATCGCAAGAGCCTCCTCCCGCCGTGCTCGAGAACCTGATCGTCTGCGGAAACTGCCACTCCTTCTCGGCCGACGGTTCCACGTTGGCGCTGGAGGTCGACTCCGGCAATGACAAGGGAGGCTATGCCGTCGCCGAAGTCGAGAAGGAAATCGTGCTCGACCAGGAGAAAGTCATCTCCTGGAGCGACTATCGCAAAGAAGACGGCGACGTCACCTTCGGGCTGCTCTGCCAGGTTTCGCCGGATGGCCGATACGTCGTAGGGACGGTCAAGGACCGCGCGTTGGCCGTCTATCGCCCGGACATCACGTTCTCTCAACTCTTCTTTCTGGTCAAAGGAATCCTGGCGATCTACGACCGGCAGACGAAGACGTTCCAGGCACTGCCCGGCGCGGACGACCCGCGATACGTTCAGACCAACGCAACGTGGAGCCCGGATGGAAAGGAAATCGTCTTCGCTCGCAGCGAGGCCTATGAACCACCCGGGCTCGAGAACATCCGGTCCGTGCTCGTGCCGCAGGAGGCCGCCAAGGATTTCCTGGACGGGAACAGGACATTTCGCTACGACCTCTATCGCATCCCGTTCAACGGGGGCAAGGGCGGGAAGCCCGAACCGGTCGAAGGCGCGTCGAACAACGGCATGAGCAACTACTTCGCCAAGTTCTCTCCCGACGGCAAGTGGATCGTCTTCTGCAAGGCCAAGAGCTTCATGCTCCTGCAGCCGGACAGCGAGCTCTACATCGTGCCCGCCGGCGGCGGCGAGGCCCGCCGGCTCGAATGCAACACCTCGCGGATGAACTCCTGGCACAGTTGGTCGCCCAACGGCAAGTGGCTGGTCTTCTCTTCAAAAGCCTATTCCGCGTACACGCAACTCTTCCTGACGCATATCGATGAACACGGCCGCAGCAGCGTGCCGGTCGTGCTGTCCCGCTTCACGGCGCCCCGCCGCGCGGCCAACATCCCCGAATTCGTCAATGTCGAAAACGGAGCGATCCGGAGGATCACCGAGGCATTTCTCGACGATCACAACTACTACCGCGCCGGACGGGCGTTCGTCGACCAAAATGACCTTCGCGGGGCGGTTCCGCTCTTCCAGAAATCCCTGGAAATCAATCCGGCCGGCGTCGATGCGCACCTTGCCTTGGCGGCCGTCTTCACCACGCTGCACAAGACCGAGGAGGCAAAGACGCATTTTCGTAGAATCCTGGATTTCCGGTCCGATCACCCCGAAGCCCACCAGGGGCTTGCTGCACTATTGCACGAGGAGGGCGATTTCGAGGCGGCGGCCGAGCACGCTCGCCGCGCGTTGCGCGGCAAGCCCGACTTTCTCAAGGCGCACATGACCCTTGGGCTCGTCCTGCTCGAAACCGGGGAGCTTGACCAGTCGCTGACGCATTTTGCCGAGGCGGCGCGGCTGGGGCCGGAGGACCCGCTGCCTCACTACTACCGCGGCCACCTGCTCTATCGCCAGGGCAAGCCGAAAGAGGCTGTGCCATCCTATCAGCGGGCTCTCGAACTCAACGCCGCGTTCGTCCCGGCGCTGTTGGACCTGGCCTCCGTTCGCGTTCTCCCGGATCCGGCCGTCTCCAACCTCCAGGATGCTCTCGCGCATGCCACGAAGGCCTGCGAGGTAACCGGGCGGCAGGACCCGCTTGCTCTCAAGACCCTGGCCGGCGTCTACGCTTCGCTCGGACGATTTGGCGATGCCGTCCAAGCGGCCCGCGACGCGCATGCGGTTGCCCGTACACGCGGCGACCCGTATTTGAACGCCAGCATCGAGAAGATGCTCGAAATCTACGAGCGGTTGGACGCGAAAA
This sequence comes from Thermoguttaceae bacterium, assembly GCA_040768665.1. Classification (GTDB taxonomy): domain Bacteria; phylum Planctomycetota; class Planctomycetia; order Pirellulales; family Thermoguttaceae; genus JABWBD01. Next base: position 2,951 of record JAXGMN010000127.1, read on the forward strand.
CTCCCAAGGCTCACTTCGACGACAGCTCGAAATTGATCTCGCCGCCGCCCGGAGGGACGGTCGCTTTCAGCTTCGACATGCCTTCGGTGGTGTACTGCGGCGGCAGCAACTCCTTCGCGCCGGCTTCGCCCGGCGGAAGCGTCGCATCTCTCGGGAAATCGGAGCCGTCGGGCATCACCCACTTGTTGCAAAGTACTTCGAAATCGCCCACCGGCGCACCGACGTGCTCTTGGCTCACCATGAGCTTATACCGGCCGCTTGCGTCCGTGTAGCCATAGCAGCTCTGGCCCTTCGTGGAGCCAACCGGCAGGAAGGTGAGCGACGCGCCGGACAATGGCTCCCCGTCCAACGTGACCGTGCCGCTGACCGGCACCAAATCGGGCAGCGACGAGAACCGGTCGCTGCTCGTCCCGCAACCGGCCGTCACGAGCAAAAGAAACAGACAAACCACGAACGCTCTTGCGCAGACATACATTGCCAAAGTCCTTCCTGACGAAGCGAGATCGATGCAACAACCAACAAGAAACTGCTGAAAAAGGGAACTGAAATTTCCGCAACATCTTGTATCCAGGTTCAAGTCAAACCAATTATCCGTTGCGGTGCCTGTTCCCTTTTCGAGCGCACTTTTCCAGCACAACAAAACCAACTCACGGCATTTCAACGACTTCGTGGCCCGCCATGGTGGCAATCCGAGGCCAAATGGCCCGATCCGTCGTCTCGGAAATGAACCGCACCGAACCGTCGGCCAGCGTGGTGTTGCAACCTCCGGGATGAAGACTCCCGGCCATGCCCCAGGTGCGGAGTCGGTTCGATGGGCGTCAAAGGATGACTCCAGCTCCAGGTCGGCGGAATATCTTCGACGTTGATCCCTGGGCAATGTCGCATTCCCACCATCACCCAGCGCCACGCATTCCCCAGGCCGGCGGATAGCCGTTCGCACAACGGTGTGTCGTCTCAACCACCGCAACCGTATTGCTCGTGCCGTCCAGCACACTTGCGATCTCTTTCGTATCGCTGTTCTCGCCGAACATCTTCGCCGCAACACGGGATTCATGCTTGGCCGTTTCCAGTCGTCGAAATACGTGTTGTCTGTGGTCCAGCTGCCTGTGGTCGTAGCTGGTCATAACGTCGGAACCCGCTCCCGGTCTGATCCCATAGCAGCTTCCGTCCGGTAAACGGTTGTCGTACGGGTCCGGACGGACAGTGGAACACGGCGAGCGGTGTCGAAATGACCTCCGCATTGCCGCTAGTGACCGCGTCGCCTGCAATCGGATAGCTCGGCAGGATATTGCCTTTGGGTCTGGCCGGCCGAGCCTGCGCAAGCCGCCTGGCGGCAATCATATTTGTCGTAAAGCGGCATCTGCTCCAGATACGGCAACAGCAGCACCAGGCCATTCAGGTTTTTCACGAGCTTGCCCGGTTGTTCATAGTTCGGCCCGGCCGAGGAACATCCGTACTCCAGGCCGCCCGGCGGAAACACCTGGTGCGTGTCGTGATAGTTGTGCAGCGCCAACCCAAGCTGCTTCATGTTGTTCGTACACTGGCTCCGCCGCGCCGCCTCGCGTGCCGCCTGAACTGCCGGCAGGAGCAGGGCGATCAGAATGCCGATAATGGCAATCACGACCAATAGCTCGACGAGAGTGAACCCCAGCCGCGCCAGCCAACCGGCCGGGCGGCCTCGAAAAGGCCGTCTCAGTAACGCCATTGCAGGACCTCCAGGATTAAGGGAAAACGAGAACAAGCCGTAATGCTCGCCCAGCCGGAGAATCCCGGCAGGCGCAACGCTCTCACCCCAGTCTTTGTCGGCCGCTGCCCTGTTCCAGAAGAGTTGCCTCCCAAATTACACCGCCGTGGCACGTGGAGCAATCCCCACTTTGGTGCCAGCTTGAATTCCCTGTCGTAGGTGCGCCCTTCTCCTGGCGTGAAAACCCACTGGTGCCCGGTCCTCCCCGCTGTCTCTTGCCGCTGGCCGGCGGCAGTGGAACCGCTTTTGCAGGTTCGCTGTTGCAATTCGCGGGCCCACGACCGGCAAAACACTTGACGAGTTCAACGTCTATGACAAAAATAAGCGTGCTATTTCCCTGCGATATTGCCGGCTCGCGTGGTTCGTTGGCGGTGTAATAACCCGATGGTTAGCCATTTGGTTGAGCAGGGTAAGGGGGCTCTACTTCTATCTCTTCTCTTCAGGGGGTGTGTTATGAGCGTGGCCCAATGCAGGCGGACCGGTTTTACTCTGGTCGAACTCTTGGTCGTGATTGCCATCATCGGCATCTTGATTGCCTTGTTGCTCCCCGCGGTACAAGCTGCGCGCGAGGCGGCTCGCCGGAGCCAGTGCTCCAACAACATGAAACAGCTTGGGTTGGCGTTGCACAACTACCACGATGTCCACAAAGTCTTCCCGTACTCCGTGTCCAACAGCGGCGCGATCACGGCCGGAAATGCGGCACCGGCGACCGGCGGCGTCCTGAACCATCGGGGATGGCTGCTATTGCTGCCCATGCTTGAGCAATCGCCGCTTTACGACCAGGTCAATTTCAACCTGGCCACCGGCTCCCGCGACGCCGGCGGCAAGGGGTTGGTGGGCGGCCTCGCGCCCGGCGCCCCCGGCAATGCCAATGACGTGATCGTGAGCACGGTCCTCAATGCCTTTTTGTGCCCTTCGGACGCCCAGCCCACGGCTTATGCAACCACGGGCGATGCGAACTACTCGATTGCCCCGGGCGTGACCACGCGCCAGGGAGCCTTTAC
>JAXGMN010000128.1:0-5229 GCA_040768665.1 Thermoguttaceae bacterium
GTTACGGGAGTCCCTATTATACGGGACCCTCTTGCCGGCAGAAAGCGATTTCACGCACCGTGTCGGGCAAGTTTTGAAGGCACCATGATGGAAGGAAACGCCCCGAAAAAAGTTGCCAGATACCGCAGACCTGGGGGTCGACGGTCGCAGGATTGTGCGAGTCCGGCTTCTTGTGTCCAAGCGGCGAATCATTCCGCAGTATTGTCATCCACAACCCCTGCCGGCACGCAGGCCATCGAGACCGGGGCGTAGTTGCAGGTGCAACCTGCCGTGAGATTGGGCATGTTGAGCACACCGTTGGCCGGGTAGAGATTGTTGTTCACCGAGCAACCCGGACGAATCCCCAGGAACGGCGTGATTTCGCCGCTGGCCAGATCGATCCAGGCCGAGTTGCCGCGGAATCGCGTGGTCAACAGATGGGTGCTCGCCCGTGTGCCCGTACATCCCCGCCGGACCCATTTCAGCGGTTCGCCGATCGGTTCGACCGACGGAAGCGCGTAGATTTGCAGGGTATCGTCGCTCCCGGTGAGCAACTTGTCGCCGGCAACGAGTGCCGGCAGGCCGGTCTTCGGCAGACCGCCGCCGGTAACGACCAATCGTGCCTTTGGCCTGCCGGATTGGCGGGGCAACGGTTCACCGTCGCTACCGCGATACAAACCGGCGGGAGTCACCACGACGTCGAGCGATGGGCTGTAGCGGATCGCGGCACCGCCGGCCCTTTGCCACAGACGTTCGCCCGTAGCAAGGTTCAGCGCAAAGATGCTTCCGTCGCGGGTTTCGTCCTCGCCGCGGCGAGGGTCGGTCAGCTCGGCGCAGAACACTTTGCTTCCGCCCACGGCCAGGTCGAGCGCGGCGCGGGCCGTCTCGACACGCCAAAGGAGCTTGCCCGTGCGGCGATTGAGACACAACACATGCCGGCCGCTGCTGCCGACCAGGTAATCGTCGCAGATGCGGAGGTTGGCCCATGGGGTGTCGAGGCCTTCGGGAACATCGACGTGTCCGGTCGGCTTGCCCGTGGCCGGATCGAACACGCGGCAGCGCGTGCCGTCGGCCAGATAGATCGCGTCTTCGAGGACGACCAGTTCCGTGGTGGGCGACAAGCTTGGGGACGGCCCCCATTCCCGGTGCAGCGAGTAACGGCTCTGCCGGCGGTCGATCGGTTCGTCGGACAGTTCCACCTCCCACAGTTTGCGGCCCGTGTACACGTCCGAGGCCCGCAACAGACCTTTTTCGAGAAGCACCAGGCGACCTCCGGCCACGCGGACCTGGTTTTGCCCCGGGTACTTGTGCCAGCGCTGGGCCGCATCGAACCAGAGCACCGACATGGGCGCGCGGATGGACTCGTCTTCCGACGCCCCGGTGCCGGCGGGGTTGGCTTCCGCGTGCGACCAGTCCGCCGCTCCGGGCAGCGGCCCCGTACGGGTCAGAAGTACGAGTTCGCCCACCTGTCGAACGCTTGCACCGGGAAATGCCTCGCCTTCGACAATCTGCTCGATTCGTCTGCGATCTTCCGGTGATCCGGATGCGCAGGCAACGCCGCCGTAGGGCCGCAGGCAATCGAATACCGTGTCTGCGAGCGAGCCCTTTGTGGCGTGGCCGATTGCGCCGGCGTTTTCCGAAACCACGAGATTGGCCAGATAGGGCGGGAAGGGGTAGGCCAGAGGATCTCCGATGTGCAGGCTCACGCGCGTGCCGTACAATCCCGCGCGGTCGAGTCGCTGCCGGATTGCGGCGATCTTCGCGGCATCGTCATCTACGGCGATCACGTGCAGGTTCGACTGGCGGGCAAGTTCCTCGACGAGGCGGCCGCGATCGATTCCCAAGACCAAGGCGTAGCCGTCGCGAACGCCGGTGGCATCGAAAATGGCCTTGGCCTTCTGGTTCCACTCGTCGGCGGTCGGCGGCTCAACTTCAGCCATCGCGTGTCGGATCCGCTCGCCGGCTGCCGGAGCGCCGAAGGCGAGAATGCTCCCTTCGGCCGTCACGATGAATAGCTTGTCGTCGGCAGCGAGCATTCGGTGCGGAATGCCCGGGAATTCCGCTCGCCAAACGACCTTCGGCTCCTGCTCGGAGCCCGTTTCGATGGCTTCCACAACTCCGGGGCCGCCGGTAACCAGGCGGCTTCCGGCCATGATGTGCACGTCAAGCTTCGAAGGCAACTCCCAAAGCCGTCGAAAGACGCCTTCCACCATGTCGGGATACCTGTCGTTGCGGCGGTGCGCCGGGATATCGGCCTCGGCTCTTTCCCGCAGCGAGACTTCGGTCAGATCGCGGGCGAAGATGCTGCCGTCGCTGTCGTACATCACTTCAGGCGTAAAGACCGGCTGTCGAAAGGAGTCGAGTTCCCTCTGGTTGGCACGTTCGATATCCAGCCGGGTCCATCCGCCGGCATACAGCATGGGCTTGTAATTCAAGCTGCCGGGCTTCGCATCGGCAAATCGCTCCTCATTGGGATGCGACATATCATAGAGATCGCCGGAATGGCTGAGGTACTTGCCGATGCCGGCGACGAACCAGCAACCTTTCGGCAGCCCGACTCGACCGCCCCAGCCCATCGTGTAGCTGGAGAGCGTGCCGGTTTTGCGATCGAGGACGGCGGGGAGTTGCGCGCCGCAGGGAACGATCAGCTTGTCGCCGACAATCGCCAGGTATCCTTGGGGCGCCAGGCCTGAGATATGACCAACGCCGTGGTCCCAGTTGCTCTCGGGGATCGAGTGGCTCGTGGTGTTCGACCAGACGACCTTTCCGGACTCGGCATCCAGCGCGTGCACGAACACGCCTTCGGTAGGCCAGAGACCGGCGGCGAAGTAGACGACGCCATTGGCCAGCACGGGGCCGCCGCGAGCAGGCCACAGCGAGACCAATCGCCCGTGCCCCAGCACCTTGCGGTCTCGCCGGCCTTCCGGCAGCCCGCGAAACTTCCACCGCAGCGAACCGTCGTCGTTGAGGCAATACAAGAACCCGTCGTCGGAGACGAAGTAGATTTTGCCTTCCCAGGCGACGGGAGCGAAGCGGACAGGCCCCTCGGCGAAGAACCGCCACCGTTCGGCGCCCGTGTCCGTGTCGAGCGCGGTCACACTGTCGGTAACCATCGACGGAACAAACATCATGCCGCCAAGCACCACCGGCTCGTAGGTCGCATCGTAATTCAGCCGAACTTCGTGGGGAAACGCCGGCCGGGGAGCGGGGAATTCGCGGGTCCAGCGGAGCTGCAGGTCGTCGGGCAGTTCGTGCGGCGACGCGGCCGTGCGGCTTGCATCGTACCGAAACTGCGGCCAGTCGCCGGCCTGCGAGGGAGCTACCGCCAGACAGGCAACTGCCGCCAAGGTCAGTAAGGAATTCAACTTCATAAACGTTTCCTCCTGGGAAGATACCGATGGTAAGTGTCGCCGCGCTGCTCGACGTCGACGTCGGGGTAGTCGGCATTGAGGATGGGATTGCGGTAGGTGCCGTCGCCCTGGTCGCCCCACGAACCGGTGCGAGGCCCGGCGGCATCCGCGGGCGTCACCGCCAGCATTGCCACCCAGATCGCCGCAAGCATCGTTGTATGTCTGATCATTGTGCTCGCATTTTTTCCAATGGACCCAGCACCACTCCGTCATTTTGATAATATAACGAAGCCTGACGTGGACTGACAGCCACCCAAATTGACGTGTGTCAGTGATCCGGCTAGGATGATCGCATGGCTCGATCGACTCGTTCTACGCGCGGAGGACAACCATGCCCACTTTCGACCGTCGAACACTGCTGACCGGCCTGGGGGCATCAGCAATCGCTGCGGGGATGTCGCGTGCTGGAAAAGCAGCCCCGAAGATCGTGAAGCGCGACACGGTAGCCCGGGAGGCCCTGAGAACGGACGTCCTGGTCGTCGGCGCGGGGTCTGCGGGAGTACCAGCGGCGATTGCCGCCGCTCGCCATGGTGCCCGTGTCGTGTTGCTTGAGGACGACCCGGTCCCCGGCGGAGCGCCGGTCGATATGTTCGTTGCCGGTCCCTGCGGCAGTCCGCAGGTGGGCATCTATCGCGAGATGCTCGACGAGCTCAACGCCCGCCACAACTTCTCGCTGCATCCCGCCGGCCGCGGCACGTGGTTCCTCCCTTCCTCTTACCTCCGCGTGATTACGGCCATGCTCCGCGAGACCCCGAACGTGCAGCTTCTGGCAGGTGTGCGGGTCTTGCAGGCTTTGGTGAGCGAAGGAACAAGAAATCGGGTCGAAGGGGTCACCGTCCAACGGCCGAGCGGCCAGATCCAGGACATTCTGGCTGACGTTATCGTCGACGCCACCGGCACTGCCGAGGTGGCCGACCTGGCTGGTTGCGAAAGCATGTACGGCCGCGAGGCGCGCAGTCAATTCCATGAGCCGGTCGGTCCGGAGCAGCCTGACCGTACCGTCCAGCAGTGCACGTGGATGTTCATTACGCACAAACTGCGGCCCGACGCGGTCTTCGACTTGACCAAGGTGCGTTGGACGCCCAATGAGTCGGGCTACGGGTGGATCAAACACAAAGTGCCGGGCGCGGCGGAAGCGTTTGCAGAGCGGAACGCCGGGATCTATCTGCACTGGGGCGGGCACCTGGTGTGCGAAGATACACGCGATCCGATCGCCATCGCCGAGACCCAAGTGGCGGCGATGGAAGAGGTGGTCGAACGCGACGGGCCTGCACTGATGGAATTCGGCTATGGCATGACCCTGGCTCCCAAGCTGGGGATGCGGGAGGGCCGGCGGATCATTGGCGACCACATCATGACGGTCAACGACATCGCGACGTCCAAGTGGCCCGACGACGTGGTCAGCGTGGGTCGCTACGGCCTGGATTCCTGGGGCGACAAGCACGGCGCGGTGAATCCGATCCGTATCCCGTCCGAAGGTTTCGGGATTCCCTTTCGCACCCTCCTGGTCAAGCAAATGGAAAACCTGATGGTCGTTGGCAAGGCGGCCAGTTCCACGCACCTGGCGCAAAGTGCGATTCGCGTGCAGCCGATCGTTTCGCAAATGGGGCAGGCCGCCGGCACCGCGGCGGCGATGGCGGTCGGGAAGAAGACGGCTCTCCGCTTGCTGGAAATATCGGAACTGCAAGATCGACTTCGAGCCGCAGGAATGCTTCTTCCCGCGGACCAGTGCCCCAAGGGCTATTGATCCCGTGACCTGCGGCAGTTCGGCAAATCCCATGGGCTCGGCGCCTACGACCGCCTTATCGACGTTCACGAGAATCTTCGGTTTCTGATCGAC
>JAXGMN010000129.1:0-5147 GCA_040768665.1 Thermoguttaceae bacterium
GGCATGATGCCCGGCGTTTTCGATGGATGGACAATAGTAGAAGCTATGGTGGGGAAGTTGTCAAGAGCGAGTCGCCTCTGTGGCCGAACAGCCCTGGTGTCGAACGACACGCGTCACCGGGCCGGCGGTGACTTTCCATTGGTAATAGACTCAGCCGCCGGCTCCGGTGCACGCGATAGTTCGGAAGTCGGCGCGGCTTCCACGTCGCTTGCGGCAAGGAGTCCGTCGTACGCAGACACGTCTACGAACACGTTCTGTGCTGGATTGAACTGCGGAGATTCAACTTCGGCTGGCAGTTCGACCCCCAGCCGGCGGCAGCATTCGCGCCCCAAATAAGTCCAAACCATTTGAAATCGCAGGTCTGACGAATCGGGGACGCACCGAATAAGGCCAAGACTGATCATCTGTTGCGTGTGGAAGTCATCACGCGAAAGCAAGCTGTTTTCGGCCCTTTCGTCGTTGAACTCGCGAGCAAGTGCCAAGCGTCGAATGAGGCGACGAGCATGTGGCGCGAGCTGCGAAAGTACATCCTCAGCCCTCATGTAGTCGGCAGTCAAGGAGAGGCCGATTTGCTCGTTGAGGCGAGTGACGAGTTCGTCAAGGCCAGATTCAACGCTCGCTTCAGTCGCGGAAAACGCTACAGGCCAACGCCGGTTCCGAAGATCAAAGGGCAGTCTCGTCGGGCCGCCGAAGCGATCGTTCATCACCAGGACAATGCGATCCCATCCCAGACGAGCAGCAGCATAGCCGGTTTCGAGCATTACGTTGACGTTGGGTGAGTACTTCCGATTAGGGCACTTGTCGGTGGTTTGAGAAGAGATAGAAACGTCCGCCACGAACACCGCCGCCCGTTCAATTTTGCGAAAGATCGTCCCGGCAATTTCGGGTGTCCCACCGACGTTCTGCGTATCTTGATCAACGCGCGGGGAGTCAACGATGCGCGGATGCGACGCCAACATCTCGACAGATCGCGAAAGCGCCGTAGCAATGACGTCCCGCGTAGTGGTGGCGGGTAAGTCGCTCTGCCAGGAGTAAAACACGGTGGGAGCCGACATGTTGGGACTTCCGAACGACCAAGCTCACCTGCGGCGGCCGCGGGTGAGAAGTTGAACCACGAGCAGCCGCAATGCGGCCGCCGTCAGGTGCAGCGAATTGTTAGCCCTTCATAGGCCCTTCCTCTCAAGTTCCCGATTGAGTTTCTCGAATCCTCGCGTTAAATCGCCGGTGAAGTCGATATAGGGAATTCCTGCAACCGCTAGGGTAGGGCCAATTGCCTTTGCTTTCAGAAGGAATATCGGGATTTTGGCGTCCTCCGCAAAGAAATACTCTCTGACAGTCCAGCGCGAACGTTTCCAGTTTTCCGAGAGGACCGTGAAAAGCGCGGTAGATCCCAGAATTACTTCCTCCAGCTCAAGGAAGAGCTGGTTGTGATAGTCTCGGTCACTCTCCTCGAAGTCCCAGTACGCGTAGCCCTTCCGCTTCAAGAATTCCTTGAGCTTGCCCACGAAGTCGCCGTCTTCTTCCGCATAGCTGATAAACACATACCCCTTGTTCTTGCGGGTAATCTCGATCGGAGACGCGCTCGGAGCTTGGCCGGTAACTGCGGCCAGGCGCTGGATGACGTGCTCACCGCCGTGCCGCAGGTCCAGCCATTGGTATCGTTGAAGGGGTTCAGGAATCGCCGAGACGTCAACGTCACCGACCAGAACCGGAACGATTTTCTTGCCTGCGGCGAGCGCCACGTCGAGTTCGTTCCGCAAACACTCTGACGCCAGAGAATGAGGACTCAAGAGGAAAAGGATCGTATCCGACTCTTCAAGCGCTTTCTTGATCTCATCGGACCAGTTGGTCCCTGCACGTATCTCGCGATCGCTCCACGTGGATACACCCAGACCCCCCAACTGCTTGATGATCCGATCGGCAACCGGACGGTCTCGATGGGAGTAGCTGACGAAGATCTGGGGCTTCATGGCTACATTCCTACCCGTAGGCTATGTAATTCAGCGGGATAATGAGGGCGCCCGGGCTGATTATACGGCCGAATCCGGACGCATAAGATGCATCACACCTTCGGTCAATGTACTCGCGAAGTGGCCATCCAGCAAGCACTTGCGAGATCCTCTGTCCATGTGGGAGGCGTGTTATGCGGACCGCATAGTACGCGAACTCTCCGTCCTTGGTCGTTATTCTGACGGGGGATGTGGTTTATACGGCCCGTACCGGCCACAGAACACCCAGAGATAAGTCGGGCGTCGTGGGTCGTGGAATCGTAAGTGTCGGAAACGTAATTCATCTCCCGCCCGGCATGTCTGAACCCGCATGGCTTCTTCCATCACGCGGCCGGCTTCCGCTTGCAGCCGATCTCGCCGACGCCGTATACTCGGGCATGTCAGCAGACACTCCCGTTCCGATTTGGCGTCAAGAAGTTCTCTGTGTCGGAGAATACCGTGTCGACGCGAGCGCAGGACGAGTCCTTCGACCTGTTTGTCAGTTATGCTCACCTCGACGACGCGCAGGGCTGGGTGACCGCTCTGGTACCGCAGATCGAACGCACGCACGCACGCTTCACTCCCACGCCGCTACGACTGTTCTTCGATCGCGACGCCATCCGCTCCATGGAGGACTGGGAACTGCGGATCCTCGAGGGCATTCGCGATTCGAAACTGATGTTGGCCGTCCTCTCGCCGAACTACTTCGCCAGCGCCTACTGCAAAAGAGAGTGGGCGGAGTACGTAGAGCGCGAATTGGTGCAGGCTCTGCCGGGCGAAGGGATCGCGCCGATCTACTTGGTTACTCATCCGGCATTCGACTCCAGCGACGGACCACAGTTGGACGAATGGCTCAAGAACATTCAACGCCGGCAGTATCTCGACATTCGGCCGTGGTGGCAGGAGGGGCCGCAGGCGCTGGAGCGACTCGACGTGGCACGCCGTCTGGAGCATTTGGAATGCCAGTTGAACGACCGCCTGGAACGGTTGAGGCAGCGGCAGGCGTCGCGCTCGACGATTCCGGAACACAACCGGTACTTCGTGGGTCGGCGCAACGAACTGCATGAGCTACGCAAGAAGCTGCTCGGCGGCCAGGTCGGCGCGATCACCGCCGTACAGGGGATCGGTGGAATCGGTAAGAGCGCCCTGGCCTTCGAGTATGCGCACGCTTTTGTCGACGAATATCCGGGCGGACGGTTCCTCGTCTCCGCAGCAGGGCTGATCGACTTGCGCGCGGCATTTGCGAAGCTGGCTGTGGAATTGGAAATCCAGTTCGATCAGCACGAACAACTGGACCTCGAGACGCAATGGTCGCGGGTACGGCAGACTTTGGAAGCCCGCGGACGCACGTTGGTGGTGTTGGACAACGTCGACGACGCGAGGCTCTTGGCACGCCGGCAGTTGGCCCAGTACCTGCCGGCCCCCCAACAGGCCCACGTGTTGGCGACCACGCGGCTGGACGCCGAGCGTCTTCCTGGTGTCGCCTGCCTGCCACTGGATCAGTTGAAGGATGAGGAGGGGCTGGCGCTGTTGGAAAAATACCGTCCCTTTGCCAGCGAGGAAGAGTGGAAGGCGGCTTTGGCGATTGTGCGTCGCTTGGGCGGCCACGCGTTGGCAATAGAACTCGTGGCCGTGTACCTGTGGCAGAACCCGGAGATCTCCTATGTTGGCTACCGTCAACGGTTGGAGGGGGAGGGGCTGAGAGCGCTGGATGTTGCGGCCGGTGACCCGTACGTGGAGCTCACGCGGCACCCTGAGAAATTCCTAAGTCGGCTGCTCGAGCCGACTTTGGCGCAGTTGTCGCCAGCCGAGTTGCGTGTGGTGAAATATGCCGCTTTTACGCCGCCCGACACGGTCCCCCTACCGTGGCTGAGAGATCTAGCGAGCAGAGGTTTTCCAGAACTTGCAGCCCCGCCTCAGCCCGGCTATGCGCCGCCGTGGACAGGGATCGTCCGTCGCCTTCGGGGCCTCCGATTGATCACGGCTGGCGACGACCCTCGCTTGGGTCGGATACATCGTCTCGTGCAGGATGTCGTTCGATCGCGACTAGACGAAGATGCGCGACAAGGTTTGGAATCACGCTTGGTAGATTACGCCTATGAGTGCTCGGAGCGATTGGCCGCGCGGTGGGGCCAGCGCGATCTGGCATGGGAACTGGCTCCGTTGCGGGATATGGCGTATCGCCTGATCGCTTGGGGCGAGCGGCGCGGGTGGGTGCAGGCAGAGAATATCGCCACCGGTTTGCTGCACACGGGGCGGCTGCTGGATCTCGCTGAACTCCGGCGACGTTCGCATGACTTGCTGGCAAGTCGCTGCGCCGCCGCGCCGAAGAACGCCGAGTACGCCCGCGATCTGCACGTCAGCTATATCAAGCTAGGGGATTTATCGCAGGTGCTCGGGGACACGCAGGCGGCAAGACAGTACTACGAAGACGCCTTGATGCTGGGTCGGCGGCTGGCCGAGGCCGCGCCGAATAATCTTGACTATGCTCGCAGCCTATCGACCATTTTCAATAAGCTTGCGGATCTATCGCAGGCCCTGGGGGACACGGCGGCCTCGCAACGATTCTACGAAGATGCTTTGGCAGTTCGTCGCAGGTTGGCCGAGGCGGCACCGGAGAATGCGAACTCCGCCCGCGACTTATCGATCAGCTATCAGCGGCTGGGGGATTTGTCGCAGGCTCTGGGGGATCCGGCGGCTGCGCGGCAGTACTATGAAGACGATTTGGAGATTACAAGGCGGTTGGCAGCGGCGGCGCCGGAATGCGCCGATTACGCCCGCGGCCTTTCGATCAGTTTCAGCAAACTAGGGGAGTTATCGCAGGCCCTAGGGGACACGGCGGCTGCGCAGCGGCACTACCAAGACGCCTTGACTGTGAGTAGGCGGCTGGCCGAGGCGGCGCCGGAAAACGCCGACTACGCACGCGACTTGTCGATCAGTTTCAACAACCTAGGGGATTTGTCGCGGGCCCTGGGAGATACGGCGGCTGCACGGCGGTACTACGAAGACGCCTTGGTGGTTCGTCGGCGGTTGGCCGAGACGGCGCCGGAAAACGCCGTGTACGCCCGCGACTTCGCGAACTATGGGGTCAGACCGGGATTAGGGATTAGCGGGTGCTCCGGCTCATCTGCTTCTGTCATGCTAGTCCCTGATCCCGGT
>JAXGMN010000130.1:0-4341 GCA_040768665.1 Thermoguttaceae bacterium
GCGCGAAAGACGTTGGCCGACGACATGGTCCGGTCCTTCTCTGTTCCGCCGAACTCGTTGCGGCCAAGAGCCGCGTTAGGAGGTTCGACAGTGCAAACAATCCAACTCGACACGGGCGTCTGTCGTCTGGGTGCGATGGTCGGCCGCTGTGAGGCGATGCGAGTGGTCTTTGACCAAATCCGCCGCGTTGCGGCAAGCGACGTGACTGTGCTCCTCACGGGCGAATCGGGCACCGGCAAAGAGCTCGCGGCCCGCGCCCTCCATGACTGCAGCCCCCGTTGCGACGGACCTTACTCAGCGGTCAACATAGCGGCCTTGCCGGATACGCTTGTCGAGAGCGAGCTGTTCGGGCACGCAAAGGGAGCATTCACAAGTGCGGGGGCAAACCGTTGCGGCCGATTCGAGGCGGCGCATCGCGGCACGCTGTTCATCGACGAAATCGGCGATCTGGTGCCGGCGTCGCAAGCCAAGCTTCTGCGGGTCCTCGAGGATCGCCGGATTACGCCGGTCGGTTCCAACGACGCGAAAGAAGTGGACGTCCGCGTCGTCACAGCCACCAATCGGAACCTGGAGCACATGGTCGCCAGCGGCAAGTTCCGCGAGGACCTGTACTACCGTCTGAACGTGGTGGCGATCCGGCTGCCGCCCTTGCGGAGCCGCCGCGAGGACATCCGGCTCCTCTCCCGCCACTTTCTCCGGCAGAGCTGCGAAGCGAACCATCGTTCGCCTTGTGAGCCGGACGAGCGGTTGTGGAAGTTCCTGGAGTCCTATCACTGGCCGGGCAACGTCCGGCAACTCCGAAACTGTATTGAGAGCATGGTCGTCTTGGCACGGTCCACAACGCTCTCGGTCGACGATTTGCCTGCCATGGTCCGCACTTCGCCGGCCGATCCGGCCACGCAAGTGAAACTGCCCGACGGCCTTACACTGGAAGCCATGAAACGGCTGGTGGTGAGGCAGATGCTGTACCGGTTCGCAGGAAAGCGCAGCGAGGCGGCCCGATCACTGGGCATCTCCCAGCGAACCCTGCAACGGATGTTGAAACGATGGGAAGGCGACCAGTTCCGGACGGAAGGCGGCAGCCAGGCAGTCGCCGATTCGAAGCAGTTCGCCTTCACCGGCAGTGCCCCATGATTATGGGAGGAGATGAAGGAGATGCGAGGCACGGACCGGATAGTACGCCGACTTCGGCGCTACGCGGACTTCCGCACGATGGGGGAAGATCGGGAACCCCGGCGCCGCGCCCCTGCCACGGCCGATCTGGTGTATTACATCGTGAGCGCCGTCGTTGCCGTAGTGCTGAGCGTGATTTTCTGGGGCCTGTTCCGTGCGCCGTAGCATGGAGGAACACCGTCTATCGAGCGGAGACACAGTTCGCGTAAGGCATGGGGCAGATGATCGCATTCCCTCACGATTGGCATCAGCCCGGCTGCTTCCAAGCAGCCGGGGCTGATTGGCGGGTAAATTGTCATCTGCCGCCCGCGTAAAGCCGCGTAATGGGACCGGAGGTGACCGTTCACGGGGCGGCGGTCAACACCAGTCCGCGGCCTTGACGAGGGTGACCTGATTGCCACGATCGTTGAATGTGACTTCATCCATGATGCTTCGCATCAACAGCAGCCCCCGCCCTCCATTGCCCACCACGGTCTCCGTTCGATCCTGGCGCAGCGCGGACGCAACGTCGAATCCAGGCCCTTCATCGTTCACAACGAAACGCGCTTCCCCCGGGGTGACCGACATCTCGAGCGAGATCGTTCGATTGCAGTAGGGCGGGTGGCATATACGCTCTTCGATCACGCAGGCGTTGTTGCCTTGGCGTAGCGATTCCTTCACCTCCTTGATCTGCTCTTCCGTAAGCTCCAGACTACCGTGGTACAACGCGTTCTGCAACGCCTGTTCCAGCGCCACGGCGACCCGTATCCGTTCCGTTGGACCGCAAATTCCTACGCGATTCAGCATGCGCCGGACCAGGTCAACGACGGCGTCAATCAGAACAGGATCACTCGCCAGGGCGAACCGGATTCGTGATGCCGTGATCGATTCGATTAACCGCTCGTGAGTGCGCCTCCCACGCGCGACGGTCAACACTTCACGGACCGTGGTTGGCAACAAGTCGGCGATCTGCGACTTGGGAACATAGCCGGCCGCACCGCGTTTCAGGGCTTGTATCGCCGTTTCCTCGCTGCCGTAGGCCGTCATAACAACGACCGGCACAGTTGGGTAGCGCGCGACGACCTCGGTGAGCAGCGTCAAGCCATCCATTTCGGGCATTTGCAGGTCGGTGACGATCAACTCCGGCGTCGCGCGTTTCATTTCGGCGAGCGCCGCGAGACCGTGCTCGGCCTCCAGGACCATCCACTGGGACTCCGGTTTCAAGAGACCGCGAACGATCCGACGATCCACAGCCGAATCATCCACCACGAGAACGGCTGTCATAGGCTGCTCAACAACCAGAAAAGGATGCAACCACTCGGCGCGTTTGCGAGGCTCCGAGAACCAATGGCCCCTTTTCTCCTCGCGCGCTTGTGTTGGAATAGGCTCTAAAGTCTATGCTCTCTGCGGTGGTAAGGCAAGGCGCCGTTCCGGCCGCCGTCGCACGCGGGCGCAGGAACGGGTTTGCAGAAATCGGGGACGGTGACTAACTTTAGGCTGGAATCTGTTTAGGTTGCGTGGTCACAAGTCCAAGGAGGGACAGAGCATGGCTGCTAAGAAGCTTTCCGACCAGAAATTGAAGGAAATTGAAGAACTGGCGCAAGGCTGGGGAAAATTGCTCGCTCGCGAGGCATATCCAGGGGGACCGGGACTCAACGTCAGCTTGGTAGAGATGGAGGAGATCGCAGCCGCCGCTTGTAGGGGGATGGTGCGAGGGTCAGTCGAGAAGATGACAAGCGATCAGGCTCAGCAGTTTGGTGAAGCGGCGCCGTGTCCTACGTGCGGCCGGATGTGTGAGTTGCGGAAGACCCCGCGGCCGCTCCTCGTGCGTGGTGGCGAAGCCACGCTCGACGAACTGGTGGGAGATTGCCCGACGTGTCGTCGGGCTTTTTTTCCCTCAGCGGCCGGTACTGAAAGTCGACGGCCATGGTTATAGTCCTACGATCCTGCACCGCATCCTGCACACAGTCACAGTGACGAGTGCCTTCGAGGTGGCGGCAGTCGCATTAGAAGTGGTCGGTGAGATCTCTGTTTCCAGTCGGCAGATCAACAAACTGGCCGCGGAGTTTGGTGAACAGATGGCTGCAGAACGTGACGCACGCACGCAAACCTATGTTGATCAACCTCTGCCACGAAAACCCAAGTCGGCCGAGGCGCCCATCCAACTGGCCGCGGTCTTCTGTGATGGGGGACGCATGCGAACTCGCGAAGCCGGTCACGGTCGGGGCGTCCATGAGCCCCATTGGCGAGAGACGAAGAACGCCGCCTTTCATCGCATGCGGAGCGATTCTTTTGAAGAGGATCCTCAGCCTCAATTGCCGGAGTGTTTTTGTGATCGGGCGTATGTGGAGAAGCTGGTGCATGGCCTGAAAAACCTCAAGAAAGAAGGCCCCGAAGAGTGTCTTGAGGAGCAATCGTCTGGGCAAGACGAGTGCCAACAGTCCAGCATGGAGTCGTTGCTGGAGTGGCAACCCAAAACCTTATTTCGCACATGTCTCAGTTCGCTGGCCAGCAGCGAGGAGTTCGGGCCGATGATGGCGGCGGAGGCGGATGCCCGCGGTTTCTACACGGCAATGAAACAGGCGTTTCTGGGAGATGGCCTACCCTACAACTGGACCATCCAACAGCGATGGTTTCCTGGTTTTGTACCGATCGCGGATTTTGTTCACGTGGTGGAATATGCCTATACGGCCGCCAAAACGATGCACTCCGATGTGCCGTCACGATGGGCGCAATATCTGGACTGGATCACCCGGTGTTGGCAAGGGCGTGTGGATGAAGTGATCGAAGACGTTCGCGTATGGCAGAGCCACATGGAGCCGCTGGTGGAAGGTGAAGAGGTCTCCGAAGGGGACCCACGGAAAGTCGCGCATAAAACCATCAGCTACTTCACGAATAATCGCCTCCGGATGGATTACCCCCGCTATCGACGCGACGGCTTGCCCGTAACCAGTTCGCTGGCTGAATCCCTGGTCAAGCAGATAAGCCAACGCGTCAAAGGGACCGAGAAGTTTTGGAACGACGGCTCGCCGGGGGAGGCGATACTCCAGTTGCGGGCCGCCGTGATCAGTGATGGGGCGCGTCTCCACCGTTGGATTTGCGAACGCCCGATCTCCCCATTTTCACCAAGGTGCCGCTGCCCCAGCCTCGCATCCCCGGCGTAGCAACTGCGGACCCGTTCCTGCGCCC
>JAXGMN010000131.1:0-3500 GCA_040768665.1 Thermoguttaceae bacterium
AGGATCGTGAAAGCGGCCACTGCCGTTGGAAATCTCATCGTCGGTCCGCTCCTGCTGCCGGATCGTGAAGTGAGTTGCTTCGTCAAGAAAAGTCCTGAATCGCCTGCTCGAAAATCTCGGCCTGCCGTTGGATCTCGCGCGTATCGAAGTAGTTGGTCTTCAGCATTGCGATTCGCGGTTGGATCGACTCCCACTGCGGGCACGAGCCGTGGCGGTAGTCAGGCCAATACGGCGCCCAATGCGGGTAGCGCTGGGGGCGCATTCGGATCGCCTCACTCAGGTTTTCGAAGACCTCTTCCAAGTGGGCCGGGCAATAGGCGCCGTAGAATCCATCCCCACCCAGTTCGACGAAACGCCGGCGGAACGTCGACCAGTCGACATCGTCGCGCTCGATTTTAACCGGATACGTCCAGTACGTATGGCGATACCCCGGCGGAACCCGTTGCGGCGTGAGCCAATCGCAACGGCCGACGACTTCGGCGAAGGCCTCGCCGCACGCGACCCGCATGGCGACCAGTTCCTCGATCCGCTCGAGCTCCGCCAGCGCCACCGCACAGGCAATCTCCGGCAGTCGCTGGTTCCAGCCAAGCGAACTGTGTCGCTTGTAGTCGGGCCGGCATCGCAACTCCTCGGCGACGACGGTGTCGCCCGGCCGTATCGAGAGATCGCGAAACCCGATCGTTGCGGCCCGCCGGGCTTTCAGCGCCAGGCAGTCGTCGCTGCAAATCAGAATCCCGCCGTCGCCGCAGGTCAGAGTCTTCGACGCCTGGAAGCTGAAACTCGCGAAGTGTCCGATCGATCCGGCAACCCGGCCATGATACTCACAGAGATAGCCCTGGGCGTTATCCTCGATTACGACCAGACCATGCTGCCGGGCGATTTCCATGATCGGGTCCATGTCCGCCATCAGCCCGCAAATCGAGACGGGGATGATCGCCTTGGTCCGCGTGCTCAGTTTCCGCCGCACATCCTCGAGATCGAGCGTCCAGGTTTGCGGATCCACGTCAGCAATGATCGGAATCGCGCCGCACTGCAACGCGGCCGCGGGCGTCGAGAACACTGTGAACGCCGGCACAATCACCTCGTCGCCCACGCCTACGTCTGCCGCCAAGAGCGCCGACTGCAGCGTCGCCGTTCCATTTGCATGCGCGATGCCGTACTTCTGCCCCATCCGGACTGCGAACTCCCTTTCCAACCGCTCCGTCATCCCCACGGAGTGCGCGTTGTGGAAACCGAAATCCAACACTTTTTGCACATAATCGTAGGCATTCGGCGAAACCCTTGGAATCGAGCGGTGAACGGTCGGCAAAATCATCGCTTTTCCTGTTGTGCACCGCCTCAAAAGCTGTGCTCTGCCACGGCATGGAGCAGGATCCATGCTGCCGCGGCGGCGATCAAAAGCAGCAAGCTGTAGCGCCGCCAGTCGGTCATCGTGGCCGGCTCGCCGTCCGCCTTCTTGCCGTCCCAGTAGCGGATGTCCGCGTAGCGGACGCCCACCAGACACGCGACCGTCAGCCAATAGACCGCATCGGCCCAGGTCAGCGCCAGCGACGGCCCTTCAAAGATCTTAAACGCGGTCACCGCCAGCACGAGATTGCCCAGCATCATCCAGAACAGCCGCGCGAGACAGCCCGCGGCGCTTTCCTGCTTGTCAGGCTCGTGTTCGTCCGGGGCGCCGCCACGAGCGGGATTCTCAGACATGAAGCCCTCCGGTGTAGTTGCTCTACAGCCGGATGGCGGCCCGACCATCCTGAATCCCTGTGGCGAACGCGGCCGCCACACCCTTTACCATCAACAAGTGACTGTCCCTTTATGATATCCCCAGTCGGGTGGAAGTCAACGGGGGCCGTTGCGGCGCCCCCTTCGCCTGATGTCCATTGGTTCGCCCCCTCGCACTTGCCCTCCGCGACGATCTTGCGACAAGGTAGACGAAAGTCGTATGGCAAGCCTTCTGCTTCAAGGAACGAAAGGCCCGATATGTTCCGCTCTCGCATGCTCTCGGCACTGGCCGGCGCGATCCTTGTCATCTTCGTCATCTTCGCTCCCTGCGAGGCATTTGCCGCCGATCGTCCCAATATGGTCTTTGTCCTCGTTGACAATCTCGGGTACGGCGACATCGGCTGCTATGGCTCGACAAGACACCGACCCTCGGAAGCACCGCCGTCGCTTCGGGTCGTCGGGGAAAACGCGAATTTTTCCGGTCAAATGCCACGAGGGCGGGGGGCGGCTCGTGGCAGATACTTGCGGCAGGCAGGCTCTGCGCCGTACACTAGTTTTAGCCCCCGACTGCAACAGAACGAGCGGCGGGGCGGGTCTTAAGCTCGTTTTCGGATCCGGCATTCGCCTTTTGGCCCGCCTCCGCGGCAGTTGGGAGCCTTTTCGAGATCGTTCGCAACCTTGCGACACCAGGGCGATCGAACCAGAGGTGGGCGGTGAGCGAAGTCCAGGAACTTCTCGGCAGACTTTTCGAGGAAAGCAGCGACTTCGTCTGCCTCGCCTCCCTGCAGTCAGTGCCTTTCTTCGTGAATTCCAGTGCCCGCCGTCTTCTGGGGATCGCTTTGGATATGGATCCCAAGAAGACTCGCCTGCAAAGATACTACGTACCCGAGACGTTCCACCGGCTCCGCCGTGTCGGGTACCCCGAGCTGAGGAAATCGGGACGCTGGTCGACAGAAGGGCAGTTGCGCCATTTCGACAATGGCGACGCCTTCGACGTGGCGATCACTGCCTTTCTGGTGAAGAATCCCCGCAGCGGTAATCCGATCTGCCTTGCCCTGATTCACCGCGACGTCAGCGATCGCCAGCGAGCACGGGAAAGCGAGATGCACACGAAGGCCATTCTCGACTCCTCGCTCGACCCGATCGTCACCGTCAACCACGAGGGAGCGATCGTCGTGTTCAACCAGGCGGCCGAGCGGACTTTCAAGCGGCGAGCGAAGGAGGTGCTGGGCAAACGCGCGGAAGATGTTCTGTTCGCCGCAGGTCAAAGTCGGCTGGCCAGGGACCGCGTCGAGCGGCATTTCGCCAGCGCCGAGGGTTCGATGATCGGCGCCCGCGTGGAGATATTCGGGCTGCGGGGGGACGGGCGAACCTTCCCCATGGAATCGGCGATGACCGTCAGCCGTATTCACGGCGAGCCGGTCTTCATCTTTTTTCTTCGCGATATCAGCGACCGCAAGCAGTGGGAAACGGAACTGCAGTCCGCGAAGGAAGCCGCCGAGGCCGCAAGCCAGGCGAAGAGCGTCTTCCTTGCCAACATGAGCCACGAGATTCGCACTCCGATGAACGCGATCATCGGGATGTCCGAACTCGTGCTCGATACGCCCCTTTCGCCGCAGCAGCGCGAGTATCTCATGATTGTACGGGAGTCGGCAGATGCCTTGCTCTCGATCATCGACGACGTTCTGGACTTCTCCAAAATCGAAGCGGGCAAACTCCAACTCGACCGCCAGGAATTCCACCTCTCGGAAACGCTCGGCAACACGATGAAATCTCTGGCC
>JAXGMN010000132.1:0-3221 GCA_040768665.1 Thermoguttaceae bacterium
CGCTCGTCTATCCCGGTTTTGCCGATATCTCCGAGAACCGCCTCTCCATCCTCAGCCCGTTCGGCATGGCCATTCTCGGCTGTCGCGAAGGCGACACGGTCGAATTGGATTCGTCGCTGTGAGCAGCGCGGGCCAAGATCGAGAAGGTCGAGTTTCAGCCGGAAAGCGTCGGCCAGTACGATATTTGATCCTGCGCTTCGCTGTAAACCGCCGTTCCGCTGGCGGACTTCCACCAGCGGCAGGATTGCGCCGTGCTGCCGAAGCACGTCTCGGAGCGTGAGTCGCGTTAAAATACTCTTACACCTTGACGTGCACATTGTCTGCGCTAGGATTATCGTACATGCTGAGGTGTACGATAGCTCGAGCAGCGGGGAGTCGGCGGCAGGACGTTTTTTTCAAGGAGACCGTAATGGAAGAGACCGTTTATCCCGCCATCGATCCGCAGACCGCGCGCCGCCGGAAGGAGCTTTCCGGCGCCTCGATGGCTGCGTTCCAGGCGTTCAGCAAGCAGGTCTTCGCCGAGGGCGCCCTGCCGGCGAAAACCAAACAGTTGATCGCCGTGGCTGTGGCCCATGTGACCCAATGTCCCTACTGCATCGACAGCCACACGAAATCGGCGATCCAACACGGCGCCGGCGACGAGGAGATCATGGAGGCGATCTGGGTTGCTGCGGAAATGCGGGCCGGCGCCGCCTACGCGCATTCCGGCCTGGCGGTAAAGGCGATGGAGGAGTCGCGATCGAAGGAACTGCACTGAACGAAGGGAGGAGAGGATTTCTGCGATGACCGGCAAGGCGGCGGAGAATATCCGGGTGGTCCGCGTCTACGACGCTCCCAAGTCGAGCGGCGGGTGCCGGGTGCTGGTCGACCGTCTCTGGCCGCGGGGCGTGAAGAAGGAGGAGATCCAGGTCGATCACTGGGCGAAGGAACTTGCCCCCAGCGCCGAGCTCCGCCGCTGGTTCGGGCATGATCCGGACCGGTGGCCGGAGTTCCGGCGGCGGTACTTCGCCGAGTTGGATTCGCGGCCCGGCGCCTGGCAGAACTTGATCCACGAGTGTGGCCGCCGCCGGCTGACCCTGCTCTACGCGGCCAAGGACGAGGAGCATAACAACGCGGTGGCGTTGCGGGAGTATCTTGAAGATAAGTTGCACCGAGGCGCAGGCAAGAAAAAAGGAGACGGGCAATGAGGGACCGGCGTCTCCGGGGCGGCCCGGGCTCGGTTGACCGGAATCGTCGAGCACCAAAGACCGTGAGATGAACGAAACCGGGTCAGGTTCAGGGGCGGTGTTGGGCGAGGTGGCGTCTTCCGGGTTGGCTCGCGGGACGGCCATCGTGTGCGCTTGCGCAAAGCGGATTACCGTTGCTCGCCGGGTGATAAGCCCGGATGAGGCCGAAGCGGAACTGGTCAAGCTGGATGCCGCGATCGCGACGGTCGAGGATGAGCTGGTCGATTTACAGAAAAAGGCTCAGCAATCCCTGGGAGACCATTCGGCCGGGATCTTCCAGGCGCATGTTGGTCTTCTGCGCGCCCCCTCGTTGCGGGAGGAGATCCGCGCCGCTTGTCTCGACAGGAATACCAATGTCGAAGCAGCCGTGGAGGAATCGGTCGAGAAGCTGGCGTCGGCGTTCTTGCGAATGGAAGATCCCTATCTGCGGGAACGAGCGGCAGATTTGCAGGATATCGGAAACCGGCTGCTGGATGCTCTCACGAGGAATCAGCCCTCGGAGGCTCCTGTCTTTCCTGACGGGAGTGTGCTTGTGACGACCGAGCTCTTGCCCTCGGCAACTGCCCGCTTGGATAGCCGGACGATTCGCGGCTTGATCGTGGAGAAGGGAGGTCAAACCGCGCACGCTACCATCCTGGCGCGAGAGCTGGGCATCCCTTTGTTGATTCGCGTACCGGAAGCCACAAGACGAATCCGCACAGGCGATCGACTCATCGTCGACGGGTTGGCGGGGCGGGTATTCATCAATCCCGCTTCCCAAGTCCTGGAGGAATATGATCGGCTGGAATCCGACCTTCACGCCCATCGGACCGCGCTGCAAACCCTGGTGGAGTTGCCGGCCGCCACAAGCGATGGTTCGCGGATCACACTGTCAGCGAACATCGGCAAGACCGCCGACGCCATGGCGGCGGTAGCGGCGAACGCCGACGGGGTTGGACTCTATCGCACCGAGTTCGTGTTTCTCGTCCAGGATCACCTCCCCTCCGAAGAAGAACACTATCGAATCTACCGGGCAACGGCGGAACACTCGAAGCCGCGCCATGTGGTTGTTCGGCTCTTGGACATCGGCGGGGACAAGCCGCTCCAATACTTTCCGCTATCGGTGGAAGCGAATCCGTCGCTGGGGTTGCGGGGCACGCGGCTCTTGCTGGCACACGGCGAGATACTACGTCCCCAGGTGCGAGCCGTTCTTCGGCTCAGCGCGACGCATCCCGTGTCGATTCTCCTGCCCATGGTCGCCGATGTGGGAGACGTACGGGCAGTCAAAGCGGTCGTCGAGAGCGAAAAGACGAAGCTGGCAGCGGAAGGCCGGGCCTTGGATCCCCGCATCCCAATCGGCGCGATGATTGAGACCCCGTCGGCCGCCGTCATGATCGGGCGGATAGCCCGGGAGGTTGATTTCTTCAGTGTCGGCACGAACGATCTCGTTCAGTATCTGTTGACGACGGATCGGACGAGCAGCACGTCGGCGCCCTATTATGAACCCGTTCATCCCGCGGTATTGCACGTGCTTGCATCCTTGGCATCGACAGCCGGCGAAAAGGGGAAAGGCATCTCGGTCTGCGGCGAGATGGCCGGCAATCCCGCGTATACGCGGCTACTGCTAGGCTTGGGATTCCGAAGCTTCAGTGTCAGCCCCGGCGAGTTGCTGGAGGTCAAAAACGCGATTCGGTCAACCAGCGTAGAAGACGCAAGGGAGCTTGCCGCACGGGTGCTTCAATGCGATACCGTTCAGGAAATCAAAGACCGACTCGGCATCACGCACCACCATCGAACTTGGCGAACCGCAAGACAATAGGCAGTTGATCGTCGTAGGGTGGATTTCAATCCACCCGTTGCTTCCTGGGCGGATTGAAATCCACCCTACACGGAAATGCATCACGACACGAACTGGGATGGCGCCGCGTTGTCCGCGCGAAGGTCCGACCCGGCGAGACGAGTTCGCTAGAGCAGGAATGCCGTTGTGCCGATTGCAGCGAGGGAGCAAGTGATTCC
>JAXGMN010000133.1:0-3054 GCA_040768665.1 Thermoguttaceae bacterium
GGAAGGCGAAGCGGATACCTTCGTCGAGCGTGTGGATTATCCGCTGCTGCCTTTGGCTGCACCGCTGCAGGGCGACGGCGGAGGCGATGCGCTGGTGCTCGGCACGACGAAGGGGGGCGTGCTGGAGCGTCCGCATCTATGGAAGCCCGGGCGATCTGCGTCCGCGACGCAACCCGGCAGTCTGGCGGCGCAATTCGGGTGCTACTACGGAGCGAAAGGCGGCGCGGTAACGTACTGCGAGGACGACGCAGGGCATCCCAAGACCTTGGTGGCCGTGCGGACGCCCGACGGCATGGTCTTGGGCTGGCGTCACCTGATGCGGCACGACTTGAAAGAGCCTGCTCGTTTGCCGTTTCCCGTGGTGGCCGGCGTGTTTCGTTCAGCAACGGGGCCCGCGACCGATTGGCGCGACGCGGCGGCCGTCTACAAGGCGTGGGCGTTGAAGCAGCCGTGGTGCGCCAGGCGGCTGGCCGAACGCGACGATCTGCCGGATTGGTTGAAGCAGGGGCCGGCCCAGGTGCGGTTCGGACGCGAGTGGTTGGGGCAGCCGGAGCGGATCGAGGCCTGGCTCGAGAAATACTGGGCCAAGCACTTCAAGGGCGTGCCGTTGATCGTGACCTTCTGGGGCTGGGAGGGAGTGGCAACGTGGGTGCCGCCCCAGTACTTTCCGCCGTATCCTTCGGAGGATGGGCTGAAACGCTGCGTCGACGCGGTGAGGCGTGCGGGAGGCCACGCCTTCTTCTGGCCGTCGGGCTACCAGTGGTGCCTGAGCTACGGCAAACGTGACGACGGTTCGTTCGAATGGGAAGATCGGGCGAGGTTCGAGCGCGAAGCCAAACCACACGCGATGGTTGGCAAGGACGGGAAGGTCATGCTCACCAATCCGCCGTGGTATCGCGGCGGCGAGGCGGCAACGCTTTGCCGCGGGGACCGGTGGTCGCGAGATTGGCTCACCGGCGTCGCCGTGGGACTGGCCCAGCGAGGAGGGGAACTGTTTCAAATCGATCAAGTGGTCGGCGCCGGAATGCGAGGCAGCGGCGATTGCCGCGCCACCGGGCATGGTCATCCGCCGGGCATCGGTATCTGGGACGTCGAGGCCGCCCATTGCCAGATGACGGAGATGCTGGCCGCGTGTCGCGCGGCGGGGGTGAATATGGTGCTGGGATACGAGGAACCGCAGGAACTGTTTCTCCAGGAAGTCGGCATCCAGGACTATCGCGATTACGAAGTCCTCCGGAGGTCTCAGGTCCCGCCCCACCGCCCGGAGTCGGTGTTCGGATACCTGTATCATGAGTTTGTGCCGCTCTTCCAGAGCAACCCGCGGGCCGAGGACCGCGAGATGACCGCCCACTGTATAATCACGGGCCAGATGCCGCACCTGGTACCGCACTGGCCGGTGGAACCGTACGTATTTCCGTCGCACGGCGGATTCGAAGAGTGGGTGGACGACGTTCCGGCCGGCTGGGAGCACGTGCGGGGCTGGCAGGAGCGGAAGTACACCGGGCAACCGCGGCACGACCAGGCCATCCGGCATTCGGGCTCGAGCAGTCTGCGTGTGGAAAGCGAATCGGCGGGAGAGATCACACAGGTCTCTCGCAACCTTCCAATCGGACCCGGAGGGCTGCGTGCGGGCGGGAAGTACCGGTTTTCGGCCTGGTGCCGCACGGAGCGGCTGGCAAGGCCGGCTGCCATCAATATCGCCGCCCTCACCCGGGGACTCCAAAGCCGCGGATCCTGGAGACTGCCGTTTCCCGAGCCGGGCGATTGGCGTGAAGTCTCGGTCGACGTGGTGGTACCGGACGACGGAGCCGACTTCTTGCGGGTGATGATTCACGTCGATGGGCCGTGCCGCGTGTGGGTCGACGAGTTCCAGGTTCTGGAATTCGACGCGCAGGGCACGGCCAGGCCGGTCCTGCGCGACGGTCTGCCACCGCAGCATCCGTTGTATCAACAATGGGTCGAATTATATCACGGCGAGGGTCGTCCCTATCTCCAGTTCGGCGAGGCGATCCCGCCACCTACCGTGGAACCGGGCGGCGCATTGCAGGTCGGCGCCTTCCGCGCCGCGGACGGCAGCGAGACCGTAATCGCCGTGAACGCCACCGATACGGCGCAGCAGACAACACTGCAGCGGGACGGAAAATCGAAACGCGTCGAGCTGATGCCGATGGAGGTGAAGCTGCTTGCATGGTGAGCGTTTGCCCTGTGTGGATCGGAAAGACCAAGCAAAGTGACGTGGTTCCTGTTGTCCGTTCTGACCGCCGTGTTTGCCTCAGCGCGGGACTTCCAGTCCAAGCGATTCCTTCCGCGCGTCGATCCGCTGACGGTCTCCTGGGCTTTGAGTCTCTACTCGGTTCCGGTGCTTGGCGCGGCGTTGGCGTACACGGATATTCCGGCGTTCGATTCCAGCTTTTTCTTGCTCGTCGCGGGGGCGGGATCGGTACTAACCGTGGGCTGGATTCTCTACATCAGGGCGCTGAGCGTCTCGGACATGTCGCTGAGCATCCCGATGATATCGTTTAGCCCGTTGTTCCTCCTGGTACTCGCTCCCATGCTCTTTGGCGAGTTTCCTTCGCCAATCGGGGTGATCGGCGTTCTGCTTGTCGTGGCGGGCTCTTATGTCCTGGGGGTGACAAGGGCGTCGTCCGGCTTGTTCGGTCCTTTCCGCGCTCTGCTACGCGAACCAGGACCACGAATCATGCTCGCGGCGGCACTGGCGTTCAGCATTGCCGCGGTATTCGAGAAGGCCGGAATCAGCCGTTCGTCACCGATCTTGTTTGCGTTTTCCGAGAATGCGTTTGCCGCGCTGTTGATGATCCCCATTCTCTACCTCAAGCATCGCTCCGGCTTCGTGGAGACTTATGCAAATCGGAAGGCACTTTTGCCAATCGGTCTTTGTGTTGCTATGATGTTTCTGTGCCAAGCCAACGCCTTGAAAATCGGACCCGTGGCATACGTGGTCGCCATCAAGAGGTTCAGCGTGCTGTTCAGTGTACTTGCCGGCGGCATTTTCCTTGGCGAGCAGCAGCTCGTTGCTCGCCTGGCCGGAAGCGC
>JAXGMN010000134.1:0-3002 GCA_040768665.1 Thermoguttaceae bacterium
ATTCGAGAACCAACGCTCGCACTTGATGGGTCTATTCCTTCCGACCGTGCCGGAATTTGTCGAGGAAGACCACCGAGAGGCTCAGCGGCCCTATCCGCTCGAGGCGGGTAAGCCGCTTCGGCTCACCGCGCAAATCCATGTCGATGGCCACGCAAACGACGCCTTGACGGCAGTAGACCGGTGGACCGAACTCTACGACGTGCCCGAACCGGCCACCCTTCCGCACGGAACGTACGAAGGCGAAATCCAGTTCTCCATGAAAGGCTACTTGGATTCGCTCTGGGTCCCGGAAGAAAAACAATGGTGGACAACCAAGGGCGGCGGCGTCATGTCGAACAAGGCGAGGCCGCAGACCTTCGTCGCCGACCTGCTCGTCGGATCGCTCCTCAGTCCCGATACATCAGTCCGCGAAGCTTGTCGACAACGGGCCGAGGAAGTGCTTGCTCTGACGGGCGGAGAGGCCCGCATCGACAGGTTGCGGCTGGGCGACCACCCCGATCTTGGAATGGCCAACCTCGACGAGGCCGCCGGACTGCTGGCTGCTCGCGGTAAAGACGGGGCGTGGCGGTTCGATGCCGACCAGAAACGCGGCATTCCTTTTGTCGGCATGGATTATCACGAACTCGGCCCGGACAATGCCGTCGAGGTCGGCACGTGTGCGCGGAACGCCTTCGTCGTGCTCCGCTATGCCCGCGTCGCCGGCGACCGCGACGCCTACGAGCGGATGTTGCCCACGCTCGAGCTGATGGAGACCTTTGAGGTGCCCCGCGCCGCGCAGGTCTGGGAGGTACCGGTGCACACGCCCGATATCCTCGCGGCCGCCGATGCCGTCGATGCCTACCTGGAGGCGTATCGATTTAGCGGCAACGAGCGATGGCTTCGCGACGCCGTGACATGGGCACGCCGCGGCTTGCCCTTCGTCTATCTCTGGGATGATCCCGAGAAGCCTTTTCTCCGCGGCGCGACGATTCCCGTATTCGGGGCCACCTGGTTTCAAGGCTCCTGGTTCGGCCGCCCCGTGCAGTGGAACGGGTTGCGCTACGCCAATGCGCTGTTCGATCTGGCTGAGCACGACAAGAGCTATCCCTGGCAGCAGATCGCGGAGTTGGTCGTCCGCAGCGCAATCCACCAGCAGGACCTCGAAGGCGAGAACGTTGCGCTCTGGCCCGACAACATCAGCGCGATCGATTCGAAGAAGTGCGCGTGGGTGTTCGGCCCGCGACTCATCCTGTGGACCGTGTTCACGCTCATCGGCCGCCCGGAAAATCCCCGGACGATGATTCTCCGCGACAAAGACCATTGCATCCCGATCACCACGATCGGCCAGCTCCGCGACGGGGCATGGGAAGCAAACGTGGTTCGTTTCAACGTCGTCTATCCTGTCGGCCAGCAAGGTGTCGTCCTGGTAGCGAACGTGACACGACCCGAACGGGTATTCGTCGGCGGGCAGTCCGTCCCGGCGCAGAGCGATGTCCAAGCGAGCGAGCAGTCCGGCTGGCATTACGACGATGCGCATGCGTGGATCGCGATCCGCGTGCCGCGCGACGGCCAGTCCGCGGTTCGTCTGGAAGGCGTTCAGTACCGAGACGTTGCCCGGTTGCCGCAACTCGCGGAGCGGATTGCCTTCGAGTTCGACAATTCGACGGAAGGATTCGTTGCGGCCAACCATTTGGCGGA
Source organism: Thermoguttaceae bacterium (assembly GCA_040768665.1). Classification (GTDB taxonomy): domain Bacteria; phylum Planctomycetota; class Planctomycetia; order Pirellulales; family Thermoguttaceae; genus JABWBD01. Next base: position 1,678 of record JAXGMN010000134.1, read on the forward strand.
GAACACCCCGGGCGAAGGATTGCTGCACGCGAGGATCACCGGCCCCGATCCCTACCTGATCCGCACGGTGCTCCGGGTCGATAGTGCATCGGCTCCGCAGGTCGTCATCCGAATGCGAACCGATGCCGGAGGAGGCGGCCAGTTCTTCTGGTCGACGGAGTCCTCACCGGGTTTCGCGGAACAGCGATCGACCCGCTTCGCCGTGCAGTCGGACGGACAGTTCCACGAGTATCGGTTGGACTTGAAGGAGCACCCGGCGTGGAACGGCCAGACGATCACCGGGATCCGGATCGACCCGGCCGGCGGCACCAACGCGGGCGAAGTGGGGATCGACTACGTCCGCGCGGCGGCTCGCGACCGATGAACGCCGGCAGCCCAGCCGCTTAAGTCCGTCGGGCTGCGATTAGCGGAGATCAGCCCGGCTGCTTCCGAGCAGCCGGGCTGATAGAACTACTTCCGGTTCTTACCTGCGGTGATATACTCTTCGCGGTCGATGAACCCATCCTTGTCTACGTCAAAGAGGATGTACCGCTTCGGCGCTTCGTCGGGATCAGGCTGCCTGTCGAGAAACTCTTCGCGGGTGAGCTTGCCGTCGCCGTCTTTGTCGCGCTTGGCGAACATGGCGGCCCGATCCTGTTTCGGCTTGCCCGTCGCCGATCGACTGCCGGCTTTCTTCTTCGCGTTCTGCTCCTGGCTGGCCTTCACCTGGGGCCTGGCTTCCGGCTGCTGCGACAAAACGGCACGGAGCTGTGCCACGATCTGAGGCGTCGTCTCAGCGAGGTTTTTCGCTTCCTCGGGATCCGTTTCATAGTCGTACAGTTCGAGCACGGCGGTCTCGGCAGGTTGGCCGATCTCCTTCCACTCGACGAGCCGATAGCGGCCGGTACGGACGGCTCGGCCCATCAACTGCCGCCGCGGATAGACGTGGAAGACGGAGTCCTTGGTGGGCGCGCCCGGCGCCTTCAAGGCAGCGACGAAACTGGCGCCGTCCAGCCCCTGTGGTACGGGGAGCCCCGCTAGTTCGCAGAGCGTCGGGTAGAGGTCCACCGTCTCCACCAGCGAAGCCGTCTTCGCCCCTGCCTCTGCCTTTCCGGGAGCAACGACAATGAGCGGGATCCGTGCGGCTTGCTCGTAGTTGGTATGCTTGCACCACATACCGTGGTCGCCGAGATGCCAGCCGTGGTCGCCCCAGAGCACGATGACGGTGTTCTTCGCGAAAGGGCTTCGATCCAGGGCATCGAGCACCCGGCCGAGCTGAGCGTCCATGTAGCTCACCGCGGCGTGGTAGCCGTGAATGAGCAAACGCTGCTGCTCGGCATCCAACG
>JAXGMN010000135.1:0-2715 GCA_040768665.1 Thermoguttaceae bacterium
CCGTGAATTTTCAGCGGCAACGGGCCGTAATAAAACAAGTTATACACTTTGACGTAGGGTGGATTTTAGTCCACCCGTAAAACAATGGGTGTATTGAAATCCACCCTACGACGATTGCCCATCTGATTCTCTTGCGGCTCCTTACCGGCCCTGTTGCGGTAGCGAGTCCGTCCAAGCGCCAACCGGCCAGACTGTCGCAGGTCGCGTCAATCCGTCGTGGAGAGGTCCGATGAGTGCCGAACAATTTGCCGCGGAGAGTGCGGAGGACGATGCGAGCTACCAACCGCTATTGCCACTCATAGGGATTCCAGGCATCAACCGCTCGGCATGGATGAAGTGGCTCTCACGCCCGGACAGCATTGGCCAAGACGTGGTACGCTCAGATGGTAGTGTTCGCGGGAGCGCCAACAATCTGGTTGACGCTTTCATGGTCGAACCAAATGGGGACGCCGCCAGGCGCGATGAACACGGCCACGCCGTCTCGAACCACCAAGGCACGAGGATGATCGACCTCGAACCGCTGCCCCCCGTGCAATTCGACCGTGAACACCTGAAATGGCTGCCGCTGGACTAGTCCTTCCAAAACTTGTTCGAAGTTCTCCCGCATCATTTTCAGACTCCACTCATCCCAACGACGCGAACTCGAGGCAATAGCCCCAGCTTACCCCCTTTATTGTATCAGTTTACCGAGTAGCTACAAGAGGGGATTGTGGAAGGAGAAGTGCGGGCACTGTCGCAGGTCGCGTCAACCTGTCGTAGAAAGGGCGATATGAGTGTACTCTATGCCGTTTTGCTCATCCTCTTGTTGTTTTCCGGCCTTCTCATGACCATATTCGGCCTGCCGGGAAACTGGTTCATGGTCGCCGCAGCCGCTCTTTACGCTTGGTTCATCCCCCTTGAACCTCCGGCGGATTTCGGCTGGCGGGTGGTCATAGGACTTCTGGTGCTGGCGGCCATCGGCGAGCTGATCGAGTTCCTGGCCGGGGCTCTGGGGGTGGCCAAAGGCGGCGGCAGCCGGCGCGGTGCGCTCATGGCCCTGCTGGGCTCGATCGTGGGCGCCGTGCTCGGCGCCGGCATTGGCATCCCGATCCCGGTCATCGGCCCGATCGTCGCGGCAGTCCTCTTCGCCGCCATCGGAGCGATGGTCGGCGCCATGCTCGGCGAACACTCGACCGGCCGCCCGCTCGAAGAAACCTGGCAAGTTGGAAGGGCCGCCTTCTGGGGCCGGTTTTTCGGCACCTTGGCAAAAACGAGCGTCGGTGCTGTTATGATCGGCGTCGCTGTCGTCGCCGTGCTCGTCTGAGGCGGAGCTTACAGCGCCCATCCGTCCGGGATCGTAGCCGCCTTCGGCACGACGACGATGCCATCGCAAATCATCGCGTGTTCGGTTTCGTCGGTCGCTTCCAGGCCCTCCGGATTGACGATCTGCACATTGCGGCCGATCGCGCAGTTCTTGTCGATGATCGCCCGCTGGATGCGCGCGCCCGGACCGATTCCCAGAGCCGGCAGGCCGTTGCGCCGCCCCGGTCCGTGCCGGGCGTCGTCGTCATAGAAATCGTTGCCCATCACCACCGAATCGCGAATGACGACATCCGGCCCGATCACGCATCGCAGGCCGATGATGCTGTTCTCAATCACCGTCCCCTCGCCGATGACGCACCCGTCGGCCACAAGGCTTCCCCGCACCGTCACGCCGTCCAGCCGCGACGGCGGCAAGAAGCGGGCCCGCGAATACACCGGAGCGTCCGCAGCGAGCAGCGGAAACGGGGGCGACTTGCCGGCCAGGCTCAAGTTCGCCTCGTAAAAAGCCTTGATCGTCCCGATGTCTTCCCAGTAGCCGTCGAACAGATGCATCTCGACGCGCCGGCTGCGGATCGACGCCGGAAACACCTCCTTCCCAAAGTCCTGATAATCGGTCTTCTCCAGCACGTCGATCAGCGTCTTCCGGTTGAACAGGTAGATGCCCATGTTCGCCAGGCAGTCGCGTCCGCGGCTTGCGACGCCCCGCGAATCGATCCACTCCGGATCGGTCCGCACCAGGTCAACTTCCTCTTCCGTCTGCGGCTTCTCCAGAAAACCCTCGACCCGCCCATCGCGATCGACCCGCATGATCCCCAGCCCGGCGGCATCGCGGCTGTATACCGGCACCGCCGCGATCGTCACATCCGCGCCCGAATGCCGATGGGCCTCGACCATTCCCTGATAATTCATCCGGTAGAGTTGGTCGCCGGAGAGAATGAGCACCTCCGTCACGTCGCGCTGCTGAATGTACCGGAGGTTCTGGCGGACTGCGTCGGCGGTGCCCTGGTACCAGTGGCCGTTGCCGAGCGTCTGCTGGGCGGCGAGGATCTCCACGAAACCCCGCCCGAAAACGTCGAAGTTGTACGTGCTGCGGATGTGGTGGTGCAGGCTGACGGAGTTGAACTGCGTGACGACGTAGATGTGGTTCAATCCGCTGTGGATGCAATTCGACAGGGGAATGTCGATCAGCCGGTACTTCCCTCCCACCGGCACCGCCGGTTTCGACCGATACTTCGTCAGCGGATACAGCCGCGTTCCTCGCCCGCCGCCCAGCACCAGGGTAAGCACGTCTTTCATGGTGGTCCCCCAGGGGTCTGCGAATTCATCGTTTAGCCGCAGTGCCCAACGGGCCGCGCGCGGGGCAGAGCGCGGCTATCCGTCACCGGCGCGCGGCCCGTTGGGCAGTGCGGTTAA
>JAXGMN010000136.1:0-2660 GCA_040768665.1 Thermoguttaceae bacterium
CAATCATTCCGAGATTTGGTTGGGTTTTTCCGAAGGTGAAGCGGGACAATACGTTCTGGCGATCTAGAAGGGTGGCATTCTACATGGTCGGACAGGCAGAGAGGAGACTCGGTGCGTGAAATTGGCTATTCTCGGGGCTTTCGGGCCCCTTTTTTCTTCTGGAGGAATGTCCTATTATGTAATTGGTTCGTTGCATTTTCGGGGATGATTACATTGCAGGACATTGGAGGCGAGCATGGTAGATCTTACCCCACGCGAATCGCAGGTCGTCGAACTGCTCAGGCAGCGGCGGGTCGCCCCTTACGCGGAACTGGCCCGACTATTGCAGGTCTCTTCCAAAACCGTCCAGCGAGCATTGGCCAAGGTGGGCACGTACGTCAGCATCAACGGCAATTCCGCCTATGTCACGCTCAAGAGCGTCCCCCGCTTCGATCGCCGCGGACTGTGGGTCTATCAGCAGCTCTGCTTCTCCCGACACGGCAACCTGCCCCAGACCATCCTGGCATTGGTCGAACAGTCCACCCAAGGCTGCACCGTGGAAGAACTCCAGCAATGGCTGGGCACCCGCGTGCACAACCATCTGAGCCTCTTGCTGCACCGCGGGGAGATTCAACGCTTCTCGCTCGGCCACTGGGCCGTGTACACCTCGGCCAACCCGGACAAACACCAGCAGCAACAAGCCACACGACAACCCCCTGCGAGCGCAGCGCCTTGGGTACCGGCCGCGCGACCGGCGCCCCCGTTGCCGCCGGGCATGGAGCCCATGGACGTCATTCACTTGTTGCTCCAGATGCTGCGAAAGCCCGGAGCCAGCGACGCTTCGCTGGCGAAGTCTCTCCAGGCCCAGGGCTTGGCCATCCATGCCGATCAAGTCCGCCAAGCGACGGCCTTCTATGGTCTAAAAAAAACGACACCCTGAAGGCTGCCATGCTGTTCCATCAGTGGCGAGACTACTGGCAAGCGGCCTTCGGGACGCTACACGTACCCTCGGGGATCTGCCATCGTTTCGATCAGCCGGCAGATGAGCAAACGCAGGTGCAAAAGACGACCTGTCGCCAGGTCGTGACCCGGGAACTGAACGCCTTTGCCGCCGTCGAGGTGGTCCGCACTACGGGCGATTGTCAACTGCGGCACTCGCCCCTTTTGGCCGGCTTGGTTCCCAAAGGGGGCAAGTATGGCTACGACCTGATCGCCCACGTCGGCGTGCAAACGTTCTTGGAAGGACGATGCCTGCAGGACATCGCGGCCAGACTGCGCCCGCTCTGCATCCCCTTCAGCAGCCTGCATGATCTGGCGATGAAGTTCCTCTATTACTTCGGCCATCTGCACCGGCAATCCGCGACGCCGCTGTTGCGTGAGTGGTTCGAGCAACGAGGGCGGAGTACCTGGTTGATGGATGCCACGGTCGAACCGGGCACGCCGCTGTACTTTGGCCTGTTGGATGCCGAAAGCGGCTTGTGTTTGGACGCATGGAAGATCGCCACCGAAAACGCCGACGAGATCATCCCCTGCCTTCACGAGGCCACCGAGCGGTTCGGAAGGCCCCAGGAAGCGTTGCACGATCTGGGCGATGCCATGGCCGCTGCCTGTGAGGCGGTCTGGGGCGAGGCCGTGGTGCACCGCGCCTGTCACTTCCACTTGCTGCGAGATATCGGAGAAGACCTGTACGCAAAGCCGCAAGTGGCTCTGCGAGAATTGGTCCGCAAGCTCAAGCTGCAGGCCCGGCTGAAGGAGCAACGCCGCGGCCAAACGCTGTGGCTGCGCGACCACGTGGAAGATGCTACCAGCCTGGCGCACTTGCTACAAGGACAAGCCGCCGAGGTGCCGGCCGACGTGTTGGGCCGCGAACTGGTGGTGGCCGTTCATCAATGGATCTTGGACTATCCGCGCGACGGCCGCCGCCAGGGCTACCCGTTCGATCCGTACCTGTTGTATCTGCATCGCCGGGTGGGCCGGGCCGCGGCCGCGTTGCAGCAGTTACTGGAGGAACCGGCCGTACGCCAGCGGGCGCCTCAAGTCCTGGGAAATCTGTTGAAAATGCTGCAGGATTACTTGAACGACTCGCGTGTGATGGAAGCGGCCGCGGAATTCGAGCAAGCGTGGCAGTTGTTTACCCGCCTGCGAAGTGCGATGCGGCTTTCGGCTCAAGGAGAAAGCCCTCTCCACGACCCATACCTGCTGGAGGCGGACGAGAGCACGGCGATGCAGCAATCCCTGGAAGCCCTGCGTGAGGAGTTGCGCAGGCAGGTGGAGGACCCCAGCGATCCGCCGCGTGCCGTGCGGTGCAGGATCATCGTGGAGCATCTGGATCGTTACTGGTCGAGGCTGTTCCCCGTGGCCTCGCGGGAGCGGACGACGAATGGCCTGGAGGGCCACTGGGGCAAGGCAAAGCGGTGTTGCCGCAAACGGCACGGCCGGAAGAAACTGACCCGCGATTTCCAATGCCTGCCGCCGGAAATCATGCTGATCCCGAATCTCCAGAACGAGCACTACGTGGAACGAATTCTGGGAGATCTCTCTGAGCTTCCGGCCAAACTGGCCCAGGCCGGGCAGTCAGCCCCTCCCTGGACGCACTGGTACAATCGCCAGAAGCCCCTCACCACTGGCCGCCTTCCCCAGCGTCTCATTCGCCAAGAGAACCTGATCGACAGGCTCGTGGT
>JAXGMN010000137.1:0-2639 GCA_040768665.1 Thermoguttaceae bacterium
CGCAGGCTACGAATTGCCGGCGTGACGGAGAGCGAAAGAATGAGAGTCGCGAGTTGAGAGCCGGAGAAGGCCAGACGACTGGCTCTCGACTCCCTTAGCTTAGAAGCCCTAACAAAACGCGGACTGGCTCCGAGCCGAACATTCGCAACCCATGCAGAATCGGGATCTTGGCGAGGTGCCTGTTCCCGTTTTGTTAGGGCTTCTTATGCGAAGAGTCGACGCAGATCGAGTGTGAAACCGGGGAGTAGAGGATCGCCGGAGATCGTTTCCGGGTTGTCCAAGCGGACCACTGCAGCGCCGGGCCGGTAGATGTAGACCCTCTTTCTCGCCGGATCGATGAGCCATCCAAGCTCCGCGCCGTTGGCAATATACTCGCGCATCTTCTCCTGCAAAGCAGGGAGCCGATCAGTCCGAGAGCGAATCTCGACCACGAAGTCCGGGCATAGGGGAGGAAATCGCTCGCGCTCTGCCGTCGTCAACGCCTCCCACCGCTCGCGTCTTACCCACGCCAGGTCCGGCGATCGCTCGGCTCCATTGGGAAGGACGAAACCCGTGGATGAACCAAATGGCACCCCTGTGCCGTCGGACTCTGCCCAATGGTACAAAGCGGCCCCCGCCCCCAGCTCACGCCTGCCGGACTCCCCACCTGACGGCGGCATAACGATGATTTCTCCTTCGCTGGTACGCTCAATGTTAAGTTCCCGGTTCAACTGACAGAACTGGAAAAACTCTTCGTCCGTGATCGATCTTCCCAGTGGTCCCAGGTGAAGAACCAAGGGCCATGTGCTTGCCGTCGCCATGAAAACACCGTCGCACTCGAGGGATTATTGAATACGCCTTATAGTCTATTTCGCTGCGTACGTCGAAGGCAATCCCTTTGATGATCGAAGGGGCCTGTCGTCCAACGCCGCGCGCTTCGCACACAGGAGCATCTCGGCTATCTTGAAAACCTATTGGTCTTTGTTTTCGGAGAGCGCGATTCCGATCGTCGGATCGGTCGTGAACACGAGGCCGCCGACGATGGCGGTGCCATCACTGAGCTTGATCGTGACCGCGTGATCTCCCGCCGCCAGATCGACTTTGCCCAAGGAATGCCAGGTTGGCTCGGCGATGTCGGCCGGGGCTGCAATCTCCGTCTCTCCGACGGAGACCGACGGCGCATTGCCGCCATTGTATGCACGCAGCCAGGCGAGGTAGGTGCCCGCGGCCGGAAAATGTACCTGCCACGATGCCGTCCCCCGGCCCTGGATTGCCGCCCGCTGCGGGAAGTCGGCCGGCGGCTGCAGGCGGACGCCGCCGCCCAGTGCCGCGTTTTGCGGGTCCAGTTCCAGATAGGTGCAGGTCTCTTCGGCGGCGAGGTCCGACGGGACGATGCTGATGTCGTCGAAGTACATCAGGACGTCGATCGCCTCGCGCGTGCGGGTGTTCAGGGCAAGGTAGTTCCTCGTGTTGTACTCCGGCACGCGGAAGTCGACCGAGAGCTTCTGCCAGCTTTCGGGTCGCGAGAGGTCGTAGGCGTTGGTCGTGGCGGAAGAGCGGGATCCGGCCGTATCGCGGAACTGTATCCGCACGGAGGGCGCGGGGATGTCTTGGCTGAGCTTGTCCACCCGCAGCCACGCGGTCAGGCGGTATTGCCTGCCGGGCACGAGCCACTTGATCTCGTAAGGCGAGGTGGCCTTGTCGTAGGTGGTGTTGACATACTCGCCCTGTTCGGCAAAGGTTCCGGAGATCTTGAGCGACGCCGCGCCGGAGTGCTTGATCTCGGTGCATCGCTCGACTTGCCAGCCGCGCGAAGGCCAGCCGTCGATACTTTTCTCGAAGTTCGGATTCGGGACGATCGTCGGCAGCGTGCGGGCCGCGGGGCCGCTGAAGAGCGCCGTGATCCGCTGCAGAAATTCGTTGAAGCGGATTCCGGGAAGCCTGCCGACCTCGTCCAACGCCTGGGCCGACGTGCAGAGGACGTATCCCGCCGCCTTTCCGCTGGTGGGAAGGCTGGTCCAGCCGGCCGCGAGTGCCTGGCGGCAGATGTCGGCCAGTCGGGCGTCGTTGGCGTGCCGCGCGGCGAACGCCATGCCTTGCATTTGGATCCAGGCCGTAGCGACCGATGCGGAGGTTTTCGGGCAGGAGGTGTAGCGGAATGCCTTTTCGGCCGGCACCCACATCGTGTCCGCGATAAATCGGGCGGTCTTGACGATGTCGTCCGCCGCCCGTTCGTCTCCGGTTTCCTCGTAATACATCCGCTGGGCGGTCATCTCGACGGCGAGCATGAAGCCTGCCTCGCCGGAGTGTTTTGTGTCGTCGGGGCAATTGCAGTGGCCGGTCGGGAGCTGATGGTAGTGGAATCCGTGATCGCCGGTGGCCAGCGACTTCTCGTAGACCGCATCGATCAGGATCTTGGCCGCGTTGAGATAGAAGAGGTCCTCGGTGGCCAGATAGGCGGCCACCTGCATCTTTCCGACCCAGCCGGGCTCGCGGGCATTGAAGAAGCTGTAATTGGTCGTACCTGGCCCGCCGTACACATCGGAGATAAGTCTCGCCGTGTCGTACGACCGCCGGTCGCCTCCCAGCAGGTAATGCTCGAACATCCCCTGCGACCAGACGTGCCCGCGGTTGTCGGACCAGCCGGGCGATGCGTAGAC
>JAXGMN010000138.1:0-2599 GCA_040768665.1 Thermoguttaceae bacterium
CGGATATATGCAGCGCGGAAACACTGTTGCGTATGCTTGCCCTGACCGGAACTGCGAGTTCCATCAGTCTCTCCCCCTTTATGTGATCGACGAGGATATTTACGAGATTCGGCCGGCACTCGTAATCGGCACCGTGGACAAGTTCGCAATGCTTGCCTGGCGGCCGCAGGCGCGTGCACTGTTTGGCATCGCAGACGAGGGGACAAGAGCGCATTCGCCACCGGGACTTATCATCCAGGACGAGCTGCACCTCATCTCAGGCCCGCTCGGCTCAATGGTTGGCCTTTACGAACCCATCATTGAGGAGTTATGCACGGACCGCCGCGGGCCGGACGCCGTTCGACCGAAGATCATCAGTTCCACCGCGACAATCCGCAGCTATACGGAACAAGTGCAGGGGTTGTATGCGCGTGGGCGGACCAGCCTGTTTCCCCCACCGGGTCTGGATGCCGATGACTCGTTCTTCGCGAGGGTCGCGCGCCGGCCAGACGGCACCCTGGAAAGGGGGCGCATTTACGTCGGCGTCCATGCTCCCGGACTGGGATCGCTCCAGACAGTTCAGGTCCGCACGTTTGCGGCGCTGCTGCAAGCTCCGCAGCCACTTCCGGGACCTGACCGCGACCCCTGGTGGACGCTGCTCCTGTTTTTCAACAGTCTCCGCGAGCTTGGAACGACGCTCACGCTGTTCCAATCGGACATCCCGGATCTGTTGAAGGGGGCATTAAAGCAGCGGCTCGGCATCGGATTCCAGGATGTCCGGCAAATCAGAAAGATGCTCGAACTCACGGGCCGGTTGCCTGGTGACGAGGTTCCGAAGGCCATCTCCGCACTGGAAGTGCCAACCGATTCGCACCAGGGGCACGCTGTAGATGTCTGCCTCGCCTCGAATATCATCGAAGTCGGCGTGGACATTGACCGGTTGTCGCTTATGGCTGTTGTCGGCCAGCCGAAAACGACCTCGCAATACATTCAGGTGACAGGCCGCGTTGGCCGGAAATCGGATCGGCCGGGGCTCGTAGTTACGATTTACGCCGCATCAAAACCCCGCGACCGTTCACACTTCGAGAAATTCCGCAGTTATCACGAGCGGCTTTACGCCCAGGTTGAGCCGACGAGTGTGACTCCGTTTTCGCGGCCGGCACTTGATCGTGCAGTGCATGCGGTAATCGCCAGTTACGTCAGGCAAATGGGGGACTCAGACCAGGCGGAAAGCCCCTATCCATTCCCCGCTGTACTCATTGACGCCGCGGCGAGTATTCTGGACGGCCGTGCGGCAACCGTTGATCCAGACGAACTCCCATCGCTCCGCAGAATACTCCAGCGAAGAGCCGATGAGTGGCAGCGATGGCAGCGGCTGAAATGGGGTGGGGCATTGCACGCAGAGGATATGCCGCTGATGCGGCCCGCGGGAGCGTATGTCGCGCCGGACAAGGCGCGAGTATCGTGGGCTACGCCTCAATCTCTCCGCAATGTGGATGCGGAATGCCAAGTGGAAATTACGCAGCTTTACATGCTGGACGAATTGGAGGACACCGAAGATGCCTAGAGGACCCGTGCGGCGCGGCCAGCTCATTTCGCCGTTTGGCCCCGGCGCGATGATGATCTTGCCAGATGGCGTTTCCGTCATCTGTGCCGGGCTTGACCACTGGTTCAAGCACGAATCCGGAGACGCTGAGAACATCGACCGGCGAGAATACCACGTGGACGAATGGCGGCTCGCCGCGCGCCTCGATGTGGAACATTTCTACCTGCCTCCAGACCATCGGCGTGTGCGCCGGCACGATCCCCCGACCAATGGTTACCTGACTGTCCCATTCCTCCGATTCCCGCAATGGCATTATTGCACGCGCTGCGGATTGATGCGCAAGGTTCCGCTGGTCACGAAAGGCCGGCTCAAATGCGCGGAATGCGAGGCCCGTGGATGGATCCGCTACATCGTCCAGGTGCCGTTCGTCGCAATGTGCGATGCCGGTCACATACAAGATTTCCCGTGGGTCGAATGGGTGTATCAATCTGCGACTCCGCCGCAGAAACCGCCCCCGATGAGGCTCCTTTCAACCGGTGGAATGACGCTGGCGGGCCAGAAGGTAAAAATCGATGGCGGGCCTGAACGGACTCTCGCGGGAATCACCAATGCAAGCCCCGACGGCACCGACACCGAACTGAGCCGGACACTGGATAACAACAAAACGCCTTTCCTGTGCCCCGGGCTTCGCCCGTGGCTCGGCACCGATCATGGCGAGGGATGCGGCAGGCCACTTCGCGGTACGCTCCGGAGTGCCGCCAACGTTTATTTCGCACAGGTGCATAGCTCTATCTATCTCCCCCGCAGTGAGGATAGCACCGTGGCCGAGGTCATCACGCTCTTGGAACAACCTCCGATAAGCACATTTGTCGGAATTCTTTCGGGAGCAGGTGTTACTCCCGAACCAGCCCAGTTGCGAAAGCAATTCCGCGAGTTGCTCGCTGCGTTCAATGACCACCAGCTACAACTTGCCATCGACACGGTGTGCGGTGGTGGACCGGCCCAACAGCAAAGCGGCCGGACAGAGGGCGACGACGCAGAGACGGGATTCCGGCGGCAAGAGTACGATACCCT
>JAXGMN010000139.1:0-2544 GCA_040768665.1 Thermoguttaceae bacterium
ATAGAAACCAGTTTGAGTTAACCGATGGATACTGCACCAGCGCGCCGCCCACCCCACCTGGGCGCGGCGGTAGCCGGCACTGCGCGGAAACATCGCATCCTAAAGCACGCGAGCCGATGCAGGAAGAGGGAACCCGCGCAAGAGGCATGCCTGACACCGTCCCCCCTTTATCAGAAGCCGCAATTCGGGGAATAAGCTGCCGCCAGGCGTGCCCGGTGGATGCCACGATTGGTGGCCAAAACGGGCTCGCCCCACGACAATTCCACTGCGAAACCTGATCTAGTCGGGCGCCGCCATTCCGAGCTGCCGCATTTTGCGGTACAGGTTGGAACGATGCAAACCGAGCCCCTCGGCGGCCTGGGTCATGTTGCCACCACACTGTTCGATGGCTCGAGCGATATACTCCCTTTGGAATTGCACCGTTGCGTCGGCCAATTTCCCGCTGATTTCAGCGGTCGTCGACTCGGGCCGGCGGGGGGACAGGATGAAAGCGAGATCCTCGGCCTCGATGCGGTCCTCCGCAGAAAGGTACGCGATCCGCTCCATAAGGTTGCGCAGTTCCCGGACGTTGCCCGGCCAGGCATGGGATTCCAACCGCTTTCTGGCCGCCGAAGAAAAGCTGGGAACCTTCCGCCGAGCCTTGTGGCAGAAGTCGCTCAGAAAGTGCTCTGCCAAGGAGAGGATATCGCTGGTCCGTTCGCGGAGCGGCGGGATTTCCAGCGTAACCACGTTGAGACGGAAATAAAGGTCCTCGCGAAACCGCTTCTGGCGGACCATTTCCGCCAGATCCTGGTTGGTCGCCGCGACGACTCTGGCGTCGGTCTGGATCGGCATGGACCCGCCAACTCGAACCAGCACGCGTTCTTCAACTACCCGCAGCAGCTTGGCCTGTCCGCTGAGGCTCAGATCCCCGATTTCATCGAGAAACAGCGTGCCGCCGGAGGCCAATTCGAATTTCCCCAACCGGACGTCGCGAGCGTCGGTGAAAGCGCCCTTCTCATGGCCGAACAGTTCACTCTCGGCGAGCGTGTCGGGGATCGCCGCGCAGTTGACCGCCACAAACGGCTTTCTCCGCCGGCTGCTCAGATAGTGAATCGACTGCGCCACCACTTCCTTGCCGGTGCCATTCTCGCCAAGGATAAGCACCGCGAGCTCAGTATCGGCCACGCGTCGGATGATGGAACGTAGCGACTCGATGGCAGGACTCTGGCCGATCAGGCGGACCTGGTCGGCCGTCTGGTCGGCAATCTGCCGTGTTGTCGAGAGGAGTTCCTCGCGATCCTGAGCATTCTCCAAGGCGATTGCGGCGTGAGCAGCGAGTTCGGTGAGGGCATCTTCGTCTTCTGCAGTGAAACGGCCCGAGAGCTTATTGATTAGTTCGAATGCCCCGACCAGTTCGCCCGACCTGCCTCGCAATGGAACGCACAGCAGCGAGCGGGTTTCATAGCCGAGCTTCGCATCGACGTCGCGGTCGATCTCGTGAGACTCGATGGCGGCATCTACCCGGCGAGCTTCACCGGACTTGATCACCTGGCCCACCACGCCGCGGTCGTCGGGAATCCGCAGTTCGCCGTCGGCAACGCCGAGCGCGGGCCGACCAACCAGTTCGTGCCTGCGCCGGTCCCAGACAAAAATGCTGGCGCGGTCGGCTTCCAGAAGCCGCGTTGCCGCTTCGGCCATTTTGACCAGCAGCGGCTCGACCTCGCGAGTGCGATTCCACTGGTTGGTGATTTGAAGGATCGTCTCCAGCCGTCGCGCACGCCGCTGGTCGCGATGGCGGGAATTGACCGCGGCAAGCCCTTCCCGGAGTACGGGCACCAACTCGGTCAGTCCGGCCAGGGCCTTCGTGGGATTCGCGTCGGCCGAAAGGTGAACGACGACCGCCTGCGCCGGCGCGATTCCGACAGCCAGCGGCGCGACCAGCCAATCGTCGGCCGCCGCCGGTGATTCCCGGTCGAGTGAGTCGGCCAGGAGCTGGCCCGGCAAGCTGCGGCGATTGCCCGATTGAGCGATCGCCGACCAGCGGCCCTCCACGGCTTCCGCCAAGGCGACGAAATCCCCACCTACGGCCGACAGCATAACCGGCAGAACGGTACCCAGGTAGGTGATCGGGTCGGCGGCATGGGGAACCTGCCAGAGTAGCTCCGCAGCAACAGCAGCAGCGCCCGGCTTGGACTGGAACGGCAAAATCGGAGGAGAGTCCACGGGGAGCTTCCGCTGCATAGGACTGGTTTGATGAAAAAGGGGGCAAGCACCGCACGCAATCGTGGCTGTATCGGAGCAAAAACACGAGATCGTGCGGAGCCAGTCCCCTTTTTCATCATCCCAGCGTAGGACCGGCAAAGCAAGTGTCAAAAGGCGACTCAAAACAACGACAGCGTGTACGGACTCATCGTAGACGTCTGGCGCCTTTTTGACAACCGTTCCGTGTGGCGAATCAGGCCACATCGGATCCGCCCGGCTGCTTCTTAGAGCCTATACCAAGACCGCGCGAGGAGGAGGGGACAGGCACATTTTGCTCCGAAGACTCCGCAAAATGAGCCA
>JAXGMN010000140.1:0-2532 GCA_040768665.1 Thermoguttaceae bacterium
TGGAAGGACCGTTCGTCGGCGCCGGGGCGTAGGGTATGAGCATCGCCGGCCGCCCGGCTGCCATCGGCTTGCCTGCGACGACTCCGCCGCCCAACGCACCACCGCCCATGCCGCCCATGCCCATGCCCATGCCGGACATTTCATTGCCCATGCGTCCAGGCATTCCCCATCTGGCTCCGGCACGGCCGTCTGCAGCGAGGCCCAGACCTGAAAGCCGGTCTGCTGCCTTGGCCTCCCTCTTCACGGCCCCGAACGCCAAATCGACCGACTCGCCCAAGGTCTCTCCGACCGGCCCAAAAAAGCCTTCCCACCGGGTCCCCTCGGGCAACGGCACCGGCACGAGCATGCGCCGTGGCGGCTGGGCCTGCGGTTGGCGATCGAGCTTCTCCGCTTCGTCGGCGTCCACGGCCACGAAGCTGGTGTATTGGCTCATCAAGCGGTAATCCAGCGCGATCGCCGTGACCTCCTCTTCCACGGCCGGCGAGCCCGCGTAGTACGTCTGCTGCATCAGGTCTTCGATTTTTCTGCGTGCCCAGACCTTCGCCAGCACGTCGTGCCCGGGTTGACTCTCCGGGAATTTCACCTCGAACGGCCATTGGGCGGACTCGCCTTCGACGACGCCACGGAGAGTAATCTCGGCAGTGCCTCCGCCGCGGTACCGGCCGAAGAGGATCACGGGCCGGCCGGCCCACAGCTCGGGGATCTTTGCCGGATAGGTCTCGGCCACGTCGAGGCCGCCCCAGTCGATCCGGATCTTGGCGAGTTGCGCTCGCTGGATCCGCGAGATGACCTCTTCGGCCAGCCCGGCGGCCGTCTCGTCGAGCGCGAGGCGTTTTCCCATTCCGCCGCCCTGACGGGCCACGCCGTCGATCAGGAACATGTTGGGCGAGCTGCCGATGCCGATCGCCCAGAAGCGGACCTGGTCGCCGCACTGCTTGCCCACGTGCTCGATGATCTCGGCCTCGTTGCCGATGTAGCCGTCGGTGAGCATGATGACGATCCGCACGCGTTGGCTGTCGATCGGCTGGTCGATCGCCCGCTTGACGCCTTCGAGCATGTGGGTGCCGCCGCTTCCGCGGATCTGCTGGGTGAAATTGAGCGCCTCGGCAATGTTCTCCCGATTGACGGGCACCGGTTTGTCGAACAGTTGCCGGGTTTGGCCGGCGAACGTGATCACCTGCAAGGTGTCGACCTCGCGGCAGAGCTTGAGCATCTCGCGCATCGCTTCCTTGACCTTTTCGGTCGGCTGTCCGCTCATCGATCCGCTCACGTCCAGCAGGAAGACGATCTCGCGGGGCGGGCTCTTCGTGAGGCGCTCGTCTTCCTTAGGCTGGACCATTAGCATGAAGTAGCCGTGGCCGAGTCGCTTCGTGTCGGTGTATTCGCCCGTGTGGCTGAGGACCGCCATCTCGGGCTTCTCGCCGACCACGTAGTAGCGCAGGACGAAGTCCTTGTTGGGAATCGAGTCGTCCGGCGAAAGCTTCACGCGGGCGCGGGTTTTCCCTTCGCGCTCGACCGTTGCCTCGTGGTTCACGACCTTGAGATCCCGGACCGGAACACCCGCTTCCAACCGCAGCGAAAGCGAAATGTCGTGCCCGTTGCGGAAGCCGGGCTTGAGCACCGGCGGGCTGATCCGGGAAGCGTCGGGCACGCGGGTCGTATCCGGCACCGGCGGCGAGACCTTGCCCTGAAGCTCCGGCGGCGTCGCCTGCGGCTGCCCAACCGGAGCCCCCGGAATGAACCGAGGGCCGACCACCATCGGGAAATGGAACTCGTAGGTCCCCTTGTCGTAGTTGAGCACGTCGACGTAGCGGATCTCGATGTTCACTTCCTGGCCCGGGTCGAGATTGCCGACCGACTGGGTAAAGATGTTGGGCCGCTCCTGCTCCAGCAGAGCTGCCGTCTGCCCCGCGGCCAGCGCCTCCTCGTAGACTTGTCTCGCCTCGGCCCTCCGTTTGATCAATCCGACGATCTTCCGATCGCCTACGATCATCGTCATGTCGTCGACGGCCGCCTCGTGGGGGAGAGGAAAGACGTAGACTGCCTCGATTCGCTCGTCGGTCGGGTTGTAGAACGTTTGGGTAACCTTCACGCGTGCGATGAACCCGGAGACGTCGGCCTGGACGTCGGTGTGGCGAAGCGGACATTCGACCATCTCCCCGTTCTGCCGGACGGCCCGCAACGAGCCCTGCGTGACGTTTTCCCCCAATTTTTCCAGGGCACTCGTCTTTTCCGCGTCCACCTGCGGCTTCTCTGCGGTGCTCGACGAGGCTCCCCCCAACAGCAAGACGACTGCAATTGCCGTCAACATCTCCAACGGGACGCATTTGCCGGCCGACATGGCTTGACTCCCTAGAATGGGGGCATGTGAAGGGAAGGTGCTCATTGGATAAGACGGACGAGAGCAGGGAATTGTTTCGTTGTCGGCGGAGAAACTGTCGGCAGGTCTATCGGCCGTTCCGACCGCTTCGATCCTGGTCTCTTGCTTGACAGATCGCGCCGCACCGGCCACGATGGCATCAATTACTGAAC
>JAXGMN010000141.1:0-2517 GCA_040768665.1 Thermoguttaceae bacterium
TGAGCCAGGGCAACCAGGCTCATGTGATGGTACCACCCGGCCCAAGACCGCACTTCGTAATGAGCCATGCCCAGGTGCATCTTCCCGTCTTCGAAGTACTCCTCCACGTACCAACGCGTGCCACTGACCATGGCCAGCGTCTGCCAAGGCGTCTCCTCCTCAGCGTTGCTCACGTAGTACTTTGTCTCCGCTGCGTCGGCGAGCGTGCGACGAAACAAGACCCAGATCGGCGGCCCCGGCTTGTTGTGTCGCATCGCCCACACTCGGATGGCGACGAACTCGCAGACCAGCGGCCCTTTGGCTCCCTCTCGCAGCTTCAACTGTTGCCAGGCTTCATCCGGCAGATCCGCAGCAATCTCCTGGACAGAGCGGACTTCCTTGTAGCGATAGGAACCCAGCTTCTTGCGACGCTTCGGCCCCGGCGAGTATCCCGGCAACGTTGCAGGATCGACGGTCCACACCAGCGTGTTCTTCTTCACTTCCACAAGATAGCGCTGGTCCATCTCCTCCCAGGCATCCAGCAGCGGGCCACCTGGCGGAACTCTATCCGCCGGGCATTGCAGATCGGACAGCTCCGAATTCGCTGGGGAAACTGGAAATCGTGTTTCACGATGGAAAGACGCTCAAGCATGTGGCCAAGCGGCTGAAAGTCCTGCGGAAATATCGTGGCAAAGTGCTGGGCGGCAAGTTGGTAGTAACGCAGGTGTTGCGGACGGGAATGGCGGTGTGTATGGCGGCGGACGAGGATGGCGAATGCGGCGAGACGACGTTGATGCCGTCCACGGTGGCGCAAGTGCGACAATCGCTGGCAGGCCCCTTCTTGCATGTAACGGACCGGGGTTTCTGCGACCTGAACCAAGCGGCATTGTTCACGCAAGGGGATGATCATTTCGTCATGCGGTGGAATAAGAAGCTGCATTTCCACCGCGACACCAGCCGCCCGACCGTGACGGGGTTTGACGCGGGGCGAATGTACAAAGAGGATTGGGGGTGGATCGGCAAACCGGGCGACCCGCGGCGACGGTATGTGCGGCGGATTCGGCTGAAACGCAAGGGAGAAGAAGAGATCATCCTCCTCACGGACCTGGTGGACGCGGAAGCCTATCCGGCACCGGACTTGCTGCGCGTGTACTTGGAGCGGTGGGGCATCGAGCGGATGTTCCAGCAAGTAACGGAAGTCTTTCACTTGAAATCGTTGATCGGGAGTACGCCGTGCGCGACGATCTTTCAAGCCTCGTTCTGTTTTCTGTTGTACAACGTGATCCAAGTGGCGAGGGCCTACATTGCAGAGGGTCAGGAGTTGGCTCCGAAGGAGATCTCGGGCGAGAATCTGTTCGTGGACGTCCATCGGCAGTTGACGGCATGGACGGAATTATTAAGCACCGAGGCGACGGTGGAGTTGTTGTCGACGACTTGGACGCCGCCGCAAGTCGCGCGTCGCCTGCGGGAATTGTTACATGGGCAGTGGTCCGAGCTGTGGCGCAAGGCGACGAACAAGAAACCTCCGCCACCACATCCGGACAAGGTGTATCCGAAAGGCGGCCACACTTCCGTCTACCGCGTGCTCCACCAATCGCGCCGTGCCGCCGTCAAACGATGAGCAAAGATGTTCACAGCAGTGGGGCTCAAAGGTCCCCTGTTTCAATTCCCGCATCAGGCGGTCAAGATTCTCCTCCAGGTTCTTCTCGAACATCTGGATGCTCACCTTGTCGATCCCCGCCGCGCCGCGGTTGCGACGCACGGCCCGCCAAGCTTCGTGCATCAGCTTGGAGGTGATCCGTCCTGTCAGACTATGGACTTTGCATTTACCTTTTGCCACTTGCGTTCCTTCTGCTGATCCTGCGGATCGTTCGGTCGGATGCCCCCTCGGCGGCAGGCAGTTGAAGATGTTCGTTAGCGGCGGCGGGTTTCCTGAAAGAGGAGCAGGCAGGCCTGTTGCGGCCGCAGTCGCCGGGCTAACTGTCTCCATGTCCTGTGGCAGTGGTCATCACTTTCCAACGGTCCTTCCTTTCATCGCGGTGGTCGTCCCGCCCGCGACTACTCCGGAAGAGCTGCCATCCTTTCACGAGAGAGGCCAGGCGCCTTCCTCGTTCCATCGCGTCCGCCGCTCTTTTCGTCTTAGACTTATAGATTGGCGTTACCGCTTTCTAAGCCGGGGCTCTGAGAGCGGACGAAGTAGGACTTTCACCGGTTCAGTGTTGTCAGCCATTTTGTCCAGGCGACCCCACCAGTCACTCTGATGGCCTCCGCGTCGTAACCAAGTCCCGACGCGCAGGAGGGGGATCAATCCCTCAAGGCTTCAGCAGGTTAGGGAGCTTGGCCCACCACCCGAGCCGAAACGTGACGCCTCCCGGACTATCTTCACCTGGCCCCTTCGTCGCCGTTCGTTACCTCCCGACGCTGGCTGCGTACCCCGGCAGATGCCGAGTTCGAGTGAAGATTTCCGGACGGGCTTGGACCCGCCCGGGTAGGATTAGATTTCATCCAACCTCCTTTCTGACAAAATCGCACCGTTTG
>JAXGMN010000142.1:0-2463 GCA_040768665.1 Thermoguttaceae bacterium
AAAGAATGCCAGGTTCCCACCAAGCCCAGGGCATTCGAAAAGCTCTGCTGCAGATCAAAAAAAACAGGGCGGCAAGATCGAAAAGTTCCTGCCGCCCCTGGCGCTTTGCAGACGCGACGGTTGTCCGTCGCGCTCGTCGATACTACACGTACTGCGAGAGTTTCCTCACCACTTCACCCCTCGGATCGCGGATCACGACCTCCAGCGGCATCTGGCCGGGGAGGTTGTGCGTCGCGCAGCCGAAGCAGGGATCGTAGGCGCGGAAGGCCATCTCGACCTTGTTCAACAGGCCCTCGCGGACTTCGCCCTTCTTGATAAGGCCCTGAGCGGCCTGCTTCACCGACATGCAGATCGGAGCGTTGTTGTTGGTAGTGCCGACGATCAGGTTCACCTTGGTGAGGAGCCCGCGCTCGTCGGTCGTGTAATGGTGCGTGAGCGTGCCCCGCGGGGCTTCCACGCAGCCGATGCCCTCGGTGGGCGTCTCGGTCGGCAACACGCGATACTCCTTGCCGGTGATCTCCGGATCCGTGGCCAGCTCGACCCAACGCTCCGTGGCGTAGAGCAGCTCGATCAGGCGAGCCCAGTGCGTGGCCAGCGTGTGATGGACCGGCTTGCCGCCCAGGACTTCGTGGAACCGCTCGTACTCTTTCTGGGCCAGCGGCGTGGCCATGCCGTCGGCGGCATTCAGCCGGGACAGCGGCGTGGCCTTGTAGACGCCGGAATCCGGGCCGTCGACAAAACCCTTCCACCCGACCTTCTTCAAGTACGGGAACTTGAGGTACGACCAGGGCTCGACGCGCTCGGCGACGTACTCTCGGTAGTCCTTCGCGTCGTACTTGGCGTGCTCTTTTCCATCCGGCCCGGTGACGCGGACCTTGCCATCGAAAAAATTCACCTTGTTGTCGGCGTCGACCATGCCCATGTTGTAGGTCTTATGGGTATAGATGCCGCCGGTGATCAGGTTGACATAGTCCGAATTCTTCAGGACGACGTCGGCGAAGAGCTGCAGCGAGAACTTGGCGAACTCGATCGCGTGGCGGCCGAGCTCCTCGATCTCCTTGCGCTGCTCTTCATTGATGCCGCGGCTGACGCCGCCGGGCAGGCCCCAGTTGGGATGCACGGGCCGGCCGCCGATCGTTTTGATCAGGTGGTGGCCGTCGCGGCGCATCTTGAGCACCTTGCCGGCGATATCCATACCGACCTTGGCGACCACACCCAAAATATTCCGCTCGGCCGGCGGGGCCTCGGGGCCGACGACAAAGTCGGGGCCGCCCAGCGCGTAGAAGTGGGTCGTGTGGTCGGTGGCGAAGAAAATGCTGTAGAACAGCTCGCGGAGCTTCTTGGCCGTCGGCGGCGGGTCGACGTGGAACACGCCGTCCAGGGCCTTGGTGGCCGCCATGTGGTGCGCCTCCGGGCAGACGCCGCAGATGCGGGCCGTCAGGTTCGGCATCTCTTCGGCCGGCCGGCCGACGCAGAACCGCTCGAATCCGCGGAGCTCCGGGATCTGGAGATACGCGTTGGCCACGTCGCCTTCCTCGTTGAGGAAGATGTCGATTTTGCCGTGGCCTTCGAGCCGCGTGATCGGGTCAATCGAAATGCGTTTCGGTTTGGTTACAGTACTCATCGTTTACGGTCCTCCTCGTCACGACGACGCTTTGGCTGGGGTCGCCGCTGCGGCACCGTTGCCGTTTTTCTTGGCGAGTTTATTGCGACGCAACAGGCTGTGGGCAAGGCTGAAGCGGTAGAAGCTGCCTACCGGGTCCGGAATGCCCTCCTGGATGATGCGGTCGATCTCATCCGGGTCGTCGGAGTCGATCACCGAGGCCAGGGCGCTCATCAATCGCGCGCCGTAGTCGGCCACGCCGTCGTTTGCGCCATAGCAGCCGATGCACGGCGAGTTGACCTGCGGGCACAGGGCGCCGCAGCCGGCGCGGGTGGCGATGCCGCAGCAGAGCAGCCCCTGCTCCAACAGACAGGTTTCCTCGTCGGGAATGATTTCCCAGGTCCGGTAGAACTTCTTGATCTTCTTCTCCGACCGCTTTCGCGAACATGTGTCGCAGACGGTTGTATTGCTGCCGATCACGGAGCCCGGCGCGGGCAGGTTGCCCGTGAGAATGGCCGTAATGGCATCCCAGATGCGATCCGCTTCCGGCGGGCAGCCGGGCAACGAGTAGTCGACCGGCACGGTCTGCCCGAGCGTCTTGACCGTATCATAGAGGACCGGCAGGTGGAGCGTTCCCTCGGGTACCTTGGTTTCGGGCTGGGGCCGGATTCCCTGGGGATTTTCGGTCGAGACGGTATCGCGGTACGAAGTATCGAAGATCTCTTCTTTCGTGTTGAGGTTGGCCAGGCCCGGGATGCAGCCTTCGCTGGCGCACGAGCCGAAGGCGACGAGCACCTTCGACTTGCGGCGCAGGAGCTGGGCCATGTATTCCTGCTCGCTGGTGCGGATGCTGCCGTTGA
>JAXGMN010000143.1:0-2349 GCA_040768665.1 Thermoguttaceae bacterium
GCGATCATGGTGAACCTGGGCAGGCTCAGAAGGCCGAGTACCAACAAGACCGGCGCAAGTCTCTGGGTAGCCATTGGTCCCTCTCCTTTGACGATGACAGATGACGGTCGATCCCGAGCATGATACGGGGCTGGTCGTCTGGGAACTGCTGATGAGCCTTTTCACCGCAGTCCGGGCCGTTCCGCGAGTTGGGCGCATCGACTACTTGCTGCACCCAGCCTTCCCATGTTGGCAGGGCGATTGTGCCCGCACCCGCTGGCACTTCCCGCCGGGGCGTGGCCGGTCATCTGTTGAAGCTCGGCCGAGGGCCTGATGTAGTCAGACTCAGGCGGACTCAGAGTCAGACCCCGCTGGCCCGCTCGGCTGGATCTCATTCGCTGGACGGTCCGCCTCGCGGTTGTTCGGAGCGCGGTTAAGAAGCCAGAACCATGCAGCCAGAACAGGGAACAGGAGCAAGATCCAGGCATATTCCAACGCAGATGCTCTCTTGCCTGCCGGCCATGAAGAAACCATGTCCAAGTGCAAAGCATGCGCGGCCACAAGAAATGACACCGTCGACAAGAATCCGACGGCCAGAAGGATCATCAACCCCCGAAACGCCGACAAGCTCTGTCGAATCCGCCAAAGCCCGTAGGCGGAACCGAGAAGGAGAAACGCCGCTGCGAGGCTGACGGCAATTCCACTCATCGGCCACCCGGATGCTACGGCCGTTGCGGGCATCCACAGGCTGGCGCCAATTGCAGCGCCCGCGAGGCCGCCACCGCTCCAAGAAAACCGCTCTAACGGCTTTCGATTCATATCGTCTTCGCCGAACGAGCGTCTTTCGAGGTCAGTTCACGCAAACGCAGGCCGAGGAGGATTTCCATTTTGCGACGTTCTTCGGGCGACGCTTGGCAGCCGCGGCAACGTCGCGGCGGTCGTCCGGCGTTGGTTTGCCCGAGAACGTAGTGGACGGGATTCTCGCCCTCGGACTTCGCGCGTTGCACCAGCGCCTGACGAAAAAGGCTTCCTCGACTTCGGCCGGCACCACGCCGTGCCGGTCGATGTGGTCGATTCTGTCCTGCGGCCAGACGAACTCCTGGATTGGCATCATGATATTCTAGCCTTGCCGGGCTGCTCAGCCAACGCCCGAGACAGGCGTAAACGACGACTCAGCGGCGTCATCCCGGTCACAACCAGCCCGTCGGCACGTACGCTCAGGGCCGCCCGGGAGGGTCCGGCGCCGCCGGCACCGAGCATGACCCCCAAGCCAATCAGCGGAAAGATCGAAGCCATCCGCAGGCCGAGCCGGACCGAGCCTTCCACGACGACGCCCGGCCGACCGACTCACCAGGCCGTGAGGCCAATGAGGCCGAACGAGACGAGCAACAACAGCAGCCCGGACCAGAATTGGCCGCCCGAGGCCCGGCGGATGCCGACCGGCGGCAGGTCTACTGTCATCTTGTCCGCGCGCAACTCGCACCGCGCACGGCTGCGGGCCGGCGGCTCGCCACAATCCTGGAGATCTTCGTGGTGGATCGTCTCAGAAATGACTTCCAGCGCATGGCCGGGCGTCGACGGACGATGCCCCGTTGCTACATGGTCGGCGATCGCCAGGAGTCGCGGCCGCGTATACCCTCCGGCGAGTCGCATCTCGCAACCGGGGCCGATGGCGGCCAAGTGCGGCCAGCCCGGCGACAGCCGCAGGACCAGTCGACGGAGCGACGATGCGGGGCAGAATCGGGGCCAGAGGTGTCAGGAACCTTTCACGGCCTTTCGTGGCCTTCCTCGCGGCCGCATCGTCGTCTCCTGGCCAAGCCGTTTGACCATCCGCTCTGTCCACCGCTCATCGCCAAAGGGTTGTCCTCGCCGAACACAACGCCGAATCGCCTCCAACTCCGCCTCCGTCTGCGGTGCGTTCACGTGTGCCGTCCAACCGCGCGGCCGTGCCACGGGCCAATTCGACAAAAGCTTCTTCTCCTTCGCGGTGCCAAACTTCCAACGCCATAGACTCGACCATTGCCACTGCTCGGCTTGCTCGACGAGCATCGCACGCAGCGCGTTCCGCTCCACGTAGCGGCACACCACATAGAAATGATCGTCGTCCTGAATCGGAAACGACTTGAAGCGGCCTTGGTACACGTGCCCGCTCCCCGTCGAACCCCGATACGCATGCCAACGCTGGGTGTGCGTCAGCGTCACCCATCCCACAAACCGCGACAGGTCGCCGTCCCTCTTCGGCCACAAAACCCAATGCCAATGATTCGAGAGCAGGCAGTACGCCAGGATCCGCATATCGTACCGCTCGCGCCCCTCGGCCAGAATCCGCTCGAAGGCGGCGAAGTCTTCATCGCGCTCGAAAATCGGCAA
>JAXGMN010000144.1:0-2249 GCA_040768665.1 Thermoguttaceae bacterium
GCCTTTGGCACAAGGCGCTTGAACGCATCCAGTTGTTCCCTTAGCAGGGTTACGTCCTGTGTGCCCAGTTTGCGCAGATACGCGACAACCTTTCCGGAGACACCCTTGCCGGTGACGATGACTTCGTTGACGCCGTCGAGATTTTGCCCCCCGAGCTTGATCCGGAACGTCGTGCCTTGTTGTCCGCCAGCCGGGTAGACGTATCCGAGGTAGGGTCGGACCTGGGCATTGGCCGCCGCAGCCATGGCCAGCGCCGCAGCCATGGCCACCAGCGCGCGTTGCTGAATACTACTCATAAGATGGCTCCGCTGTTTTCGCGATCGCTACGTCTCAAACTGTCAGTACGGCAGCCCGGGAAAGGGAACTGGCTCCGTCGCAAACGGAGATTTTCCGCGAGGCCGGAGGTTGCCGCGACGGTGCCTGTCCCCTTTCCCGGGCGGACCAACCTGATGCCCCGTTCGGCGCGAAAATGGCCAAACCGGCCCCGAAACCGTTTGGCAGGACCAGGAGACCTCTCATGACCGGCCGTGAGCGTGTGCTGGCGACTCTGAACCGCCGGAAGCCGGACGTCATCGCGTTCGACCTCGGTGGCACCGACTGCTCGAGTGTGCACGTGAGCACCTACGACAAGCTCCGCAAATGCTTGGGTCTGTCCGACGGTCCGATCCGTTGCGGCTGCCTGATCCAGTTGGTTGCCGCTTCCGGTGCGGATATGGCCGCGGCCTTGGGCACCGACGTCGAGGCGCTCTGGTTCGGATCTCTCAAGACCAAGGTCTGGCGCACGCCCTTCGGCCTGGAGCTGATCGTGCCCGAGCGTTTCGCCGTGGAAGACCGCTCCGACGGTTCCTCGGTGGTCACGAACGCTCGCGGCGAGGTGCAGTTTCGGCGAGCACGCGACGCCTACTACTTCGACCCGGTCGCCCCGGCCCTGGCCGGCATCGCGTCGGCACGGGAATTGGACCGGTTCGACGAACTGTTCGAACGGTGGGATTTCTCTCCGGTCTACGACGAGCCGCTCGACGCTCTGGCCCGGCGGGCCCGTGCGCAATACGAAGCGACCGACCGGGCCGTGGTGACGCTCTGGCGGATGCATTACAACCAGGCCGGCCAGTTGCTGCGCGGATTTGAGCGGTTCTTCGTCGATCTTGTGGAAAACAAGGATCTCGTCCATGCGATCATGCAGAAGCTCCACGAAGTCTACCTGCGGCGTGTGGATGCGTTCTTCGACTCCTTCGGCGACTGGTTCGACGTCGTTTTCCTGACCGATGACCTGGGAACGCAGCAGTCGGGCCTGATGTCGCCTGCCATGTACAAGGAGATCATCTATCCGTACATGTCCGACCTGGTCCGCCGCATCAAGTCGCGAGGCAAAAAGGTGATCCTGCACTCCTGCGGCTGTGTCTTCGATTTCGTGCCGCTGATGATCGAGATGGGCGTCGACGCCCTCAACCCGGTGCAGGTGAGCGCACGGAAGATGAATCCGCGGGACCTGGTCCGCCAGTACGGCAAAGACATCGCGTTTTGGGGAGGCGGATGCGACACCCAGCACGCCCTGAATGCCCCCGATCCGGCACTGGTGCGGCAGGACGTTCGCCGGCGACTCGACGAGTTCGGCCCCGACTCGCATCTCGTCTTCACCCAGGTCCACAACATCCAGTACGACGTTCCGCCGGAAAACATCCTCGCCATGCGCGACGAATTCTGGCTCCGCGCTCGCGGGACGGCCGTCGCATGAGCCGGTCGCCGCGACCGGATCCAGGAGGTACACCATGAAACTAACCGTTGTCTTCGAGCCCATCCTGAAACCGTTGGGGACTGGCTCATTTTGCGGAGTCTTCGGAGCAAAATGTGCCTGTCCCCTCCTCTTATTGATTATTGGAATTGCCATGTCGACGATCGGCCCGGCGCTGGCCGCCGCGGAGGATTTGCAGGAACGAGTGGAAGCGCTGGTCAAGGAGGTCGTCCCGGCCGTGGTCGAGTGGCGGCGGGATCTCCACGCCCATCCGGAGCTCTCCAACCGCGAAGAGCGGACTTCGCGGGTCGTGGCTGAGCAGTTGCGAGCCATGGGCGTGGACGAGCTGAAGACCGGCGTGGCTCACCACGGGGTCGTTGCACTGATCCGCGGCAACCGCCCCGGGCCCACCGTCGCCCTGAGGGCCGACATGGACGCACTGCCGATCGAAGAAGAGACCGGGTTGCCGTTCGCGTCCGAGAACCCGGGGGTGATGCACGCCTGCGGCCACGATGCC
>JAXGMN010000145.1:0-2231 GCA_040768665.1 Thermoguttaceae bacterium
GCGCCCGGCGGGCCGCCCCCCCCCCCCCGAATCTACCCGGCCGGGCGGGTACCGGCCGGTCGACGGCAGCAGGACGTCAGTCCAGCCGATAACCTTCCGGATACTTGGGCTTGACCAGGTCGGCCACGCGCGGCGTCTTGAGCGAATCGAGGTTGGTGACCTTGAGATTCTTGGCGTCCCACTCGATCTTCTCGCCCCAGTCGCCCATCTCGCCGTTCTCGCCACCCTTGACGGCTGCCCAGACGGCCAGGTTGCCGAGGAGGATCGTTTCGGTGAGCGGGCCGGCGCGGTCGACGAAGTTCGACTCGCAGATCTTCGGGTCTTTCGCGTCCAAGGCCCTGAACAACTCATACATGTTGTTCAGGTCGTTGTTGCCCTTGTCGACGGCCTTCTCGAAATCGACGCTGACCTTCTCGACGCCCTTGAGCTCGTACTTTCCGCAGTAATCGTCGCTGCTGTAGAAGGCGCCCTTTTCGCCGATGATGAGAACGCCGCTGCTGGACACGTTCTCGATGCCCCACTTGCTGAAGACCTCTTGCGGCGGCTTATTGCCTTTGCGGTCGTACCACCAGAACTTGACGGCGGGGCGCTCGGAGGTTTCGGGGAACTCGAATTCGATGATCGAACTGGCCGGGAAACTGTCATAGTCGTGGCCGGTGGTCTTGGCGACCACGGACCTCGGGTCGCGGAGCCCGCAGGCGGCGAACGGGACGGTTACCTGGTGGCAGGCCATGTCGCCCAGCGCGCCGCTGCCGAAATCCCACCAGCCGCGCCACTGGAAGCTGTGGTAGAGGCCCGGCCAGTATTCGCGCTCGGGGGCGACGCCCAGCCAGTTCTTCCAATCGAGCCGTTCCAAAGCCCGCTCGATTTCCTTCTTCTTCGCCTCGATGATCCGTTCGGCCTGTTCGGCGTTTTCCTTCTTGGCCTGTTCGGCGAATTTCTCCATGGTCATGCGGCGCCCCGGGCCTTGGGCCCAGACGGGCCGGTTCGACCAGACGTAGACTTCCTTCACCGGGCCGAGGACGCCGGACTTGAGCTGGGCGATCGCTTCGCGCGATGAATCCAGCGCCGTGCCTTGGTTGCCCATCTGGGTGCAGACGCCGGTCTCCTCGGCGACCTTGGCCAGCAGGCGGGCCTCGTAGATTGTCCGGGTCAGCGGCTTCTGGGTATAGCAACTGATTCCCAGCCGCATGGCCTCGAGGGTCGCCGGAGCGTGCATGTGGTCCGGCGTGCTGATGGTCGCGACCTGGATGTTCTTGCCGTGCTTGGCGAACAACTCGCGGTAGTCGGTGAACTTCTCGGCATTCTGGAAACCTTCCGCCTTCCCTTTGCCTTCCAGGGTGCCCCGGTCGACGTCGCAGATGGCGATCACGTTGCCGAACGTGGCGGCGTTCTTAGAATCGCTTCCACCCTTGCCGCCGACACCGATGCAGGCGACGTTGGGCTTCTCGTTCACCGAGCGGCTCAGCGCTCTCTGGCTGCCGGCGGCGACAAAGTACCCGGCGCCCGCAATCGTGGCCGTCTTGAGAAAGGTACGGCGTGTTGTCTTCGACATAGTTTCTATCCTTTCAGTGCGTGCGAGTGGATCAACCGCGATGTCAACGACTTCTCAATGCTCCCGAGGGGCAGACGGCGTGGCGGGACTCACACCGCGAGCGGATTGGGCCGCTCGGTGGCGTGGCAAAGCCGCTCATCCGTGGAGGGCGGCAAAACAGCGAAACTAAGGTAGGTGTAAAGGCTTGCCGGGAAGCCCCGCGACGCTTGGGCGTTTCAAGCTCGCCCGGTTGCCGTCCTCGCGCGATTTCGCCTGGGCGAACTGCCGATGACGCTTTCGCGGATCGGCCTTACTTGTCTCCCCATGACGCCGGACCGTGCGGACGGACGGATGGCGATAGCTCAAATGCGATTATAACGCCAGCGTATCCCGGCCTGCAACAGGGCACAACCGGGTGTTGCGGCAAGAGTTCCGCCAAGACCGGAGCCGGATCGCCACGTGAGGTTGGCTCTCCGGGTGGGCTTTCGGGGCCCAGGTCCCGCTCGGCAAGCGGGACCGACTGGTGGTTGATTTTTTTCCAAGGGTCAGGGGTGGGTTGGGTGGCTGAGGTGGTCGGCGGTTCCAGGTCCCGCTCGGCAAGATCGTCGTTCTACACAAGTCGTGCATGTTCTAGCCGGCGAACCTTTGGCCCCTGCCGCACGAGGCGGCAGGGGGCCGGAGGTGCGTTGGAGGACGA
>JAXGMN010000146.1:0-2218 GCA_040768665.1 Thermoguttaceae bacterium
GTTGCGGAGCCAGTCCCCGTTTTTATCAGGCCAGCCCTGCCCCGCCTCAAGCCTTCAGTTCGATCGCAGCCGCAGGCTCAAGCACCCGGAAGGTGAAGGCCTCGGTGAAATAAAGCTCAACCGTTTCACGGTCGTGCGATGCGTAGCCGATCGCCAGATCGTGCCCGACGGTCATTTCAAAATTGTCGGGAGCGGTCGAAAGAAGAAGGCCCCCGTCCAGCGCCGCACTCATCAAAACCACACCGCCAATCAAATCATGGACGATCCGATGCGGCAGATACCCTCGCTCGCCGCTCTGCATCAGGTTGAAAAACGGTCCCCTTCCCAGCACCAGCGAATATGGCCCCGGAATTCCTTCCAGCTTCAGCGATTCCACCGCCCTGGCCACCGCGGCAGGATATTGCTCGCCTGCCGTTGGCAGAGACACTGCATCCTGCTCGCTCTGCTCGAGGATACCTTTGATACCTCCCTCGGAGAACCCTCGATACACCGCCGCGTCCTCGAACCAGGCAACCCTTCGAGCGGCGTCTTCGAGCGGGCCCAAATCAGCATCCTTGGCCCCACGGGAAATGCCGTCGAGTTCCATTTGGGACAGCGCAAAAGGGACACGAATCTCGATCAAGGGAAGTACTTGGCGGGTCCCCCAAGGAACCCCTTGCGGCCCCGTTGCCGGTGCGACCGATAGCCGGCCGAGATTCACGGCACCCAGATGCCAGCCGTGCGGCCCGCTGAAATCCACCACCGTACGGGCTGTCAGCAAGGTCTTGAGCACTCGAGCTGCGTTGTCGTCGACTTCTTTCCAGGCCTCCGCGGTGAGCGGCGACAAATCTCGTCGCAGTAGATCAGCCATGGTCAGTCCCCTTTCGCATTTGATTGACGTTTCCACTGGGCAGTGAGAAAGGCCGTCTGGCGGGAGGCCGGTGACGTCGCCCCAAAGGCATGTCTCGCGGTCATTTCCGATGCAACAACCACTCCGATGCAACAACCACGAAAAGTCAGCTTCCCTTCTTGAACTTGCCGATACCAAGTGCCCCGGAACCCGACGGCTGGTCGGCTTTCTCGGAGCCGCCTTCGCCCGATGCCGCCTCTTCCTCGATTTCGGTGATCGGCCTGGTCGTAAACAGGTAGATCTTCAGAGCCTCGTCAAACTCCGGCATCCTTCGCCGAAGCCATTCCAAAGTCATGGCGGCGTGCTCGATCTCCTCGTCCCGGTTGTGCAACAGCACGGCCTTGAGCGATTCATCCTGGGTCACGTCGGCCCGCTGGTTGTACCAATCGATCGCCTCCAATTCCTCCATCGTGCTGGTCAGCGCGCGATGGAGGTCGCGGGCCATCGGAGAAAGTTCTGATGTCGGCTCATGGTAGGGCAGGGCCATCGCGGTGTACCTCCTGGACGATCTCGGATGCCGTAAACGCAACACGACGCGCCAATGTACGGGCGAGGGTCCACCGTGGCAACCGGACGCTCTGTCAGCGCACAGCCGCCGAGCGGCTTGAGCAAGAGACGACAACCGCGTGGCGCTGAGGACTGGAACCGCATGCCAAGGGTGCGATACGCCAGGCGAAATCCGCTCAGTACCGGTAGATTGCCGCGATCGGCGCCCCCTCCGGCATGCGGTCCCGCGGAAGCAGGTAGACCGAACCTTGAGTCAGACAGGTTTCCGTCGCGGCGGTATTCAGCAGATCCTCATTTTCTTTCGTCGGCGCTTCGTTGAAAGAGACAGTCCGCTTATCCGCATCAAACACGCCCCACTGGCGGGCCCCTTGCTGGACGAGCAGGCGATCCACGCGGCCGTCCACGGCAGCCGGCAGAATCGCCTCCAGCCGACTGCTGCCCTGCTGGCGACTGACCGCAAGGCCATAATCGTCCAACGCCTTCTCTTTGCTCGCTTGCACCTGCGCCGCGACCAATTCCCATGCGGAATCGCGGATCTCCTCGTCGCTTTTCGCATCTCGAAATGGTCCATGAGGCTCCTCCTCCGGGGCAGTGAGTCAGTCAGGCCAAGAGCTTGGCCCCAAGGGTGATCTTCGCTCCGGACAGTAGCTTGGAGACCGGGCAGTTCTCTTTCGCCGCACTGGCATGCTTCTGGAACTCGGCCTCATCAAGCCCGTGTACGTCCGCGGTCGCTTACAGGTGGATCTCGGGAATTCGGAATACAACGCCGGATTTCTCAAGACGCACCTAGGCTGTCGTCTCGACTAGCGCCGGTGGGTGCCC
>JAXGMN010000147.1:0-2006 GCA_040768665.1 Thermoguttaceae bacterium
TGATCTCGATTCGCATAGCAAGTGCTCCTGGTTGAAAATTCGCCGCCGGGCCGGGAAGAAGTTTGAAGACCCGACCCGGCGGCTGTGCTCCGGCCGGCGCGTCAAGGAAGTGAACCGCGTCAGCCGGTCCCCGTTGCCGTCGACCGTCAAAGGAAAACGGCCGACGACTAGCCGGGGGAAGAATTACTGGCCGCTGCTCCAATACAACGGTCGCCCGTCAACCGCCGCGGCCGCGCAGGAAAAGGAAACATCGAAGCCCGTGCCCCATTCGCCTTGATCCAGCTCGTACGAGCGAATCCGCGGTTCGGTCTGGCCGTTCAAGAGCGCGAGAACGATGCCGGCAGCTTGCTCGCCGGGCGCGGCCAGCAACCACGATGTGCCGTTGGCCTCGATCGTCGATTCGCTCAGCGGGTCGAACACGCCCGCAGTCGACAACCTCGATTCCGGCCGCACAACGAGCGGGGGACCGCTGCCGGCATCCATCGCCACGTTCAGCCGCGCGGCCAGGCCGTAGAGGCTCGGCGGGGTAATCAGATATCGCGGAGTCAATGCCAGGTGAACCGGAGCCTCGTCTTCGGTCTCAGAGGTCTGCGAGGCAATGGCGGCCATCCCCGTGTCGAGATTCGCATCACTCAGCGCGTTGGCCGAAAGGTTGCTTCTGTCGGCATGGAACAACGTCGTGCCGTCGCCCAATTCGGGATTCGACAACAACGTCGACCACAACAGGTCACTCACGAGCCGGCGCACGCTCGCCCCGATCTCGGCCAAGGCAACTTGATAGGTGCGGATCCGCGCCAAGTCCTCGTAGTCCTGTTCGTCGACGCAGAACTGAACGCCGAAACGCGCCAGGCGGTAGCCTGTCGACGAAACGCCGAACGATGCCGCCGGGGCAACATCGCCACGGCCCACGCGAAACATTCGCGGGTGAACGTTCAGCGCGGCCAACTCGCCGGCCAGGTAGTTCGGCACGTCGACCGCGCGATAGACGCCCGCCAGCGAATCGGGGACGGCGCGGAAGCCGTCGAGGATCGCCGCATTGACGATGCCGGCCAGCTCGGCGGTTCCATCGGCCGTCGAAAATGCCGCGCGGCACATGTCGAGGTGATTTTCAGGGATCGGTTGATTCATGCGACGCAGGATGTGCGAAGCGAGATCAGGCAACGTCATCCCGGAAATGTCGCGATCGGGGATCGCTCGGGAGACTTGGGTGTGGCCAGTGGACATAGATTGGCTCCTTGTAAGAACAGAAAGGGAAGAACGCCCGATTTTCGCGCCGGGATCGGCGGGGATCGGAACGAGGGAGATTTCTTTCAACTGCCAACGGGTGACAACCCGCAGCGGTTCGTTGGCGGGTGCTTGATACAGCTTGCCGGAAATGACTTTGCTTTCGCCGGCCCGCAGCTCCTGGAACTCGCGAACGTGGTAGCCGACGCTAACGGAATCCAGATGGCCCTGGTCAACGAGCGCCCATGCCTCGTCGCCGGCCAGCGTGCCGGAGGCAAACCGGAGAATTCCACGCAGCCGGTCGGCCGACGCGTCGAAGTCCGACGCGCTGCCGATCGTGGAGGGCACAGACCGGGCGTGGTCGGTCAACATCGGGACTTTGTCCTTGACCTCCACGCCCGGGATGTGGAGCGATTCGAGAACGACTCGGCCGGTGCGGTAATCGAAAACCGCCACGGGATCCGCGGTGGCCAGAGTCGCGGTAACAGATCGTTGTGCGCGGTTCGTGGAATCCGCGCGAATTGATAGCTGTCGTGTGTTCATTTAACTTTTCCTGAAATGGAGGATACGACTTTGAGCTTGCGCCGCTGAGGCTGCATCGCGCCCTGCCCGTACTCGCTCATCGCGCCGGGCCGAGAAAGGTCCAGGCCTGCCGGGCGCGAGTTGTGCGTCTTCACCGCGACATACGACCAGTTCGGGATCCGCTCTTGAACCGGGCGGTCAAACAGCAGCCCCGCGAAATACTGTTCGAGCCAGTCGATGGCCATCCGACCGCGGCCGAC
>JAXGMN010000148.1:0-1894 GCA_040768665.1 Thermoguttaceae bacterium
GTCTATACTGACCCTGGTCGTCTATACGCATCGGTTACACCTGCCGATCCGAGACCACCTCGACTACTGCGACAAGATTACCTTCTGGACCTGGAAATCAGAGTCCACAACTCGCGCAACGGGCCGCCGCCGGGCTTGCCCGGCGGGAGCCACGATTGGTGGCCAGATCGCCCCGCCCTCACCCGTGACTTCGACCGGCGAGACCGACGCCGGGGCTGGCACCCCGCGGGGTGTTCGGGTTAAAATCGGTACAGTCCCCACGAGGCTTTTCGCCCGAGAAGAACCAGACTGCCGAGGAATGCTCCATGCCCAAGATCCTGATGCCGATCGGCGACGCCACGGAAGTGCTCGACACCTTCTACCCCTACTATCGATTGCCGGAAGACGGCTTCGAGGTCGTCGTGGCCGGTCCGGAGGCACGGCTCTACCACGCGGTGCTGCACGAGATTCCGCCGAATCCGGACGTTCCCTGGGATATCACCCAAGAACGTCCGGGGTACCACATCCGGGCAAGCGTCGCGTTTCGCGACGTGGATCCGGAGGAATATGCCGGGTTGTTCGTCTCCGGCGGCCGCGCTCCGGAATACCTCCGCTACGACAAGGACCTGCTCCGCGCCACCCGCCACTTCTTCGATACGAACAAGCCGGTCGCCGCCCTGTGCCACGGGATCGAAATTCTCACGGCTGCCGACTGCATTCGCGGCCGGACGGTGACGACGGTTGCCAAGTGTGCGATGGACGCCCAGCAGGGCGGGGCGACGTACGTCGACCAGGCCGTGGTGATCGACGGCAACCTGGTGACGGCTCGGACCTGGGGCGACAACACGCCGCTGCTCAAAGAGTTTGTCCGTATGCTGAAGGAGGGCCGGAGTCATGGGTGAACGCGTCTTGAACCGCCGCGACATGTGCCGCATTCTGGCCGCAGGGCCCGCAGCCGCCGCCTTGGCCGTGCGATCCGCGGCAGCCGGAGAACCGTTTCGGCTCCGCTACTGCGTTGCTTCATGCATGTACGGCACGTTGAAGCTTGCAGACATCCTGCCGGAAGTTCGAAAAACCGGAGCCGACGCGATCGATCTCTGGCCGCCGCGCCACGGCGACCAGCGAAAGCAGATCGACGACTTGGGGCACGAGCGGTTCACCGAGATGCTCCGCGAAAACGACGTGAAGCTGGGGGCCATTACGCGATTTGATCTCGGGCCGTTCAAGCTTCAGGACGAGATCCGCGTGCTGCGGAAGCTGGGCGGAACGGTGCTGGTGACCGGAAGCCGGCACGGGACACAGCCGGACGGCGACGGTCTGAAGCAGGCGGTCGGGCAATTCGTCGAGGACATGAAGCCGCACGCGGCGACTGCCGAGGAGCACGGTGTGACCATCGCCATCGAAAACCACGGCAACGCCCTGCTTTGCTCGCCCGATTCGCTCCGCTGGTTCGCGGACATGGCCCGGTCCCCGGGGCTCGGCGTGGCGCTCGCCCCGTATCATCTGCCGCAGGATCCGCAACTTCTGGCGAAGCTTGTCGACGACCTGGGGCCGAAGCTGACGCTATTTTATGCGTGGCAGCACGGCAACGGCTGCATGACGAAACTGCCCAAGGAGGAGGAACTGCTGCAGATGCCGGGCCGCGGCCCCTTGGACTTTGTGCCGATCCTGGCAGCGCTGAAAAAGATCGGGTTTGCAGGATACACGGAGATCTTCATGCATCCGGTCCCGCGCGGGATTCCGATTCTGGAGACGCTCGGGGAGGTAACCGCTGAGATCAATCGGGCGAGAGCGTATCTTGAGCAGTGTCTGGAGAAAGTGTGAACGCCTATAGCAGCCCGGCTGCTCCGAAGCAGCCGGGCTGCACACTGCCGTCGCTGTTTGGCGGCTTTTTTGCGGTCAACTTCGAGTAGAA
>JAXGMN010000149.1:0-1836 GCA_040768665.1 Thermoguttaceae bacterium
TTCCTGCCGCCTGGCGTGATGCTGCGCCACGGGAGCACGAATTTGTCACCCTCGAGACGCCAAGTGCCCGTACCGTGGCTGCCGAGGGACTCGAAAAACCAGGTCGACAACTCGCCCGTCTCGAGATTGGGTCCGACCACGTAATGGGACGTCACCGTGTGCTTCCCATCGACCTCCTCGCGCCACTGGCAGAAAATGAACTTCTTTCCGAGTCCCCAGCACCACGACTCGAAGGAGCGGACCTTGGCTCCCGCCGGCCCGACCTCGTCGAAGCCGGAGGGCAATTCGAACTCCCCCTCCCAGTCGCCGATCAGCCACGCCAGGTCTTCCAGCCTCGCGGCGGTGGCCTTGTCCGGCTTTTCGGGTGTCCTCTTAAACGCCATCGAGAGAATGTTCGGCTTGCCTTCCGTGCCGGCCACGGTGTAGTGCCACTCGTCAGGGCCTTTGCGCTGGACGGTGAGCTTGGCTTGGATCTCCTTGCCGTCGTGGCGGATGGTCTGCTCACCGTGGAACTCCACCTCCTCGACCGAGTCTCCGGCGACGGGGTCCCACCGGTTCGTCCAGTGGCTTCCGTCGGACTCCATCATCTGCTCGACCCACTGATTCCGCCCCCGATCCAGACCGCCGACGGCATTTCCGTACACCGTTTCCCCGCCACGTTGCGAAATGGACCACTCGTAGACCTGGTGCTGCTCGCCCCGGGCCCACCTCACCGACAGCCGCATGGTGGCAGGCTGATCCTCGGCGGTCCCTTCCCCGATCCAGTTGCCGACAAGATAGTCCGACCCCTTGCGGACCTGGTCGGGAATGCCTTGCGTCTCCATGCCGTGCAACAACGTGGTTGCCAGCACCGCCGCCCCTGCGATGGTGAGAGGTATTCGAAATCTCATGTTCGCGCTCCTTAGTCTTAGAAATTCTCAACAGAATGTTACCGGAAGGCTTCACTCGCCAATGCGTTTCCAGGTTCCCGATCGAACATAGCTCTTCTCACCGTTCGGTCCTTTCTTCGTTCAACCCTCCGTTGCAAAACACTTCGGCAACGCTCGACGATGACCGCCCCATGATATCACTGCACTTTTGGTGAAACATCCTCGCACCAGATCGCCAGCGCTGCCGGGGCAAAGCCCGTTGGGAGCACGAACGGACTTCGCCGAAGCGTGAATCCGTCCACGTCAAACACCGCGATATGGTTCGCCAGCGTCGCGCCGACAAACAGCTTCGAGCCGTCCGGCGTGAATTCGATGCCCTCGGGAATCGGTTCAATCGGGATATGGCTCAAGAGCCGGGCGGGTCGGGTCGTGAGGTCGATGACCGCCAGATGGCTCGTTGCCACAACGTCGGCCCCCTTCTCCAGGCAGGAGATCACCGCGAAGCGGCCCGATGGATGGAAGGCAAGGCTTTCCAGACCATCCGCCACTTGGCAAACGCGTTCGGTGATCGCCGGCACCTCCCGCTCAAGATCGGCGATCAGCACGTCGTCGCGAGTCCCCTTTCCTCCTATTCCCCAGTCTTGAAGAACGATGGCCCGCTTCCCGTCGGGGCTGATCCGCGGGGAAAAAAGTCGTGCAATGGGTTCCACCCCGTTTACCGCGTCGACCCGGTGGAGATGGGCAATTCGGTCGCCGGACAGGTTGAACAGGTGAAGCTCCGGATTCGAGTGAGGCTCTCCGTTCGCAACTCCGTCGAATTCCGCGGTGACGCAGACGATGCGATCGCCGCGCGGGCTGACGTCAAAGGACGTCACACGGTTCGGCGCTTTTGCATCGCTCACGAGTTTCGCTCGCCCCCTTTCGACCGAGTAAACGTGGAAACCCGCGCCGACGGCGACAATCACCT
>JAXGMN010000150.1:0-1639 GCA_040768665.1 Thermoguttaceae bacterium
TCCGTGTTTTCGGCCAACGTCTTTGGCGCCGGAATACCCGAATTGGCCGAAAAATGGACCAGTGCGCGGCCGTGGGCGTGAACGGTTACGCGGATACGGCGTCGGTGCGAATGCGACGCCCGCCGCAATCGGCGATTCGGTAGCCTACACTTGATGGGATCTCGTATGCCGCCCGCCGGGCGTCTTGTCCCGGCTGCTTGGTACATGCGCGAAGTGAGACTCATCGGTGGTTACCTATATTCTTCTGATCGCCCTCGTGAACCTCGGCTTGGGATTTGCGTTGGCTGTCTACCACGGCAGACAACGGCCCGCCATGGTGCCCTCGGCCCCGTGGGTTCCGCCCCAGCCGCGGGTCGAAGCTCCGGCAGCCGCAACCGGCGATCTGTTTCCGGTCGTGACCGAAGAAAAGCCTGTCTGTACGGAAACCGAAGACGCATCCGAGGAAAGCGGCACGTCGTGCCAGCCTTCCGATGCCGCGCCGGACCAGGAGCCATCGCCAACGGCATCGGCCCCGGACGGTACCGATGAAGTTTTGCGGCGCGAGCCGAGCCCTAGCGAATCGTCCATGCTCGCGCTGCAGGCCGGCGTACGGGACTACGAGGAGACCATGCTCGAGGTTTCCGACGATCTCCGCAGTCCGGACTCCTCACCTACGGCCGAGTGGCTCGAGAGCCGGATCAAGGCACTCGACCGTGTAAACGAGCAATACCTCGAACAGCGCAACACCGCTTACGGTTGTTTCCAAGATTTGCATCGAGATGTCGGAGAGTACTCTGCCATCAGCGGCGACGTCCAGGAAGCGATGGATCGTCAGTCGAGACAAATCGAAGAGTCGAACGATCGTTTGGGCCGCCTCGACATCCGGGCCGATCTCGAGGAAAGCCGCAGGCGGGCCACCGTCGAAGCAGAAAGATTCGTCGAGGCCAACCACCAGGTTCGTGACGTGCTCGACAAGGCGATGGTGGAAATCGCTCGCCACGAACAGTGGCTGGACGCTGCCGGGGGGGCGACCGACACGGACGCAACCACCGGACTCCCTAACCGCACCGGGCTGGAAGCGGAATTGGCTCGGTGGTGGAGCAAAGACGTGCATCGGGTACGCCAGCTCGGCGCGGCCATGCTCGACATCGACCATTTTTCCCGCCTGAATGAACGATGCGGCCAGCGTTTCGGCACCGAGGTGCTCGGCGCGGTGGCGAAACTGGTCTCGATGGAGACCCGCGGCAGCAGCATTGTCGCCAGGTACAGCGGCCAGCAGTTCGTGATCCTCTTTCCCGACGACGACATCCGCGAGGCGACGAGCATCGTGGAAAAAGCCAGGCAAACCATCGAACTCACGGAATTCCAGACGGCCACGCAGGAAGCCCACGTCACGCTGAGTTGTGGTGTCGCGGAAGCCAATTCGCAGGACACCTCCGAGTCGCTCTTCTCGCGTCTGGAGGCATCAGTCCGGGAGGCGAAACGCTACGGACGGAATCGGACGTTCGTGCACGACGGGAAATATCCCACGCCGGTCGTGCCGCCGAATCTCGTACTCCAGCCGCGGACGTTTACCCTCTAGGTTATCCCCACCCGGCCCTGTTGCCGTGGTAGAGGGGTTTGCGACTAAGAACCGGCCCCACCGGGGGTGTTTACAAAC
>JAXGMN010000151.1:0-1633 GCA_040768665.1 Thermoguttaceae bacterium
AGGTGGCTGAGTTGGTGGGCGCCGCGCCGCCCGAGCAGACGATCCCGCCTTCGCCGGGCCACGAACGGGAGTGGCTCGACTGCATCCGCAGCCGCGAGGAGCCGAGTTGCGGGGTGAACTACATGCACAAAGTCAACACGTCCAACATGCTGGCCAACCTGGCGATGAAGCTTCGCCGCGAGCTGCGTTTCGACCCGGCCACCGAGCAGATCGTCGGCGACGACGAGGCGGCGAAAGCGGCACGTCCCGAGTACCGCGCGCCCTGGAAGTTCCCGGAGGAGTACCTGTAATCCGGCTGCCTCGGCCGCGGCGAGTTTCGCCGCGGCCCTCAACTTTTTTGATTTACCATTCGGCGAAACGTTTCCGGGGGTTGTCTTGGATTGGTCAGCAACTACTACTACCAGCGCGGCCGGGGCGGCGTCCTCCGACGCCGGGTCGCCGATCGTGGGCCGGGACAACCACACCATAATAATCACTTGGCTCCATTCCGGGATGTATACAATGAACAAGCCGTCAAGGGAGACACTCACAGTGAACGCAATCAGGCTGTTTCTGGTCACGCTCCTTCCGTTTTCATGCGCGGTCCCGCCCGTAGTAGCCTCCGAAGTGCCCTCCCGCGGCGCGGCCCTCCAAACTTATCCGATGCAGGCGATTGCTCCAACCATCGCCGCCCTACTCGGTGTGCCGGCGCCGAAGCAGGTGGAATCGCCGCCGATCGAACAGGTTCTGAAGGATCTGCAAGGATCAAAAAAGGTGGCGATTCTCGGCGTCGACGCCTTTGGAGCCGCAATATGGAATCGAATGCGTGACAAGACCCCTTACCTGAACGGCCTTGCGGCTGCGAACAACCAGGCCCAACTGCGGTCGGTTCTGCCGAGCGTGACGTGCGTGAATTTTGGCTGCATGATTACGGGAGGCTCCCAGAAGACGACCGGCATTACCACGTTCGATTCGAAGCTCGCTTGCGAAGATCTCTTGAGCGTGTTGCGA
This sequence comes from Thermoguttaceae bacterium, assembly GCA_040768665.1. Lineage (GTDB taxonomy): Bacteria > Planctomycetota > Planctomycetia > Pirellulales > Thermoguttaceae > JABWBD01. The sequence continues at coordinate 991 of JAXGMN010000151.1, forward strand.
GCCCACGGGATGAGAAGCGGAGGATTTGGCAGGAAGGATTACACGGGCGACCGCTTGTTGGGCCGCTATGCAGACCTCTCGGTTCCAGGAAAAGCCGGCGACCTGGAGGTGATGGCCGGCCTCATGGAAGTCGTCGAAGAGAAGAACCCCGAGTTCGTCATCGTGCAGTATGGCAAGACCGACGACGTATTCCATGCCCACGGCCCGTTCTCCCAAGAAGCGGCGGAAGCGTGCGCCGAGGCCGATGCATGGCTCAAGACCCTGGTTCCGTGGCTGCGTGCCCAAGGTTATGCGATCATCATTACGGCGGACCACGGCCAGCATGAGATCACGCGAAACAACGGGACGACGGCCGGCGCGCACGGGTCGGCAAGCGACCTCGACTGCCTGGTCCCCCTGGTCTGGCTGCCCAGTGTCGCCCCCGCCACCGAATCACCCAAGACGTTTCATCCCCAATAGGATCTCGGTAAAGAACAGACGCATATCAACCCGAATCGCAAGCGGGCGATCCTCGCTTGCAATTCGGTTCCTGCAACTTTTCAAGCTACCAACTTCAGCGAAGGCTGGCAAATAGCGAGTGAGGCTCAATACCCTGCGTTGTCGGGGGCTTTGCAGACTGTCTGTCGTTGTATCGGCAGACGCC
>JAXGMN010000152.1:0-6662 GCA_040768665.1 Thermoguttaceae bacterium
CGCCAAGCCGATGGCCCACGGGGCTGGAGATGCGAATCTGGTTGATCTGAATAGAAGCTGTCGCATCACGGTCGTTCCTGTACTTGGGACTTGGTGCTGTGTCATATCCAACGTCACCGGCTCGGGGACCAGCGACAACTCGAATCTCTTGACATTGTGTCGGCTGGGTTGATCGGGCACCCACGCGTTGCCGGCGACGACGATTCTGAACCGGTCTTCTTCAGCAGCAGTAAGGCGTCTTCCCAGCCGCCCGGTCGCGTGAACGTGTGCAGGCGTGTCTGGGGGACGGTTCCGGGAGTTGTTTGATACACGCCTGTTGTCGGATCGAACCATTCCGCCCGCATCGGCGCCGGAAACGCGTGCATGTCGATGGTGATTTCGGCGTTGTCGGGCAGGTAGGCCACGGCGAGGTCACCGACGGAGCTCTTAGCCAAGACCATCCTCTGCATCCACGAGTCAGCTTGATTCCGCACGAGGTCGTGACGGGGTTCCAGCGTCCACCAGTGGAGTGCGCTGAAGAATTCGGACATGTATTTCATGTGCGTCACCGACGGACGCTGGAGCGCCGTTTCATAAGGGTAGGTCGGCATCCAACGTACGGGCAGGCCCCAGTTCCAAATGCCGAAGCAACCGTAGGTGTGTCCCGTTGCTCCGGAAAGCAACGACCAGTAGCCTGCCTTGCGCGGAGGCAGGGGCACTCGCGGCGGTTTCGTCTCCGGCGGATGGTCATAGGGCCCCTCCTGATTGATCACCGGCTTGACGGGCGTGCGCTGATACAAGGCCAGCGGAAACTCGATGGCGTTTTGCGCTGCCAGCGCGGAGGAAAACGGTTTGGGCTTGTCCTTCCGGTAGGGATCATGGGTCCATCCTTCTCCGCTTTGCAGACCGGCCACGTCGATGTAATCCTTGCCGTGAAAGACGATGGCAGGCTCGAGGAGGAATCGGGGGTGAGCGGAGATCAGATGCATGGGACTCGCCTCGTCCAGGGCGCGGCCCGCCGCGTCCGCCAGCCGCGAATGCAGGTCGTCGGCAATGGGCGAATACACCACGAAACTGCCCATCATCCGCGCCGCCAGGCTTCGCGCAAAGAGTCGAACCTGTTGGGTATCGTCCACGGGGAAGCCTGGTCCGGGCTGGCGAACCGCACAGATGTAGACCAGCAGGCCTTGATCGTTCGCACAGCGAACTTTTTCGTCGACCTGCCGCCAGTAGGCAGGATTCCAGCGCAAGGAGCTTCCCGTTCCGAGAAACGGGGAGTTTCCGTCGCGGTCGGCTTCCCGGTGGATCCAAGCCCAAGCCCCGCCGCAGTGCACCTGAATGACGGTAAACTTGTTGACCTTGCGGTTCTCAAGGTACCTTGCCCATTCCGCCTGCGTCGCGGCGATGAACGCGGCCCAGGGGGTGTCTCCGATCCACAGAAACGGTTCTCCGCTGACATGGGTCAAATACCGCCTGTTATCGCTGATCTTAAGATAGCCGTGCCTATAGAGTCGGTTCTCGCCGATATAATCCACGACAGTCACAGAGCCACGCCTGTCATGCAATCCCGAATTATCCGTATCCGAGCACGCCGTCCTCCACGTCCAGACGCCCGCCGCGGGGAACATCAGGCGGATCTTGAAGGCGTCGCCGCCGTCCCAGAATCCGTAGGCAGCGATCTTCTCACCGTTCGGCCCCGCGTAGGTGATGGAAACCGTCACATCGGCGTAGGGATTCGCATAGGGCTTGCTGCTGACGAGCCCCGACTCCCATCGCGTCCAGGCCATGACGTCGGCCGCTACACCGTGCTGCGCAGCAGCACCCAGGACGGCGAGGACCGCCGCAATCACCGTCCGTGCGCCGATAGGCGCAAGATGCTGGATCGGCCTCATGATGCCCTCTCAGTTTCACCTGGCATTGTTCGAGAAATGCCTGTCGCATCAGGCGGAACACGCCAGCGTCCGGTTCTGGGAACCGTGGGCTTGCGCCTTGCCTACCGGCAGGCAGGCCATCGGCTGATGCGGAAATGCGACAGTTGTCTCTCGAACGACGCTTGCCGCGGTCAATCGTTCCCGCGCGACGGCTGCAGCCAAAGTACCGCGTCGCCGGGGATCGGTGATGCGAACGTGCGTTTGCCGCCGGCGTCGGCTTGGCCGCGAGACGTCCTTTTGCCGTTCACCGGATCGAGCCACTCGACGGCTAGTTTGCCTTTGGCGTCCGCGAGATCGACACTTACTTCCACGCCCCGGGGTACGTAGACGACGTACTCCATGCCCTGCTTGCTTTGCCCGGCCAGGCAGTAGCGGGTGGAGGCCAGTTCGCTCCGGGGCGTCATCGCGGCCAAGTTCGACGCGCGGGCCACGCGGAGCGTCACGCCCAGCGCTTTGCGGACTGGTTCGTACTTCGGGTCGAGCTTCGCGCCGAGAACGAGGCCGTCGTAAGGGTCCATGAAGATTGGGTTCAGGCCCCGCAGGAAGCTCTTCCACACCCAGGGCGCGTTGCCGCCCAGACCCCAGAGATGATCGGTGTCGTTGAGGATCACCTTCCGTCCGTCGGCCGCCGGAGGGTCATCGCGATAGCCGCCCTCGGGATTAGGCGAAATCCAGTCGGCTGGACTGTCGAAGAGCGTCTTGTTGCTCCCGCCCTTGTACTGGAAGGTCATCCCGACCGGATGCTGCTTCGCCTTCGTCCGCTCGTAATCCTTCAGCAAGCGGATGATGTGGTATTGCCACTGGGTCGAGGGCGGATGGTTCTCGTTGGAGATCTCGTAGAGCACGTTGTCCAGGTCGTTCAGCGTGTCGACGACTTTCCTGGCGTATGTCTCGTGAACGGCGGTGATCCTGGGATGCTTGAGCGTGTGGATGTCGACGCCTTGGGCCACATCGCTGCCGATGCCACTCACGTTGTTGTCCGGGTGGAAGGGATGGCGCTTCCACGCGTCGGCGACGAACTGAATTCCCCAGCCCTCGAAGAGCATCACCGAGGCGTAAATGCCCCGTCTGCCTGCGGCTTCGACCCGGCTCCGCAGTCGGTCGAAATAAGCCGGGTCGAACTTCCCGAGATCAAACTTGGGCTTACCATCCTGCGCCTCGCCCGGCCCGGTCCGGGCGAAGGGGTGCGGCTGGGCCGTATGCCGCTTGCTCTCGCCGGCGCACTTTGTGTCCCAGGACGTCAGTTCCCACGTCCAGAGTCGAGTGAAGTTGTGGCCGTAGCGGGCCAGGAAGTCGAGATAGGTGTTGAAATCGAACTTCGGCGGCGGGTCGCTCGGCCCGTGGTCCACCACGTTCGGCCAAGTGTGCGAGCCGGTCAGGTACACGGCCCGGCCCGTGGCGTCGGCGAAGTAGCGGCGGTTTTCCGGATGGGTCCGCAGCGGTCCGTTGGCCGACGCGGGAGCGGCGTTCTCGGCCGCCTGTACCCTCCCGGTGAAGGGCAGACGGGTGGCAAATGCGGTGCCGGCTGTCCACAGGCCGGTATGAAGGAATTGACGTCGGTCCATGTTGGGTCTCCTGATGGCTGGTTACTCATGCTCCACGTTTGGCTGCTCTCAAATACAACACGGCGTCGCCGGGTATCGGCGATGCGAAGGTGCGTTTGCCGCCGGCGTCGGTCTGGCCGCGAGACATCCTCTTGCCACTCACCGGATCGAGCCACTCGACGGTCAGCTGGCCTTTGGCGTCCGCGAGATCGACACGTACATCCTCGCTCCGGGGTACGTAGACGACGTACTCCATGCCCCGCTTGCTTTCCCCGGCCAGGCAGTAGCGGCTGGAGGCTAGTTCGTTGCGGGGCGTCATCGCCGCCAGATCCATCTCGTCGGCTAGCCGGAGCGTCACGCCCATCGCGCGGCGAACCGGCTCATATTTCGGATCGAACTTCGCGCCCAGTACGACGCCTTCATAGGGGTCCATGAAGATTGGGTTCAGGCCCCGCAGGAAGCTCTTCCACACCCAGGGTGCGTTGCCGCCAAGGCCCCAGAGATGATCGGTGTCGTTGAGGATCACCTTCCGCCCGTCGGCCGACGGAGGGTCATCACGATAGCCGCCCTCGGGATTGGGCGAGATCCAGTCGGCCGGACTGTCGAAGAGCGTTTTATTGCTCCCGCCCTTCCATTGAAACGTCATTCCGACTGGATGCTGCTTGGCCTTGGTTCGCTCGTGATCTTTCAGCAGGCGGATGAAGCGGTACTGCCACTCGGTTGACGGCGCGTGGTTTTCGTTGGAGATCTCGTAGAGCACATTGTCGAGGTCACTGAGAGTATCGAGGACCTTTCGGGCATACGCCTCCTGCACGGCGTTGATCTTCGGGTGTTTGAGCGTATGGATGTCGATGGCCTGGGCCAGGTCGCCGCCCAGACGGCTCACGTTGTTATCCGGATGGAACGGATGCCGTTGCCAGCCGCCGGGGTAGACCTGAATGACGCCCTCAAAGAGCATCACGGAAACGAAAATGCCCCGTCTACCCGCAGCTTCGACCCGGCTGCGGAGCCGTTGGAAGTAGGCCGGGTCGAACATCGTCAGATCGAACTTGGGCTTGCCATCCAGCGCCATGCCGGGGCCGGTTCGGGCGTAGGGGTGTGGCTGGACGGTGTGCTGTTTGTTCTCGCCCGAGATCTTCGTATCCCAGGCGGTGAGTTCCCAGGCCCAAAGTCGGATGAAATTGTGACCGTAGCGGCCGAGGAAGGCCAGATAAGCGTCAAAATCGAACGGCGGCGGCGGATCGCTCGGGCCCATGTCGGCGAGGTTCGACCAGGTATGCGAGCCGGTCAGGTACACCGCCTTGCCGGTGGCGTCAGTGAAGTAGCGTGGGTTCTGGGGATGGACCCGCAGTGGCCCCGTAGCTGGCGGCCGTGCGCTCGTTTCGGCCGCAGTCGTGGTCCCGCTGGAAGGCAGCCGGGGTGCCCATACGGTGCCGGCCGTCCCGAAGCCGATCTGTTGAAGAAAGCGACGGCGGTTCATGTCTCGTCTCCTGATGTCTGGTTACTCATGATCCCTCGGTTACTCCTTCACGACCGCTTGGCAGGCCAGACGCAGATACTGCTCGTAGTCCCAGCTTCCGCTGCTACCGGTTTGGCGGGCGATCACCAAGTCGAGGCTGGGGACGAAGGCAATCAGCTGGCCGCCGGAGCCCGGCTTGAAGCGGGCGTCTTGCGGGATGCCGACTCCGCGCCCGTCCGTCAGGCGCGCGGGAAGCTCCCAGCCGTGCGAAAACGATTCCGCGGCACGCTGGAATCGCAGCTCGGGTTCTTTCACATGGTGCGTCGGTGCGACCGTCTCGTCTACGAACCAACGTGGGACGACTTGCTTGTCCTGGGCCTGAGGAATGAAGTCGAAGGCCGGGTCGTCGAACCTCATCGTCTTCGGCGTCAGTCCGTGCTGGCTTTGCTCTGCGGCGATCGCGAGCACGGTCGCACAGACAGCCTTGGACACCGACGCCACCCGGCGGGCATCCGTCTTCGCGCTGTTGCCGCGTTCGACTTCGAGCACCACGTATCCGCGGCGAACGACCACCGCTGCAAAGTTCCGCTTGTCGCTTTCCAGCAGCCACCGATTCAGCGCATCCAGTTTCGCGGGGTCCATACCCGTGATCCGGCGGACGTCCTCTGCGCGGTTCAAGGTACGCCAGCCGCCGGCCGATTCCGGCGGCGGGAAGTAATCCTCGCCCTGAGCGGCCACGGCCAGCGACGCAACGAGAATGCCAAGGAGAGTCGTCTTCATGGTTTGCTCTGGGGGGTGGCAAGGGCGTGGGCAGGGTTCTTCGCGCGTTGGTAGTGCCGGGTTTAGCCGGTCTTTCCGAACCGCCTAAAGGCGGCCCTACCAGCGAACTTGTGATCAAGTGCCTAATCGGAAACCTCACGGACTGGCGGTGACCACGGCCCGCCGATAGGCGCAGAGCGGCGGGTCGCCGTCATCTTTCAGCCGCAGAAGGACGTGGACCGTCTCGGCTCGTTGGACCTCCGGCGCGGTGAAACCGGTCGTCGGGCCGTTGGCTGCGTTCAGGGAAACCTCGCCCCGGTACGTTCCTGCCTCGCCGTAGACGAACCACTCGTACGTGATCGCGTCCCCGTCCGGGTCGCTGGAGCCGTGCGCGTCCAGCTCGACCACGCTGCCGGGCTTGGCCTCCAGTCGCAGGACTTCCCATCCGTTGCGGCCATTCAGCACCGCGTTGGGCCGGTGATTGGCCCCGCCGCGAGGTTTCACGCACCAGTCCAGGCGGGCCCGGAAATCATTCTGCAGATCGGCCGCCCAGCGGGCCAAGGTGTTGTCGCGACTGGTCGTGCCACGCCACGCGTCCTTCTGGTTGGCCCAGAAATAGGGCTTGCCCGGATGCTCCTCATTCGGCCCGTATCGTCCGGCCCAACCGCCCCACGGTGGTTCCTGCGGGTCGTTCATCCCGGTCGGCAACAGGTAGAGGAAGGCCATCGTGTCGCCCTCCTTCTGTCGCAGGCCAGTGTTCGTTGGATAAAGCGCGCCGAGCGGACCGTGGCCGGTGCGTACTTCGCGCTCGATGTCGAACCCGCCGGCGGTCGCGGTCAATGCGGGGAACCGGTGATACCAGCGCTTCCCGTCGAGCGGCGGACGGAAGGTGTCCACCCACAGCGGAAAGGGCGGCTTGAGCGTCGTCGTGTGTTCGCCGAACGCATCGTAGGAACTGAGTCGCAGCCGGCTCTTAAACTGGGTGTAGCG